>NZ_JBFTRA010000001.1:0-1687378 GCF_056399285.1 Mesorhizobium sp. 01N446 | reverse complement strand
AAATGCGGAATGGTGGATTTTGCCTCGACCAGGCGGCGCGCAATGGTCTTGCGCATATTGTCGTGCGGGATGAGGTCGTAGGAGCCCTGCTCGAACAGCTTCAGCACCTGATCGTCCGACATCGGTTTGACCGCCGGCGCGGAAGCAGCGGGAGCTTCAGGAGCCACCGCGGGGACTTCCTTGGCTGCGCCCTTGCCAACCGCCGCGTCAACATCCGCCTTGACCACCCGGCCATGCGGGCCGGTGCCGATGATGCTGGCAAGGGCAAGACCTGCCTCACGGGCCAAACGTCGGGCAAGCGGTGTCGCGCGTGCGCCCGACGGCGATTGGCCAATCTCCCTCCTTGTGGGGGAGATGTCCGGCAGGGCAGCGCGCCCCTCTGTCGGCTTCGCCGACATCTCCCCCACGGGTGGGGAGATTGGAGCCGCGTCCTGCTTGGCCCCATAGGCCTCGTCGTCGGCATAGATCCACGCCACCGGCGCACCGACCGGAATATCGACGCCTTCCTTGCCGGTGACGTCGCGCAAGACGCCGCTGGCCGGTGCATCGATCTCCATCGCCGCCTTGTCGGTCTCGATCTCGAACAGCACGTCGCCCTTCTTGACCCGGGCGCCTTCCTCGGCGAACCAGCGCGAGATCTGTCCGGTCGCCATGTCCATGTCGACCTTGGGAAGAATGACTTCGGTCGGCATGTTTCAGCGGACCCCYTTTACGAGGTCGCGCGCGGCGCTGATGATGTCGGGAACCTGCGGCACCGTCGCCTTCTCCAGCTCCGGATTGTAGGGGATCGGCGTCTCGGCGCCGCCCAGCCGCACGATCGGCGCATCGAGATAGTCGAACGCCTCGCTCTCGGCGACCATCGCGCTGACCTCGGCGCCGATGCCCAGCGTCTTGACCGCTTCGTAGACGCACATCAGCCGCGACGTCTTCTTGACGCTGTCGATGACGGTCTGCTTGTCCATCGGCCGGATGGTCCGGAGGTCGACGACTTCGACGTCGATGCCTTCGGCTTCCAGCGTCGCGGCGGCGTCGAGCGCCTTGTGCACCATGATCGAGGTGGCGACGATGGTGAGATCGCGGCCCTCGCGGCGGATATCGGCCTTGCCGATCGGCACCGTGTAATAGCCTTCAGGCACCGGGCCCTTCATCTTGTAGAGCAGCTTGTGCTCGAAGATCATCACCGGATCGGGGTCGGCGACCGCCGCCAGAAGCATGCCCTTGGCATCATAGGGCGTCGCCGGCTGGATGACCTTCAGGCCCGGCACATGGCCGAGCCAGGCCTCGAGGCTCTGGCTGTGCTGCGCCGCCGCTCCGGTGCCCGAACCGGCGGGAAAGCGCATCACCACGGGAACCGAAACCTCGCCGCCCAGCATGAAGCGCATCTTGGCCGCCTGGTTGACGATCTGCTCCATGGCGAGCGTGGCGAAATCGGAAAACTGAAACTCGAAGATCGGCCGCATGCCGGTGAGGGCTGCACCGACGGCGACGCCCGCTCCACCCAGTTCCGAAATCGGCGTGTCGATGACCCGCTCCGTGCCGAAGCGCTCGACCAGATCGCCGGTCACCTGGAAGGCGCCGCCATAGACGCCGATATCCTCACCCATCAGGAAGACGCGTTCGTCCATGTCCATGGCGATCGCCATGGCTTCCTGGATCGCCTGGGCGTAGCTCAGTTCACGCACCATCGCGTCCATCACGCCTGCTCCGTATACACGTAATTCCCGGTCTCGCTGACGTCAGGCGACGGGCTTGCCTTGGCGAACTCGATGCCGTCGGCGATCTCCTGTGCGACCGCGTCGCGGATGGCCTCGATGCCCTTGTCGTCGATGAATCCGAACTCCCGCAACTCGTTTTCGAACAGCGTGATCGGGTCGCGGTTCGACATCCAGTCCTCGATCTCTTCCTTGGTGCGATAGCGGTTGCGGTCGCTCTTGGAATGGCCGCGATGGCGGTAGGTCTTGGATTCGATCAGCGTCGGCCCTTCGCCGGCACGGGCGCGCTCGACGGCCTTGTATGACGCCTCGGCGACCTCCGAAAAAATATTGCCGTTGACGATGATGCCGGGCATCGAATAGGCGGCCGCACGGTCGGCGATGTTCTTCACTGCGGTCGAACGGGCGGTCGATGTCGACATGCCGTAACCATTGTTCTCGCAGACGAAAATGACCGGCAGCTTCCAGACCGCAGCCATGTTGAGCGCCTCGTGGAAGGCGCCCTCATTGTTGGCGCCGTCGCCGAAGAAGGAGACGACGACCTTGCCGGTCTTCATCATCTTGGAGGAAAGTGCCGCACCGACGGCGATTGGGATGCCGCCGCCGACGATGCCGTTGGCGCCGAGATTGCCCTTGGCGACATCGGCAATGTGCATCGAGCCGCCGCGGCCCTTGCAGTAGCCCGTGGTCTTGCCGAAGAACTCGGCGAACATACGCTTCACCTCGGCGCCCTTGGCGATGCAATGGCCATGGCCGCGATGGGTCGAGGTGATCTGGTCATCCTCGCCAAGCGGCATGCAGATGCCCATGGCGCTGGCCTCCTGGCCGATCGACAAATGCATGGTGCCGTGGATCAGGCCGCGCATGTAGCTTTCCTCCGCGCCCTCTTCGAAGCGGCGAATGAGGTACATCTTGTAGAGCACCTGCTTGAGCTGCTCGGCGCTGTACTGGCGATAGACGAAAGGCAGGTTGGCGCGACTGTCCGCGACGGCTTTGCTGGCTCCGGCCATGATCAGGCTCCCACGGTTCCGTAGACGAGCTTGTCCTGGCGGGCGCGCAGTTCGGCGATCTTGGAGCCCGGGGCAGGCGCCGCATTGGCGTAGGTGATGAGCTCGCCCTTCTTGATCGGCGCGGTGACCGAGCCGCCCTGCAGCAGGCCGCAGGGAATGGCCTTGGCGGCATGCGCTTCCGGCGCCGTCATGATCCAGGCGCGGTAGCAATATTCGCCGATCGCATCGAGCTTCTCGCCGGGCTGCATGTCCTTCTTGGCCACGGCGGCGACTTCGGCCACGGGCTTTGCCAGCGGCACCATATCGGCCTTGCCGTAGAGCACGACGCGGGCGCAGGTCAGCGGCACTTCCAAAGACGTCAGGTGATAGGGGCGGTGGAAGGTGAAATATGGGCCCTTGCCCATCTTCAGATCTTCCATGCGTTCCGAAATGCGCGGATGCGACATGTCGGCAACGACGAAGACGCCGGGCGCCACACCCTTGCCGATCGAGTAGTCGACGACGCCGACCCTGGACAGCACGCCGCCATCCTTTTCCGGCACCAGCACTTTCGAGAGTTCGCCGAGCGTCGCCGCCGGGCCATGCATGCCGGCCTTGTCCGGCACCAGCCCGGTGGCATTGGCGATCGCCGCCATCTCGACCATGGTCTTGGAGCCGTCGACGAATTCGACCAGCATGCGCACATTCATGTGCCGGCGCCTGGCCTCGTCCTCATAGGCGGGCGGCGTGGCGTCGATGTTGAGCGGATTGTTCTTTCCCTTGCCGGCGGCGACGATCGGATGGCCCATCGCCGAGACGAATTCGATCAGTTCCATGCAGGAGGACGGCTCATCGCCGGCACCCAGCGAATAGGTGACGCCGAGCCGATCGGCCTCGCTCTTGAGATAGGCGCCGATGGTGACGTCGGCCTCGACATTCATCATCACCAGGTGCTTGCCATGCTCCATGGCGCGCAGACCGATTTCGGCGCCGACGGCGGGAACGCCGGTGGCATCGATGACGACGTCGATCAGGTCATTGTTGATGACCAGGCTGGCGTCGTTGGTGACCGCCACCTTGCCGGCCTCCATGGCGGCCGTCATCGCCGAGGCATTCGACACTTCACGCGCATGGCCGGTTTCCTGGAAGGCGATATCAACAGCCCTGCTGGCGGCCGGCAGGTTCAGTTCCGAGATCGCACCGATCTCGATGCCAGACATATGGGCAACGCGGGTGACGATGTCGGTTCCCATCTCGCCGGAGCCGATCAGGCCGATGCGGATGGGCTTGCCCGACTTGCCGCGTTCCTCGAGATCGCGGGCAAGGCCCGTCAACGAAACATTGGAAGCCATACCGCTCATTCCTCCCACATTGCAGGCTTGTTCATTCGCTTGACGGGTATTGAACATCTGTATTTCTGTCAAGACTAATGTCCAATTTCATACACTTTTTGGCACCTTTCGCGGAGACCGCGTGTGAGCCCAAAAAGCTCTATGAGGGACGGCAACCGTGCAGGACGATGCGCGGGCAGGCGATCGCCGGGACATGATCCTCGGCGCAAGGGGAATGCACGGGGAGTTGGCGCCGTGAATGGGTCGCGGCGACCGCCGCGTCGCGTCCGGAGTGGAGGCCTCTACGGGACTCGATCCGACACCGGCGGCACGGGAAAATCATGGAAATGCACGATGACCCCATCCGCGTCGATGAAGATCACTGCATAGGCCGGCGGCTCGTGGCCCAGGCTCCAGCTCTGCGAAAAATCGAGCGCGGTCTGATGGTTGGTGCTGCGTAGCGTGCTGACGGGGATGCCGCGCCAGCTGCCGGCGATCGGCCGGTGGACATGGCCGGCGAAGATGTGGCGGACATTGCCGTGGCGCGACAGGACGTCATGGAAGGCATCGGCGTCGGCAAGCCTGACCTCATCGAGCACCGGCATGTGTATCCGGAACGGCGGGTGGTGCATGAACAGGAAGGCCGGGCCGCGCGCCTCGCTGAGCTTTTCGTCCAGCCAGTCGAGCCGTGCGGCGCACAGCTTGCCCTCGACATGGCCGCTGTCCAGCGTGTCGAGCAGGATCAGGCGCCCCTCGCTGCCGTCGAAGACGCTCTGCACGAACCCGCGCTCTTTGGCAGCCTCGGGGAACATCTCGAAAAACAACGCCCGGTCGTCATGGTTGCCGAGCATCAGTCGACAGGGTGGCGAAAATCGCGCCAGCCTCTCCCGCAACGCCGCATAGGCGGCCCGCTCGCCGTCATTGGTCAGGTCGCCTGAGATCACCACCAGATCGGCATCGGCATGGTTCTCGCCGATGTCGGCAAGGCAGGCCTCAAGCCTCGCCAGCGGATCGGAGCCATAGAGAAGGCCGCCCGGCGCCATCAGATGCGGATCGGAGAGCTGGATGATTTTCATGGACCTGACCGTACCCCTTCCCGCCGGCACCGCGTGGTGCCAGCCGGAAACGCAACGCCTCGACTGACCCTCTACTGTGCCGTCCAGCCGCCGTCCATCGGCAAGGTCGTGCCGGTGATCTGCCTGGCCGCATCCGAGCACAGGAACAGGGTCAACGCCGCCAGTTCCTCCACGGTGACGAATTCCTTCGTCGGCTGTGCGGCGAGCAGCACATCGTGCTTGACCTGTTCCTCGGTCATGCCGCGCGCCTTCATCGTGTCGGGAATCTGCTTTTCGACCAGCGGCGTCCAGACATAGCCGGGCGCGATGGCGTTGACGGTGATGCCGTCCTGCGCCACTTCCAGCGCCACTGTCTTGGTCAGCCCTGCAATGCCGTGCTTGGCAGAGACATAGGCCGACTTGAACGGCGAAGCGACCAGCGCATGCGCCGACGCGGTGTTGATGATGCGGCCCCATTTGCGCGCCTTCATGCCCGGCACCACTGCCTTGATGGCATAGAAGGCCGCCAGAAGATTGATGCGGATGATGGCCTCCCACTTGTCGTCGGGAAAGTCCTCAATCGGCGCGACATGCTGGATGCCGGCATTGTTGACCAGGATGTCGAGGCTGCCGAACGCCGCCTCGGCGTCATGCACCATGGCGCTCACCGCGGCGCCATCCATCATGTTGGCGTCGGAATAGCGGCACTTGACGCCGAAGTCCTTCTCGATGCCCGCGCGCTCCTGCTCGATGGCCGCAGGATCGCCGAGACCGTTGATGGTGACATTGGCGCCCTCGGCGGCAAAGGCGCGGGCGATGGCCAGGCCGATACCGCTGGTCGAGCCGGTGACGAGGGCATTCTTCGAAGACAGGGAACCCATGATGATCTCGCGAGAAGTGGGAGGGGAATGGGAGCATATAATTGTGCGTCGCAACATGACAATGACAGAGCCATATGTCGGTGCGATTACGGCCAGACGACAGCGCCGGCACGGCCTCGCCCGCTGCGAAACCATGGTCGTTTGGCTGACACGGCACTGTCATGGTGCCGTGCAACATAATCGGCTGCGCATTCGCGCGGTCATTCCTGAACGAAATCCGTCTGACAGAACCTTGGGGGTGCAGCTTGGAAATCGCCGATGTCGTGAAGCGCGCCTACGCGATGCCGCTGACCAATCCGTCCTTCCCGCCCGGGCCCTACCGTTTTTTCGACCGCGAATACATCATCATCACCTACCGCACGACGCGTGAGGCGCTCGAAGCAGTCGTGCCGGCGCCGCTGGAAATCGAGGAGCCGCTGGTCAAGTACGAATTCATCCGCATGCCTGACTCCACCGGCTTCGGCGACTACACCGAGACCGGCCAGGTCATCCCGGTGAAGTACAAGGGCCAGCATGGCGGCTACGTCCATTCCATGTACCTCGACGACGACGCGCCGATCGCCGGTGGCCGCGAGCTCTGGGGTTTTCCCAAGAAGCTGGCCAACCCCAAGATCGTCCATGAAGGCGAGGTGATCGTCGGCACGCTGCACTATGGCAGCGTCCTGTGCGCCACCGGCACGATGGGCTACAAGCATCGGGAAGCCGATCATGATTCCGTGCTGGCAGCGCTCGCCGCTCCCAATTTCCTGATCAAGATCATCCCGCATGTCGACGGTACGCCGCGCATCTGCGAGCTCGTGCGCTACTACCTCACCGACATCACGCTGAAGGAAGCCTGGACGGCGCCGGCGGCGCTTGATCTCAGGCCCCATGTCATGGCCGACGTAGCCAAGCTGCCGGTGCTCGACATCGTGTCCGCCGTCCACTTCAAGGCCGATCTGACGCTTGGGTTGGGCGAGGTCGTCCACGACTATCTCAGTGATCACAGCCGGCTCGCAACCAGCACAACCCAGCCGGAGAAAATTCGTGCTTGAACGCCACCGAAACAAGGAAGCCGCCGCCACGATCGCGGAGATCTCGGCTCAGTATGACCGCATCGCTTTGGTGTTCCAGGGCGGCGGCGCGCTTGGCGCCTACCAGGCCGGCGTCTATCAGGCGCTGGCCGATGCCGGCTGCGAGCCGAGCTGGCTGTCCGGCGTGTCGATCGGCGCCATCAACGCCTCGATCATCGCCGGCAATGAACCCAGCCGCCGCCTGCAGCGGCTCGAACAGTTCTGGCAGACGATCTCGGGCCGCAAGATCTGGTCCTATACGCCGGAAGGCGACATCTACCGCGACATCCGCAACCGCACCTCGTCCTGGATGACGATGACCATGGGCCAGCCCGGCTTCTTCAAGCCGCGCAACCCCAATCCCTGGTTCGAGCCGCAGGGCGCCGAGGGTGCGACCAGCTTCTACGACACCGCAGAACTGAAAGACACGCTGGAGAGCCTGATCGACTTCGATGTGCTGAACGACGGCAAGAAGCGGCTGAGCGTCGGCGCGGTCAATGTCCGGACCGGCAACTTCGTCTATTTCGACACCGAGAAGGTTCGCATCGGGCCTGAGCACATCATGGCCAGCGGCGCGCTGCCGCCGGCCTTTCCGTCGGTCCGCATCGAGGGCGAGTACTATTGGGACGGCGGCATCGTCTCCAACACGCCGCTGCAATATCTGCTCGACCAGGAGGAGGACCGCTCGTCGCTGGTGTTCCAGGTCGACCTGTTCAGCGCCCGCGGCGTGCTGCCGCGCAGCATGCCGGACGTGCTGTCGCGCCACAAGGACATCATGTATTCCAGCCGCACGCGCCAGAACACCGACAATTTCAAGCGCATCCATGGCCTGAAGATGCGCCTGCTCGACGCGCTCAAGCGCGTACCCAAGGAACAGCTCACGCCGGCGGAAGAAGCCTTGATCGCCGACTATTCGGACGCCGGCCTGGTCAACATCGTGCACCTGATCTACCAGCACAAGGGCTATGAAGGTCACGCCAAGGACTACGAGTTCTCCGGCACCTCCATGCGCGAGCATTGGGAAACCGGCCTGGAAGACACGCAGCGCACCTTGCGCCATCGCAAATGGCTGACGCTGCCGACCAATGCCGACGGCGTTACCATCCACGATCTGCACAGAGAAGATCCGACCTGAAATCGACAGGCTAGCGTGGGCCGCGACATTTCCTCGATTCCCTAAGACCCCAAAAGAAAACGGCGCCGCAAGCGGCGCCGTTTCTGCGTAGTGGACTGCGCCCGCTCAGAACACCTGGCGGAAGACAATGAACAGCACGAAGGCCAGCGCGATCGAGCATGGCAGGGTCAGCACCCAGGCCAGCAGCAGGTTGCGTACCGTCGACCATTGGAGGCCCGAGCCGTTGGCGGCCATCGTTCCGGCAACGCCCGACGACAGGACATGGGTGGTCGAGACCGGCAGGCCGAGCCGGTCGGCCATGCCGATGGTCACCATCGCAATGAGTTCGGCCGCCGCGCCCTGGCCATAGGTCAGATGGCTCTTGCCGATCTTCTCGCCGACCGTGACGACGATGCGTTTCCAGCCGACCATGGTGCCAAGACCCAGCGCCAGTGCCACTGCGATCTTCACCCAGAGCGGGATGAACTTCGTCGCATTGTCGACGGCCTTGTGGTAGTCGGTCACCGCCTTGAGATCGGCGGCCTGCATCGGCAGCAGCTGCTTCTTGTCGATCAGCTTGAGCGCCTCGCCGATCAGATAGATGTCGTTGCGGGCGTTGCTGACCAGGTCGGTCGGCACGGTGTCGACCGACGCATAGGGCTGCAGTCCAGCCGTCGTGTTGTGGATGTAGGTCTGCAAGGCGACAGTCGTCTTGTCGCTCCAGCTCCGGGTGCGCACGGCGTCCTGGACGGCCGCCTTGGCGTCCTTGGCATCGGTCACGGTGACGCCGGGCTTCACATATTTGCCCAGCGCCGTTTCGACATTGGCCGAAGCCGACTTGTAGGCTTCGAGATAGTTGATGTCCGGCGTGCGGTTCAGCGCATAGGCCGTCGGCACGACGCCGATCAGGATCAGCATGATCAAGCCCATGCCCTTCTGCCCGTCATTGGAACCGTGCGCGAAGCTGACGCCGGTGCAGGTGAAGATCAGCAGGCCGCGGATCCACCATGGCGGCGGCGTGTTGCCCTTCGGTGCCTCGTAGAGCGCCGGATTGCGCACCAGAAGCTTCATCGCATAGAGCAGTATGGCGGCGGCGAAGAAGCCGATGATCGGCGACACCAGCAAGGTTATGCCGACATTGGTCGCCTGCGACCAGTCGACGCCGCTGGTGGCGCTGCCAGCGGGCGCCATGAACTGGTTGGCGAGGCCGACGCCTATGATCGAACCGACCATCGTGTGCGAACTCGATGCCGGCAGGCCGAGGAACCAGGTGCCGAGGTTCCACAGGATGGCCGCGACGAGCAGCGCGAACACCATGGCGAAGCCGGAGGAGGAACCGACCTGCAGGATCAGCTCGACCGGCAGCAGCGACAGGATGCCGAAGGCGACCGCGCCGCTGGAGGTGAGAACGCCGAGGAAGTTGAAGACGCCCGACCACATGACAGCGAATTCGGCCGGCAGGGAGCGCGTGTAGATGACGGTCGCCACCGCATTGGCGGTATCGTGGAAGCCGTTGACGAATTCGAAGCCGAGCGCGATCAGCAAGGCGATGCCGAGCAGGATCCACGGCACGGTCTTGGCCACCGCCAGATCCTGGCTGAGCGCGTAGCCGACATAGACCACGCCGACCAGCACCAGCACGCCAAAGGCCGGCAGAAACCATTTCGCGCCGCCCGAACTGTCCAGCGGATGATCCGGTCTCGGAATGCCCGCCTCACTAGAAACTATGTCCACCATGTCCCACTCCTATTGCATTGCAGCAAAGAACCGGGACGAACGCTATGTCCGCACAATGAACCCTGTATGACGACACAACCTCTGGAGGATATCTCACGCGAAAAGCCGGGCGGTCGACGCTTCAGGTCCCGCTGAATCGCGTCTTCAGGATCGCCGAGAACAGCGGATCGAAGGCGCGGCTGATCGGCGCCGCGGCGGCACCCAACGCGATGGACCAGGGGTCGGTGGTGCCAAGCTGTAGGCGCGGCAGGTGCCGACCTGGCCGGTCGGCGATCGACGACAGCAGCGGATGCATCGCCTCGACAAGCCGGCGCGCCAGCGCCTCCGGCGCGCCGCTGGTCAGGATCACGGTCTGCGGATCGAAGATCGTCTCGATGAGATGCACGCTCCAGCGCAAATCATGCGCCGCCCCGTCGATCCAGGCCATCATCTTCGCATCCCCGGCCAGCACCAGGGCATTCATCTGTTCGTAGATATCGCTGTCCGCCGGATTGAGGCCGAGATGCTGGTAGAGCGAGGCCAGCGAGGCGCGGTGCTCGAGCGGCGTAGAGCCCGGGCCGGCCGGCGCCAGCAGCGCCATGCCGATTTCGCCGGCATTGCCATGGCCGCCGCTGTAGAGCTCGCCATTGAGGATCAGCCCGGCGCCGATGCCGTAGCCGACATAGAGGCAGACCGCGTGGTCGACGCCGTGCGCCGCGCCGACGATGCGCTCCGCCGTGGCGCAGGCGGCGGCATCGTTCTGCAGGCCGACATTCAGCCCCGTGCCTTTGGCCAGCGTCTCCAGCAGCGGAAATTTCTGCCAGGCCGGCATCATCCATTTGTCGTCCGAATCCTTCAGGCCGAAAGGACCGGGCATGGCAATGCCGAGGCCGACCAGCCGCTTTTCCGACTGGGCCGAAATGCCGGCCAGGTCGTGGCGCACACCAGCGATCAGCTCCAGAATGATCTCGACGCCCTTCGACGGCTCATCGAAAGGCAGGTTCGCCTCGGCCCGCGCCAGCACGCTACCCATCAGGTCGACGGCCACGGCGCGCGTCAGATGGCGGTCGATATGCAGGCCGATGGCGAAGGCGCCCTCGGGCACCAGCCGGTAGGGGGTCGAGGGTTGTCCCCTGCCCTTGCGCACCGCATCGAGTGCGACGACCAGGCCATCGCTTTCGAGATCCTCGATGATGTTGGAGACAGCCTGCTTGGTGAGCTGCGTCGCCCGCGCCAGATCGGCCCGCGACAGGGCGCCATTGAGGCGCAGCGCCTCGATCATGACCCGGCGGTTGTGTGCGCTGGTGCCTTCCTGGTTGGTGCCGCTTTTGGCGCGGATCGGGCTGATGTCGTCCACCGGCTTTTCCCCTCTTGACTCCATTAGAATATTGATCGAGTAATTAAGTCAAGCGAGTTGACTTAATGCAAACCGAATGTCCCAAAACAAGATGGCCAAGGCGCTCCGCCTGTCGCCACTGGTCAGCCGGATAAAGCATCGGGTCACGCGACATGGATCCGGGAAGACGATGCGCAACGCCCGCATCGCCGACCCGTCAACACCGGAAATGGGAGAAGAAGATGCTTAGGACAATCACCAAAACACTGGTCGGCGCGGTCTTCGCCGGCGGACTGCTCGTCCCTCACGCTTTCGCCGAAACGACGCTCAACGCGCTGTTCATGGCGCAGGCCGCCTATAGCGAAGCCGATGTGCGCGCCATGACGGACGCCTTCACCAAGGCCAATCCCGACGTCAAGGTCAATCTCGAATTCGTCCCCTATGAAGGCCTGCACGACAAGACGGTGCTCGCTCAGGGTTCTGGCGGCGGCTATGACGTCGTGCTGTTCGACGTCATCTGGCCGGCCGAATACGCCACCAACAAGGTGCTGGTCGACGTCTCGTCGAAGATCACCGACGACATGAAGAAGGGCGTGCTGCCCGGCGCCTGGACCACGGTCCAGTACGACGGCAAATACTACGGCATGCCGTGGATCCTCGACACCAAATATCTGTTCTACAACAAGGACATCCTGGAGAAGGCCGGCATCAAGACGCCGCCGAAGACCTGGGAAGAGCTTGGCGCGCAGGCCAAGATCATCCAGGACAAGGGCCTGCTGAAGACGCCGATCGCCTGGAGCTGGTCGCAGGCCGAGGCCGCGATCTGCGACTACACCACGCTGGTCAGCGCCTATGGCGGCGACTTCCTCAAGGACGGCAAGCCGGACTTCCAGAATGGCGGCGGCCTCTCGGCGCTGAAATACATGGTCGACAGCTACAAGTCCGGCCTCACCAACCCGAATTCCAAGGAATTCCTGGAAGAGGACGTGCGCAAGGTCTTTGAAAACGGCGACGCCGCCTTCGCGCTGAACTGGACCTACATGTACAACATGGCCAACGATCCGAAGGACTCGAAGGTCTCGGGCAAAGTCGGCGTCGTGCCGGCGCCGGGCGTCACCGGCATCAGCGAAGTTTCGGCCGTCAACGGCTCGATGGGCCTCGGCGTCACCGCGGTCTCGAAGCATCCGGACGAAGCCTGGAAATACATCGAATACATGACCTCGCAGGCGACGCAGAACCAGTATGCCAAGCTGTCGCTGCCGATCTGGGCCTCGTCCTATGACGACCCGGCCGTCACCAAGGGTCAGGAAGAGCTGATCGCCGCCGCCAAGCTCGGCCTGGCAGCCATGTATCCGCGTCCGACCACGCCGAAATACCAGGAACTGTCGACCGCGCTGCAGCAGGCCATCCAGGAATCGCTGCTCGGCCAGTCCTCGCCGGAAGACGCCCTGAACACCGCTGCCAAAAACAGCGGCCTCTGAGCACTTTTCTCCAGTTACGGGCGGCCTTGTGCCGCCCGTGCTATGTCTGAAACCAAGATCGCTAGGGAGAGGCTGCTCTGATGTCGAGCACCTGGATGACGACTCGTGCCTGGTTGCTGATGCTGCCGCTGCTCGTGGTCATGGTCGCCGTCATCGGCTGGCCGCTGGTCGATACGGTCGGTCTTTCCTTCACCGACGCCAAGCTGGTCGGCACCGGCGGCAATTACGTCGGCTTCGACAATTACACCAACATGCTGTCGAGCTCGAATTTCTCGCGCACGCTGGTCACCACGACATTGTTCGCGGTGATTTCCGTTGCCGCCGAAATGGTGATCGGCGTTCTCGCCGCCCTGCTCCTCAATCAGCAGTTCCACGGCCGCGCCATCCTGCGCGCCCTGATGATCCTGCCCTGGGCGCTACCGACGGTGGTCAACGCCACGCTGTGGCGGCTGATCTACAATCCCGAATATGGCGCGCTGAACGCCGCCCTGACGCAACTCAACCTCATCGACGCCTATCGCTCCTGGCTGGGGGAGCCGGGAACGGCGCTGGCCGCCCTGATCGTCGCCGACTGCTGGAAGAACTTTCCACTGGTGGCGCTGATCGCGCTCGCCGCCCTGCAGGCGGTGCCGCGCGACATCACCGCCGCCTCGCTGGTCGACGGCGCCGGAGCCTTCAACCGCTTCCGCTTCGTCATCCTGCCCTATCTCGCCGGCCCGCTGATGGTGGCGCTGGTGCTGCGCACCATCGAGGCCTTCAAGGTCTTCGATATCATCTGGGTGATGACCCGCGGCGGCCCGGCCAACAGCACGCGCACGCTGTCGATCCTCGTCTACCAGGAAGCCTTTTCGTTCCAGCGCGCCGGCTCCGGCGCGTCGCTGGCGCTGATCGTCACCTTGCTCGTCACGGTGCTCGCCGTCGCCTATGCGGCGCTGGTGAGAAAAACCGCCGGGAGTGCCGCCTGATGGAACGCAGAAGCCCCGCCTTCACCGTCTTCGTCTATGCCTGCGCGCTGCTGCTCGCCGCCGTCATCCTGGCGCCCATCGCCTGGCTGTTCATCATGAGCATTTCGCCGGCCGCCGATCTCGCCGCCAAGCCGCTGCGCTGGTGGCCGCAGGCCGCCGACTTCTCCCGCTACCAGACATTGCTGTCGACCGTCGAAAACAGCGCCGGCGCCGCCTTCACCTCGTCGCTTCGCAACAGTCTGGAGATCGCAGGCATGGCGACGCTGGCAGCGTTGGCCCTGGCCATCCCAGCCGGCTGGGCGGTGTCGCGCACGCCTGCGATCGGCTGGTCGCTGTCGATGGTCATCGCCACCTACATGCTGCCGCCGGTGGCGCTCGCCGTGCCCCTCTATATGGGCCTGTCGCACCTTGGCCTGCTCAACAATGTCTTCGGCCTGGCGCTGGTCTACCTGACCATCCTGGCACCCTTCACCACATGGCTGATGAAATCGGGCTTCGATTCCATCCCGCGCGAGATCGAGGCTGCGGCGATGATCGACGGCGCCGGCCTGTTCCAGACGCTGCGCATCATCACGCTGCCGCTCGCGGCACCCGTGATGGCGACATCGGCGCTGTTTGCCGTGCTCCTCGCATGGGATGAATTCTTCTACGCGTTGCTGTTCACCTCCGACCAGCGCGCCAAGACCTTGACCGTCGCCATCGCCGATTTGGCGGGCGGCCGTGTTTCCGACTACGGGCTGATCGCCACCGCCGGCGTGCTGGCCGCTCTGCCGCCGGTGCTGATCGGCCTAGTCATGCAGCGCGCGCTGATTTCGGGCCTGACCAGCGGCGGTGTGAAAGGATGACAATGACTGCAGAAGAACCTCGGCCCGCCGGACTGGTCGCCATCGACCGCGAGATGGCGCGCCAGCATGCGGATGCGCGTGCGTCGTTCGAGAACAACGCTGCCATGGCGGCAGACGTCGCCGCCTCGATCAGGAAGACCGGGCGCCTGCTGCTACTCGGCATGGGCGGCTCGCACGCCGTCGGGCGCGCCGTCGAGCCGCTCTACCGCGCGCTCGGCATCGGTGCGCTGGCACTGCCGCTGTCCGAACAGCTCGGCCAGCCGGTGCGGCTGGACGGCAGGACGGTGCTCGTCACCTCGCAATCCGGCGAGAGCGCAGAGGTCGTCAGGTGGTTTGCGGAAGCTGGCAGGACTGCCGATGTTTTCGGCTTGACCCTCGAAGGCGGTTCTTTCCTGGCCCGCACCGCGCCTTGCCTGGTCGGCGCCGGCGGCACAGAACAGGCCTTCGCGGCCACCCGCAGCCTGACCGTGAGCTTCGCCTTGCATCTGGCCATCCTTGCTGCATTGGGTGAGGACCCAGGCGCCGCTCTTGGCGCGCTGGATCAGCCACAGGACAACGACATCACGCTGGCACTCGCCGCTCTGGAAAAGGTGACAAGCATCGTCACCTCGGGGCGCCGGCTGCAAGGCGTGGCCGAAGCGCTGGCGCTCGGCCTGACGGAACTGTCGCGGCTGCCGTGTTTTTCCCTCGAGGGCGGCCAGTTGCGCCACGGACCGATGGAGATGCTCGGGCCGAAAATCGGCGTCATCCTGTTTCGCGGCAACGATCCGACCGCGGAGCTGGTGACAGCGATGGCCCTTTCCGTGGTCGAGGCCGGCGCGCCGCTCCTGATCTTCGACGCTTCCGGGCAATCGCCGATCGCTGGCGCGGTCACGCTCTCCTTCAAGCCGGCTACGGGTCTGGCCGCGGTCTTCGCCATGCTGCCGGTGGCGCAGCGCCTGATGATCGCCTTCGCCGACAGCCGCGTCGACAATGCCGGCACGCCCGTGCGCTCCACCAAGATCACCAGGAGCGAGTGATGCGCCCGCTTGCGGTGATCGGCAATGTCAATGTCGACTTGATCGTCGGCCCGGTCGCGCCTTGGCCCAAGGCCGGAACGGAAACCGTCGTCGACCATGACGATCTGCGCGTTGGCGGACAGGCCGGCAACACCGGGCTTGCCTGGCAGGCGTTGGGTATCGATTTCGAAATCGCCGCCAATGTCGGCGACGACCAGTTCGGCCGCTGGCTGCGTGAGGCGTTCGGTGCCCGCGCCGACAAATGGCCGGTGCGCCCGGAGAGCACGACGCTTTCGGTCGGCATGACCCATCCCGACGGTGAAAGGACGTTTTTCACCACGCGTGGCCACCTGCCGCGCTTCAGCCTAGCCGACGTATTTTCGGTGCTCGACGGCAAGCGGCTCGCCGGTGGCTATGCGTTGCTGTGCGGCTCCTTCCTCACCGATGATCTCACCCGCGACTACGAGGCGTTCTTCGACTGGGCGAACGGACACGACATAGCGGTGGCGCTGGACACCGGTTGGCCGATGGAGGGTTGGACCCCGGCCAACTGCAAGGCGGCCCGTACCTGGCTCGCGCGCTGCGACCTTGCCTTGTTCAACGAGGTGGAGACCGTGACCCTGGCCGGCCTGCCCGATCCGGTTGAGGCCGCGCGGCAAATCCAGTCCACTATGAAGAAGGGCGCGACCGCCGTCGTCAAGCGCGGCCCCGAAGGGGCGATCGCCATCGGCCCGGGCGGAGCGCTGGTCACGGCGACCGCGCCCGAAGTCAAGGTCATCGACACCATCGGCGCCGGCGATGTCTTCAATGCGGCCTTCCTGGCCGCACTGGCGCAGGACCAGACGCTGACTGCCTCGCTTGCGGCCGCGACGCAGGTGGCGTCGCGCGCCATATCAACCTTGCCCCGTCACTACGGCGAACCGATGCATCCAAGGGAAGCTACGCATGAGCGCGCTTGAAATCCGCAACGTCCGCAAGAATTACGGCAGCGTCGAAACGCTGAAAGGCATCGACATCGCGCTGCAGAGCGGCGAGTTCCTGGTGCTGCTCGGCTCGTCGGGTTGCGGAAAGTCGACGCTTCTCAACATCATCGCCGGCCTTGCCGAAGCGACGAGCGGCGACGTGCTGATCGGCGGCCGCTCGATCCTCGGCGTCCACCCCAAGAACCGCGACATCGCCATGGTCTTCCAGTCCTACGCGCTCTATCCGAACCTGACCGTGCGCCGCAACATCGGCTTCGGCCTGGAGATGCGCGGCGTTGCCGCCGACGAGCGCGAAAAGGCGGTGAACGAAGCGGCAAGGCTGCTGCAGATCGAAGCCTTGCTCGACCGCAAGCCGAGCCAGCTTTCCGGCGGACAGCGCCAACGGGTCGCCATCGGCAGGGCGCTGGTGCGCAAGCCGCAGGTCTTCCTCTTCGACGAGCCGCTCTCCAACCTCGACGCCAAGCTGCGCCTGGAAATGCGCACCGAGTTGAAGCGCCTGCACCAGATGCTGCAGACCACCGTCGTCTACGTCACCCACGACCAGATCGAGGCCATGACGCTGGCGAGCCGCATCGCGGTGATGCGCGACGGCAGGATCGAGCAGCTCGGCACGCCTGAGGAAATCTACAACGAGCCGGCAACGCTCTATGTCGCGGGCTTTGTCGGTGCGCCGTCGATGAACATGCTGCAGGCGACGGTTCAAGGGGCCATGCTGACCATCGATGGCGCCAATGCGAGCCTGCCCTTGCCCACGCGGTTCCGCAACGCGGTGCGGGACGGAGCGCGGGTCGTGGTCGGCATCAGGCCCGAAGCACTGCGGGTCGCGGCGGATGCAGCCGCGCCGTCACTGCCGGTGGAAATAGAAGTCGTCGAACTGACCGGTCCCGAACTGGTCACCACCGCGCGGATCGGCACACAGCGGCTGACGGCCTCCCTGCCGCCGGCGTCCCGCGTCGCGAAAGGCCAGGCAAGCAGCTTCACCTTCAGCGAGGACGCGCTGCGGCTCTTCGACCCCGACACGGGCAAGGCTTTTTGAGTGCAAAAACGGCGCCTGCCGGCTGAAGGCCTTCAGGATTGCGTCCCGGAGGCATGCTCGGCATCGGGTGATCCCGCGATTTCCAGCAGGGACGCCACCAGCAATTGCCGTTCGTCCTTCGACAACACGTCGGAATCGAAGAGGTTCATGCTGCGCAGCCCCTCGATGGCGAGATAACAGACCAGCAGCGATTTGAGGTCTGATGTTTCGCCCTTCAGCCGTTCGAAAAGCTGCCGCTTGTATGTCTTTATCGGCGTCATGAAATCGGGATCCTCGGCGATCGCCGAAAAGATCCACGAGGCCGAGGGTCGCTTTTCCTCGCAATCATCGGCCGACAGCCTGATATAGACGGCGAGCGGATTTTTGCCATCGTCGTTGCTGTTGGCGGTTTCCAGCGCCTGCTCGAAATCGCGCAGATAGCCTTCGACCAGCCCCTGCATCAATTTGGCCTTGGTTGGGAAATTGTAGAGCAACCCGCCCTTCGACACGCCGGCGCGGCTGGCCACCGCATCCAGCGACAGGCTGCCGGGCCCGGATTCGCGGGCAACATCAGCCGCCGCCGCGAGGATCTTCTCGCGCGAGTTCGGTCGTTGGGCTTTCATGGCGCCTCCCATCGCAAGCATAGGCCCAATTGACAAGACCGTCCAGACGGTACAGTAAAGCCGCCACTATTTGAAATCGGGACCCGCAGTCGATATGTGTCCCGATGTCCGAGCTTCGCGCCGGATTTCGACTGAGGGGAATTCCTTGTTCAAGCGCATACTTCGTATCTTTCTCGTCATCGTCGTTCTGGCTGTGCTGGTCATCGTGGTCGGCGGCATCGTCGGCTTCAACTTCCTGCGCGACAACGGCATCAAGCAGTATTTCGCCACGATGAAGCCGCCGGCGGCGACCGTTTCAACGACCATCGCCAAGCCGTCGAGCTGGACGCCGGGCGTCGAGGCGATCGGTACGGTGCGTGCCGTGCGCGGTGTCGACCTGACGGTCGAGACCACCGGCATCGTCAAGGACATCCTTTTCCACGCCAACCAGAAAGTGGCGGCCAATGCGGTGCTGCTGCAGCTCGACGATGCCGTCGAGCGCGCCGATCTCGACGCACAGAAGGCGCAGGCCGCCCTCGATCAGGTATCGCTGACCCGCGCCATCGAACTGACCAGGCGTGGCGTCGGCTCCGACTCGACGCTGGACACCGCACGTGCGGCGGCCTCGGCTTCGGCGTCCCAGGTCACCAAGCTGCAGGCCGTGCTCGACCAGAAGCAACTGACGGCGCCTTTCGGCGGCACGGTCGGTATTCCGAAGATCGATATCGGCCAGTATATGGCGCCCGGCACCGCCGTGGTGACACTGCAGGATCTCGACACGATGCGGGTCGATTTCTCGGTACCCGAACAGCAGCTCCCGCTGCTCAAGATCGGCCAGACGGTCCGACTGGGCCTGAGCGGCGCGGACATGCCGTTTGCCGGCGAAATCCGGGGCATCGACCCCAAGATCGACCCGTCCAGCCGGCTGGTGAACATCCGGGCGGAAGTCGCCAATCCCGACGGCAAGCTGACCCCTGGCCAGTTCGTGCAGGTGCGTGTCGAACTGCCCGAGGAGCAGAACGTGCTGTCGCTGCCGCAGACGGCACTGACCACCAGCCTCTATGGCGACTATATCTTCGTGGTGCAGCCGGCCAAGCCTGCCGACGCGGCCCCGGCGCAGCCCGCCAAGCCGGAGGAAAAGCCCGCTGCTGCTGCAAGCCCCAAACCGGCGGACACCAAGCCGGCGGATGCGATGAAACCGGCAGCCGATGCGATGAAGCCGGCGGCTGACGCCATGAAACCTGCAGCCGATGCTGCAAAGCCATCCGACAAGGCCGCTTCCGATGCCACCAAGCCGGCTGCCGACCCGGCCAAGCCGGCGGCGGAAGGCGACAAGCCCGCGCTGGTGCTGTCTCAGGTCTTCGTCAAGCCCGGCCGCCGCAATCAGGGCATGGTCGAGATCGTCGAAGGGCTGAAGGCCGGCGACGAGGTCGTCACCGCGGGTCAGAACCGCCTCTTCAATGGCATGTCCGTCAACGTCGACAACACGATCGACCCGACCAAATCGGCGAACAAGCAGGCCGACCAGCAATGAGCTTTTCCGATCTCTTCATTCGCCGGCCCGTCCTGTCGACGGTCCTTGGCTGCATGATCCTGCTCCTGGGTTTCCAGGGCATCTTCAACCTGTCGATCCGGCAGTATCCGAAGGTTGACGAAACCGCGATCACCATCACGACGGCCTATCCGGGCGCCAGCGCCGACCTGATCCAGGGCTTCATTTCCGCCCCGATCGCGCGCGCCGTCGCCTCGACCGAGAACATCGACTACGTCACCTCGTCCAGCCGCCCGTCATCCAGCACCGTGACGGTGCAGATGAAGCTCGGCTCCAATCCGGACGTGGCTCTGACCGAAGTGCTGTCCAAGGTCCAGGGCGTGCGCGGCACCTTGCCGGACGCCTCCAAGGATCCGGTCATCGTCAAGGGCACCGGCCAGCAGTTCGCGATGATGTACATCTCGATGCAGAATCCGAACATGACGAAGGAGCAGTTGACCGAATATATCGAGCGCGTCATCCGGCCCCGCATGTCGACGGTCGAAGGTGTCGCCGACGTGCAAATCTTCGGCGCCCAGCAATACTCGATGCGCGTCTGGATCGACCCGATCCGACTTGCCGCGCGCGGCGTGACGGCGGCGGAAGTGCTGACGGCGATCAACAATTCCAACTTCCTGTCGGCGCCCGGCAACACCCAGAACGAATATGTCGTCTCGTCGATCACCGTGCGCTCGACGCTGCAGACGCCGGAAGCCTTCGCCGAACTGCCCCTGCGCTCGACCGACGGCAATGTGGTGAGGCTGCGCGACGTGGCGCGCGTCGAACTCGGCGCGGAGAATACCGACACCAGGGTCTCCTTCAACGGCAAGCCCGGAACCTTCCTCGCCATCTTCCCGACCCCGGCGGCCAACCCGCTGACCACGGCAGCAGCGCTCACCAAGCTCGTGCCGCAGATCCAGGAAACCCTGCCGAAAGGCATGACGATCGAGGTCGTCTACGACGCGACCGGGCAGATCAGCGCCTCGATCGAGGAGGTGTTCAAGACCATCGGCGAGGCGGTTGCCATCGTCGTCGTGGTCATCCTTCTGTTCCTTGGTTCATTCCGTTCGGTGATGATGCCGATCATCACCATTCCGCTGTCGCTGATCGGCGTCTGCTTCCTGTTGTTTTCGGTGGGCTATTCGATCAACCTCCTGTCGCTGCTGGCCATGGTGCTGGCGATCGGTCTTGTCGTCGACGACGCCATCGTGGTGGTGGAGAACATTCACCGCCACATGGAAGAAGACCACATGTCGCCAATGCAGGCCGCGTTCAGCGGCATGCGCGAAATCGCCTCGGCCATCGTCGCCATGACCATGACGCTGGCGGCCGTGTTCGCGCCGCTGGCCTTCACCGGCGGCCTGACCGGCGCGCTGTTCCGCGAATTCGCGGTGACGCTCGCCGGCTCGGTCGTGCTGTCGGGCGTCATCGCCGTCACCATCACCCCGATGATGTCGGCGCGCCTCCTGAAGTCCGGCACGCCCGGCCGTTTCCAGCGCATTGTCGACGGCATTTTCGCGCGGGTCGAGCACGTCTATGAGCGGGCCGTCACCGGCTCTCTGAACTATCGTCCTTTGACGCTGATCATCGTGCTGGCGCTTGTCGGCGTGACCGGTTTCATGTTCACCAAGACCTCGAGCGAACTGGCGCCGGAAGAGGATCAGGGCTTCCTGCTCTCGCTGGTGACCGCGCCGACCTATGCGACATCGGATTACACCGAAACCTATGTGAACCAGATGCTCGGCCTGGTGAGGGATATTCCGGAAACGCGGGCGCAGTTCTCGGCGGTCGCCTTCGGCGGCTCGACGAACAGCGCCTTCGTCGGTTTTGCCTTCAAGGATTGGTCGGAGCGCAAGCGCAATTCCAAGGAACTGCAGGCCGACATCACGGCTCGTCTCGCCAAGGTGGCGGGCGTGCAGGCCTTCGTCTTCGCACCGCCGACGCTGCCGGGCTCCGGGGGCGGCCTGCCGATCGCCCTTGTGGTGCGCTCGACCGGAGATTCCGCGGAAGTGTACAAGGCGGCCGAGCAGATCAAGAACAAGGCGCAGGCCTCCGGCCGCTTCATCGTCGTGCAGAACTCGATGTCTTATGACTCGCCGCAGGTGACGGTGACCATCGACCGCGACCGCGCCGCCGCGCTGAACCTGCCGATCGCCGACATCGGCCGCACGCTGACGCTGCTGGTCGGCGGCGCCGAAGTGGCGCAGTTCGACCGCGACTCCAACAGCTATGACATCATCCCGCAGGTGCCGCAGCAATTCCGCGACAATCCCGACAAGCTCGGCGAGTATTTCGTGCGGAGCGTGACGGGCGAGATGGTGCCGCTATCGGCCGTTGTGAAGATTTCCAACAATGCCTCGCCGGCGGCGATCGAACAGTTCAACCAGCTGAATTCGTCGACCATCTCCGCGCTGCCGCTGCCCGGCGTCACCACAGGCGACGGGCTGAAGGTCCTCGAGGATATTGCCAGGGAGAGCCTGCCCGACACCTTCTTCATCGACTATTCCGGCCAGTCCCGGCAGGAGAAGGAACAAGGCAACACCATTCTGATCGCTTTCGGAGCGGCCGTCATCGTCATCTACCTGGTGCTGGCGGCTCAGTTTGAAAGCTTCCGCGATCCGCTGATCATCATGATGGCGGTGCCGCTGTCGATCTTTGGCGCCATCGTGCCGCTCAATCTCGGCCTCGGCACGCTCAACATCTACACGCAGGTGGGTCTGATCACGCTGATCGGCCTGATCACCAAGCACGGCATCCTGCTGGTCGAATTCGCCAACCAGCAGCGCGAGGCGCATGGCATGCGGCGGCGCGACGCCATCATCGCCTCGGCCAAGGTGCGCCTGCGGCCGATCCTGATGACGACGGCGGCGATGGCGCTGGGCGTCGTACCGCTGATCACGTCGAGCGGCGCCGGTGCCGCGGCCCGTTATTCGATGGGCCTGGTCATCTTCACCGGCATCCTCGTCGGCACCATGTTCACGCTGTTCGTCGTGCCGATGTTCTATACCTTCATCGCCAGCAAGGACCTGCCGCATCTTGCGGAAAAGCCAGATCCGAAGCTGATGCCGGCATTGCCGGACTGAACAGAAAAGAGGCCGGGAAAATCCCGGCCTCTTTTTTTGGCTGCGCTCTATACCGCCGGGATGTTCCGGTGGGAGTCCTGAGCGGGCGCGGCAGTCCGCCGGCCTGCCCGCAGCCTGCTACTTGACGATGACGATGCTGGTGTTGGCCGGCCCGAAGGTCTCGACCAGCTGGTAGAAATCGGCCGCATTGTCCGGGTGCAGCCGCACGCAGCCATGCGAGGCCGGCTGGCCGAGGCGCTTGATGGCATAGGTGGCGTGCACCGCGTAGCCGCCGCTGAAGAACACCGAGTGCGGCATCGGCGCGTTGTCATACTTCTTCGAATACCACATCTCATGCATGCGCGTCGGCTTGAACGAGCCCGTCGGCGTCACATGCGCCCGGTCGCCGGTGGAAACCTTCCAGGCGAAGGTCGGCCGGCCGTCGACCGAGACTTCCATGATCTGCTGCGAAAGCGAGACCCGCGCCACGATCTTGTTGGCGGCGTGCGCTGCGTTGGCGCCGAACAGAAGTGCAGCACCCGTGAGCGCGGCTGCGGTGATGTTGATGAGCTTGGCGGAAATGGTGGTGTGCATGACGTCCCCTCTCTCTGCCGGTCAGGCCGGCTCCAATTCGATGAGCGGCTTATCGATGCGGCGTGTTTCGGGGAGATTTCGCGAAATGCTCGTTTCTGTTTCGAATCTGTTTCCTCTGGTTAACAAGCCAGGCGACCACGGCGACGACGATCACGCTGGCAGACGGTGGTGAGATGCCGCACATAGGTATTCCCCGCAAAACGAAAGTTCGAATTGTTTCAATATGAAAGATCAATGGGCAATCCCGAAACCAACCGGCAACAAAGCGCGGCTTCAGGCGGCATGATCCGGATACCGGCCACCCGCAAGGTTGACGTAACGAAAGCAGACGGCAACGACCATGGGAACGAAAACGAACACGCGGTCCTGGCTCTTCAGGATCAGCATCGCGGCAGCAGTCACAGGTGGTGTCGGCACGGTTGCCGGCGGTCCGGTGGCAAGGCTGGCGGCGATGAGTTCGAGCGAAATCTCTACCCTGCACGTCGCCCTGTTTTCCGCCTCGGTCTGGATTGTTTCCAGCCTGCGCATCACCCGGCTCAAGGCCCTCTGGCGGGTTGGCCTTCGGTTGCTGGCATTGCGCGGCCCCTCCGGCAACTTGCTGCCGAGAGGACCGAAGGCCCGCGCCGCAGCGGGGGGCTCCGTGGGCGGCGCGGGCACTTCGGGAGTTTCCTGAAGCGACCCGCGACATACTACTCATTTTGAAGAATTGGCATTTCTGGGGAGTTGGAACGATGAAGACGAAATTCGCCGCCTCTGTACTTTCCGCCCTGCTCTACGCGCAGGGCCTGCTTGGCTTTGCCGCCCTGGCCACCGTGCTCCTCAAGGAGCGTGCCCACGCAAACGAATTCGTCGTGAGCAGCGACATGCCATCCGGTCCGTCGCTGCTGGTGGTGCGCTGACCGCGGGAGCATCGGCAGGAGGAAAATCCGATGCTCAGCCAGAAAGACAGCCCGGTTACGCTAAAGTCAGTCGGCGAATTGCTGCGGCGGATCGAACCTGTAGCCCGCGCCACGTATGGTGGTGATGGTCTCTGTGTCGAGCTTGCGGCGCAGCCGCACGATGCGCGAATCGATCGAACGATCGAAGGCGTCGGCGTTCTCGGCCGGTGCGGCTGCGATGATGTCGTCTCGCGTCAGCACCTTGCGGGGGCTCGCCAGGAACAGCCTGAGCAACGCCACCTGACCGGGCGAAAGCTGTTCCTCCGTACCGGAACGGTGCATGACGATGGCCGATCTCAGATCGACGGTTGCGTTCTCCAGCACGATCAGTTCCTGCGTGCCCCTGCCCCGACGCGACAGCAGGCCGCCGACCCGGGCAGCCAATTCCCTGACATTGAGCGGGCTTTCGACGACGTCGGCCGCACCCAGTTCCAGCGCCAGCACCTTGTCGACGAGATCGGACGGCCGGCAGATCAGGATGAAATCGGGCCCGTCCCGGCCGCCCTCGCCCTGGCCGCCATAACGCCTGAGCAGGTCCCGCCCTTCCGCCTGGCTGAGACTGTCACCGACGACGACGACATCGATGCCTGCGCCAGCCAGCAGCGATTCCGCCTCCCAGGGCTGTCGCGCCTGGCGCACATCATGGCCACGCCGCTCGAGATGGTCGGCAAGTTCGGTCGCGACCACGTCGGCGACGGAAACAAGTGCAATGACGGCTCGTGCAGCCATGTTTTCCAACCGTTCCCTTGCAACCCGATATGAGTGCTGGACATGATGTTTATACCCAATCTACTTTCCACTGAAAGTGGGAGCGAGAGCATCGTGCGGGCAAGAATAGTGATCGTCGAGGACGAGCCCGACCTGAGGGACGCGGTTGCCGAATATCTCGGCGCCGCCGGCTATGATGTGGCGACTGCCGAAACCGCCGCCGCCGCGCGCAGCCTGATCGAGACCCAGGCCTTTCATCTCGCCATTCTCGACATCGCCATGCCCGGCGAGGACGGGCTGTCGCTCGGCCGCTGGCTGCGCTCGAGAATGCCGATCGGCATCATTTACGCGACCGCCGCCGGCACGGCGCTCGACCGCATCGTCGGACTGGAGCTCGGCGCCGACGACTATATCGTCAAGCCATACGAACTGCGCGAAGTGCTGGCCAGGGTCCGCAGCGTGCTGCGCCGCGTGCCGCAGCCGACGGAACCGCTCGACAGGAAGACCAGGACGGACCGCCGTTCCGTCGCCTTCGGCCCGTTCCAGGCCGATCTTGACGGCAGGCTGGTCACGGGCGCCAACGGCACCGTGATCGACATGGCCAAGAGCGAATTCGACGTGCTGGAGGTTTTCCTGACCCGCGCCAACCGGCTGCTGACCCGCGCCGCGATCTCGGAGGCGATCGGCTTCACCGAGGATCCGGAATCATCGCGCGCCGTCGACATCCGCATCATGCGCCTGCGCAAGAAGATCGAGGCGGATCCGGCCAACCCGAAATTTCTGCGCACGGTGCGCGGCGAAGGCTATATCTTCTCGCTGCCGACCGGCGACAGCAACTGAGCGCCAGGGCCTGAAGGGCCTCAGGTTCACAGCCGTTGCTCGCCGGTCGAATGGGGCCGATCGGATTGGCCCGACCGAACTGGCATGATTTTGGAATAGCGGCTGAAAATGACGGGCGAAGCAACAAGCGCGGACATGCAGGGTTTCAGGCAGGGCGCGGCAATGGCGGCCGTGCGCGTCGTTCGCCGGCTGCGCGAGGCTGGCGACTGGCAGCGCGAGATGGACGGCATACTGGAAACCCTTTGCCGGGCCATCGAATGCCAGCGCGGCATCCTGTTCCGCTTGCGCGAACTGCCGGGCCAGGGTTTTGCCCAGTCGGTAGCCGCTTACTGGATCGACCCAGACTTCGGCGGCGAACTGGCCTCGCCGACCGTCATCATGCAGTCGATCGTCAATTCGGACCCGCTGCTGGAGCGCGTGGCCGAGGACGAACGGCAGGGCAAGATCTTTGCCGGGCATACGCGCAACCTCGAAGGGTTCCTGAGAACCGATTTCGAAAAGCAGAACATCAAGTCGTTCCTGTCGGTGTCGGTCTTCGCCCATGGCCATCTGTGGGGCACGCTCGCCGTCAATGACTGCGTCGACGAGCGCGAGTGGACCGACGAGGAAGAGGCGACGCTGCACATCATCGCGCTCGCCATCGGCGACGCGATCGAACATTCGCCCTCCGACGCCCACGCCAGCGAGGTGATCCGCCGCACCATGCTGCAGGCTTCGCTCGATGCCATCATCGTCATCGACGAGGCCGGATCGATCATCGAATTCAATCCTGCCGCCGAAAAGATGTTCGGCTTCCAGCGCAGCGACATCCTCGGCAAAGACCTGCTCGACACGGTCGTGCCGGAATACTACCGCAAGGGTTATTCCTCGGGCGCCGACTACATGTCGGGCCGTGGCGCGCCGATGGTCGGCCAGCGGCTGGAGACCGTGACGCAGAATGCCGCCGGCGAGGTGTTTCCGATCGAGCTGACGGCGACCGAGATGCGGGTCGCCGACCGCCGCCTGATCTTCGGCTCGATCCGCGACCTGCGCGACAGGCTGCGCGCCGAGGAAGAGATCAACCGGCAGCGCGAGAAGCTGCACCAGAACGAGAAGATGGCGGCGATGGGCTCGCTGCTTGCGGGCGTTTCTCACGAGCTCAACAATCCGCTGGCGGTGGTGGTCGCCCAATCGACGCTGCTGCACGAATTCGCCTCCGACCCGCAGACCAAGGTCCGCGCCGAGAAGGTGCGTGCCGCGGCCGAGCGCTGCGGCCGCATCGTCAAGAGCTTCCTGTCGATGGTGCGTCTGCATCCGGCGGCGCAGGCCGAGACCGATCTCAACCAGGTGATCCGCGCGGCCCTCGAAGTGACCGCCTATGGCGCACGCTCGAGCGGCATCATCATCGACACCGATTTCGCGTCCGGTCCGCTGCTGGCCATGGCGGACGCCGACCACGTGACGCAGGTGGCGGCCAATTTCCTCATCAACAGCCAGCATGCGCTGGCCGGCATTGCCGGCGACCGGCTGATCAAGGTGCGGACCTTCCGCGGCGAGCGCGGCAATCCCGGCTTCTCGGTCGAGGACAACGGGCCGGGCATTCCCGAAGCGATCCGCAACCGCATCTTCGAATCCTATTTCACCACCAAGCCGGTCGGTGTGGGCACCGGCATTGGCCTGTCGATCTCGAAATCGATCATCGAACGGCACAATGGCAATGTCTGGTTCGAGGAAGTGCAGCCCCGAGGCGCGCGTTTCGTTGTCCAGTTGCCGGCCATTTCGGCGGGCATCGCCGCTGCCGGCGAGAGCCAGCCGCGATCGAGCGGCCTGCGTCATGCCTTGATCATCGACGACGAGCCTGATGTCGCGGGCTCCTTGTCCGACATTCTCGAATTGATGGGCATCAAGTCACGGATCGCGCCGGTCTGGGAATCGGGCGCCGCCACCTTGAGCGGCCACATGCCGCCCGACATCGTCTTTTCGGACCTGCGCATGCCTGGCACATCAGGCATGGCCATCTACCGCGAGTTGCTTGCCGAGCGGCCCGAACTGGCACGGCGTTTCGTGCTGGTTACCGGCGATCTGATCGGCGCCAAGGCGGAGATCGAAGCCTTGCCGGCACCGCAGCGGCCGCAGATCCTGGAAAAGCCGTTCAGCACGCTGGACGTGCGCAGCGTGCTTTCATCCATCGCCGAGCAAGCTGCGTTGAAGGGCTAAAAAAGAAGCTCCCGGCCGACTTGCGGCGGGAGCTGAAAGGAGCGCTGGAGGGAGCGCTCGGGGAGGTCAGAGCAGGATCCCGAAAGGGAACGGTTTCGGGACCACGCTTCGACGGAAATCTAGAAAACGTTTGGCGTGTTGGTCAGCGGCGCGGCATTGGCGATCATGCGGATCGCCCGGGCCTTGTGCGTCCCGGACTGTTCGGCGATGGCGCGTAGGCAATCGATGCTTTCAGCACCCCATGCCTGCCCCTTGCAGGCGAAATCGAGCGTCGGCACCGGCAGGCGAGCGGTCTTGGTTGTCGTCGGCGCACCGTCGACCACATTGGCCGGCGGATTCAGCGAGGCGAAGGCCGGCCCGACTGTCGGCGTGAGCGCCATGCCGATGAAGGCGCAAGCAGCCAGCCCCATGAACATGGCCATGGGGTGGTCGCTGGCGCGTTGGCGTAGCGCCAGTTTCGGGCGGCGGTCAGCGCGCTCTGGAGCCTGGAGGCGGTGGTCGCTGCTGATGGTCTCGATTTTCGCATGCATTGCCTTCCCCTTCGCTGCGTTTCTTTTTGATGATGAAACGAACTTATTCGCACTTTGTAACAGCACAAAATTGGCGTAGCTCTGGCAATGTAACGAGATTGAAACGGCGCTATCGGGCAAAACCGGTCATGATCGGTCAGCCGGCTCGCCTTCGCCGATACAAGCCAACCTCAGCCCGACTCCGCCGGGCGGCCCCAACCCAAGCGCCTGCCGAACAGCAGATTGGCCAGAGCGCGGCGAGCTTTTTGCCGTTGGCAAGGCATCGTGTTCGTCAGCTTCCGCGCTTCGTGAAATGACGTGAGAACAGCATTTCGGAACCGGAGCTAACGCCCGGATTCTCCGAGATTTTCTCGGGCAGACGCCGCCTCGAATTCAGTTGCGAGCGACGCCTAGACTCAGGCCAAGAATCATTCCGTTTTTCACAAGCCATTGCATTTCAATGCAAAATATGATTTTATTGAATGATTATTCAACAAAAAGAAGAGACGTTTTATGAACCCGCACCTCCGTGACGTGGCGATCCCCAACGATTGGGACCGGCGGGGACTACCGGGCTGGAGTTACCATTCCGATGCCCTTCTCGAGCTCGAGAAGGAACATGTTTTCCGAAACCACTGGCAGATCGTCGGTCATGTTTCCGACGTCCCGAACGCCGGCGACTATCTGACCATGGACGTGGTCGGCGAGCGCGCCCTGATTGTGCGCGGCAAGGACGGCGTCGTGCGCGGCTTCAACAATATGTGCCGCCACCGCGGCAGCCGTGTCGTCGCCGACAGCCAGGGCAATTGCAAGAACGCGCTGGTGTGCCCGTTCCACGGTTGGGTCTACAATCTCGACGGCACGCTGCGGGGCGCCGCGCGCCCGCGCTCCTTCCCCGATCTCGACAAGACCGAGTTCGGCCTGATGCAGCTCGACCTGGAAGTCTGGATGGGCTTCATCTTCATCCGCTTCCGCAATGGCGGGCCGCAGCCTTCGGTCGCCGAGCTGATGAAGCCGATCGAGCCTGAATTCGCGCATTACAAGGCTGCCGACATGGTGCCGTCCTGGGGCATCTGGACCCAGAAGACCCCCGTCAACTGGAAGTCGGTGCGCGATGTCGACAATGAGGGCTATCACGTCGCCATGGCGCATCCCGCCCTGCAGGATCTCTATGGCGCGACCTATTTCGACGAGCCCTTCATCAACGGCGTGTCGCGCTCCTTCGCCACTTACAATCCGCATGCCGGCCGCCGCTGGAGCGTCAAGAACTACGTCAAGATCGCGCCCGAGCCGACGCATCTGCCGGACCATCTGAAGAAGGCCTGGGTCTATTACGGTATCTTCCCCAATGCCGTTATTTCGGTGATGCCGGAATCCGTGCAGTTCTATCAGGAGTTTCCGCTCTCGACGGGTGAAACCCTTTTGCGCGGCGCCATCTACCGCTACCGCGACGAAAGCCGCGAGCAGGCCGCCGCCCGCTACCTGTCCTTCCGCATCGACCGTGACACCATGTCGGAAGATGTCCAGCTGTCGGTGTGGTCGAACGAATCCATGCTGTCCGAAGCCTTTGAGGGCTTCTATCTCTCCGACCTCGAATATGGCGTGCGCACCCACCACGACCATCTGCGCAAGATGCTGCCCGTTCTAGGCTTGGAGACCGCGCCGGAGGAGAAGGACATGTGGAATCTGAACGACGCGCTGAGGTCGCGGTCGTAGCTTCCTTCTCCCCGTTCTACGAGAAGGAAGAAACCTCACCCTCGCCACACACCTTCACGGCGCAGATCATCCATGGTCCGCGAAATGCCCTCGCGCAAAATGCCGACCATGTCGTCGATCTGCTCGCGCGTGATGATCAGCGGCGGCGACATCACGCACATGTTGATCAGCGGCCGCACCAGCAGGCCGAGTTCATGGCAGTGGGCGTCGATGCGCTTGCCGACATCCTTGTCGAGTTGCAGCGGGTCCTTGCTTTCGCGGTCGGCGACACATTCGACGCAGCCCATCAGCCCGGCGCCGCGCACCTCGCCGACCAACGGCAGTTCTTCCAGCGTCTTGAGCTGCGCCTGGAAATAGGGCGCGACCGCTTGCGTGTGAGCGAGCACGCCCTCTTCCAGCAGGTCGAGATTTTTCAGCGCCACGGCACAGCCGACCGGATGGCTGGTGTAGGTCAGGCCATGGCCGAACATTGCGTCTGGATGGTTCGAGCGGCGCAACTCTTCCAGCAGCCGTTCCGAGATGATGACGCCGCCGAGCGGGAAATAGCCTGAGGTGACGCCTTTGGCGAAGGTGATCATGTCGGGATCGATGCCGAACACCTCGCCCGAGGCGAAGACATGGCCAAGCCGGCCGAAGCCTGTCACCACCTCATCGGAGATGTAGAGGATGTCGTTGTCGCGGCAGATCTCGCGGATGCGCTTGAGATAGCCGTCCGGCGGGATCACGACGCCTCCCGATGCCTGCACCGGCTCGCCGACAAAAGCGCCTATTCTGTCGGCGCCGACACGGGCGACCGTGTCGCGGAACTGATCGACGAGGAAGTCGGTGAAGGTGGCAACGCTCATGCCTTTCGGGCGGCGGAACGGGTCGGGCGAGGACAGCTTGATCACCAGCTCGTCGGCGCCGTCCATCCAGTCGCGGTCGCGCGGGCGGCCGTTGAGCGAGGCCGACAGATAGGTCGAGCCGTGATAGGCGCCGCCGCGCGACAGGATCAGCTTCTTTTCCGGCCTGCCGCGCACATTGTTGTAGAACTGCATGAAGCGCAGCGCCGTCTCCACGGCCGAAGAGCCGCCGGTCGTGTAGAAGACATGGCTGAGATCGCCCGGCGCATGGCCGGCGATGCGCATGGCAAGTTCGGCCGACGGCGCGTTCATCGTGTACCAGGGCGTGTTGTAGGACAGCGCCATCGCCTGATCGTACATCACCCTGGCGAGTTCCTCGCGGCGGTGGCCGACATTGACGCACCACATGCCGGCAGGCCCGTCGATCAGCCGCTTGCCGGTGTTGTCGGTGATGTAAATACCGTCGCCTTCGCCGATCAGCGCGCGGGCTTCGGCGCCGACGGAACCGGCATAAGGCCAGGGCTGAATGAGATGGCGCTTGCCCAGTTCAATGGCATCGTCGCCGCCTGCCGCCGCCATTTCGGTCGCCTTCAGATCCCTCACCGCAGCCATCGTCGTCTCCACATCTCTTTCGATTTTTTCAAGGACCTCGAATTCGGTGGCAATACCGCAGATGGCGGCTTTCTTCACCTGATTTTGAATGTCCGTTCAATCAATATCTCAGAAATAGCGCTTGATTTCAATCCACGGATGCGCGCATGATGAAAGAAAGCCGGCAAGCTAGGAACGCGACCAGCAAAAGTGGTCACCGGTTTTGCGTCCGATCGCGTTCCGAGGATAAAGTGGGAACAAACAGCCGGCGCCAGCACGATGGGATGCGCATGGCGGAACAGTCCAGGCCAGCAACCGAGATCACGCCCGGAGCCCTGCCCTCCGGAGTCTGGCAATGACGGCGGCCGTGGAAGGGTCGCCTCCATTGCGCATGACGCGGGCCAGACGAAATGCCCTTCTGCAATCCGAACCCGTCCAGGGTTTTGCCCTGATCAGCCCGACCTTTCTCTACGCCCTTATCCTTCTGGTCCTGCCGATCCTGGTGGTCATCGCCCACTCCTTCTGGACGCAGCACTATCTGACCATCGACCGCACCTTCACGCTGGAAAACTACCGCGTCGCGCTGACCGAGCCGATCTACCGCGATCTGTTGTGGCGCTCGCTCTACATCTCGCTGACGGTCAGCCTGTTCACCGTCATTCTCGCCTACCCGATCGCCTACTTCATTTCCTTCCATGGCGGCCGTCACAAGAGCCTGTGGCTGTTCCTCATCACCATCCCGTTCTGGACCAGCTATCTCCTGCGCGTGATGTCGTGGAAGGTCATCCTCGGCTACAATGGCGTCTTGAATTCCGGACTGATGGGCCTCGGCATCATCGACGAGCCGTCGACCGCACTGCTCTACAATTCGAGCGCCGTCATCATCACCCTCACCCATGCCTGGGCGGCATTCGCCATCCTGCCGATCTTCGTCTCGCTGGAAAAGGTCGACCGCACGCTGGTCGAGGCCGCCACCGACCTCGGCGACGGCCCCTTGCGCTCATTCCTGCGCGTGACCTTGCCGCTGTCGGCGCCGGGCGTCATTTCGGCGGCGCTGATCGTCATGATCCCCACCGTCGGCGACTATGTCACGCCGAAACTGGTCGGCGGCAAGGACGGCGTCATGATCGCCAACGCCATCCAGGCGCAGTTCGGCAAGGCGGCCAACTGGCCGCTCGGCGCCGCGCTTTCGGTCACCACCATGCTAATCGTGACCCTGATGGCCGGTGCCACGGTGCTGATCATCCGCGCCCTGCAGAGGCTGGCACGATGAGGGCGCGGCGCTTCCTGTCCGGCGGCTGGCTGTCCGTCTATGCGTTCCTCTATATCGTCTTCCTCTATCTGCCCGTGATCTTCCTGCCGATCTTCTCGATCAACACGGCGCCGACGCCGAAATTCCCGCTCACAGGCTTCACTTTGCAATGGTATGCGGACCTGCCGCACACGCCGGCTTTGCTCGACGCCGCCTGGAACAGCCTGAAAGTCGGCGTCTCGGCTTCGATCCTCGCTACGGTGCTAGGCATCCTCGCCGCGCGCTCCATCACCCGCTACCGCTATCCCGGCCGCCGCACCATCAACGGCCTGATCATGGCGCCGCTGGTGCTGCCCGAGGTGATCGTCGCCATCTCGATGCTGCTGGTGATGCTGCAGCTGGGCCTCAGCCTCTCGCTGTTTACCGTCGTGCTCGGCCATGTGCTGATCTGCATTCCCTATTCGATGACGGTGCTGACCTCCGGCTTCGAGGGCTTCGACCGCAGCCTGGAGGAAGCCTCCGCCGATCTCGGCGAAAGCGCCTTCGGCACCTTCCGCCGTGTGACGCTGCCGATGGTGGCGCCGGCCATCATCTCCAGCCTGCTCGTCTGCTTCACCATCTCGCTCGACGAGTTCATCATCGCCTTCTTCCTGACCGGCACCGAAGCGACACTGCCGATCTATATCTGGGGCCAGTTGCGTTTCGCCTCGAAACTGCCCGGCGTGCTGGCGCTGGGCACGCTGCTGCTCGTCGCCTCTTTCCTGTTGATGACAATCGCCGAAATCCTGCGCCGCCGCGCGGCCAGACGCACCCAGAACGAGGGAGGCCTCTATGCCTGACCAGTCGCAGATCGAGCGCCCCCAATCGGATCGGGCCCAGTCTGATCGATCCATGATCGCGATCCGCAACGTCACCCGCAGCTATGGAGCGTTCAAGGCGCTGGACGATGCCTCCCTGACCGTAAGGGAGGGCGAATTCTTTTCGCTGCTCGGCCCATCCGGCTGCGGCAAGACCACGCTGCTGCGCATGATCGCCGGTTTCGACAACCCGACCAGCGGCTCGATCGCGGTCGGCGGCCAGCCGATGGAAGGCATTCCGGCCAACCGCCGGCCGACCAACATGGTGTTCCAGAGCTATGCGATCTTCCCGCACCTCAATGTCGAGCAGAACGTAGCCTACGGGCTGAAGCGGCTGAAGCTGCAGGGCGGCGAGGAGAAGCGCCGCGTCGAGGAGGCGCTGGCGCAGGTCTCGCTGACCGGCCTCGGCAAGCGGCTGGCGACCGAACTGTCCGGCGGCCAGCGCCAGCGCGTGGCGCTCGCCCGCGCGCTGGTGATGCGGCCCAAGGTGCTGCTGCTCGACGAACCGCTGTCGGCTCTCGACAAGAAATTGCGCGAGCAGATGCAGGTCGAGCTGCGCCGCCTGCAGCGGGCGGTCGGCATCACCTTCGTGCTGGTCACCCACGACCAGTATGAAGCGCTCGCAATGTCCGACCGCATCGCCGTGATGTTCGGCGGCAAAATCGCGCAGGTCGCATCGCCCAAGGAAATTTACCAGCGGCCGGTCAACCGCCAGGTCGCCGATTTCCTCGGCGGCATGAACTTCGTCAAGGCCGAGATCGTCGAGGAGAGCGGCGCCTCATTGATTGTCGACACGCTCGGCTTCGGCCGCGTCAAGACCGACAAGCCGAAGGCCTTCGTACGCAATGGCGGCGCGGCGACGCTCGGCATACGGCCAGAACGTCTGCGCGTGCTGTGGGACAATGCCACGGCAAAATTCGAGGTCGCCGGCAAGGTGGTCGAACGCCACTATTTCGGCGAGATCACCCATCTGATCGTCGAGATACCGGGGCTCGAAAGGCCGCTGTCGGTGACCGAAACCAACGATTTCGGCGCCGACGACATTCCGGTCGGCACCCCGATCCGCCTCGCCTACGATCCCGAGGCCCTGGTGGCGATGGGCGACTGAAGCACAGCGATTATCTTTCTCGCCGCGATGCGCCCGGCGACGATCGCGCCTTCGACATAGCCGGGAAATGACGGCGACAGTTCCGAAGCGGCGAAATGCACCGGCGGCGCACCTGCAAGAATCGCCCTCTCGGCGTCCCTCGCCATCGCATCGACGATGAGGTCGCTGTAGGCGCCGCCGCTCCAGCGGTCATGGATCCAGTCGCGCTGGCTGAAATCGACACTGTCGCCTGCGCCCGGACCAAGAGCAGCCACCAGCCTTGCCGTCACTTCCGCGCGCAACGAGGCATCGCTGAGCGCACGCCATCGCAACGCCAGCGGCCCGCCGACGAAGACGACGAGCGCGGCATGCTCCGCGTCCTTGCTGGCGTCGCAGGCAAACAGCCCCGGCAGATCGCGCCACATCACCATGCCGCTCAAGCCCCGCTCGCGCCAGAACGGCCGGGGATAGCGCACCAGGATCTTGATCACCGCGCCGCTTTCCCAGACGCCAAGCGCCTTCGCGAGTATCGCCGGCAAGGTCGGCGCGAAATCGAGCTTGGCGGCCGTCGCCGGCGGCAGCGCGACCAGCAGCTGGCGGGCTTCGATCACGCCACTGCCCGTGACGGCACGAACGCCTTGCTGCCCATGCTCGACGCGCGTGACCGCTTCGCCGAGCCGGACCCGGTGGCCGAGGTCACCAGCCAGATCCTCGGCCAGCGACTCCATCGTCTCGCGCAGGAAATATTGCAGCTCCGGCACCTCGTTGGTGATGCGCCGGTCATTGTCGATCAGGTGCCAGAGCGGCACCTTGTCCATCGGCAGGCACCACAGGCCTTCGATCATCGAGCGGAAGGCGGTCTTGGCATCGATGGGATCATGCTGCTGTTCCAGCCAGGCCGCGACGCTCATGCCTTCTATCAAGGGGTCGTCCGGCTCGATGCCGTTCATGCGCTCGCGGATCGCCATCGCGCCGTGATAGGTTTGCTTGGCGTCCTTGGCCGGCATCGGCGGATGCGTGACGAAATCACCCTCGACAAAGGTTTCTACGAAGGTCTTGCCGCGCGCCTTCGCCAGCGCCATCACTTCCGGCATGTCCTCGCACAGGAACTGGCCGCCGCTGTCGATGCGCTCGCCAAGTCCGTTGCGGATCGCCTCGACCCTCCCGCCGACGCGGTCGCGCGCTTCAAGCAACAGGAAATCGATGCCGGCCTGCTTCAGTTCAAGCGCCGCCGACAGGCCGGTGAAGCCGGCACCGACGATGACGACGTCGGTTCTCTGGGTTTTATCGTTCAATATCCGGCCTTGATCTTCTCGAACTCGTCGACCATGCGCTTCTTCAGTTCGGGCGCGACCGGCTGCTGGAACAGCGTCTTGTCGAGGAACTTGTCGATGTCGTCGAAGCCGCGCTCGGCCAGCACCTTGTGGTCGATCGCGGCCATGCCGGCACTGTTGCCATGGCCGTAGCCGAACGTCGTGACCATGTATTTGGAAATGTCCGGCGCGTTGACCGCGTTCAGGAAATCATAGGCCTGGTCGAGCTTGCCCGGCGCGTCCTTCATCAGCACGTACCCGCACACCCAGGTCGACATGCCTTCTTTGGTATCGCGGTTCATGGCGACGGGAACGCCTTGCCCGCTCATCGCGATCAGCGTCTGGCCCCAGCCCCAGGCAAGGTCGACCTCATTGCCGGAAAACGCCTGGTCGATATCGCTCGAATCGGTCCAATAGAGACGGACATTCTTGTGCACCTGGCGCAGGAAATCCGACGCTTCCTTGAATTGCGCGTCGGTCATCTTGGTCCAGTCCTTCAGGCCGATGACCAGGCTCGCCAGCGCGTAGGCATCGTCGACATTGTCGCCGATGGTGACCCGGCCCTTGAATTTCGGATCGGCCAGAATCCGCAGCGACTTCGCCTCGTCCGCCGTCACATTGTCGGTGCGGTAGAGCAGCGCCGTGTTGCCCCAGTCGAACGGCATGAACCAAGCCTTGCCGTCGGCCGTGGTGGTGAGGTTCTTCATCGCCATGATGCCAGGATTGAGGTCTTTCCAGCCTGTGATCTTCGACGTGTCGAGCGGCTGCAGCAGGCCCGCGTCACGCCATTTCGCCACGCTTTGCGAACAGGGGTGCGCGATGTCGGCCTTGAAGCCCGCCCGCATCTTCTCGAAGGCTTCGTCCTCGTCGCCGAAGAAGGCGAAGGTCGGCTCGGCGCCATTTTTGGCGGTGTAGGCGGGATGCAGCAGCGGGTCCTCGTAGCCGGACCAGTCGAACACCACGAGATCGCCGCCGCCTTCCGCCCAGGCATAGGCCGCGCCGGCGCCGATCGTGCAGGCGGCGGCAAGCGCCAGGCGGCGTAGCATTGGCGTCATGGCGAAACTCCCCCATCGCGAAAAAGCTGCTGCGAGGTTAGGAGAAATCACCCGCTTTGGCGAGGCCCGTCCGCCCGCCATATCGGCGTCGGACGGGACGTCGAGACGAGATCAGTACCCGGCTTTGATCTTCTCGAATTCGGCGATCATCTTCAGCTTCAGATCGGACGGCAGCGGCGACTGGAAGAGCGTCTTGTCGACGAATTTCTGCACGTCGTCATAGCCCTTTTCCTTCAGGATCGCCGGGTCGACGCCGGCCATGCCCTTGGCGTTGGCCTGGCCATAGCCCCAGTCCTTGACCAGCACCTTGGCGGTCTCCGGATCGTTGACGGCGTTCAGATAATCATAGGCCTTGTCGACATTGCCGGGCGCATCCTTGAACAACACATAGCCGCAGACCCAGGTCGAGATGCCTTCATTGGTATCCTTTACCGACTTGATCGGCACGCCCGCCTTGACGGACTGAACCGTCGCGTCGTTCCAGGCCCAGGCGAGGTCGACCTCGCCACCGCTCAACAGCTGCACGATATCGGTGGTGTCGGTCCAGTAGGAGCGGACGTTCTTGTGCACCTGGCGCAGGAAGTCGGAGGCCTGCTTGAACTGGTCGTCCGTCATCTTGGTCCAATCCCTCAGGCCGATGGCAAGGCTTGCCAGCGCATAGGCGTCGTCGACATTGTCGCCGATCGACACCCGGCCTTTGAACTTCGGATCGGCGAACGCCTTCAGCGACTGCACGTCCTTGGCGTCGATCTTGGAGGAGTTATAGGTGAGCTGCGTGTTGCCCCAGTCCCACGGCATGAACCAAGCCTTGCCGTCATCGGTCGTGGCGAGATTCTTCATTGCCATGATGCCGGGATTGAGGTCTTTCCAGCCTGTGATCTTCGACGTGTCGAGCGGCTGCAGCAGGCCTGCCTCGCGCCACTTCGTCACGCTTTGCGAGCAGGGGTGGCCGAGATCGGCCTTGAAGCCCGAGCGCACTTTCTCGAACGCCTCGTCCTCGTCGCCGAAGAAGGCGAAGGTCGGTGAATCGCCGTTTTTCTCGACATATTTCGGATGGAAGCTCGGGTCCTCATAGCCGGACCAGTCGAACACGATCAGGTCCTTGTCGGCGGCGACGGCGAACGCTGCCGCCAAAGCCGCGAGTGCGCCGCCCAGCGCCAATGTCAATGTCAGGCGTCGGCTAAGGTTCTTCATGCTGTTCCATCCTCTTTTGGTCTTGCCGGTCTTGGCGGCCGGCTGTTGCTAACCGTAGTGCTTCGGGAAGGCAGCGGCCAAGAAAGCGTTGGCCGCCTGCAAGGCTGTTTCGCGCGTCGTGTCCTCGGTGCCCATCATCAGCCGCAGCCACAGCCCCTCCAGCATGGCCGACAGCGCCAGCGCCATCACCTGCGGCTCATAGGCATACGAGCCGCTCTGCTTGAGCGTCGCGCAGAGATCGATGAAGACCTGCTGGTAATAATTGTCGCGCGAACTGCTCAGCGCCTGATAGGTCGGCCGCGACTTGGCCTCGCCCCAGAAGGCCAGCCAGGCGGCGAGCTTGCGCTTGTTGCAGATCGAGCGGTCGAAGTCGGCCCACACCAGTTGCTGCAGCTGCCGCGCCGGATCGTCGCCAGCCTTCTGCAGGGAGGCGCGCCAATGCGCCGAATACTCGTCATACATGTGCTGCAGCGTCGCGATCAGCAGCTTTTCCTTGCTCTCGAAATGGAAGTTGACGATGCCCCGCGAGAGGCCAGCGCCATCGGCGACATCGGCCATCGTCGTCTCGGCGTAGCCGCGCTTGGCCAGCGAGTCGATCGTCGCCTCGATCAACTGCAGCTGGCGCACCTCCTTCGAAGCCTTGCGGCCACGCTTTTCGGCATCGCCCTTTTGCGCCGTTTCGGCGGGAATGTCCCTGGCCTCGGAAGTCTTCATGGGTGTGACGGTCTCCAGCATCGCCGGCTATCCAACCGGCCTCCAACCGCGCAGATGAGTGGGACGGTGCTCGCCGCTGTCAAGCACCTTCTGCATGGCCTCCCAGGTCTTGATGTTCTTGTCGACATAGGCCGCGCCGACCGCTGCCGCGGCTCGGGTGTAGAGCGGTCCCTTGAGCCGCGCGAGTTCCCCGCGCGCCACCTCCCGGTACCAGGGATTGCGGTCGCGCACGGTGATGTCGGCAAAGCCCGCCCGGCGCATCGCCTGCGCATAGCGCGCCGGCGAGGCCATGGCGAAGGACAGCCCCTCGGCGGCGACATAGGCCTTCATCTCGGGTGACGGTTCACCGTCATGCCCGATCATCCAGTTGGAGGCGGCAAAGACGCCACCCGGCTTCAGCACGCGAAAGATTTCGGCGAACAGGCGGTCCTTGTCGGGCACGTGCAGCAGCGCATCCTTGGAAAAGACGACATCGAAGGAGCGATCGGCGAAAGGCAACGGTCCGGGCGGCGCCTGGATGAATTCGACATGGTCCGAGAGCCCACGCGCGGCGGCGCGCCCTCTGGCTGCCTCGATCACCGGCTGCTCGACATCGAAGCCGGTGGCATGCGCCACGCCATGGCGCTCGACCAGATGCAGGATGATGCCGCCGGAACCGCAGCCGATATCGAGGACCGTCCTGCCCTCGAGCGAAAGCCCTTCGACCACCCGGTCGACCTCTTCGGGCCCGCCCGGCGACAGGTAGCCTTCGCCCCACAGCGCCTCGAGGAAGCGGATGGCGGTGTCGTCATACTCGGCATCTGCCGTTTCGATCATCAGCCCTCGATCCCCAATCGGCGAATGCTCAGTTCGAACGCCGCAAAGCCTAGCGCATGTCGGGGAAAACGCAATATCATTTGTTGAACATTCATTCAGAATGGCTGGACAGAATGACCGATGCCGTGCCAAATTCCGCGCATTCGGGAACAGATCACGCAAAATGAACAGCGGGTCGCACAGAGCAATTCCAGGAAAAGCGCGCGGCGCGGTCCCTTCGGAATTGCGTGGAAACAAAGAGACTGGGCCACAATGAAGGCATGGGACGCGATCATCATCGGCGGCGGCCACAACGGCCTGGTCAATGCCTGCTATCTGCAGCGCGCCGGGCTCGACGTGCTGGTGGTGGAGAAGAACGAATGGGTCGGCGGCGCGGCCACCAGCCGCGAGCTGACGCCGGGCTTCCTCTATTCCAACTGCTCCTATGTCTGCTCGCTGTTTCGCCCCGAAATCATGCGCGACCTCGAACTGCCGCGCTTCGGCCTGCAGGTCATTTCCTATGAGGGCGGCGCGGTGTTCACCAGGGATGGCGACTACCTCGCCAACTACCGCGACCATGACGCGCACCGCCGCGAATTCGCCCGCTTCTCCAGGCGCGACGCCGAGGCCTATGACCGCTACGCCCGCGACGTGACGCGGCAGTGCCGCTTTATCCAGCCGCTTTTGATGCGCACCGCGCCCGACCCGACCAGTCTCAAGCCGCGCGATCTCGGCGAGCTTCTCTACCTCGGCAAGAAATTCGCCGGCCTGTCGGCTCAGGAAATGGCGCTGACGCTGCGCTTCTGGACCATGTCGATCTCGGACTTCCTCGACGAATATTTCGAGACCGATGTCATCAAGGCCAATTTCGCTCTGTCCGGCATCATCGGCACCGCGCTCGGGCCGATGTCGCCCGGCACGGCCTATGTGCTCTTGCACCACTATATGGGCGAGGTCGACGGCTCGGTCGGCGCCTGGGGCTATGCGCGCGGCGGCATGGGCGCGGTCACCAAGGCGCTGGCCGCGTCGTTCAAGGCCTCGGGCGGCACCATCCGCACCGGCGCCGAGGTCGACCATGTGCTGGTTGCCAGAGGCAAGGCTAAGGGCGTGGTGCTGGCCGGCGGCGAGGAAGTCTACGGCAAGCTCGTCGTCTCCAATGCCGACGTGAAGCGAACCTTCCTGAAGCTGGTCGAGGAAAAGGAATTGCCCGACATTTTCCTGCGCCGGGTCAAGAACTTCAAGATCCGCGGCTCCTCCGGTAAGGTCAACATCGCACTCGATTCGCTGCCGGAATTCCCCGCACTGCCGAAGGACTCGCCGGTCTATCGCGGCGACATGCACTTCACCGATTCGATGGAGCGCATGGAACGCGCCTATGACGACTGGAAGGCCGGGCGCTGGTCGGCCGATCCGTTCCTCGACATGGTCATCCCGACGACGCTCGATCCGACCATGGCGCCGCCCGGCAAGCACTTCATGAGCTGCTTCGTGCAATACGCGCCGCCCAAGGTGAACGGCCGCGAATGGACCGATGCCGACCGCGACGGTTTCGCCGAAAGCGTGATTGCACAAATCGCCGAGTACTCGCCCGGCTTCCGCGATCGCATCGTCCATATGGAGGTGCGCACGCCGCGCGAGATCGAGGCAGAGGTCGGGCTCACCGAAGGCAATATCTTTCAGGGCGAACTCACCTTCGACCAGCTTCTGTTCAACCGCCCGGTGCCGGGCTACGCGCAATACCGTTCGCCGGTCGGCGGCCTCTATATGTGCGGCTCCTCGACCCACCCAGGCGGCGGCGTCATGGGCGCGCCCGGCCGCAATGCCGCCGCCGAAATCCTGCGCGATCTCGCCAAATCCACCTCGCATATGAGCCCGGCCCATGACGTCATTTGATGCAATCGTCATCGGCGGTGGCCACAACGGCCTCGTCGCCGCCGCCACGCTGGCCAAAGCCGGCCGCAAGGTGCTGGTGCTGGAGGCAGGCAACGAAGTCGGCGGCGCCGCGCGCACCGAGGAATTCGCCCCGGGCTTTCGCGCCTCGTCGGTCGCTCATCTGTTGAACCGCCTGCATCCCGATGTGGTGAAGACGCTGGAGTTGGAGAAGCATGGGCTGCAATTTACCCGCGCCGACTTCCTGCCGTCGGTGGCGCTGTCGAAAGACGGCCCGGCGCTGATGCTGCATGGCGCCTATGGCGAGGCGCTGACCGGCGCCAGCACTTCGGAACAGTCGGCCTGGAAGGAACTGCGTGCGCAGCTGCTGCGCTATGCCGGCATCCTGAAACCCTTCCTTTCGCGCCGCCCACCCGATCTCGCCGGCATGTCGCTGCTGGAGACCGCTTCGCTCGGCCAGACCGCGCTGGCGCTGAAGAAGCTCGGCAAGGAGGACATGCGCGACTTCCTGCGCGTGCTCTTGATGAACGTCGCCGACCTGCTCGACGAACAGCTCAGGGATGACCGGCTGAAAGGCCTGCTCGCCTTCGACGCGACGCTCGGCAGTCATCTCGGCCCGCGCTCGCCGACCTCGTTGCTCGGCCTTTACTATCGCCTCGCCGGCGAGACCGGCGGAGCGGCCGGTGCTCAGGTCCTGCCGCGAGGCGGCATGGGCGCCGTCATCGCCGCCATCCGCGCCTCGGCGGAAAAGACCGGCGCCACCATCCGCACATCGGCTGCCGCAGCCAAAATCATCGTCGAGAAAGGCCGCGCCATCGGCGTCGCGCTCGACACGGGCGAGGATCTGCGCGCCAGGACCATTGTCTCGGCCATCAATCCGGCGACCACCTTCCTCGACCTTGTCGGGCCACGCGAAATCGACACCGGCTTCCTCCGCAAGGTGAAAAACATCCGCATGAAAGGCGACGCCGCCAAGCTTCATCTGGCGCTCGACCGGCCGCCGCAATTCACCGGTGCCGATGCCGCCGCTCACAAGGGTCGGCTGGTCATCGCGCCCTCGCCCGATCATGTCGAGCGTGCCTTCAACCCATGCAAGTATGGCGAATTCTCACCCGAACCGGTGATGGAAATCACCCTGCCCAGCCTCGCCGATCCATCGCTCGCGCCTGATGGCGCCTGCGTTCTGTCGGCGGTGGTGCAATACGCGCCCTACGCGCTCAGGGAAGGCTGGGCTACCGGCAAGCCGAAATTCCTCGAGGCAGTCATGGCGCAGCTCGAGGCTTACGCGCCCGGCATCGGCAAGAGCGTCGTCCATGCGGAGCTTCTGACGCCGGCCGATATCGAGGCGCGCTACGGCATGCCCGGCGGCCACTGGCACCATGGCGAATTGCAGGCCGACCAGATGCTGGTCTCGCGGCCCATTTCAGGCTGGTCGGGCTACGACACGCCGCTCGAAGGGCTGTTCCTGGCCGGCGCCGGCTCGCACCCCGGCGGCGGTGTCTCCGGCGCTCCCGGCCTCAACGCCGCGCGGCGCATCATTGCGATGAAGGGATAGGCCATGGCCCAGGCAACCAGGAAGAAGCCCGCTTCGAAGACAGAAGACGCGGCCGTTTCCGCCCGCATCGCCGCGCAATCCCATTTCCGCACGCTGCGCCTCGGCACGCCCTTCCAGCCGCGCCTCGACGCGCTGGCAAAGACCCAGGACTGGTACAATTGGGCCGGCTACCGCGCGCCGCATTCGCTGTGGGACGAGGAGCTGGAATATTTCGCCATTCGCAGCCAGGCGGCTTTGTTCGACATCTCACCGATGACCAAATACCGGATAGAAGGGCCGGACGCCGAAGCCTTGCTCGATCGCGTCACCTTGCGCGACGTCACCAAACTCCAACCCGGCCGCGTCCATTACACGGCGTGGTGCGACGACGAAGGTTTTGTCCTCGACGACGGCACACTGTTTCGCCTCTCGCCGACACGCTTTCGCCTCTGTTCGCAGGAGCGCCATCTGCCTTGGCTGCTCGACAGCGCAATCGGATTCGACGTGACTGTCGAGGAAGAGACCGAGGCTATCGCTGGGCTGGCACTGCAAGGGCCGACCTCCTTTGCCGTGCTGCGCGATGCGGGCTTTGCCGGCGTCGAGAAGCTCAAGGTTTTCGACCTTGCCGATTTCCCGCATGACGGCGCAACCGTCACCATCTCGCGCACCGGTTTCACCGGCGATCTCGGCTACGAACTGTTCATGCCGGCCGACAAGGCGCTAGGCCTGTGGGACCGGTTGATGGCGGCCGGCGAACTGCGCGGCATCCGGGCCATCGGCTACACCGCGCTCAACCGCGCGCGGCTGGAGGCCGGGCTGATCGTTGCCAATGCCGATTTCACGACCGCCGAGCACGCCATCCGCGCCGACCGCTTGCGCAGGCCTGACGAGATCGGCCTCGGCTTCATGATCGATCCGGAAAAGGGCCATTTCAACGGCCGCCGCGCCATCCTCGAGGCCCGCGCCAAGCGCAGGCTGCGCCACGTGCTGGTCGGGCTGGAGATCGAAGGCAACATCCCCGCCGAACACGCCATCGTCTATCACAAGAAGCATCAGGAGGTCGGCCTGGTCAGCGCCTCCATGTGGTCGCCAATGGCCAAGCGCAACATCGCCATCGCTTCGCTGGCGCGGCCCTATGGTGATACCGTCGTGGAAGACCTGTGGGTCGAGATCTACGCCATGCGCGAGCTGCAATATCAGAAGCTGATGAAACGGGCCAAGGTGGTGGCGCGGCCCTTCATCAAGCTCGATCGCCGCACCGCCAATCCGCCGGCGGATTTCTGACCATGGCCGACGACGCAGAGCTGGAGGCCGCAGAGCAGTGGGAACTGGTCAACACGCCGCTCGGCGAAAAATGGTCCGGACGCACGCGCTATGCCGCCGCCATGTTCTTCTACAAGCGCGGCGAGATGAGCGCCGAGACACTCGAAGTCTACCGCATCTGCGCGCGGCTGGATTCCGAGAACCCGCTGCCGATCATCAGGGATCGCGGCGTCGGCAAGGATTGGCTGAAGCGCATGGACTTCGATCGGTAGCCTTCAGCCTATCGTGCGCTCGAGCATGCTCAGCCAGTTGCGGTAAGCGATCTTCTCGATCAGGGCACGGCCGAAACCACGCGCGGCCAGCGCATCGATCAGCTTCGGCAGGCCGGCGACGTCGCCGATGACGGCCGGGATCATGGCGCCGTCGAAATCGGAGCCGAGGCCGACGCCGTCCTCACCCAGCGCCTGCAGCAGGGAATCGACATGACGCACCATGATGTCGAGGCTGGTGTCGGCATTCATGCGGCCGTCCTCGCGCAGGAAGCCGGTGGCGAAGTTGAGCCCGACCATGCCGCCGGACTCGCGTATGGCGCCGAGCTGCCAGTCGGTGAGATTGCGCGAATGGGTGCAGAGCGCATGCACGTTGGAGTGGGTGGCGACCAGCGGCGCGTCGCTGAGACCGGCGACGTCGCGAAAACCCTTCTCGTTGAGATGCGAGAGGTCGATCATGATCTTCAGCTCGTTGCAGGCCTTGACCAGCGCCTTGCCGGCATCGGTCAGCCCCGGGCCGGTATCCGGGGAGGACGGAAAGCGGAACGGCACGCCGTGGCCGAAGGCATTTGGCCGGCTCCAGACGATGCCGAGCGAGCGCAGGCCGGCGGCATGCAACACGTCGAGCATGGTCAGTTCGGGATCGATCGCCTCGACGCCCTCGATGTGGAACACCGCGGCGATCGTGCCTTTGGCCATGGCGTTGTGTATGTCGCCGGCGGTGCGGCAGACGGCCAAGGCCCCGGCCCGCTCCAGCCTGAACAGGATCGAGGCCATCGCGATCGTCGAGTTGAGCGCATCGGCGCGCGGCACCTCCGGCGGCAGCGGCTCGCTGTCGCTCGGCGCCAGGGGCACGGCGCTGCGCCTGGCTTTCTCGACCGGCGGCGGAAAGATCGCGAACATGCCGCCGGCAAAGCCGCCCGCCTTGGCGCGCGGCAGGTCGATATGGCCGCCCGTCTTGCCTTCGACGAACAGCTTTTCGACGTCCCTGTCCTTCGACTGATACAGCCTGAGCAGCGTATCGTTGTGGCCGTCAAAGACGGGGACGAGGTCGGTTTCGGTCATCAGGGGATCATTCAGTTCGTTTGTCGGCACGGCGAGACATCATATCTAGGCAAGATATCTGGTCGCGGCAAATGACAAAGCCAACCGGCAGCGGGGACTGCCCCTCTATCCCCCCGCTGCCTATCGATGACGTGCCTGCGCTCCCCTTATTGCTTCAGCACGTCAGCCCATTCCGGGTGGCGGCGGAACTGGGCATTGGCGAACGGGCAAAGCGGGATGATCTTCTTGCCCGCCGCGCGCGCATCCTCGACGGCGCGGGTGACGAGCCGAAGCCCGGCGCCCTGGCCGCGAAACGCGTCCGGCACTTCGGTGTGGTCGATGATGATCTGGTGTTCGCCGATCTTGGTGAAGGTCATCTCGGCCTCGGCGCCGCCGGGTCCACGCAGCACGTAGCGACCCTTGGAGCCGCGGTCTTCCAGTTCGATTTCAGGCAGTTGGTCGGGCATGTCTAAACTCCCTAGGCGACGCCGGCAAAAAGCCGCCGGGCCGCTTCGATTTCATTTGGCCGCACCTCGTGCCCGCCTTCGTGCCATTCCACTGTGACATCGGCGCCGTCGGCACGCAAATAGGCCTCGAGCCGCGTCGTCAGGTTCGGCGGGCAGATCGGATCGCGCTTGCCGGCGGTCAGCAGCATGTGGCGACCGGCGAGGCTGCCCTTGACCTCCGGTTCGAACGGGATCAGCGGATGCATCAGCACCGTGGCGTCGAACAGCGCGGGCTCGGCGAACACCACGGACGCCAAAATGTTGGCGCCGTTGGAATAGCCGAGGCCAAGCACAGCCGAGGGTTTCGCCGCCTCGACATGTGCCTTGACGAATTCAGCCATCTTGCTCGTCCCCCGCGCCAGGTCGTCCATGTCGTAGACGCCCTCGCCGGTGCGACGAAAGAAGCGTGCAGCGCCATACTCGGACACATCGCCGCGCGGCGAGATGATGGTGGCCTGGGGCACGAGATCGCGTCCCGGCGAGAGAAGCTGGCTCTCGTCGCCGCCGGTGCCGTGAAAGACGAAAAGCATGGGGCCGCCCGGCGAACCGGGCAGCACCTTGTGGATGTAAGCGTCCTTGCTCATGACCTCAGCCTTCCAGCTTCTGCAGATGCTGTTCGAGATAGGGCCGCAAATGCTGGTGCTGCGTCGGCAGCTTCAGCGCTTCGCCCAGATGCGCGGTGTCCTCATCCCTGTCGAAGCCCGGCTCGTTGGTGGCGACTTCGAACAGCACGCCGCCCGGCGTGCGGAAATAGATCGCCCAGAAGTAGTCACGGTCGATCACCGGCGTCACCCCATAGCCCGTGTCCATCAACGCCTTGCGCACTTCGAGCTGCTTGGCTCGGTTCTCGACGGCGAAGGCGACATGGTGGACGGAACCGGCGCCGAGATCGGCGAAGGCCGTGGTCGGCAGCGATTCGATATCGACGACATCGGCGCCATTGCCGTTCTTCACAGCGAGCCGCCTGACATTGCCTGACTTGTCGACTTCCTCGTAGCCCATGAATTTCAACAGTTCCTCGGTGGCGCCGCCATCCTTCAGCCTGAGCGAAACCGAGTGAAAGCCGCGGATCGCCTCGTCGGTCGGAATGCCGCCTTTGGCCCACGGCGCCCTGCCGTCGGCCTTGTCCTCGACAAGCGCGAAACCGTCGCCATCGGGGCCGGCAAACCTGAGCCGCTTCTCACCGAAACTCTCCTCGCGGGAAACGCCGCTCACGCCTTCGTCAGCAAAGCGCTTTTCCCAATAGGCGAGCGTGCCTTCCGGCACGGAGTAGACCGTCGTGCCGACTTCGCCGACCCCGGGACGGCCCTTGCCGATGTTGGGAAACGGAAAATAGGTCATCACCGAACCGGGGGTGCCGGCCTCGTCGCCATAATAGAGGTGGTAGACGTCGGGCGCGTCGAAATTGACGGTCTTCTTGACCCGACGCAGGCCGAGCTTGTGGGTGAAGAAGTCATTGTTCTGGCGGGCATCCCTGGCCATCGAGGTGACGTGATGCAGGCCCTTGATCTGGTCGAGCATTGTCTTGCTCCTTCCCTTGTTGTTTGTGCGGCCCTCGCCGCTGTCCACGCCAATATGAGGACACGACCGCTTGCGGCAAAGGCGCCAAACACAGAATGGACTGTGCTGTAAAAGTGAACGATGGAAAGAATTTTGTTCACCAATCGACTAACAGGGGTGGTCTTGCGCCGTTGCTGGAAATCGGTTCCATGAATGGCATTCGACGAGCCAGCGAAAGGTACAGCGAGTGACAGGAAAAGCCAGACGCCCGAACGTTCTCCTGATCACCTGCGACCAGTGGCGCGGCGATTGCCTGTCGGCTGCCGGCCATCCCGTGCTGAAGACGCCGAATGCCGACGCGCTGGCCGCCGAGGGCGTGCTGTTCAGGCAGCACTATGGCGGTGCGGCGCCGTGCTCTCCAGCCCGCGCGTGCCTCTACACCGGTCTCTACCAGATGAACAACCGCGTCTGCCGCAACGGCTCACCGCTGGACGCCCGTCACGGCAATATCGCGCAGCATGCGCGCAGCATCGGCTACGATCCGACGCTGTTCGGCTACACCGACGTGTCGCTCGATCCGCGCCCGCTGGCCCCCCGCGACCCAAGGCTGAAAAGCTATGAAGGCGTGCTGCCCGGATTCACGGTGCGGCAATTGCTGCCGGAGCATCAGAAACAGTGGCTGTCCTGGCTGAAGCAGCAAGGCATCGATGCCAGCGCCGGATCTCCGGACATCCATCGCCCCGTAGGCGATGAAGACACCGCAGACGCAGTGACAGAGGCGCCGCCAATCTATTCGAAAGACCAGACGCCGGCGGCCTTCCTTGCCGGTGAGTTCATCCGCTGGCTCGGCGAACAGGAGCAGGCCATGCCCTGGTTCGCGCATCTCTCCTTCATCAGCCCGCACCCGCCCTTCATCGTACCGGAGCCCTACAACACGCTGTACGATCCGGCTGACGGCCCGGTCTTTCATCGCGCCGAGAGCTGGCGAGCCGAAGCCCAGAGCCATCCCTATATCGCCTATGATCTCAGCCGGCAGAGACGCGCGAAGTTCCGCCCCGGCGCGACGGGCAAGGTGCACGATTGGAGCGAGGATGATTTCCGCCGCATCCGGGCGATTTATTACGGCATGATCTCGGAGGTCGACGCACAACTCGGTCGGATATGGCAGGCGCTCAAGCTTTCAGGCGCGTGGGACGACACCATCATCGTTCTCACCTCGGACCATGCCGAGATGATGGGCGACCATTTCATGTTGGGCAAGGGCGGCTACTTCGACGGCAGCTACCACATCCCGTTGATCATCCGCGATCCGCGGCATGGCAAGGCTGCCGGCAGCACGGTGGATCGTTTCACCGAAGCGGTGGACATCCTGCCCACGCTTATAGATCTGCTTGGCGAGGCCCCCGAATCGCATCTCGACGGATGGTCGCTCAAACCATTCCTGAGCGGCGGAACCCCCGCCGTCTGGCGCGACGCCGCGCATTGGGAGTTCGATTTCCGCTCTATCGCCGACGGCGAGGCCGAGGCGCATTTCGGCATCGCCTCGCGCCAGTGCAACCTGGCTGTCATCCGCACAAAGAAATTCAAATACGTGCATTTTGGCGGCGCCTTGCCGCCTTTGCTTTTCAACGTCGAGACGGACCCTGGTGAACTGACCAACCTCGCCACCAGCCCCGCGCATCTGTCCATTCGTCTGGAATTCGCCGAGCGGCTGCTGGGCTGGCGAGCCGAGCACCTCGACCAGTCACTGGCGCTGGCGGAGTTGACGGAAACCGGCGTGGTGGGACATGTGAGTAAGGCAACAAGGGAGTAGGGCAGTAAGGCAGTATGTTTGGATATGCCGGCATCGACGCCGCACACCCTACTGCCCTACTGCCCTACTGCCCTACTGCCCTACTGCCCTACTGCCCTACTGCTCTACTTCACAATCAACCGCTGCTGGTCGCGCTTCTCGGCATAGCTGCCCTTGTCATAGGCGGGCTGCGCCTCGAGTTGTTCCTTGGTGAAGGACGTGTAGAGATACTTCTTGCCGTCCTTGTCGGTCATGAACTTCAGATTATCCAGGCCAACCGCCACTTCCTTCTCGCCAATGCCGAGAAAGCCTCCGACATTGACGATCACTGCATCGGTCTTCTTGTCGGATGTCAGCACGACATCGCCGATCTCCCCGACCTTGGCGTCATTGGCGCCATAGACCGTCGCGCCCTTCAGGTCTTCACCTCTGATTTCTCCCATCGGCATCTCGGTCAGCGTCGACTTGTCGATGGCTGCCGTCTTTGTCTGGTCAGGAGCGGTGGCCGCCGGTGCCTGGGCCGTCTTATCCGTTGGGGCCGCGGCAGGAGCCGTTGTCTCGGCCGGAGCTGTTGCCGCCGGCTCATTGGATGCCGTCGTCGCCGGCACCGGATCATAGGCTTTGCGGTTGAAATCAGGCTGCGCCTGCAGCTCTTCCTTGGTGGTCTGGGCCACCAGCCAGCGGTCGCCGTTCTTCTCGGCCCACTGAGCCTTGTTGAAATCATAGGTGACATTCTTGGCGCCGAGGCCAAGGAAGCCGCCAACGCCAATGACCAGGGATTGCGCCTTGCCCTCCTTGCTCAGCACGATGTCGTTGACGCTGCCGATGTTCTGCGCATCGTCGCCGGTGCCGTTGTAGACGGTCTCGCCAATGATGTTGGTGGCAAGATTGCCATCAGCACGCTTCACAGGCTCGGCCGGAACGGCGGCAGGCGCTTGCGCGGTATCCGTGGCCGCGGGTGCCGTGGGCGCTGCAGCATCCGTCGAAGCGGCAGGTGCCGGCGCGGGCCCATAAGGCTTGCTGTCGAATTCCGGATGCGCCGTCAGTTCATCCTTGCTTGTCTGGGCAACCAGCCAGCGGTCGCCGTTCTTCTCGGCCCATTGCAGCTTGTCGTAATCGAAGGCGACATTCTTCGCCCCGACGCCCAGAAAGCCGCCGACGCCGATGACGACGGATTTGGCCATGCCGTCCTTGTCGAAGACGACATCGGTCACCTTGCCGATGTTCTCGGCATCGTCGCCGGTGCCGTTATAGACGGATTCGCCGATGATGTTGGTGACGATGCTGCCTTCGGCGCGTTGCACCGGAGCGGCTGCGGCCGGCTCCTGAACGGCAGGGGCGTCGGCGGGAGCCGGAGTCGTCGCGGTCTGCGCGAAGGCGCCCGTCGCGATCAGCGTTGCGAGTGCGGTCGTGGCTAAGAGGGTGCGGATCATGATGGTCTCTCCTGACGTGTGATTTCGTGCGCGCCGCGTCCGGTTGGACCGTTCTCGGAAAGGTCCGGCGCGGCACCTCTACGGGTTCACAACGTCGTGACCATGCTGTTGTTCCGACAAAATTGGCGTGGATTTCGCGGACGGGAAAACACGGAGCAGTTGCACTGTGACGGGAGAACACGCCAGCAATAGCACCGCCCCGACGGAACCTTTCCCGCACTGCTACGTTTCAGCCTGCGGCTGGTTTCCTCCGGCCGTTTTGGACTGACACAACGGAGCGGGGCATGAAATTTGCAGCGGTGCTGAACCGGGATGGCGGCACCTTGCGCACCACCGACCTCGCCGCCTTCTCCGACAGGATGCATCAGACGCTGGAAGCCGCGGGACATTCCTTGAGCATCGATGTGGTTGCCGGCAAGGACGTGGTGGAGGGTCTCGACAACGCTGCCTCGCGCCGCACCGTCGATGTGGTGCTGGCGGGTGGCGGCGACGGAACCATTTCAGCGGCGGCCGCGAGGCTGATGGACAAGAAAAAGGCGCTTGCCATCTTGCCGGCTGGCACCATGAATTTGTTCGCGCGCGGTCTGGGAATCCCGCAATCCCTCGATGCGGCATTGAAATCCTTCGCCGACGGCGAGATCATCGCCGTCGACATGGCCACCGCCAACGGCCGGCCCTTCGTTCATCAATTCTCGATCGGCATGCATGCCAGGATGGTGCAATTGCGCCAGGGAATGGAATTCGGCTCGCGCCTGGGCAAGATCCGGGCTTCGGCCAAGGCGGCATGGGCGACAATCAACAACCCTCCGGCGATGAACGTCACGCTTGCTATAGGCAAGGCCGAGATGACGGCGCGCATCTCGGGCATCGGCGTCACCAACAATCTGTTCGGCGAAGGCCACTTGCCCTATGCGGACAACCCTGCAGGTGGCGTGCTCGGCATCTATGTCACGGTGGCGCAGCAGCGCGCCGAACTGGTGAAATTCCTCTTCAATGTGGCGCGCGGCAGATGGCGCGACAATGAGCATGTGGAAATCCATCAGGCTGACCGAACCGTCCTGAAGATCCATTCCGGCAGCAGGAAGTTCCGAGCCGTCATGGATGGCGAACTGGTCAGGCTCGAGCGTGAGACGACGATCGAAATCCGGCCCGGCGCGCTGAATGTCCTGGTGCCGGCCAGCATCGCGCAAGCAAAGGCTGCCTGATGCGATCTCCAACGATGACGGCCGATAATCTAGCCGCTCGGGGGGCTTCCTTGCTGCGTCGCCGGTGTCTTGGCGACCTCGCCATAGATTTCGGCGATACCCCAGGCCGCGAAGGCCAGAAGCAGCGCGGCGATCAGGATGCGCAGGCCGTGCCAGCCCCATCGCCCCTGCCGCGCTTTGTCCTGAGGAATGATCTTGGGCATGGCCGGTCCTTGTTTCGTTTTGCGCCTGGCGCACTCCGCAAATCACGGTCGGGTAACGGTTCCTCGTTAGGATGGTTCCGGGAGGCCTGCTTGGCAGGCCGATCGGCAGGACGGCGAAGACCGTCACGGGCCTTTGGGGATTGGGGTGGATAGCAAGGCGGAAATAGGGGCAAGCCTGCCGGCCGAGGTGTCGCTCGCGGTCAATGCCGAGGACCGGCTGGCCGTGCTGCACGGGCTGGAGATGCTGGATACGGCGGCCGACCCGGATTTCGACCGCATCACCAGCCTTGCCGCGGCCGTGATGCAGGCGCCCACGGCCCTCGTCACGCTCGTCGATATCGAGCGGCAATGGTTCAAGTCGTGCTTCGGTCTCGATGAGAGCGAAACCGCGACCGGCATTTCCTTCTGCGCCCATGCCATCGCTGCCGGCGACGAGCCCATGGTGGTGACGGACGCGACGACGGACCCGCGCTTCAAAACCAACCCGCTGGTCACCGGCAAGCATCATGTGCGCTTCTATGCCGGCGCACCGATGGTGGTGGCGGGCGCCAGGATCGGCACGCTGTGCGTGCTCGACCGCAAGCCGCATGCCTTTCCATCGCAGGCCAAGCTCGATCAGTTGAAGACGCTGGCCGGCCTTGCCGCCAGCCTGTTCACCTTGAAGGACGCGACACGCAGCGGCGCCATCGCCGAGGCAGCCCTGGCGCGCGAGGAAAAGCGCCGCGCCATTGCGCTTGATGCGGCTTCGCTCGCCAGCTGGGCCTGGGATATTCGCGCCGACATGATCGAATGCGACGTTCGATTGTCGGAACTGTTCAACCTGCCGCGGTCGACCCGGCTGCGGGYGCGCGACATCCTGACCGCCATCGATCCGCGCGACGTCTACCAGACCGAAACCCGCTTTCGCGATGCCCTGTCCGGCAGCGACGACTATTTCGGCGAATACCGGGTGAAGGACTTTCATCCGCCGCGCTGGGTGGCCACGCGCGGCCGCGTCATCGAGCGCGACGGCGACGGCAAGCCGACGCTGATCTTCGGCGTCAACTACGACATTTCCGAACGCAAGCTCGGCGAGGAGCGGCAAAGGCTTCTGCTGCGCGAGCTCAACCATCGCGTCAAGAACACGCTGGCGACCGTGCAGGCGCTGGCGACGCAGACCGTGCGTCATGCCCGCCAGCCCAGCGAATTCCTCGACGCTTTCGGCGCCCGGCTTCAGGCGCTGGGCATCGCCCACAACCTCTTGTCCGACCGCGAGTGGCGCGGCATCGGCATCCGCGAACTCGTGCAGATCGAGATCAGGCCCTTTGATACCGCAGACCAGCCGCGCATCGCGATTTCCGGCGCCGATCTCTTGCTGTCGCCCGACCAGGCGGTCGGCCTGGGGCTGATCTTGCACGAACTGGCGAGCAACGCGCTGCAATATGGATCGCTGTCGATTGCATCGGGCAAGGTCGATCTCGACTGGAAGGCACAAGGCAGGAAGGGCAACCGACGCCTGGTGCTGACCTGGCGCGAAAGCGGCGGTCCTGAAGTCGCGCCGCCGGAGCGCCACGGCTTCGGCTCGATCCTCATCCGCCGCAGCCTGGCCAAGGTCATTTCAAGCGAAGTGACCCACGAATTCCGGCCGGAAGGCGTCTTCGCCGAAATATCGATGCCGCTGGAAGATCTGTCCAAATGACGGATCTTTGATCCCAGGGCGGGGGCGCCGGGGCTATTTCCCCTCGCCGGCATCCGGATCGTCGGGCTTCACATTCTCGCGGTAGATGGCATAGGCGGCGAGCGCCAAGGCCGGCCCCAGAATGACACCGAGGCCACCTTTTCCCTTGAGCAAGGTCGGCAGCACGGCGAGCGCGGCCGTGATGCCGAGCGCCTTCATGTCGGCGCTGCGCCGCCTTGCCTCGCGGCGGGCACGGGCACCGGACATCAACCGATGGATCAGAAGAACGAGACCGGCGATCACCAGGAAACCGACACCGAAACCAAGTGCTGTCGCGAACGATCCATAGCGGGCCGCGGCCCAGATATAGGCTGCCCCGACCAGGAAGCCGAGACCGCAGAATGCCGCCAAAGCGGCAATCGCATAGATGATGGCCGCCGTACGTGCGCGACGTATGGCGGCCGCGGTTTCACCCGAGGCGAAACCCGAGAGCAGGGATGCCAACAGTCCCATCTGGGCGGAACTAGCGACGCGCGAGCAGCGCGAAGAGGAAGCCGACGCCGGCGGCGATGGCCAGCGACGTCACCGGCTTCTCGCGGACATTCGCCAGCAACTGCGCCTCGATGTCCTTGGCGCTGCCGCGCAGACTGTCAAACGCGGCTTCGCCCTGTGCGCGCAATTGCTCGACGCCCTCGGTGGCCGCGCGGCGGGCAGTGCCATAGCCATGTTCACCGGTCTTGGCCAACTGCTTGGTGAGCTTGTCGATATCGGCCTTCAGCTGCCTGATGTCGGCTTCGAGGTCCGAATTCGCCCGCGCGTCGTTGGCGGTCTTTCCTGCGGCGGTTGCCATTGCTTAACTCCTTGTGATTGCTCGATTTCAAACGCGCCTTGCGTCTCAAGGTTCCGGCATCGGGACAAACTAGAGCAACTCCAGGAGAAGTGTGAAACGGTTTTCCCGGGAAAGTGGGTAGCACTTTCCCTTGGGAGTTGCGTCAAAACAAAGAGATAGCCGAAAACACGTACGCGCGCACCAATCGCCTATGTCGAGAGGCGCTTTCGTCAGATCAGGGGGCGACGTCCCTCGCCCAGCCCTTCCCAGCCGGCGAGTTGCTTGAGGCCTTCCGCATCGACAACCTCGCAACCACCATCCCGCCAGAGGACCAGCTTGCGGTCCATCAGTTTGCGGATCGTCTTGTTGGTATGAACCAGCGAAAGGCCAAGCGTGTCGGCGATATGTTGTTGCGTGATCGGAATCTGGATCGATTGCTTGCCGTTCAGCCCCACGACCTTGGCGCGGCTGCCGATGAAGGCAATCAGATAGGCGGCGCGCTCGATCGCGCTGCGGCGGCCGACACTGAGCAGGTTCTCGTCCAGCATGCGTTCTTCGCGCGACGCGATCCAGGTGATGTCATAGGCGAGACCCGGATGGTTGCGGTAGAGCTCGTGCAGACTGTCGCGCTCGAAGACGCAAAGCAGCATTGGCGACAGGGCTTCGACGGAATGCTGCATTTCCCCCATGACGCTGCCTTGCAGGCCGATGAGATCGCCAGGCATGAGATAGTTGAGGATCTGCCGGCGGCCGTCCGGCAACAGCTTGTAGCGGAAAGCCCAGCCGGACAGCACCGTGTAGAGATGGGCGCTGTGGCTGCCTTCCACAAGGACCGTGGCGCCCTTGTCGACCGCCAGTTCCCCCTTCTTGAAGGTGCTGATGAAGGCCAGTTCCTGCTTTTCGAACTCTCTGAAAACCGGCAATGGCCGCAAAGGACAATTCTCGCAAGGATGCTGTCGGCTGGATAAGGCGCGCCTATTCTGGCCTGGCATTTCGACCCCTCTTCGAAAGCCTGCCGGTCAGCAGGCATTTTTAAACGTTTTGCCGGGTCGGGAGTTCCGGAGTAGAAGGCATGTCTTTTTTAAATGACAGCGCGCCGAATTGCGATCATGACTCCCGGCGTTTCAAGGAGCGATTGCCCGTGCCCCATTTGCTTGACGGATTGCGAATTCTTGTCCTGGAGGACGAATTCCTCATCGCCATGGATGTCGAGCAGCTCTGCCGCGACCACGGGGCCGGCGAGGTGGTGGTTGCCCGCGACCTGGCCGAGATCGATGGCGGAAAGGTCGCAACGCAATTCGACGCGGCCATCGTCGATCTGATGCTGGGCGGCACCTCGACGCTCGAATTCGCCGCCGGCCTGCGTGAAACAGGCGTGCCTTTCGTGTTCGCCTCCGGCTATTCCGATGCGGACGAGATCAAGGCATCCTTTCCAGGCGTGAGGCTGGTCACCAAACCCTATTCAGGCGAGGATCTCGTCGAAGCGGTGGCGATGGCCTATGGACGCGGCTCTCCGGGGTGAACTGAGATCGATCCGAGTCAGGTACCCGGATTCCACGTCAATGCGCCGCTGTCCCCGTCACCTGGGCCGAGATCGCATCGGGACCATATTCGTCCTCGCCGGAAATCTTGAGAATCTCCTGCAGGCGTGTACGCGCCCTGCTGACGCGGCTCTTGATCGTTCCGACCGCGCAACCGCAGATTTCGGCGGCTTCTTCATAGGAGAAGCCCGATGCGCCGATGAGAATGATGGCCTCGCGCTGGTCTTCCGGCAACTGCTCGAGAGCGCCACGAAAATCCTTGAGATCGAGCTGGCCGTGCTGGGCCGGATGCACCGCGAGCCTCGCCGTCATGATGCCGTCGCTGTCCTGCACCTCGCGGCCGCGTTTGCGCATCTGCGAATAGAACTCATTGCGCAGGATGGTGAAAAGCCATGCCTTGAGGTTGGTGCCGGGCTGGAAGCTCTCATGCTTGTCCCAGGCCTTGACCAGTGTCTCCTGAACGAGGTCGTCGGCCTTGTCGGCATTCTGCGTCAACGACACGGCAAAGGCCCGCAAGCTCGGGATTGCCCCAAGCAGATCGGTCTTGAAGCCTTGGGAGACCGCTGCCATGGCTCAGTCCTTCTTCTGTGCGGGTTCGGCCTGTTCCAACTGGCTGAGCAGTTGGGAAAAGCGATCCGGCACATCGTCGGAGACCAGCTCGTCATAATATTGTTTGAGTTTGCGTCCGATTTCGGAGTTCGGCCCGAGCGGGTCGCCGACACCGTTCCGGCGCCTGCCCTCGGCGCCAGCCAAAATATCTTTCGTCATGTCCTTCATTTCGCCCTTATATTCCCAGCACTAGGCCGCTCTGACTCAACTCAACACAAGGCAAGCGGCACCCTCGTCTGGTTGCCCATCCCCACATCAAACGCCGTTCCCGCCTTTTCGTTCCATATCGGCTGGAACTTTCTGAGAAAACCCGCGTTGTATTAGCGGGGCTTGCAATCAGCTTGACCTGTAACCAAGCAATCGCGTCATACTGAGGGAGACGTCTTATCATGAGTTTATCCGCCACCATCGCACCGCACCTGCCGTTCCTGCGCCGCTTCTCGCGCGCTGTCTCGGGATCGCAAGAGAGCGGCGACGCGCTGGTCGCTGCGATGCTTGAGGCCATCATCGCCGATGTCGACATCTTCCCCGAGGCATCGAGCGACCGTATCGCCCTCTACAAGGTTTTCGCCAAACTCTTCACGTCCGTTGCCATCCGCGTGCCGCAGGAGCAGGCTCAATCGGCGTGGGAACAGCGCGCCGCCGCCAATCTCAACGCCATCGCGCCGCTGCCGCGCCAAGCCTTCCTGCTGGTTGCCGTCGAAGGTTTCAGCGAGGATGAGGCGGCCGAGATCCTCGACGTCGGCGACCAGCAGTTCTCCGAGCTGCTTGCCCAGGCAAGCAACGAGATTTCCCGCCAGGTGGCGACCGATGTGCTCATCATCGAGGACGAACCGCTGATCGCCATGGACATAGAGGAGATGGTCGAGAGCCTCGGTCATCGTGTCGTTGGAACGGCGCGCACGCACGCCGAAGCGGTGACGATGTTCGGCAAGACGCGACCCAAGATGGTGCTGGCCGACATCCAGCTCGCCGACGGAAGTTCGGGCATCGAGGCGGTCAACGAGATCCTGTCGTCAACTTCGGTGCCGGTAATCTTCATCACTGCTTTTCCCGAACGCCTCCTGACCGGCGAACGCCCTGAACCGGCCTTCCTGGTGACCAAGCCGTTCAATCCCGACATGGTCAAGGCACTGATCAGCCAGGCGCTGTTCTTCGACCGTCAGGCCAAGGCCGCCGCGTAGGGCTGCTGCCTTTCCAGCCTGAAAGGCCGAACCCAAAGGCCGCCCCGATGCAATGCGCCGGGCGGCCTTTTGGCAACCGGAGCCATCCGTCGCGAATTTTGAGGCGCTTTGCCTCTAACGGTTTGCAAGCATCGCCTTTTTCGGCAAAGGGTGGAACAAACCGCACCCACCCACGTTTTCCCTGCAGCATTCGGAAGGAGATGAACCATGCTTTACTGGGCGCTCGTATTTCTCGTCGTGGCGATCATTGCCGGCGCGCTTGGTTTCGGCGGCATCGCCGGCACATCCGCTGGCATCGCGCAGATATTGTTCTTCATCTTTCTCGCCTTCCTGGTCATTTCGCTGCTGGCCGGCCTGTTCAAACGGGCGTGAGGGCGAATCCTACTTGAGCGAACACTGGAAGCCGCACCCCTCAAACGGTTTCCAGCCACCGCCGGACGGTGTCCTTCAAACAGACACCGTCCGGCGGACCGTTTTAGGGGACGGATTCCGCGGAAATTTCATTGGGAACCCATTTCGCAGTGAGCCGTTCAGCCTGAGTTGGGTGGACAGATCAACCGATGCGTTCCAAGACTGCAGATAGGACGGACGGCGCACGGAGCGAGGAAGTCATCGCCCTGCATCCGGCGGAAAATGGCATGCAGCTAGGCCGGGCTCTTCTCCACGCGCTGCACAATGCCGGCATTTCCGTCCTCTATCAGGATCGCGAGATGAAAACCGTCTGGGCCCGCAACATGCGCGCGCCCTGGATTTCGGACAACTCCGACGGCAATGGCATCCTGCCGACGGCGCAGGCCGACCGCATCAGCACCGCCAAGCGCGATGTGGTCGCCACAGGCAACCCAGAGCGCCTTGAGATCAGTGTTCCTGTCGAAAACGGCGTCCGCTGGTTTCAGGTTTGGATCGATGCCGACCGTGGCGACGCCGGCGACGTGCAAGGTGTCGTCACCACCATGGTAGAAACGACGGAGCAGAAGCGGCGTGAACAGACGCTGACATCATTGCTTCGCGAGGTCAGCCACCGCTCGAAGAATCTCCTGGCGATCATTCAGAGCATCGCGACCCAGACTGGCCGCTACTCAGACGGCATCGGCGACTTCCTCACGCGCTTTCGGGGCCGGCTGCAGTCGCTCTCCTCCTCGCAGGATCTGGTGACATCCTCCAACTGGCGAGGTGCGGCCCTTCATGAACTGGTGACGAGCCAGGTCGGCCGCTATGGGACGAACACATCGCACAGCCTTCGTCTGCGGGGCGCCAACCCCTATCTCAATCCCAATGCCGCGCTGCATATCGGCCTGGCGATGCATGAGCTTGCCGTCAACTCAGTCAGCTATGGCGCCCTGTCCCGGCCGGATGGATTCGTCGAAGTGACCGCCAATCTCAACGCCGCCGCCACTGGCGAGGTTGCCCTGTCGCTGACATGGGCCGAAGCCGTTGGAACCAATGGCGGCCGGGGGAGTCAAAAGCGTTTCGGCAGCGTCGCGCTCGAGCGGGTGGTGCCGGCCTCCCTGAGCGGAACCGCAAGCCTCGACATCGCGGACGGCCGCCTCGAATACCGTCTTGTCGTCCCGCACAGCAATTTCGAGACGCAGTGAGCAGCTATCCCTCTGATTTAGAGGCGGATTCATATCTTAGGTGGATCCCGCCTGACATCATCCGGCTCCGGCTGCAAGCAAAGATCCTTAACCGGCTGTTCACCATAGGAGCGGATGCTGTTTTACCCAGATACCGCTGCAATCCGCCAAGTCGCGGTACGGTGTGGGAGGAATGCTTGACGGTCGCCGACATGAACAGACTGGAACAGGCCGCCCGTGTTTCGATGGGCGAATTCCATGATCCAGAAGCATCCGCGGAACCGCTTACCTCGCCGCGTCACACATTGCTGTGGGGCATCGTCCTGGCGGCGGCCTCGACCATTCTCCTCATCGCGCTGTTCCAGCTGACCTGACCGAAATCCCCTGCTGGCGAGAGTGCGTGCCGTCAACCTCTTGCAGCGCCGGCATTATTCGCATGTCCCTTCGACCGCTCAGGAACTTTTGACCGTAATGGGCCGTTGTTGTGGCGAGAGGACATGTCGCCATGGAACACATCGCCGCATTGTTGCTTGTCATCGGCTGCAGCAACTCGATGACCGATTGTCGCGAGTTGCAGGTACCGGTGAGCATTTTCGAAACCGCCGACGAATGCACCGCCGAACGCCCCTTTGCCATGGGCGACGTGCAGGGACAGGCGCAGCATATCGTCGCCAGATGCCTTGCTGTCGATCCCGCGCTTGAGGATGACTACGATCAGGTCGTCTGGAATGTGCGTCCCGACGGCAGCCTCGACGCCTCTCTTGCCATTTCCAGCCTCGTCATGGCATCGAATGCAACACGCCCAGAAAAAGACTACCTTAGCCAACAATAAATTGGAGCAGCAAAGGCCGTTATTTCGTGCTAAATGGCTGCTGGAGCATACCAAAGTGTGGACACAAAGTGAGGAGTGACTCTATGCGGAAGATGATTATTGCCATGGTTGCGGTCGCCGCTCTCAGCGGCTGCACCTCGACCGAACAGGACGTGGTTGGCGGCGGCTTGATTGGCGCCGGTATCGGCGGTCTGGTCGGCGGCGGCAAGGGCGCGCTGATCGGTGCGGCCGTCGGTGCCGGTTCCGGCCTGCTGGTGCGCAACCTGCGCAATGGCTATTGCCAGTATCGCGATCATCGCGGCCGGATCTACACGGCACGCTGCAACTGATTCGGCGATAGTCGAAACTTCGATCCGGAGGCCGGTCCGCCGGCCTCCGGATTTTGCACGTATGGGCGTGCCATTGCTGTCAGCCTGACTGTTCGCCGTCAGCCTGTCAGCGGAATTCTGATTTCCACCTTCAGACCATCGGCCTGAAAATCGCGCTTGATCGTGCCGCGCAGTTCGCGCGTGACGTTGAGGTCGATCAGCTTGGTGCCGAATCCGGTCTCGGCCGGCGCCTCGACTTTTTTCTTCCCGGCCTCCAGCCAGTGCAGCGCCAGCGTCCGTTCCCGCCCGCGCCCTTCCACCAACCATTCGACCTTGAGCGCCCAGTCGCTCCTGAGCGAATTGGCGGAATTGCCGGCTTCGCCATATTTCAGCGCATTGGTCGCCAGCTCGTGGAAGGTCAGGCCGAGCGCCTGCGTCGTGGTCTCGTCGAGCAGCACCTCCGGTCCCGACAGCAATCCCTCGGGCAGATCCTTGCCGAACACCTGGCCAAGCTCGATGCGCAGCAGGTCGGCGAGATCGGCTTTCTGCCAGCGCGAGCGCGTCAGCATGTCCTGGGACGCCGCCATCGCCTGCAGCCTGGCCGAAAAAGACGCCGAAAACTCGTTGACGTCCGTCGCCCGCGACGCCGTCTGCCGCGCTATCGCCAGCACTCTTGTGATCGAATTCTTGATGCGATGCTTCATCTCCTGCAGCATCAGGTCTTTTTCGAGCAGGCTTTTTTCGGTCGTCTCGTGCAGGCGTGACGCCGCCTCATAGGCTCGCTCCTGGTAACGCGCCACCAGTGCGATGGCGCCCGCCGCGAGCAGGCCAAACAGCCCCAGCATCATCGGGATGGCGCGCGACGACGGCTGCGAGAAGGCGCTGGTCGGCCGGAACAGCACCGTCCATGGGCGGCCGGCCACCGTGATCTTGCGGGTGACGAGCAGCCGATCGCCAAAGGCCGAGGCAGGCGGCGTCTCCGACCGGAACAAGAGATTGCCGCTGTCCGCCGCGCCGTCATAGATCTCGGTGTTGACCGGCAGCAACGGCGCGCGGCTGAGTGCGATCTGGAACAGGTCGCGGGCCCGGAAGGCGGCGTAGAGAAAGCCCGCGGTCGAGGATCGCGATGCGTTGATGACCTCCGGCGCAGTCTCGACGTTGAGCCGCACGAAGACGAGGAAGCCGGGGAAGGTCTGCGTGGCACCTGTGCCCTGGCCCAGCTGCACCAGCCCGCTCGCGTGCTGCTGGTCATCGGCCATCGCCTGCTCGATCGCCGCGCGCCGCGCCGGTTCGCTGAACATGTCATAACCGATGCTGGCCTGGTTGGACGGATCCAGCGGCTCGAAGAGCACGATGGGCGCGCGCCAGGGCTGCGTGGTTCCAGGATAGATCGGATGGCTGACGCCAAAATCGTGGAGGATGTCGCGTTCGAGCGCCGCCTCGTCACCCGTCTTGACCAGCCCGAGGAACCCGATGCCGCGCAGGCCGGCGAAATTGTTGTCGACATCCAGCGCGTTGAAGAACGCCTTGAACTCTGTCTGCGAGATATCGCCATTGCGGGCGTCGAACAGGGCCTGAGTCGACCGCAGCAGCGACAGATGCAGGTCGATGCGGCTCTCGATCCGGTTGAGGGCATCGTCGGCGGCCGCTTCGAACTTGATGCGGGAGGCCTCCTGCGTCGCGAAATAGGCGAATCCCGCCATGGTCATGCTGATCAGCGCAACAGCGATGAACGCGACGATTGGAAAAAGCTTCTTCAACGGATGATGCGGCCCATGAGCAATACCGGACCTTTATGGGCAAGTCGTCAGGCCAATACAATGGCAAGGCCAAGCCATCGCGATCACTGGCATATCACGTGGGCGGCAACCGGCCATGCCGGTCAAGCCGATACCGGGCCGCCGGCGCGGGGCCTCAGGCGGCGATTTTCAGCGCGCCAGGCCCCGGAATGGCGCCCGGAGGACATTTGCCCAGGATGATCATGCCGAGCACCTCGTCCTGGGTGACATCGGTGGTGCGCGCAGTGCCGACGACCTGGCCGTTCTTCATCACGCAGACCCGATCGGCCAGTTCGAACACATCGTGGATGTCGTGGCTGATCAGGAAGATGCCGATGCCATCGGATTTGAGCTGCTTGACCAGTTCTCCCACCTGCGCCGTCTCCTGCGGACCAAGGGCAGCCGTCGGCTCGTCCATGATCAGGATGCGGGCGTTGAACAGGATCGCGCGCGCGATCGCCACCGACTGCCGCTGGCCGCCCGACAGCTTGATCACCGGCTCCTTGAAGCGCTGGAAGCGCGGATTGAGCCGCCCCATTACCTTGCGCGCCTCGGCCTCCATGGCAACGTCGTCGAGCGTGCCCCAGCCGGTCATCAACTCGCGGCCGAGGAACAGATTGGCGGCGGCGTCGACATTGTCGGCCAAAGCGAGCGTCTGGTAGATAGTCTCGATGCCGTATTTCTTGGCGTCGCGCGGGTTGGAGATCGAAGCCTCCTCGCCATTGACGAAGATCTGGCCGGCATCGCGCTTGTAGGCGCCGGACAGGATCTTGATCAGCGTCGATTTGCCGGCGCCGTTGTGGCCGAGCAGCGCCACGACCTCACCGGGGAAAAGATCGATCGAGGCATCGTCAACGGCGCGGATGCCGCCGAAGGCGATCGAGATGTTGCGCATGTCGATCAGCGGCGTGCCCGCGGCGGCATTTGTTGGGGCAGTTGCGGGAGCGATTTTGTCGGTCATGATCGTTTCTCCCCCTAAACCCGCTTGCGATAGACGGTGTCGAGCCACACGGCGATGACCAGCACGGCGCCGACGACGATGCTCTGCAGCGGCGAGTCGATGCCGAGCAGCACCATGCCCGACTGCAATGACTGCATCAGAAGCGCGCCCAGCATGGCGCCCATCACCGTGCCGGCGCCGCCGGCGAGCGACGTGCCGCCGATGACGGYGGCGGCGATGACCAGGAGCTCGTCCAGCGTGCCCAGCGCATTGGTCGACGCGTTAAGGCGTGCCGACGAGATCGCGGCGCTGATCGCGGCCAGCACGCCCATGATCATGAACACCTTCATGGTCACCCAGCGCGTGTTGATGCCGGCAAGTTCAGCCGCCTCCGGATTGCCGCCAATGGCAAAGACATAGCGGCCGAAACGCGTGCGCTTGGTGATGAAGGTCATGATGATGCCCACGGCCACCGCCATCAGCACCGGTATGGCAATGCCATGCGCGATGTACAGCCCGCCTTCGGGAACGGTGATGCCGTTCTGCTGGGCGTACTGGCGCACGATGCCGATCGGCCATGGATAGGAATTTGCGATCCAGACCGCGCCAAGGATAGCGGCGCAGGCAACCACGCCAAGCAAGGTCTCGGCCCAGACGGGGCGCAGCGGAAAGTGGAACCGCTTGCGCTGCGACCTGCCGTTGAGCAGCATGAAGGCGACCGCCACGCAGGCGACGACACCGACGATCCAGCTGGCGGTGGCGCCGATCGAGCCGCGTGGTCCGCCGCCCATCAGCTGGAAGGTTGTGTCGAGCGGCGCGACCGTGCGCCCGCTGGTGATCAGCCATGCCATGCCGCGCCAGACGAGCAGGCCGCCCAGCGTCACGATGAAGGCCGGAACCTCCATATAGGCGATGATGAAGCCCTGGAATGCGCCGATCAGGAGACCGAGCGCCACGCCGGCGGCCAGCGCGATGATCCAGAGCCAGGGATTTCCAAGCTGGAAACCGACGACGCGGATGAGGAATTCGGCCTGCGCCACGCCCATGATCATGCCGATCACGCCTTCGACGGATCCGACCGAGAGGTCGATGTTGCGCATGACGATGACCAGCACCATACCGGTCGCCATGATCGCGACCGACGAGGTCTGCACCGACAGGTTCCACAGATTGCGCGGCGTCAGGAAAAGCCCGCCCGACAGGATATGGATGCCGACCCAGATGATCAGCAGCGCGCCGACCATGCCGAGCATGCGCGTGTCGAGTTCGGTCGCCTTGAGGAACCGCCCAACGGCGCTGAGTTCGGATGCACGCGCCCTGTCCGCTGCAGTGCTGCCGACCGGTTGATTAGAGGTCGTGTCGGTCATGCTATCCTCCCACCGGTTTACCGTCTGGCGCGGGTGCCGGAACATGGATGCTATTTGCTTTCCGCGGTCATTTGAAGCGGGAAGCCCTTGGGAAAACGCCGCGGCTTTTGGGCCGCGGCGTCGATGTCGAACAATCTTGCGCCGTTTAGTTGCAGGCGGCGACGCTGCCGGCGGCGACGCCCGCGCAGACTTCGTCCTTCTTGATCCAGCCGGCGTCGATGACGACGTTGAGATTGTCCTTGGTGATGGCGACCGGGGTCAGGAACAGCGACTTGACGGTGTTGCCGCCAGGCGTCGTGAAGTCCTTCACACCGGCGATGTCGGTCATCTTCTTGCCGTCGGCCAGCTGCGAGGCGATCTCGGCGGCATTCTTGCCGAGTTCGCGCGCGTCCTTCCACACCGACACGGTCTGGGTGCCGAGCGCGATGCGGTTCAGCGCGGCATGGTCGCCGTCCTGGCCCGAAACCGGCACGGTGCCGGCAAGACCCTGCGCCGTCAGCGCCGCGACGACGCCGCCGGCGGTGCCGTCATTGGCCGCGACCACCGCGTCGACCTTGTTGTCGTTGGCGGTCAGGAACTGCTCCATGTTCTTCTGGGCGTTGGCGGGCAGCCAGCCGTCGGTATAGGCCTCGCCGACATTCTTGATCTTGCCGCTGTCGATGGCAGCCTTCAGCACTTCCATCGAGCCCGCGAACAGGAAGTCGGCATTCGGATCGGCGCCCGAGCCCTTGATGAAGACATAGTTGCCTTCCGGCTTGGCCTTGAACACCGCGCTCGCCTGCATGCGACCGACTTCCTTGTTGTCGAAGGTCAGGTAGAAGACGTCCTTGTTCTCGATCAGGCGGTCATAGCCGACGACCGGAATGCCTTCGTCCAGCGCCTTCTGCACGGCCGGGCCGATGGCCGAGGCATCCTGCGCCAGGATGATCAGCGAATTGGCGCCCTGCGAGATCAGGCTTTCGACATCGGTGAGCTGCTTTCCGGGATTGGACTGCGCGTCAGCGGAAATGTACTTGTCGCCGGCGGCCTCGATGGCCTTCTTCATGGCGGCCTCGTCGGTCTTCCAGCGCTCTTCCTGGAAGTTGGACCACGAAACGCCGATGACCTTGTCCTTCGCCTGCGCGACCGACGCAAGCGTCAGCGACATGGCGACACCCGCCAGGATGGCGGTTGTGAATCTCTTCATAATATTCCTCCCTGCGCCGCGTATGGCGCGACCAAACTGGCCCTAAGGCCGGCACAGAGGCTCTATTTTTTCGAGCCTCGAAAAAACACTGGTCTAACACCGGAACGCTGTCAACAACGATTCTGATGGATTTTGATGCCCTTCCGAATTTTTTTCGAGCCTCGGAATAAATAAATGACAGGACGGGCCGCTTCTGCCAGTATTTGACCGTGTCGCGCGGCATTCGAGGGACCGGAGGAGCCGCGGCGACCGGGAGGATATGGAAAAACATGTCGGTCGGAATCCGTCACGACGATCTGCGCCGGCGCAACCGCGCCATGGTGATCGCGGCCGTGCGCCGGGCCGGCCGGCCTTCGCGCACCGAGATCGCGGCGACCACCGGCCTCAGCCATTCGACCATATCGGCGATTTCCTCCGACCTGATCGGTGAAGGCATCCTGGCCGAGGGCAAGCCGAGCGAGGCCGGCGCGCTCAAACGCGGCAGGCCGCAGGTCGGCCTTGGCCTCAACCCGGAGGCCGCGGCTGTCATGACCGTGGTGCTGTCGCTGAATTTCCTCTCCGTCGCCGTCATCGACTATGCCGGCCAGGTGATATCGGAGGAACAGCGCCGGCTGGACACGCTGACCATGTCGCGCGAAGCGCTGATCGGCGAATGCACGGCAATCGTGCGACGGCGGCTCGAGGATCCCGACATCGATGTGCGCAGCGTCGCCCGCATCGCGCTGGCGATCCAGGGCATCACCGACACCGAAGCCCGGGCGATGCTCTGGTCGCCGATCACGCCGCAGACCGACATCGCCTTCGCCGACATACTCGAAGCCGAGTTCGGCATCCCCGCCACCATGGAAAACGACTGCAACATGATGGCCGTGGCGCTGCGCTGGCGCGATCCCGAGCGCTACCGCGACGACTTCATTGCCATCCTTTTGTCGCACGGCATCGGCATGGGCCTGGTGCTGAAGGGCGAGCTCTTCACCGGCACCCATTCCTCGGGCGGCGAATTCGGCCACATGATCCATCGGCCGGGCGGCGCGCTCTGCCGCTGCGGCCGCCGTGGCTGCGTCGAGGCTTATGCCGGCAACTATGCCATCTGGCGCAACGCCAGGCAGCTCAGCGAGGACACCGAGCCGGTGGCCGATGTCAGCGACGCGCAGATGCGGGCATTGGCCGCCACGGCACGCGAACGGGACGGGCCCGAGCGCGAAGCCTACCGCAAGGCCGGCGAGGCACTTGGCTACGGCCTCGGCAGCCTGTTCGCGCTGATCGATCCCGCGCCCGTCGCCATGGTCGGCGTCAGCGCCGCCGCCTTCGACCTGATCGAGCCGGCACTGCGCGAGGCGATCGCCCAGACCGCTGGCGGCCAGCACTCGAAATCGATCTCCTTCGACACCGAGCCGAACGAGCTGCCGCTGATCCGCGAAGGCTGTGCCATGCGCGCGCTGACCTTCGTCGACCAGGAGATTTTCGCGCCGGGCGTGCAAACGAAAGCGGGCCTTGCCGCCAAGAAAAACGTCGCCTGAATCAGGTCGCTTTCAATCTTCCCTGATCGCGTAGCCAGCGCCGCGAATGGTGCGGATGACATCCGGCATGCGGCCATTGTTGACCGCCTTGCGCAGCCGGCCGACATGCACGTCGACAGTGCGTTCGTCGATGTAGATCGTCTCGCCCCAGACATTGTCGAGCAGTTGGCTGCGCGAGAACACGCGGCCGGGGTGGCGCATCATGAATTCGAGCAGGCGGAATTCGGTCGGTCCGAGCCGGATCTCGCTCTTCTTGCGATAGACCCGGTGCGATTCGCGGTCGAGCACGATGTCGCCGACCTTGAGCACGCTGGACAGCACTTCCGGCTTGGCGCGGCGCAGCAGCGCCTTGACGCGAGCCATGAATTCCGGCGTCGAGAACGGCTTGACCAGATAGTCGTCGGCGCCGGTGGACAGCCCACGCACACGGTCGCTTTCTTCGCCCCGTGCGGTCAGCATGATGATCGGCAGCCGCTCGGTCTCGGGCCGCATCCGCAGGCGCCGGCAGAGTTCGATGCCGGACACCGCCGGCACCATCCAGTCGAGCACCAGGAGGTCGGGCACGTTCTCCTGCAGGCGGATTTCGGCTTCATCGCCGCGTGTCACCACCTCGACCTGATAACCCTCCGATTCCAGATTGTAGCGGAGGAGCACGCCGAGCGGCTCCTCGTCCTCCACCACCATGATGCGTGGTGCGATCATCGCTTGGTTACCCCTGCGCTCAGGCCGCCGGCGCCGACATCGCCGTCTCGTCCTGCTTTGGACGGTTGGCGGGCAGTTGCGTGCCGGTCAGGACATAGTACGCGTTCTCGGCGATGTTGGTCACATGGTCGCCGATGCGTTCGAGATTCTTGGCGCAGAACAACAGATGCGTGCAGGCCGTGATGTTGCGCGGATCCTCCATCATGTAGGTCAGCAGTTCGCGGAAGACGGAGGTGTATTTGACGTCGATGCGTTCGTCGTCGGCGCGCAGCTTCGCCAGTGCGGCGGCATCGCGCGCCGCATATTCCTCGATCACGCCCTGCACCTGGATCAGCACCAGCTGCGCCATGGCGTCGATGGAATGCGACAGGTCGCGCGGCGTGGAGCTGAGGCCGACGGTGCCGACGCGCTTGGCAATGTTCTTGGCAAGGTCGCCGATGCGTTCGAGATCACCGGCCATGCGGATCGAGCCGACGACATGACGCAGATCGTCGGCCATAGGCTGGCGCTTGGCGATCAGCGTGATGGCGCGGTCGTCGAGCTCGCGCTGGCGCGCATCCATGATGGCGTCGTCGGAGACCACGCGCTGGGCGAGCGCATTGTCGGAATTCAGCAGCGCCTTGGTGGCGCCGCCGACCATCGAGCCGGCGAGGTCGCCCATGTCGCTGATCAGCCTGCTGATCTGTCCGAGATCCTCGTCGAAGGCTGCGACTGTGTGTTCGGCCATGATCCTGGTCCTCGTATGCGTGCGATCAGCCGAAGCGGCCGGTGATGTAGTCTTGCGTGCGCTTCTCGCGAGGCGACGTGAAGATCTTCTCGGTTTTGTCGAATTCGACCAGTTCGCCCAGATACATGAAGGCCGTCTGCTTCGACACGCGCGCGGCCTGCTGCATGTTGTGGGTGACGATGACGATCGTGTAGTCGGCCTGCAGCTCGTCGATCAGTTCCTCGATCTTGGCGGTCGACAGCGGGTCGAGCGCCGAGGCCGGCTCGTCGAGCAGGATGACTTCCGGCTTCACCGCCACGGTGCGAGCGATGCACAGCCGCTGCTGCTGGCCGCCCGACAGGCTGAGGCCGCTGGCGTTGAGCTTGTCCTTGACCTCGGTCCACAGCGCCGCGCGCTTCAGCGCCTGCTCGACACGGCCGTCCATTTCGGCCTTGCTGATCTTCTCATAGAGCCTGACGCCGAAAGCGATGTTCTCGTAGATCGACATCGGGAACGGTGTCGGCTTCTGGAACACCATGCCGATCTTGGTGCGCAGCAGGTTGAGATCCTGCGAGCGGTCGAGAATGTTCTGGCCGTCGAGCAGCACCTGGCCCTCGGCGGTCTGCTTGGGATAGAGCTCGTAGATGCGGTTGAAGACGCGCAGCAGCGTCGACTTTCCGCAACCCGAAGGGCCGATGAAGGCGGTGACGCTGCGCTCGGGCAGCGACAGCGTGATGTCCTTCAGCGCCTTCGACTGGCCGTAGTAGAAGTTGAGGTTCTTGACCTCGATCTTGGCCTTGGTCACCGCCTCGGCGGCGATCGTCATGTCTGGAGACAACATCTGGCTCATTTGTCCTCTCTGCGTCCGGTCAGGCTGCGCGCAAAGATGCTGAGCGCGAGAACCGTCAATGTGATGATGAGTGCGCCGGTCCAGGCCAGCTGCTGCCATTCCTCATAGGGACTGAGAGCGAACTGGAAGATGGTGACAGGCAGGCTGGCCATCGGCGCGTTTAGATTGCTCGACCAGAACTGGTTGTTCAGCGCCGTGAAAAGAAGCGGTGCGGTCTCGCCGGAGATGCGCGCGATCGCCAGCAATATGCCGGTGACGATGCCCGAAAGCGCGGCGCGATAGGCAACCGAGCGGATGACCACCCAGCGCGGCGCGCCGATCGCGGTGCCGGCTTCGCGCAAGGCGTTCGGCACCAGGTTGAGCATGTCCTCGGTGGTGCGCACGACGACGGGGATGACCAGGATGGCAAGTGCCACGGCACCGGCGATCGCCGAGAAATGCCCCATCGGCCGCACCATCAGCTCATAGACGAACAGTCCGATGATGATCGACGGCGCCGACAGAAGAATGTCGTTGATGAAGCGCACCACCGTGGTGAGCTTCGAGAAGCGGCCGTATTCGGCCATGTAGGTGCCGGCCAGCACGCCGATCGGCGTGCCGACGATGATGCCGATGATGGTCATCACGATGCTGCCGTAGATCGCGTTGAGCAGGCCGCCGGCATCGCCGGGCGGCGGCGTCATTTCCGTGAAGACCGAGAGCGAGACGCCGGCCAGGCCCTTGTAGAGCAAGGCGCCAAGGATCAGCGCCAGCCAGGCAAGGCCGATGCCGGCCGCGACGACGCACAGCGTCATCATCACGCCATTCTTGCGCTTGCGGCTTTGGTGAAGCGATGCGGCTGTCGACATCGGTCAGGCTCCCGTGCGGGCATCGATGCGCATCAGCATGTAGCGTGCGATGGCAAGGATCAGGAAGGTGATAACGAACAGGATCAGGCCGAGCGCGACCAGCGAGGAGGTGTAGAGATCGCCGACGGCTTCGGTGAATTCGTTGGCGATCGTCGCCGAGATGGTCGTTGCCGGCGCGAACAGCGACGTCGAGATGCGGTGCGCGTTGCCGATGACGAAGGTCACCGCCATGGTCTCGCCGAGCGCGCGGCCCAGAGCCAGCATGACGCCGCCCATGATGCCGATGCGGGTATAGGGAATGACGACCCGGCGCGTGACCTCCCAGGTCGTGCAGCCGATGCCATAGGCCGATTCCTTCAGCACCGACGGCACCGTATCGAAGACGTCCTTGGTGATCGAGGTGATGAACGGCAGGATCATGATGGCCAGAATCATCGCCGAGGTCAGCAGGCCGATACCATAGGGGGGACCGGCGAACAGGCCGTTGAGGCCCGGAACGCCGTGGAACACGCTGATGATGAAGGGCTGCACCGTCGTCTGCAGGAACGGCGCCAGCACGAACAGGCCCCAGATGCCGTAGATGATCGACGGGATGCCGGCCAGCAATTCCACCGCCATGCCGATCGGGCGCCGCAGCGGGCGCGGGCAAAGCTCGGTGAGAAAGATGGCGATGCCGATGCCGAGCGGCACGGCGATCAGGATGGCGATGGCCGAGGTGATGATGGTGCCGTAGATCGGCGCCAGCGCACCGAACTTCTCCGTCACCGGGTTCCAGCTTTCGCTGGTCAGGAAGGAGAAGCCGAAGGTCGACAGGGCTTGCCAGGAACCGGCTACCAGCGAGATCGCTACGCCGCCGAGCAGGACCAGCACCAATATGGCAGCGGCGCGGGTCATTCCGTGGAAGATCGAATCGGTCAGCGCGAACCGTCGAACGGTGGCGTCGCGCGAACTTCTAACGGCTGGCAAGGCTTCCTGGACAGCGCTCATGTCAAGCTCGGCTCTTTCAGTTGAAGGAAAAGGAGCGCCGCGGGCGCGGCGCTCCTTTGGAGGATATCACTCGCCGGCGTAGACGGGCTTGCCGCCGGCCTGGATGTCGGCCTTCCAAGAAGCCTTGATCAGGTCGACGACGCTGTCGGGGATCGAGACATAGTCGAGCGCCTTGGCGGTTTCCTTGCCGTCCTTGTAGGCCCAGGCAAAGAACTTCAGGGCTTCGCCGGTGGCAGCGGCATCATCCGGAGCTTTGTGGATCAGGACCCAGGTCGAGGCAGCGATCGGCCAGGTGGTGTCGCCGGGCTCGTTGGTGATGATGACGTTGAAGTTCTTGGCAGTCTTGAAGTCGGCATTCGAAGCGGCAGCGCCGAAGGACTCCAGCGACGGCTCGACGACCTTGCCGGCTGCATTCAGCATCTTGGAGTAGGACAGGTTGTTCTGCTTGGCATAGGCGTATTCGACGTAGCCGATGCCGCCATCCGTCTGCTTGACGGTGTTGGCAACGCCTTCGCTGCCCTTGGCGCCGACGCCCGTCGGCCATTCGACGGCGGTGTCCGAACCAACCTTGTCCTTCCAGTCGGGCGAGAGCTTCACCAGATAGTTGGTGAAGTTGAAGGTGGTGCCCGAGCCGTCCGAACGATGCACGACGGCGATCGCGGTCGACGGCAGGGTGAGGCTGGGGTTCAGCGCCTTGATAGCGGCATCGTCCCAGGTGGTGATGGCGCCGAGGTAGATCTGGGCGAGCGTCTTGCCGTCGAGGACCAGTTCGCCCGGCTTCACGCCCTGGAGGTTGACGATCGGCACGATGCCGCCCATCACCATCGGGAACTGCACGAGGCCGTTCTTTTCCAGATCGGCATCGGACATCGGCTTGTCGGTGGCGCCGAAGGTCACGGTCTTGGCGATGACCTGCTTGATGCCGCCGCCGGAGCCGATCGACTGGTAGTTGAGGCCGATGCCGGTGTCCTTCTTGTAGGTGTCGGCCCACTTGGCGAACACCGGATAGATGAAGGTCGAGCCCGCGCCGGAAAGGTCAGCTGCGATGGCTGCGGAAAGGGTGAAGGTAGACGCTGTAGCCATTGCGATCGCAACGGCCGCCGAGCGGATGAAATGTCTCATGTGGCCTGCTCCTGTTCGGAAGATGGTCTCTCGGCGCCATTCCTAAGCAGCGCCCGCTGAGGCCAATAGCGATGGATTATAACAGTCGCATGACAGTTTCGTGTCAGCCCGGTAACGCGTCGCCGGCACTGGAAAAGGTGGTGGCGTCGGATGGCCGTGACCTGATCCGAGTTTGCGCCCGAAATCAGGGGCTTGAGCCATCCACCGGCCGGAGCCGCCGCCGGATTCGACGGGGCTTTCTCGGATGAAGAAAATCCGGGCGGGAGCGCGTTGCTCAAGGCCAGAGCGTGTCATGGCCGGGCCATCGCCAAAAACAGGTCCGTTGGGGTAGGTTGACGCTGTTTGTTGCCGGCGGTCGCTGCTCCCGCCCGTAACTGCAAGGGCGGAATTCGATTTAGCTATTGTCCCGGCTCGGCGCCGCCTTTGGTATGGTGCGATCGCACCATAGGCATTGCACGCAGGGGTAGCAGCATTATTCGCGATTGATTCTCCCGGTCTGGTCCCTTCGGGCCTTGGAGCCGGACGACGCCCTGCTATCCCGCGTTACGCTGGACCTGGCGGCCGGAGCCGATCCAGCGCTCGACCTTCTCCAGGAGGGCCCTGGGACTGATCGGCTTGGGCAGATAATCGTCCATGCCCGCCTCCAGGCAGCGTTCGCGATCGCCCTTGAGCGCATGCGCGGTCACGCCGACGATCGGCACATGCGTGCCGGTTTCATGCTCCAGCTGGCGGATCGCGGCGGTCGCCTCGAGCCCGCTCATTTCCGGCATCGAGACATCCATGAGGATCATGCCCGGATTGAGCTTGCTGAAAGCCTCGAGCGCCTTGCGGCCATTGCCGACGATCTCGAAACCGTAGCCGGTCTCGCCAAGGATCTGGGTGAAGACCATCTGGTTCACCTCATTGTCCTCGGCCACCAGGATGTCCAGCTTGTGTCCGTCGCCGCCAGTGGCGGGCAACCTGGGCCGAATCGGCGGCGGCTGCAGTTGAGCGCGCTGTTCGGCCGGCGCCAGCGGCGGCTGGGGAGCATCGGGCCTTCCGGTTGCAAGCGGCTGCACGGCGTCGCTGTCCGTGGCGTGGCGATGGCGCTGGATGGTCGCCACCAGCGTCTCCAGGAGCACCGAGGAGCGCGCCGGCTTGATCAGCTGGGCGTCGATGCCGAGATCGCGGTAGCTGGTGTTGGCGAGCGACTGGTCGACCGAGGTCAGCATGATGATAGGCGTGTCGGCGAGGCCTTCGGTGGTGCGCACGATGCGCGCCATTTCGGCACCGCTCATCTCGGGCATCTGGTAGTCGAGCACGACGCAATCCACGGGCACGCCGTAGGCGGCGGCCGCGATCAGCACCTTGAGGCCCTCCGCGCCGCTTTCGGCCGCGCAGGAATCGAACGTCCACGAGGTCATCTGCTCGGTCAGGATGGCACGGTTGACGGCATTGTCGTCGACGATCAGCACGCGCGCGCCCGTCACGTCCACCGGCATGATGCGCTGCCCGTTCTGCTGTCCGGCCCTGGGCAGCGTCACGGTGAACCAGAAGGTCGAGCCCTTGCCCTCGGCGCTCTCGACACCGATGGTGCCGCCCATCAGCTCCACCAGCCGTGAGGTGATGGCGAGGCCAAGCCCGGTGCCCTCGTGCCGCCGTGTCGAGGAGGTGTCGACCTGGCTGAACTTTTCGAACACCAGTTTCAGTTTTTCCTCGGGGATGCCGATCCCGGTGTCGGTGACCGAGATCGTCAGCCTGGTTCCGGTCGGCACCCTCTCGCCGGTCACGTCGACCAGCACATGGCCTTCGTCGGTGAACTTGACCGCATTGCCGACGAGGTTGGTGACGATCTGCCGGATGCGGCCGACATCGCCGATGAACAGGCTTTCGAGCCTCGGCTCGACGCGCACGATGAGCTCGAGGTCCTTTTCCTTGGCGCGGGTCGACACCAGCGTCGCCACGTCCTCGATCGCCTCGGCAAGGTTGAAGGGCGCCGGGTCGAGCACCATCTGGCCGGCATCGATCTTGGAGAAATCCAGGATGTCGTTGATGATGGTCAGCAGCGCATTGCCCGACTTGACGATGATGTCGGTGAACGTCTTCTGCTTGGGATCGAGATTGGATTTGGCCAGCAGTTCCSCCATGCCCAGCACACCGTTCATCGGCGTGCGGATCTCATGGCTCATATTGGCGAGGAATTCGGACTTGGCGCGGTCGGCGAGCACGGCGCGCTGGCGCGCCTCGCTGAGCTCCGCCTCGCGCAGCTTCAGCTCCGTTATGTCAGTGGTCGATCCGATCAGGTAGAGCGAACCGTCCGACGCGATCATCGCGCCCTTGCGCGCGAACTGATGCCTGACGCTGCCGTCGGCAAGCCRCACCGTCTCCTCGACCTCCTGGGTGTCGCCGGTGCGCAGCACGGCCAGATCGCCGGCCACGAACGCCTCGCCGTCCTCCCCGAAAATCTCTATGTCAGTCTTGCCGATCGCGTCTTCCCTGCTGAGGCCGGTCAGATCGCACCAGCCCTTGTTGACATAGAACTGCCTGAGATCGGAGCGCTTGGCATAGATCGACACCGGTACATTGTCGATCAGGCTGCGGAACACTTCGTTCTCGCGCATGCTCTCTTCCAGAGCCTTCTCGCGCGCCTTTACGTCGGTGATGTCGGTGCTGGAACCGACCAGATGCACCGAACCGTCTATCGCCACCAGCCGGCTCTTGCGCGTCATCAACTGCCGCACCGTGCCGTCGCGATGGGTGACGGGCTCCTCGACCTCAAGGCCCTTGCCGGTTACGACGACCTGGGTGTCGTCATTGCTGTAGCTTTCCGCGTCCTGCGTGCCAAACAGCTCACGGTCGGTCCGGCCGATGACGTCTTCCTTGGCGATGCCGGTCAGCGCGCACCAGGCCTTGTTGACGAATTCGATGCTGAGGTCCTGCGCCTTGATGAAGGCGGCTACCGGCAACTCGTCCATGACGTGACGGAAGAGATCGATCTGTCGCATCGAGTCGCGCAGCGCCGCCTCGCGGCTCTTGATGTCGGAGATGTCGACGCGCACACCGATGAACGTCCCGTCATCGGTGCGCATGTCGTAGACCTGGTACCAGCGTCCATCGGCATTGAGGCGCTCATAGGAGGAATTCGGCAAGCGATAACGCGCCAGCATGGAGTCGAGCCAGCGTTCGGGTTCGACCTCGTACAGCCTGTCGATCCCGGCATCGCCGCTCGAGCGGAAATAGCCGACCGACCGACCGAATTCCAACGCCTCGCGGAAGCTGCACCCGGGCTGCCAGAAGGGCTTCAGCGCCGGCAGCGTGTCCTGCAGCTTGCGGTTGGCGAAGACGAACTTGTCGTCGCGGTCGTAGATGATGACCCCGGCCGGCAGCGATTCCAGCACGCTGGCGAGATGCTTGCGCGCGTCCTGGGCCTCGGTCTCACGCCCCTTCATGTCGGTGACGTCGACATAGGAGATGAGCCGCTTGCCACCGGGCAGCGGCGCCAGCGATGCGACAAGCGTGCGCCCGTCATTGTGCGGCAATTGTCTGGAGCCGGCGACGCCCGCCCGGATTTCGGCTTCGCGCTCGGCGGTATGACGTTGCCAGGCGACGTCATCGGCGCCGTAAGGGTCAATGGCGCGGCTCGCTTCCATCAGCTCGCGAAAGGCCGAGCCGATCCCGGCGCGGCCTGGATCGATCCTCCAGAAATCATAGAAGGCGCGATTGATGACTTCGGCGCGCATATCGGCATCGAGGACGAGAACCCCGATCGGCATCTCGTCGACCATGGTGCGCAGATTGACGAAGGTCTCGGCGATCTTGGCGTTGGCGTTTTCGATCTCGGCATCACGATGCTTGAGTTCGGTGACCTCATAATAGGTCAAGAGCCGCTTGCCGCCGGACAGCGCCGTCACGGAGAACATCATCGTCCTGCCGCTGGCATGGACAAATTCGCGAGGCGCGACCGAGCCGGCGCGAATCTCATCGATACGGCTGGCGAAGTAGCGCTGCCACTGTTGTTCGTCGATGTCGCCATAGATGCCGTTGCGGCGGTTGAGTTCCATCAACCGGCTGAACGGGGCGCCGACGGTCACGGCCCCGTCTGGAATGCTGGACAGCTCGCGATAGGCCTTGTTGACGATCAGCGTGTCGAGCTTGGCATCGAGAAGCACGACGCCCATGTGCATGGCGTCCATCGTCCGTTCGAGATCGGCAAGATGCCGGTCGGGTTCGTTGACCGACAACGGGTTTTGCTCGATGGTTTCGAAGGCGCTGGCCATTGCGGTGACGTTGCGGCCTATGCCGCGGTAGCCGGCGAATTTTCCTTCATTGTCGAACCGTGGGAAGCCTGAGGTCAGCACCCAGCGGCAGTCGGGGCGGCCTCCCTTCAGTTCGTAGACGAAGTCGCGGAACGGCCGTCGCGCCTGCAAATCTTCAAGATGCGCCGCCGCGCTGTGATTGCCCTTCAAGACCTGGTTGAGGAAATCGAAGCGGAACCGGCCCAGCACATCGGCCGGATCGCTACCGGTGGCCGCCTGGTAGGAGGATGAAAGCCAGGAGAACCGCAGTTCGGCGTCGGTCTCCCAGACCCAGTCCGAGCCTGCCTCGAGCAGTTGGCGAAGCGCGTCGGGCGAGCCCATGTCCGCGCTTGGCGGCGCGTCGCCGCGATACACCGGCTCTCCGGGCCCGCGCTTGCCGCGCGCGCCGATTGCTTCGTCCGCTTCCGCCATCCTGTCCCCACCCCGAAAATCAAGGCCGAACCCTCCCTCCGCGGTTCGTCGGCGGAATGTGCCCGAGAAGCATTAACGATCCGCTAACCTTAACGGCGCAACCAGCACGCTCCTCCTGCGTTATTCAGTCCGGTTGTCGGGCGGGCCAAGGCCGCGCTATAAGCCCGCGCAGGGGTGTTGCTAATGTATCGACGGATAGGGCCTTTCTTGCTGGGCGTGGCGCTGCTTTTCGGCAGCGGCTGTTCGCGCAGCTATGACGGCACGGTGATCATCCCGCGGCCGCTCGACGCCAGGCGCTTCTGGGACCGGCCGCCACCCAATGTCGACTACGCACCGCAGGCCGATAATGGCGCCTTTCCGGTGTCGCCGCAGCCGCCTACAAGATTTTCCGAAAGCAGGGTTTCGAAGCCTGCCAGGCACAGACGCCATCAGACTCGGTTTTCAGCGCCGCCTCCCTCGCCCTCGGAGCCGGAAAAGCAATTGGCATGCAAGAACGTGAGCGCGCCAGGCCAACGCGTTCGCATGGTTTGCGAATAGGCGCGATCCAGGGAAAGTCCCGCGATCGCCTTACAGCGATGCCGCGCCCTTCTTCGGTTCCTTCGCGCCGAGCTTGTCGAGCGCAAGGCGAACCTGGCGCAGATCGTCCTGCCAGCCGTCATCGTCGCCCATGGAACTCTCCGATGCGGCCCGCTGCAGGCCGCGCGCCTCGGATTCGATCTTGCGCAGTTCGGCGACCTTCTCGTCATTGGTCAGGGAGCCGTCTTCGACGATCTCCAGAACCCGCATTTCCCTGAACGTGGCCATGGCGTTTCTCCCGGCTGTGTCGGTCACAACGCCGTCAGCGCCCCTCCGTTCCAGACGGGTCCTATAGCCGGCCGCACCATGACGGCTCGCCGCAGCCTGTTATCCCGGGAATGCGCAAAGAGGAGAGGTCATTCCGCCGGGAAGAAGGCTGGGCCGACCACAACCACCGGCCGCGTACCGGCTTCGATCGACCGCAGCTGAGCGGCCCCCGAGGCCCCGGTGCCGGATTGCGGGATCGCCGCGACACTGCCGAAATCCGGCTTTGGCTGCGGCAGGGGAATGATGGCGTTGGTCATGTTCGTGGGCGTGACTGTCCTTGCCCTCAATTCGGCGACCCGCTGGTAGTAGCGCTTGGCATCGCAGGCCTTGAAATTGGCATCGTCACGGTAGCGGAAAGCCGACGGCAGTTCGGTGTAGGGCTTGCGGGTATCGAGCGCGACCATCTTCTCGGTCTCCAGACTGGCGTCGCTCAGCGTGTAGAGATCGACGGCCGGATCATCGCAGATGTAACGGCACTGATCGGCCATATCCTTGACGTCGTCGCTGCCGGCGAATTGCGATTTTGGCGCGGGGAAGAAATAGCCGTCCGACAGGCGCACGCAGAACAGCATCGTATTGCCGGCATAAATTGTTCCGCTCTGGCTCTTCGGCGCCGGGCGCTGCTCGTTTGTCCCGGACGTGCAGCCGAGCGCCGCGAACCGTGCCTGCAAGCCTGAAATATCCCGACCGGAATTGGATGCAGCCGCCATCCGGCGCTGCACTTCCGTCCGGTTTCTGGCAAGATCGGCGCAAGCGTTGAAGAAGCCGCCCGCGGCACTTTGGGCCGTGCACCTGCGCTGCCTCTCCAGGCCCTGGATCGCCGCAAGCTGGCGGCGTAGCTGCGCCAGTTCGGGGCTCACGCCGCCACTGCGGCCGCCAAAAAGCAACTGACTTCTGATCGCGCCGCAGCTATCCGCGTAGGAAGACGTCGTGCCGAGCGCAGAGGCGGCCACCGTCACCAGTGCGATCATCATGAGAAACCAGAAACGGATCATCATGACGACATGGTCCTTGTTGCTTATGGCCTGGAATCACATTCTTTCGGCCTGGATAATCTTCAACTAAATGAGCTATACCTAATAATTGAAGCTTTCCGAACCGAACAGACTTTCGTTTAGTGTAATAGAATGACCGCTGTAAATTCGATATTACATTTTTATTTCAAGATTGAGACGAACCCCAAAACAAAGTGACGAGGCAGCCGGCTATCGAAGGTGCCGGGCCGTGCTCCGAGGGGCGAACGATCAATCCGGCGTTACCGAAGCTTGACGCTGAAACCTTTGCCTGACTGCCGCGTTTAAGGCACAGGGAGAACGCAGATGTCGATCCACTTCACGGTATCGGAACTGACAAGGAATCTTTTTCATTCTCTCGGGCTGGATCACGAGCGCGCGCCACGACCGCTCAATCCCGAGGAAAACCTGTTGCTTGAGTGCTATCTGGCCGGACAGATCCCGGAATCGGCCTGGAGTGACTATGTTTTCGAGACACCGGACCTGGCACGGCATGCCGCGGTCCGGCGCCTGAGCCATTGAGCGATTGGGTCTGAGGGGCCGGCGGGGACAGCTATTGCTTCGGGGAAGCCAGTTGCAGCGTGAAAACGTTGCCGCCAATGCCTTGCGCCAAAGCCGGCGAGAAACTCAGAGGCGTGCAATTCTGGACGGCGGCGATGGCCGCGGCGATGAACGCCTTTCGCGCCTTGTCATCGCCGGCCACGTTCGCGGCGGTCGGCCGTGGAGGACCGATCAGCGAGCCGTCGCGCGTGAGACTGAAACCCAGGGTTACGGTCGAATTCCCGGCGTCCGTCGGCGGCGTCCAGCAAACCTGGATCGCGTCCCCGACTTCGTCATTGTCTTGAGCACTGCCGCCTGAGACGGGACAAGCGTCCCGACGAGCATTCCACCGGCGATCATCAGCTTTGCCGCCATGCATTTCATCGCAAGCCCTCATCTCACTCCAGGCCGGCATTCCGTGCCGAACCCGCTCAAGACGTTAGAGGCGACGTCCGTGATGACAATATCCGGACGCGAAAGGTTGATGCTCCGGCACTGCCTTGTCACCGTCGCGCGATGTCGCGGCGTGGGGTCTGAAAAGCAAAAAGGCCGGCACGGAGCCGACCTTTCCTTCCACCGATAATGCGCCAGTACATCCGTGGTCGCGCGGTGAATTCCCGCCAGTAGACAGGGCTTTGGTTAACGAACCCTTAAGCTGGAGCCTTCGCCTGCGACCGCACATAGGCGATGTAGCCACGCACGTCGCCGGCCGGCTCGGCATAGGCCTTGCCGAGCTTCTTCTCGATCGCCGCCATGTACTCCTGCGCCCATTTGGGCAGCGTGTAGTCGACGACAGCCAGGAACTCGAGCGTCGCCGCCAGCCTTATGTCGGCGATCGACGGGTTCTTGCCGCCGATGAACGGCTTGCCGTCCCTGAAGAAACTGTGGAAGACCTCCAGCGGCTCGGCGATCGCCGCCATGGCGGCCTTCTGCGCCTCCGACTTCTTGTCGGGATTGGCATCGCTGTGCCCGACCTCGCCGGCATATTGCGGGAAGCCCAGCGCCGGATAGGTCGCGCGCGCCACATAGGGGTAGAGCGTACCGATCAGGTAGAACATCGCGCTGTCGATCATCGCCCGCTTGGCCGGCGCCTTGGGATAGAATTTCTCCAGCCCATGCTTGTTGGCGAGATACTGCATGATGGCGCAGCTTTCCCAAAGCACGCCCCTGGGAAGCCCCTTGTCCTCGATCATCGGTGTCAGATGCGCCGGATTGCGCGCCAGATATTCGGGCGAACGCGTGTGGCCCCAGGCGTCGGTCTCGGCGGCGTCGAACCCGGCCGCGCGGGCAAACACCCGCACAGTCATGTTGTTGACGCTCGGCTTCAGCATGCTGAGCTTCAACCCCGGCTTCTTCGCCTTGGCGGTCTTCGGCGGCGACTTCTTGTCCGCCGATTTTGCCGCGGCTTTCGCGGCTGCCTTGGGCGCAGCCTTCGCGGCTGCCTTTGCCGCCGGCTTGGCGGCCACCTTTGCCTTGGCAGCTGATTTCCCGGTGTTCTTGGTCACTGTCTTTGCCATTGTTGTCCTCCCTCTGTTTTGTTGGCCGTCAGTATGGATTCTTCGGCGCCCGGTCGTCCGACAGGGTCGCACGGGAGCTCTCGACGAGCGCCTGGATCGCATCCGCAAGATGCACCTCGGCGATGTTGTAGTCGCCGCGCCCGACGCGCAGCTTGTGCGCCTGCATCAGCACGTCGGCATGAGTGAAGCCCGCCGGCGGCTCGAAACGGTACGAGGCGAGTTCGATCAGCAAGCCGAGCGGATCCTCGAAATAGATCGAATCCATGAAGCCGCGATCCTTGACGCCGCTGTGCTTGATGCCGCGCTCGTCGAGCCGGGCGACCGCCTGCAGGAAGGTGACACGCGACACCGCGAAGGCGATGTGGTGGACGCAGCCCGGATCGGTCGGCGTGCGGCGCTTCTGCGGCGTGCGGCTCTCATCGGTGAAGATGGTGATCAGCCGGCCGTCACCCGGATCGAAATAGAGATGGCTCTCGCTGGCCTTGTCGAGGTTGGGCTGCTCGAAGATGAAAGGCATGCCGAGCACGCCTTCCCAGAAATCGATCGAGGTCTGGCGGCCGGCGCCGACCAGCGTGATGTGGTGGACGCCTTGTGCTTGCAGCTTCTGCATTGGCCTTCTCCCCGCGGCATCGATTGCTCGTCAGGATCTGCCTGGCACCGCATCCTCTGTGCCGCCTGAGCCGTGCCTCGAAATCCATGAGGTGATGCTAAAGCAATCGGCCTCGCCGCGCCAGAAGCGGCAAGCCCCATCTTTGCGCGACGGTGAAACCGCTTCTGCCGCAAAGCTGCGGGATCTTTCAGGAAATGGCGGCACCAGCCAAAACCGCCCGCACCGCGCCCCGGTCGAAGCCGCGACTAAGCGACGGCCCTGAGTTCGGCTTCCGCAATCATCCCCGCACCGCCACATTCGGTGCAAATGAGGCTCTTCCCCGGGCAACTGATCTGATGCGTCCCTTGCGGGCAGCAATGCCCTTTCGACGCACTCCATCTCGAGCAGTCAAACACCTTGCCGCCGCCATGGCAGCGCGCGCAAATCTTTCCGGACGCCATTCCAACTCTACCCCACAACCGCGCTGCGGCGGATGCCAACCCAACACACCGCAAGTAACAGAGATCGTTACGCTTTCAAGCGTTGCGGCCTGACTTAAATTGGGGAGATCGGGCACGCGGGCCGCCGGGTTATCGCGGGCTTCGCCAACTCTCCCGGCCAAGCGAGATGGCCTTGAAAGGTGGATAAGGCCGTTTCCTTCATCCATTCGGCCGATGCGGCACCTCATCCCGAGGATGCACATTGAAGATGATCCTACGGATCAATGAGTAGTCCGAAGCCAGTCCCCTTTGCGGCTACTCCAACGGCCCCGCCTGACTCCCGGTCGGCGGGGCTTTCCGTGCGGCCCACAGGTACGGCGTAGAGGCCGATGGTCGAGCGGCCCCGACTAAAGGTTGAAGACGTGCGAAGCGGTCAGTCCGGCCAGCAGCACCCCCGCAACCAAAGAGATGATCGAAGCGAGGAACCAGCGCAGCGTGACCTGATAGACCGGCTCGTCGTCGTCGCGCGGCAGCAGCGAACGCCACAGTGCGACGAGTTGGAGGACGATGGCCAGCGCGAGCAGGAGCGTCGCCAGGATCGAGGCGGCCGTCCATCCGCCATCAGCTTCGAAATTCCAGTATCGCAGGAAAAGAAGCGAAAACCCCAGCAATACGGTGATCGCCGAGATCACACCCTGTCGGTAGCCGACGGGCAAGGGAACTCTGCGCGCCTCGATCGCCTGAAAAACCGGCTCGATGGCCTCATCGGGATCCTGACGCTTGGGGGAGTCGATCATGAAGGCAACATTTGGTTTGGGAGACCCTTGGAGGTCGAGGCGAGTCTTGTTCAATCGATACCATCGAGGAAGTCATGTCGCGCCGTCATCATCATCCCTGAGCCTTCCCCGCGCAAGGTGAACGACTTGAAATGATGGACAGCAGGGAGTTCGACCAGACCACTCGGTTGACGCGCCTGTTCAAACTGATTTTCTCGGGGATCGGCCTTTACAGGCCTGTCGTCCGCACCCAACTGTGCGCCGGCTTCATCACAACGAAGGACGACATTCCCACGCAGCCATGGAATCGATTCAGGGATATTCGCGGGGAATTTCTAGGATGGACGCAGTAGGCCTTTACCGTTGCCCAGGAAATCCGCCCTTTGCCTGCATCCTGGAGAAGGCCAAATGCAATTACATCGCCCAGGAAGCCTACCGCGCTGGCGGGTTCAAGCCGGACTTTGACGCACTGCCGTGGGAAGCTGACTATAGGGCAGCAAAACAAAAGGCCTAGGAGCGAAGGCCTGCCCCAACGTGCTCATTTTCCCAAAAATCGCTCCGGCCAGCAAATCGCAATGAATTAGCGCGCACTTAATTAGACGCAAGGAATTTTAACTAATCGTTGACCGCGCTGTCCTATTTTGGAACAGCGCGGTCAAACCCCAACCGGACCGCGCGGGCGGCTCCGGCAATCCAGCCCCCGCCGCACTGTCGGAGCCGCTACCACCCTTATGTAAAATACCAGCAATGGTTGAATCAACAGTTACCGCACGTACTTTCCAGTGCGCTGTCCCGATTGTTAGACTTTGATGGAAAAAGGGGGGCATGTGCTGGCCGGTTAGCCTGCCCCATGCCTGGCCCAGATCAGGATCCTTGCCGACAGTTTAGGGCTGTCTTCTTAGACGCAGCCATTTTCGGCATCCTGTCTCAATAGATCTGCACACCAAGCCGCTCGTTTTTCCTCCACCGCACGACCGCACGGTATCTGGCGTCATCCGCAGGGATGTGAAGAACGAACCGCTCAGGAATAACCACGCCCGGATCCACTCGCAGCTCGGCACCGTGAGCGTGCTGATTTCTGACGGAGCACCGGATGGCCGCATCCTCAGTGATGATGGTCCCGTCCTTCAGGACAGCGCTCCGAAGATGCGAGCGTCGCTCAATAGGCGGATCGTCGGAGCCGCTGCTCATGGTCTCATTCCTCGAAACACCGCGATTCATTTAGCTTGCGCTGAAATGGTTCCCAAATCGAAAAGCCCGCCGAGCAGAGCCAGCGGGCGAATGGGGCGTATGCGGGCTCAACGGGAGGCGAGAATGGCCTCCACGGAAGGGCATGCTTGATGACTATTCGACGGTTTTTGCAGGTCCAAGGCTAAGTGCTTGAATTCCTGGTACGCCCAAGGGGAATCGAACCCCTGTTCCCGCCGTGAGAGGGCGGTGTCCTGACCGCTAGACGATGGGCGCGCTCAAGAACCGGCGATATAGGCTGACGGCCGGGAAAAAGCAACTGGGGTTCGGCGGCTTTGCCGTATCGAATGAAAAGCTGGCTGCAAGCCTAGCGTTTCGGCTCTATCAGATCCCAGAGATTGCCGTGCAGATCGGCGAAAACCGCGACCGTGCCATAGGGTTCGAAACGCGGCGCCTCGCGGAATTCGACGCCCTTCTCCAGCATCGCCGCATGGTCGCGGGCAAAGTCGTCGGTTTCGAGGAAAAGGAAGACCCGGCCGCCTGTCTGGTTACCGATGCTTTGCCTTTGCGCCTCGTCGGACGCCTCGGCCAGCAGCAGCCGGGCGCCCTCCCCGTTGGCCGGCCCGACCGTGACCCAGCGCTTGCCGCCGCCGAGATCGACATCCTCGAGGAGCAGGAAACCCAGCCGCCCGACATACCAGGCGATCGCCTCGTCATAATTGGCGACGACCAGCGCCACGGTCGCGACACGACGATGTCCGGCGAAGCCTGTCATGCCTGAGGCCTGCTCATTTCTACGACAAACGTGTTTGTTGCATTGCCGCCGACCTATTTGTTGCGAATTGCGAACTGCCCGACCAAGCGGCGCTCGGCGATATCATAGACGAAGATCGCACGGCCGCCGTCGGCAAGCTCGGCATCGATCGAGATGCGATTGCCGGACAGCGATTGGCTGACCACCTTGGCGCCGACCGGCAGCACGATGTCGCCGATCAGCGGCTCGCCGGCCGGCGCCTGGATGTCGCCGGCCAGCGGCGGGGACACCGATGGCGCCTTGCGGGCTTTGTAGACAATCGCCGCAATCACCACCATAAGGGCCAGCAACAGCAGGCCGAGATTGATGGCCATGAAGCGGACGAGCTTGCCACGCATCTTTTCGACCTCGGGGTCGAGCGGCTTTTCCTGATCTTCGTCGGCATCGGGCCGGGCCATGGCAAACATTCCGGAACGGTTTTCGATGAGCGCTCATAACGAAGAGGCCCCCGAATTGATAGAGGACCGATTCATGGCAGCCGGGCCGACCGTGCTGGTGGTGGGCGCGGATGCGGCGGGCCAGCGCCTCGACCAATGGCTGGCAGCCAGCCTCGGCCCTGATATGTCGCGCAGCCGCGTGCAGATGCTGATCAGGCAAGGCGCCGTGAGCATCAATGGCAAGCCGGTCGACGAAACCAAGCGCAAGATGACCGCGGGCGAAAGCGTGTCGGTCGCCATGCCGGAACCCGAGCCGGCCGCTCCGCATGGCGAGGCCATCGCGCTCGATGTGCTCTATGAGGACGACGCGCTGATCGTTATCAACAAGCCGGCGGGGCTTGTCGTGCATCCCGGCGCCGGCAACTGGACCGGCACGCTGGTCAACGCGTTGATCCACCACTGCGGCGACAGCCTGTCGGGCATTGGCGGGGTGCGCCGGCCGGGCATTGTCCACCGCCTCGACAAGGAAACCAGCGGCGTCATGGTGGTGGCCAAGACCGACCGCGCCCACAAGGCGCTGTCGGAGGCCTTCGCCGACCATGGCCGGACCGGCGATCTCGAACGCGCCTATCTGGCGTTGGTCTGGGGCATACCACAGAGGCCGACAGGAACGGTCGATGCACCGCTTGGCCGCGCCGCCGACCGGGTGCGCCGCGCCGTGGTGCCGGAAGGCCGCGACGATGCCCGCCACGCCGTAACCCACTTTGCCGTCCAGGAGCGTTTTGGCGAAAGACAGCAGGAATTCGCCACGGCGAGCCTCGTCGAATGCCGGCTGGAAACCGGCCGTACCCATCAGATCCGTGTCCATATGGCCCATATCGGCCACCCGGTCATCGGCGACCCCGACTACGGCCAGGCGTTCCGCACCAAGGCCAACCGGCTGCCGGAGCCCCTGAAAAGTCAGGTCAAGGCATTTTCCCGGCAAGCTTTGCACGCCTGGCTCCTTGCATTTCGCCATCCCCATACCCATCTAACGATGAGGTTCGAGGCGCCGATACCGAGGGACATGGAGGAACTCGTCGGCGGTTTTCGCAATCTCTGAACCTGCCATCAACAAGCTCGAAACCGACCATCAAAAAACCTGACTGGCGTTGTTCACTTCAGCGTGATTCGTGTTGAACAAATGCCTGTCTTTTCTGGTTTTGTTCCTGTATAAGACCTTATGTCGCGAGCGAGCCTTTTGGTGTTCGCGTCACGTGCCCGCCGCGTTTCGGGGGCATCACTCCAATAGAGAGGGGGCGCTATCATGGCCCAGTCACTACCCAGTATTGTTTCCGGCGAAGGCGGCCTCAGCCGCTACCTGGAAGAAATCCGCCGCTTTCCGATGCTTCAGCCGCAGGAAGAGTACATGCTCGCCAAGCGTTATGCCGAGCATGAAGACACGTCCGCCGCGCACAAGCTCGTCACCAGCCATTTGCGGCTCGTCGCCAAGATCGCCATGGGCTATCGCGGCTACGGCCTGCCGATCGGCGAGGTGATCTCGGAAGGCAATGTCGGCCTGATGCAGGCCGTCAAGAAATTCGAACCCGAGCGCGGCTTCCGCCTCGCGACTTACGCCATGTGGTGGATCAAGGCCTCGATCCAGGAATACATCCTGCGCTCGTGGAGCCTGGTCAAGATGGGAACGACCGCCAACCAGAAGCGTCTGTTCTTCAATCTGCGCAAGGTGAAGGGCAAGATCCAGGCGCTGGACGATGGCGATCTCAAGCCCGACCAGATCGCCGAGATCGCCACGCGGCTGAACGTTTCCGAGGCCGAGGTGGTGTCGATGAACCGCCGCCTGTCCGGCGACGCTTCGCTCAACGCGCCGATCCGGGCGACGGAAGGCGAATCCGGCGAATGGCAGGACTGGCTGGTCGACGACCACGAAAGCCAGGAAGAGATGCTGATCGAGCAGGACGAGCTGGAAAACCGGCGCGGCATGCTGTCGGGCGCTCTTGCCGTGCTCAATGAGCGCGAGCGGCGCATCTTCGAGGCCCGTCGCCTCGCCGAGGAGCCGCTGACTCTGGAAGAGCTTTCGGCCGAGTTCGACATCAGCCGCGAGCGCGTGCGCCAGATCGAGGTGCGCGCCTTCGAGAAGGTGCAGGATGCGGTCAAGGCCGCCGCCAAGCGCCAGACCCAGGCGCTGCGCACCATCGAGGCCCAGCCGGCGGCTTAAGCCAGCTTCGGCGACAAAACATCAAGGCGGCGTCAGGAAACTGGCGCCGCCTTTTTCGTGCGCGCGGCCGGGCGTCGCGGTCCGCTCAAAGCCCATCCAGCGGAAATTTCAGATACCGCCTTCCATTGGCTTCCGGTTCCGGCAGCCGGCCACCATTCATATTGACCTGCAGCGCGTGCAGGATCAGCCGCGGCATCGGCAATGTCTTGTCGCGCGCCTCGCGCAGCGCCACGAATTCGGCTTCGCTGTGCGCGGCGACAAGATGGATGTTGCTGGCCTTCTGCGCCGCCACCGTGCTTTCCCACAAGGGCTCGCGGCCGCCGGCTTGATAGTCGTGGCCGACGAAGATTCGCGTCTCATCGGGCAGCGCCAATATGTCCTGGATCGAGCGCCACAGCCGCGCGGCACTGCCGCCGGGAAAATCCGCCCGCGCCGTGCCGCTGTCGGGCATGAAAAGCGTGTCATGCACGAAGGCGGCGTCGCCGACCACATAGGTGATCGAGGCCAGCGTATGCCCGGGTGAGAACAGCACCTTGACCGGGAGGCTGCCGATCGCAAACGTCTCGCCTTCCCCGAACAGCCTGTCCCATTGCGAGCCGTCGGCGGGAAAATCCGGCCAGTTGTAGATCGCCTTCCACAGCTTCTGGACGTCCACGACCCTGGCGCCGATCGCCGTCGGCGCCCCGGTCTTCTGTTTCAAATAGTGCGCGGCCGAGAAATGGTCGGCATGCGGGTGGGTGTCGAGGATCCACTCGAGCTCCAGCCCTTTTTCTCCGACGAAATCGAGCAGAACATCCGCGCTTTTCGTTCCCGTTGCGCCGGATTTCTCATCGAAGTCGAGGATTGGATCGATGATGGCGCAGCGCTTTGTCGCCGGATCGGTGACGACATACTGAATGGCTCCGGTCGGCTTGTCGTAAAAGCCCTTGACCTCCGGTCTTGCCAAAGCCAATTCCAAACCGAACTCCCCACCCCAGCCGACAGGAACGATTTTCTCCGCCAGGCTCCAACGGGAGTATGCTTGTCCACCCCGGCGGGCCAGTCAAGCATGACTTGGCCCGCGAGGCCGCAAAAGGCAAAAACCGTTCCGCCGCCTGTTTCAGGCGGACGGCTGCTTGGTCTTCCTGAGATAAGGCAGGATGGTCTCAAAGGCGCCGAAGCGCTTGATCGCATCTTCGTTGGAAACGGCCGCGGTGATGATGACGTCCTCGCCCTGCTTCCAGTTCGCCGGCGTCGCCACCTGATGCTTGGCGGTGAGCTGCATGGAATCGACCGCGCGCAGGATCTCGTCGAAGTTGCGGCCGGTGGTCATCGGATAGGTCAGCACCAGCTTGATCTTCTTGTCCGGCCCGATGACATAGACCGAGCGCACGGTGGCATTGTCGGCGGGCGTGCGGCCTTCCGAAGTCTCGCCGGCGCCGGCGGGCAGCATGTCGTAGAGCTTGGCGACCTTGAGATCCTTGTCGCCGATCAGCGGATAGTGCACCGTCTGGCCGGTCGCCGTCTTGATGTCGGCCTGCCATTTGTCGTGGCTCGCGACCGGATCGACGGAGATGCCGATGATCTTGACGTTGCGCTTCTTGAACTCGCTCTCCAGCCCGGCCATCGTGCCAAGCTCGGTCGTGCAGACCGGTGTGAAATTCTTCGGGTGGCTGAACAGGATCGCCCAGCCGTCACCGATCCAGTCGTGAAAGTTGATCGTCCCTTGCGTGGTCTCGGCCGTGAAATCCGGCGCGATGTCGTTGATACGAAGGCTCATGGTTCCTACCCCTGTGAATGCCGCCCGTTGGCGGTCTGCCACCCTTTTACCACTCCATCGGCGACGTTCAAAACGGTGAGGTCGCCGGCAGTGATGCAGGCCGCGAAAATTTTTCGCCTTTTCCGGGCGAATGTAGAAATTTCGCTGTCGGCGTTGGGAAAGTCTATGATTTCACGGCCAGCGATGTCGCGAGATCTTCCATGCGTTGAGCCAGCGCGCCAAGCGCGTTGGTCAGCACGCTGTCGCTCTTGTCGGCCTTGGTCAGCGCCTCGTCGCGCGTCTTGCGCAAGGTCAGCACTTCGCTTTCCATACCCTTGACGCGCTTCTGCAGTTCCGAAAGTTCGTCCATCACCATGATGCCGGCCATCACGGTCAGCCGCTGGTCGCCGATCTCGCCGAAGGAATCTTTCAGATGCGAGACATAACGGTCGAAGCGTTCGGCGAGGTCGATCAGATGCTCTTCCTGGCCTTCGTCGCAGGCCATCCGATACTGTTTGCCGTCGATTGAAACCGTGACCTGTGCCATGGGCCAGCTCCTATCTGTCCAACACGGCGCGAATGGTTTCCATGGCGGTCACCAGCCGTCGCGATACTTCCTTGTTGGCGTCCTCCAGCCGTTCGGCGCGCGCTTCGGAATTGTCGAGTTCCTGCGCCAGCCGCGAGCGGTCGGCATTCATCCGCTGCACCTCGGCTTCGGCTTCCGAGTAATCGCGTTCATGCTCCAGCTTGGCCGCGACGGCGTTTTCCAGCCCCTCGATGGCCTTGCCCAGCCTGGCGATGACTTCCTTGAGCGTGGTTTCCCCGGTCATGGCCTTCGTCCTGTGCCCTGCCCATCACCGAATCGTTCGCGTTCAGAACGCGTTATCCGTGAAACATTAGGCACCGGGTGAAGGCGACGTCAACAAACCTCTCGCGACTGTCCCCTGCTAACGCTAATGTAGGGTCGCCGCCGCCATCACAAGACCGGCAAATCTGCGCCCGATTTGTTGACTAAAAGCCCGCGCCTGCTATGTGTCGCGCACCTTTTCAAGGGCGCTCCCGAGCCCCCAAACCCCCACCTTTGGAGGAACCATGACGTCGCGTGAACAACATGACCGGATGGCCAATGCGATCCGCTTTCTCTCCATGGATGCCGTCGAGAAGGCCAATTCCGGCCACCCCGGCCTGCCCATGGGCTGCGCCGACATCGCCACGGTGCTGTTCACCCGCTTCCTGAAATACGATCCCAAGGCCCCGCACTGGCCCGATCGCGACCGCTTCATCCTGTCGGCGGGCCATGGCTCGATGCTGCTTTATTCGCTGCTGCATCTGACCGGCTACGAGGACATGACCCTCGACCAGATCAAGCACTTCCGCCAGTTGGGCTCGAAGACGGCAGGCCATCCCGAATACGGCCACGCCACCGGCATCGAGACGACGACCGGCCCGCTCGGCCAGGGCCTCGCCAATTCGGTCGGCTTCGCGCTGGGAGAGCGCATCATGAACGCCGCTTTCGGCAACGACCTCGTCAGCCACTATACCTACGTGCTGGCCGGCGACGGCTGCCTGATGGAAGGCGTTTCCCAGGAAGCCATCGCGCTGGCCGGGCACCTCAAGCTCAACAAGCTGATCGTCTTCTGGGACAACAACAACATCTCGATCGACGGCCCGGTTTCGCTCGCCGACAACACCGACCAGGTCGCCCGCTTCCAGGCCTCCGGCTGGAACGCCAGCCATATTGACGGCACAGATCCCGAAGCAATCGCCTACGCCATCGAGGCAGCCCGCCATTCCGACAAGCCGACGATGATCGCCTGCAAGACGACCATCGGCTTCGGCGCGCCGACCAAGGCCGGCACCAACAAGGCACACGGTTCGCCGCTCGGCGCCGAGGAAATCGCCGGTGCGCGCAAGTTCTTCAACTGGGAGTCGCCGCCCTTCGAAATCCCGGCCGACATCCTCGACGCCTGGCGCACCGCCGGCAAGGCCGGCGCCAAGCCGCGCGCCGACTGGGAAGCCCGCCTCGCCAAGGCCGAGCCGAAGCTTAAGGCCGAGTTCGAGCGCCGCCTCGCCGGCAAGCTGCCGTCCAATTTCGACGCCGTCATCGCCGACTACAAGAAGAAGCTCTCGGCCGACAAGCCAAAGGTCGCGACCCGCAAATCTTCGGAAATGGCGCTGGAAGTCATCAACGGCGCCGTGCCGGAAACCATAGGCGGCTCCGCCGATCTCACTGGCTCCAACAACACCAAGACCAGCCAGACCAAGAACATCACGCCCGACGATTACGGCCAGCGCTATGTCCACTACGGCATCCGCGAGCACGGCATGGCGGCGGCCATCAACGGCCTGACGCTGCATGGCGGCCTCATCGCCTATGGCGGCACCTTCATGTGCTTCTCCGACTATGCCCGCCCGTCGATGCGGCTTGCCTCGCTGATGGGCATCCGTTCGATCTTCGTCATGACCCATGATTCCATCGGCCTGGGTGAAGACGGCCCGACCCACCAGCCGGTCGAGCATCTGGCGGCCCTGCGCGCCATCCCGAACCACAATGTCTTCCGTCCGGCCGACGCGGTGGAAACCGCCGAATGCTGGCAGATCGCGCTCGAAACCGAGAAGACCCCGTCGACCCTGGCGCTGACCCGCCAGAACCTGCCGACGGTGCGCACCGAGCACTCGGCCAACAACCTGAGCAGCCTGGGCGCCTACGAGTTGGCCGCGGCCAGCGGCGAGGCGGCGGTGACGATCTTCGCCACCGGCTCCGAGGTCGAGATCGCGCTCGGCGCCCGTGACCTCTTGGAAAAGCACGGTCATCCGACCCGCGTCGTGTCGGTGCCTTGCTTCGAACTGTTCGACAAGCAGAGCGACGGCTATCGCAAGAAGACGATCGGCAACGCGCCGATCAAGATGGCGATCGAGGCCGGCATCCGCCAGGGCTGGGATCATCTCATCGGCTCGGACGGCATCTTCATCGGCATGACCGGCTTCGGCGCCTCGGGCACGATCGAGCAGCTCTACCCGCATTTCGGCATCACCGCCGAAGCCGCGGCCAAGGCGGCGGAAGCCCGCCTGCACGGCAAGTAAGGTTGTGCATGCCGCCCAAAACCGTGTGACGGTTTTGGGATGACGGCAGGCACAGAACAAAAATGCTCCGGCGAAACCGCGCAAAGCGATTTCGCCGGACTGGCCCAACCTAATCGATTTAAATCTGTGTCGCTTTGGCTGGATTCTTTGGCCGTCCGCCGCTATGAAGCTGCGGACCCATCGTCAGCCTTCCAGCTCCCAGGGAGAGAAAAATGACCGTCAGAGTTGCCATCAACGGATTCGGCCGCATCGGCCGCAACATCCTGCGCGCCATCCATGAATCCGGCCGCAAGGACATCGACGTCGTCGCCGTCAACGATCTCGGCCCGGTCGAGACCAATGCGCACCTGCTGCGCTACGACAGCGTGCATGGCCGCTTCCCGCATGAGGTGAGTGTCGATGGCGACCAGATCACCGTCGGCAAGGAAAAGTTCAAGGTCACCGCCATCAAGGACCCGACGCAGCTGCCGTGGAAGGAGCTCGGCGTCGACATCGCGCTCGAATGCACCGGCATCTTCACCGCCCGTGACAAGGCCGCCGCGCACCTGACCGCTGGCGCCAAGCGCGTGCTGGTCTCGGCACCCGCCGACGGCGCCGACCTGACCGTCGTCTACGGCATCAACCACGACAAACTGACCAAGGACCACATCGTCATCTCGAACGCGTCCTGCACCACCAACTGCCTGGCGCCGCTGGCCGCCGTGCTGCACGAGACGGTCGGCATCGAAAAGGGCATGATGACGACGATCCACTCCTACACCGGCGACCAGCCGACGCTGGACACCATGCACAAGGATCTCTACCGCGCCCGTGCCGCGGCCCTGTCGCAGATCCCGACCTCGACCGGTGCAGCCAAGGCCATCGGCCTCGTGCTTCCCGACCTCAAGGGCAAGCTCGACGGCATCTCGATCCGCGTGCCGACCCCGAACGTCTCGGTCGTCGACTTCAAGTTCATCGCCAAGCGCGCCACCACGGTGCAGGAAATCAACGAAGCGGTCATCGCCGCTTCCAACGGCAAGCTGAAGGGCATTCTCGGCGTCACCCATCACCCGAACGTCTCGATCGACTTCAACCATGATCCGCGCTCCTCGATCATGGCGCTCGACCAGACCAAGGTCATGGACGGCAACTTCGTTTCGGTGCTGTCCTGGTACGACAATGAGTGGGGTTTCTCCAACCGCATGGGCGACACCGCGGTCGCCTTCGGCAAGACCATCGCCTGATCGCGGACCCGTCTTCTCGACACTTGAAACGCCCGGCTTCGTCCGGGCGTTTTCTTTTGCCGGAGCAGCGACGCCGAACCGCCGGAAAATCAATGGCCCGCGCCAAAAAACCACCCTCCCGCCTTGCACTGGCCATGCCTTCGCCCCACTCTCCCGTAAAGCGAGAAGACATTACAGCGCCGCGCGTCCTCGGACGCGCAAAGGACGCTGTAACACTTTTGATTTGGCGCATGATCCTTTCCGAAATCGATCTCGATTTCGGGGTCATGCGGCAGGAATTCGAGGGGCAAATCACGGATGGAGCATGCGATCTATCTCGTCACGCTGGTCGGCACGGCGCTCGTTGTCGCCGCCGCGTTTTCGAGCCTGATCGCCTTCCGCTTCGGCGCCCCCCTCCTGCTGCTCTTTCTCTGCATCGGCCTTGCCACGGGAACCGACGGCCTCGGCATCGAATTCGACAATGCCCGCATCGCCTATTTTGCCGGCTCACTTGCTCTCGCCGTCATCCTGTTCGATTCCGGCTTCGGCACGCCGCTCAACGCCTTGCGGCAGGCGGCTGGGCCGGCGCTGTCGCTGGCGACCTTCGGCGTGCTTCTCACCACCGGCCTGTTCGGCGCCGCCGCCTATTATCTGCTTGACCTGAGCTGGCTGGAATCCTTCCTGCTCGGCGCCGCCGTCGCGTCGACCGACGCCGCGGCGGTGTTCTTCCTGCTGCGCGCCGGCGAGATCAATCTGCGCGAACGCGTGCGCTCCACGCTCGAAGTGGAATCCGGCACCAACGACCCGATCGCCATCTTCCTGACCATCACACTGGTCGAGGTCATCGCCGCCCACGCCAATCCCGAAACCAACGTCCTGGTCACCAGCCTGATCCTCGGCTTCCTCGTCAATATGGGCCTCGGCGCCATTGTCGGCGTGCTGGGAGGCCTCGCCATCGTGCGCCTCGTCGACCGGCTCAATCTCGACCACGGCCTGCTGCCGATCTTCGTGCTGACCTTGTCGCTGATGGTCTTCGCCGCCGCCGGCGCCATTGGCGGCTCGGGCTTCCTGGCGGTCTATATCGCCGGCCTGATCGCCGGCAATTCCGACATCCGCGCCGTCACCATCCTCAAGCGCTTCCAGGACGGCATGTCGTGGCTGGCGCAGATCATCATGTTCCTGATCCTCGGTCTGTTCGCCACCCCCTCGCAATTTCCCGCGATCATGGTGCCGGCGATCGCGCTTGGCCTGTTCCTGATGTTCGTCGCGCGGCCCATCGCGGTCTGGCTCTGCCTGATCCCGTTCCGCCTGCCGCGCCCCGAGGTCGCCTTCGTCTCCTGGGTCGGGCTGCGCGGCGCCGTCTCGATCCTGCTCGCCATCACGCCGCTGCTCGGCGGGCTGGAAAACGGCCGCACCATCTTCAACGCCGCCTTCATCATCGTGCTGGTGTCGCTGGTCATCCAGGGCTGGACGGTCGGGCCGCTGGCGCGTCGCCTCGGCCTCATCGTACCGGCGCGCCTCGGACCGCTGGACAAGGTCGAGCTTGAACTCCCCGGCTCCGCCCATCACGAGCTTCTCGCCTATCGCGTGGCGCATGGCAGCCCGGTGGCGCGCGGCGAGCGCATTCCGCGCTGGGCACGGCCCTCGCTGGTGCTGCGTGACGGGCGCTCGATGCGCTTCCAGGACATGGGGCGGCTCGCCGCCGGCGACCAGGTCTATATCTTCGTGCCGGACCGCTATCCGCGCCTGCTCGACAAGCTGTTCGCCAGTCGCGCGGTGGTCGACCCGGAAGACGCCGATTTCTTCGGCGCCTTCGCCGTCGACCCGGCGCGCTCCGCCGCCGAGCTGGAAGCCGCCTATACGCCGGGCCTGACAGAGGCGGAGCAGAAGCTCACCGTCGGCGCGCTGGTCACGGCGCGGCTTGGCGGCCATGCCGAATATGCCGACCGTGTGCTGATCGGCTCGATCGAACTGATCGTCAGGGATGTCGACGACAAGGGCAGGATCACGGGTCTCGGCCTTTCCTTCGAGCCGACCGCGCCGGTTGCGCGGGTGCCGGTCTTCCTCAGCGCCGGCGAGATGGGCGACCGTCTCAGCGCCTTCATCCGCAACTGGCGCAAACCGACCGAGACGCAGGAAGCGGCAGCACAGGCCGAAGACACCCCCGAGCCGCCGGTTGAGAAGGCAACGACCGGAAGCTGACAAGGGCAATCCTTGGCCCTGCCCCATCATCACCGGGCGATCTTCACGGACTATGTTCCCGCCCGCCTCAAAATTTCGCGCCGCAGCGCGGCCAAAGCCTTGCATCGGCACCGATGCGGGGTATGGTCCCGGCGATTTTCCCGAGGAAAGGAACCCGCATGGCCGCCTTCAAGACCCTGGACGATATCGGCAACATCAGCGGCAAGCGCGTGCTGGTGCGCGTCGACCTCAACGTTCCCGTCGCCGACGGCAAGGTCACCGACGCCACCCGCATCGAACGCATCGCGCCGACCATCGCCGAATTGTCCGGCAAGGGCGCCAAGGTCATCCTGCTCGCCCATTTCGGCCGGCCCAAGGATGGCCCCTCGCCGGAATTCTCGCTGGAGCCGATCGCCAGGGCGACGGCGCAGGTGCTCGGCCGTCCCGTCGGCTTTGCCTCGGATTGCGTCGGCGACACGGCGGGAAGTGCCGTCGCGGCCATGAACAAGGGCGACGTGCTGCTCTTGGAAAACACCCGTTTCTACAAGGCCGAGGAGAAGAACGACCCTGCCTTCACCGAAAGGCTGGCCGCCAATGGCGACATCTTCGTCAACGACGCCTTTTCCGCCGCGCACCGCGCCCATTCTTCGACCGAAGGGCTGGCGCATCTGTTGCCCGCCTTTGCCGGCCGCACCATGCAGGCCGAGCTCGAGGCGCTGGAGAAGGGCCTCGGCAATCCGGTCCGCCCGGTCGTCGCCATTGTCGGCGGCGCCAAGGTCTCGACCAAGATCGACCTGTTGATGAACCTGGTGAAGAAGGTCGACGCGCTGGTCATCGGCGGCGGAATGGCCAATACCTTCCTTGCCGCGCGCGGCACCAATGTCGGCAAGTCGCTGTGCGAGCATGACCTCGCTCCCACCGCCAAGCAGATCATGATCGAGGCGGCCGAGGCCGGCTGCGCCATCATCCTGCCGGTCGACGGCGTCGTTGCCAGGGAGTTCAAGGCGGGCGCCGCCTGCGAGACCGTCGCCATCTCCGATGTGCCGGCCGACGGCATGATCCTGGATGTCGGCGAAAAGACCGTGAAGACGATTGGCGAATGGATCGACCGTGCCGCGACGCTGGTGTGGAACGGCCCGCTCGGCGCTTTCGAGATCGAGCCGTTCGATCACGCCACGGTGGCGGCGGCAAAACATGCGGCCGCGCGCACCAAGGCCGGCAAGCTGGTCTCCGTCGCCGGTGGCGGCGATACGGTGGCGGCACTCAACCATGCCGGCGTCGCCGACGACTTCACCTATGTCTCGACCGCCGGCGGCGCCTTCCTGGAATGGATGGAAGGCAAGCCGCTGCCCGGCGTCGACGTGCTGAAGAAGTAAGGCCCCACGGGATCGACGACGCGGCGGACGGCGCCCGAGACTTTCAATCGATTCGAGCTTTCCGATGCCATTCCTTTGGCGGTAGACTTCCGTTAAGCGCGGAACGAACCCCTTTCAGGAGAAGCATGATGAGCGAACGTCTCGAAGACATTGCCGCCGCGATCGTGGCCAACGGCAAGGGCCTGCTGGCCGCCGATGAGAGCTCCGGCACCATCAAGAAGCGCTTCGACGTGATCGGCGTCGAATCGACCGCAGACAGCCGCCGCGACTATCGCGAGATGATGTTCCGCGCCAAGGACGCGATGACCAAGTATATTTCCGGCGTCATCCTCTATGACGAGACCATCCGCCAGAAGGCCGCCGACGGCACGCCGCTGGTCGACATCATCAAGGCATCGGGCGCCATCCCGGGCATCAAGGTCGATGCCGGCGCCAAGCCTCTGGCCGGCTTTCCCGGCGACACCATCACCGAGGGCCTCGACGGCCTGCGCGAGCGCCTCGCCGACTACTACAAGCTCGGCGCCCGCTTCGCCAAATGGCGCGCCGTGATCGACATCGATAAATCCAAGGGCGTGCCCTCGGTCAATTCGATCAGCGCGAACACCCATGCGCTCGCCCGCTATGCCGCCCTTTGCCAGGAGGCAGGCATCGTGCCGATCGTCGAGCCGGAAGTGCTGATGGACGGCGCCCACGACATCGACACCTGCTACGACGTCTCGAAAGCGACGCTGATCAAGCTTTATGATGAACTTCATGCGGCGGGCGTCGTGCTCGAAGGCACGATCCTGAAGCCCAACATGGTGCTGTCGGGCAAGAAGTCGGGCACGCTGGACACCCCCGAAAAGGTCGCCGAGATGACCATAAAACTGTTCCGCGAGACGGTGCCGGCGGCGGTGCCGGGGATCGCCTTCCTCTCCGGCGGCCAGGAGGACGAGGAAGCGACCGCCAACCTCAACGCCATCAACGCCATCGGCCCGCACCCGTGGAAGCTGACCTTCTCCTATGGCCGCGCGCTGCAGGCCGCCCCGCAAAAGGCATGGAGCGGCAAGGCGTCGAATGTCGCCGCCGGCCAGGCCGCCTTCACCCATCGCGCGCACATGAATTACCTGGCCGCGCTCGGAAAATGGAAGGCGAGCCTCGAACAGGCCGCCTGATCCCAGCTCGTCTCCCTTCAAACCCGGGCCAATGCGCCCGGGTTTTTGTTGCCTGCGATTTGGGGAAGACCTTCCTCATTCCTATTTTCCTCTGGGTGTTGCCGGCAGCGATGTCGGTTTGCGCTCATCCCGAACGTCCTTGGGGGTGAGAGACACGGAGAGGTTCATGCATCGCAACAAGGTCGTTTCACGCGAAGACTGGTTCCAGGCGCACAAGGCGCATCTGGCCCGCGAGAAGGAACTGACGCGGCTTCGTGAGCGCGTTGCGGCTGAGCGGCGTGAGCTTCCATGGCTGAAGATCAGGAAGGATTATGTCTTCGAGACCGAACAAGGGCCGCAGCGGCTGGCCGACCTGTTTGGCGTCAACAGCCAGTTGATCGTCTATCACTTCGTCTTCGCGCCAGGTTCCAATCATCACTGCGAAAGCTGTGCCTTCGTCGCCGACCACATGGACGGCGCCAACCAGCATCTGAGGCATCATGATGTGTCGCTTGTCGCCGTATCGCGGGCACCGCTCGCCGAGCTGCTGCCCTACAAGCAGCGCATGGGCTGGAAGTTCGACTGGGTCTCTTCCTATGCCTCGGACTTCAACTTCGACATGCAGGTCTCATTCACCGACAGGCAGATCGCATCCGGCGAAGCCGTCTACAATTTCGAAACGCCTGTGCTGACGTCGAAAGACCTGCCGGGCACCACCGTCTTCCACAAGAACGAAACCGGCGACATCTTCCTGACCTTCATGTCACGCGCCCGCGGCAGCGAGCAGTTCATCGGCGCCTATCAATATCTCGACATTGCCCCGAAAGGCCGAGACGAAACCGGCCCTTACAGGACCTCCATGGACTGGGTGCGGCTACACGATGAATATGGAAACAGGTCGCGGCAGGAAGACGTATACCCTTAGGGCACTGGCCTGCAATCCAGGGATCCGTTCACGGCGGCCGAAACTTGCGCTAAGCCTGCCACCGATCGTCAAACGGTGTCGCCATGCGTTTTCCCACCCCTCTCACCTGGCTCGCCTTCCCCGTCTATGTCTGGCAGGGGCTCGGCGTGCGCCGCCGCACCACGCGCATGCTGCCGGCGCAGGGGCCGGTCATGCACGAAATATCGGGCAAGGCGCCTGACATCTCACTTCTGGTGCTGGGCGATTCCTCGGCTGCCTCGGTCGGCATCGGCAATTCCGAGGACGGGCTTGCCGCGCAACTCGCCATGCTGATTGCGCAGCGTACCGGCCGTGCCGTGCGCTGGCGCGCCGCCGGCTTCAATTCGGCGACATCGGGCCAGATCCGCGATCATGTCCTGCCCAATCTGTCGGCCGATCCGTGGACGCATATCGTGCTTGCCATCGGCACCAACGACACCAAGAATTTTCATTCCGTGCCACGCTTCAAGAAGGAGTTCGGCGGCCTGCTCTATGGCCTGCGCGCCAAATGGCCGGAGGCCCGCGTGGTGTGGTCGCCGGTGCTGGAGTTCACGCGGGCGCCGGCCATGCCGCCACTGCTCGGCAAGATCCTCGAGATCCGCGCCACCGCGATGAACCGGATGGGCGAACGGCTCTGCCTGGAGCGCGGCGCCGTGCCGGCGCCACGCCTGCCGATCACCAATCCCGAACAGGGTTTCGCCTCGGACGGTTTCCACGCCTCAGAGGCGGGCTACCGCGCCTGGGCGGAACATCTCGTCGGCATGGTTCTGGCCAGCTGAGAACCGACGGCCGGTGCGGCCTGCTGGCTATGTCAAATGCCCGAGCACGGCGGCCAGCGAGATTGCCGCCATCGCCAGCAGCGCCAGCTTCCAGAAGTCGCCGCGGCGCTTGAGCCCCGGCCAGCCGATCGGTTTGATCAGCTGGATGACCATGAACCCGATGATGACAAGGGCGAGGAGTTTCGTCATGCCGCCTTTGATCAGCAACGTCGCCGGCTGTCAAAATGAGTTTGAGGCCCTACGACCCGTTTGCGAGGACGCAGGATCTTGCATTGCGCAGATCATAGATCCTCACCGTTGGGGCGACATAGCCATAGTCGCCGTAAGGCTTTGAAAATTGCGCCGCGACATGGCTGTCGAGGCAACGAAACATGCCGGCAAGCTCGTATACTCTCGGGTCTTGCGCGCTCAGCCCTCCGCCGCGCAGATATCGCTGAAATTTCGACGATACGAGGAAATCGGCTGACGACAGATCGCGGTAGTCCCTGGTTTCCGGTGCCGGCTCTCCCATTGGAAAGTCCACCCGGAAATGCGTGACGCCTTGCGTCTCGAGGAAGCGCATCGCCGCAAAKCGTGTATCCGTTTGCCGGTCCAGATTAGCGACATAGGCCATGCCGGCATGCGCGCTCGCGACCATGGCGACAAGCCCAACTCCGATCGTCAGCGGCCTGGTCCGCGGCCCGATCGACCTGGAACAGGCGATGCCCGCGGCCAGCAGCAGATAGACAACGACCGGCAGGACGTAACGCATGAAGCCGACGAGTTTCAGCGGCGAGAGTTCGAGCAGGAAAAGCCAGATGAAGGCCACGCCCGCATAGGCGGCGACATATCTGTCGCGGTCGGCGACGACGGCCACAGCGATCGCCCCAAGGGCGATCGCCACGGTCGGGCCGGTGAGGCTGGGGATCAGATGGTAGCGGAAATGCGTAAGCCCATAGCCTTCCCAGAACCATTCCTTGAGGTCGTGGCCCGTTTTCGCGTGCATCAGTTCCGAGCCAAGGCCCTGGATCACCGTCGAGAGCCCGCTTGCGGTCTCGGTCAGCAGCGATACGCCGAATATGGCGACCACCGTGAGCAGGCTCGTGGCGGCAATGACGATGCCTTGTCTGAGGCTGAGCCTGCAGTGGACAATCGCCACGATGAAAAGAACGAGGCTGTTGCCGACGCCCACATATTTCGCCGTTGCGGCGAGGCCGAGCGCAAATCCGAAATAGACCAGATTGGCTGTGCTGACCTGCTCCTTCAGCCGCACCAGCGCATGCAGCCCGGCACACAGGGCGAAGACCAGGACGGCATCTTCCTTGAAGTAATGCGCGTGAACCGCGATGGCTGGCGAGACCGCAAAAATGCAGGCCCACAGGAAGGCATTGATGCCGTCCGCGTATTGCCGCAAGACGATGTAGAAGAGGATGCTTGCCGCGACGCAGGCCACGGCGCTGACACTGCGGCCGGCCAGCAAATAGTCATGTTCGTTCGACGCGTCGGAAAGCCATCCCGCGAAGCGGGCCAATACGATCAACAAGGGAGGGTGTGCGTAATTGTGCTGCTGACCTGCGGCAAACGCCACCTTGATCGGTTCGTCCGGCTGTATCCCGTATGGGAAGTCGATGTTGTGGAAAGCGAGCAGAGCCGAGATCGCCGCCAGCGCCAGAATGGCCAACGCCTGGGAATCGCCCCGCTGCGCCAAACCGACCCAACCGATCTGCTTGATCGACGGGGTGAGGATCATGGCCTGGCAACGGGCGCGCGGAGTTTCGACATGCCGCCCTTTTTGACCAGCATCAGGGTCGGCTGTCAAAGTTCATGCGAACCGCCACGATGCCAGGCCGTGGCGGCTCGCCCTTGCGCGGTGATCTACCTCAGCGGCTTGAGGCCGGCTTCGATCGAGGCACGCTTCGGCTCGAGGAACGGCGGCAGGGCCAGGCTTTCGCCCAGTGTCTCCAGCGGCTCGTCGGCGGTGAAGCCCGGACCGTCGGTGGCGATCTCGAACAGGATGCCGTTCGGCTCACGGAAATAGAGCGAGCGGAAATAATAGCGCTCGACCTCGCCGCTCGACGGCAGGCGGAATTCGGCCAGACGGGCGGTCCATTGATGAAGCGTCTCCTGGTCCGGCGCCCTGAAGGCGACGTGGTGAACCGCACCGGCGCCCTGCCTTGCGGGAGCGAGCCTCGGCTGCACGGCGACATGAAGCTCCGCTGCCGGTCCACCGGCGCCCATTTCGAAGACATGGACCTGGCCCTCGCCATCCGGCGAAGCATAGTCGCGACCCTTGCGCATGTTCATCACCCTGGTCAGCACCGCCTCGGTGTTGGTGATGTCCGGAACGCTAATGACGATCGGCCCGAGCCCGCGAATCTGATGCTCGGCCGGCACCGGGCTTTGCGCCCAGGGATGGCTGCCGCCCTTGCCGCCATCGCTGACGAGCCGCAGACGCTGGCCTTCAGGATCCTCGAAATCCAGCGACGGATAGCCGCCGATGTCCGCGATGTCTCCTGTCGGGATATTTTCGCCGGCCAGGTGCTGCTTCCACCAGGCAAGGCTCTCCGGACTGCCGACCCTGAGGCTGGTCCGCGCGATGCTATGGGTGCCGCGCCGCTCGGGGCCAACAGGCCAGTCGAAGAAGGTCAGGTCGGTGCCTGGCGTCGCCTCGCCGTCGGCATAGAAAAGATGATAGGCCGACGTGTCGTCCTGGTTCACCGTCTTCTTGACCAGTCGCAAGCCTAGCACCTTCGTGTAGAAATGAAGATTGCCCGGCGCATTGGCCGTGATGGCGGTCAGATGGTGGATTCCTGTCAGTTGCAGGCTCATGGTCGTCTCCCTGGTTTTGGGGAAGAATTTTCTCCTTCCATATCAGAACTGCGGTCGCTTCGCTGAAGGCCGGCTATCCGGACAGTCCGTCGCCGTGGATTGAACAATTCCGTCTCCGACGACATACAGAAAGTGAACAATCCGCCGCTCCCGAATTGGTCGGAGGTCACGGTCCGAGGACAATTTCCGCCGGCCGGAACGATCGTCACGCGCCCTGCCATCCTCCTGACAGACTGCTGTCAGGAGGGGTGTGCGATACTGCCTCCAGTTAGAGAGAGGAGAATAGCCATGAACGGTTTCACCATCCTGCGCGGCATGCAGCATTATGTCGGCAAGGTTCGCACCATGCGCAACGAAATTCGCACGCAGCGTTTCATGAACGCGCTGCCCGCCGACATCCGCAAGGACATCGGCTGGCCCGATATGTACGCGGAACGTCGCTCCCGAGGCAATTGAGGCGAATTTTTCGACATTGATATTGGACATGGGCGCGCCAATGCCCAGATATAGCTGCGGCGCGCTGGGGGACGGAGCGAGCTTATGCCCGATCAGAAGACAATCGGCTTCCTTTTCATCGAGGGTTTTGCCGACTGGGAATATGGCTTGCTGGCCGCCTCGGCGGTTGAATGGTTCGGCGCCCGTGCCGTGTCTTTGACGCCAGAAGGCAAGCCGGTGACCGGAATCAGCGGCTTTCGGCTGACGCCCGACCGTACGGCCGGCGTCGACGAGAATGCCGATCTGGACGGAGTCGCCGTCATCGGTTCCGACCACTGGGCGGGCAAGGCGCCGCCGGATGTCGCCGAATTGCTCAATGCCGTCGCAACGCGCGGCGGTGTCGTCGGCGGCATCTGCGCCGGTACGCTGGCGCTGGCCCGGGCCGGCATATTCGAACAAGCCAAACATACCAGCAATGGCCGCGACTGGATCAACGGACACGAAGCCGGCTATGCGGGCGACGGCAACTATCAGGACGTGCCGCATGCGGTCGCCGACGGCAGGATCGTGTCCGCGCCGGGTTCGGCGCCAGGCACCTTTGCCCTTGCCTTTCTGAAGACGCTCTATCCCGAAAGAAGCGGCGATCTCGCGCAGATGCGGACGCTGTTTGCCAGGGAATATGCTGAAGCCTCCTGACAGTATGCTGTCAGGAGGGACGTGCGATGGTGAGATAGTGCGCATGGCCGGCCCGAGAGAACGACCGATGAAAAGTTGGAACGACAGGCTGAACACGCCCGGCATCAACGGCGTGAAACCAACGCCGCGCACGGTGGGTGACGTGGTCGAGGGCCAGCCTATGCTGGTGCCGACCGCCCGCCAGGTCGACGATTTCATCCGCTCGATTCCCAAAGGCGTCGAGATGGATGTCCGCGCGCTGCGCACCGCTCTTGCCATCGAACACGGCGCCGAAGTGACATGTCCGGTGACCATCGGCTATCATCTGCGCACGGTTGCCGAAGCCGCCAGGGAAGACCTCGAGCGCGGCATGACGCTGAACGACGTCACGCCCTTCTGGCGCGTACTTGATGCGAAGACACCGACAACGAAGAAACTGTCCTTTGGCGCGGAATTTGTCGCCGCGCAGCGCAAGCGCGAAGGACTGAAACCGTAATTGCATGTCGTCTGGGAGTGGCTCCGGTCCAGGAGCCGCTCCAGCAACAATACTGGGGAAGCAAACGATGCGCCGCGCCGACAGGCTCTTTCAGATCGTGCAGCATCTGCGGGGTGGCCGTCTGGTCACCGCCCAGAAGCTCGGCACGTGGCTCGAGGTTTCCGAGCGAACCATCTATCGCGACATAGCCGACCTGCAATCGACCGGAGTGCCGATCGATGGCGAGGCTGGTGTCGGCTACATGATGAGGGAAGGTTTCGACCTTCCGCCGCTGATGTTCACCCGTGACGAGATCGTGGCGCTGGTTGCCGGCGCGCGCATGGTGCGTGCCTTTGGCGGCGCCGCCATGGCGCGGGCCGCCGACGAGGCGCTGGTCAAGATTGGCGCCGTGCTGCCTGACGCCGAAAAGGACCGCATCGCCCGCACCGAGATCCACACGCCGATGTGGGTGGTCAGCGACGCCGCCCGTGAGGCGATCGACCTGATCGAGCGCGCCGTCGAGAAGCGCCAGGTGCTGACCATCGATTATTGCGACGAGGCCGGCCGCGGCACCGCGCGCGACATCAGGCCGCTCGGCCTGTGGTTCTGGGGCAAGGTATGGACACTGGTCGCCTGGTGCGAGATGCGCGACGACTTCCGCGCCTTCCGCATCGACCGCATCGCCTCGGTGGTGATCGCCGGCCGCATCTTCAAGCCGGAGCGTGGCAAGCAGCTCGCCGACTTCTACCGCGCCGTGGAGCGCAGCGAGGACTACGGCATGGCGCCGGACCGCGTGGCGCGAAGCTGAGACTGTGTCTGGAACAAAAAAGCCCGCTCGAAGCGGGCTTTTTTGTCGGTCTGTCTTGGACCTTATTCGTCGTCGGCGTCTTCGTTCTTCGACTTCAGCGCCGAGAGCTTGGCGAACACGGCGTTGGCGTCGAGTTCGGCATCCTCGTCCTTCGGCTTTTCCGGAGCCGGCACAAGCCGCTCGGTCAGGGCCGCCGGCAGCAGCGTGTCGCCGACCGGCTGCGCCTGTTCGCGGCCGCGCGAGGCGCGGTTGACTTCCATGTCGAGGTCGATCTGCGAGGCGAGACCCAGCGTCACCGGATCCATCGGCTGCAGATTGGCCGAGTTCCAGTGCTTGCGTTCGCGGATCTGCTCGATCGTCGACTTGGTGGTGCCGACGAGACGCGAAATCTGCGCGTCCTTGAGTTCGGGATGGTTGCGCACCAGCCAAAGAATGGCGTTCGGCCGGTCCTGGCGCTTCGACAGCGGCGTGTAGCGCGGACCCTTTCGCTTGGATTCCGGCACCCGCACCTTGGGGTCGGAAAGCTTCAGGCGCTGGTTCGGGTCCTTCTCGGCGCGCGCGATCTCGTCGCGGGTCAGCTGGCCGGTCATGATCGGGTCCATGCCCTTGATGCCTTGCGCCGATTCGCCATCGGCGATCGCCTTGACCTCGAGCGGATGCAGCCCGCAGAACTGCGCGATCTGCTCGAAGGAGAGCGCGGTGTTGTCGACCAGCCAGACGGCGGTCGCCTTGGGCATCAGCAGCGTATTGGCCATTTTAGAAAAATCCTTCTCGTTCGCCCGCGTTCCCGCGCGGGCGGTGGTTTAGAGCCACCAAAATGGGAAATTCGCGGCCTGTATAACCGTTCCCTTGCTGTTTCGCAATGTTTTTGGAGGCGCGGCCGTCCCCGATACTTTCGAGAACCGGCAAGCGCATTCGAATGGCCGGGCCGCCGGCGACCGCAGCCAATGGACGGGCACTTTGGGCAGGACGCAGGAGCGCGGCGCGCGCTCCCAGAATCAGCAGGGCAGTTACCTGGATTCCAAAAAGACAAAACCCGCTGGACGGGGTCCAGCGGGCTCGGAACCGGAAACGGGAAACGTCTGCGACGGCTCTACTTCTCAGCATGAGCCCGGCCCTGCGGCCGGGTCGTGCTTGATGTCAGATCGCCTGGCGGGCGATCCGTTCGATGTCGGCGCGGTTGATGCCGAGATCGTGGAGCTGACGTGCGTTGAGACGGTTCAGTTCGCGCACGGTCTCGTTGTACATGCGCCAGTTACGGAAAGCGCGGATCGGGTTCATGGTGGTCCTCCTGATGGGGTGTTCGTTTCGATGCTGCACAGATAGTGATCATCGATGAGGACTTGAACGGCCGATTTTGCATAGCAATGATGCAAATGCTGCATTGCACCATTAAGCTTCTGTTCATCTTGTAGGCAGGGGGCGGAAGCGCCGAGATTCAGGTGATGCCGTCCTAGCCGACGTCGAGCACGATCTTGCCGATATGCTCGCCTTCCTCCATGCGCTCATGCGCGCGCCAGGCATCGGTGAGCGGGTAGATCATGTCCATGACGGGAGCCACCTTGCGCGTGCCGAGCAGCGGCCAGACCTGCGCTTCCAGCGCGGCCGCGATCGCCGCCTTGAACTCGACGGTGCGCGGCCGCAGCGTCGAACCGGTGTGGGTCAGCCGCTTGACCATGATCTTGGAGAAATCGGCGCTGGCGACAGCGCCGGCCTGCACGGCGATCTGCACGATGCGGCCTTCGACCGCGGCGGCCTCATAGTTTCGCTGGACATAGTCACCGCCGACCATGTCGAGGATGACATTGGCGCCCTTGCCGTCCGTCGCCTCCTTGACCGCCTTGACGAAATCCTCCTCGCGATAGTTGATCGCGCGGTCGGCACCGAGCTTCAGGCAGGCGTCGCATTTTTCCTTGCTGCCGGCAGTGGTGATGACATAGGCGCCGAAGGCCGAGGCGAGCTGGATCGCTGTCGTGCCGATGCCCGACGAGCCGCCATGCACCAGCAGCGTCTCGCCTTTCTTCAGACCCCCGCGTTCGAACACATTGTGCCAGACGGTGAAATAGTTTTCCGGCACGGCCGCTGCTTCCGTGTGGGTGAAGCCGGCGGGCAGCGGCAGCACGCTGCCGGTGTGAACCTTGACATATTCGGCATAGCCGCCGCCGGGGGTCAGCGCGCAGACCCGGTCGCCGATGCGCCAACGCGAAATATCGTCGCCAAGCGCGGCCACTTCGCCCGAGACTTCTAGGCCCGGCAGGTCCGATGCGCCGGGCGGCGGCGGATAGGCGCCCTTGCGCTGCTGCACGTCGGGCCGGTTGACGCCGGCGGCATGCACCTTGATCAGGATCTCGCCGGGGCCGGGCAAAGGGACATCGCGCGTCTCCGGTTTCAGCACCCGTGGACCACCCGGCTCCGAGATTGCAATTGCCGTCATCCTTGCCGGAATTTTCTGTCCGCTCGCCATGAAGTTTCCCGTCTTTCCTCGCCGCATTCTTACCGGCTGTTTGCATCCACACCCTTGCCCTATGTATGCTCATTGCCAAATCAGGCAAATGGCCAATCTGGTGTGGCGGAGGAGGAGCAACGATGGCGATCTTCGACGACGAACCCAAGAAGAAGGCGCGTCCGCACGAGATCGGGCAGGATCTGTCGCTGCTTTCCGTCGGCGAGCTGTCGGAGCGCATCGGCATATTGCGCGAAGAAATCGCCAGGCTGGAAGCGGAACTCAAGGCCAAGGACAACACCAAATCGGCCGCCGAAGCACTGTTCCGCCGCGGATAGAGGACCGGGGCGGGACGGCTCGCCGCTGAAAAGCCGGAATGCGACTGTCTTCAGACCCTGCCATCCCTTTCAGAGTCCAGCCGGATCAAAAAATGCTCGCATCCTACCGACCGATCCTCTCCCTGCTTCGCGGCACTGCCTTCCTGTTGGCGGCATCTGGCCTGCATGGGCTGCTGTTGCCCCTGCGCGGCCAGGTGGAAGGGTTCTCCACCGCGTCGCTCGGCCTGATGGGCACGGCCTGGGCCGGCGGCTTCGTCACCGGCTGCTTCTTTGCCCCGCGCATCGTGCGCCGCGCGGGACATGTGCGCGCCTTCGGCGCCTTTGCCGCGTCCGGGGCCATCGTGGCCCTGCTCACCGGCCTGATCATCGGTGAATATGTCTGGATCCTGCTGCGCGCCTTCACCGGCTTCACCATGGCCGGCGCCTTCATGGTCATCGAAAGCTGGCTGAACGAGAAAGCCACCAACGAGAACCGCGGCACTGTCTTCGGCCTCTATATGATGGTCACCTACGCCTCGATCATGGGCGGACAGATGATCGTGGCCGGCGGTGACGTGAAATCCGCGTCGCTGTTCATGATCACCGGCATCCTGTTCTGCCTCTCGCTGATCCCGACCGCGGTTTCGACGGCGTCGCACCCCAAGCCGCTGCAGGACGTCAAGCTCGACGTCAGGGGGCTCTACGCCAACTCCCCTGTGTCGGCGATTGCCTGCCTTTTGATCGGCATCGCCAACGGCGCCTGGGGCACGCTGGGTGCGGTCTACGGCGCTCGCATCGGCATTTCCACCGCCGAAATCGCCTTGATGATGAGCCTTGTCGTCGTAGCGGGCGCCGCCATGCAGTTGCCGGCCGGGCGTCTCTCCGACAAGACCGACCGGCGTTTCGTGCTGGCCGGCGCTGCCTTCGGCGCGGCGCTGTTCGCGCTTCTGATCTTCCTCTTCGAGCCGCGCTCCGGCGTCTTCGTCATCGTCTTCACCGCCGCCTACGGCGCCTTCGCCTACACGCTCTATTCGATCGCCGTGGCGCATGCCAACGACCACGCCCGTGCCGAGGACTTCGTCAAAGTGTCAGGCGGACTGCTGCTGCTTTACGGCTTCGGCACTATGATCGGGCCTTTGCTGGCGGCGGCGCTGATGGGCTGGATGCGCCCGGAGGGCCTGTTCCTGGCGACCGCCTTCGCGCATCTGTCGCTGGCCGGCTACACGCTGCTGCGCATCAGCCGCCGTGCTCCGGTTCCGATCGGCGATCGCGACGCCTTCAAGACGCAGCCGGCCGACCGCTCCGTGACGCCGGAAGCATTGCGGCTTGATCCAAGAAGAAAAGCAGAAGCAGACAGTTGAGATTTGAAAAACTTTGCCTCACAAATGAGGCATGATGTTTTCCGACGCCTTCATGGCGATCGCCGACCCCAATCGGCGCCACCTTCTGGAAGAACTTCGACGCGGTCCGAAGACCGTCAACGAGTTGGCGGCCGGGTTGCCAGTCTCACGCCCGGCCGTATCACAGCATCTGAAAGTGTTGCTCGACGCCGGACTGGTCAACGCCAAGGCCGAAGGCACGCGGCGCGTCTATACGGTAAGCAATGCCGGCTTCCTGAGACTGAACATCTGGCTCGATCAATTCTGGGAAGCTTAGCAGCCCAAGTCGCGCAGCGCTCTGCGAGGCAACGCGGATTGATTTCATGCCGGGAGGAACAATCGATGCGACGTGACGCGATTCTTGCCGCTTTGACCGCGACCAATCTGGTTTTACTGGCGGGGATCGGGCTGATGCAGATCCTGCCGGCGAGAGCGCAAGACGGCGCGGGCATGCTGCGCGTCAGCGGACTTGAGATCGCCGACGGCGAAGGCCGGGTGCGTTCCAGCATTTCCGTTTTGCCGGCCAAAGCCGGCGAGGCCGAAACCGTGCTGTTTCGTCTGATCACCGAAAGTGGCCAGCCATCCGTCAAGATCAGTGCGTCGACCGCCAGCGCAGGGTTGAGTTTCGTTGGCGGTGACGACAAGAGCTACATCATCCTCGATGCGGCCGGACCGGAAACCCGGCTCAAAATGGTCGAACCGGACGGGCGCGAGAAGGTGATCACGCCCTAGGCCGCGTGCCCCCGGGAAAGCTATCAGGCCTCCGCTGCGAGCGCCGCGCCGAGCGCATCGAGCAGTTCGCCCGTTCCATGCTCACGCGTGGCCGAGGTGTCATGGCCGTCGAAGAATGCACCCTGCTCCGTCATCACGAGCCGCGTGCCTCCGTTTTCCGCCAGGAACTCGATCGTCGCCAGGGACACAGAGACGCGGGTTTCGCCGAACAGCAGCTCATAGCTGTAGACGATGCGCTGGTCCGGCACGATGTCCTGATAGACCGCATTGAAAAAATGCATCTGCCCATCGCTCGGGCAGCCGGCATTGACCTCCTTGCCACCGACGCGGAAGTCCATTTCATGCCGGCTGGGCATGGGGTCATGGGGATCGACGAACCAGCGCCGCTTGGCATCAGGATTGCTGAATGCCGAGAAGACTTTCGCCGGCGTCGCCGGATAGCTCCGCTCGACGACAAAGGTGGAATGGACGACGGATCGTTGGCTCACTGCGGTCTCCTTCATGTTTCGTCTTTGGTTTCAGCCAGAAAATCGCCCAGCCGATCCAGCCGGCGCTCCCAGGAGAGACGTCGCTCGTTGATCCAGTGCTCCGCCGCCCTCAGCGCCTTGGGCTCGATCTGGCAGGTACGCACACGCCCCACCTTCTGCGTACGCACCAGGCCGCTCGCCTCCAGGAGGTTCAGATGCTGGACGACAGCCGACAGCGACATCGCCAGCGGCTCGGCCAGCTGGCTGACCGAGGCCGGGCCGCGCGACAGCCGGTCGACCATCTGCCGCCGCGCCGGATCGGCAAGCGCCTGGAACATCAGGTCGAGCTGGGCGGGATCGTGCAGCATCGCGGTCAGCCGTTATTGTAGGGGAAGAACTTGAAGTATGGCTGCGCCTCCTCGATCACCCTGGCGAAGGCGGGGCGCTGCAGCAGGCGGTCGTGGTAGCGCTTCACAGCGGGATATTTGTCGCCGAACGGCTCGACCTTGTTGGCATAGAAAAGCGCCGGGGATGCCGCGCAATCGGCCAGGCTGAAGGCTTCGCCCACCGCCCAGGTCCTCGACTGCATCTCCTCTTCGACGATGGCGTAGGAATTGCGCAGCTGGCCCCGCGCCTGCTCGACGCCGAACGGATCGGTCTTGTCCTGCGGCCGCAACCGGTCGCCGACGATCTTCTGCATCGGTTCCTGCACATAGAAATCATAGAAGCGGTCGGCCTGGCGGACCGCGAGCGCCAGGTCGATGTCGGCGGGAACGAGCTCGACCGGCCCCGGATAGTGCGCGGCCAGATATTCGACGACGATGGTCGATTCCAGCACCGTGCGGTCGCGCGCATCGTCGCGCAGCGCCGGCATCTTGCCGCTCGGCGATATCTTCAGGAAGGCCGCGCGCGAGTGCTCGTCACCGAGATCGACGATGACCGGGTTGAAGGCGGTGGCGTTCTCATAGAGCGCGATCAGCGGCTTCCAGCAGAAAGAGGCCAGCGGGTGGAAATGCAGCGTCAGGGACATTCTTTGCTCTTCTGTTCGTGGTTCGTCGACGGGCGGGACCTAGGCGCCTGCCCGTCCAACACTGAAGCATTTACTTAACTATTGCGGCATGCCTTGTTCGTCAAGACCGTTAGTCAGGTCTCAATTCGACCTGACATGCGCGACGATGGCGGCCTCTATGCCGGGCCAGTCCTGCGGATGCAGTTCATGGCCGCCGACCTCGATGCGAAGAAGTTTTGCGCCGGCGACCGTTTCGGCCAGCGCCTCGCCATGCTCGACCGGAAAGATCGGATCTGATGTGCCGTGGATGACCAGCAGAGGCGCCGTCATCTCCGGCAAGCGGCCCTTCCATTCATCGCCACCCTTGAGCGAAAAATGATTGGTCGCGCTGAGGAACCCGTCGGAGCGGTCGTAATCCTGCTCGATGAAGGCTCTGATCGCGACCTCGTCGGACGCATGTGCGGTACTGGCGATCGCCCTGGCATCCTTGACCATGAAATCGATCACCTGGCGGCGGTCCGACCAGTCGACATCGGCGCCGGCGGCCGAATGCTCGATATAGGCATCGGTCGTCTGCGGCAGATGCGAAGTGTCCATCCCGACCGGCGAACTGCTGATCACCGTCAGCGACGCGACGCGGGAGGGGTGCCTGAGCGCCACGCGTTGCGCGATCATGCCGCCCATCGACATGCCAATCACATGGGCCTTGCCGATGCCATGGCTGTCGAGCACACCGATCGCATCATCCGCCATGTCGTCGAATGTGTAAGGCGGCTTGCCCGGCGGATATTTGGTCGAACGGCCGGTATCGCGATTGTCGTAGCGGATGACATACAGGCCGGTATCCGCCAGCTCCCGGCAAAACGCCTCCGGCCACCACAGCATCGAGGCCATCGCGCCCATGATCAAAAGCAGCGGGGGATTTTCAGGATCGCCAAAGGCTTCGGATTTGATCTCGGGGCGATTGATCGTCGTCATCACGCAGTCTCCTAATCTGATTGCATTTTGCAATCGGTTGCACCATAATAAAACTGATACGATAATGCAACTGGTTTTGCGTGGAGAGAATCGAATGAGCCTCGATCGCCGGTCCGGCTGCCCGATCAACCTGTCGCTGGAAGTGTTCGGCGACCGCTGGAGCCTGATCATCCTTCGCGACATGATTTTTGGCGGCAAGCGGCATTTCCGCGAACTGCTCAACGGGTCGATAGAAGGCATTGCCTCCAACATCCTCGCCGACCGGTTGAAGCGGCTGATGGAATTGGGGATGCTGACCAAGGCCGACGATCCCAGTCACAAGCAGAAGGCGATCTACAGCCTGACCGAGATGGCCATCACGCTGGTGCCGATTCTCGCCCATCTCGGCGCCTGGGGCCGCGTCTGGCTGCCGACCAGCGAGGAACTCTCGATCCGCGCCGAGTTGCTGGAAAAGGGCGGACCGCCAATGTGGGAGAAATTCATGGATGAGTTGCGCCATGAGCATCTGGGTATGCCGCTCGACCCGGCATCCGGTCCTTCTGTCCGCGCGACCCTGCAGGCCGCCTTTCAAGCCGTGGTCGCCAGCAAGGCTCCCGGCGCCAGCCCGGCTGCCTGACCAACTATTTTCCCCGTTAAGAGGCCGGCTCTGCTAGAAGAAGCGGAAACCACAATTCACGGGATTGGATAAGGTCTTGGTTGAGAACTCTCGGGATGCCGCCCGCGCGCGCGCCGATCTGCGCTTCAAGAAGCAGGAAGAGGCGGCCACGGTCCGCCAAAAAGCAATGGCCGAATATGCCGCGGAGAGCGACGCCCGCAAGGTAAAGACCGACAAGTTGCGGGCTCTGCGGCTGGCCAAGGAAGCCGAAGACCTCGCCAACGCGCCGGCGGCGCCCGCCAAGAAGCCTGCCCGCGCCAAGAAGAAATAGCGCACTGCGTCCAGGCAACCCGGCTGACCCTGCCGGCAATGCTTGCTCGTCAAGCCAGCCGCTCGACGGCGCCTTCCTGGCGACAGAGGCTCTTCATCCCAACGCTTCACAAGAAGCAATTTCAACTGAAACCGGGATTGTTTCGGCCGGCCGACCGCCGATGATTGTCCCCTTCCAACAGGAGATTGCCATGACCGCGCTGCCGCTCGAAAAAGCCAGGCAAATCATCGACACCGCCTTCGCCAAGGGCGCCGATCTCAAGCTCAAGCCGCTGGGCGTCTCGGTGCTTGACGCCGGCGGCCATCTGGTCGCCTTCCAGCGCCAGGACGGCGCCTCGTTCCTGCGTCCGCAAATGTCGGCGGGCAAGGCCTATGGCGCGCTGGCCATCGGCATGGGTTCGCGCAAGGTTGAGGCCTTCGCCAAGGAGCGCCCGCATCTGGTCGCCGGTATTTCCGACGTGTCGGGCGGACGCGTGCTGCCGGTCGTCGGCGGCGTGCTGATCCGCGACAAGGCCGGCACTATTATCGGCGCCGTCGGCATATCAGGCGACACCTCGGACAATGACGAAGCCGCGGCCATCGCCGGCATCGAGGCCGCCGGCTTCACCGCCGACCCGGGCTGAGTGCTTAGTTGAGGTTGATGTCCCGGCTTGCCGACCGCATCGACACCGCGAAACCGGCCATCACATCGAACAGCGCGATGATCATCAGCGTGAAGAAGATCGAATGCGCCGCGCCCTTGACCAGCAGGAATTCGACCAGGAAGGCGACGAAGACCAGCGTCGACAGGAGATGGTCCATGATCGAGGCACTGGTCGTGCGCGCCGACTTCACCATTTCGAGGAACAGGAAGATCAGCCCTATCAGGATCATCAAATCGCCGAGCGTCATCGAGAACACCCCGCCCGACATCATGCGGAACGAGAAGATCTCGCTCGCCCACGGATCGTCACCGCCGCCGAAAATTCCGAGCAGCCCAAGATTGTAGAGAATGAAAGGCACGATTAAAAGCGGGACGGCACCGAACATCTGGCGTCTCCATATGGGGGCACCTTCTGTAGAATGCGCCACAGCCACGCCGTCAAGATTTTTCGTGTGAAGCCGCAAACACGGTAGAAGACCGGATGCAACAACCATGTCAGCCGACATCGAGCAAGCGAGACGGAGGCTCAGCGGTTGAACGAGCCGGTGCGCAGCGCGCGACGGTGATACGGCAGGCTGAACCAAGGCCCCGGCCATCAGGCTGCCAGACGCAAAAAGACCGGCCAAAGGCCGGTCCTTTGTAACTCAACCGTTCAAAAAAGCTGGTCTCAGCTTTCCTTGGGGGTCAGCACCTGGCGACCGCGATACATGCCGGTCTTCAGGTCGATGTGGTGCGGACGGCGCATTTCGCCGGAATTCTTGTCCTCGACATAGGTCGGGGCCTTGAGGGCGTCGGCCGAGCGGCGCATGCCGCGCTTGGACGGAGAGGTTTTGCGTTTCGGAACGGCCATGGATATGCTCCACTACATGGTCAAAAGCCCTGCCCGCCCTCGTGAAAGGGCCATGTCGGGGCCTAAATCTGAGAAAGTCGGGTGCCTATACACGCCTGACACCGTTTTGGCCAGCACTGCAGTGAATTTTTTTGTGTCGGCTACTCGAGGCAACCGACATAGGCGCCTGAACGGCCGGCGCGCCTCTCGATCAGATTGGCCAACCTTCTCAAGCCCGGCCCGGGTTTTGCCGGATTGCGGGCGATCGGATTGGGCAAGGTGACGGCGAGAAGTGCGGCCTGCCTCCGCGACAGCTGTTTTGCCGGAATGCCGAAATGATGCTGCGCCGCAGCCTCGATGCCGTAGACACCCGGCCCCCATTCGGCGATGTTGAGATAGATCTCCATGATGCGGCGCTTCGACATCACCGCGTCGAAATAAACGGCCAGCGGCAGTTCGACGACCTTGCGCACCGAGCCCAGCGGCCGTGACCACAGAAAAAGGTTCTTCACCGTCTGCATGGTGATGGTCGAGGCGCCGCGTGTCGCCTCGCCGGCCAGCGCATCGTCGACAACGCCGCGCAATTCGCCGAGATCGACGCCGCGGTGGAAGCAGAACTGCCCGTCCTCCGACATGATGACGGAGTGGGCCAGAACCGGGGCGACATCGTCGATCGACACCCAGCGCCGGTCATAGCCGGAGAAGGTCGCCAGGTCCTTCAGCATCAGCGTCGACACCGGATGCACGAAGGACGGCAAGTAAAGGAAGGTCAGCACTGTCGGGATGAGCGCCAGCACGGCGGCCACGACAAGGCAGCGCCGGACCCAGCGCCTAAGATTGCGGCGGTTCAAGCCGCGCGATCTTGTCGCCATGTCCAGCTTTTCGGTCTCATGATCGACGATCGGTTCCGCCAAGCCGCCCAACCCGTGCTTCTCCTCGCTCCGGCATAATGGCGCTTGCCTTCTTGCGCAACGTCTGAGTGTCGGCTACCGCTCCCGATCATGACGAATGACGACGAAATGGCGTTCGAGATGGCCCTCATCAGGCGGGCGGCGGCCGTCGAGGTGCTGCTACGGCGCCTGCTCGACGATCGCCCGCTTTCGGGCGAGATCGCGCGGCCCGACCGCCTGATGGCGGCGATGCGCCATGGCGTGCTGAACGGCGGCAAGCGCCTGCGCCCGTTCCTGGTCATGGAAAGTGCTGCCCTGTTTTCCGCCGATGGCGAAGCGGCACTGCGCGTGGCGGCGGCACTCGAATGCGTGCATTGCTATTCGCTGATCCATGACGATCTGCCGGCGATGGACGATGATGATCTGCGCCGCGGCCAGCCGACCGTGCACAAGGCCTTCGACGAGGCAACCGCGGTCCTGGCTGGCGACGCCTTGCTGACGCTGGCCTTCGACATCGTCGCCGGCGAGGCGACCGTGCTGCCGGCGGAGCGGCGGGTAGCCCTGGTGCTGGCGCTTGCCCGTGCGGCCGGCGCCGGCGGCATGGTCGGCGGCCAGAAGCTCGACCTCGAGGCCGAGCAGACGCCGCCCGACGAGGCGGGCATCATAACGCTGCAGGCGATGAAGACCGGCGCGCTGATCCGCTTCGCCTGCGAGGCCGGCGCCATCATCGCCGGCGCCGCGGCCGAGGACCGCGAAAGACTGGCCGAGTTCGGCTCGGCGATCGGCCTTGCCTTCCAGCTGGCCGACGACCTGCTCGACCTCACCGCCGACGCCAGCCAGATGGGCAAGGCGACCGGCAAGGACGCCGCCGCCGGCAAGGGAACGCTGGTGGCGCTGCACGGTGCGAATTGGGCGCGCAGCCAGTTGCACGGCCTTGTCGGGCAGGCCCACGCGCTGCTCGATCCGTTTGGTGACAAGGCGGCGCTGCTGAAGGAGGCGGCGACCTTCGTCGCGACGCGCAACAGTTGAGTGCGGCCCGCGATGTCGGTGCGGGTGGACAAAAGGGAGATCCTCTTCGATGTCGGCCAATCTGTTCGATCTCAGCGGGCGCCGAGCGCTCGTAACCGGCTCGTCGCAAGGCATCGGCTTCGCTCTGGCCAAGGGCCTGGCGCAAGCCGGCGCCAGCGTCATCCTCAATGGTCGTGACGCGTCGAAGCTCGGCGCCGCGGCGGCGCAGATCCCCGGAGCGGAAACGCTCGTCTTCGACGCGACCGACCATGACGCGGTCCGCTCCGCTATCGACAATTTCGAGCTGTCGAGCGGGCCGATCGACATACTGGTCAACAATGCCGGAATGCAATTCCGCACGCCGCTCGAAGACTTTCCCGCCGATGCGTTCGAGCGGCTGCTGCAGACCAATGTCGCCAGCGTCTTCCATGTCGGCCAGGCGGTTGCACGTCACATGATCGGCCGCGGCCGTGGCAAGATCATCAACATCGCCTCGGTCCAGACCGCACTCGCCCGCCCCGGCATCGCGCCCTACACGGCGACGAAAGGCGCGGTCGGCAACCTGACGAAGGGCATGGCGACCGACTGGGCGAAATACGGCCTGCAATGCAACGCCATCGCGCCCGGCTATTTCGACACGCCGCTTAATGCAGCCCTTGTCGCCGATCCGGCCTTCAGCGGCTGGCTGGAAAAGCGCACCCCGGCCGGCCGCTGGGGCAAGGTGGAGGAACTGGTCGGAGCCTGCGTGTTCCTGGCCTCCGATGCCTCGTCCTTTGTCAACGGCCATATCCTCTATGTCGATGGCGGCATCACCGCATCGATCTGATCGCCGCGCCGCATGATCGTCATGGTGTCGCCGGGCCGGGCAAGCCAGTGGATTATCGGCGCTTTCTTCTGGGTGTGCCTCCGACCGGCGCCGGCCCAGGGCCACCCTTGAGGGTCGGGCCGATCTCGTCCAGCGTCATCGATTTCGCCCAGTTCTTGTCCTCATAGAGATCCGCGAGCTTGTCCAGGTCGACAGGCCCCAGATCGGTGATCTTGTTTGTGCCCTGCTTCCATGCGCTTTCCCAGATCATGGCCAGGCTGCGCGCCCCTTCGGCCAGCAGCTCGACGGTTTTGTCGCCGAACTCGCTCCACATCTGGCTCTTGTCTCGAACATAGGTCTCGATGATCGCGTCGACCGAGATGGTTTCGAAGGCCGTGCGCATCACGTCGACGGTGGCCACCGCGGCGTCGTGACCGGACTGGCACAATTTCCGGAAGCCGTGCGATCCGAGCCGGCCGGGCGCAATGCCGAGCAGGGTGTTAAGGCGCGCCAGCATTTCCGGCGCATGCGAGCGCAGCATGTCGGACTCATAGGCCGAATGGACCTCGTGGCCGAAAATCTCGCCGGTCGCAGGATCCTTCAGATCAGGATCACCGTTGAACTTGTAGGAGATATGCAGCGGCTGACAGCTGTCGCCCTCATAGTGAGCCATGACGCCTGCTGCGGCAACGAAACCCACCGCGTCTCCCGCTTTGGCCGCCTGCACCATCATATCGTAAAACTGCCAGACACGGAACGGCAGCAGGCCGCGAGAGCGGTCATGAATGTCGTCATAGTAGTCCTGGAAAACCTTCACGGTCACCATATTCGGATCGGTACGGCCACCACGGCCCTTGGTGAGGTCGAGCAGAGTGCGGCCGCGCGAGTTGGGCTTGTCCATATCGGCAAAGTGATTGGGATTTTCGTGATTTCCCCTCGCGGCGGGACTGCCAGGGCGCTTCCATACTTTGTCCGGCACATCGGCAAGCGGGGAGAAGCGCCGTTGTGACGCGGTCGTAAACGACTTGGCGGCAATATTGTCATCGCCATAGGCGACGCGGTCGATATTGGCCATCATCAATTTGGAAAGATTGGGATCATCGATCAGTTGGCAGGCTTTGGCTCCGATCGTGTAGTGGCCGACATCCCCCCAATACTCGGGCAATCCGGAATTGATCCCGCGCAGAACATCCACGTCCAACTCGCGACAGACGGTGCTGACGAAAGTCGCCAGTGCAAGTCCTTGGGCCACACTGCTGCGGCCGCGATCGACAAAGACATGTCCGCCCCATTGAATCGCCATTGGACGCAAAGGGTCGGCACCTTCCGCATTAGGATCCGACACGCACCACAGCGTGCCGGAATCTCCGGGACGCGTCGTCATTCCACGGTCGGGGGCGATCAGCAGGTCGGACACGTAATCGGTACCGCCAATCGATTTGTAGCGATAAAACAGCGCCGCGACCTTGCCGGCAAGCGGCCCGGAAGCCCCTCCGAATGCCCGCACCTCACTGTCGATCAGATCGACCGTGATGTTATCGGCGTGAATGTCGAGCGGCGCGCCAATCGGGCCGAGCCCCGCGATCTGCGAGGTCCACATCGAGACATCATCAACTTCGACAAGACCCACATCGAGATTTGTGACTGCGCGGGCTCCCGGCCATCCCGGATAGACCTCCTGGAAAGGCTTTTTGCGAATTGACCCATCAGCCGATACGCCAACGTCTACACGATCGCCGCGCAAGATGGTCGCGACCTTGTCCCCCGGACGGCCGGCGACGTGCTGGTTGGTGAGCGCGAAGGTTGCGCGGCCGTCACTGACCAGACACCCGACCGAGCCAAAATGATCCGTCCCTTGTACTTTTGCCGTCAGCAGGAAGCCTCCGCCGATCAGGCCGTTGGGAAAGGATGGTGCATCGTCGCTTCCGGCTGGCGCATCCTGGCGTTCGACAAGGATGGTGCAGGTCGGGATGACACGCCCGTCCGGCAGAAACAGCGCCCGAGGTACCATCTGATCGGGGTTCCGGCCGAAATCGGCGCGGTCGACCCAGCGGTCGACGAAGACTTGTACGCATGGCCAGGACCACGGCCTTATCACTGTATTGTAGAGCGTCTTGGCTTCGGTGACAGGCTTGAAATCCTTCGGCTTCTCTTCAGCTGGAGAATGGGCGGCATACCAATCGTCTTCATGGATGCGGTATCGCCCGATGGCAGTTGCCGTCACATTTACCAGATGAGACAGGTGGAGATGGTAGGCGTCACGCGCCTCAATTAGATCGCGAACCGAAAGCGAGCTGTAGTCGCGCTGAGGTGGAAACTGCTTCATGACATTCCCCCTTCTTGCTAATTGTTATTTTATTGAACTTTGTACCCTTCCTGGTGAATAGCCAGGCTGATGCTATCATACATTGAACAAAGAACAGAAGAGCCGACTGTTGTTGATATTTGTGTCAGTCGTGTGAATATAAGATCGAGGAGTCTTATTGAGCTCCTTATACAGCCTCACCAACTACGCCGCACGGCACGAACAAGGCCGCCCCGGACACATCGTTGACATAGGCCGACTGCGAAACCCGTACGGCGCGAAGTTGCTTTCTGGACGGCATCTCCGACCCGGGAAGTCGCGATCATATCGCATCCGCTTTTGCTGGCACGTCGCCGGCGCGCGAACGAAATCTTAATGTAAATGAAGCGTAATCCCGGTCGTTAAAATAATGCGTATGTGTTGGGGTTGCGCATGCCGGAATATTCTTCCTTCATCCGGTTTGTCCGGATTCGCTATCTTTCAGGATTGCTGATTTTCGCGCTGGCTTCCACGGCCATCATGGTTGCGCTCAACCGTGTCAATTCCTTCCGTCATGAGATCGACGCGCTGAGCAGCAACCTCGTCGTCTTCACCCGCGATCTGCGCAACGCCACCAGCTTCGCCGAGACCACCGGTTCCGCCTGGCGCAACGAGACGCGCGACGCGCTGACCGCTTCGGCCCGCGACCATTCGGAACGCCTGACCAGCGAGATCGACACGCTGACCGCCCAGTTCGCCGCGCTGCGCTCGCGCCTGTCGGCCAAGACCATCAATGAGCTCGAAACCGCCTCGGTCAACGGCGACCTGTTCTGGTCGGCGCATGACATGGTGCGCAACTTCAACCTGATGTCGATGGCGCAGAAGGCCGATGAATGGAGCTATCGGGAAATCCGCAACCAGAACGACCTGTTCGTCCAGCCGATGCTGGTCCGCGTCCGCACCGCCATGGATGAAGAGCGCCATTTGGCCGACGCGTCCAGCGACCGGTTGCTGTTGTGGGCGAGCGGCCTGCTGTTCGGCGTCCTGGCCATCGTCGCCTTCTGGATCTTCCGGCCGATGGAGCAGGCGATCCGCCGCGCCTTTGCCCAATCGGCCGAATCCCTGTTCAAGGCGGAGGCCGCCGACCGCGCCAAGTCGGAATTCCTGGCCAATATGAGCCACGAGATCCGCACGCCGATGAACGGCGTGCTCGGCATGGCAGAACTCCTGGCCAAGACCGAATTGACCCCGCGCCAGAAGACCTTCACCGACGTCATCGTCAAATCCGGCAATGCGTTGCTCACCATCATCAACGACATCCTCGATTTTTCCAAGATCAATGCCGGACAGCTCACCCTGGACCCTGCCCCTTTCCGTCTCACCGAAGCGGTCGAGGACGTAGCGACGCTTGTCTCGGCGCGCGTCGCCGAAAAGAACCTCGAACTGATCGTGCGTGTCGATCCGCGCCTGCCGGCCCATGTCGTCGGCGACGCCGGCCGCTTCCGGCAGATCGTCACCAACCTGGTCGGCAATGCTGTGAAGTTCACCGAGAAGGGCCATGTGCTGATCGATGTCGGCGGCGAGACCGTCAACGATGTCGTCCAGCTCAGGTTGCGCGTCGAGGACACCGGCATCGGCATCCCGGCCGAGAAACTGCAGAACGTCTTCGAGAAATTCGCGCAGGTCGACGGTTCCTCGACCCGGCGTCACGAAGGCACCGGCTTGGGCCTTGCCATCGCCGCCCGCCTCGTCGACCTGATGGCCGGCAAGATCGGCGTCGAGAGCGAGATCGGGCGCGGTTCCGTCTTCTGGTTCGCGGTGCCGCTGCCCGTGCATCATGCCGAGGCGCGCGACGCGATCGTGCCGGTCGACGTCACCGGCGCGCGCGTGCTGGTCATCGACGACAATCCGGTCAACCGCGAAATCCTGCTCGAGCAGCTCAGAAGCTGGAGCTTCGACTGCGCTGCCGCCGAAAGCGGCGCGGTGGGGCTGGCCTTCCTCGATCGCGCCTGCCAACTGGGCGCCAGCGTCGATTGCATCATCCTCGACTACCAGATGCCCGGCATGAACGGCGCCGATGTCGCCCGGGCCATCGCCGCCGACAGCCGGCTGTCGACCATCCCGATCGTCATCCTGACCTCGGTCGACCAGGTCGATTTCGGCAAGATGATCATCGATTTCGGCATATCAGCGCACCTGACCAAGCCGGCGCGCTCGGCGGTCCTGCTCGGCACGGTCATCTCGGTCATCCAGAAGGCCCGCTCGCAGGTCGGCAAGGCGCAGTTCGTTCGCGAACCGGTCCAGCCGAAGCCGGTGCCGCAGGCGGCTCCTCCCGCCTTCACGGTCATCCGTGGCCCGGCCGTGCCGGTGATGGCGCTGCCGGAATCGACCGCGCTGCCGAACGGCACGATCGACATCCTCATCGCCGAGGACAATGAGGTGAACCAGCTGGTGTTCGGCCAGATCCTCAACGGGCTCGGTCTGAGCTACCGCATTGCCGGCAACGGCCGCACGGCGGTCGAGATGTACCGGTCGCTGCATCCGAAACTGATCCTGATGGATGTTTCGATGCCCGAGATGAACGGCTACGAAGCGACCCGCGCCATCCGGGCGATCGAAACCTCGTCGGGCGGTCACATCCCGATCGTCGGCGTCACCGCGCACGCGCTGAAGGGCGATCGCGACAAATGCATCGAGGCCGGCATGGACGACTATCTGCCAAAGCCGGTTTCGCCCGACCGCCTGGGGACGAAAATCGGCACCTGGCTCAGCGAAACGGTGGTGGCCAAGACGGCGTGAGATACGTCGGGGCGGGCTGTCGGATCAGCGCAGCCGACCGATCGGGATGATTTCCGCAGAGGTGTCCGCATAGGCTTCGCCCTGCCAGTCGCCGAACCATTGCTCCACCAGCAGGCCGGTCTCGTCCAGCATCCCGGCAAGATCTTCCCTTTTCGGAAACGCGATTTTCGATTCGGCGCCCAGAATTGGTCTGCCGCCCGGAATTTCATAGAAGGTCGAATAGGTGACCACCGCACTGGCGGCATCCCAATCCGCATCATACCATGCCCTGACCGTGCCGAGGCTGGGATGCTCCACCATCCTTTCGGAGCGCTGCGGCGTCCATTTCAGCCACGCCTCCACGGCGGGATTTCGCGTGTCGAAGATGAAGCGCCCACCGGGGGCGAGATGTTCGGCGATGGTACGCAGCACCGCCCGCTGATCCTTTTCGGTCAGGAAAACCTGGAACGCGTGACCGGTCAGCAGCACCAGATCGAACCGGTTTTCGAGCCGCACCGTTCGGGCGTCGCCGACAACCCAGTCGACCTTGTCGCCGTCGGTCCTGCGTCGCGCGACGTCGAGCATGGCCGATGCGGGATCGACACCGGTGACGTTGCACCTTTCGGCCATTTCGGCAGCCAGTTGACCCGTGCCGCAACCAAGATCGAGGACCGAGCCGCCATCCCGTGCAAGACGGATGCAATAGTCGAAATCGGCGCGGCCGTCCTGATTCTCGATGTCGTAGAACTGAACAAAGTCGGGATCATTGTAGATCAGATCGGTCATGTCGCCGCCTTTAGCTCAAATGCCTGCCATTCGCTACAGGCACAGTCGACGCTGCCGATGGCGTTGCGGCGTTGCTCGGCCCCCATACTCAGCCGGCCACGTCCAGACGATAGCGGCGCATCCAGTCGAGGCTTGCCTCGTCAGCGAGCTTTGCGACGCCAGGCCGGATGTCATCGGCATTAGGCAGTGGAACGCCGAGGGCCTCGCAGAGGGCCAGCAAGGTCGCCGCCGGGTCTGCGGAAAGCCGCTCGTAGCCAATGCGCAATGGCGTCAGGCCTTGCGCCGCGAACCAGATGTTCCAGGCCGTGTCATAGGCTTCGAGCTTGGCGAGTTCCCCTTTGATCCGCTCGAAATCATAGTGCGGCTCTTGCGCCGGCGCGACCCTTTCGATCTCGGTGCCGTCAGGCGCAATGTGCCAAAGACCGGTCTGCTGCGCCTTGATCAGCGAGATTGCCTGCGCAAGCTTGTTCTCGCGCGACAGGTGGATGTAGAGGGTGCGGCCAAAGGCCTTTTCGAAACGCGCTGTATCCGACGCCAGCCCCGGAAAAATCAGGTCGAGAATCGACGAAAGTTCATCCAGGTTTTCGCGCATCAGGCGCAGGCCGAAAATGCCTGTTCCGCCCTTTCCGGCGGTGATCGCCGCGTTGAGATAGGCAATCTCGAATTCAAGCTCGCCCATCGTCTCGCGGGCTGGCAGTTTCCACTCGTCGGCCCACTCCGACAGGTCCTGTCGCCGATAGAAGGAGTGCGGATCGCCTGATGTCCGGGTGGAGGCCAGGAGCTTGCACAGCAAGGTGCTGCCGGTTCTCGGCGTGCCGCAGATAATGTAGGCGTCGAACATCCCGCTGCCCTCGTCGCTCATCGCAGGCAGGGCAATCCCGGCCAGTCCGCCGTCGCCTATAGTCGAAATTGTTGCTGGATGCGACGGGCACATTCGAGCGGTGTGAACCGGCTGGTGTCGACTTCAAGGTCGTAGCATATATCCTGGTGCACGCGCTCATATTGCCAGCGCGCCAGCCCCGGCAGCCTGTCCGTGCGCTGCGCTTCGCGGGCTTCCAGCACCTCCAGCGGCGCCATGACACCGACCAGATGGAGATCGAAGGCCGACAGCAGCTCGACATAGTCCGATAGCTCGCCGTTGCACAGCACGTCGTCGACGATCAGGTCGTTGCCTTGCCCAGCCATGGCGGCAATGGCGTGGCGCATGCCGCGCAGGGTCTTTTCGCCCACCGCTCCGGTCCGGATCACGACCGACGGCTTGCCGTCCCGTTGAACGGTTTCGTAGGAGAAACCATCGGCATGGTCCTGCAAGGCATCGGGCAGCATATCGAGAAAACTGTCCATCTGGACATGCAGGTACGGCGCGGCGGTTATTGCCTGCAACGCCTTGGCGATCGAGCTTTTGCCGGCACTGCCGACACCATTGAGCAGAACGATCCTGGCTGTCATCGTCAAACGCCTCTCTCGGACCGGCCTACCGGTTGCGCACCACCACGCACGCCCCGCCGACACTCTGCAGTTTCCGGCAGATGACATTGGCGGCGGCACGATCTTCGATGCCGATCCTGACCGCGTAGATGCCGCGCCGGCCAATCGGCGTGCGCACCCGGCTCACCACGGGGTCGTGGCCGGCGAGCAAGGCCGGGAACCGGCTCCGCACCCTGAGCCACTGGCTGACTGCCGCGCTGCGGCGGAAATTGCCGGCGACCTGTACGCCCCAGGGTTTGACGTTGATCGAGGCCATCGCAACGGTCTGCGACATGATGACAGGCAGCTTGCGGCAGGCGACGGCAAAATCCGTCTTGGCATCCAGCGGTTTGATTTTGCCGGCATAGGCGGGGTCGGTGAATTTGTCGACCGGCTCGCCCATGACGTCGAAGACATAGCTTTCGGTTTCCATCGGCAGGAAGCCGCCTGAGCCCAGCCAGCGCGACACCCGGCTTTCGCCGGCATTGTAGGCGGCCGCCGCCAGGCCGAGATTGCCGTAGCTGGTTTTCATTTCGGCGAGATATTTCGCCGAGGCCGGGATCGCCTGGTTGATGTCGAACGAGTTTTCGAGCCCCCGCATCTTGGCGGTGCCTGGCATGAACTGGGCGATGCCTTCGGCGCCGACGGGGCTGACGGCGTTGGGATCGAAACGGCTTTCCTTCCAGATCAGCCGGGCGAAGAAATCCCGGGGCAGGCCGTTCTGGTCGGCATGGGCCTGGATCAGGTTGCAAACCTTGTCGATCAGCCGCTGCTTGGCCGATTGGGGCGGATCGGCCTGGGCAAGCGCCGACCAGGCCATGCCGAACAGGAAAATCAGCGCCGCCCAGAGGAAACGCTGCATTTGAGCTACTCTGCCGCGGCCTTGCCGCGACCAAACCGTTGCTCGATATAGTCGGCGACCATTTTCTCGAAATCCGCCGCGATCGACGGTCCGCGCAGCGTCGCCGCCTTCTTGCCGTCGACGAAGACGGGCGCCGTCGGCGTCTCGCCGGTGCCGGGCAGCGAAATGCCGATATCGGCATGCTTGGATTCGCCGGGGCCGTTGACGATGCAGCCCATCACCGCGACCTTGAGGTTCTCGACGCCCGGATATTTTTCGCGCCACACCGGCATGTTCTTGCGCAGATCGGCCTGGATGTTCTGGGCAAGCTCCTGGAACACGGTGGAGGTGGTGCGGCCGCAGCCGGGGCAAGCGGCGACGATCGGCACGAACTGGCGGAACCCCATGGTCTGCAGCAGCTCCTGCGACACCTGCACTTCGCGCGTACGGTCGCCGTTCGGCTCCGGCGTCAGCGAGATGCGGATCGTGTCGCCGATGCCTTGCTGCAGGAGGATGCCCATGGCGGCGGACGAGGCGACGATGCCTTTCGAGCCCATGCCGGCCTCGGTGAGGCCGAGATGCAGCGCATGGTTGGAGCGGGTGGCGAGCTCGGTGTAGACGGCAATCAGATCCTGCACGCCGCTGACCTTGGCCGACAGGATGATCTTGTCGCGGCCAAGGCCGATCTCTTCGGCCATCTCGGCCGACAGGATCGCCGACTGCACGATCGCCTCGCGCGTCACTTCCTGCGCGGTCAGCGGGAAACCCTTGTCCTGGTTCTCGTCCATCAGCCGGGTCAGAAGCTCCTGATCGAGCGAACCCCAGTTGACGCCGATGCGCACCGGCTTGTCGTGTTTGATCGCCATTTCGACGATGGCCGCGAACTGCCGGTCCTTCTTGTCCTTGAAGCCGACATTGCCCGGATTGATGCGGTATTTGGCCAGTGCTTCGGCGCAGGCCGGATGATCAGCCAGAAGCTTATGGCCGATATAGTGGAAGTCGCCAACCAGCGGCACATTGATGCCGAGCCGCAGGAGCCGCTCATGAATGCGCGGCACGGCGGCCGCACTTTCGTCACGGTCGACGGTGATGCGCACGATCTCGGAGCCTGCGCGGTGCAGCGCGGCGACCTGCGCGACCGTCTGGTCGATGTCGGCGGTGTCGGTGTTGGTCATCGATTGCACCACGACAGGCGCGCCGCCGCCGACGACCACTCCGCCGACATCGACACCGACCGAGGTGCGGCGGGGGAAGGGAGAGGAAAAATATCCGGTCATGCCGGCAGCCTTTTGTCTCTGGGGCCTAGCGCGTCCATTCGGACGCACAAGCACGCCCCGGGGCCGATGCGCTGAAGTCCGGGCATGAGGTGGAGGAGCAAAGATGGCTTGTCAATGGCGACAGGTCGCCACTGGCAGCAATTGATCCAGCCGGCGGCCTGAAACAGGACGCTGCCCGACGGCAGTCGACGTGCAAAAAGGGGATCGAAAGGGATATTAGCTACAGCTTATGACATAGGACTGAAAATCAAACCACCTACACCGGCGGCGGGTGCCGCCGGCAAGGAAGACCGCATAGTAGGCGGCTATGTCAGTCGGGCATCAATGCGTGGTCGGTTGCGCTTTCAGTTTCTCAATCGCATCCTTGAGTGCCAGCTTGCGTCGCTTGAGATTCACGATTTCCAGGTCGTCCACCGACGGGTGGTTCATCGCGTCATCGATTTCGCGTTCGATGTCGCCGTGTTTCCGCTGCAACTCATCAAGATGGGAAGCAAGAGACATGAATGGTTCTCCCTTTCATGGTTTCCTCGATTGCAGCCGTCAAGGCGCGTCCACCGCAGGTCGCTTCTGTGACGGCACAATGACACTTTGCCACCTTCCGACTGCGATGTCGAATGCTGCGTGGTAGCATTCCACGACAATGTGAAATGTGATATGGGCTGCGCGCCGGTGGTAAAAATTGCCGCCCCCGCCCAATCAGGCCCAGTTTTTGGGCGCCGCAGACGTGCAGACGGTAGAGAATGTCCGATCAGGAACAGGCCGATATTCGCCTCGAATTTTCCCGGCTGAAGCAGGAACACGCCGATTTCGATGCGGCGATCAACGCCATGATAGCCACCAACTGCGACCCGCTGCAGATCCAGCGCATGAAAAAGAAGAAGCTGGCGCTCAAGGACCGGCTGATGAAGCTGGAAGACAAGATCATTCCAGACATCATCGCTTAGAGTGATCCACCGTTTCATGGAAACGGTGAAGCGCTCTAACTCTTTGTTTTGACGCAACTCCCAAGGGAGGGAGAGCGCTACGCGCTTTTCCCGGGGAAACCGTTTCACACTTTTCCTGGAATTGCTCTGAATGCTTTCCCTATCCGCCGATCGACAGCCTGGCCGCGCGGTCGCGCAGGAGGCCGATGAGACTGCCGGTCCGCTCCTCGGACGTGTCGATGGGAACCACCAGGCACATCGTCGCCTCGACCTCGCCCGGCGCTGAAAAGACCGGCACGGCAAGGCACTTCGTGTACGCATCGACCAGGCCCGAGGTCACGCAGTAGCCGGTAACCCGCGCCTTGGCGATGTCGGCGATGAAATCGTCGAGCCGCAGCTTGCGGCCGTCGGGCAGCACGAGATCGTCTTGCGACACCATGGCTTCGACCTCGGCCCGCTCCAGCCCCGCCAGAAGCAGCCGGCCGGACGCGGTCCACGGCAGCGGTATCTGCAGGCCGGTGGCGGAGCTGATGCGGAACGGCCTGGTGCCCGGGCTGGAGTGCACGATCGTGTAGCGGCCGCTCTGCAGCATGCACAGTTCCGAGGTCTCGCCGGTTTCGCGCGACAGATGGTCGACCTCCTGGCGCCCGCGCCGCAGCAGGTCGTTGCCGCGCACATAATCCATTCCATAGAGGTAGAGCTTCTTGCCGAAATAGACCCGGTTGCCGTCGCCCGCCATTTCCAGCAGGCCGGCGTCCACCAGCGACCGCACCAGCGTGTAGGTCGTCGAACGGGGTGCATTCACGCCCTTGGCCAGGTCGCCAATGCCGATTGCCCGCTGCGTCGTGTGCAGGAAGTCCAGGATCTCGAGCACCCGGTTGAGCCCCTTCTCGCGGGAGGCCGTCGTCTTTTCGTCGGCCGAAACGGCCAAGGCATTGCCAGCTTGCATTGTCGATCCCTGGTGTTAGTATCTGTCTTGTACAGGATACATGCGTCTCTTGTAAGAGACAATTGCTTTTCCGGTGCATGGGGAACACAACACGAAAGGAGGTCGCCGTGAACGACACATCCGGAAGACGTGATTTTCTGAAATTGGGAATGGCGGGACTGGCCACCGCCGGTGTGCTGGTATCAGTCGACGCGCAGAAGGCGGCCGCCCAGGCCGCATCCGACAGCCTGCTGCGCACCGTGCTCGACCGCGGCAAGCTGATCGTCGGCACCGGCAGCACCAACGCGCCCTGGCATTTCGAGAACGACGCCGGCGAGCTGGTCGGCATGGACATCACCATGGGGCGCATCCTGGCCAAGGGCCTGTTCGACGATCCGACCAAGGTCGAGTTCGTCATGCAGGACCCGGCGCAGCGCATTCCCAATGTCACCACCAACAAGGTCGACATCACCATCCAGTTCATGACGATGACGGCGCAGCGATCGCAGCTGATCAACTTCACCCGGCCGTACTATGTCGAAGGCGTTGCGCTGCTGACGCTGCCCACCGCCGAGAACAAGACCTTCGACAAGCTGCTCGCCGGCGGTTCGGCGACGCGCATCTCCATCCTGCAGAATGTCGATGCCGAAAGCTCCGTCCACTACGCCTTGCCGCAGGCGCAGGTGCTGCAGATCGACACCCAGGCCAACGTGCTGCAGGCGCTGGAATCCAAGCGCGCCGACGCCGCCGCCGTCGATCTCTCCACCGTGCGCTGGCTTGCCTCGCGCAATCCGGACAAATATTTCGACGCCGGCAAGAGCTGGTATTCGATGCTCTACGGCGCGGCCCTGCGGCAGGGCGACTTGGACTGGCTGACCTTCGTCAACCAGACCTTCACCATCGCCATGTTCGGCCATGAATCGGCGCTCTACGACGCCGCCTTCAAGGATTATTTCGGCCAGGAGCCGCCGGCGCGCCACCCCGGCTTCCCGGTCATCTGATCCCGGATCGCGGAAGGGCGGCATTCCGTCCTTCCGCATCTATTCGACGCCCTTCACACCGAGGCGCACGCATGGGCTATGCCCTCAATTTCAACCTGATCTGGCGGCATTTCGACAGGCTGTGGGGCGGTCTGCTGCTCAGCCTCGAGCTTGCCGTGATCTCGATCGCCATCGGCACCGTCATCGGCCTGGTGCTCGCGGTCTGGTACGTCTCGGCCGGGCGCACGGTGCGGGCGATCATCGCCGCCTATGTCGAATTCATCCGCAACGTGCCGCTGATCCTGCTCGTCTATCTCGTCTTCTACGGCGTGCCGACCGTGGTTGACCTGGCCTACAGCGCGCCGACCTCCTTCGTCCTGACGCTGTCTGTCTATAGCGGCGCCTATCTGGTCGAGGTGTTCCGCTCGGGCCTCGAAGCCGTCCCGCGCGGCCAGCTAGATGCCGGCAAGGCGATCGGCCTGACGCCCTGGCAAAGGCTGATCCATGTGCGCCTGCCGACCATGCTGCGCATCACGCTGCCGGCGCTGTCCAACACCTTCATCTCGCTGTTCAAGGACACCTCGATCGCCTCGGTTATTTCGGTGCCGGAGCTGACCTTCGGCGCCCAGTGGATCAACTTCAACACCTTCCGCATCGTTGAGGTCTATCTGGTGACAACGGCGATGTATCTGGTGACCGGCTACATCCTGCTTTTCGGGCTCAGGCTCGTCGAGCGCCGGTTCAGGGCGGCGCGCTGACATGGCAAGCCAGATCCTCTACGCCCTGCCCTTCCTCGCCAAAGGCTTCGCCGTGACCCTTTGGGTGTCGCTGCTGGTCGTCAGCCTGTCGCTCGTCGCCGGCGTGTTGCTGGGCGTAGGCCTGGTCTATGGTCCCGCGCCGCTGCGCTGGGCGGTGCGCATCTTCTCCGACACCATCCGCGGCATCCCGATCCTGGTGCTGATGTTCTTCGTCTATTACGGCCTGCCGGCGATCGGGCTGCATCTGCCGTCCTTCTGGGCGGCGGTGCTGGCGCTCACCCTGTTCAAGACCGCGCAGGTCATCGAATATCTCAGGGGCGCGGTCGCCTCGATTCCGAAAGGCCAGTCCGAGGCCGCGATGGCGATCGGGCTGACCTTCCGCCAGCGGCTCACCTCCGTCATCTTTCCCCAAGCCTTCAGGCGCTTCCTGCCGCCCTGGATCAACGGCGTCACCGACGCCGTCAAAGGCAGCGCGCTGGTCTCGCTGCTTGGCATCACCGATCTGATGCAGGCCATCAACCAGGTCATCGGCCGCACCTACGAGGCGATGCCGCTCTATATCCTCGGCGCGCTCATCTATTTCGCCGTCAACTATGCGCTCTCGCTCGCCAGCCGGCGGCTCGAGCGGCGCTTTGCCTTCATTCGGGAATAGCACGATGTCCGACGCCACAAATGCCAGTCCCGCGCTGCTCGACGTTCGTGACGTCTCCAAGGCCTTCGGCGCCGTCGATGTGCTGCGTTCCGTCAGCCTTCAGGTCAAGCGCGGCGAGGTGGTGACCGTCATCGGCCCCTCGGGCAGCGGCAAGACCACGCTGCTGCGCTGCGTCAACTTCCTCGAAAGCTATGACTCGGRCTCGATCCGCATCGACGGCAAGGAGGTCGGCTATCTCTCAGCCGAAACGCGCCAGCGCCGCAGCGAGCGCGACCTGGCCTCGATGCGTGCCGAGACCGGCATGGTGTTCCAGAGCTTCAACCTGTTTCCGCACCTTACCGCCGCCGGCAACATCATGCTTGGACTGACCAGGGTGCGGGGAAAGAGCCAGGCCGAGGCCCGCCAGATCGCCGAACACTGGCTCGGCCGTGTCGGCCTCGCCCACAAGGCCGACAGCCTCCCGGCCGAGCTCTCCGGCGGCCAGCAACAGCGCGTCGGCATCGCGCGCGCCGTGGCGATGGAGCCGAAAATCCTCTTGCTCGACGAGATCACCTCGGCCCTCGACCCCGAACTGGTCGGCGAGGTGCTGGCCGTGGTGCGCAGCCTCGCCGAGGACGGCATGACCATGCTGATGGTGACGCACGAAATGGCCTTCGCCCGCGACGCTTCGAGCCGCATCGTCTTCATGGCCGATGGCGGCGTCAGCGCCGTCGGCCCGCCGAAAGAAATCCTGGCAGCGGAAACCAGCAACGAGCGCCTCCGCGCCTTTCTGGCGCGCTTCCGCGCCTCGCATTTCTGACATCGGACGGCCAACGCCGTCCCATTTTTGAATATCGGATGGCTGAAGCCAACCAAGGGAGCCTTCTTCCATGACGCCTTACATCCGGCTCGCCGAACTCGGCCTGACGCTGCCCGAGCCGCCGACGCCCATCGCCAACTTCGTCACCCATGCCGAGAGCGGCCGGCTGATCTTCCTGTCCGGCCAGGGGCCGCTGCGCGCCGACGGCACGCTCTGCACCGGCAAGGTGGGGGAAGATGTGACAGTCGAGCAGGCCTATGAGCATGCGCGCCTGACCGGGCTCAATCTGCTGGCCGTCATGCATGCCGCCGCCGGCGATCTCGGCCGCATCGTGCGCGTCGTCAAGCTGCTCGGCTTCGTCAACGCGACGCCGACCTTCAGCGACCACCCGAAAGTGGTCAATGGCTGTTCGGATCTCTTCGCCGATGTCTTCGACAAGATCGGCGGCCACGCCCGCTCGGCGATCGGCGTCGGCTCGCTGCCTGGAAACATCACTGTCGAAATCGAAGCGGTCGTCGAGATCGCCGCCTGACCTGCCAATCACGGGATCCGCTCACATGAAAACCACTTCCTCCACCGGCTCCAACACCACCATCCGCGAACGGCTGGGCTTGCGGCCGATCATCAACGTCTCCGGCACCATGACCGCGCTCGGCGCCTCGATCATCGTCCCGGAGGCGATCAGCGCCATGGCCGAGATGGCCTCGCAATGGGTGGAGATGGACGACCTGCAGCGCGCCGCGAGCACGGTGGTGGCGCGCCTCACCGGCGGCGAGGCCGGCTTCATCACCGCCTGCTGCGCCAGCGGCATCACCATGGCAATTGCCGGTGCGATGACGGGAACCAGCCTGCTCGCGATCGAGCGCCTGCCTGATGATACTGGCGATCTCAAATCGGAGGTCGTCATCCAGCTTGGCCACATCGTCAATTACGGCGCCCCGATCGACCAGTCGATCCGCGTCGCCGGCGCCAAGGTGGTGCCTGCCGGCACGGTCAGCGTGACGCAGGACTATCATGTGCGCGAAGCAATCAATGACCGGACAGCGGCTGGCCTCTATGTCGTCGCCCACCACACCGTGCAGTACGGCATGCTGTCGCTGGAAGAATTCTGCGAGATCTGCCACGCCAAGGGCGTGCCGGTAATCGTCGATGCCGCCTCCGAATACGATCTGCGCGGGTTCCTGGCGCGCGGTGCCGACGTCGTCATCTACAGCGGCCACAAATTCCTGAGCGGACCGACCAGCGGCATCGTCACCGGCCGCAAGGACCTGGTGCGATCAGCCTATCTGCAGAACCGGGGTGTGGCGCGGGCCATGAAGGTCGGCAAGGAGAGCATCGCCGGCACCATGGCGGCACTGGAAGCGTGGGAGAAGCGCGACCATGACGGCATCCGCCGGCGCGAGGAGGCGGCGCTCAATCTGTGGAGGGATGCGTTGCAGGGATTGCCGGGCATCTTTGCCAAGATCATTCCAGACCCGACAGCCAATCCGCTCGACCGGCTGCAGATCTTCGTATCGCCGGAAAGCCGCTTCAGTGCCGCCGGCCTCGCCTCGGCGCTGGCGACGGGCTCGCCGCCGATCATCGTGCGCAACCACGAGGTCGAACGCGGCCATTTCTTCCTCGACCCCTGCAACCTGCATCCCGGCGAGGCCGAGATCGTCGCCGAACGCCTGCGCGCCGTGTTGACCGCGAAGGACCGTCCCGCCGATGCGATGAGGCAGCCGCGCAAGGATTCGTCCGGCGTCTTGACGTGGCCGGACTGAGCCACGCGAACAGCCCCACCACCAGTGATCACGCGACTGTGAACAGCCGGATGGGGCGCGCGGGAATAAACCGTCTCCCGACCAGGTCTTCTCGGCATACGCCACTTCCGGCGTTGAGGAGACAGGCATGCCGCATCATTGCCAGGACAGCGACCATGGTTGCGGCGTCGGCCGTCGCCATGCGCTGGCAAGCATGATGGTCGTCAGGCTCTCCTTTGTGGCGCTTGACACCGGTGACGCAGATGAATTCAGTTTCAGCAAGGCAGGTGGCTCTGCCTGTTTCCGGGGGCTTTGCCCCCGCGAGCGGGGCAAGATCGCCGTCGCATCTTGAGGCGGCACGGCCCGGAGTGGATCATGGTGCTGCTTTGAGCGAGAGGGCCCTGGCGGAACGCTTCAACCAGGTGGTGCTGCCGCATCTCGGCGACGCTCTGGCGCTTGCCCGCTGGCTGACCGGCAATGCCGCCGATGCCGAGGATGTCGTGCAGGATGCCTGTATCAAGGCGCATGCCGGCATATCGAACTATGCCGGCGGCAACGCCCGTGCATGGGTCCTGACCATCGTGCGCAACACCTCCTATACCTGGATGGCGCGCAACCGGCCGCGCGCCGTGATGGCCGTCGGCGATCTCGGCGACCTTGATGACATGGCCGCGGCGCACGGCACCAGCCTGCCGGACGAGGACGGCCCGGAGGCGAGCCTGATCGCCAAAGCCGATACGTCGGCGCTCGAGGCGGCGATCGCGGCCCTGCCGCAGCCGTTTCGCGAAACGCTGGTGCTGCGCGATATCAATGGCCTGAGCTACCGCGAAATATCGGCCATGCTTGCCGTGCCGATCGGCACGGTGATGTCCAGGCTGGCCCGCGCCCGTGGCTTGCTGGCGTCTGAATTGGGGAGAGCGTCATGACGCACGACGACGGACTGCCCAGCGATCCCGAAGGTATGAGACTGATGATCCACGCTCTTGTTGATGGTGAGCTTGATGCGGCGGCCGCTCTTGCCGTGGAACGGCGCATCGCCGCCGACCCCAGGCTTGCCGCCGAGCATGCCCGCATCGTCGCCTTGCAAGGCGCGGTCAGCCGCTTGCCGCGTCCCGTTGTCAGCGACGCCTTCCGCGCCCGCATCGCGGCGATCGGCATGGCCGGCGCCGAACAGCAGACGTCCGCCGAGGCAACGGAGCCGCAGCGCGGCACGCCATCGGCATTGCCTGGATTGATCGCCGGCGCCGGTGGCGGCCAGAGGCGGGAAGCCGGGACGCGTCCGTCCCAGATGCGGCCATCGCCAAGGGCGCGCCGCTTCGGCTCGTTCGACTGGCGCGCCATGGCCGCGTCGATCATGATCAGCGCGGTGCTGGCCAGCGGGGCGACGCAATGGGTGATGCAGAGCGGCGTCGATGACGGCTTTGCCGCCGCGGTCGCCAGCGGCCATCGCCGCAGCCTGCTTGCCGCGAGCCCGATCGACATCGTCTCGTCCGACCGCCACACCGTCAAGCCCTGGCTCGACGCCCGCATCGGCGTCTCGCCGCCGGCGCCAGACCTTGCCCAGGACGGCTACGCGCTGATCGGCGGCCGGGTCGAGGTGATATCGGGTCGGCCGGTGCCGGCGCTGGTCTACCGCCACCGCGAACACCTGATCACGCTGGTCGCCGAACCCCAGCAGGGCGGCAAGACCACCCAGCCCGACGACCTCTCCTCCGGCGGCTTCTCGATGGTGCACTGGAGCGACGGCGCCTTCTCCTACTGGGCGATCTCCGACATGGAGCGGCCCGAACTCGACGACTTCGTCGCCCGCTTCCGCAAGGCGGCGGTTTAAGCTGGATTGTGGCCGTCGGTTCCCGCCGATGGCCGCACATCCTTGCGGCCCAGCGCGAATTCCGCTAAGGCGCGCCTTTGTCGCCGGGGAGCAGAAGCTTGGACGATCAACGCGCCGACGTCGCCATCATCATGGGCAGCCAGTCCGACTGGGCGACGATGCGCCAGGCGGCCGAAACGCTTGAGGCGCTGGGCGTCCCGCACAAGCGGCTGATCATCTCAGCGCATCGCACGCCCGACCGGCTCTATGAATTCGCCAAGGGCGCCAAGGCCGCCGGCTACAAGGTCATCATCGCCGGCGCCGGGGGTGCGGCGCACCTGCCCGGCATGACGGCGGCGATGACGCCGCTGCCGGTGTTCGGCGTGCCGGTGGAATCGAAGGCGCTGTCGGGCCAGGATTCGCTGCTCTCCATCGTCCAGATGCCAGCCGGCATTCCGGTGGGCACCTTGGCCATCGGCAAGGCGGGAGCGGCCAATGCCGCCCTGCTGGCCGCCGCCGTGCTGGCGCTCTACGACGACAAGCTTGCCCAGCGCCTCGATGCCTGGCGCGCCTCGCAGACCGCCAAGGTCGCGGCCGAACCGACGGACACGCCGTGAGCCTGCCCGCCGGATCGACCATCGGCATCATCGGCGGCGGCCAGCTCGGCCGCATGCTGGCGATGGCCGCCGCCCGCCTCGGCTACCGCACCATCGTGCTGGAGCCGCAGCCGGATTGCCCGGCGGCCCAGGTCGCCAACCGGCAGATTACGTCGGCCTATGACGACCCGACCGCCCTTGCCGAGCTGGCGGCCGCAAGTGCCGTCGTCAGTTACGAGTTCGAGAACGTGCCGGTCGCGGCGGCGGAAGCGCTTGCCGCCAGGGTTGCGGTCCATCCGCCGGCGCGCGCGCTCGACGTGGCGCAGGATCGGGTGAGCGAAAAGACATTCCTCAACGGCATCGGCATTGCCACCGCCGATTTTCGTCCGGTCGACACCGACGAGGAACTGACGGCGGCGCTGAAGGCGTTCGGCGGCAGCGGCATATTGAAAACGCGGCGCATGGGCTATGACGGCAAGGGCCAGCGCGTCTTCCGCAACATGGAAACCGGCGGCTTCGCCGGCACCTGCGAGGCGATGGGCAATGTGCCGCTGATCCTGGAAAGCTTCGTGCCTTTCGAGCGCGAGATCTCGGTGATCGCGGCTCGCGGGTTGGACGGCGCGGTGGCCGCCTACGACCCGGCCGAGAATGTCCACCGCCACGGCATTCTCCACACCTCGACCTTGCCGGCCAATGTCAAAGCCGAAACGGCTGAGGCCGCGCGCGCGGCGGCGGCTAAAATCCTGTCGGCGCTCGACTATGTCGGCGTCATCGGCGTCGAGTTCTTCGTGCTGTCCGACGGTTCGCTGCTGGCCAACGAGATTGCGCCGCGCGTCCACAATTCCGGCCATTGGACCGAGGCCGCCTGCGTCGTTTCGCAGTTCGAGCAGCATATCCGCGCGGTTGCCGGCCTGCCGCTGGGCAGCCCGGAGCGCCACTCCGACTGCGTGATGGAAAATTTGATCGGCGACGACGTGCAGCGTGTCCCCGAACTGCTCGCCGAGCCCGATCTGATGCTGCATCTCTACGGCAAGGCGGAGGCGCGGCCTGGCCGCAAGATGGGCCACTTCACCCGGATAAGCCGCCGAACTTAGTCCCGGAAAGCCTATTGCACTTCGTCGTCGTCGCCGGGACTGGCGCAGCTGACATCGCCCTCCTCGCAATTGGCCGAGGCGGCGAGTTGCTTGACGCGGTCATTGGTCAGCCTGGTCAGGCATTGCGAAACTTCCATCGCGTGGATGGAGCCGCCCGCGCTGGCGGCTGTGCTATGCGCGCATTCGGCGTCTCGGAAGGCAATCCAGGCGCGCTGTGCCGCCTGCAGCAACCGCTTGCCGTCGGCATCATCTGAGCTGATCAGGTCCTGATAGGCCTGGTTGAGCCTGGCGTCGGCGGCCTGGTAGTCCTCGCCGGCGCAGATGTTCATCATCTGCTGGCTGTCGTCGGAGCGATCGCATTCCTGTGCGCGGGCGGCTGCGGTTGCCGCCAGCAAGACGAGGCAGGCGGACAGGAATGTTCGGCGCATGATCGTCCCCAAATCACTTGAAATACACCGCATCATCCCAGCCCGCCGGAGGCCGCGCAATGCCGAGCGGCGGACATGGCGTATATTTGATGATATGCGGGTGTGGAGCACGCTTGCGGTTGACATGGGCAAGGCTCCTCGTTTATGAGCCACCCACCGTTGAAAAGGCGCGTCTTCTGGCGCGCCTTAAAATTTCGACCCGGGACCGGGTCCACACCGACAGGCAAGACCATGAAGATCAAGAATTCGCTCAAGGCGCTGAAGGCGCGTCACCGCGACAACCAGCTGGTTCGCCGCAAGGGCCGCGTTTACATCATCAACAAGACCGCCCCGCGTTACAAGGCGCGCCAGGGCTGAGCTTTCGGCCGGAGGCATTTTCGCCCCCGCCCCTTGATGTGTGTCGGCCTGCCGACCTTCTCACGCTAAAATCACTTTGCTGTTCCGCCGCCCGGGACTAGGATCGGGCGATGCGGATTCTTCTTGCATTTTTGACAGCTCTGCTTATTTCCGGCGCCACGAGCCTGCCGGCCTGGGCCGCGGACGATCAGCCGGCAGCACCGGCCACCCCTGAGGCGCCGGCCGCGCCGATGACGAAGCAGGCCCGGCTCGACAGGCTGTTTTCCGACCTCAAGCGCGAACGCAACGAAAAGGCGGCCGAACGCATCGCCGGCAACATCTGGACCGAATGGTTCCAGTCCGGCAGCGCCTCCATCGACCTGATGATGCTGTGGTCGCAAAAGGCGATGGACAACCAGAAATTCGACGTCGCGCTCGATTTCCTCGACCAGGTGGTGACCCTGCAGCCGACCTATGCCGAAGGCTGGAACCGGCGCGCCACGGTGCATTTCATGATGAAGAACTACGGCAAGTCGATGTCCGACATCGACCATACGCTGCAGCTCGAGCCGCGCCATTTCGGCGCGCTGTCGGGCCTGGCGCAGATCATGGCGCTGACCGGCCACAGGCAGTCGGCACTCGAGGCCTGGCAGAAGGTGCTCGCCATCTATCCGATGATGCGCAGCGCCCAGGACCAGGTCGCGACACTTTCGGAAGAGCTTGCCGGCGAAGGAATTTGATACCCTGAAGGGCGTAAGGGAATAGGGCAGTAAGGCAGTAGGGTAGATTACGCTGCGGAACGTATGACCCTACTGCCCTACTGCCCTACTGCCCATTCCCTATTCCCTCCCCAGAACTTATCCCGTCCCACCCCGTATCTCCCCGCATGAACCTGATCTCCGCCGCGTTCGCCTTCCTTCTCGCACTCGTCTTTGCCCTTGCCGGCGTCACCCGCGTCGGCTCGTGGCTGATCGAGCGCCGCAATCCACCCATTGGCGAATTCGCCGACATCGGCGGCGCGCGCATCCACTACGTCCACATTCCGGCACCCGCGAATGCGGAGCTGCCGCCGATCGTCTTCATCCATGGCGCCAGCGCCAATCTCGGGGATCAGATGCAGCCGCTCAGGCCGCTGCTCGAAGGCCGCGCCGAGATGCTGTTCTTCGACCGGCCGGGCCATGGCTGGTCGGGGCGTGGGCCCGGCAACAATGAGGATCCGTCGGCGCAGGCCAATACCCTCGCCGCCCTGATGGACCGCCTCGGCATCAGGAAGGCGATCATCGTCGGCCATTCCTTCGGCGGCGTGGTGACGGCGGCTTTCGGCCGCGAGCATGCCGACAGGACCGTTGGCCTCGTGTTCCTGGCCCCGGCGACCCATCCCTGGCCGGGCGGCGCGACGTCCTGGTACTACGATCTGACCACCGTTCCGGTGATCGGCCGGCTCTTCTCCGAAACGCTGACCTATCCTGCCGGGACGTTGCAGATGACTGATGCCACGACCTGCGTGTTCTCGCCCAACAAAGTGCCGAATAATTATCTCGGCACCGCCGCGATCCCGCTGGTGCTGCGGCCGTCGGCCTTTCGCGCCAACGCCACCGACGTCGCCGGACTCTATCGCTACGCGCTCGGCGCCGCGCCGCACTACAAGGAGATCGCCGCGCCGACCGTGGTCATTTCGGGCGACCGCGATAAGATCGTCTACGCCCATATCCATTCCGTCGGGCTGGTGCGCGATATCCCGGGCGCGGAACTCGTCTGGGTGCACAATCTCGGCCACAAGCCGGACTGGATCGCCTCGGATCTCGTCGTCGGCGCCATCGAGAAGGTAGCCGGCGAGGATATCGATCTGGAGGCAATGGCCAGGACGGTCGAGGCGCGGATCGCCGACGATGCCTTTGGTGCCGGAAAATGCCCCGACATCAAGGAGCCCCAGCCCGAACTCGCGCCGACCTGACATGTATGTCCTCAGGCATGGCATCAAGAAAAACCCGGAAAAGCGATGGGCGCTGCCGGATCGCATCTTCTTCGGCTACGGCGCATGCCACATTCTTGCAGGCACTTTCCTCGAGCGTCCCCCGCTTGCAGGATTTTTTGCGGAGCGCATCATCCCGGCCGAGGGCTTTTCGGGAAACCATATCTATGTGACGAACGGCGTCATCGCTTTCGACTACCACGGCTACTCCAGCCGCGAGCGCCTGCTGGAGCACCATCGAAGGGGATGGGCCTCCCACAGTGCCGGCTGGGACTGCACGATCGAGAAAGTCGATTTCGACTTGCTCGACACCGCCGAATTGAATCAGCGAAAGATGCTGGGTCCGGATCAGTACCTGTATGACGCCGTTCTTCGTGCGCGCCGGTTTCTTCAGCGCATTGATCACGCTGAAGCAGCGGCAAGAGCGCTCGGGATCGCGGCGGCCAGAGGCTAGATGACCAGCAGCGGTGTCTTGCCGGGAACGCGGTCGTAGAGATCCATGACGTCCTGGTTGAACATGCGCACGCAGCCCGATGACGCGGATTTGCCGATGGACTTCCAGTCCGGCGATCCGTGAATCCGGTAGAGCGTGTCGACGCCATCCTTGAAGATGTACAGCGCGCGCGACCCGAGCGGGTTGCTGATGCCCGGCCGCATGCCCTGTCGCCATTTCTCCAGTTTTGGATCCCTGCTGATCATTGCCGAAGGCGGCGTCCAGGTCGGCCATTTGCGTTTCCACTGGACGATCGCCCGGCCCTTCCAGGAATAGCCCTGGCGACCGAGACCAACGCCATAGCGCATGGCCTTGCCGTCCTCGAGCACCCAGTAAAGGTGCTTGTCGGTCGTGTTGACCACAAGCGTGCCGGGTTTTTCGCCTGTCGGATCATCGACGATCTGCCGCAGGAACCGTTCGTCGACCTTGCTGAAAGGGATCGCCGGCAGCGCATGGCCGCCATCCTCGACCGCGCGGTACATGCTGGCATAGTCGGGCGACGCCGGGGTTGCAGGCGCGGCATCTTCAACGGGAGGCTTTTCCTGCGCCGGCTCAAGCGGCGGCGGAGTGAGAGGAGCGGCCAGGCCGATCGACTGTCTGGGCATCTGCGCACAGGCCGAGATCGCCGAGACCCCAACGAGCGACAGTCCGGTCAAAAGCGACCGCCGCGAAACAAGAAATGACATTCAATATTGCTTTCGAAATAATGGGAATTGCCGACAGGGAGAGGCGACCATTGGTGCCGCCTCTCTGTCTTTTAGAGGCGATCAGGGCGACCCTGTGTCGAGACAAAGGCCGGGCTCATTGTCCCGGGCCTTTGTTGCAATATGGCAACAGCGAGCCGCACGAAACCGCGCGGGACGCTTCCGTCACGAAATCAGCTGCTTACCGGCTGCCCTGCGCTTCCGACCCGACATAGGCGATGCGCAGCATGTTGGTCGAGCCGGGCGTCCTCAGCGGCACGCCGGCCGTGATGATGACGCGGTCGCCCGGCTTGCCGAACTCTTCTTCCAGCGCAATGCGGCAGGCCCGGTTGACCATGTCGTCGAGATCGGTGGCATCGGGCGAGACGACGCAATGCGTGCCCCACAACAGCGACAGCCGGCGCGCCGTGTTGAGGATCGGCGACAGCGCGATGATCGGCACCTGCGGCCGTTCGCGCGCGGCGCGCAGGCCGGTGGTGCCGGACGCCGTGTAGGTGATGATCGCCGACAGTTTCAGCGTCTCGGCGATCTCGCGGGCGGCGAGCGAAATGGCGTCGGCGCCGGTCGCTTCCGGCTCCGAGCGCTGGGCGTTGATGATGCCGGCATAGGTCGGGTCGGTTTCGACCTTGGTGGCGATGCGGTTCATCATGGCCACGGCCTCGACCGGATAGGCACCCGCCGCCGATTCCGCCGACAGCATGATGGCGTCGGCGCCCTCGAAGACGGCGATCGACACGTCGGAGACTTCGGCGCGGGTCGGCACCGGTGCGGTGATCATCGATTCCAGCATCTGCGTGGCGACCACCACAGGCTTGCCGGCGCGGCGCGCGGCGCGCGTGATCTGCTTCTGGATGCCAGGCACAGCTTCGAGCGGCATTTCGACACCGAGATCGCCACGGGCGACCATCAGCGCGTCGGACAGTTCGATGATCTCGGCCAACCGGGCAACAGCCTGCGGCTTTTCGATCTTGGCCATGATCAGCGCGCGGCCGCGCGCGATCTTGCGCGCTTCGGCCAGATCCTCGGGGCGCTGCACGAAGGACAGCGCGATCCAGTCGACGCCCGTGGCGAGCACCGCGTCGAGGTCCTTGCGATCCTTCTCGGTCAGCGCGCCGACCGGCAGGTCGGTATCGGGCAGGCTGACGCCCTTCTTGTCGGAAATCGTGGTGCCGGCGACGACCGTGCAGACGATCGACTTGCCGTCGCTCTTCACCGCCTTCAGCTCGAGCTTGCCGTCGTCGATCAAAAGACGGTGACCGGGCTCGACCGAACTCAGGATTTCCGGATGCGGCAGATAGACCCTGGTCGACGTGCCGGGCTCGGGATTGTCGTCGAGCGTGAAGGTCTGGCCTGGGGTCAGCACTTCCTTGCCATTGGCGAACTTGCCTACGCGCAGCTTGGGGCCTTGCAGGTCGGCGAGAATGCCGATCGGCCGCCCGACCTTTTCCTCGACCGCACGGATGCGGCCGACCAGCGTGCGCATCAGCTCGTGGTCGGTATGGCTCATGTTGATGCGGAACACATCGGCGCCCGCCTCGAACAATTTCTGCAGCATCTCCTCGGAGGAGGATGCCGGACCGATTGTGGCTAGGATCTTGACCTTGCGGCTGCGTCTCATTGACTGTTTGTTCCCGGGGCGGCTGGTGCGCCTCCCGTTGCGGGCTCATCGGTCAGCTGGACCATCCAGCTTGCCTGTTCGCCCGTGTCATATTCCTGAAATCCGGCGCGCTGGAAGCCCCGGGCGACGCAGTCGTTTACGCCGGCGATCTTGAACTCTTTTTCAGCCACGCACATGTTGATCGGGCCGTCCCAGCGTCCACCGCGCTCGGCGTCTTCTGCATAAAGATAGTAAAACCTTGATGACAGCGGCCCTTCGATCAACGTCTTGCAGCTCGATCCTTCGATGTGCCACCAGCCTTCGGTGATCCAGCCGGCCTTGGCACGATAGCCGATTCCGACGCCGACTAGGTTCTGCGTGGCGTTGCAGACACGGAAATCGGCGCGCGCCGGCGAGGCCATGCCCACCGCCGACAGGCCAACGGCCACGGTCAGGAACGGCATGGCAAAGGCAGAGCGCATGCGCTGCCTGCCGGCGGAACCCATCCGAAAACCCCTCAAGAACCACATCTGCATCTCTCTGCGCCCCTTTTCGGAAAAGTCCGGGCGCATGTCAACGCGCCGTTTTGACCAATTCCAATCGATTTAGGAAGGCTCCCGGCGCGCTATCCGTCGCCCTCTGCCAGATTTCCCGATAAACCTTGGCCAAACAACGGCATTGCGCACGCGTCGTCTTCGTGGAATGACGATAGCACCCTCCCCGGAAGCCAGCGAACAGACCATTTCCCGCCAATGACCCGATCCACAGTTTTCGCGCCTTTCGACATTGTCGAGGGCGACCGCAAGCGGGGCATCGTGCTTCTGGCCGATCATGCCCGCCGCGACCTGCCCGACGACTATGGCAGCCTTGGCCTGCCCGCTTCGGAATTCGAGCGCCACATCGCCTACGATATCGGCGTCGAAGCGGTGACGCGCGAACTCGCCGGCCTGCTCGACGTTCCGGCGGTGATCGCCAATTTCTCGCGGCTCCTGATCGATCCCAATCGCGGCGAGGACGACCCGACGCTCATTCGCCAGCTTTATGACGGCACTGTCGTGCCGGGAAACTATCCCATCGCGCCGCAGGAGCGCGAGAGACGGCTCGACCGCTTCTACCGCCCCTACCACGACGCCGTCGGCGCCATGATTGCTTCGGTGGCGCAGGCTTCCGGCCAGGCGCCCTTCATCTTCTCGGTGCATTCCTTCACGCCGGTCATGCAGGGCAGGCAGCGCCCGTGGCATGTCGGCATCCTGTGGGATCTGGACGACCGGGTGGCGCGGCCGCTGATCGACATGCTGGGCGAGGACAAGACCCTCGTCGTCGGCGACAACGAACCCTATGACGGCGCGCTGCGCGGGGACACCATGTTCAAGCATGCGATCGTCAACGGCTACGCCCATGCGCTGATCGAGATCCGCCAGGACCTGATTTCGGACCAGAAGGGCGCCCTTGCCTGGGCCGAGCGTCTGGCGCCGATCGTTGACGCCATCGACCGCTGTCCCGATATACATGCGGTAAAGATGTTCGGCTCGCGCACCGGGCCGCTATGACGGAGGTTTCGATGACCGAACTCAGCGACGAGCAGAAGCGTGACTTCGAAGCCGCCGCCTTTCGCCGGCTGGTCGAGCATCTCCGCGAACGCAGCGACGTGCAGAACATCGACCTGATGAACCTCGCCGGCTTCTGCCGCAACTGCCTGTCGAACTGGTATCGCGAGGCGGCCAATGCCGAGGGCGTCGATCTCGGCAAGGAGCAGTCGCGCGAGATCGTCTACGGCATGCCCTATGCCGAGTGGCAGGCGCTCAACCAGACGGAAGCGTCGGACGCCAAGAAGGCTGAGTTCGAGGCCAGGCGGCCGAAGGATCATTAGGCACGGCTGGCGTGAAGAACGGACTGGTCTAGCCGGCCTCGGTAGAACTGGGCAGGCGTGTTTGCCTGATCTTATCCATAAGGTCGCTTAACATACCACGGGCTGCGGCCGATCCGACATGATCGACGTAGTCACGCGATTCTACGATCTCTCCATTTCGTACACGCATGACGAAGATACAGGGATAGGAAACAGCCTGGCCGCTCTCGATCACGTGGCCCGCATAGCTGAATTCAGCCACGATGACCTCCGGATCGGCAGTCTCATGGACTTGAATGTTCGTCGGCTCCAACCTAATCGTCGGGGTGCCCTTCATCGCCGCAAAATGTCGCCGAAGCGCCTCGCGACCGACAAGCTGAGGTCGTTTCAATGGATCGAACGGGTGCACGACCGACGTGTTCTCCGCATACAATTCCGGCAGATCCGGGCTTGCTTCGCAAATCCCGCGCACCAACGCGAGGAATGTGTCTTTTGGTGTCCGTGTTGACGGCAATCGATGCTCCTTTAAGCCTTCAAATGGTGGCGCTCACCGGCGTTCAACCACGCCGATCGCCGTGCCTCGGCAGGACAGGTAGTGTGCCGCCGTTTGAGCGCGGAATGGATCATCCCTCATCTGGCCGCTGGTCTCAAGACGGCGTGGATGCCGGCCTTCCTGGTGGCAGGCCATGAACAGCGCCCCGAGACCGGGCCAGCCAGTCCTCGCCTGACCCAAAACTTTCGGAATTGAGCGCTTGACTGAAAATTGAATCGATCTAATTTGCCGCTCAAAGCCATTTCCTGACCGGATTCGAGCCATGGATGCTCAAAACGCCATGCAGACTGCCATTCGCGGGCGATGGGCCGTGGCGGCCATTTTCCTTGCCAATGGCTTCCTGACCGGCAGCTGGGCGCCGCAGATCCCTGTGTTCCTGACCCGGCTCGACATATCGAAATTCACGCTTGGCCTGCTGATCCTTTTGTTCGGCGCCGGCGCTGTCACCGCCATGACCTGGTGCGGCCACCTGATTTCGAAACATGGCTCGCGCACCGTGCTGCGCTGGTCCGGCCTGTGCGGCAGCCTCGGCCTGCTGGTGGTGGCGCTGGCGCCCAACGTGCCGCTGGCGGCCATCGCCATGTTCATCTTCGGCGGCTCGATCGGCGGCATGGACGTCGCGATGAACGCCAACGCGGTGGTGGTCGAGCGAAAAATGTCCCGCGCCATCATGTCCTCCTCGCACGGCTTCTGGAGCCTCGGCGGTTTTGCCGGCGGCGGCCTCGGCGGCTTTGCCATCCAGCACTATGGCCACCTCATCCATGCCGCGGTCGTGACCGTGCTTGCCTTCGCGGCGATCGCGCTGGCGGTCGGCTATCTTGTTGCCGAGGACAGGCCACAGGCGGCCGAGCATCATAAATTCACACTGCCGGCAAACCCGCTGGTCTACCTGATCGGCCTGATGGCTCTGCTGACGATGATCTCCGAGGGCGCGGTGCTGGACTGGGCAGCGCTTTACCTCAGGCAGGAACTTGGCGCCGACCTTGCCGTCGCCGGCCTTGCCTATGCCGCCTTTTCCGGCGTCATGGCCATCATGCGCTTCTTCGGCGACGGCGTGCGCAACCGCTTCGGCGCGGTGACGACGTTGCGCGGCTCGGCGGTCGTCGCCGCGGCCGGCATGCTGGTCGCCGGCCTGTCGCCTTCGCCCTGGCTTGCCATCGCGGCCTTCGCGCTGTGCGGCTTCGGCATCGCCAATATGGTGCCGATCATCTTTTCGGCCGGCGGCAACCAGGAAGGCATGTCGTCGGGCACCGGCATGAGCGTGGTCACCACCATGGGCTATTCCGGCATTCTGGTGGCGCCGTCGGCGATCGGCTTCGTCGCCGAGCATTCCAGCTTCGGGCCGATTTTCATCGCCATGTCGGTGCTGCTGATCGTCGTCCTGCTGATGGCGGGCCTCGCTCATCGCGCCGAATTCGCCCCCGTGCCCGCCGAATAGCGCTTCAGCTCCTCGTGGAGAAGATCCGCCACGCGGCGGATACGCACGCTGCTGCGCACGTCGCGATGCATCGCCAGCCATATCGGCAGGCTTGGCAACGGCAGGCCGGGCAGCACCTTCTCCACCAGCGGGTCGCGATCGGCCAGCGGCTCCTGACCAAGCCCGATGCCGTTTCCCGCCCGCACCGCCTCCCACAGGACCATCTGGTTGTCAGCCCTGAAGCGGAAACTGCTCCGGGTGACTGGCAGGCCGAATTGCGTGAAGCCCCGGATCATCTCGTCGCTGCGATCGAAGCCGATCAAGGGGTGGTCGACGAGATCGGCCGGTCCGAGCGGGCGGCCGCGCCGGTCGAGATAGGCAATGGCCGCGCAGGCGCAGAGCGGGATGTCGCAGACCTTGCGCGCCACCAGTTCGTTCTGCGCCGGATTGACCATGCGGATAGCGATGTCGGCATCCCGGCGCAGCAGGTTCTCGACCTGGTTGGAGGCAACGATCTCGACCTCGATGCCGGGTTCCTCGATGCCGAGCCGTGCGGTGATGTCGGGCAGCACATAGGCAGCCACCACTTCGCTGGCGGCGATACGCACCGTGCCTTCGATCGCCTCGACCGAGCCCAGCGCCAGCCTTGAAAAGGCACTGGCCTGCTCACTGACCGCCTTGCCACGTTCGAAGAGCGTGGCGCCGGCTTCCGTCAGCGCATAGCCGTTGCGCCCACGCCGGAACAGGGTGACACCGAGCGCCTGCTCCAGCTCGCCGATGTGACGGCCAAGCGTCGGCTGGCTCGCCGACAGCTTGCGCGCGGCGGCCGACAGGCTGCCGGCTTCCGCGACCGTTACGAAGCTCTTGATCAGGTTCCAGTCGATGTCATCCATTCAATAATGAATATCAAAACTGCATTCATGGTCAATTTCAATTCATGGGCGAGACAATCATATTCGCCCTGCAAACACCGATACGGACTGCAACCACCAACCAGGAGAATTCAAATGACCAAGATCGCTATCACCGCCGCCGCCCTGCTCATCGCCGCCGGCAGCGCTTTCGCCGGCAGCGACAAGTTCGGCTCGAACGACGCCAGCCAGCCGGTCGTCGCCAGCACCGACACCACGACCACCACGTCGATCGAGAAATCCGAGATCGCCGATCAGAAGCCCCAGGGCAGCAACCGCGACCTCTTCGGCAACCGCTGAACGGCGGCCCTCGAAAGATCCCGAAAGCGGCGGGCTTGTCCCGCCGCCTCAAACCCCCGCCGCTTCAAATTAAAGACGGAGACGAACATGACCAAGATTGCAATTCTCGGCGCCAACGGCCGGCTCGGCCGCGTGGTTGCCAAGGCCTTCATCGACGCCGGCTTCGACGTCCGCGCAATCACCCGCACCGGCAAGGTACCGACCGAACTTGCAGGCGCCACGGCGGTTGCTGGCGATGCGCTGGACCGTCAATCGCTGATCCGCGCCACCGAGGGCGTCGATATCATCTTCAACGGCCTCAACCCGATCTACACAGACTGGGGCAAATGCCTGCCGATGGCCGAAAACGTCATGGCCGCCTGCCATGCCAACAACGCGCTGCATCTGTTCCCCGGCACCGTCTACAATTACGGCTCGCCCATGCCGGCGGTGATCACGGAAGACACGCCCTTCCATCCAACGACCGAGAAGGGCCGCATCCGCTGCGCCATGGAGGATCTGTTCCGCCGTGAGGCCGATGCTGGCCGGGTGCGCACCATCCTGCTGCGCGCTGGCGACTTCTTCGGCGGCACCGGCAGCGGCTCGTGGTTCGACCTCGTCGTCGCGGCCAAGATCAGCAAGGGCGTCTACACCGCGCCCGGCCCGGCCGACCTCGTGCATGAATGGGCCTATCTGCCGGATTTTGCCGTCGGCTTCGTGGCGCTCGCCAGGAATCTCGACAAGCTCGGCTCCTATGAGGCGCTGAACTTTCCGGGCCATGCCGTCACCGATCTTGAGATCAAGGCCGCCGCGGAGAAGGCGCTCGGCCGGCCGCTCAAGATGACCTCGATGCCCTGGTGGGTGCTGCGCGCCGGAAGCCCGTTCGTGGCGATGTGGCGCGAGATCGTCTCGATGTCCTATCTGCGCTTCGAGCCGCACCGGCTGGCCTCGACGCGGCTGGAGGGCATCATTGGCGAAATCCCGCACACGCCGCTCGATCAGGCGGTCGCCCAGGCCCTCGAGGACATCGGCATCGCCACTGCGAAGAACACGCACAAAGCCGCCTGAGCCGGGTCGGCGGGCCAGCCCGCCCCCGTCCCCTCACCGAAAGCCTCTTACGGATAGAAAAAGGCGGCTCAGAGCCGCCCCATCAGCAGCAACGCCAGAACCACCACCAGCACCACACCGACAATGCCGGAAGGTCCATAACCCCAGGAGCGTGAATGCGGCCAGGCCGGCACCGCGCCGATCAGGACAAGGATCAGGACGACGATGACAAGGGTGCTGATCGGCATGAGAAATTCCCCGCATTGAGTTTTGCTCAGGGACTATGCATGTGCATGCCCCCGGGGGAACAATGCAAAAGGCCGCCCGGTTGTTCCGGGCGGCCTTTGCCGTTCAGATCGGCAAGCCCGCCTACTCGGCGGCTTTTGGAAAGGCGATCGCGGGTTCCGCGCCGGCATCCGCAGTCGGCGCCTCCGACGAGATCTCACCCTTGCCGCGCCGGAACAGCCGGCTGAACAAGCCGCGCCGTGCGCCGGGCTTGACCTTGGCGCGGGTGAACACCATCAGCATCGACGGCGTCACCACCAGCGTCAGCACCGTGGCGAAGGACAGGCCGAAGACGATCGCCGAGGACAGCGAAATCCACCATTGCGTCGACGGCGCGTTGATCGTCGTCTCGTGATGGAAGATTTCCAGCCCGAGGCCGAAGGCGATCGGCAGCACGCCGAGGATGGCCGACACCGCCGTCAGCACCACCGGCCGTGCACGCTCGCGGCAGGTCTGCAGCACCGCATCCATCTTGTCCCAGCCCTCTTCACGCAGCCGGTCATAGGTGTCGATCAGCACGATGTTGTTGTTCACCACCACGCCGGCCAGCGCGATGACGCCGATGCCCGACATGACGATGCCGAACGTCTCGCCTGTTATCAGCAGTCCGAGGAACACGCCGATCGTCGCCATGACCACGCAGGACAGCACCAGCCAGACGCTGGTGAACTTGTTGAACTGTGCCAAAAGCACCAGGAAGATCAGGAAGATCGCCGCACCGAAGGCCTTGCTGAGGAAGGCGCTGGCTTCGGCGCTGTCCTCGTTCGAGCCGGCCAGCTTCCAGCGTATGCCGCTGCCGAGATTCATGTCGGTGACGGCCTGGGTGACCTCCTGCTGCACCGCGGCGACCTGGGCGCCGGCGGTAACGTTGGCCTGCACCACCACAGTGCGGGCGCCATCGATACGGTTGAGGATGCCGACGCTGGGCTTCGCCTTGCGGACGACGAAGTTCGAGATCGGCACCGACCCTTGCGAGGTCTGCACCCTGAGCTCGTCGAGCGTCGACAGCGTGCGCCGGTCCTCCGGCAGGCGCAGCCGGATGTCGACCGCCTTGTCGGCGCCGGCAGGCCGGTATTCCGACAGCTTCAGACCGTTGGTGACAAGTTGCACCACCGTTCCGACCGAGGTCGGGCTGATGCCGTATTGCGCTGCCTTGGCGCGGTCGACCTCAAGCGCCCAGTCGACGCCGGGCGGCGGCAAGCCGTCGGAAATGTCGATGACGCCGGGCACTTTGGCGATGCGTGCCGCGACCGCACGCGCCTTCTCGTCCAGTCCCTTGGGATCGACGGCCGAAAGCCTGATCTGGATCGGCTTGCCGGTCGGCGGGCCGGCTTCCGGCACGCGCACCTCGACGTCGACGCCGGGAATGCCGGCCATGACGCCGCGCAGATCGTTCAGGATCTGGTTCGCCGATTTGCGCTCGCGCCAGTCGATGAACTCGTACTGGATGACGCCGACGACGTCCTCGGGCACATCCTGGCCGCCGCCTTCGGACTTGCCGACGCGGGTATAGACCGACTTCAGCCCCGGCCAGCCGAGCAGCCGGTTTTCGGCGATCTTGGTCGCCGTGTCCATTTCGGCCAGCGAAAGGTTGCCGCGGGCATGCACATAGAGCAGGCCGTAATCGGGTTCGACGCTCGGGAAGAACTCGACGCCGGCGCCGTACTTCGAATAGCCAACGAAGATGCCGGCCAGCAGGACGACGGTGAGCACCATCACGGTGATGGGGAAGCGCACCGCCTGCTTGACGACAGCCATGTACCAGCCGTCGCGATTGTCATCGGCGTGATGCTCCGGCGCCTTGGCGAAGATCGCGCCCAGCGTCGGCGCGAAGACCAGCGCATAGAGCATCGAGGCCGAGAGCGTGACGATCAGCGTGATCGGCATGTACTTCATGAAGTCGCCGATGATGCCCGGCCAGAACAGCAGCGGCGAGAAGGCGGCGATACGCGTCATCGTCGCCGCGATGACCGGACCGGCCATGCGCTTGGCGGCAAGCGCGAAGGCTTCCTGCTTGGGCATGCCTTCGCTCATGCGCCGTTCGGCGAACTCGGTGACGATGATGGCGTCGTCGACCAGCATGCCGACCGCCAGGATAAGGCTGAACAGCACGATCATGTTGATCGTGTAGCCCATCATCGCCAGAAGCAGGATGCCGATCAGGAAGGATGACGGGATGGCGAGACCGATAAGCAGCGAGGCTCGACCGGACAGCGCATAGAGGATGACGATGAACACCAGGATGACGGCGATCATCACGTGGTTCTGCAGGTCGCCGAGCAACTGGTTGACGAAGACCGACTTGTCCTGCGTGTAGGTGACGTGCATACCCTCGGGCATGGTCTTGACGAAAGCATCGGACACCGCCTGCACCTTGGTGAGCGTGTCGATCAGGTTGGCGCCGATGCGCTTCTTGACCTCGATGGCGATGGCCGGTTTGCCGTTAAGGCGCGTGATCGTCGTGGCGTCGGCGAAGGTCGAGCGGATCGTCGCGATGTCCTTGGCCTGAACCACGGCATTGGGGCCGGCGACCACCGGCAGCGCCGCCACATCCTCCGGCGTCTCGATCAGCGACGGCACCTTGACGGCGTATTTGCCCTGCGAGCCCTCGATGTTGCCGGCGGCGACCAGGCTGTTGGAAGCGCCGACGGCGCCGATCAGCTGGTCGAGCTGCAGCCCGTAGGAAGACAGTTTCATCGGATCGATGACGACCTCGACGAGATCGTCGCGCGAGCCCTGCAGCGAGCCTTCGAGAACGCCCGGCACTTCCTCGATGCGGTCACGCAGTTCGCGCGCCGCGGCCGCCAGCACGCGCTCGGGCAATTCGCCCGACAGCGTGACGACCAGCACCGGGAATTCGGAAATGTTGACCTCGGTGACGACAGGCTCCTCGGCCGCCTGCGGCAGGTCGGCCTTGCCGTCCTGCACCTTGGAGCGGGTATCCTGCAGCGCGGTCGCCAGATTGGTCTGCGGCTGGAACTCGACCAGCACATAGCCGCCGCCCTGGAAGGCGGCCGAGCGCATTTCCTTGAGGCCCTTCAGGCTTTTCAGCTTGCTTTCCATCGGCCGCAGCAGAAGGCGCTCGGAATCCTCCGGCGAAATGCCTTGATAGATCAGGCTGACATACATCATCGGAATCGGAACGTCGGGTTCCGCTTCCTTCGGCGTCGACTGATAGGCGACCCAGCCTGCGATCAGCAGGAAGACCAGGACCGAGATGGTCAGGCGGGCATTGTTGATTGCGAGTCTGACGATATCCATGACTTGTGCCTGTTGCTTTCGGGAGTGGCGAACGAACTGACGTCGCCGGGCAGAGCCCGGCGCCGGCGTCGCTGCGCTACTGCGTCCCGGCGGTGGCTTCGCCGATCAGCTTGTTGATGGTCGCCTGGTCGGCCTCTACCGGCTTGACCTCATCGCCTTCCTTCACCAGTTCCTGGCCGGCGACGATGATGCGCGCATCGGCCGGGATGCCGCCAAGCACAAGGCCGGTCGGGGTGTCGTCGACGAGGTCGATCGGGAAGAACGCCACTCTGTTGTCCTTGCCGACGGCGCGGATGCCGAGGTCGCCCTTGTCGCCCAGCGTCACCACCGAACGCGGCAGCAGGACCGCGTCGGTCGGCAGCGCGCTGAGCCGGATCTCCGCCGTCATGCCGGCCGGCACCGAGCCATCCGCATTGGGGATGGCGACCTCGACGCGAAAGGTGCGGGTCGCCGACGACGCGTCGCGGCTGATATAGCGCACGGTGCCCTCGACGGTCTGGCCGCTGACCAGCCGCACGCTGGCCTTGTCGCCGATCTTGAGATAGCCGAGGTCGCGCTCGCTGATCTCGCCGCGGGCGATCACCGGATCGAGCTTGAGGATGGTCGCCACCTCGCCGCCCTGCATGATGGAACTGCCAAGCTCCACCGGCACCCGGTCGATGACGCCATCGAACGGCGCCTTGACTTCGTTGCGGTCGAGTTCGGCCTGCGCGGTATCCAGCTGGGATTGCGCCTGGGTCAGGTTGGAGCGGGCGGTGTCGAGCTGCAGCTTGGGCAGATTGCCGGTCTTGGCAAGCCGCTCGGCGGCATCGAGCTCGGCCTTGCGCTGCACCAGCAACTGCTTGGCATTGTCGACACCCGAGATCTTTTCTTCCGCCGCCAGCATCAGCACCAGGTCGCCGGTCTTGACGTGATCGCCTTGCTTGACCGGCAGCTTGTCGATGACGCCGGCGACACGGGTTGCCAGAACCGCGCGCTTGTCCGCCTCGGTCAGGCCGGAAATGCGGATGGCGCGCGCATAGGTCTTGCGCGGCGGCGTCACCACGGCAACGGTGCGCAACGGCGCCTTCGGTTCGGCTTCCGCCGCCTTCGGCTTGCTTGCGTCCGGCGCCTTGCCCTGCTCGACTTCGGCCGCCTTGGCCTTGTTGGCCGCTACGCTGCCGACCGACGAGAACTCGCCTGTCGCCATCCACGCCGCGAACCCAATGAGCACAACAATGGCTGCAAGCTTGTGAAACCTGATTTTAGGCATCGTCATTTTTCCACTGCGGGTTCGGTCAGCTCCGCGCCTTCATGACGCGGGCGCGTCGCCGCTATGGGTGCGCGCCTGACCGTGTTCAATTTGCCGTGATAGGCGAGCGTGCTTCTACATCAAAGTTGCACTGCAATATAGCCTCAAAGTTGCAAGACCATTACGGCATCGGACAAGGTGAACCCGCCGCCATCCAGTTTTCGATCGCTTGATAGGTCGCTTCGGCCGAGCCCGGAGCCGGCTCACGATCCGAGCCCGGCGCCCAGCCCCAGGCGACAAGTTTATCGTCGCGGACATGCAGCGCGACATCAGCCAGTTTGCGGTTGCCATTGCGCGCCGGATCCTTGATCTGGGCGCAGATTTCGGCCGAGGATTTACCGAACCAGGCCATCTCGGCCGGCGCCAGATGCCAGCCCTTGGCGCCGGGCGGTCCGTGCAATGCATTGGAATTGCTGGAGAAATGGCAAGTCGTGCAGCGCAGGCCCGGATTGCCGAAGCCTGATCCGTCGGTGCCGCGCTGGACGTTGAAGGCATGCACACGAGTACCGCCATAATGCGCACCCGACCAGCGCGGCCGGTCGTCCGCAACATGACAATCGGCGCAGCGCGGATGCGAGAACACCGCGTAGATCTTGTCCCATTCGGACAGGCCCCTGGCCATGTCGACCGTCGGGCTCGGCGATGTCTGGCTCTGCTCCGCGGTTGCAGAGGGCGCCACCGAAAACATGATGGCAGCAGGCGTCAGCATGATGAAAAGCTTCCTCATGCGAAGGCCACCGTTGTCGACAGCGGCAGCGTGCGGATACGCTTGCCGGTAAGCGCGAAGATGGCATTGGCCAGCGCCGGTGCCGCCGGCGGCGTGCCAACCTCGCCGACGCCGCCCATCTTGTGGAAATTCTCCAGGATGGCGACTTCGAAGACCGGGCACTGGAAGATCCGCATGGCGTCGAAATCGTGGAAGTTCGACTGTTCGACCATGCCGTCGGCGAAGGTGATCTGCTGTCCCATTGCCGCCGACAGGCCATAGATGGCGGCGGAAATCAGCTGTGCCTCGATGATGCCCGGATCGAGCGCGGTGCCGACATCGGCGGCGATCCACACGTTCTCGACGCGGATGCCGGCCGGTGTGTCCGCCACCTGGACGATCTCGCCGACCCAGCTGCCGAAGGATAGCGTGAAAGCCATGCCCTTGGCCTTGCCGGCGGGCAGCGCCTCGCCCCATTTCGCCATCGCGGCGACCTTCTCGACCACCTTCACCGCCGAGGGATAGGCAGCCATCAATCTCTTGCGCATCTCGATCGGATCGACTTTCCCGGCGACGGCAATCTCGTCCATGAAGCCTTCGTGGAAGAAGCCGTTGATCGAACTGCCGACCGAGCGCCAGGAGCCGACGGGAATCGAGACAGGGGCGGCGACACCGCTCACCCGATAGTTCGGGATGGTGTAGGGCTGGTCATAGGCGCCGTCGACGATGCTTTTGTCGGGTCCCATCGCCGGTATCGACGGGAACAGCCGGCGCAAGGTGCTGGCTATCATGGATGGCGAGGCGATTCTCATGTCGACGGCGACCGGCATGCCGTCATCGCCGAGCCGCGCCTGGAACTTGCCGACCGCGGCCGGCCGGTAGGCATCGTGGCGCATGTCTTCCTCGCGCGTCCAGGTCACCTTGACCGGACGCCCGTCTGTCTCCTTCGCCATCAGCGCGGCGTACAACGCGTAGTCCACCTCGACGCGGCGGCCGAAACCGCCGCCCATGAAGGTGGTGTGCACGGTGACGTTGTCCTGCCCGATGCCGATGGCGTTGGAGCAAAGCTGCCGCACCAGCGTCGGCGCCTGGTTGCCGCACCAGATGTCGAGCGCGCCATCGCGGAACCGCGCCGTGGCGTTCATCGGCTCCATCGTCGCATGCGCCAGATAGGGCACGGCATAGTCCGCCTCGACCATGCGTTCGCGCGGCGCGTCGGCAAAGGCGGTGTCGACGTCGCCATTGTCGCGCATCGCCGAGCCCTTGGTGGCGAGCGCCTGCTTCAGCACGTCTAATATGGCGGCGCTGCCGAGCGGATATTCGGGATCCGCCCATTGGACATCGATGGCGTCGGCCGCCTTGAAAGCCGCCCAGGTATTTTGCGCGATGATGCCGAAGCCGTGGCCGTAATTCGTCTCGAGCGGCACGATCTTGATCACGCCGGGCATTTTCTCGGCTTTGGCGAGATCCGCCCTGACTGGCTTGGCCCAGAAGCGCGGGCTCATCTTCACCGTGCCGTAGAGCATATCCGGCAGCCTGACATCGATGCCGAAGATCGGCGCCCCGGTGACCTTGGCCAGCATGTCGATGCGTTTCTGCGGCTTTCCCAGCAGTTTCCAGTCGGCTCTGTCCTTGAGCCTGACTTCGGCCGGGGCCGCCAGGACGGCGGCAGCAGCCGCAACCGCGCCATAGGTCAGCGACTTGCCGGACGCCTTGTGGACAATCGAGCCATTGGCCGTTTCCAGATCGGTGGCGGCAACGCCGAGTTTCTGCGCCGCCGCCGCGATCAGCAACTGCCGGGCGGTGGCGCCCGCCTGGCGCATTTTGTCGAAACCGTCGCGCGCCGAAGCCGAGCCGCCGGTTGCCTGGAGAGCGAGGAACTTGCCGATCACACCGAGACCTGAGCGCACCGCCTGCGCGGTCATGCTCTCGTCGAAAAAGGCGAACGGACCGCCCTCTTCGAGGATCGCCGCGTTGTAATAGGCGTAGGAGGCCGGGCCGTGCTCGACCTTGACCTGGTCGAGACCGACATCGAGTTCTTCGGCTACCATAACGGCGAGCGTCGTCGAGATGCCTTGCCCCATCTCGGCGCGCGGCGCGACGATGGTGATGGTGTTGTCGGCGCCGATCTTCACATAGGGGTTGAAGGTCGCCTCGCCCTTGCCGAGATCGGTCTCGAGCGGATTCGGAAACGGCTTGCGATAATAGTAGTAACCGACGGCAACGCCGCCCGCGACAGCGGCCGCGCCGATCAGGAACGTGCGGCGGGCGATCTTTCCGACACTGGCCATGATCAGAGCCCCGCCGTCTTGAGCGCCGCGGCCTTCCTGATGGCCGAGCGGATCTTCGGATAGGTCCCGCAGCGGCAGAGATTGCCGCCCATGGCGTTGTCGATATCGGCGTCGCTCGGGTCGGCGACCTCGTCGAGCAGCGCCACCGCGCTCATGATCTGGCCGGCTTGGCAGTAGCCGCATTGCGCGACCTGTTCTTCCAGCCATGCCCGCTGCACAGGATGCAGCCTGCCCGCCGTGCCGATGCCTTCGATGGTGGTGACAGCGCCGCTGACCTGGCCGACGGGTAGCGAGCAGGAGCGCACCGGCTGACCATCGACATGCACGGTGCAGGCGCCGCATGCGGCAATGCCGCAGCCGAATTTCGGTCCGGTCTTGCCGATAAGGTCGCGCAGCGCCCACAGCAGCGGCATGTCCGGATCGGCGTCGATGTCGAATGACTGCCCGTCGACGGTGAGGCGCATAGGGATACCCTTTGTTGTCATCCACAGCCCGAGGGCGAAGTTCCCCTTGGGTCGCTTCACCTTCAAACAGATTGACAAATTCCGTCATTTTGTCAATTGAGATTTTGCAGGATAATGTCGCTCCATGAATCAGAACGAAGACATCGCCGCCATCGACCCCAGACGCGTCCGTATTCTGGACGGCGCGATGAAGGTGTTCTTGGCCTATGGCTTCTCCCGCACCACCATGGACGACATCGCCCGCGCCGCCGACATGTCGCGTCCGGCGCTCTATCTGCAGTTCAAGAACAAGACCGACATTTTCCGCGCCATCGCCATGATGGTGCTGTCGCGCTCGGTCGCGGCGGCAAAAATGGCTCTGGCCGGCGATGGTGCTTTCACCGAGCGCATGATGGGAGCCATCGACGAGGCTTTCATCGCGATGATGAGCGCCGTCCTTGCCTCGCCTCATGGCGCCGAATTGCTGGACATGAAATCAAGCCTCGGCGATCTGGTCGGGTGCTGGCGCGGCGCTCTTGTCGAACATATCGCCGCCGCCATCCATGGCGAGGCGGCCAGGAACGGCGTCGATCTGGCGGCCAGGGGCCTGTCGACGCAACTGCTTGCCGACATGCTGCTCGATGGACTGGAAGGCATGAAGACGCGGATCAGCGATCCCGAGGGACAGCGGCAGGCGGCCGCCGCCCTGATCAAGGTGATCGACCTGGCGCTGAAAGTCGGATGAAGCCTAGACGTGCCGGGTTTCCGGTCAGGCCCGGCGGCGCTCCGCTTCAGGGTTCTTGCGCACCGCGAGGAATTCCTTGACCCGCCGGCCGGGCGCGGGACCGCGCACCGGCTTGAAGCCGTCATCGAGTTCGCCGGAGAGATCGAGCGTCGGCCGCTTGCCGACGGCATCGTAGTTTTCTTCCAGCCAGTCGCTGGCGGCAGTGCGGCCGAGGTCTCTGAGATAGCTCAGGAAGGCCCATTCGGCATTGACCTTCGACGACGCCGACAGGTCCTTGAACGCCTCATCGGCATCGATGCGATGCATGCGGATGTCGCGGTACTCGCCATGCGGCAGCCGGCCGGCGGCGATCAGTTCCTTGACGAAGGCGATCGAGCGGAATTCGCGCAGCAGCCCGGCATTGAAGGTGATTTCGTCGATGCGGTTCTGGATCTCGTTGGCGCTCCTGGGCGTCCCCTCGCGCACCACCGGATTGATCTGCACCAGGAGCACGTCCTCGGTCGCCGCCGTCTTGAAGAACGGATAAAGCGCCGGGTTGCCGCCATAGCCGCCATCCCAATAGGGCACGCCCTTGATCTCGACGGCGCGGAACAGCTGCGGCAGGCAGGCCGAGGCCATCACCGTGTCGAGGTCGATCTCGCCATCGGAAAACACCCGCAACTGTCCGGTCTCGACATTGGTCGCCGAGATGAACAGCTCCATGGATTTGCAGGCGCGCACATTGCTGAAGTCGATCTCCTGCGCCACCACGTCGCGCAGCGGATTGAGGCCGAGCGGGTTGGCGACATAGGGCGAGAACACCCGCGACATGGTGTCGAAGAAGACGTAGCCAGGCGTATTCTCGATCGACCAATTGCCCCAGGCAACGTCCCACGGCATGCGCTGGACCGGGCTGAACCGGCCCTTCGCCGCCACCGCGCGCCAGAAATCGTCGAGTTTTTGCCGCGCGCCTTCGACCCCGCCGCGCACAAATCCATCGGCCAGCGCCACGGCGTTCATGGCGCCGGCGCTGGTGCCGGAAACCGCTGAAATCTCCAGCCTGCCATCCTCCAGCAGCCGGTCGAGCACGCCCCAGGAAAAGGCGCCATGCGAGCCGCCGCCCTGAAGCGCGATGTTGATCTTCTTGTTTTCCTCCGCCTTGCCGTTCTTCGTCATGGCGTTCCTGTTGTCCTGATGCGCCAACCTGCCCCAACGTCACGGAAGGAAGCAGCTATTGGCGGCCTATGTTGCAGTGCAGCATATAAGGACGAACCAAGGCAAGAACACGAACACGGTCGCGTGATCACATGAAATTTCGGTCATGAGGGAAAGCTTCTCCGCTTGAAGCGGAGAGACCGTGTCCTCGGGTCAGGATGCCTAGGCAACCAAATCCGGCACCGGGCCGACATAGCGCGATTGCGGCCGGATCAGCCGACCGGTCGTCTGCTGCTCGCGCGCATGCGCGATCCAGCCGGCAACGCGGCCGGCGGCGAAGACATTGCTGAAGGCTTGTGGCGGGAAACCCGCTGCTTCCAGCACCAGTGCCGTGTAGAATTCGACATTGGTCTGCAGCGAGCGCTGCGGCTTGGCGACCCGCAGCACCTCGAGCGCCGTCTTTTCGACGCCCTCGGCGAAAGCCAGCCGGCGGCCGGTCTCGCCCTCGCCGCCGAACTGCCGCACGACGGCTTTCAGCACGTCGGCGCGCGGATCGCGCACGCGGTAGATGCGATGGCCGAACCCCATGATCCGCCTGCCATGCGCGATCTCGTTGCGCAGCCAGCCGGCCGCATCGCCATGCGCCTCGATCGCGTCAAGCATCTCGATCACCGGGCCGGGCGCGCCGCCGTGCAACGGCCCCTTGAGCGCGCCGAGCCCGGCCAGCACCGACGAGGTCAGGCCGGCCAATGTCGAAGCAACGACGCGCGTGGCGAAGGTCGAGGCGTTGAGGCCGTGGTCGCAGACGGTCACCAGATAGGTGTCGAGCGCTTTTGCCAATGCCGGCGACGGAACGGCCCCCCGCAGCATGCGCAACATGTCGGCGGCATGGTCTGCCTTGCCGTCCGGCGCGACCGGCTGCTCGCCGCGCTGCAGGCGCAGCAAGGCAGGCGTCAGCACGGCGGGCGCCGCGATCAGCCGCAGCGCGTCGGCCAGTGTTTCGCCATCTGGCAGCAAGGCCATGCCGGCGCGCATGGCGCTGTAGATTTCGAGTGGCGCCAGCAGCGACAGCAAAGGCTGGGTCCGCCCGAACACCTCGACACGCGCCTCACCCAGTTGCGCCGCCAGTTCGATATCGCCAGGCAGATCCTCGAAGAAGCCGTCGAGCAACAGCCGCACGACCTGCGGAAAACTCCTTCGTCCGGCCAGTTCCGCCAGCGAATGACCACGGATCGTCAGGCGGCCGCCCAGACCATCCACGTCGGACAGCACGGTTTCGGCCGCCACCACATCATCGAGCCCATTCGCCATAGCCTTGTCTCCTTGAAGCTTTTCCGGATCGGAGATAAGGCTGGACAACGCTATCATCAATCTTGATCAACAGAATCAATATCAGGGCCGAAAATGTCGGAATGGTTGTCGCGGGAAGAGGCGCTGGAAAGGCTGCGGGTACGGCCGCAGACGCTCTATGCCTACGTCAGCCGCGGGCGCATCGGCATGCAGCCGGATGAGACCGACCCGCGCCGCAGCCGGTACCGCGCCGATGACATCGCGGCGCTGGCCACCCGCCGGGCACGCGGACGCAGCCCCTCGGCCATCGCCGAGAGCGCGATTGCCTGGGGCGAGCCGTCGATCGTCACCTCGGTCTCGACCGTTTGGCACGGTCGCCTCATCTACCGGGGACAGGACGCCGTTGCGCTCGCCAAATCGGCGACCCTGGAGGAAACCGCCGCCGTGCTGTGGAACTTGGCTGAACCGATGGTTTTCAGGGCGCCGTCGTCGCAGGCACCTCATCCGATCGGCCGCGCCTCGGCCTTTGCGCAGCTTGCCTTGCTTGCCAGCCAGGGACGGCCTTCGCTTGGACGCAGCGCCACCTCGCTGTGCGCCGAGGCCGCGCAAACAATTGGGGCGCTGGCCCAGTCGCTGGGCGCCGCAGCCGGTAAAGGGCCTGTCCATCGGAGTCTGGCGCAGGGCTGGTCGGTGGATGATGCCGGGGCGGAGGCGATACGGTGCGCGCTTGTCCTGCTTGCCGACCATGAACTCAACGCATCGACCTTCGCTGCCCGCGTTGCCGCCTCGACCGGAGCCGCGCCCGCCGCTTGCCTGCTGGCGGGCCTGGCAACGCTATCCGGCCCGCGCCACGGCGGCGCCGGCGAGGCGGTCATGCAGCTCGCCGAGGATGCCGCAAGATACGGCGCCGATGCAGCAATCCGGCGCTGGCTCGGCCACGATCGGCCATTGCCGGCATTCGGCCATCCGCTCTATCCCGAGGGAGATCCCCGTGCCACCGCACTTTTGGCGGCCATCCCGGTCGACGAGACACTGCAGCAGCTGGAAAAGGCCGCCATGGCCATGACCGGCGCGCGGCCGAACATCGACTTCGCCCTGGCTGCGCTGACGCGCGGTCTCGGCCTGCCGCGCGATGCGCCGTTCCAGCTGTTCGCGCTCGGGCGCAGCGTCGGCTGGGCCGCGCATACGGTCGAACAGATCGTCAGCGGCAGCATCATCCGGCCACGCGGCCGCTATGAGGGACTGTTGCCCTGACGGCGTGCGTCAGCCGGAATTGGCATTGGTCCCGAACCGCGCCCGGTACGCGGCGGGCGTGGTGGCGAATTGCTGGCGGAAATGATGCCGCAACGTCGCCGCAGCGCCAAAGCCGGCGGTCTCGGCAATCCGCTCGATCGGCAAGGCGGTGTCCTCCAGCAAAGTACGCGCCCGTGAAAGACGTTCCGAAAGCAGCCAGCGCGCCGGCGTGACACCAGTTGCGGCGGCGAACCGGCGCAGAAATGTCCGCTCGCTCATCCCGGCCAGGGCGGCCAGGGTTGCGACGGAATAGTCATTGGCAATATTCCCGCGCATTCTGTCGATCAACGGTCCGAGCCGGCTGCGTTCGTGCGGCTCGGGAACGGAACTCTCGACATACTGCGCCTGGCCGCCGTCGCGGTGCGGCGGCACGACCAGGCGGCGCGCCACCATGTTGGCCGCCTTGGTGCCGAAATCGCGCCGCACCAGATGCAGGCACAGATCGATGCCAGCCGCGCTGCCGGCCGATGTCAGCACATTCCCCTCATCAATGTACAAAACGTCAGGAACCACGGTGATGTCGGGATACATCGCCCTCAGCCTGTCGCTGTAGCGCCAATGCGTGGTTGCCTTCTTGCCTGACAGCAGGCCGGCAGCGGCAATCACGAACACACCCGAGCAGATGGACAGGATGCGCGCGCCCCGCTCGCTGGCCGCCCGAAGCGCCTCGATCAGCGAGGGCGGCACCGGACAATCCACACCACGCCATCCAGGCACGATCACCGTGCCGGCCTCGCCGATCAGATCGAGTCCGCCATCGGCAACAATGCGCACGCCGCCCATCGCGCGCATCTCACCGGCATCGATGCCGGCGACGGCAAAACGGTACCAATCCACACCCATCTCCGGCCTAGGCAAGGCGAACATCTCCGCCGCCACGCCGAACTCGAACGTGCACAGCCCGTCATAGGCAATGGCGACGACGAGTGGATTGGCAGGAGGGACGTTTGGCATGATCTTGACGATATATGGCAAAGCTGCCAGCTGCAATCGCCCGGTCCGGTGCGCTACCTCAGTCTCCATCAGGTGATGGAGACCAGCTCCATCAGAGATGGAGCCCCCTCAATGAGCTATGTGACAGACATTCCAGCGGCAGCGCCGGAGATTGCCCGCGACCATTTCCTGCACCGGCTTTCCGTCGAGACGGACTGTTCCGACGTCGCGGCGGCCCTGCGCGGCGGCGAGCCGGACTTCGTGCTTCTGCATGTGGTCGGTTCGCCTGATGCCTATGAGCGCCGCCATGTGCCGGGCGCGCTGCATCTGCCGCACCGCGAGATATCGGCCGAGCGGATGGCAAAGTGGCCGGCAGGCACGCTGTTCGTGGTCTATTGCGCCGGTCCGCATTGCAACGGCGCGGACCGCGCGGCCTTCAAGCTGGCCAGCCTCGGCCTGCCGGTCAAGATCATGATCGGCGGCATTTCAGGCTGGCAGGACGAAGAACTTCCCTTCGCCTCGGGCAAGGAGCCTGGTGCCCTGCGGGCGTGATCCGGACGYGCAGCCGTGCCTTACCGGCTCACGACATCGTATCGAGCTTGCGCTGCATGGCCGCGATCTGGTCCTTCAGCTGCTGCAGATCGTCGGACTTCTCCGGCGGCGCGTCCTTCCTGGCCGGTTCGGCGGGGGCCGCGGCCGGCGCCGAGCCAGCGGGCGGAAACGGCGTGAACAATCGCATCGCGTTCTGGAACATTTCCATATTGCGGCGCGTCTGCTCTTCCAGCGCCTTGATCGGCGTCGCGATCTTCATGACGTCCAGCGGCGACTTGCCGATGGCGCCCTTCATCTGCTCGCGAAAGCGCTCTTGCTCCTTGGAGAAAGCGATCATCGACTGTTCGAGGAAGCTCGGCACGATCATCTGCATCTGGTCGCCGTAGAAGGCGATCAGCTGGCGCAGGAACGGGATCGGCAGCATGTTCTGCCCATCCTTGTTCTCCAGTTCGAAAATGATCTGGGTCAGCACCGGATGGGTGATGTCGTCGCCTGTCTTGGCGTCCTGGACGGTGAACTCCTCGCCCTTCTTGACCATCTCGGCCAGATCCTCGAGCGTCACATAGGTGCTCGTCCCCGTATTATAGAGGCGGCGGTTGGCGTATTTCTTGATAATGATCGGGTCGTCTTTTGCGGCCATCTGCATCCTCCCCGGACACCGGCGCGCCTGAGTAAGCAGCCGGTAACGATTGCGCCCTTTTTGAGGATATGCGCAAAAGCCTCATAATTCCAAGCAGTTTGTGCAGTGCGGGATCATATAATGCTGCATAGCAGGCAAAATATGCTGCGCAGCAGCGGCCAGCCCGCCGGCATGGCGACGCGCGACCTGCTTGGCGCGCATGGGCGCCATGCCGATTTCCGGTTTGACTTGGGTCATGGAAAGGGCAAGAAAAGTCGTCAACAATGCCCAAAAACATGACAGCTCGAAGTCTGGAGAAGAAAATGTCCTCTGCCAATTCCATCGTTGTCGCCAGTGCCGCACGCACGGCCGTCGGCTCCTTCAACGGTGCCTTCGCGGCCACGCCGGCGCATGAACTCGGTGCTGTCGTCATCAGGGAACTCCTGGCGCGCGCGGGTGTCGAGGCAACCGAGGTCGACGAGGTCATCCTCGGCCAGGTGCTGACCGCCGCCCAGGGCCAGAACCCGGCCCGCCAGGCCTCGATCATTGCCGGTCTGCCCAAGGAAACCACCGCCTGGGGCCTCAACCAGGTTTGCGGCTCGGGCCTGCGCGCCATCGCGCTCGGCATGCAGCAGATCGCCACCGGCGACGCCAAGGTGATCATCGCCGGCGGCCAGGAATCGATGTCGCTGTCGCCGCACGCGCAGCACCTGCGCGCCGGCGTGAAGATGGGCGACTACAAGATGATCGACACCATGATCAAGGACGGCCTGTGGGACGCCTTCAACGGCTATCACATGGGCAACACCGCCGAGAACGTCGCGCGCCAGTTCCAGATCACCCGCGACGATCAGGACCAGTTCGCGCTGGCCTCGCAGAACAAGGCCGAGGCCGCGCAGAAGGCCGGCAAGTTCAAGGACGAGATCGTGGCCTTCACCATCAAGGGCAAGAAGGGCGACACCATTGTCGACCAGGACGAATACATCCGCCATGGCGCGACGCTGGACGCCATGACCAAGCTGAAGCCGGCCTTCGACAAGGAAGGCACCGTGACCGCCGCCAACGCCTCAGGCATCAATGACGGTGCGGCCGGCGCGCTGCTGATGAGCGAAGCGGAAGCCGCAAGGCGCGGCATCACTCCGCTGGCACGCATCGCGTCCTGGGCGACCGCCGGCGTCGATCCGGCGATCATGGGCACCGGACCCATCCCCGCCTCGAAGCGGGCGTTGGAAAAGGCCGGCTGGTCGGTCGGCGATCTCGACCTGGTCGAGGCCAACGAGGCCTTCGCCGCGCAGGCCTGCGCCGTCAACAAGGGCATGGGCTGGGATCCCTCGATCGTCAACGTCAATGGCGGCGCCATCGCCATCGGCCATCCGATCGGCGCCTCGGGCGCCCGCGTCTTCAACACGCTGGTTTTTGAGATGCGCCGCCGCGGCGCCAAGAAGGGCCTCGCCACGCTGTGCATCGGCGGCGGCATGGGCGTCGCGCTCTGCGTGGAGGCGCTCTGAAAAGACGATGACCGGGCGGCGCGAGCCGCCCGCGCCATATCCAATGCCTGCCAAGCCCGAAAACAGGGCGATATCAAAAAGGGGAAATGCATGACCAAGGTAGCAATCGTCACGGGCGGATCGCGCGGCATCGGCGCGGCGATCTCGATCGCTTTGAAGACCGCCGGCTATTCGGTTGCCGCCAACTATGCCGGCAATGACGAAGCGGCGGCGAAGTTCAAGGCCGAGACCGGCATTCCGGTCTACAAATGGTCGGTCGCCGACTATGACGCTTGCGCCGCCGGCATCAAACAGGTCGAGGCCGACCTCGGCCCGGTCTCGGTGCTGGTCAACAACGCCGGCATCACCCGCGATGCCATGTTCCACAAGATCACCCGCGACCAGTGGAAAGAGGTCATCGACACCAACCTGTCGGGTGTCTTCAACATGACGCATCCGCTGTGGAACGGCATGCGCGAGCGCAAGTTCGGCCGCGTCATCACCATCTCCTCGATCAATGGCCAGAAGGGCCAGGCCGGCCAGGTCAACTATTCCGCCGCCAAGGCCGGCGACATCGGCTTCTCGAAGGCGCTCGCCCAAGAGGGTGCCCGCGCGGGCATCACCGTCAACGTCATCTGCCCCGGCTACATCGCCACCGAAATGGTCAAGGCCATCGACGAGAAGGTCCTCAACGAGCGCATCCTGCCGCAGATCCCGGTCGGCCGCCTCGGCGAGCCGGAAGAGATCGCGCGTTGCGTCGTCTTCCTGGCCTCGCAGGATGCCGGCTTCATCACCGGCTCGACCATCACGGCCAATGGCGGCCAGTACTTCGTCTGACGGCGACGCCACGCTCGGCAACCGCCTCGCCGCCTGACAATGCGATTGTCAGGCGGCGAGTTTCAGTTGGGGGCCGGCTTCAGACTTGGCGGCCCCCACTGACCCTGGCTTGCCTGAAGGCGCGGGAACTTGCGCGAGCGGCGCACGGCTAAGCCCTGACAGTTTCAGCGCGATGCGACGCTTCATGACCGGGCTGAGGTTCACCATCGAAAGCACGAGGTTGCGCAGGAACCGCTTCACCGGATTGCGAGCAAGTGCCATGCCGGTCATCCTGCCCGCGAGGTTGAGGACCTCCTGCGCGGCCGGGCGGCGCAGCGTTTCATAAAGGTCGAGTTCCGTCTCGGAACGAACGCCGTTCACCACATCGCCAAGCAACCGGCCAAGCACGACCGCATCGATGATGCCTGTGTTCATGCCTTGCCCGCCCGCTGGACTGTGGACATGGGCGGCATCGCCCATCAGAAGCAGCCGGTCCTTGCGATAGGCCCGGACCAGGCGATGATGAACGCGGAATCGCGAACTCCAGCTGATGCCAAGCACCCTGGCTCTCTTTCTGGTCGGTCCGCGGCTGTCGAGCAACGCCTGGATGTCGGCGACATCGGGCTTTTCCGGCGCCTCATCCATTGTCGCGACGACACGATATGATCCGTCCGGAAGCGGCGCCACCACCACCAGTCCGGCTGGGGCAAAGAACAGCGATACTTCTGTCGGCCCCACCGGCCAGTCCAGGCGAACGTCTGCCAGTACAAACGAGCCATCATAGGCCTCGCCGTCGAATTCGATGCCTGTCGACTTACGCACCAAGCTCTGCATGCCGTCGGCACCGACGACGTAGCGCGCCAATATGATTTTCTCTTGGCCGTTTTCGACCACTGTCACACGCGCGCCATCGCTGTCTTGAGTGACAGCCACAGCCTCGACCTCACGATGAATGGTGCCGCCAAGGGCAGAGATCCGCTCGGCGAACACCTGCTCTGTCAGGTTCTGCGGCAGCATCATCAAATAGGGATGCCTTGATGGGAGCTTGCCGAAATCGAGCTTGAGAAGCGCTCTGTTTCGGTCGCGTATGGCGAAATCTTCCAACTTCACGGAAAGCTCACTCAGCTGCTGGGTAACGCCGAGCGGTTCGAGCGATTCCAGCGTCTGTGCATGGATGACACCGGCGCGCGACGTCTGCAGGCCGTGCGCAAGCTTTTCGATGAGCACGTGATCGACATTGGCTTGATGCAGAGCAATCGACAGCGCCATGCCGGTCGGACCGGCACCGATGATCACGACTTCAGTTTTCTTGGGCAGCATTTTTCCATCTCCATTTATCAACGGTCGTTGACTTTTTAGTGAATCACGTTGCATTTGTCAACAGTCGTTGGCATATGCATCTCCATGACCGAGAACCAGCCGAAAAAAATCACCAAGTCAGACCGTACACGGGCTCAAATCCTCGAAGCCGCGCGCCAGCTTTTCGCTGAGCGAGGCTATGACGGCGCCTCCATCCGAGACGTTGCAGCACAGGCCTCGATCGATCCGGCGATGGTGATCCGTTATTTCCACAGCAAGGACGAATTGTTCGCCAGGGCGGCGGTCGTGAACCTGCAACTGCCCGATCAGCGGATTGATCCGGCCGCTATCGGCGAAACGCTGATCAGGCGCTTTCTCGTGAATTGGGAAGGCCCGGCCAACGGGCCCGGCATGATAATCCTGCTTCGCTCGGCAGCATCGAACGAGCACGCGGCCGAAAAAGTCCGTGATGTCTTCGCCAACCAGGTGAGGCCCATGATTGCTTCAATAGGCGACCCGGCGGATGCCGGCCGGCGCGCCGGGTTGGTTGCCAGCCAGTTGCTGGGTCTCGCCATGTGCCGATATCTGCTGCGGCTTGGGCCGGTGGTCGCGCTATCCCATGAAGAGATCATCCGAAATGTCGGGCCAGTGCTGCAACACTACGCCATGGGATCATGACGCGCATCGAATAATCCACTCGGTACGTGTCGATTGTGCCTAAGCGAGACAGAAAGGTTAATGGCGGCGGCGCCGTCTGTGCGAACCCTGTGGGCAAGCCTGTGAATGCTCGGTGGATAAGCTGTTCACAACACAAGATATTGAGGGAACAAAACGGGAAAATAGCGCCGGCGCTGATTTGTCGCCGATTCGTTCCGGCTTTGAGCGGAAGTTAACGTTAATGGCCCGGAATCGCCTGCAGCATCTTAACGGGAAATTCAGAAAGATTAACAATTTCATAATCTTGAGCGATGGTCACCGATCCGCTCCTTTCATTTGCCGGCAAAAGTTAAGGGCGAAGGTCACCCAGCATAAAACGGGCCAGTTCGGCGATTCAGCATGTGGTGAGACTCAGGGTCACAAAATCCATATGTAGCCGTGAACAAAAGCTGAATCTGAGCGAGTCGCCGATTCGTCGCTGATTCGTTCCAGACTCGTTCCATCAGTTAAGCAGCAGCCAAATTAGCGCCAGACAGAGTTGCTGTTCGAGCCACCGGTGGAACATTCCGCTTTCGCTTCGCGCCCGAAATCCCTATGTGTCGCCTGTCATACGCGCCATCCAGGGTGCGCTCCCGACAACAAGAGGCCAGAAAGCCTTATTTCCGAGCCGATGAACATCCAGCCGAAACACACTGAGCCGCTGATCCTGTCGGGCCGCGACGTGACCGCCGTGCTTGGGCCGACCAACACCGGCAAGACCCATCTCGCCATCGAGCGCATGGTGGCGCACGAGACAGGCGTCATCGGCCTGCCGCTCAGGTTGCTGGCCCGGGAGGTCTATACGCGCGTCTGCGAAAAGGTCGGCGCCCACAAGGTCGCGCTGATCACCGGCGAGGAGAAGATCCAGCCGCCGGGCGCCAAATATTCGGTCTGCACGGTCGAAGCCATGCCGCGCGAGACCGACGCCGCCTTCGTCGCCATCGACGAGGTGCAGCTCGCCGGCGACCTCGAGCGCGGCCACATCTTCACCGACCGTATCCTGCACCTGCGCGGCCGCCAGGAAACGCTGCTGCTGGGTGCCGCCACCATGCACGGCATCCTGCAGCGCCTGCTGAAGGGCGTCTCGGTGGTGACGCGGCCTAGGCTGTCGCATCTGGCCTATGCCGGCTCGAAGAAACTGACCCGCCTGCCGCGCCGCACCGCGATCGTCGCCTTCTCCGCCGATGAGGTCTACGCCATCGCCGAGCTGATCCGTCGGCAGCAGGGCGGCGCCGCCGTCGTGCTCGGCGCGCTCTCGCCGCGCACCCGCAACGCCCAGGTGGCGCTGTTCCAGTCGGGCGATGTCGACTATCTCGTCGCCACCGACGCCATCGGCATGGGCCTCAACCTCGATCTCGACCATGTCGCCTTCGCCCAGAACCGCAAATTCGACGGCTACCAGTACCGCAACCTGACGGCGGCCGAACTCGGCCAGATCGCCGGCCGCGCCGGCCGGCATCTGCGCGACGGCACCTTCGGCGTTACCGGCCAGGTCGACCCGCTCGACGACGACCTCGTCAAGAAGATCGAGAGCCACGACTTCGATCCGGTGAAGGTTCTGCAGTGGCGCACCGCGCATTTCGACTTCGCCAGCCTCGATGCGCTGAAGCGCTCGATCGAGACCAACGCGCCGGTCGAGGGCCTGACGCGCGCGCTCCCGGCGGTCGACGCACAGGCGCTCGAATATCTCTCCCGCGACGAGGACATCCGCGCGCTCGCCACCGATGCCAAGCGCGTGGCGCTGCTGTGGGAAGCCTGCGCGCTGCCAGACTACAGGAAGATCGCGCCGGCCCAGCATGCCGACCTCATCGCCTCGATCTACATGGACCTCGCCCGCCACGGCCATGTCGACGAGAACTACATGGCCGAGCAGGTGCGCCGCGCCGACACAACCGAGGGCGACATCGACACGCTGTCCCACCGCATTGCCCAGATCCGCACCTGGACATTCGTGTCGAACCGGCCCGGCTGGCTGGCCGATCAGGCACACTGGCAAGAAAAGACGCGCGAAATCGAAGACAGATTGTCGGATGCGCTGCATGAGCGGTTGACGAAACGCTTCGTAGACCGCAGGACTTCCGTCCTCATGCGGCGCCTTAGAGAAAATACCATGCCTGAAGCCGAAATCAGTCCTACCGGAACCGTCCTTGTCGAAGGCCATCATGTCGGCGAGTTGCAAGGGTTCCGCTTCACCGCCGACCAGACCGCCGGCGGCGAAGACGCCAAGGCCGTGCGCACGGCCGCGCAAAAGGCGCTGGCCGCCGAATTCGAGGCGCGTGCCGAGCGCTTTGGCGCCTGCGCCAATGGCGACCTCGCGCTTGGCTCGGACGGCACGTTGCGCTGGATCGGCGCGCCGATCGGCACGCTGGTTTCGGGCGAGGACGCGCTGAAGCCGCGCCTCGTGCTGCTGGCCGACGAACAGCTGACCGGCCCGGCCCGCGACAAGGTCGCCGCGCGCGCCGAACGCTTCGTCAATTTCCAGATTGAGTCGCTGCTGAAGCCGCTGGTCGATTTGAAGAACGCCGACCAGATTTCCGGCATCGGCCGTGGCATCGCCTTCCAGCTGGTCGAGAATTTCGGCCTCATCAACCGCCGCGACATCGCCGAAGAGATGAAGTCGCTCGACCAGGAAGGCCGTGCCGCCCTGCGTCGGCTCGGCGTGCGCTTCGGCGCCTATCACGTCTTCGTGCCCGCGCTGATCAAGCCGGCCCCCGCCGGACTGGTGACCTTGCTATGGGCGCTGCAGAATGACGGCAAGGACAAGCCGGGTTTCGGCGACGTCGTCCACGCGCTGGCGTCGGGCCGCACCTCGGTGGTCATCGATCCTGCCTTCGACAAGGCCTTCTACAAGCTGGCCGGCTACCGCAATCTCGGCCGCCGCGCCGTGCGCATCGACATTCTGGAACGGCTGGCGGACCTCATCCGTCCGGCGACCAACTGGAAGCCCGGCCTCGGTCAGCGCCCGGACGGCGCCTATGACGGCCAGTCCTTCATGGTGACGCCGCCGATGATGTCGATCCTCGGCGCCACCGCCGACGACATGGAAGAAATCCTCAAGGGCCTGGGCTATCGCGCCGAGCCGAAGCCGGCGGCGGAGGTCAAGGCGCGGCTCGAGGCGCAGGACAACGCTGCGCGTGAAGCCGCCGGGGCCAAGCTTGCGGCGGAAGAAGCCGCGCGCGCCGAGCAGGCCAAGGCTGCGGAAGCCGCGGCAACGGATGCAGCCGCCGAGGCGGCGGTCGAGGGTTCGGAGCCGGCTGTTGCCGAGACCGCCATCGAAGCGCCGGCCGAGACCATCGCGGAAGTGGCGGCGGAGCCGGTCGCGGAAGCGCAACCGGAAACTCCGGCCGAGGCCGTGGAAGAGCCCACAACAGAGCCTGTCGCCGAAGCGGCTGCTGAACCTGCTGCCGAGCCAGAGGCGGAAGCCATCGCTGACGTCATCGTCGCCCAAAGCGCCGACGCCCTTACCTCCCCCTCGATGGGGGAGGTCGCGGCGCGAAGCGACGCGGGTGGGGGTGATGGCGCTGACGGTGCAGATGTAACTGCCGAAGCCAGCGCGGCCCCCACCCCGGCGCTGCGCGCCGACCCTCCCCATGAGGGGGAGGGTGAAGTGGCCGAGGCGCCCAAGCCGATCCTGTTGTGGCGTCAGGGCCGTTTCGAACAGCGCCCGCGTCATCACGAGGGCCGCAACAACCGCCAGCGCAACGGGCAAGCCCGTGGACGCGGCAATGCGTCCGCCGATGCCGCCGGCGCACCGGCCACGGCTGCACCAGGAGAACGTCCCGCCCAGGAAGGGCGGCGCGATGGCGCCGGCAAGCCGCGCTTCGACCGTTCGAAGTTCAAACCCAAGCCGCAGGGTGAAGGCGAACAGCGTCGTGACGGCCGCCCGCAGGGCGATCGTCCCGAGCGCCGCGAAGGCCGGCCCGAGGGCAAGGGTGGTCCCGATCGCGGCAAAGGCGGCGCAAAGCCCGCATTCCAGCCGAAGCCGCGCGAGGAACGTCCGGTGCGCTTTGATCCGGATTCGCCCTTCGCCAAGCTCGCCGCCTTGCGCGACCAGTTGAAGAAGTAGGCTCGGAGCATGATCCCGAAAAGTGGGAACCGGTTTTCGGAACAAGGTCATGCTCCAACAGAGAGATAGCTCGTGGTGATGGTTGCCGAAGGCCGCCAGCGCATCGACAAATGGCTATTCTTCTCGCGCGCGGTGAAATCGCGCTCGCTGGCCGCCAAGCTGGTCGTCGCCGGACGCGTGCGCATCAATCGCGACAAAGCAGCGCAGGCCTCCGATCTGGTCAAGCCGGGCGACGTGCTGACCATCACGCTCGACCGGCGCATTTTCGTCTGGAAGGTGCTCGGCGCCGGTGTACGGCGCGGCCCGGCCGAGGAAGCCCGCACCCTCTATGAGGACATGTCGCCGCCACCCACTCCGAAGGGCGAGGCGCTCCCCGACGCCATACCGGCGCTGCGCGAGGCCGGCAGCGGCCGCCCGACCAAGAGAGAGCGCCGCCAGACCGACCGCTTGCTTGGCGAAGATTGAGGCTTGCCGGCAAGATCGCGGACCGCGATCCCGGCGCAACGGCGGACGCAGGAAAGGACCGAACCCGGCAAACAGGACGCTCTCCGGCGCATCAGCCGCCTCGCCGCGCCTACCGCCTGGAATTCCATTCCACAAACACCGAAGCAGCCGGGCAATCGCAACCCTTGCAAGCGGGAGACAAAGGCGTTACCTCACGGAAAAAGCCCAAGAAAACTGGCCCATTAAGCTGGGACCTCCCGGAGCCGACCGATGACCTATGTCGTGACCGACAATTGCATCAAGTGCAAATATATGGACTGCATCGAGGTCTGTCCGGTCGACTGCTTCTACGAAGGCGAGAACATGCTCGTCATTCATCCCGACGAATGCATCGACTGCGGCGTCTGCGAGCCCGAATGCCCGGCCGACGCGATCAAGCCCGACACCGAGCCAGGTCTCGACAAATGGCTGCAGATCAACACCGAATATGCCGAGAAATGGCCCAACATCACCGCCAAGAAGGAACCGCCGGCCGACGCCAAGACCTTCGACGGCGAGGCCGGCAAGTTCGAGAAATACTTCTCCGCCGAGCCCGGCGAAGGCGATTGACAAGTCGGCCGTAAAGGCTTGTATGACGCAGCGTAACAGGCACGTCGGATTAACCGCCTTGACAGGCGGCGATTGGTTGTGGCCTTCGCTTATGCAGCAAAACCTTGATTCTTCCGACTTTTTGTGTTACATCAGCGAAACATGCCGGTGACACAACGTCGATTTATGGCGCAGACGCCCCAAATCACTGAAAGGTGAAAATCCCATTCCGGACCAGAGCGATCTGGGTCAGGCGGTCGCAGTTCGTGCGGTTTGCCGGTCCCGGCCTTTCCGGTGGGTTCATCTGTTGTGCGGCTAACGATCGGTTTCCCCGGTCGCACGAGTTCAGCCGGCACCGCCGCCGGCCCACAACAAGGAGTTCAGGGCGTAATGGCAACGATCACCCCGCAGAAGAAGTCCACTGGTGCGCGTCACGGTTTCAAGACCGGCGAATACATCGTCTATCCGGCGCATGGTGTCGGCCAGATCGTATCGATCGACGAGCAGGAAGTGGCCGGCCATAAGCTGGAACTGTTCGTCATCGACTTCCAGAAGGACAAGATGCGCCTGAAGGTGCCGGTCGCCAAGGCGACCTCGATCGGCATGCGCAAGCTGTCGGAAGAGGATTATGTCGAGCGCGCGCTGAAGGTCGTGCAGGGCCGCGCCCGCGTCAAGCGCACCATGTGGTCGCGCCGCGCCCAGGAATATGATGCCAAGATCAATTCGGGCGACCTGATCTCGATCTCGGAAGTCGTGCGCGACCTCTACCGCGCCGACAACCAGCCGGAGCAGTCCTATTCCGAGCGCCAGCTCTATGAAGCGGCGCTCGACCGCATGGCCCGCGAGATCGCGGCCGTCAACCGCATGTCGGAAACCGAAGCCGTGCGCCTGATCGAGGTCAACCTCAACAAGGGCCCCAAGCGCGGCGCCAAGGCCGACAATGAGGAAGCCGAGCAGGAAGAAGCTGCCTGAGCTCCTGAGCCCTTAAGTTCACGAAAAACCCGGCCTCGCGCCGGGTTTTTTGTTTCTCGGACGGGGCAAGGGGCCAAGCCTACGCCGGACCGCCGCCTTCCTTCTCCGCCTCCTGCTTCAGCGTCGCGATGAACCGCTTGGTCCGTTCGCGCTCGGGGTTGCCGAACAGCACGGCGGACGGCCCCTGCTCGACAATGACGCCGGCATCGAGGAATACCGCTTCCTCAGCGATCTTGGAGGCAAGCCGCAGATCATGCGTCGCTATCACCATGGTTGTGCCTTCGCTGGCGAGCTTGCCAAGCACGTCGACCACCTCTTGCGCCAGTTCCGGATCGAGCGCCGAAGTCGGCTCGTCGCACAGCAGCACTTTCGGTGACGGCGCGAGCGCCCGGGCGATCGCCACGCGCTGCTGCTGGCCGCCCGACAGCGTCGCCGGCCAGGCATCGGCCTTGTGCGCCATCCCGACCTTTTCCAGCAAAGCGAGCGCCCGCTCGCGCGCCTTCTCCGTCGGCCATTTCAGCACTGTCACCAGCCCTTCCATGACATTCTCGATGGCGGTGCGATGCGGGAACAGCTGGAAGTTCTGGAACACCATGCCGGTCTGCAGGCGCAGGCGCCTGATGTCGGCGGCAGGCACCTTGATGCCCGGGCGAAACGCCAGCGTCTCGTCGCCGATGCGCACCGTGCCCGAGGTCGGGATTTCCAGGAGGTTGATGCAGCGCAGGAGCGTGCTTTTTCCCCCGCCCGACGGGCCGACAAGGGCCGTGACGCTGCCTTCGGCGATGGCGACGGTCACGCCCTTCAGCACCAGATTGTCGCCGAAGCGCTTTTCGATGTCGGTGAGGCCGATCATGCGCGCGCCTCCAGGAAGCCGCCATAACGGTTGAGCCGCCCCTCCAGCCGCGTCTGCAAGGCCGACAGCACCGAGCTCATCGCCAGATAGAGGATCGCCGCCTCGACATAGAGGATCAGCGGCTCATAGGTGGTGGCGACGATGCGCTGCGCCGCCTGGAACATCTCCGGCACGGTGATGGCGGCGGCCAGCGACGTGTCCTTGACCAGCGAGATGAAGGTGTTGGAGAGCGGCGGCACAGCGACCCGTCCGGCCTGCGGCAGGATGGTGCGCCGCATCGCCTGGCTCCAGGTCATGCCGATCGAATAGGCGGCTTCCCATTGGCCTTTCGGCACCGAGCCGATGGCCGCGCGGATGATCTCCGACGTGTACGCGCCGATATTCAGCGTGAAGCCGATCAGCGCAGCGGTAAAAGCGTCAAGCAGGATGCCGACCGACGGCAGACCGTAGAAGATCAGGAACAGCTGCACCAGAAGCGGCGTGCCGCGGAAGATCCAGACATAGAAGCGCACGAGCATGACCAGCGGCTTCGGCCCGAACAGCCGGCCAAGTGCCGCGCCGAGGCCAACCGTCAGGCCAAGGACGAAGGACAACAGCGTCAACGGCACGGTGAAGATCAGGGCGGCCCACAGCAGCGAAGGCAGCGACTCCAGCATCAGTTGCAGCCAGTGCGGCACGAAAGACCTCCAGAATGGTCGAGATGGCTTCATCGAAGCGCGAATGCGTCAGCCATATCACGACAAAAGCGGCGAGCCGTCAAAGACGGCCCGCCGCTGGATGCATTGCAGGAGCGACAAACTCGCCCCCCACTCAAACCTATTTGGAAACGTCCTGGCCGAAATAGGTGTCGGCGATCTTCTTGTAGGTGCCGTCGGCCTTGATGTCGGCCAGCGCCTTGTTGATGGCGCCAACCAGTTCCGGATCGCCCTTGCGCACGATGACGCCGGAATAGTCGGCGTTTTCCTCTTGCGCGGCGATCTTCACATTGGCGTCGGGCTTGTGCTTCTTGAAGTCGAGGAACGACAGGCTGTCATTGATCGTGGCGTCGGCGCGGCCGGTCAAAAGCAGCTGGATCGACTGGTCGAAGCCATCGGTGCCGACCAGTTCGGCGCCGTTCGCCTCGGCCAGCTTGCCGAAGTTCGACGTCAGCGACTGCGCCGACTTCTTGCCCTTGAGATCGGCGAAGGTCTTGATGTCGGTGTTGTCGCCTCGCACGATCAGCACTGCCTTGGAGGCGATGTAGGGGTCGGAGAAATCATACTTCGCCTTGCGCGCGTCGGTGATGCCGACTTCGTTGATGACGGCGTCGTAGCGCTTGACGTCGAGACCGGCGATCAGCCCGTCCCATTTGCCCTCGAGGAATTCGACCTTGACGCCGAGCTTGTCGGCGATCGCCTTGGCGATCTCGACGTCGAAGCCGACCAGCGCGCCGGACGCGTCATGGTAGGTGAAGGGCGCGTAGGTACCTTCCGTGCCGACCTTGATGACGCCAGCCTGTTTGATCTGATCGAGATTGGCGCCGGCGTGACCCGCGGTGACCGCCAGGGCCTGCAGGGTTCCGGCGACGATAAGCGACTTGAGCCATTTCATTTTTTTGTGATCCCGTCCTTAGCCTGACATCAGGTCTGTTGTGAGGGCTGGAAAATGACAGATGCGAGCCGAAAGAATAAGGAACCAGATTTCAAAAACAAAGAAGTTCCGAAACCAATTTCTCCAAAAGCGATTTTCTGCAGCGTCTGGCGTCCCCGGCAACCGCGTCGAAATCGCCCGGACAGCATCCCTCTCCCGCCCGCGCCAGCGGAACCTTTCTCGCACGCCGCAGTTTTGGCTGTTCTAGGGCGCGACGCCGCGATTTCAACCGGTGCCCTGCCAAGTTCGTAACGTCGGCTATCGGTTCAGCCAGGGAGCGCCTCATGATGGAAGACACGGCAGGACGGATCATGGTCCGCGCGGCGATGCGGGCTCCCTATCTCGAACGCGACGAGGAGCATCGGCTGGCCCTGCTCTGGAAGCAAGGCAACGACCAAAACGCCCTGCACAGCATTACCGTCGCTCATATGCGGCTGGTCATTTCCATGGCCTCGAAATTCCGCCATTACGGCCTGCCGCTCGGCGACCTGATCCAGGAAGGCCATGTCGGCCTGCTTGAGGCCGCCGCCCGTTTCGAGCCCGAGCGTGAAGTGCGGTTTTCGACCTATGCGACGTGGTGGATCCGCGCCTCGATGCAGGATTACATCCTGCGCAACTGGTCGATCGTGCGCGGCGGCACGAGCTCGGCGCAGAAAGCCCTGTTCTTCAACCTGCGACGTCTGCGCGCCCGGCTGGCGAACGGCGCCGAGCCGCTTTCCAACGCAACCCTCTACCGCGAGGTGTCGGTTGCGCTCGGCGTCTCTGAGGCTGACGTGGCGATGATGGATTCACGGYTGTCGGCGCCCGACTCCTCGCTCAATGTACCGCTCGCCGACGATGCTGGCGCGACCGAGCGGATGGACTTCCTGGTTTCCGACGATCCCCTGCCCGACGAGATCGTCGGCGACAAGATCGATGTCGCACGCCGCTCGCTTTGGCTGAAGGAGGCGCTCCATGCGTTGAACGCGCGGGAACTCAGGATCATCGAGGAACGCCGACTGAACGACGAGGGCGCCACGCTCGAGGCGCTCGGCGAGACGCTCGGCATTTCCAAGGAGCGCGTCCGCCAGATCGAGGCCCGCGCCATGGAAAAGCTGAAGGTGGCGCTGGTGAAGCAGAACCCGGAATTTCTGGCGACGGCCGCCTGATCTCGCTCGACAACTCTTATTTGTCGGTGACGATCTTGACCTTGTCGCCGGCCGAAACCGCGGCACCCGGCGACAGCGCGTTGAGCACCCGGAACAGGTCGAGCTTGCGGTCGACGCCGACCATCTGCGCGGCGAGCGAGCCCATCGTCTGGCCCGGCTGCACCGTGAGCACGCGGATATGCAGCGGCTTCAGGGCCGCCTTCTCAGCAGCACTCAGGATACGGAACGACCCGCTGACCGAGCGCGCCACCGTCTCCAGCGAGGTGCTGGCCGAGGGCGCCGCGGTCAGCAGCCGGTAGACCTGGCCGCCGGCACGGATCACCGCGATATCGAACTGCCAGCCCTCGGCGCTGGCATGCGCGGTCGCGGCTTCGTTGCCGTTGATGGTTTCCTGCTTGACGCTGCTGTCGTCGAGACCTGCCACCCAGCCGCTTCTGATGTAGTCGGTCAGGGCGCGGTTCTTGTCGATCGAGACGCCGTCGAAGCGGATCGCGATGTCGCCCGGCCCGGTCGCCGTCACAGCCGCCGCCGAATTGTCGATGATGAAACCGTCCGGCACCGTGAACGACACGCCGAGGCCCGGATGAAGGAACGTCTCGCCGCGCACATAACCTTCCTCCGGCGTGTCGCCATAGAGCAGGCCGTCTATGCCGGCGAGGAAGGAATCGCGGTCGCGCGTGCCGACGCCGGGCGCGCCGAACTGGCGGGCATGGCGCTGCGCCAGATCAATGCGCTGCGGCGTGTTGGGGTGCGTGGCCAGGAAGTCGAGGCTGGCGTCGGTGGCGCCGCTGATCGAGCGGAAGTCGGTGTAGGCCGACATCGACTGCAGGAAGCGGCCGGCGGCATAGGGATCATAACCGGCTTCACCGATCGACTTGATACCGATGGCGTCGGCTTCCAGCTCCTGGTTACGCGAGAACTGCGCCAGCCGGAGCTTGCCGCGGATCAGCGCCGCCTTGGCGGTCGGGCTGTCGCCGAGGACGTCCGAAACCACTTTGGTTGCCAGGCCTTCCTCGGCTTCCAACTGCTGGCGCTGCAGGCCGTGATTGGCGGTGACGTGGCCCATCTCATGCGCGATGACGGCGGCAAGCTCGGACGAATCATTGGCCAGCGCCAAAAGGCCGCGCGTGATGTAGAGATAGCCGCCGGGCAGTGCGAAGGCGTTGACGTTGGGCGAATTGAGGATGGTGATGCGATAGGTCTGTGTCGGGTTGGCCGAGACAACGGTCAAATTGCCGACGACCTTGGCGACCATGCGCTCGAGCTTGGGAYCGGAATATTCGCCGCCATAGGTCGCCAGGATGCGCGGATGCTGCGCCTTGGCGAGTTCGGCCAGCTTGTTGTTGGCGCCGACATTGTCGACGGTGATCGGCCTGTCGGACGGCTGGAAGCCGGATTCCTGGACCTCCGGAGGCGTGAACATCTGGCAGCTTGCCAGCGCCACGGCAAAGCCGGCCAGCGCCAGAAAGCGCACCAGCGGATTCATTCGCAGCTTGTCGACGCCGATCGCCAGAGCGGCTTCCTTTCAGGTCCCGGCGCATGAACAGGAAAATCGGGGGCGATCTTCGGAACCTGTCATGCGCAAAAAAACAAATTTCTACGGCACCCGTCACACGTCCCTCGGGGCATGTGACGGGTGCAGTAGGCAAATCACGGCCTGTGCCGGACCAGTAGGGCGGACCTAGCCACACTACTTCTGCCATGGCAAGCAAGCGTCCCATCGCCTGAGATCGGTTTGACCGTAAATTATGTCCGCTTCCGGGCAATATCTCGTGATACGGCATTGCCGGCACTTGTGCCGATATAGCGCCGGAACGCCTCCGGACCAGCCCCGGCAAAGAAATCGTCCGCGCTGCCGATGGCCGCGATGGCGCCATCGTCCAGAAACACCACATTCTGGCCGATTCGGCGGGCATCCTCAGGCTGATGCGTGACGAACAGCACGGTCATGCCGCGTTCGGCGTGCACACCGGCGACCAGATCGAGCATATCATCGCGCAAGGCCGGACCCAACGAGGCAAAGGGTTCGTCGAGCAGCAGCACCGGCCGATCGCGCACCAGCACCCGCGCAAGCGCGACGCGCTGGCGTTCGCCGCCTGAGAGTTCGCGCGGCAAGCGCTTTTCCTTGCCGCCAAGGCCAGTGCGCGCAAGCGCGCCGGCGATCGCCTCGCGGTCGGTCTCGGTCAGCCGCAGCGACGGCGAGCGGCCGAGCCCGACATTCTGCTCGACGGAGAGATGGCCAAAAAGGTTGTTTTCCTGAAACACCATCGACACCGGCCGCGCGGCCGGAGGATCGGCGCCGACATCGGCCCCGCCGATCAGCACGCGGCCCGACTGCGGCGCCTCGAAGCCGGCAACCAGATTGAGCAGCGTCGACTTGCCCGAACCGCTCGGCCCCATAATGGCGGTGATTTCGGCAGCCGCGAAAGCGACATCGAAGGCGAGCGGCGCCTCGCCATAGCTGAACGAGACCTTGTCCAGCCGCACCGGAACACCCTTCCCTCTCATCGCCCCGTCAGACATTGCCGGCCTTTTCCCTCCCCAGCCAATCCGCCGCCAGCACCAAGGCAAGGCAGACCAGGCCGAGCAACAGCGCCAGGCCGGCGGCGTCCTCGGTGCGGTAGCTGCCCATGCGCGAAAGCAGAAGGTAGGGCAAGGTCTGCACGGAATCACTGCCGAACAGCGCGATGACGCCGAGATCGCCGAGCGACAGCGCCATGGCGAAAGCGAAGGCCGTGGCGAGCGGACGCCGCAATGACGGCCAGTCGACCAGCCGCAGCCTCGCCCAGCCGGCAATGCCGAGCTGCGCGCAGAGCCGTTCGTGACGCTCGCTCGCCGCATCATAGGCGGGGCGGACGGCACGCAGCGCGAAGGGCATCGCCATGACGGCGTTGACGGTGACGACCATGACCGGTGCGATGGCAAAGACATCGCCGGCATGGCGCAGCAGCAGGAACCAGCCGGCGCCGATGACGATCGGCGGCACGACCAGCACAAAACCCGCGCCGGTATCCGTGGCATGTTCGAGCAGCGCTCTTGGACCGGCGCGACGGTTCAACGCGAGTGCCCGGCGCGCCATGGTCAGCGCCAGCGACAGCATCACCGAAAGCAGCGCCGACAGGAAGGCCAGCAACGCACTGGTCAGCGTCGCCTGCCGGACAGCGGCCTCGCCCGCCAGCCGGCCGAGATCGGCACCCAACCCTGCAATCACCGTGGCAGCCATCGGCCCGATAACGAACAGCAGCGCCAGCACGATGAGCGCGGCGTTCAGCATGGTCTCGGTGCCGTTGACGGAGAGATAGCGGCGCGGCGCGACCGGCAGGTTGGTGTCGCCGACGACATTGGCGCCAAGCCGCGTCAGCGCCAGCACCACGATGAAGGTCAACGCGATCTGCAGCAATGTCAGCGCGACCGCTCGCGCCGGATCGAAATCGAAGCGCAGCGCCTGGTAGATGCCGACCTCCAGCGTCGTCGCGGCCGGCCCACCGCCCAGCGTCAGCACGATGGTGAAGGATGTGATGCACAGCATGAAGACCAGCCCGGCGACACCCGGCAGAGCGGCGCGCAGCGTCGGCCATTCGATCAGCCGGAAGGCCGGCCGCGCCGCCATGCCGAGCTGGCTTGCCAGCCGCCATTGGTCGGCGGGAATGGTCTGCAGCGCCTCGAGGAACAGCCGCGTCGCCAACGGCAGATTGAAGAAGACATGGGCGACGAGAATGCCGGACAGGCCGTATATGCCTGGCCAGCCCTGGCCGCCGACGGCGCTGAACAGCCCGGCGAAATAGCCGGCGCGGCCGTAGAGCGCCAGGATACCGAGCGCCGCGACGATCGCCGGCAGCGCCAGCGGCACGGCGAAAAGCTGCAGGATGAAGGCGCGGCCGAAGAAGCGCGGATGCCGCGACAGCGCGCGCGCCACGAACAGGGCCGGGCCGACAGAAAGCAGCGTCGATAGGGCGGCCTGCCAGAGCGTGAAGCGCACGACGCGCAGCAGGTAGGGATCGAAGGCCGCCCAGGCGCCCGAAAAGTCATGGGCGCCTTCGACGAGCAGACCGGCAAACGCGCCGCCGATCAGCAGTGTGATCGCGGCGAGCGCGAGGATGCCGGCGCGAACGCGGGAGTCAGAGGACGCGCGCCTTCCACCCTCCCCCTTGCGGGGAGGGTCGGATCGCGGATGCCGCAAAGCGGTGTCCGCGATCCGGGGTGGGGGTGAGTCTGGGCTCAGCGTCGGCACCCCCACCCCGCTCCGCTTCGCGGATCGACCCTCCCCACAAGGGGGAGGGTGAAGCGCGCGCTCATTTGCTCATCACCGCCAGCCATTCATCGACCCAGGCCTTACGGTTAGCGGCGACCTCCTCGGGGCTGAACAGCAAGGTCTTGGTCGGCTTGACCAGTTTGTCGAAGGCCGGGTTGAGCGGCTTGTCGGTCTTCCCGGCCGGGAACATCCAGTTGGTCTCGGGGATCGCGTCCTGGAATTTCGGGCCGGTCATGAAAGCGATGAACTTTGCCGCCAGCGGGTTCTTCGCCCCCGTGGTGGTGATGCCGGCGACCTCGATCTGCAGATACTCGCCTTCCTCGAAGGAAGCCGCCTGGTAGCGCTGCGTGTTCTCGGCGACCATGTGGTAGGCTGGCGACGTCGTATAGGACAGCACCATCGGCGCTTCGCCCTTGGTGAACAGGCCATAGGCCTCGCTCCAGCCCGGCGTCACGGTCAGCACCTTCGTCTTGAGCTTGGCCCAAGCTTCCGGCGCCTTGTCGCCATAGACCGACTTCACCCACAACAGCAGCCCGAGGCCCGGCGTCGAGGTGCGCGGATCCTGGATGACGATCTTGTCGTCGGCGCTGCCTTCGACCAGCTCCTTCAGGCTCTTGGGAGGCGTCTTCAGCTTTTCGGTGTCGTAGACGACAGCGAAATAGCCGTAGTCGAAGGGAACAAAAGTATCGTCGCTCCAGCCACCCGGCACGTTCACGTCGCTCACCACGCCATGCGGCGCAAACAACCCGCTGGCCTTGGCATCGGCGGTGAGATTGGTGTCGAGGCCGAGCACGATATCGGCCTTGGTCGAGGCGCCTTCGAGCTTGACGCGGTTGAGCAGCGCGACGCCGTCAGCAACCGAGACGAACTCGACGTCGCAGCCGCATTGGGCTTCGAAATCCTTCTTCACCACGGGGCCTGGACCCCAGTCGGCGGTGAAGCTTTCATAGGTGTAGACGGTGAGCTTGTCCTTGGCCAAGGCCGGCCCGGACAACACCACAGCCAGGGCTGAGACAAGAGCGGATAAAAGCGTGCGCATCGGCGCCTCCTTCGTTCGAATTGAAAGGAATTGAGGCGTCGGACTGTCCGAAACGTCTAATCCCTCCGCCGGTACAAACCGGATCAGGTTCAGCGGGTTGGCGAGATTGCCTCTCAGCCGGTCCGCGAAGATCGCGTCCGGCACCCCGTTAGAGCGTTTCGACACATAGGCCCGGCCGAGGAACCGCGCAAGTGGCAGTTTGCCGGCCTTCCGTTTCCGGTGCCGGGCTGGTACAGGCCACACGATATGAGCACATTCACCATCCTGCTTGGCGGCGATCTCATCCGCACGCCCCGGCTCGACCGCCATGTCGAGGGCACGCGCGTGATCGCCGCGGATGCCGGCATCGGCCATGCACGGCTGCTCGGCCTCGTGCCGGAACTGTGGGTAGGCGATTTCGATTCGGTGCCGGCCGATCTGCCGGAGGAGCTCGCCGCCGTCCCCCGCCGGACCTTCCCGGCGGAAAAGGACAAGACCGATGGCGAACTGGCCATCGCCGCGGCCCTCGAGCGCGGCGCGACCCGCCTTGTGCTGGCAGGTGCGTTCGGCGGCAAGCGCGCCGACCATGCCTTCCTGCATCTGGCGCTTGCCCTGCGCCTGGCTGAGACCGGGACGGAGGTGCTGCTGACCAGCGGTGCCCAGGAAGGCGTGCCCCTGCTGTTGGGAAAGGCCGGCTTCGACTATGCCGACGGCACGCTGTTTTCCATCCTCGGCTTCTCCGAACTTGCCGGCCTGACCGTCACCGGCGCCAAATGGCCGTTGAACCAGGTCGAGGTGGCCTTCGGTTCGTCACTGACCATCTCCAACGAGGTCAAGTTCGACAAGACCGGAGGCCGCCTCGAAATCGCGCTCGGCCACGGCCGCGCGTTGCTGCTTGCGCATCCGTATCCATTACCTGAAAGCTGACATGGCTCCGCCTCTTCTCAATCTCGACGGGATAAAACTGACCTTCGGCGGCACGCCGCTGCTCGATGGCGCCGCCCTGACAGCCTCGGCCGGCGACAAGATCGCTTTGGTCGGCCGCAATGGATCCGGCAAGTCGACGCTGCTCAAGATCGCCGCCGGCCTGATCGAGCCACAGGACGGCGAGGTGTTCCGCCAGCCTTCGGCGACCGTCCGCTATCTGCCGCAGATGCCCGACATGGAGGGCTTTGCCACCGTGCGCGCCTATGTCGAGGCGGGACTTGGTCCGGCAGATGATCCCTACCGCGCCTCCTATCTGATGGAGCATCTCGGCCTGTCGGGCGAGGAACGGCCGGGCGATCTCTCGGGCGGCGAGGCCAGGCGCGCTGCCCTTGCCCGTGTCATGGCGCCGGAACCCGACATTCTGCTGCTCGATGAGCCGACCAACCATCTCGACCTGTCCGTCATCGAATGGCTGGAAGAGGAGCTCGTGCGCACCTCCTCGGCGCTCATCGTCATTTCGCACGACCGCCGTTTCCTCGAGCGCGTGTCGCGCGCCACTGTCTGGCTCGACCGTGGCCAGACCCGCAGGCTGGACAAGGGTTTTGGCCATTTCGAGGAATGGCGCGACCTGGTGCTGGAAGAGGAAGAGCGCGAGCAGCACAAGCTCGGCCGCCAGATCGTGCGCGAGGAGCATTGGCTGCGCTATGGCGTGACGGCGCGCCGCAAGCGCAACATGCGCCGGCTGGGCGAGTTGCAGACCATGCGCCAGCGTTTTCGCGGCCATCGCGGCGCCGAAGGCACCGCGAACATGGTGGCGAGCGACGCCGCCGAGTCCGGCAAGCTGGTGATCGAAGCCAAGAACATCGAGAAGAGCTTTGGCGATCTCAATGTGGTCAAGGGCTTCTCGACGCGGATCCAGCGTGGCGACCGCGTCGGTCTCGTCGGGCCGAACGGCGCCGGCAAGACGACGCTTCTGAAGATGCTGACCGGCGAATTGGCGCCGGACGCCGGCTCGGTCCGGCTCGGCACCAACCTGGAAATCGCCACGCTCGACCAGAAGCGCGAGGCGGTCGATCCGCAGGAGACGCTCGCGCAATACCTCACCGACGGGCGCGGCGAAAACCTCGTCATCAATGGCGAGCAACGCCATGTCGTCTCCTACATGAAGGATTTCCTGTTCAAGCCGGAGCAGGCGCGCACGCCGGTGCGAGAATTGTCCGGTGGCGAGCGGGCGCGGCTGATCCTGGCGCGCGTGCTGGCGCGGCCGGCGAACCTCCTCGTGCTCGATGAGCCGACCAACGATCTCGACATGGAGACGCTGGAATTGCTGCAGGAACTGGTTGCCGGCTTCGCCGGCACCGTCATCCTGGTCAGCCACGACCGCGATTTCCTCGACCGAACCGTGACCAGCATCATAGCGCCGGACGGCGGCGGCCGCTGGGTCGAATATGCCGGCGGCTATTCCGACATGCTGGCGCAGCGCGGCGGCACCAGGCTCGACGACCGCAAGGCGCGCGCCAAGGCTGAAGCCGCCGATGCGCCGGCGCCGGGCAAGAGCGAACCGGCAGCCCCGAAAGGGCCGGCAAAGAAACTGTCCTTCAAGCAGAAATTCGCCCTGGAATCGCTCCCCAAGAAGATCGAGGCGGTGACCGCATCGATCTCGCGGCTGGAGAACAATATCGCCGACCCCGCCTATTACGAGCGCGATCCGGCGTCGTTCCAGAAGACCATCGCCGCCCTCGACAAGGAACGCGCGACGCTAGCCGCGCTCGAGGAAGAGTGGCTGGAACTGGAAATGCTGCGCGAGGAGATCGAGGGGTGAGGAGCGTTCGGCCGTAGGCCGATCAATCGACAACAGTTTGTCGATTGAAGCGACGAACCCCCGGAGCCCACCCGCAGCCAGGCGCTCGATTATTGCACCAGCACGATAATGCGCATACATTATGCGCATGTTGCGGAGGCCATTATGCGTAAGATTGCCTTGAATGCGATCCGTCAGCCAGCCAATCTGTCGATCGACTCGAACCTGATGAGGGAAGCCAAGGGGCTGGACGTGAATGTCTCGCGCGCCGCGGAAGCCGGCATCGCGGAGGCGGTGGCTGCCGAAAAGACACGGCTTTGGAAGCTTGAGAACCGGGCCACGATGGATGCCTGGAACGATTATGTCGAAAAGAACGGCATCCCCTTGGAAGAGCACCGGCAGTTCTGATGCCCCGCTATGATGTCTTCGCCGGTCGGATCGAAGGCAACTATCTGCTCGACGTTCAATCCGACCTGCTCGACAATTTCAAGACGCGGGTAGTCGTCCCGCTGCTGCCGGTCGCTGCGGTGCCGCCGCCGATGCGAAAGCTTCACCCGATCTTCGAGATCAACGGCCGGAAGCTGGTCATGGCGACACACCTGATTGCCACCGTCCCGGCGAGCGAACTGGGTGAAAGTCGGCTGAACCTGACAAAGTACCACGACGACATCGTCGCCGCGCTCGACATGCTGTTCCGGGTTTCTGAGCAATTCCAGGAAAAGTGTGACGCGATTTTCCGTCCGGAATTGCGTCAAGACAAAGAACGAAGGCGACCGTTACTCCGCCTTCTCAGCCCGCCGTCTTCGCCTGCCAGGCCTTGATCGCCTCGTCGAACACCTTCTCGCCGGGAATGCCCTTTTCCATCGTCAGCAGCGCCCGCCGTCCGGTCTTGTAGACGACAGGCACGTCGATCCAGTCCTGGCCACGCAGCAGGGTCATGTTGGCGTCCTCGTCGGCCTTGGTGTCGTTCAGCGCGACGAGGAAGAAGCCGTCGGCGATCTTGGCCGGAATGCCGATCAGCGGGCTGCCGGCATCCTGCTCGGAGCTCTTCATGGCAACGCGCAGGATGTTGTCGACACCGCCGCCCTCGAAACCGTCAGGCGTCAGGAAGATCATCTCGATGATATGGCTGGCCGGCAGCGTCTGGTCGGTGTTGCGGCGGATGGTCATGCGCAGCTGGATGTCCTTGCCGGGGATCGTCGCCTCGGCGCGGATCGCCGGCTCGGGCGGCAGATCGCCGCCGGGCGATTCCTGCACCAGCGACCAGACGATGCTGCCGGGCTCGGCCGAGCCCTGCGCGGTGCTCGTGCGCTCCTCATAGAAGATCGCCTTCTGGCCGACCGGCACCGAGGTCTGCGTCGCCGGGGCAGCCGCCGGTGCCGCGGGCGTGGCGCCCGCCGGAGCGGGCGGCGGTGTGGCGGCGGCATCGGCCGGCGCCGCGGGAGCGGTTCCGTTGGCGGGCGGTGTTGCCGCGGGCGCGGTGCCTGCCGCAGGTGCGGTCGCAGCAGGCGTCGCCGCGGCTGGCGCTGCCGGGGGCGCGGCTGCAGCCGGGGGCGGATTGGCCGGCGCATTCGTTGCCGAGGGCGGCGTCGTCAGCGCGGCGACGGATTCACCCTCGCCTATGCCGGTTTGTCCACCGGCCGGGCCGGGGTCGGTCTCGCCGCCTTCGGGCGTCAGCCGCTGCGTGAATTTCGTCCCCTCGGCACCTGCCGCGGGCGCCGGTGGCGTCGCGGCGGCATCGGTTGCAGGCTTCGTCGGCGCCGGCTTCACCGGTTCGGTCTTGGCGACGACCTTGCTACCGCCCAGGCCCAGCATCTTGCTGAAGGCGTCCTTGTTGAGCCAGATGCCATAGCCACCGCCGGCGACCACCAGCAAGGCGACGACGGCCGCGATCAGCCCGCCATAGCTGCGCCTGCGCTCGGCCGGGCGCAGGCGGAAAGTATCGGCTGCCGCCGGTTCCTCATCGTTCGGGAAGACGTCGGCGCGGTCATCGTCCTGGTCCGCATCCATGCCCGGCAAGGCATGATCGGCGAGATCCGGGGCCACCGGTTGCACCGGCGTGGGCTTCTGCCAGCTCGGCTCGGTCTTGGCGGCGGGCGGCGCGGGCCGGTATGGTTCCGGCTTGGCGGCTGGCGGCGGCGCGGGACGGGTGGACTCCGGCTTCGCGACTGGCGGCGCCGGCCACGCCGACTCGGCCTTCACCGGCTGGCGCGCGTGGCTTGGCTGGTTCTTGTTGCGGTCGATCGAGGAAAAGATGTGTTCCAGCTCGGCGAGCGGATCCGTTTCCGGCACGCTCTTGGCATACTCGCGCTCAACGCTCGTAATAGCGTTTTCCAGTGAGCGCTTTTGCGCGCTTATGGCCTCGGTGGCAAGCGGCGGCGAATATTCCGCAAGCTTCTTGGCCAGCATGGAACGAACGCTCTCATAGATGCGCGTACGCTTTTCGGGCGTCTCGTCGCCGTGCTTGTCGAGCGCCTTTTTCAGAACAGCAACAAAATCTGCCATGCTTCAGTCGACCTGTATTTTGCTTCCGCGCCGGCCCCCGCAAATCAGCCGCGATGCCCGGAAAGGCTCCAGAAACTAGTCTTGAAACGGATCGGTCACAAGTATCGTATCGTCCCGTTCCGGGCTGGTAGAGAGGAGTGCCACCGGCGCGCCGATCAACTCCTCTATGTATCGGACATATTTGACGGCCTGGGCCGGAAGATCGTTCCAGCTGCGCGCGCCGGCAGTGGTGCCTTTCCACCCTTCCAGCGTCTCGTAGACCGGTTCGACACGGGCTTGCGCGCCCTGGCTGGCCGGCAAATAGTCGATCATCTCGCCGTCGAGGCGATAGCCGGTGCAGACCTTGATCTCGTCCAGCCCGTCGAGCACGTCGAGCTTGGTCAATGCGATGCCCTTGATGCCGTTGACGGCGACAGCCTGGCGCACCAGCACCGCGTCGAACCAGCCGCAGCGGCGCTTGCGCCCGGTGACGACGCCGAATTCATGGCCGCGCGTGCCGAGGAATTCGCCGATCTCGTTCTTCTGTTCGGTCGGGAACGGACCTTCGCCGACGCGCGTCGTGTAGGCCTTGGTGATGCCCAAGACATAGCCGATGGCGCCCGGACCGACGCCCGAACCGGCGGCGGCCTGGCCGGCCACCGTGTTCGACGAGGTGACGAACGGATAGGTGCCGTGGTCGATATCGAGCAGCGTGCCTTGCGCGCCCTCGAACAGGATGCGTTCGCCGGCGCGGCGCTTGTCGTCGAGTATCTTCCAGACACGGTCCATATAGGGCAGGATCTCGTCGGCGACCGAGGTCAATTCGGTCATGATCGCGTCATGCGTGACTTCGCCATGGCCAAGCCCGCGGCGCAGCGCATTGTGGTGCGTCAGCAGCCTGTCGACCTTCAGGGGAAGCGTTTCCAAATCCGCCAGATCCATCACCCGCACCGCGCGCCGACCCACCTTGTCCTCATAGGCCGGACCAATGCCCCGGCGGGTCGTGCCAATCTTCGTCCCGGAATTTGACGCGGCGTCCTCGCGGAATCCGTCCAGCTCCCGGTGCAGCGACAGGATAAGCGCTGTGTTTTCGGCTATTTTCAGGCGCTCGGGCGTCACCTCGACGCCTTGCGCCTTGAGCTTCGCCACTTCGGCCACGAAAGCATGCGGGTCGAAGACCACGCCATTGCCGATGATGGACAGCTTGCCCTGCCGCACGACGCCTGACGGCAACAGCGACAGCTTGTAGACCTTGCCGTCGACGACCAGCGTGTGGCCGGCATTGTGGCCGCCCTGGAAACGCACCACGACATCGGCGCGCTCCGACAGCCAGTCGACGATCTTGCCCTTGCCTTCGTCGCCCCACTGCGAGCCGACGACCACCACATTGGCCATGTTTCTTTTCCCTTGAGACGCCGCCGAGCGGCTTGGATATGGTTCGAAACGACAGGCCTCTATAGCGTCAAGACCTCGCGAGTGCGACCTTTCTTTGCCGCCGAAAATGCCCTGAGGCACAACAATTTTCGGCTTTGACATCATTTACTTGGGCTGAGAGGGGCAATAGGCCGGCAAACACCGCGACGCATCCGTCGCGGCCGGAATCCCGCGATGCATCGACACGCCTACTTATTCCTGCTGCTCACCACCTTGCTGTGGGGTGGCAATTCGGTGGCCGGCAAGCTCGCGGTCGATCATGTCTCGCCGATGATGCTGGTCTTCCTGCGCTGGGTGCTGGCGGTGGCGATCCTGCTGCCGATCGGCTGGCGCACGATCCAACAGGACTGGCCCGTGGTGCGCAGGCACTGGCTCATTCTGGCGGCACTGGGCGCCAGCGGCTTCACGCTGTTCAACGTGATCTTCTACACGGCGCTCAACTACACGACGGCGATCAACGTCTCGATCGAACAGGCGGCGATGCCGATCTTGATCATGACAGCCAATTTCATCTTCTTCCGGCTGCGTGTGAACTGGGCGCAGATCGCCGGCGTCGTACTGACCATTGCCGGCGTGATCCTGACCGCTTGCCACGGCGATCCCCGCCGGTTGCTGACGCTGGAACTCAATTTCGGCGACGCCATCATGCTGGTGGCGGTCGTCCTCTACAGCGGCTATTCGGTCGGGCTGCGGCTGAAGCCGGCGATGCGCTGGCAGAGCCTGATGCTGGCCATGTCGATCGCGGCACTCATCACCTCGCTGCCCTTCTTGCTGTGGGAGGTCGCCGCCGGCAAGGCCATCGTCCCCGACGCGCGCGGCTGGACGGTCATCGTCTATACCGCGATCGGCGCCTCGGTCGTCTCGCAGATAACTTATATCAGGGGCAACGAGCTGATCGGCGCCAACCGCGCCGGCCTGTTCATCAACCTGGTGCCGATCTTCGGCACGTTGCTTTCGGTGCTGATCGTCGGCGAGACGTTCCAGCTCTATCAGGCGCTGGCGCTTGTGCTCGTGCTGGGCGGCATCGGGCTTGCCGAACATAGCGGGCGCAAGATGGCGATGACCTCGCGAGCCAAGGCGCACTGAGCGGCAGGAAGGCGCGACAAACGCCGCGCCTTCCGATCTTGGCGAAAGCCGGGATCAGATCCCGCCGACGTCGAACTGCAGCCGCTTGGCCGAGTCGATCGACTTGTGCGCCCGCACCTGCTCCAGCACCTTTTCCGGGAACGGCGCATCGAGATAGAGCAGCGCGATGGCGTCGCCGCCCGGCCGGTTGCGGCCAAGCTGGAAGTTGGCGATGTTCACGCCGTTCTCGCCACATACCGTGCCAAGCAGGCCGATGATGCCGGGCGCATCGGCATTGGTGGTGTAGAGCATGTGCTGGCCGACCTCGGCGTCGAGGTTGATGCCCTTGATCTGGATGAAGCGCGGCTTGCCGTCGGAGAAGCAGGTGCCGGCGATCGAGCGCGTCCTGTGCTCGGTCTTGACCGTCAGCTTGATGTAGCCGTCGAACACGCCCGACTTGTCGCGCTTGACCTCGGCGACGATGATGCCGCGCTCCTTCACCATGATCGGCGCCGACACCATGTTGACGTCGGCGACCTGGGGCCGGATCAGCCCGGCCAGTGCGGCGCTGATCAGCGCGCGCGTGTTCATCGTCGCGGTCGAGCCGTCGAACAGGATCTCGACCTCCTTGATCGGATCCTCGGTGACCTGGCCGACAAAGGCGCCGAGCACTTCGGCGAGCTTGACGAAGGGCTTCAGCCGCGGCGCTTCTTCCGCCGTGATCGACGGCATGTTGATGGCGTTGGAGACCGCGCCCTTGATCAGATAGTCCGACATCTGCTCGGCGACCTGCAGCGCGACATTCTCCTGCGCTTCCGCCGTCGAGGCGCCGAGATGCGGTGTCGCCACCACGTTTTCCATGCCGAACAAGGCGTTCTGCTCGGCCGGCTCCACCTCGAACACGTCGATGCCGGCGCCGGCCACCTTGCCGCTCTTCAGCGCCGCGATCAGATCGGCCTCGACGACCAGCCCGCCGCGCGCGCAATTGATGATGCGCACGCCGTTTTTCATCTTGGCGATTGCCCCGGCATCGATGATGTTGCGTGTCTTGTCGGTCAGCGGCGTGTGCAGCGTGATGAAGTCCGCGCGGGCGAACAGCTCGTCGAGCTCGACCTTGTCGACGCCGAGCTCCTCGGCACGCTTGTCCGACAGGAACGGGTCGAAGGCGACGACATGCATTTTCAGGCCGACGCCGCGGGTGGCGACGATCGAGCCGATATTGCCGCAGCCGATGACGCCCAGCGTCTTGCCGGTGATTTCGACGCCCATGAAGCGGTTCTTCTCCCACTTGCCGGCATGGGTCGAGGCGTTGGCTTCCGGAATCTGCCGCGCCAGGGCGAAGATCATCGCCACGGCATGCTCGGCTGTCGTGATCGAATTGCCGAAGGGCGTGTTCATCACGATGATACCCTTGCGGCTCGCCGCCGGGATATCGACATTGTCGACGCCGATGCCGGCGCGGCCGATGACCTTGAGCTTCGTGGCGGCGCTTATCAGCTTTTCGGTGACCTTGGTCGCCGAGCGGATGGCGAGGCCGTCATACTGGCCGATCACTTCGAGCAGCTTTTCCTTGTCCTTGCCGAGATCGGGCAGATAGTCGACCTCGACGCCGCGATCCTTGAAGATCTGCACGGCGGTGGGAGAGAGTTTGTCAGAGACGAGAACGCGGGGCGCCATGGCGGCCTCCTTGAAAATGGGATTGATCCGGGAATGGGCGGCCCGCGGGCCGCCACGGAAAGTCTCAGGCCGCTGCTTTCAGCGACGCCTTCTGCGCGGCGAAAGCCCAGTCGAGCCAGGGCAGCAGCACTTCGAGATCGGATGTCTCGACCGTCGCGCCACACCAGATACGCAGGCCGGGAGGCGCATCGCGATAGGAGCCGACGTCATAGGCGACACCTTCCTTGTCGAGCGCCGAGACCAGCCCCTTGGCGAACGCCGCCTGTCCGTCGGCGTCGAGCGCCGCGATATCCGGATCGGTGAAGGACAGGCAGACCGAGGTGTTCGACCGCGTCGCCGGCTGGACGGCGAGGTGGCCCAGCCACGAGGACTTGTCGACGAATCCGTCGAGCACGGCAGCATTGGCATCCGCCCTGGCGACCAGCGCATCGAGGCCGCCGATCGACTTCGCCCAGTGCAGTGCGTCGAGATAGTCCTCGACGCACAGCATCGACGGCGTGTTGATGGTCTCGCCCTTGAAGATGCCCTCGATCAGCTTGCCGCCGGAGGTCAGCCGGAAGATCTTCGGCAGCGGCCATGCAGGCTTGTAGCTCTCCAGCCGCGCGACGGCGCGCGGCGACAGGATCAGCATGCCATGCGCGCCCTCGCCGCCCAGCACCTTCTGCCAGGAGAAGGTGACGACATCGAGCTTTTCGAAATCGAGCTTTTGCGCGAAGGCGGCGGAAGTCGCGTCGCAGATGGTCAGGCCCATGCGGTCCGCCGGGATGAAGTCACCGTTCGGCACGCGCACGCCCGACGTGGTGCCGTTCCAGGTGAAGACCACGTCGCGGTCGAAATCGATCTTGGCGAGATCCGGCAATTCGCCATAGCCGGCCTCGAGCTTGCGCACGTCGGGGAGCTTCAGCTGCTTGACCACATCGGTGACCCAGCCGGAGCCGAAGCTTTCCCAGGCGACCATGTCGACGCCGCGCTCGCCGAGCAGCGACCACAGCGCCATCTCGACGGCGCCGGTGTCCGACGCCGGCACGATGCCGATGCGGTAGTCGGCCGGAACCTTGAGGATTTCGCGCGTCAGCTCGATCGCCTGTTCGAGCTTGGTCTTGCCGATCTTGGCGCGATGGGAACGGCCGAGCGCGGCATTCTTCAGCGCCTCGACCGACCAGCCGGGGCGTTTTGCGCAGGGACCTGAGGAGAAATTGGGGTTTGCCGGACGGAGTCCGGGCTTCGTATGCGTCGTCATCGTGGTCTATCCTTCCAGATAGTGGCCCCTCGTTGGGGAGGGGTGGCCCACGGACGGCGATATGCGTTCAGGCTTCGGGCGTCAAGAGGAAAGTTTTTGTCGCTGCCGGGATACCGGCGATCCGCGATCAGGATCGCGTGATCTCAAACGCGAACGGCGGACCGCAGGGATCCGCCGCCAAAATCCTGCTCCGTCCCTGGCCTACCAGAGATCGTAGCGCAGCCCGAGCTTGACTGTCTGATAGTCAATTCCCTTGTGGATGCCGAAGGCGCCATTGTCATAGGCGACATATTTGGCATCGGGGACCGAAAAATACTCGTATCCGAGGTCAACTGAGACATTCTTGCTGACCTGATAGGAAAGCCCGGCGCCGATCGAATAAGCGAGATTGAATTTGGCTGCCGTGTCGGTTTGACCTTCATATCCTGCGGGATCATCGCAGAAGAACCCGCCTGTTCCGGCGGAATTCGCCGGTGTCTCCCTGCAATCTTTCGCGCCAATGCTCTTATAATATTTGTTGTAGGCCACGCCGATTCCACCGCCGATATAGGGGGTGATCCCCACGTAGGTGCCGAGATCGACATAGCCGTTGGCCATGAGGCTGTAGGCTTTGTTGGAGCCGTTGTCGATCTGATCGCACGTCTGCGTTGCTGCGGCGGAATTGATGGTTCCGAAGCCGTCATCTACGAGTGTCGAGCCTTTGCAGGTGGTCGCAAGCTTCTGATGATCACTGAATTTGTTCGTCGGCAGAATGCCACCATTCAGTTCCACCCGAAGATAGTCATTGATGTGGTAACCCATTCCGACGCTGCCGGTAAAAAGGCCACTGCTGGAAGTGAAGCTGTTCAGAGGCCCGCTCGAGACTTCCTCATCAGTGAAAGGATGACTGAAGGCGTAACCGACGTCACCGCGCAGGTACCAGCCTGAGCCGACCTCGACCGGCACATAATCGGGCGCCTGGTCGACGTAGATCGGTGGATCGTAGTCGGCGGCGAATGCCGGTGTCAGCGGCAAGAGGCCGAGTCCGGCAAGCGCCAGCACAATACGCGATATGAGTGTCATGGTCCCCGACTCCCGGATTTGACGACAGCTGCAACCAACACGGCAGCCATCGTTTTCAGAGAGCATTGTTAACCATAGTGGTTAAGTCGCGGTTAAGGCTAACAGAGCGTTAGCGAATTGATTTCGCTGACGCATGTCGCCCAAAATGACCTTCGTTTCGAGGCGATGCTCCAGGTCCCTCATCGGCGCCGGCTCAAACGAAAACCGCCCGGCTGAGCCGGGCGGTTCGCGACCATTCGAGGCCGGAAATTCTTACTTGGTGTAGATCGGCTCGGGTTCGGGCTGGTAGGCCACCGGTACGCTGCACCCATTGTTGCCGCCAAACTGATAGCGCAGGCCGCCACGCACTTCGTGGGTGTTGAAGCCGTGATCGAAGCCCGGGCCGGCGCTGCTCGTATCATATTCGAACATGCGGCCGCCCTGGATATGGGAGAAGCGGTAGCCCGCATCGAGTATGACCTTGTCCGTCAGGCAGTAGGACGCACCTGCCATGACCGCGTAGGCGAAGCGCCAGCTGGATACGCCGGGGTTGGTCTCGGTGGTGTTCGGGTCGTAGACGGTATCCCACTTGACCCGCGCGCCGCCAATACCGGCGCCAACATAGGGCGTGATGCCGTGCCAGGTGCCGATATCGACATAGGCATTGGCCAGCAGCAGCAGGGCGCTCATCTTCGACACTTCGGTCGAGGTCGAGACGAGATCCGAGGTTCCGCCGTTGAAGTTCGACTTGAACCAGTAGTCGGCGGTCAGGTCGGTGCGGAAACGTTCGTTGATCTTGTAGCCGACGCCGGCGCCAAGCGAGAAGCCGCCCTTGAGCTTGCCATAGTCGAAGGACTTGCTGCCAGCGACCCCGACAGGAGGTCCGCAGGGGCAAGGTGCCGCGCCGTAGGTGATGTAGTCGATGTCACCCATCTTCGACTTGTGATAGTCGATGTCGCCACGGATATACCAGCCGCCGACGTCGACCGGCTGCTCGTAGACTGGTGGTGGCGGCGCCTCTTCGACCTGCGGCTCAGGCAGGTCGGCTGCGAACACTGGCCAGGCCAGGCCCGCGAACAGCAGCGCGAACAGGGCCTTTCTTGCTGTATTGAACATGCTTGTCACCCCTAGGAACCCTCGGACCGCGATCGCGTCCGAACGAGATTGGCTTTCAGGCGTGGATAATGAATTGGAAAAGTTAAAAGGCGTTTAACCCTGTCGATTAACCACGAATCTCTAAAATTCGAGGAATCCGGCAATGATTTCGACAGTTGGGGGCCGGTCCCCGGTCAGTAAAAAGCCCGCCGGAAGGGCGGGCCTGGATGCAACCGGCGCGGCGGCGTGACGCGCTGGGGCGCGCCGGAGATCAGGCTGCGCTGCGGGTCTCCGAAATGACCTCGACAATGTCGTTGACGACGGCCTCGACCAGTTGCGGATCGTCGCCCTCGGCCATGACACGGATCAGCGGCTCGGTGCCCGACGGGCGGATAACCAGACGCCCGGCCTTGCCGAGACGGTTGCGCGCATCCTCGATCGCGGCCTTGACCGGAGCTTCCTCGAGCGGCTTGCCGCCGGCGATACGGACATTCTTCAAGAGCTGCGGCACCGGCTCGAACTTCTTCGACAGTTCGCTGACCGGGCGTCCCTGGCGCTTGATGCAGGCCAGCACCTGCAGCGCCGACACCAGACCGTCGCCGGTGGTCGAGAAATCCGACAGCACGATATGGCCGGACTGTTCGCCGCCGACATTGAGCCCATGCGCGCGCATATGCTCCACGACATAGCGGTCGCCGACCTTGGTGCGGTGCAATTGCAGCTTCATGTCGCCGAGGAAGCGCTCGAGGCCGAGATTGGACATGACCGTCGAAACCACGCCGCCGCCGGCAAGCCGTCCGCTCTGGTGCCAGGACTCGGCGATCATCGCCATGATCTGATCGCCGTCGACGATCGCGCCATTCTCGTCGACGATGACGACACGGTCCGCATCACCATCGAGCGCGATGCCGATATCGGCGCGCACTTCATGCACCTTCTTCTGCAGGCCGGCCGGATGGGTCGAGCCGCATTCCTTGTTGATGTTGAAGCCGTTGGGCTCGACATTGATGGCCACGACCTCGGCGCCGAGTTCCCACAGCGCCTCGGGCGCCACCTTGTAGGCCGCGCCATTGGCGCAATCGACGACGATCCTGAGGCCCGAAAGCGACATCGAGCGCGGCAATGTGCGCTTGGCGAACTCGATGTAGCGGTCATGCACGCCATCGACACGCTTGGCGCGGCCAAGCCCGTCGGAATCGGCGAGTGTCAGTTCGATATCCTTGTCGAGCATGCTCTCGATGCGCTCTTCGATCTCGTCGGAGAGCTTGTAGCCGTCCGGCCCGAACAGCTTGATGCCGTTGTCGTAATAGGGATTGTGCGAAGCCGAGATCATCACGCCGATATCGGCGCGCAGCGAACGCACCAGCATGGCGACGGCCGGGGTCGGGATCGGGCCGAGCAGGAACACATCCATGCCGGCGGCGCAAAGACCCGCCACCATCGCATTCTCGATCATGTAGCCGGAAAGCCTGGTGTCCTTGCCCAGAACGACGCGATGACGGTGGCTGCCGCGCTGGAACGAAAGGCCGGCGGCCATGCCGACGCGCATGGCGATTTCCGCGGTCATCGGAAACTTGTTGGCGCGCCCGCGGATGCCGTCCGTGCCGAAGTAATTCCCTGCCATGCTAGTTAAAGTCCTTGAAGGTTCTTTGCCGGCATTTCATGCCACAATTGGCCGATACGCCATGATCACATTGTGTGATTGTATGTTACCAATCCTTAGAAAACCATTGTTGTGAGCCGCGCACAACAAGGCTGCGGCCTGACGTAGTGGCATTGTGGCACCGCAATATACCATCTATGCGAGCTATTCGGCGCGGATGCACGCGGAAAATCTTGTTTTCAACCCGGTAAGGGGCAATGATTTCATCACCTTATCGGGAGGATCGGGGTTCGGGCGATATATACGCCACTTAGCATCTGGCGCAACCGACCGTTGAGCGTTATTGATTCGCAGGGACGTATAATGGGCTGCTGCAACGGAGAAACGCTATGCTCATCCACCGACTTGCCACTTTGACCGGCCTCGCCGTAGTGACGTTGTTCCTGGCCGCGCCAGCCAACGCACTGACGATGGCCGAGTGCAGCACGAAGTATAACGCCGCCAAGGACGCTGGGACACTTGCCGGGCAAACTTGGAACCAGTTCCGCAAGGCACAATGCGGCACCGACGCCGCCGCGACCACGGACACCAAGCCGGCCGACACAAAGAAGGCGGCCGAAACCAAGCCAGCCAAGCCGGCCAAGGCTGCAGCCGCCGACGACGGCGCCGCGAAAGGCCTGACGGCCAAGGAATGCAGCGCCAAGTACCAGGCGGCAAAGGCCGCCGGCACGCTGAACGGCATGAAGTGGAACGACTTCCGCAAGAGCGAATGCGCCGCCGGTGCATCCGCCGCCGCCGACACCACCAAGCCGGCAACCACCAAGGCCGCCGCGGCTCCTGCCGATGGCAAGGGCCTGACCATGGCCGAGTGCAGCACCAAGTACCAGGCTGCGAAGACGGCGAACACGCTGAAGGGCCAGAAGTGGAACGACTTCCGCAAGGCCGAATGCGGCGCCGCGGCCGCCGATGATGACAGCGTGCCTGCTCCGAGCGAAGCAAATTACACCAAGGAACCGGCAAAGCCGACGACGGTCGCGCCCAAGGGCGTCACCTTCCCGTCCGCGATCTCGCCGAAATATGCCAGCGAGACCCCCGGAAAGGGCCGCATGCACACCTGCCTCGACCAGTACTATGTGCTCAAGGACGCCAATGCGCTTGGCGGCCTGAAGTGGATCCAGAAGGGCGGCGGCTTCTACAGCCTGTGCAACGCCAAGCTGAAGGGCTGATCGCCTAGTTGTTCTCGAAGGAAGGCCCGCGCATCGTGAGATGCGCGGGCTTTTTCTTAGGCTTTTGTTGCGCGCCAAGACGCCGGCGGCTCCGCCCGCATCCGCATGTGTGGGGAGCGACCGGCATCATCAACCCGGCCCACACTCCACGGACAGGCTTACTGGCAGCTCGCAAAGATTCCAGTTGAACATATACGGAACAAACAGTATACAAACAGACATCGAACTCGTTATCAATCACGAGGGTCTGATGTCTAGTTTGAAATTGGCGGTATTGGCTGTGACGGCATTGGCTGCGTGGGGCGTCGCCCCTGCAAGCGCACTGACGATGAAGGAATGCGGCGAGACCTATCGGGCAGCCAAGGAAGGCGGCACTCTGAACGGCATGGACTGGGCCGCTTTCCGCAAGGAGAAATGCGCGACCTCCGCTACGGAGAGTGTCAGCTCGGATACCGTCAAAACCGCGACGCAGCCGAAAAAGGAAAACGACGCGGCGGTCGCCCCCACTGTAGCGCCGGCGGGCGTGACATTCCCGACCACCCTCGCCGCCGAGTTCAAGACCGAGAAGCCCGCGAAGGCGCGGATGAAGACCTGCCTGCAGGGTTACCACGGCAACAAGGAGGCGGGTACGTTGAACGGCCTTCGCTGGATCCAGAAGGGTGGCGGTTATTACAGCCTGTGCAATGCGCGGCTGAAAGCTGAATCGTAAAAATCGAATACAGAAGCAATTCACCGTTTTTCCTGCAGACGTTAAGCCGTCATCCTCGGCTTGTTCCGAGGATCTTCTGTCGGGAGATAGCAGGGCGCCGGTATGAGTTGGCAGGTCCCTCGGGACAAGCCGAGAATGACGCTCCAACGTCCGGCGCGTCGCCTGGATCCCGTCGGGGATAACGTCAAACGAAATAGTGGAGCGCTGCTACGTTCGGTGAAACGGTGAGCCGCCCAGTCTGGTCTAAACAGCAAAACGCCGCGGGTTGAAGCCGCGGCGTTTTCTTGAAATCGGTAAACTCAACTCAGCTCGACGGCTGCGGCTCCATGCCGCCTTCGGGCTCGGGGCCTTTCTTGCGGCGGCCGCCGGACTTCGGCACGGCCGAGCCACGGCTGGGCGGCGTGTCGTCGCCGAGGTCGCGCGCCGGCTTTTCGCCGGCGATCAGCTGCTTGATCTCGTCGCCCGACAGCGTCTCGTATTCGAGCAGGCCCTGCGCCAGCGCAATCCATTCCTTCTTCTTCTTGGTCAGGATGGATTTCGCCGTCGAATAGGCCTCGTCGATCAGGCGGCGCACTTCAGCGTCGATGATTTGCGCGGTCTCTTCGGAAATGTTCTGCGTGCGCGCCACCGAATGGCCGAGGAACACTTCCTCCTGGTTGTCGCCATAGGCGACATGACCGAGCTTGTCGGAGAACCCCCAGCGCGTGACCATGGCGCGCGCCAGTTTGGTCGCCTGCTCGATGTCTGAGGAAGCGCCCGAGGTGATGTTCTCCTTGCCGAACTTGAACTCCTCGGCGACGCGGCCGCCCATCATGATGGCGAGGCGCGAGATCATGTACTTGTAGCTCATCGAATAGCGGTCGCCTTCCGGCAACTGCATGACCATGCCGAGCGCGCGGCCACGCGGGATGATGGTGGCCTTGTGCAGCGGATCGGCCGACGGCACGTTGAGCGCCAGTATGGCGTGGCCGGCTTCGTGATAGGCGGTCAGCTCCTTCTCGGCCTGGGTCATGGCCGACGAGCGGCGCTCCGCGCCCATCATGATCTTGTCCTTGGCGTCCTCGAACTCGGCCATGGTGACGAGGCGCTTGTTGCGCCGCGCCGCCATCAGCGCGGATTCGTTGACGAGGTTCATGAGGTCGGCGCCGGAGAAGCCCGGCGTGCCGCGCGCGACGACCTTGAGGTCGACATTGGGCGCCAGCGGCACGTTGCGCACATGCACCTTGAGGATCTTCTCGCGGCCGACGATGTCGGGGTTCGGCACCACCACCTGGCGGTCGAAACGGCCCGGACGCAGCAGCGCCGGATCGAGCACGTCGGGACGGTTGGTGGCGGCGATCAGGATGATGCTTTCGTTGGATTCGAAGCCGTCCATCTCGACCAGCAGCTGGTTCAGCGTCTGCTCGCGCTCGTCGTTGCCGCCGCCAAGGCCGGCGCCGCGATGGCGCCCGACCGCGTCGATTTCGTCGATGAAGATGATGCAGGGCGCGTTCTTCTTGGCCTGGTCGAACATGTCACGCACGCGGCTCGCGCCGACGCCGACGAACATCTCGACGAAGTCCGAACCCGAAATGGTGAAGAACGGCACGTTGGCTTCGCCGGCGACCGAGCGGGCGAGCAGCGTCTTGCCGGTGCCGGGAGGGCCGACCAGAAGCACGCCGCGCGGAATCTTGCCGCCGAGGCGCTGGAACTTCTGCGGGTCGCGCAGGAACTCGACGATCTCCTCCAGATCTTCCTTGGCTTCGTCGACGCCGGCGACGTCCTGGAAGGTGACGCGGCCATGCGCCTCGGTCAGAAGCTTGGCCTTCGACTTGCCAAAACCCATGGCCCTTCCGGATCCGGACTGCATCTGGCGCATGAAGAATATCCAGACTCCGAGGATCAGGATCATTGGCAGCCACGAGATCAGGTAGCCGAACAGCGAATTGGAACCGTCGGTCTCGGGCCGCGCATTGATGGTGACGTTCTTGTCCTGCAGCCGCGAAACCAGCTGGGGATCGCCGGGCGAATAGGTCTGGAAGCCGGTGGAATTGTCGGTGTAGGTGCCGGTGATGCGGGCGCCCGCAATGGTCACCGTCTTGACCCGGCCGGCCGCGACATCCTGCAGGAACTGCGAATAAGGCACATCGCTCGAAGCCCCGCGCGTCTGCGGTGTCTGGAACAGATTGAAGAGAGCGATGAGCAGGACCGCTATGATCGCCCAGAGCGCGAGGTTGCGATAGTTCGGATTCATCAATTGTCCCGTTGGCGTCCGCGCACGGACAGCATCATGAGAGGAAACTTGGGCCTAACATAGGGAGAGCGTCTCCCCTTGCCAAGCAGAACAGCACGTCTGGGTTAAGCTTTCGAACCACCATCAATCGGCACTGTGGCCGCCCAATGGCGAAGCGGGAAGCGGTGACGCGCCCATCAGTTCGGCGACGGCCCGCGCCGGCGCCAGATCGAAGGACGGCAGGAAGCGGGCAAAAGGCGACACTACCGGTCGCGCCGCGAACGCAGGCGACCCCGGATGCGCCTGCGGCAAACCAGGGGTTTCAAGGACTTGCCGCAATGTCGGTTCCGCAGCCAACGCCGCGCGCATCAGGCTTGCCGGGGTTTCTCCATCATCGATCGTCAGCCGCTTCGCCGCTGCGGTCCCCAACGGTGCGATCAACAATGCGCCGGACCTGTCGTTCAATGTGATGTGGCGGCGGCCGTCCCAGATGGTGTTGTCGACAGCCGTGGCGGCGGGCGGCAAGCCCCGCGCCTCCCGGCACAGGAAGACGCCGGCGCGCCGGAAATCGACCACCGTCCGCGACAATGTGGCGCAAAGAAATCCAGCCTTCAGCCGGCCGAACAGCGCCTCGCTGCGCGCCTGGTCCGGCAGGAAGGCAACGCCTCCGGCGGTGGCCAGCAGGATACGCAGCGCGTAGAGGGCCGCCCGGTCGTCGCCTGCCGAAACTAGGCGCGGGTCGAGGCGGATGAGACCGATCGCCGGCCGGCTGGCGAAGCGACGGATCAGATCGGCGGCGCCGGCGCCAAGCTGCCTGCGCTCGACGGCGGCCTGGCCGGCGAGCAGCAGTGCATTCTCCATATGCCCGGCACCTTCGCCGGCAAGTGCCGCGCGCACGCGCGGCCGCTCGAAGGCTTCGTCGATATTGGTCGGGTCATCGGCCCAGCCAACTCCTTCACGCCGCAGGAAATCGCGAAGCACCGAGCGCCGTGTGCCCAGAAGCGGACGGACGATCCACTCGCGCCAGTCATAGAGGGTGCCAGGCGCCATGCCGGCAAGCCCACGGCCCGTCAATTCGGCAAACGCTCGGCCGTCATCCCGCGCATGCCGCATCAGCACCGTCTCGGCCTGGTCGTCGGCGGTATGACCGGTGACGATCAGGCCGATGCCTTCCGCGCGCGCCGCCTCGGCCAGCAGATGATAGCGCGCTTCACGCGCCGCCGCCGGCAGGCCGGTCGACGGCTTGCGCCCGGACCACGTCAGGGTGCGGTGGGCAATGCCGCGTTCCGCACATAGTTTCGCCACGGCTTGCGCCTCGGCCTCCGAACCCTGACGCAAGCCATGGTCGATCGTCACCGCCAGCAGCTTCGCGGACGACGCGGTTCGGTCGAGATGCTGTTTGAGAAGGAGAAGCAGGGCGGTCGAGTCGCTGCCGCCGGACACGGCCGCGACGGCGCCGTGGGTGAAATCGATATGCGAAAAAATTCCGGTCGAAAAATCTGGCTCGGTCGCGAGCATCAGCAGGCGGCCAGGGCCTTCTCCTGCTTGACGCGTTCCTTGAGTGCGTTGGAAATGTCGGGGTAGCGCTTGCCGACCTCGCTGAAGGTTGCGCAGGCGACATCGTGCTGCTTGAGGCCGACCAGCGACACGCCGAGCTTCAACAGCATGTCGGGCGCCTTCTTGGCCTTCGGATAGTCCTTGCTCGCGGAGAGGAAGACCTCGGCCGCGTCACGATATTTCTGCTGGCCAAGCAGCGATTCACCCAGCCAGTAATGCGCGTCCGCCGTCTTGGCATCGCGCGGGAAGCGCGAGATGTGATCGCGAAAACCCTGTTCGGCGGTGCTGTAATCGCCCGACAGGATGAACTGATAGGAGTTGCGGTAAAGCTCCTCCGGGTCCTTGGTGGAAGGCAGCGCCGCGACGATCGTGCCATTGGACTTGCCGGCCTTGGCCGGAGCGCCGGCGGCCGGGGCGGTATCTTGCACCGGCGCGGTCGACTGGGTGTTGCCTCCGGCATCGATCACATTGCCGTTCTTGTCGACGGTGATGGAGCCAAAGGTCTTTTCCGGCGCTCCCGTACCCGGGATCACCTTGCCGGGGTCGCCGTCGGGTGATTCGACGATGACGTCCTCGACCGTCTTGCCGCCTGCGGACTGATTCCCGCCGGGCGCGGCACCGGCATCGACCGGAGCCTGCGTTGCCGGGGCGGCCGCCACATCGGTGTTGGTGTCGGTGGTGGCGTCGGACTTTTTCTTCGGTGCCGCCGGTGTCTGTCCGCCCTGCGAGCCGCCTTCCAGCTGCTGGAAGCGGAACTCGTTGTCTTCCTGCTGCTTGCGCATCTGCTCCTGCATCTGCAGGACCTGGAAGTTGAGTTCCTCGATCTTGCCGTTCATCTGCCGCAGCTGGTCTTCCAGGCTGGTGACGGCAGTAGGATCGGACTGCGCCAGTTGAACCTGGTCCGGTTTCTTCTTTTCTCCGAAAAGCTTGGGCAACTCGATGCTGGGCAGGTGGAAGGAAAAGCCGCTGTCGGTCGATTGCCCTGTGCCGCTGGCCCCCAAGCCACTAGCCAGCGCGGTGAAGCCTGATAGGAGCAGCGCCGCAAGCGTGCCGCTCAGAACCGATCTCAAATGCATGTGCCTCTCGCCGTGTCGTTAGTCTGTTTCGCGCCTTCCAATCAGGGTGGGACCAGCCAAGCGCCCTCGGCTCATAGCAGGGCGCGAGACTTCGGCCAAATTTTGTTTCGGGCATCCGGACATGAAAAAGGCGGCCCGGAGGCCGCCTTTCCCAAAGCAGTGTTGTATTTTTGCCGATCAGGAACCGGCGCCACTGAGCGTGGTGACCGCACGGCGGTTCTGCGACCAGCAGGAGATGTCATCGCAGACCGCGACAGGACGTTCCTTGCCGTAGGAAATGGTCTTCAGGCGGCTGGAGGCGACACCCTTGGACACGAGGAAGTCGCGGGTGGCTGCGGCGCGGCGGGCGCCAAGCGCCAGATTGTATTCGCGCGTGCCGCGCTCGTCGGCATGACCTTCGACGACGATGGCATACTGCTTGTACTGGTTCAGCCACTGCGCCTGGCGCGAAAGCGTCTGCTGTGCGTCAGCCCGGATCGAGGTCGAGTCCGTGTCGAAGAAGATGCGGTCGCCGATATTGACGGTGAAGTCCTGCGCCGAACCCGGCGTTGCAGCGCCCGCGCCATTGAGGCCAAGGTCAGCGGCGTTGTTCGGCGTCTTCTTCGAGGCGCAACCGGTGATGGCGAGCATCGCCACCAGTGCGATCATGGCCGGGTTTCTGGTAAGTGCTGCGATACGGCCCATGCCGCCTCTCCTTCGTATTTCGAGTGATCGTATTTGAGTGATTTCGTTGATCACCCAGTAACCACGTTTGGGTTAACCGGCATTCAAGAAACACGGTTAAAATTTGGTTAGCTGCCCGTCCACAGCCATTACGCCCAACGCTGAACCAGGGGCGACATTGCGTGCGGACCCTAGGCGGAAATGCGGCCAAAACGCGACCAATGCATGGAAAAGGGGCCGAAACGTCCCCTTTTCAGCATGTGTGGCAATTCGGCCGAACCCTATTCCAGCAGCGGCGACCAGGCCGGATCGGACGCGAAGTTCGCGGTCGGGATCGGCTGCTCGTTGCGGCCGGTGAGGTCGACCGAAACCAGTTTCGGGCCGCCACTGGAGTCGCGGAAGAACATCAAGACGCGGCCGTTCGGCGCCCAGGTCGGTCCTTCCTGCTGGAAACCGGACGACAGGATGCGCTCGCCCGAACCGTCGGTCTTCATGACGCCGATCTGGAACTCGCCGCCGGTCTGCTTGGTGAAGGCGATGAGGTCGCCGCGCGGCGACCACACCGGCGTCGAATAGACGCCGTCGCCGAAGGAGATGCGGGTCTGGCCCGAGCCGTCGGCACCCATCACATAAATCTGCGCGCGGCCGCCACGGTCGGAGGTGAACACCACCTTGCTGCCGTCGGGCGAATAGGAGGGCGAGGTGTCGATGGCGGTCGAATTGGTCAGCCGCGTCGTCGAGCGGCTGCGCAGGTCCATGGCGAAGATGTTGGAATTGCCGTCGTCGCGCAGCAGGCTCATGATCACCTTCTGGCCGTCAGGCGAGAAGCGCGGCGCAAAGGTCATGCCGGGGAAATTGCCGACCAGTTCGCGCTGCCCGGTCTCGATCTGCAGGAGATAGACGCGCGGCTGGCCACTCTCATAGGACATGTAGGTGATTTCCTGCCGGTTCGGCGAGAAACGCGGCGTCAGCACGATCGAGCGCCCGTCCGAGAGATAGCGGACATTGGCGCCGTCCTGGTCCATGATGGCGAGGCGCTTCTTGCGCGCGTTCTTGGCGCCGGACTCGTCGATGAACACCACCCGCGTGTCGAAATAGCCCTTCTCGCCGGTGATCTTCTCATAGATCGCATCTGCGATTATGTGGGCGACGCGGCGTTGATTGGCGTCGTTTGCGAAAAACTGCTCGCCAGCCAACTGCGTGTTGCCAAAAATATCCCACAGCCGGTACTGGGCGCGGATGCGGCCATCCGCTTCCTTGCTGACGCTTCCGGTCACCAGTGCCTGCGCGTTGATGACCTTCCAGTCTTCATAGCGGGGGGGCGCGTCCGGATTCGTGATCTTTTCGACAAAGGCTGCCTTGTCGATCGGCGCGAACAGTCCTGACCGTTTCAGATCGGCTGTGACGATTGCCGATATCTGCGCTCCGAGCTCGCCTTGAAAGTCGGGGATGGCGATCGGCATCGGCTCGACATTGCCTTTGTTGACGTTGAGCTCAAGGGTTGCCCGAGCAGGCAAGGTGGCGACCGAAATTATGCCCATCGCCATCGCGGCGACCATCAGGAGCGGCTTGAGGATGGATTTCATGTCTTCTCGCTTCTCTTGCTGATTTTTGGGTGCTCAGGCTAAAGGCCAAGCATCGCTCTTGGATCGAAATTGACGCGGACGTCAGACCATATGTCCTGCTTCCCCGCGGGAACCTGCAATCCGGCAACGTCACATTTCTGCACGGCGCGAACCGCGCTGGCGTCGAATTGAGGGTTGCCGCTGGACTTTTCGACAGTCGGGCGGCCCGTCAACTTGCCCGAGGCGTCCAGGTTGAAGCGGATAACCACAGTGAAATCCTCGGACCCTTCGAGGCCGACCGGAAGGGTCCAGCAATGACCTAGCTGATCTTCCAGCGCCCCCTGCTCCGACTTCGACAGCTTCTGGCCCTGATCCTTGTCGCCACCGAGCGACGCCTGCTGCGTCGAACGCTTGGCGCCGCCGCCGGATGGCTTCTGCTTGTCGAGCAGCGCGGAAATCTCGTTCGCATTGAATTGCTTGTCGTCCGACTTCGGCTTCGATGAAGCTTCCTTGACCGGCTTGTCGGCATCCTTGCGTTCAGGCGCCTTGGCGCTTTCAGCCGGAGCCGGCTGCGGCTTCGGCCGCGCTTCAGGTGCTGGCGCCGAGCTCGGCAATTGCGTCTCTTCGGTCGGCGGGTCCTTGGCTATGGCCTCGGCGACGGCATCCGGCTTGACCTCGGGCGTCGGATCGATAGCAGCGGTCTTGTCCTGCGGCGGCGGGGTCGGCGCCGGCTTGGCCGGAGTCGGCTTGGGTTCCGTTTGCTTGACCGGCTCGGGCTTGACCTCTTCCTTGGGCGTCGGCGCGGGCGCCACTTCCGTCGCGGGTATGGGCTTGGGCTTTTCCTGCGGCTTCGGCACGTCCTCGGTCTTCGGCTTTTCTTTCGGGGTCGGCGCGGGCGGCGGGGCCGAGGTCATGTCGACGGGCTTCGGCTTGGCTTCCGGCGTTATCGGCTTGTCGGTGTCGACGCTGTTTTCACCGACCTTCTGCGAAGCCGGCACGATGTCGGGACGCTGCGTCGGCAGCGGCGCCGGCTTTTCATGCATCACGGCCTTCTTGTCGCCCTGCAAGGTCTGCGCGATGGCTTCCATCGGCACGATGTCGACCGCGACCGACTCGACATCGGCGGACGGCAGCGCGGCCGGCGCCGACAGCGTGAACAGGCCGAAGGCCAGTACCGCCGTGTGCAAGATCACCGATGTGGTGAGGCCGGTCTTCATCTCGCGTCTATTGATCCTGTTCCTGCAGCGAAACCAGGCCGATATTCTTGTAGCCGGCGGCCGAAATGCGGGCCATCACCTTCATCGCCGTGCCATAGTCGGTGGACTTGTCGCCACGGATAAAGATGCGCTCCTCGTAGCCGGTCTTCGAAATCGCCTGCAGCTTGGCCACCAGTTCTTCGATCGGGATCTCGGTTTCCTGCAGAAAGATCTTGCCCGTGGCATCGATCGAGACGGTGATCGGCTGCGTGTCGGCATTCATCGCCTTGGCCTGCGTGTCGGGCAGGTCGATCGGCACGCCGACGGTCAGCATCGGTGCGGCGACCATGAAGATAATCAGCAGCACCAGCATGACGTCGACCATTGGCGTGACGTTGATTTCGGACATCAGCGCATGGTGACGGCCGCGCCGCCTGTGGCCGCGCCCGCCGCGTCCCGCCATGCCTACGGACATACCCATCAGCTACTCCTCAGGCCTTCGGCGCGACTTTTTCATCGATTTGGCGCGAGAGTATGGCGGAGAACTCGTCGGAGAACCCTTCCATGCGCACCGCGAGCTTGCTCGCATCCGATGACAGCTTGTTGTAGGCGATGACCGCCGGGATGGCGGCGAGCAGGCCGATGGCGGTCGCCAGCAGCGCCTCGGCGATACCGGGCGCAACCACCGCGAGGCTGGTGTTCTTGGAGCCGGCAATGGCCTGGAACGAGGTCATGATGCCGATGACCGTGCCGAACAGACCGATGAACGGAGCCGCCGAGCCCGTGGTGGCGAGAAAGCCGAGGCGGCCCTCCAGCTTCTCCATCTCGCGGGTCAGCGCCAGGTCCATCGCCTTGTCGATGCGGGTCTGCAGCCCGAGCGGCGTCTTGGCGCCCTTCTCGAAACTCTTCTTCCACTCGCGCATGGCGGCGACGAAAATGGCGCCCATCCCTGATGTCTTGCGGTCGGCGAGCGTGCGGTAGAGCTCTTCCAGCGACTGCCCGGACCAGAAGACCTGCTCGAAGCGGTTCAGCGCCAGCCGCATGCGGCCATAGGCGACCAGCTTGTCGATGATGATCGCCCAGGTCCACACCGAGGCGCAGAGCAGCCCGATCATGACCAGCTTGACCACCCAGCTGGCCTGCATGAACAGCGCCCAAATCGACAATTGCGCGCCCGGTTCGGCGAGTGCGATATTTTCCATCATTACGTCCTTAAGATTTCCGGGCGAAGCTGGCGGCTGGCCCTGGCATCCCTTGTGGTCGGTTCGCACGAAGCTACCGGACGCCCCAAACCGTGCCGTTAGCGGCCTTTTCAGGGCAAATATTGGTGAAAGGAAGGCGTTGGATAACGCCAATCTTCACCAATCTCTTCATGAACCGTTATGGTTAAGGATGGGTTAGTGAATAAGGCGCGGCGCATTGCCGCGCCCGATTGGGGACAAGCACAGTCGCCTGCGGCGTAATTCGCCTAATCGGCTGTCGGCAGCGCCTTGGGCATGAAGGCCGCGACCCATTCCTTGGGAAACCGCCTCGGCCGGCCGTTCTCGCCGATGATCGCCGCCTCGACCTTGGCTTCGACCAGCACTTCGTCGCCGCGCTTGAGCTGCTGCGCCATGAAGATGCGCGCGCCGGAAATGGTGTCGGTGCGCGTGTCGACGGTCAGGATGTCGTCGATGCGGGCGGGGCTGCGGAAGTCGATCTCCATGCGGCGCACCACCCAGACGATCTTCTCGCCGTGCTTGCCGTCGGCGAGTTCCGTGTGATGCACGCCGGTGAGCCTGAGATAGTCGGAGCGGCCTCGCTCGAGGAATTCGAGATAGCGCGCGTGGTAGACGACGCCGGAGAAATCGGTGTCGGCATAATAGACCCGCGCCATCAGCCGGTGGCCGAACGCCGTCAGCGCGCCGGAAAGCCCCGCCAGCAGCGCTGCCGATTCACCATGATCGCCCATTGCGCTTCCTTTTTCAGTCGCGGCGAGGCACCTGTTCTTCGCACGACAAAGCATCGGATGGCACTGTTGACGGCGATGATCAAGAGTTTGATGGCGGCGCTGTTCGTGCTGGCGGCCTTGGCGCTGCCCGGCCAGGCGGCGACTTTCACGATGAAGCGCGGCCTCAATCTCGACCAGTGGGTGACCTGGCCCGGCGAGGATCAGTGGGGTGATCGCAAAGCCATCCTGCCCTATCCGGAATGGCGCAAATTCCTCAAAGACGATGACCTCAAGGCGCTGAAGGAGGCTGGCTTCGACTTCCTGCGCATGCCGGTCGATCCCTCACCGTTCCTGTCCGACCAGACGACGGCGTTGCGTGACGAGCTCTATGCCAGCGTGCTGGACTCGGTGCGCCTGATCAACCGTGCCGGCCTGAAGGTGATTGTTGACATGCACCTGATCCCGGCCGGCCGCAGCCGCAAAATCGGCATGGCTGAGGTGATGGACGATCCCCAGACCTTCGACCGCTATGTCGACATGGTGCGAAAGATGGCCCGAACCCTGGCCGGCGAGGATCCTGAAAAGGTCGCGTTCGAATTGATGAACGAACCGATCGTCGACTGTGACAGCGACGGCACCAGCCTGTGGCCGGACCGCCAGCGCCAGCTGTTCGCGGCAGCTCGATCCTCGGCGACGAAACTGACGCTGGTGCTGACCGGCGCCTGTTATTCCGCCGCCTCGTCCCTGGAGAAGATCGATCCCAAGGCGATCCCCGACGACAATGTCGTCTGGACTTTCCACTCCTATGATCCCTTCCTGCTCACCCACCAGGGCGCGACCTGGGCCGGCGATTTCATCCCCTATGTGACCGGCCTGCCATATCCGCTCGACGCCGTGCCCAAGGCGCGGCTCGACGTGACGCTGGACACCATCCGCGCCCGGATAAAGGCCGAGGCCCCATGGACACGGCAGAGCGGCCTGCTAGCCTATCTCGACGAACAGGTCGCCAGCATGGACAGCCCCGGCAAGCTGCTTGGGCTGATRGATGCGCCGTTCAAAAAGGTCGAGGCGTGGGCGAAGGCCAACGGCATCAAGCCGGAAAACATCACGCTGGGCGAGTTCGGCATGATCCGCCAGGAATATGGCAATGCCTATGTGATGCCGGCGCAGTACCGCGCCGCCTATGTCAAGGACATGATCGCGCACGCCGAGGCGCATGGCTTCTCATGGTCGGTGTGGAGCTATGGCGGCGCCTTCGGCATTGTCGACGCCTTCAATGGCGACAAGGCCGAGCCGGATGTGATGGACGCGATCCGCTCGCTTCACTGAGAACTGCCCTCAGATCAGCCGAGGTCGATCTGCAGGATCTCCGGCCGCACGCCAAAACGCACCGGCATGATGCTGAAGCCGAGCCCGCCGGAGACGATCAGATTGCGATCGTTCTCGACGACATGGCCATAGGCGTAGCGATTGCCAAAACGCGACGGCACGACAGGCGAATAGCCGAACAGCCGCACCTGCCCGCCATGGGTGTGGCCCGACAGGGTCAGCGAAACCCGCCACGGCACGGTCGGGAAAATGTCAGGCTCATGGGCAAGCAGGATGATCGGCGCGGTGTCACCTACCTTGGCCAGCGTGCCGTCGAGATCGTCGAGCCCCTTGCAGTCATCGCCCCTCCTGGCCGGCAGCAGCGCCAGCTGATCGGCCAGGCCAGCGATCCAGACGCCATGCCCATCTTTCTCCAGGCGCACGACATCGTTCTCCAGCACCGGGATGCCGACCTTCTCCAGGGCCTTGCGCGCGATGATCGGGCCGGCTCCGGCGCGCTGCGCGAAGCCATCGCTCCACCAATCGTGATTGCCGAGGATCGACAGGACGCCGAGCGGCGCCTTGAGGCCCGACAGGGCGGATGCCCATTGCGATGGCGTCACCGGCCCCGTCACCATGGGCATGCCGACAATGTAATCGCCCAGCAACACGATGACGTCCGGCTGCAACGCATTCGCGTCTTCGCACAGCGAGGCAATGTGCTCCTGCGTCATCCAGGGCCGGCAGGCATGGATATCGGCGAGCGCGACGACGCGCAGCTTCAGGCCATCAGGCCAGTGCGGCGGCGTCAGCGCATAGCGCTTCACATGCGTCAACAGCATCGGCTCGATGCCGACCGCATAGGCGCCGAGCGCGGCGGCGGTCAGGAACGACCCGCCGACAAAGCGCAGCAACCCGCGTCTGGTTATCATGGATTGGCTCCCAGCCCTTCGATCGCAGCGGTTGCCCGCATGCATTCGATAAAATCCAGGATTACGCCGGCAAATCGGCAAAGACGCGCAGATTTTGCGCAGGACGGGTCACATATCCTTGATCACTGGTCTGAGAACCCGCGTCCGACGCTGCGCCGCTATTCTTCCTGGAACAGGTTGATCTGCTGCTGCGCCAGGTCCTTTGGCGCGTCGAGGCCGAGATGGCGCCAGGCATTGGCCGTCAGCATGCGGCCGCGCGGCGTGCGCTGGATGAAGCCCTGCTGGATGAGATAGGGCTCGATGATGTCCTCGATGGCGTCGCGCGGCTCGGAAAGGCCGGCCGCGATCGTCTCGATGCCCACCGGCCCGCCGCCGAAATTGCGGGCGATCATCGACAGATAGCGGCGGTCGAGCGCGTCGAGGCCGAGCGCGTCGACTTCGAGCCGGGTCAGCGCCTCGTCGGCGATGAGACGGTCGACATGGCCGTCGCCTGCGACCGATGCGAAATCGCGCACGCGGCGCAACAGCCGGCCGGCGATGCGCGGTGTGCCGCGGGCGCGCCGCGCAATCTCCAGCGCGCCATCGTCGCCCAGCGGCATCTGCAGGATGCGCGCACCGCGACGGACGATCTGCTCCAGCTCCTCGACCGTGTAGAAATTGAGCCGCACCGGAATGCCGAACCGGTCGCGCAGCGGATTGGTGAGCAGGCCAAGCCGCGTGGTGGCGGCGACCAGCGTAAAGCGGGCGAGATCGATCTTGACCGAGCGCGCCGCCGGTCCCTCGCCGATGATCAGGTCGAGCTGGAAATCCTCCATCGCCGGATAGAGGATTTCCTCCACCGCCGGATTGAGCCGGTGGATCTCGTCGATGAACAGCACGTCGCCTTCTTCGAGATTGGTGAGCAGCGCGGCGAGATCGCCGGCCTTGGCGATGACTGGTCCGGAAGTCGAGCGGAAATTGACGCCGAGTTCGCGCGCCATGATCTGCGCCAGCGTCGTCTTGCCCAGCCCCGGCGGCCCGACGAACAGCACATGGTCGAGCGCCTCGTTGCGGCCCTTGGCGGCCTCGATGAAGACCTTGAGGTTGGCCCGCACCGCCGCCTGGCCGACGAAGTCGGCAAGCGTCTGCGGCCGCAAGGTCTGATCGGCATCCTCGCCGCGTTTTTCGGGAGCAATGAGGCGGGGCGACAGGCTCATGCCGTCTTCCTTGCACATGGCAGGCAAACCGACAAGCGAGCCCTCACCGCGCCAGTTCCTTCAATCCGAAGCGGATCAGCTTCGAGGCGTCCGCGTCCTCGCCTGCCGTCTTCAACGCCGCGGCAACCGCATTGGCGGCGGTGTCGCGCGAATAGCCGAGATTGACCAGCGCCGAGACCGCGTCGGTGATCGGCGCCGGAGCCACGCCTTCGCCGAGCTCCTGCTTCAGGCCGATGGTGCCGGAGGCGGTACCCGCATAGGCCGGCGCCTTGTTCTTCAATTCGGTAACGATGCGCTCGGCCACCTTTTTGCCGACGCCGGGGGCTCGGCTGACCATGGCGATGTCGCGCAGCGCGATCGCATTGGCGAGGTCGGCCGGCGCCAGCGTCGACAGGATGGCCAGCGCCACCTTGGCGCCGACACCCGGCACATTGTTCATCAGCAACCGAAACCACTCGCGCTCAAGCTGCGACTGGAAGCCGTAAAGCCGGATCATGTCCTCGCGCACATAGGTCTCGATGAACAGCACCACCGCTTCGCCGGGCGAAGGCAGTGCGGCAAGCGTGCGCGCCGAACAGTAGGCGACATAGCCAACGCCATGGATGTCGACGAGGCAATGATCCTCATCGATCTCGTCCAGCGTCCCTTTGAGCTTGCCGATCATGCCAGATTTTTCATGGAATATGGGCCCTCATGGGTGGGTTTCCGGAGAAATGATGTCGAGATCGGGAAAGTAACTGCGATACCGCGCGGCGTCGCGTGTCAAAAGACGATGCCCGGCAACGGTCGCATGAGCGCCGATAAAGAAATCGGGCAAGGTCCTTTCCCTGACGCCGCCGGCCCGGCGATAGCGGGAATGCGTGACGCCGGCCAGGAATGCCGCGTCCCAAGGCACAAGTTCGCGATCCATCTCGAGCATGTCGACGGCTTTTCGAAGCGCCCCCTCTGTCGCGATCAGCGGCGCCAGCTCCGACCAGATGATCGTATTGACGACCAATGCGCCATCGCGACGGCAGGAAGCGATCGCCGATGCCGACCATTCTTTCATCGGCCCCGCCGGTCCCCAAACGTCGATCAGGACATTTGTGTCAATCAACGTCGAGATCTTCACGAGGCCCCCTCAACCACTCCATGTACTGATCGGCCGTCATGCCCCCCAGATCCAACGTCCCCTCCATCCGGTCGAGGACATCGTGGAACCTGCGCAATTTCTCCTCCTGCGAGAGGTTCTCGTTGACGGGAACAAGCTGAACGCCCCCGTCTGTCGCCACGAATTCCACCTCCGAGCCCGGACCGATGCCCAGATGGTCCCTTATCGGCTTGGGGATTGTGACTTGCCCCTTGGTGGTCACGCGCATGGTAATACCTCTAAGGTATTACTTATCCCCAAGACGTGAACAAGTCAAGAACATCGTTACCCGGCAAGCGCCATCCGGTAGGCGGCGCTCTGGCGGTGATGCGCGTGGCAAATCGCGATCGCCAGCGCGTCGGCGGCATGTTCGGTGTCGAAGGTCGCCTTGGGCAGCAGCACTTTCACCATCATATGGATCTGCTTCTTGTCGCCATGGCCAACGCCGATCACCGCCTTCTTCACCGCATTGGGCGCATATTCGGCGACGACGAGCCCGGCACGCGCCGGCACCAGCATGGCGATGCCGCGCGCCTGGCCGAGCTTCAGCGTCGCCACGGCATCCTTGTTGACAAAGGTCTGTTCGACGGCCGCCTCATGCGGCATTGCCGCATGCAGGACTTCGGCGAGCCCGTCATGCAATTGGCAGAGCCGCGTCGCCAGCGCTGCCTTGTCCTCGGAGCGCACGGTGCCGGACGCGACGAAGCGCAAGGAATTGCCGAGGCTCTCGACGATGCCCCAGCCGGTGCGCCTGAGCCCCGGATCGATGCCAATGATGCGAATCGCGTCCCCCATCCGGTCACTCTACCTCCCGCCGACAGCGATGCCAGCGAAATGTGAACAAACCGGAAACGACCACGCTCGAAACAGCCATGGGCTGTTTGAGAACTCGCTCCGACGAGACAGATGGGGAGGTTTTCGGGGTCGCCCCGCGACGAGCGGAGCGTACTAAAGTATGTGAGCACCGGAAGCGCAAAAAACCGCCTCGGGTGTCCGTCAAAGTAGAGTTATCAAGCAGGCTATCAGTTGCGGGCGAAAGCCGTGTTCAGCAGGCTGATCTGGTCGGAAACCGGATTGGGTCGGCGGCCCATCGGCTGCATGTCGACCACGGCGCCGGCGCCGTAGATCTCGTCGTCCATGCGGCGCACCAGTGCCTGCAGGCGAAGCGAGCGGTTGACGAGGTCGAGGAAATCCTCGGGCAGTTCGGCCCAGCCGGCGGCTTCGTCATGCGCGGAAGCGGTGTCGAGACGCACCTTGGACTTTTCCGAAGCAACCTGGTCGCGGGTCATCTCGCCGGAATTGGCCGCGCGCTGCAAAAGCAGCCAGGAGGCGACCTGCATCAGCCTGGTCGTCAGCCGCATCGATTCGGCCGCGTAGAGCGTGGCCGCCAGCCGCGACAGCTTCTTGGCCTCGGCGCGGCCCTTGCCGTCAAGATACTCGGCCGCCTGTTCGACCAGCCCCATGCCTTCCTGGTAGAGCGGTTTGAAGGAGTGCGAAAAAACCCGACGCTCCGCCAGTTTGACGGTTTTCGCACTGCCCTTCGAAGGCTCGTTCATTGATACGCCCCTGCACTTGCAACCGGCCGATTCGGTTCACTGCCGATACACCCGGCACCCTATATGACTGAAGCTTGAAAATGCGCTTTGCACGGGGTGAAGGCAAGCACATGTTTAACAGAAGGTTAACGGCGGGCCGCTGCCCTGGGGTCCCCGGAATGCGGACAAAAAAAGAGCCGCGGATAAGGCGGCTCTCAGGAGTTTAACAGGGAGGCGTCAAACAAAGTGGCTCCAACCACTCGGTAAGAATCCAGATCACTGGATGCGCATAGTAAACGCCTGTAAAGCTTAATGAACCTTTAACGGCACCGATGTTTTTTGACCGAACGCCGCATGCCTGTGCCGTAACAGCACAGCCCCAATAACCCTCTCGGACCTTCGGTTCAGGCCTTTTTCCAAACAACCGGCAAAGCGATGAAGGCAAACAGCAGCATTCCCGCATAGAAGCCGATCGAGGCAATCCCCAGCACCGGCTCTATGGCCGGATTGCCCGCAAGCAGGAAGAAGAGGCCGATCATCAGCCCGATCCCGCTGATTGCCGTCAGCCAGAAATGGACGACGGCGATTGACTTTTGCCCGGTGGCCGGAAACAGATGGTAGAAGAAGGCGAAGACCGCCGACATCAGCCAGCCGGCCACCATGATATGGGCGTGGGTTGGCATCTGGCCGTGGTCTTCGCTGATCGCCATGTGGATGCCGAGCGCCATGCCGCACAGCGCGTAGATGATGGCCAGGGTGAAGAAATTCCGTGCTACCCCTTGCATAATGTTCCCCCTGGTTGCCTCTTCCCGTTTCCCGGGAATGGGTTGATCGTCCGGCGACTGCTGTCGCCACCGGGCCTTGGCGCACTAGCATCGCTACTGTTTCCGCACGATGTCGTCGCCAACCCCTCCCGACGCATGCAGCAATAGCAGAAAATCGGGCAGCACGTTCGCCGTCGTTGCAAGCGACATCGATTTTGACCGCGCCGAAACAGAGCCGGCTTTTTCGCGGCATCGTTCCGAAACAGCCACGGCGCTAAACGCCCGCTTCTCTGACGGCTGGCGCATATCCGCTCCACCGTAACCCAATTGAACCGGAGCAAAACCATGGACTGGTATTCGATCGTCAAATTCCTCCACATCGTCTCGGCCACCTTGTGGGTCGGCGGCGGCTTCGTGCTGTTCCTGCTCGGCATGCTTGCCGAGCGCGCCGGCAACATCGAGGACAAGCTTCAGGCAATGCGTGCCAGCGGGCAACTGGGCGGGCGTTTCTTCGCGCCGATGTCGATGCTGACCCTGCTCTTCGGCCTCATCATGTGCGCCTTCTGGGTCGGCTTCTCCGACCTGTGGATCATCATCGGCCTGGCCGGCTACGCCACGACCTTCTCGATCGGCATGTTCGTCTTCAAGCCGACCGGCGAGCGCATGGGCGCGATGATCGCCAAGGACGGTGTGACACCTTCCGTGCTTGTCATCGGCCAGCGCATGATGAGCGCGGCGCGCTTCGACTACGCGGTGATGCTGGTGATCGTCGCCGACATGGTGCTCAAGCCGACCACGCATGACATCGGCATCCTCGCCGGCATGATGCTGGTCCTGGCGGCAGGCGCCACGCTGGCCATCGGCGGAAGCCGCCGGCTGGTGGAAAGCGCCGCCTGATTCCCCTGAGGGCGAGAGCGGCTGAGCAGCCGCCTCGCCTGCTTACATGAGGCCGGCGAGGCCGTCCCACAGCAGTTTGACGGCCACGACAGCCACGGTCGCATAGGTGAAGGGATAAAAGATCTCGGGCCGCATGCGCCGCACCAGCCAGGCGCCGGCGATGGTCGACAGCGGTGCCAGCGGCATCAGCACGGCGGATGCCGTCAGATTGGCGGTGTCGAATTGGCCGAGTGCGAAATAGGGGATGAGCTTCAACGCATTGGTCGCGGCAAAGAAGATCGCGGCGGTGCCCGACAGGACCTTGGGATCGAGCCGGATCGGCAAGGCATAGACCTGGAAGGGCGGGCCGCCGACATGGGCGACGAAGCTGGTGAAGCCGGCGACCGTGCCCCAGACAGCGGCGGCCACGCGGTTGGGTTCGGCGGCATGATCGGAACCATGACGGAACTGCAGATAAAGCCAGCGCAGCACGAAGATGATCGCGACAGCGCCGACGATCAGCCGCACCGCCTCTTCGGTGACCAGCGCGGCCGTCAGCCAGCCGAGGCCGATGCCGATGACGGCGCCCGGCATCATGTCGACCAGCATCTTGCGGTCATACACGCCCCACCACGTCCAGACAGAGACGATGTCCATCAGGCACAGGATCGGCAAGAGGATGGCAGCCGCCTGCACCGGCGGAATGGTCAGCGCCATCAGCGGCACGCCGACGAAACCGACAGCGCCGCCAAACCCGCCCTTGGACAGGCCGACCAGAATGACCGCCGGAATGGCGGCCGCGTAGAACCACGGATCGAGAAGCAGGCCTGACATGGGGAGGGGAACTGGTCTGGAGGGAAAGCGTCAACGCCTGAATAGCCCAGAATTGTGCTTTGGGCGACTGCAAATCCGGACCGATTGCCGAACGCCCGCCAATGTCCGGCTCGTGCCCTACCGCCGGGCCGAGACCAGCAGGAACATCGGCCGCTCAAGCTCTTCCGCCAGTTCCGGCCTGGCCGCGATCTGCGCGCTCGTCGGACAGAATTCCTCGACATGCCCGATGGTGAAACCGGACCGGATCAGCGCGTTCAGCGTGGTGCCGATGGTGCGGTGGTGTTTCACCACGCCCTTGGCCAGCCAGTCGGTCTTGCGCGGGCCTTCCACCAGATAGCGGTCGACAGGCCATGTCCTGTGGCCTTCGGCATCGACCGCCCAGCCGGGCCTGGCCGGGGCCATGTAGATCGGATGTTCCGTCGAGAAGACGAAATGTCCGCCGGGCGACAGGGCTTTATGCACCGTCCTGAACAGCCGCGCGACGTCCTCGACATAGTGCAAGGCAAGCGAACTGTAGGCGAGATCGAAGCTGTCTTGGGGCAGGCTGAGCTGGTCGAGGTCGGCACGCTCGTAGGCGATACCGGCGTCCGGGCCGGCGGCCCTCGCCCGGGACAGCATCTTCTCCGACAGGTCCAGCCCCAGGACGTGGCGCGCCCCATGCGCATGCGCCCAGCGGCAGAACCAGCCGAAACCGCAGCCGAGGTCGACGATCCGCAAGCCGCCGATGTCAGGCAACATGGCGCGCAGCGCCGGCCACTCGGCGGCACCTTCAAGGCCTTCGATCGACCGGCCAAGCTGGCTGTAGCCGGCGAAGAAATCCGGCTGGTCATAGATATTCTGCGCCATGTCTTCCTCGTCTCCCGGCCCATCGCCTGGCGGACTGACATTTAGGGGGCTGGCCGCGCCTGTCCACCACGGCCATGGGGCCTCAAGACGAAGATGAAGATGGCGCCCCGAGCGGCGGCGGCCGTCGCCGTATCGGCTGCGCCTTGATGATGGCGGTGCTGGTCTCGGCCTTGTCGGCGATGCGGTCGAGAATGCCGTCGAGGTCGCCGATCGAGCGCACGAACAGCCGGGCGACGAAACAGTCGTCACCCGTCACCTTGTCGCATTCACCGAACTCGGCGATCTCCTCGATCAGCTTCTGGACGATGTGCAGCTTGCCCGGCAAAGGCTTGATGCGCACGATCGCCTGCAAGGTGTAGCCTAGCGCCAGCGGGTCGATCTCGACGGTGAACGCCCGGATGACGCCGCGCTCCTCGAGCCGCCGAAGCCGCTCCGAAACGCTCGGCGACGACAGTCCGACCTGGGCAGCCAGCTCCTTCAGCGAGGTCCGCGCATCCCTGACCAGGATTTCGAGGAGGCTTCGGTCGAGATCATCCAGCATTTCAGATTTCTCACGATTTCCACGCAATTGCCTATTATAATTAGGCCATCTCCTCATACAGCCTTTTCCATATGATGGAAAGCGGTCACCTCACATGAGATTATGTCACCTCAACGGGCTCAGAGGTCTATCATGAACGATACGGTACGCGGCACAGTCGAAATGTCGGGCGCAATGGCGATCCTTGGGACGATCGGTTGGTTCGTCATCATGTCCGGCCAGCCGATCATGGATGTGGTGTTCTGGCGCTGCGCGTTCGGCGCGGTGACGCTGCTCGTCATCTGTGCTTGCCTGGGCCTGTTTCGCAACAGGCTGTCCTTGCGCGTCATCGGTCTGGCCGCGCTTGGCGGTGCGGCCATTGTCATCAACTGGGTTCTGCTGTTCAGCGCCTTTTCCCGCGCGTCGATCTCCATCGCCACCGCCGTCTACAACACCCAGCCCTTCATGCTGGTCGCCTTCGGCGCGCTCTTCTTCGCCGAGCGGTTGACGCTGACCAAGCTGACATGGCTGGCCATAGCCTTCGCCGGCATGGTCTTGATCATCGAGGCCGCGCCTGATGCCGGCGATGTCGGCACCAACTATTTTGCCGGCATCCTCATGGCGCTGGCCGCGGCCTTCTTCTGGGCGGTCGCTGCCATCGTCACCAAGAAGCTCAAGGGCACGCCGCCGCATCTGATCGCGCTCATCCAGGTCTGCGTCGGCGTCGTCATGCTGGCGCCCCTCGCCAATCTCTCGCATCTTCCCCCCGACGCGTGGAGCTGGGCCATGCTGGCGACGCTGGGCATCGTCCATACCGGGCTGATGTACATATTGATGTACGGCGCCATCCAGAAGCTGCCGACGCATCTGCAGGGATCGCTGTCCTTCATCTATCCGGTGGTTGCCATACTGGTCGATGTCGTGGCTTTCGGCCATCGGCTGCATCTCAGCCAGGTCGTCGGCGCCGCTTTGATCCTGACGGCTGCGGCCGGCATGAATCTTGGCTGGTCGCTGTGGAAGTCGAAAGTGCCGGCATAGAGTGCTCAAGGTTGGATAGATGCTGCGATACTTTCGACCGCATGACGTTGTGGGCGGATAACGTGTTGCTGATTTGCACAGCGATCATAGTCCATGCGATGTGGGTGCGGGCACAAAGCAACGGGGCAAAGGCGTGGCGAGCGGATCTTTCCAGGGACGGCTATTGCCCCGCGAACACATCATGTGGAGCGGTATTCCCACGCAAGGCCTGTTCTTCACCAGCCGGGATATGTTTCTCATTCCGTTCAGCCTGCTCTGGTGCGGCTTTGCGATTTTCTGGACCTATAACGCGGCAAGGCAAGGCGCACCACTTTTCTTCGACGCATGGGGAGTAATGTTCATTTGCATTGGTCTCTTCTTCGTCTTTGGCAGGTTTGCAGTCGACGCGTGGTTGAGACGGCGTATCTCCTATGCGGTCACGGACAAACGCATTCTCATCATGCGCACCGCGCCTTTCGCCAACTTCACGTCGATCGATCTGGAGCGTCTTCCCGACATCCAGGTGACCGGCGAGGGCGAAAAGCGTGGCACTTTGCGCTTCGGCGTGGGGACATCGTTCTTCGGAAGTCCGGGCGGCTGGCCTCAGTCGCGCTATCAGAATTTTGCCAGCTGGTCGCCGGCTCTCGACCCCGTCCCGCAGTTCCTTGGCATCGAGGACCCGTCGAAAGTCTTCGACATCGTCATGAAAGCCCGCAATGCCCTTCGTTCCGCCTGATGCCGCCTGATAGCTGATGTCTGTTCAATCCCGGCAGTTTGCTCTATGCCGCAATCCAACCATCTTCGCCCGGCATAGGCGAAACCCGGGATCGAAGAACCATGAACGACGCCACACCTCCCAATCGTTGCCGCATCGTGCTGATCGCGCCGCAAGGCGTGCCGGCCGCCCGCATCGCCACCGCATTCGAGGGCGGCGACGTCGCCTCGCTGATCCTGCCCGAGAACGGCATGGACGAGGCCTCTTTCCAGGCCTTTGCCGAACAGATCGTGCCGACGGCACAGGCAGCCGGCGTCGCTGTGATCATCGCCGGCGACACCCGCATCGCGGGCCGTGTCCAGGCGGACGGCATCCACGTCGAGGCGTCCAAGGCCGAGCTCGCCGAAACGATCGAACATTTTCAGGCGAAGATGATGGTCGGCGCCGGCGGCGCCAAGAAGCGCGACGACGCGCTCGAGCTTGGCGAGACGCGGCCCGACTACATCTTCTTCGGCCGCTTCGGTTACGACAACAAACCGGAGCCGCATCCGCGCAACCTGGCGCTGGGCGAATGGTGGGCGCAGATGATCCAGATCCCCTGCATCGTCATGGCCGGATCCGATCTGGCTTCCGTCGAGGAAGTGGCCGCCACCGGCGCCGAGTTCGTCGCGCTGTCGAGCGCGGTGTTCGCCGACGGTGTCGATCCGAAAACCGCCGTGGCCCGGGCCAACGCGCTGCTCGACGAAACCGCGCCGCGCTTCGAGGACTGATGTGGCTCCGGTAAGGCTACCCCTTCAGGCCTTGCTTGCAGCGGTCATGATCCAGGCCGCCGCCGCCGAAACCGTACCTTTGCCGCAGCCCAAGCCTGAAACCGGCGTGCACACCGACAAGCCGATCGAAAAGCAGCTGCCGCAGCCCGCCACCACGGCGCAGCCCGCACCGCTGCCCTCGGCGGACAACATCAATCCCGACCGCTTCGGCGCCAAGCCGGCGGACGCGGCCTATGGCGCCTTCCAGCGCGGGCTCTACAAGACGGCCTATAATCTGGCGCTGACCCGTGCCCAGAACGGCGACCCGGCGGCGCAGACATTGGTGGCCGAGATTCTGTCGCGCGGGCTCGGCGTGCCGTTGAATGCGGCAGAAGCCTCGAAATGGTATGCACTTGCCGCCGAACAAGGTGTGCCTGAAGCGCAGTTCCAGTACGCGCTGATGCTGCTCGACGGCCGTTACGTCAAGAAGGACACCAAGGCGGCCTACGCGCTGATGCAGGCCGCCGCCGAAGCCGGCAACCAGCTGGCGCAATTCAATTTCGCGCAGATGCTGGTCCAGCAGGATCCCGGCGACGCGGGCCTGGCCAGGGCGGTCTCCTATTATGAGCGCGCCGCCGCGACCGGCCTCGCCGACGCGCAATACGCCATGTCCCAGATCTATGCCAATGGCGTCGGCGGCAAGCCGCACGACGATGCGCAGGCAAGACGCTTCCTGGCCCAGGCCGCGCGGCAGAACTACGACACCGCGCAGATCGATCTCGCTGCCTGGATGATCGAAGGCCGCGGCGGCGCCCGCGACCTGAAATCGGCTTTCGGCTGGACGAAGCAGGCAGCCGAGGGCGGCAACGTCGCCGCGCAGAACCGCCTGGCAAAGCTCTATATGCAAGGCATCGGCACCGATCCGGACCTGGTGCTGGCCGGCGCCTGGTACATCGTTGCCCGCCGTGCCGGCCTCATCGACCCCGACATGGACGATTTCCTGCAAGGGCTGAGCGACGACCAGACCAAACAGGCCCTGCAGAAGGCAAACCGCCTGCCCTGACGGCGGCCGCTCGACTACTGCATATGATCGAGGACGACCTTGCCGAAGGGCGAACCGTGTTCGAGGTGCCGGAAGGCTGCAGCCGCGTCCTTCCAGGCAAATACCTTCTCGATCACGGGTCCTATCCGGTTGACTGTCAGGCCCCGGTTCATCGCCTCGAAGGATTCGCGTGAGCCCACCGGTATGCCGCGCGCCCTGACCTGGCGGCGGAAGATGTCGAGGGGGTTGATCGACCCTTCGCTGCCGCCGAGATAGCCGATGACGTTGATCTGGGCGCCACGTGCCGAAGCCTTCAGCGACTGGGCGAAGCTTTGCGGCCCGCCGACCTCGATAATGTGGTCGGCGCCGCGGCCGTCGGTCAGCGCCAGCACGGCTGACCACCAATCGGGATTGTCGCGATAGTTGATGCCGTGATGCGCGCCAAGCGCCTTTGCCCGCGCGAGCTTGTCGTCGCTGCTCGACGTGACGATGACATGCGCGCCGGCCGCCGCGGCGAACTGCACCGCAAACAGCGAGACGCCGCCAGTGCCCAGGCTGAGCACCGTCTCGCCCGGCTTCAACTGGCCTTCGGTGAACAGCGCATGCCAGGCCGTGACCCCCGCGCAAGGCAATGTCGCCGCTTCGATATCGCTCAGATGCGGCGGTGCGAGCACGGCCGCCTGTTCGTCCAGCCGCGCGAATTCGCTGAGCAGGCCATCGATGGGGCCGCCACGCTGATAGGAGGGCTCGGCCATGGCGAAGCCGCCGCCGACCCAGCGCTGCCAGAACGTGCCGCAGACGCGGTCACCAACTTTGAAACGGGTCACTTCGGCGCCGACCGCGACAACTTCGCCTACACCGTCCGAAAGCGGTATCAGCGGCAGCGAAAAAGCGGTGTGGTAGCTGCCACGGGCGATCTCGACGTCGCGGTAATTGAGCGCCGTTGCCTTGACCTTGATGATCATCTCCTGGCGGCCCGGTTCCGGCATCGGCCGCTCGACCGACCTGAGATTGTCGATGCCGCCGGGAGCCTGCAATTCGATCGCCTGCATTGTCTTTCCTTCCTTTGAGAAATCCGTCGAAAGGAAAATCGCTTGCCGGCATTCTGATTTCAAATTCATAATAGTCAGAATGATTATGCATTTGGAGGATCAAATCATGCTGGAGGAACTGCGCACGCTTGTCCTGTTCGCCGAGGAAGGCTCGATCCAGAATGTGGCCCGCCGCCTGCCTTTGACGCAGCCAGCCGTCACAAGGCAGATGCAGCGGCTGGAGGATATGCTCGCGACAACGCTTCTCGATCGTCGGCAGAAGCCGCCGCGCCTGACCTCGGCGGGACTGGAGGTGCYGGCGCGCGCAAAGGACATACTGGCTTCGGTCGAGGCTCTGAAAGAATTCGCCGCCGACGCCGAGCCGCAGGGCGTGCTGCGTGTCGGCCTGGCGCATGGCTTGTCCGATGCAAGCGTTGCCGGCGCTATCGCCGGCGCGGCCGCCGCGTTTGCAAAAATATCGTTGCGGCTCAAGACCGGCTGGAGCGCGGAACTCATCGAGCAGTTCGAACGCGGTCAACTCGACATGGCGATCGTTCTGCGACCTGCCGATCATCAAGGCCCGGAGGCGCTCGGCAGCGAACGTCTCTGCATCATAGCGCAGGCAGGCGCCCATCTCTCGGACGCTCGGATGCCTTGGGTTCTCAGCCCCGAGCCTTGCGACGCCCGTCAGACGCTCGTCTCCAGCTTGGGCGGCGGACGGCATCCGCTCGTCGTCGCTGCAGAAATCCAGGACCCGGCGATGCAGATGGAATGGGTACGCCGTGGACACGGCCTCGGCCTCATGCCGTTGCGGCTCGCGGCGCGCAGGCTTCCCGACGGCCTCGCGCTTGTCGATCTCGAAGGCGTCGACCTTTCATTGCAGGTCGTGGCGCTGCGCTCGCCACATCTCAACCGGCTGGCGAAGGCCGTGGAGGCCATTGCGAAAGCCGTCGGCGAAGCCATCAAGATCGGGACTTGATGCCGGCTGACCGGCCGGGGCCGATCCGGCGTCCCTTGCCTCTCCGGGCGATTTGTGGTCTTGGGAGCCCGAAATCGCTTGTCCCGGCGAAAATCTCATTCCGGATCCCATCATCATGGCCAAGATCAATGGCAACGAAATCCGTCCCGGCTACGTCATCGAACATGATGGCGGCCTGTGGGTGGCGGTCAGGACCAACACCGTCAAGCCCGGCAAGGGCGGCGCCTACAACCAGGTCGAACTGAAGAACCTGATCAACGGCACCAAGCTCAACGAGCGGTTCCGCTCGGCCGAGACGGTCGAACAGATCCGCCTTGACCTGAAGGATTTTTCCTTCCTCTACGAGCAGGACGACGCGCTGGTGTTCATGGACACCCAGAGCTACGAACAGCTCGAGCTGAACAAGGAGTTCGTCGGCGACCGCGCAGCGTTCCTCCAGGACGGCATGATGGTGACGGTCCAGCTCTATGAGGAGAGGCCGATCGGCATCTCGCTGCCTGACTACGTCACCCTGACCATCACCGAGGCCGACCCGGTTGTGAAGGGCCAGACGGCGGCATCCTCCTACAAGCCGGCGGTGCTGGAGAACGGCATTCGCGTGCTGGTGCCGCCCTTCATCGGCGCCGGCGAACGCATCATCGTCGACACCAACGAAATCACTTACGTGCGCCGCGCCGACTGACGCGTAGCAGCAGGAAGACACACTATGGCACGCTCAGCCCTTCTCAACGTCATGGTCCAGGCCGCAATGAAGGCCGGCCGCTCGCTGTCGCGCGACTTCGGTGAGGTTCAGAACCTGCAGGTCTCGTTGAAGGGGCCCGGCGACTATGTCAGCCAGGCCGACCGCAAGGCCGAGGACATCATCTTTGCCGAATTGTCGAAGGCGCGCCCGGGCTACGGTTTCCTGATGGAAGAGCGCGGCGTGGTGGAAGGCGAAGACAGCCAGCACCGCTGGATCGTCGATCCGCTCGACGGCACCACCAATTTCCTGCACGGCATTCCGCTTTTCGCTGTCTCGATCGCGCTGGAGCGCCAGGGCCAGATCGTAGCCGGCGTCATCTACAACCCGGCCATGGACGAGCTCTACACGACCGAGCGCGGTGGCGGCGCTTTCATGAACGACCGCCGGCTGCGCGTCGCCGGCCGCATCAAGCTGGTCGACACGGTGATCGGCTGCGGCATGCCGCATCTGGGACGCGGCCACCACGGCAATTTCCTCGTCGAACTGCGTAACGTCATGGCCGAGGTCTCGGGCGTGCGCCGTCTTGGTTCCGCCGCGCTGGATCTCGCCTATGTCGCCGCCGGCCGCATGGACGGTTTCTGGGAAACCGGCCTGTCGGCCTGGGATATCGCCGCGGGTCTGCTCCTGATCCGCGAAGCCGGCGGTTTCGTCTCCGACATGGATGGCGGGCAGGACATGCTGGACAATGGCTCGGTCGTCGCCGGCAACGAGGTCATCCAGCGCGCTTTGCTGAAGACGGTGAAAACGCCGTTTGCACCGCGCTGACACGGCGCGGCGCGCCGATGCGCCGCAGTCGCAAAACCGCAACGCAAGCTTGAAATACTGTCCGGTGGTTGCCCAGATATGGGGTGACGCAGGACCGCAGATGACCAATATCCCGCCGCAACTCGAAATCCCCTTTGTCGGGCGCTGGCACTACTCCCGCGCGGAGATGATCGCCGACGGCATTGTCCATGCTGTCGGCATCGTGCTGGCGATCGCGGCCGGCTCGACGCTGCTGGCGCTGGCGGCGTTCCGCGTCGGCCCCGGCGAGTACATCGCCGCCGCCTTCTACGTCGTTTCGCTGCTCACCGTGCTCTCGGTGTCGCTGGCCTACAATTTGTGGCCGGTGTCGTCCCCGGCCAAATGGGTTCTGCGGCGCTTTGATCACGCCGCGATCTACCTTCTCATCGCCGGCACCTACACGCCTTTTCTGGCCCAGCTCGACGCTTCGCCGCTGGCCCGCTGGATGATCGTGCTGGTCTGGATCGCGGCAGCGGCGGGCATCGCCATCAAGGTCTTCTTTCCTGGCCGTTTCGACCGGCTGGCGATCGTCTTCTATCTCGCCATCGGCTGGAGCGGCATCGTCCTGGTCAAGCCGCTCGTCGAGACGCTGCCGACGACGTCGATCGTCCTCATCGTCGCCGGGGGCGTCGTCTATTCCTGCGGCGTCATCTTCTTCGCCTGGAAGGGTCTGCGCTTCCACAACGCACTCTGGCACGGCTTCGTTGTCACCGGCGCGGGCCTGCATCTGGCGGCCATGGTCGATTGCCTGGTGATAAACCGTTTCTGATCCGCCTGCGGCAATATTGCCAAGCGCCATTCAATTTGGTCACAATTCCGTTTAGAGTCGCGAACGACGTGATCGGCGGCAGCGGCAGCGAAAACGGGGCACGGATGGCTTTTCTCAGATCCTTCGGCATGGGCAGGCGCTCCGACGTGCTGATCTACGATCCGCACAAGCTGTCGAGTCCGCAGGTGTTCCTGCTGACCATGGTCATCTTCCTCGCCATTGTCGCCTTCATCGCCGCCATCCTGACCCGACAGATCTCGACGGCTTTCGTCACCAATCCCGGGCTCAACGGCCTGATCATCGGCGTGCTCGCGGTCGGCATCCTGCTTGCCTTCGCCCAGGTCGGGCGGCTGTTTCGCGAGGTGCGCTGGCTCAATTCCTTCCGCGCCGGCTCCGAGACCACCGAACCGGTGCTGCTGGCGCCGATGAAAGCCATGATCGGCCGCTCCTCGACCATGGCCTTCTCGACCTCGTCGATGCGCACCATGCTCGATTCCATCGCCACGCGCCTCGACGAGAGCCGCGATACCTCGCGCTACCTGGTCGGCCTCCTGGTGTTTCTCGGCCTGCTCGGCACCTTCTGGGGCCTGTTGAACACGATCGGCTCGATCCGCGAGACCATCGAATCGCTCGACCCCGGCACGGGTGACGCCGCGGCGGTGCTCGATTCCCTGAAACAGGGCCTGTCGGCGCCGCTGGCCGGCATGGGTACCGCCTTCTCGTCCTCGCTGTTCGGCCTGTCCGGCTCGCTCGTGCTCGGCTTTCTCGACCTGCAGGCGGGCCGCGCGCAGACGCGCTTCTACACCGAGCTTGAGAACTGGCTGTCTTCGGTCACCGATCTCTCTTCCGATATTGTCGTCTCCGATTCGGCCAAGAGCGAACCATCCGACGAAATCCGTCTGTTGTCGGAGCGGCTGCGCAGCATGCAGGAGAATGGCGGCGGCTCGAACCCGCGCGTCGCCACCGCCATGGCCAATCTCGCCGACGGCATTTCCGGCCTGGTCAAGAACATGCGCTCCGAGCAGCAGATCATGCGCGACTGGGTCGAGGCTCAGTCCGATGAGCAGAAGGCGATGCGCAACACGCTGGAAAAGATCGCCGACGCGCTGAAGAAGCCTGGGGTGCACTGACATGGCGCTTGCCAGGGGCCGGCGTACCGATCGCCGCATCGACTACTGGCCGGGCTTTGTCGACGCGCTGTCGACCCTGCTGCTCGCCATCATGTTCCTGCTCACCGTCTTCGTGCTGGCGCAGTTTCTGCTCGGCCGCGAGATTTCCGGCAAGGATACGGTGCTCGCCCGTCTCAACTCGCAGATCAACGAACTGACCCAGTTGCTGGCGCTGGAGCGCTCGACGGCGCAGGACAAGGACGATTCGCTCGCCAACCTGCAGGCGTCCCTGTCGGCGGCCGAGGCGGAGAAGAGCCGACTCGAACAGTTGCTGGCGCAAGGCGCCGGCGCCGGCGACCAGGCCAACCAGCGCGCCGCGGCACTTTCGGGCGAACTCGACAGCCAGCGCCAGATCAGCCAGCAGGCGCTGAGCCAGGTCGAGATCCTCAACCAGCAGATCGCCGCGCTGCGCAAGCAGATCGGCGCCCTTGAAGACGCACTCAATGTGTCCGAGGCCCGCGACCGCGATTCCAACACCAAGATCGCCGATCTCGGCCGGCGGCTGAACGTCGCCCTGGCGCAGCGCGTGCAGGAACTGAATCGCTACCGCTCCGACTTCTTCGGACGTCTGCGCGAGATCCTCGCCGACCGCGAGAACATCCGCATCGTCGGCGACCGCTTCGTCTTCCAGTCGGAAGTGCTGTTCCCGACCGGCTCCGAGGTGATCAACGATGCCGGCAAGGTCGAGATGAAGAAGCTCGCCGACGCCATCATCGAGCTGCAGAAGGAAATCCCGCCCGAGATCAACTGGGTGCTGCGCGTCGACGGCCACACCGACAACAAGCCGCTCTCCGGCACCGGCCGCTATCGCGACAATTGGGAATTGTCGACGGCGCGTTCGACCTCGGTGGTCAAGTTCCTGATCGAGAACGGCGTGCCGGCCAACCGGCTTGTCGCCGCCGGCTTCGGCGAGTTCCAGCCGCTCGACCCCGCCGACACCGACGAAGCGCGCAATAAGAACCGCCGCATTGAACTGAAGCTCACCGAACGTTGATTTCTCATCACGCGATCTCACGCGAAATTGTTCGTCGGCTCAACTCTAGGGCGCAGGCCGGAGCCGGCAAGGCCTGAAAAGATTATCTTTTTTTAATTACACTTCCCGCCGGAGCGCTCCTAGCTTGCCGTTCAGGGCCGAGGACCGCCGGCGATGCCTCCCATCGCGACGCGACGGAACTGGACGACCCAAACGGTCGGAAGGCGAGGCGGCGCGACCGCCCCCTTCCCAGCAGGAGGAAGCGCCCCATGCGCACATCAGCATCTCTCAAGACGGCAACGCTTGCCGCAATTCTCATCGCCGCTCCGCTCGCCGGCGCCTATGCCGCGGGCCATCACAAGGGCGCTCTCGACGCGACGGATCCGACCGACATGACCGGCCCGCGCGTGGAGGCCCTCATCGAACAGGTTCAGGGCGTCCATAAGGGCATAGTCGACGCCAGGCAGGCCAACAGCATCACCCCGGTGGTGGCGGAACGCCTGGAGATGCGCACCGCCCGCATCGGTCAGGCGGCCGAGAAGATAGCCGCGTCCGATCACGGCAGGATACCGGCCGCGCAATATCATGACCTGCTGCGCCGTCTCGACAATGTCGACCAGCGGCTGCGGGTCGACACTGGCAGCGGTTTCCTGATGGGTGACGGCGCCGACGGCGGAACCTATCCGAACGGCTGAGGCCATCCGGCGAGGTCCAAGAGGAAGGGACCACCTGGCGCCTTCGGGACCCCAATCCCGCGGGCGTCCTTTTTCCTCGCCAGCCGGCCTGCCTACCAGCCCCACTTGCCTACCAGCCAAGCCAGATCGCGATCAGGGCAATCACCGCCGGCACGGTCTGGATGAACAGGATCTTGCTACCGACGGTTGCCGCGCCATAGAGGCCGGCAATCGCCACGCACAACAGGAAGAAGACCTTGACCTGGAAACCGGCGGCGCCGAGGTAAAGCCCCCAGATCAGGCCGGCTGCGAGAAATCCGTTGTAGAGGCCCTGATTGGCGGCGAGCACCTTCGAGGCGTTGGCGAATTCAGGCGTCAGGCGGAATGTCTTGTGCCCGCGTGGCGTGTCCCACAGCACCATCTCGAGATAGACGATGTAGACATGGATCAAGGCCACCAGTGCGACCAGGATATTGGCGATCATTTGCTCCCCCTTCATGCGTTGCCGGCAGCATTTCATGTGTGGCATCGGCTGCGCAAGCTGCATCTGCCGGGCGGTATCCAGAGCAATTCCAGGAAAAGTGTGAAGCGGTTTTCCCTTGGGAATTTGCGTCAAAACAAAGAGTCAGAGCAGGTTGCCGTTTCCGTGAAACGGTGAACTGCTCTGAGGGTTGCCAACGCTTTTGCGTTGGTGTCTTTTCGCGCCGTCCTCAATCACGGAAGCCGCCATGTCCTTTCAGAAACTCGACGACCTCGGCCACAAGCTCGAAGCGCTTGAGCATGCGCTGGCCATCCTCGGCGCCGACGAAGCCACCCACATGGCCGTCGGCGGCGGCGAAAAGCGTGCCGAGGCGATGGCGGCACTGGCCGGCATGTATCACAGCAGGGCGACCGCACCGGAAATCGCCGACTGGATCGCCGCCGCTGAAGGCGAGGCGCTCGACGACGACCAGCGCGCGGCGCTCGCCGAGCTGCGGCGGCAATACACCAACCTGACCTGCCTGCCGGTGGAATTCGTCGAACGCCAGACGACGGCGCGCATGCGTTGCGAGCAGCTGTGGCGCGATCTGCGTGCCAAGAACGATTGGGCGGCTTTCCAGCCGGCGCTCGAGGGCGTGGTGGCGCTGGTGCGCGAAGAGGCGGCCCTGCGCTCCGACGTGCTCGGCCTCGCCCCCTATGACGCGCTGATGGAGCAATTCGACCCCGGCAACCGCACCGCCGACATCACCCCCGTCTTCGCCGATTTGAAAGCCTTCCTCAAAGGCTTCGTGCCGGAAGCGCTGGCGATCCAGGAAGCGCGGCTGCGCAAGCATCCGCTGAAGCCGCTCTCAGGCACCTACGCGATCGACAAGCAGCGCGAACTCGGCCTTGCCATGATGGCAGCGGTTGGTTTCGACCTGACGCACGGCTCGCTGTCGGTGTCGCACCATCCCTTCTGCGGCGGCGTGCCCAGCGACGTGCGCATCACCACCCGTTACAAGACATCGGATTTCCTGTCGGCGCTGATGGGCGTGCTGCACGAGACCGGGCACGCGCTCTATGAACAGAACCTGCCGAAGGCCTGGTCGCACTGGCCGCTCGGCAAGGCGCGCGGCATGGCCGTGCATGAAAGCCAGAGCCTGTTCGTCGAAAAGCAGATCGGCCGCAATCCCGCCTTCTGGCGCTGGGCGCTGCCGGTGGTCGAAAAACATCTCGGCGAGGCCTGGTCGCTCGACGATCTCCTGCCGCATGTGCATCGTGTCGAGCGCGGCCTGATCCGCGTCGACGCCGACGAGGTGACCTATCCCCTGCATGTCATCCTGCGCTACGAGCTGGAGCAGGAGCTGGTGTCGGGCAGGCTGGAGGTTGCCGATTTGCCCGAGGCCTGGGACGCCAAGATGCGCGATTATCTCGGCCTCTCCACGGCGGACAATCCGGCCGACGGACCAATGCAGGACGTGCACTGGCCGGGCGCCGCCTTCGGCTACTTCCCGTCCTACACGCTGGGCGCGATGATGGCGGCGCAGCAATGGGCCGCGCTGACGCGCGATCATCCATCCGCCGATGACGACCTGGCGAAAGGCAATTTCACCGCCATCAATGACTGGCGCCGCAAGAAGATATGGTCGCAGGGCTCGCGCTGGTCGACCCCGGACCTGCTCGAACGCGCCACCGGCGAAAAGCTCAACGCCGTGCATTTCACCGATCATCTGCGCAAACGGTATGGAACCGCGTGAGGCCACGGGTGGGAACGCAAAGCCGACAAGGCCTGCCTACTCCGCCGCGCCCCTGAAGGCACTGGCGCCGGTCTCGAACTGCAGCTTGGCCAGCCTGGCATAGATGCCGCCCTTGGCCACCAGGCTCTGATGCGTGCCTTCCTCGACGATGCGGCCGCCGTCCATGACCAGGATCCTGTCGGCCTTCAGCACCGTTGCCAGCCGGTGAGCGATGACGATCGTGGTGCGGCCTTGCATCAGCCGCTCCAGCGCCGTCTGCACCAGCGTCTCGCTTTCGGCGTCGAGCGCCGAGGTGGCTTCGTCGAGCAGCAGGATCGGCGCGTCGCGCAGGATGGCGCGGGCGATCGCCACGCGCTGGCGCTGGCCGCCGGACAGCGTCACGCCGCGCTCGCCGACCTGGCTGTCATAGCCGCGTTCGAGCTTGAGGATGAATTCGTCGGCCAGCGCATCCTTGGCTGCCGCCTCGATCTCGGCATTGCCGGCACCCGGCCGGCCGAAGCCTATATTGTCGCGCGCGCTCGCCGCGAAGATGGTGACGTCCTGCGGCACGATGGCGATGCGCTCGCGCACCGAAACCGGATCGGCTTCGCGCACGTCGACGCCATCGATCAGGATCTTGCCGGTTTCGGGATCGTAGAAGCGCAGGATCAGCGAAAAGACCGTGCTCTTGCCGGCGCCTGAGGGGCCGACAATGGCCACCGTCTCGCCGGGCATGACCTGGAAACTCAGGCCGTGGACGGCCGCCCGGTCGGGCCGCGCCGGGTAGGAGAAGGAAACGTCGTCGAAGACGATGGCGCCCTTGGCGACCGCCGGCAGCGGCTTCGGCTCGGACGGCGCCTGGATCGCCGGCTTCTCGGCCAGGATCTCGGTCAGCCGCTCGGCCGCGCCGGCCGCTTGCGCAAGTTCGCCCCAGACTTCCGACAGCGCGCCGAGTGCGCCTGCGGCGAACACCGAATAGAGCAGGAACTGGCCGAGCGTGCCCGGCGATATCGTGCCATCGAGCACATCGCGCGAGCCGAACCAGAGCACCGCCACGACCGACGAGAAGATGGTGAAGATGGCGAAGAAGGTGAGGAAGGAGCGCGCGAAGATCGAGGCGCGCGCCGCCTCGAAGGCAGCCTCCACCGCATCCGAAAACCGCCCCGTGACCAGCTTCTCGTTGGTGAAGGCCTGCAGCGTGCGCACCGCGCCGATCTGCTCGCTGGCATAGGCTGTCGCCTCGGCGAGCGTGTCCTGCGCCTGCCTTGACTTGCGCCGCACCGAGCGGCCGAACGCGACCAGCGGCAGCACGATGACGGGAATGGCTGCAATGACAAGGCCGGACAGTTTCGGGCTGGTGACGACCATCATTCCCACCGCGCCGAGACCGAGGATTACGTTGCGCAGCGCCACCGAGGCGGTCGCGCCGACCGCCGATTTGACCTGCGTGGTGTCAGCGGCAAGCCGCGACACGATCTCGCCCGACTGGGCGGTGTCGAAGAAGGATGGCGACAGCGTCGTCACATGGGCAAAGACATCGCGGCGGATATCAGCGACGACGCGCTCGCCGAGCGTGATGACGAAATAGTACCGACCGGCCGATGCCGCCGCCAGCACGGCGGCCATCGCCACCAGTGCGGCGAAATATTCGGCGATGAAGGTGGTGCTGGACGACGAGAAACCATGGTCGATCATGCGCCGTACCGCCAGCGGCAGCGTCAATGTCGTTGCCGCCGCGATGGCCAGCGAGATGAGGGCGCCGACGACCAGCGTGCGATATTGCGTGATGTAGGGGAACAGGCGCCTGAGCGGCTTGAGCGAGCGTCGACGCTCGTCTGCGCTGCTTGATTGCGCCATCTCGGTGTGTCCTCTAGCCGCTTCGGCTTCATGCGCCGCAATATGCGCTTGCCGCGGCCTTGTGATTCAATTCCGCCTGATGTATAGGCTCGCCGACCGTTTTAGAAGCCGTGGCTCCTCAATAGCTGCGGCTTCGAGTTTTAAAAAGAGGCGCATCGACGCAGGCTCATGCCCGTCAGCCGCGCCGGCAAGCCAGGAACCGAACCATGAAGAGCGCTATTCACCCCGACTATCACACCATCAAGGTCGTCATGACCGACGGCACCGAATACACGACCCGTTCGACCTGGGGCAAGGAAGGCGATACGATGAACCTCGATATCGACCCGACCACCCACCCGGCCTGGACCGGCGGCCAGCAGACCCTGCTCGACCGCGGCGGTCGCCTGTCGAAGTTCAAGAAGCGTTTCGAAGGTTTCGGCCTCTAAGCCCATTTCGGCATTGCCGCAGATCAAAAACCCGCCTTCGAGGCGGGTTTTTTGTTCAGCGAATAATGGCCCTGACAAAGTCGCCCTTGATGACGACCGAGGGCTTGGCGCCGGCGGTGCTGGGAAGCGTGCTGTCGACGAAGGACGCTGTCGCGGTGACTGAATAGCTGATCGCGGCCCCCTGGCCGAAAGACAGCGTGGCATCCAGCGCCTTGCCGGTGATGGCGATGTTTTCGTCCTGCCTGACGCTGCCAAAGGCGAGATTGGCTCTCAGCGCCTCGCCCTCGAGGTCGACGGTCGAGGCATGTCCGTCCAGCGAAACATCGGCCGCCTTGCTTGAAATGGCGATGGTGGAGAAACTCCCCGCCATGTTGGCCTGTAGTGCCGCCTGGTCGATCGACACCGAACTTTCCGGCTGGATGTTGGCGCTGATCTCGACCCTGCAGTCCGAGGGATCGAGCCAGGAGGAAGGGGCAACGTCGATACGCAATGTCGAGGCCTCCAGCTTCATGTCGCTGGCAAGGCTGCAGTCATTGGCGAACCAGCTCGAATACCAGCGCGCGAACCAGCCTTCGCGGCGGCTGCCGATCGTTGCCTCGTAGGGGCCCGAGGCCGAAGTGGTGAGCCTGACGGAACTGGCTTCGCCCGAAATGACGACGGCGTTCACGCCGGCGAGATCGAGTGTCTTGCCGGCATCACCGCTTGCTGGCGACGTAAGCGCTGCGCTGGCAAATGACAGCAGGGCGAGAATTGCGGATTTCATTGATATCTCCGATCATGTGTGGCGGTCCCACCTGGACCGTGGCGTTGTCGGAGTGACCGGGAACGTCAATTTCCGCGACCTCGATCGCGATCCGGGACGACCGTGAACGCAATCCGGGTCATTGTCGGTCGCCGCCAGCCCTGGAACCACGCCTGCGATCATGATCTTCATTCCCCTGCCGTTCGTCGTCTCCTTGCTGCTCGTCATCCTGCTCATGCAGATGGCCCGCCGAAGCGAGGCCGACCTGCGCGAGAACGGCGCCTTCATGCTGCTGATGGCGGCCTATGCTCTGCAGTCGGTGCTGATCGGTATTCGCTGGGGTTATGATACCAGGGTCGTCATGCCGTTCCTGTCGGTGCTGGCGGCGCTGATCGCGCCGCTTGCTTGGATCGCCTTCAGCGGCCTGACGAAGGAACGGCCGGAGCATCGCCTGGCACGGCTGTGGCCGCATCTGCTGCCGGCCTGCCTGGTTGCCCTGCTGCTGATCTTCTGGCGCGAGCCGGTCGGGCCGGCGATCATCCTGGTGTTCCTGTCGTATGGGCTGGCGCTTCTTTGGCTGGCGCTGGCCGGTCCCGATATCCTCGTCGAATCGCGCCTCGACGGCGTCTTGCGGTCCTACCGATCGCTGTGGGTGACGGCGGTGGCGATCCTCGCATCGCCCATCACCGACATCATCATCAGTTTCGACATGCAATGGACCGGCGGCGCTCATTCCGGCGCGGTCATTGCCGGCGGCAACGTGCTGGCGCTGTTGCTGCTCGGCGGCGCCGCCGCGGTTGCCAGCGAAGCCGCCGCTCCGGACGAAGACGAGGAAAACGACGAAGCGTCTCGGGTGCGGACCACGCCATCGGCAACCAGCGAAGAGTCCGCGATCGCGGCGGCGGTCGACGCGCTGATGCGGTCGAAGGAACTCTACAAGGACGTCGATCTCAACCTTGGCCGCATCGCCAGGCGGCTCGGCACGTGTCGTCGGCGATCAATCGCATCCACGGATCGAGCGTGTCGCAATATGTCAACAACCACAGGATCGATGAAGCGCGCCGCCTGCTTGCGACGACGGACGAACCGATCACCCGCATCATGTTCGACGCCGGCTTCCTCAGCAAATCGAACTTCAACCGCGAGTTCCTGCGCATCACCGGCCTGAGCCCGAAAGCCTGGCGGCTTGAGCACCAGCCGCCGGGCGGCGCGATGTCGGTCATGTCGAACGGGGAAAAACTGACCGGGCGCGGCGCCACTCAGTCGCCGGCCAGTTCCCGCAGCGCCATGCGCTTGTAGGCGGCGACCAGCCTCTCGCCCTCCTGCCGCTCGACCGAGATGGCCAGCCGTACCGCAGCCTCGCCCATTTGCCAGACGAGGAATGCCGTTGTCTCCAGGGCAACGGGGTCGGCGTCGGGACGCAACCGCTTCAGCACCACCACGAGGAACTCCGCATTGGCCCGGCTGTCGGCGAGTTCGAGCTGGCGCAGCGCCTTGTCGGCCTGCGTGCCCGACCAGATGTCGCGCATCACCGGCTCGGCCAGGAACAGCCCGTAGTAGATATCGACCAGCTCCGAGAAAGCCCGCCGCAGGACTTCGACGTCGCTGACATCCTTGAGCGCGGCCGAGATACAGGCCTGGCTCTCGGCCGTGTAGCGCTCGGCCAGCGCCCAGATGATCGCCCGTTTGTCTGGGAAGAACTGGTAGAGCGAACCGATCGACACCCCTGCCCGCTCCGCGACCTCGCCCATGCGCATGGCGTCGCTGCCTTGCTCGGTGATCAGCGCCGAGGCGGCGGCCAGCATGCGCTCCACCCGCTCGCGGCTGCGCTGCTGGCTTGGCGCCCGCCGTGGCGAAGCGATCTGTTCGTTGGCCGGCGTGCCTTCCATGACTGTCTCCAACAACGCATTCGGCACAATCGCCGGGAAAATGGCTTGACTCACAAAATACGAGGGTTTATCACGTTTTGCAAATGTGAGGATTGCTCATGTTTTCAAACCGAGGAAAACCACCATGACCGACACCAAACCAATTCTGATCCTTGGCGGCACCGGCAAGACCGGCCGCCGTCTTGCCGAGCGGCTGACGGCGCGCGGCATTCCGGTGCGGATCGGCTCCCGTTCCGCCACGCCGCGTTTCGACTGGGAAGTTCCCGCGACTGGGCTCCCGCACTCGAGGACGTCAGCGCGGTCTACATCAGCTACTATCCCGACATCGCCGTGCCGGGCGCCGCCGAAGTGGTCGGTGCCTTCGCCCGCCTTGCCGTTGCGAATGGCGTTCGCCGGCTGGTGCTTTTGTCGGGCCGCGGCGAGCACGAGGCGCAGCGCGCCGAAGAGATGCTGAAGGCTTCCGGGGCCGACTGGACGATCCTGCGCTGCGCCTGGTTCTCGCAGAATTTCAGCGAGGGCTTTCTCGTCGAGCCGCTGCTGGCGGGCGAGGTTGCACTGCCGGTCGGACCTGTCGGTGAACCCTTTGTCGATGTCGACGACATCGCCGACGCCGCCGAAGCGGTGCTGACTGAGCCCGGTCATGTCGGCCAGCTCTATGAGCTGACGGGGCCGCGGCTGTTGAGCTTCACCGACGCGGTCGCCGAGATCGCCAAGGCGGCAGGACGCGACATCCGCTTTGTCAGGATTTCGAATGACGAGTTCACCGCCGCTGTCACGTCGTACGAACTGCCACCCGAAATCGTCTGGCTGCTCAATGAGCTGTTCACTCAGGTGCTCGACGGCCGCAACGAGTCGCTCACCGACGGCGTCCAGCGCGTGCTCGGCCGTGCGCCGAAAGACTTTTCCGCCTACGCAACCGAAACCGCCGCTAGCGGCATCTGGAGTAACTGAGATGATCAAGCTTGTTCCCGCCCTCACCATCATCGCCGCGATCGGTTCGGGCCTCGTCGGCGGCGTGTTCTTCGCCTTTTCCAATTTCGTCATGGCGGCACTTGCCCGGCTGCCTGTCCCGCAAGGCATCGCCGCGATGAATTCGATCAACATCACGGTGATCACGCCGACTTTCATGACGGCGCTTTTCGGCACCGGCCTCATCTGTCTGGTGCTTGTCGCCGCCGCTTTCATGGGCTGGGCCCAGTCCGGCTCGTACTGGCTGCTCGCCGGCGCGGTGATCTACGTGATTGGCAACCCAATCGTGACCATGGTCTTCAACGTGCCGCTCAACGATGCACTCGCCGCCGTCGACCCGGCCAGCAGCAACGGCGCCGCCGTGTGGGCGAACCATCTGAGCCAATGGGTGATGTGGAACCACGTCCGCACCATCACCGCAATCGTGGCGATGGCCTGCTTCATCTTCGCGTTGCTCTAAGCAGTTCCAGGAAAGGTCTGACGCGCTTTCCCCTGGGAATTGCGTCAAACAAAGCAGTCGATGAAACGCAAAAGGCTCCGCTCAGGCGGGGTCTTCTTGCGTGTGCCCCTTTGACGTGTGGCCCTTGCGGTCGGAATGGCCGAGATCGCGATCGGGGTCGATCACGTCGCGCACCAGCTGCTTGAGTTTTGCCGCATCCGGAAAGCCGCCGTCGCGCTTGCGGTCCCAGACCAGCACCTCATTGCAGGAGATGGTGAAGATGCCGCCGGTGCCGGGCACCAGCGTCACTTCGCCGATATCCGTGCCGAAGGTGGAGAGCAACTCCTGCGCCATCCAGCCGGCGCGCAGCAGCCACTGGCACTGCGTGCAATAGGTGATGCGGATGGTGGGCAAAGGCGTTTCGCTCATGTCGGCCGGGATATCATCGGATTGAGCTCCGCTCATATCGGATTGAGCTCCGCTCATATCCCAGCCGATCACGCCGCGCTGAGCTTGGCCAGTGTCTCGTCATCGACCTCGAAGTTGGCGTAGACGCTTTGCACGTCATCGTCGTCCTCGAGCGTGGCGACCAGCTTCATCAGCGACTGGGCCCGCTCCTCGTCGACCGGAACATTGTTCTGCGGCCGCCAGATCAGCTTCACCGATTCCGCTTCGCCGAGCGAGGCTTCCAGCGCCTTCGACACTTCGCCGAGATTCTCGAAGGCGCAATAGATCGTGTGGCCTTCCTCGTCGCTTTCGACGTCGTCGGCACCGGCTTCGATCGCCGCTTCCATGACCTTGTCGGCGCTGCCGGCAGCGGCCGGATAGTAGATCTCGCCGACACGGTCCCACATGAAGGACACCGAGCCGGTTTCGCCCATCGCACCGCCGGCCTTGGTGAAGGCCGCGCGCACATTCGACGCCGAGCGGTTGCGGTTGTCGGTCAAGGCCTCGACGATGACGGCGACGCCGCCCGGGCCATAGCCCTCATAGCGCACGGCCTCGTAATTTTCGGCATCGCCCATCGACGCCTTGTTGACGGCGCGCTGGATGTTGTCCTTCGGCATCGACACCGCCTTGGCGTTCTGGATCGCCAGACGCAGGCGCGGGTTCATCGATGGATCCGGCGTGCCGCTCTTGGCGGCCACGGTGATTTCGCGCGCCAGCTTGGAAAACATTTTCGACCGCACCGCATCCTGACGGCCCTTGCGGTGCATGATGTTCTTGAACTGTGAATGGCCAGCCATGGCACCCCTGTCGTGTTCGGCTAGAGCGTCCTGCAGCGAGATGCGTTGCCTCGCCTTCTGCAAAATGCTCGAATTCAAAATCTCAGAGCGTCCCAGGTGCAACCCGCGGAAGCACGGCGTTCTCTGTCGGAACGGCCGGCTTATAGATAAATCGGCTCAATTCGTCCAGCCGCACCGTGCTGCGGCAGCCTGACAAGGACAGCTGCAAGCGCTCACGCTTCCAGATCGGACTTCAGCCGATCGATAATGCTGAGCGCATGGCCGGCATACTGGCTGATCCAGCGATCGTGGATCTGCTTGATCGGCAGCGCATTGAGGTGGTTCCAGCGCTCGCGTCCGTCGCGGCGCGCGACGATCAGATCCGCCTCCTCCAGCACCTTGAGATGCAGCATGACGGTGCAGCGGTCGATGTCGGGAAAGGCATCGCACAGCATGCCGGTGGTCTTCGGCTCGTCCTTCAGCTGATCGAGCATTTCGCGCCGGCGCGGGTGCGCCAGCGCCTTGAAAACATTGTCGTCTTGCGATCGGCTTGACATGTTATGTTTCTATAACATATCGTCCGATCGATCAAGGATGGAGCTGTGGATATGTCTCTCGGATTCCGCGTTTCCGGCCGCATCGGCAGACCGGTCGCCGAAGTTTTCGACGCCGTCGTCAACCCGAAGAAGCTGAGCGGTTATTTCACCACGATCGGCGGCGCCAGCGCGCCGCTGCAAACCGGTGTCGGCGTCGTCTGGTGGGGCAAGGTGCCGGTCGAGGTCGACGAAGTGGTCAAGGACAGCCGCATCGTGCTGCGCTGGGACGCCACGGACGCCGACGGCAAGCCGGCCTACAAGACGCGTATCGAGATGAATTTCGAGCCGCTGGACGATGGCGGCACCTTCGTCACCATCGCCGAGAGCGGCTGGCAGGAGGGCGCGGTCGGGCTGAAGAAATCCTACCTCAACTGCGAGGGCTGGTCGCAGATGCTGGCCTGCATGAAGGCCTATGTCGAATACGGCATCAATCTGCGCGACGGCTATTACCGCAGCGAAATGAAGGGCGAACCCGCCAACGAGACCAATGTCTGAGTGAGGAAAACGGAGGCCCGCTATGACGAAAGCAACGCCGTTCCTGATGTTCGAGGGCAAGGCCGAGGAGGCAATGGCTCTTTATTGCGAGACCATTCCCGGCAGCGGCATCCTCGACATCACCCGCTATGGCGCAGGCGAGGATGGCCCGCAAGGGACACTGAAGCTGGCGCGCGCCTCCATCGCCGGCCTGGAGGTCATGGTCTTCAACAGTCCCGTGCACCACGCTTTCACTTTCACGCCGTCGCTCTCGTTCTATGTCGACTGTTCCTCGGAAGAGGAGTTGAACCGCATCGTCGACGTTTTGGCGAAGGATGGCGGATTTCTGATGCCGCCGGACAATTACGGCTTCAGCCGCCGCTTCGCCTGGCTCAACGACAGGTTCGGCGTCTCCTGGCAGGTCAACCTGGCCTGACCGGACCTGGCCGAGATCACGAAGACAGCCCAACCGCAGCGCAATGGAGACAGCAATGACCGCGAAGATCACCGGCGGCATCAACATCGCCATGAAGGTGCCGCCGCATCAGTATAAGGCGACGGTCGCCTTCTACCGCGACATCGTCGGGCTGAAGCCGTTCATCGCCAAAGCGCCGGCCATTGGCTTCGAGCTCGGCCCGAACCGGCTGTGGATCGACGAGGCGCCGATGTTGAGCCAGGCCGAAATCTGGCTGGAACTGTTCGCCGACGATTTTACCAAAGCGGCCGCCCATTTCGCAGAGGCCGGCATCGTGCGTTGCGATGCCATCGAGCCCTTGGGCGAAGGCTTTCGCGGCGGCTGGATCACCAATCCGGCCAGCATCGTTCACATGCTGCGCGAGCCCGACGCCTGGTGAGCGCCAAGACCAGAAAGGAGACTGCCATGGAGATCCGCGAAACCCCAACAGCCGAGGCCGGCATGCTGATCCGGCGGCCTGTCGCCGAGGTGTTCGAGGCCATTGTCGATCCGGCCATCACCACCAAATTCTGGTTCACCCATGGCAGCGGCCGGCTGGACAGCGGCAAGGAGGTCCGCTGGGAATGGCGCATGTACGGTGTCTCGACGACCGCCAAGGTCAGCGAAATCGTGACGAACGAAAAGATCGTCATGCGGTGGAGCGATCCGCCGACCACGGTGGTCTGGAACTTCACCGAAATGCCTGATGAGGCCACCTTTCTCGAGGTCCGTAACTTCGGCTTCGCCGGCACGGCCGACGAGCAGGTGAAGGAAGCGATCGGCTCGACCGGCGGCTTCACGCTTGTGCTGGCCGGCGCCAAGGCCTGGCTGGAACAGGGCCTGACACTGGGCCTGATCGGTGACCGCCACCCGAAGGGGGTGCCGGGGCGCTAGATGCCCCGGCACGCCCGTCTCAATGGCCGTCGCCGGGCTTCGCTTTCCTGCGCCGCCGCGCCAGCATGTTGAGCCCTTCGACCAGGGCCGAGAAACCCATCGCAGCGTAGATGTAGCCCTTGGGCACGTGGTAGCCCATGCCGTCGGCGATCAGCGTCATGCCGATCATCAGCAGGAAGCCCAGCGCCAGCATGACGATGCTGGGGTTCTTGGCGATGAAATTGGCCAGCGGTCCCGCCGCCAGCATCATGACGGTGACAGCCACGATCACGGCGATGTACATGATGGCGATCTCGTCGGTCATGCCGACGGCGGTGATGATGGAATCGATCGAGAAAACGAGGTCGAGCAGCAGGATCTGGAAGATCGCGCCGGCGAGCGAGATCTTGAGCGTCTCGCCCAGCATCGTGTCCTGATGATCGTCGGGATCGACCGTGTGATGGATTTCCTTGGTCGCCTTCCACACCAGGAACAGGCCGCCGGCGATCAGGATCAAGTCGCGCCACGAGAAGCCATGGCCGAAGGCCGTGAAGACCGGCGTCGTCAGCTGGACGATGATCGAGATGGTGGCCAGCAGCACCAGCCGCATGATCAGCGCCGCCGAGATACCAAGCCGGCGGGCGCGGGCCCTTTGCGCTTCCGGCAGCTTGTTGGTCAGGATCGAGATGAAGATCAGATTGTCGATGCCGAGCACAATCTCGAGCACCACCAGCGTCAGCAAGGCGACCCATGCGGTTGGATCGGAAACAAATTGAAAATGCGGCGCCAGGAATTCAATAAGCTGCATGGAGGTCGTCCCCTACGATCTAGAGCAGTGTCGCCGGCAATTAGGTACTGCGAACCCCTATATCAATGTCATGACCAGAAGGACGGAGCCGTTTCTTCCAATCGCGGCCCGCGACGAAACGGCGCGATCTTCTCGGTCAGCCCGGTACGATCGGAAATATTGACACCGACCCCACACAAGGTCGCCGGTCCGGTCGCCGCCTCGAAGCGCCCTTTCGGCACTTTCGACAGGAACCGGTTGAGCGGCTCCTCCTTGTCCATGCCGAGCGAGGAATCATAGTCGCCGCACATGCCGGCATCCGACAGATAGCCGGTGCCGCCATTGAGGATCTGGTGATCGGCGGTCGGCTGGTGGGTGTGGGTGCCGACGACCAGACTGGCGCGGCCGTCAACGAAATGCGCGAAGCACATCTTTTCCGAAGTCGCCTCGGCGTGGAAGTCGATCACCACCGCATCGGCCTGTTCGCCGAGCGGGCAGGCGGCAAGCTCGCGCTCCCCGGCCTGGAACGGATCGTCGAGTTCGGGATGCATGAACACCCGGCCCATGATGTTGGCGACCAGCACGCGCGCTCCGCTCCTGGCGATATAGACGCCGGAGCCGCGCCCCGGCGTACCCCTGGGAAAATTGGAGGGGCGCAGGAAGCGTTCTTCACGCGGCGCGAAGGCCAGCGCATCGCGCTGGTCCCACACATGGTTGCCGGTGGTGACGACATCGGCGCCCGCCGCGATCGTCTCGCGAAAGATCTCTTCGGTGATACCGAAGCCGCCGGCTGCATTCTCGCCATTGACGATGACGAAATCGAGTTTGAAATCCGAGATCAGCCCAGGCAGTTGCTCCCACACTGCCGTGCGTCCCGTCTTGCCAACCATGTCACCGAGGAAGAGAAGTCTCATATGATCCCGCACCGAAAGTCAGCGAAGCAAAAGCTGCATGACATCCGCGAAAAGATCATGCCTCCATTATCTACAATTTTGGCGTGAAGCGGCGCAACCCGCTCTCGGTCAGTATTTCCGGGATGACCACGTCATGGTTCTCGTCTGGAACCTGCGCCACCTCCTGGCAGTCGAAGGCGATGCCGATCAGCCGGGGCGCATGTCCCTTGTCGACGAGTTTCGCGATCGCGCGGTCGTAATAGCCGGCGCCATAGCCGATACGGTGGCCGCGCGCGTCGAAGGCGGCGAGCGGCACCAGCATCACCTCGGGATCAAGCACCTCGGCCTCTTCGTGGGGCCCGACCGTGCCGAAGCCCATGTCGACCATCGGCGCGCCGCGCACCAGTTCGCGAAAGACGATCGTGGTCTTGTCGAGAATGGCAGGCAGGCAAAGCCTGGCGCCCTGTTCGCGCAAGGCGAACATCAGCGGCCTGACGTCGACTTCCGAACGCATCGGCCAGAAGCCGGAGACGATCTGGCCGGGCTCGATGGCGAAATGATCGCGCGCCGTCTCGGCCATTTCGAGCGCCACCTCCACCCGCCAGAATTCATCAAGCGCATCGCGGCGTCCAAGCGCCTGGAGCCGCAGCTGTTTTTTCTGGTCTTTGAGAGATGTCATGCGCGGACGATAGAAAAGGCCGGATCGGGATGGCGTTTTGGGAGCGACGTTTTCCACCGCATCATCCACCGCAATGCATGGATGCGCTGCAAGAAGTGACGATCCACACAACCGGTGGAGAGAGCGATCCCGGGAACCTACAAAGTAGGTGGGCGCCGTGTGAGAAAACCCACGGGTCTTCCCAGGGACAGCTCCCTAAGGATCGTTAAGGCCCCGGGGAAAATGTTCTCCTGCCGGGAAGCACAGACCGTCCTCCCCAATATAGGCCGCTGGTTGCCTAAGCGCCAGTGAGCTGGGCACCCTCGGCGGCTTTATTCGCGACACGCCCCTGCCACCAGACCAGCGCCGGCACCGCCAGCAGTTCGATGCAGAGGCCGGCGATGTGTCCCGCCGACGGTGCGCCAACCAGAATCAGCGAAGCAAGACGCGCCAGTCCGCCGGTGAACGTGCAGGCGGCAAGCAGCCGGAACCGCTCGGTCTTGGTCTCGATGCCGGGAATGCAGCTGTACCAGGCAATGCCGAAGGCCAGGAAAAACCCCGACAGGAAGCGGAAATGGCTGTCGAGATCGACCGGCCATGGACGGATGGCGTGCAGGAATTCCGGCCCGGACAGGATACCCTCGATGCCGACCAGGACCGGCGTGGCCGCCAGCACCGCGACAGTGATCTGTAGTGCTGTCTTGCCTGATTCATTCATGCCGACGCCCTTCGGCCTGCCAAGCGGCCTTGCTGCATCAACGGATAATTCTGACCCTGGGTTTCAAGCCCATTCGCGTCGCAGCCGGCTCACCCTTGCACAGGCTGACCGGCATCCTTACGCTCATGGCATGAACCAAGGAGCAAAAATGCGTTTCGAAGGCACGGCGGCTTATGTCGCCGACAAGGATCTGATGGTGGCCGTCAACGCGGCGATCGCGCTGGAGCGGCCCCTGCTGGTCAAGGGCGAGCCCGGCACCGGCAAGACTGAGCTTGCCCGACAGGTGGCGGCGGCGCTCAGCCTCGATCTCATCGAATGGCACGTCAAATCGACGACGCGGGCGCAGCAGGGTCTTTACGAGTATGACGCCGTCTCGCGGCTGCGCGACAGCCAGCTCGGCGATGCCAGGTTCAACGACATCAAGAACTACATCAAGCGCGGCAAGCTGTGGGAGGCGTTCGCGGCGGACAAAAAGGCCGTGCTTTTGATCGACGAGATCGACAAGGCCGACATCGAATTCCCCAACGACCTGCTGCAGGAACTCGATCGGATGGAGTTCTTCGTCTACGAGACCAGCGAGACCATCCGCGCAGCGGTGCGGCCGATCGTCATCATCACCTCCAACAACGAAAAGGAACTGCCGGACGCCTTCCTGCGCCGCTGCTTCTTCCACTACATCCGCTTTCCCGACGTCGACACGCTGCACAGGATCGTCGACGTCCATTATCCCGGCATCAAGCAGAATCTGGTACGGGCAGCGCTCACCCAGTTCTACGAGATCCGCGAGGTGCCTGGCCTGAAGAAGAAGCCGTCGACCTCCGAGGCGCTCGACTGGATCCGCCTGCTGGTCGCCGACGACATCGCGCCAGAGGATTTGCGCGCCGACCCGAAGAACGCCCTGCCCAAACTGCATGGCGCGCTGCTGAAGAACGAACAGGACGTGCACCTGTTCGAGCGGCTGGCCTTCATGGCCAGAAGGCAGCAATAGGCAGGCAGCAATAGCGCTTTCCCCTTCCGTGGACCGTTGCTGCCGGCCGGGCAGGAAGGCAGCTTCGGCCACAACCCTTTGGAGGAGATGAAATGTCCGAGATTGTTGTCCGCCCGCTCGCGCAGTCCGACCACGCCGACTGGAAGCGCCTGTGGACCGACTACCTCACCTTCTATGAAACCAGGCTGCCGGAAGAGGTCTATGCCGTGACCTGGAAGCGGCTGTTCACAGAAGCCGAATTCGAGCCGAAGGGGTTTATCGCCACGCTTGACGGCAAGGCCGTCGGTCTTACCCACTATCTCTACCACCGCTCGGGCTGGTCGGAGAAAAACAACTGCTACCTGCAGGACCTGTTCGCCGACCCGGATGTGCGCGGCAAGGGCATCGGCGCGGCTCTGATCAAGGCGGTGAAAGACTCGGCGGAAAAAATCGGCGTCAAGAATGTCTACTGGATGACGCACGAGACCAACACAACCGCGCGCAAACTCTACGACCACGTGGCGCGCCGCACTGGCTTCATCGAGTATGATGTGCTGTAGATAGAAATGTTCATCCCCTTCTTCCTCGAACTGAAGGCCGCGCGCGTTCCCGTTTCGCTCCGGGAATATCTGTCGCTGCTGGAAGGGCTGGAAGCCGGGCTGGTCGACTACGACGTCGAGGGTTTCTACTATCTGGCCCGTGCTGCCCTGGTGAAGGACGAGCGCCACATCGACCGCTTCGACCAGGTGTTCGCGCATGTCTTCAAGGGCATTGAAGCGCTGGGCGGGCCGCATGCGGTCGACGTCGCCAATATTCCCGAGGAATGGCTCCGCCGGCTCGCCGAAAAGCACCTGACCGAGGAAGAGAAAAAGCTGGTCGAGGCGCTCGGCGGTTTCGAAAAGCTGATGGAGACGCTGAAGCAGCGGCTTGAGGAACAAAAAGGCCGCCACCAGGGCGGTTCGAAATGGATCGGCACCGGCGGTACCTCGCCCTTCGGCGCCTATGGCTACAATCCCGAAGGCGTGCGCATCGGCCAGCACGAAAGCCGCAACCGGCGCGCGGTGAAGGTCTGGGACAAGCGCGAGTTCCGCAATTTCGACGATGCCGTCGAGCTTGGCACGCGCAACATCAAGATCGCGCTGAAGCGGCTGCGCCGATGGGTGCGCGAGGGTGCCGAGGAGGAATTCGACCTGCCCGGCACCATCCACGCCACCGCCGAGCACGGCTATCTCGACGTGCAGACGCGGCCCGAACGGCGCAACGCGGTGAAGCTTTTGATGTTCTTCGATGTCGGCGGCTCGATGGACGATCACATCAAAAGTGTCGAGGAGCTGTTTTCGGCGGCGCGTGCCGAATTCCGCCAGCTCGAATATTTCTACTTCCACAACTGCCTCTACGAAGGCGTCTGGAAGGACAACCGCCGCCGCCATGCCGAGGTGATCCCGACATCAGACCTCCTCCACAAATACGGCCCCGACTACAAGGTGATCGTCGTCGGCGACGCCTCGATGAGCCCTTACGAGATCGCCCACCCCGGCGGCTCGGTGGAGCATTGGAATCCGGAGGCCGGCGCCGTCTGGCTCGGCCGCCTGCTGCAGCAATGGCCGAATGCGGTATGGCTGAACCCCGAGAGCGAGAAGAACTGGGGCTACACCCATTCCATCACGATGATCCGCGACATCTTCGGCGGCCGCATGTTCCCGCTGACGCTGGCCGGGCTCGAAGCCGCGACGAAGCAGCTTTCCAGAAAGCACTGAGCAATTCCGGAGCCTCCATGACCAGCTTCCTCTGCCTGCAATGCGGCGTCCAGTTCGCGGCGACGGAAACACCGCCGCAGCACTGCCCGGTCTGTGAGGATGAGCGGCAGTATGTGCGCTGGGAAGGCCAAGCCTGGGCTACACCGCAGGATCTCGCTGCCGGGCATCGGCTGGTGATGCGGGACGATGCCGGCGTGCTCGGCTTCGGCATCGAGCCGCGCTTCGCCATCGGCCAGCGGGCGCAACTGGTGCAGACGCCGCACGGCAATGTGCTGTGGGACTGCGTCTCGATGGTCAGTGACGAGGCCGTGGCCGAGATCACCCGGCGCGGTGGCCTGGCGGCCATCGCCATCTCGCATTGCCATTTCTATTCGGCGATGGGCGAATGGAGTGACGCGTTTGACGGCGTGCCGATCTATCTACACGCCGACGACCGCCAATGGATCATGCGACCGCATCGCTCGATCGTCAGCTGGCAAGGCGAGACGCTGGCCCTCAATCCGTCTCTCACGCTCGTCCGCTGCGGCGGCCATTTTGCCGGCAGCCAGGTGCTGCACTGGCAGCGCCAGGGCGGCAACGCGCTGCTCACCGGCGACACCGTGCAGGTGACGCCGACGCGCCGCCATGTCAGCTTCATGTACAGCTATCCCAACCAGATACCGCTCAACGCGACGGCCGTGCGCCGTATCGCGGCGGCATTGGAACCGTTCGACTTCGACGATATCCGCGGCGCGTGGTGGGACCTGAACATCATCGGCGGTGGCAAAACGGCCCTGGCCACCTCTGTCGCGCGCTATCTCGCGGCGATAGGATGATGATGGCGAGCGAGAATGCGGGCAAACCTTGTAACAAATGCCTATTTGTTGCGAATATGAGGTTGCAACGAAGAACGAGCCGCCAAGGCTGAGGAGATCAAATGGACACCCACACCTACCCCGTCACCCGCACCGATGCCGAATGGCGCGCCCGGCTGACGCCGGAGCAATACGCGGTCATGCGCAACCACGGCACCGAGCGGCCGGGCAGCTGCGCCTTGCTCTACGAGAAGCGCGCCGGCACATTTTCCTGCGTCGGCTGCGACCAGCCGCTGTTCGAATCCAAGCTGAAGTTCGAGAGCGGCACCGGCTGGCCGAGCTTCAACGACCCGGTTCCCGGCTCGATCGAAACCACCGTCGACCGCAGCTATGGCATGGTCCGCACCGAATGCCATTGCTCGCGCTGCGGCAGCCATCTCGGCCACGTCTTCGAGGACGGCCCGCCGCCGACCGGCCTGCGCTACTGCATCAACGGCGTGGCGCTGACATTCGAGCCGGCGGCCTGATCGGCATCCTGTAGGTTTTCTGCAAAGGGCGGCTTCGGCCGCCCTTTTTCGTGACGCCAGCTTAGACCACCACCATGGCGATGAGCCAGAGAGCCGAGCCCAGCAGCATCAGCGAGGCTTTGGCGCCCGATTGCTCGGCCGTCCGCCAGACCGCAATGGTGAGGAAGATGTTGTAGGGCACCGGCGCGAAATGCACCGCCAGCACGAGCCCGAGCGGCATCTTCAGCCCAAGCAGAATCAGAGCGACCACGGACGAGGCAATACTGATCGCCGTCCCGACCAGCAGCATGTCGCGCCAGAACAGCCGGTCGATCGGCACTTGGCCAAGCCAGCGCGAGCGGAAGAAAGATCCGACGCCTTCCGGGGACAACGGCGCCCTACCCCTGTCCAAGCACTTCGGCGACGGCGCGCTCGACGCGCGAGCATTCCGTCACCAGCCAGTCGGTCATGGCAGGCCAATTGTCCACGGCAAAGCAGTTGACCCGCCACATCGAATTGATGCCGAGCCCCTCGCAGCTTTGCTCCGGCCTGAGCTTAAGCCTCTCTTCGATCGCCGGCTGGAACGGCTTCAACCGCGACCAGCTTTGCGTGGCGCCGAACTTCTCGTTGCGGCCGAAGAAGACGCCGACATGGTTCTGCGCCGGCGCGACATACATGGAAATGACCAAAGCGAAGTCGGGCAGCCCGCGCTGCCAGAACCAGGGTCCGCGCCGCGCCAGCCGGGCTCTCTCTTCCGGATGCCGCTCGGCGAACAGCGCCCAGAAGCCGCGATGACGGAACTCCGAGGCACGGCGGCCACCGAAGTCGAGTTCGTTCATGGCCGGCTGCCCCGTTGCCCGAGACTGTTTCGAAATTCGTTTTGGCGAGTCATGTGATGGCGTTTTGAGAACCCGTAGCGTAGCGGACATTTGGGTCCGTGCGCAACGCAAACGCAGAAAATGCCATCAGACGGCCGATGCGGCAAATGCCGCATTTGGTCTCGCCCGAAGACGGCGCGGACCGTCACATCTCGTCGCCTGTATCTGCCGAACGGGATCAATGCTTCTCATTCGCTGCGCGATGCATAGCGGCAAATTCTGCCAAGGTTGGAAAATGACCTCCGACCTTCGGCTGGGCAAGAGGACGCTTCGTTGCACCTGGCCCCTCCATCCCAAATCTGCGGTCAATCCAAACGCTGGCGAGCCCGATGCTTTCTGCCGGCGCATGATCATGAAACAGACTCTGAGCCACATGAAGGACTTCGTCCCGCTGAATGCCCAGATCCTGCTTCAGCCTGTCGAACAGGAAACGAAAATTGCCCAGATCCGGCTTGTAGCTGCCTATGTCTTCCGCCGTGTAAACGGCATCGAAGCTCACACCGAGCTTGCGGTTTGAAGCCGCGAAACTCTGGCCGTCGACATTGGATAATACGACCAAACGGAAGTGCTGTTTCAGATAGGCCAGCGCCTCCCTGGAATCCGGAAAGGCGGGCCAATCGGGCACCGACGTACCGAAACGTTCATGCAGATCAGGCTGGGCGGCAATTCCCCAATGCCGAGCGAGTCTTGCGTGCACTGCCGCCAACAGTGTTCTGTAGTGTAAGGAAGGCGTTTCGGCTTCCTGCCGCGTCTCTATATCGCCATAGGTTTCTAACGCTTCGTCTCGGCTGATTTCGCGATTTGCCAGGCTCAAAAGCGGCTGAAGCGCGTTCCAAATGCCGGTTTCCCAGTCGATCAGCGTGCCATAGACATCGAATGTCAGCACTTTGAAGCGAGTCAAATCCATATCAGTGATCCTCACACACGCTAAATTTTCGCATCCGTAGCGCCGCGCGAGGCCGATATCTCGGCAAAACTTTCCGGATTTTAGGCTTTTCCTCCCGTTCTTCCGAGCAGATTTCGGCGAACGTCGGCCGGGGTTGAGTTTCGCTCCCGCCGCATTGCGCGCGTCAAGGCGCTCTGGTCAGAGTGACCACTGAAAACCGCGATATCCGCGATGGAAAGGCGCGGATCGGCAAGCATCCGTTCAGCCGCATCGAGGCGCATCGCAACCAAATGCGCGTGCGGAGTGGTCGCGCGCCGTCTGGTGAAGGCTTCATGCAGACGGGTTGGGCTCATCCCTGCCGCTTCTGCGATATCGGCAATGCGGATTGGGTCGGCAAGCTTTCGTTCCATGAACGCCGTGGCTCTTCTGACAGCAAGCTCTGCGCGACCCGGACGATCCCTGGGAGAAGCGATGCGATCCAGCAGCAATGTGGACCAGGCGCGTCGAAGCGAGGCGGAAAGCTCCTGCGATGCCGCCAGCACCGCCATGTAGTCGATCAGGCCATGAACCTCCCGGCCGATCGCAAAAAATGCGGGTATGTCTTCATCCAGCGCCGGGAGGCCGGGGCGGGACGGCAGGTCGAGGACAACGAACGAGTCGGACTGCTTGGCGTAGAACGCGTGCTGGCAACCGGCAGAAACAAAAGCGCCAGTGCTGCCCGAAACCCGTCCTGAATGATGCCCCAGATCGATTTCAAGTACTCCGGAAATGGGCAGGATCACTTGGGGGTAGTCGTGCTGATGCCGCTCGATCTCCCCGGAGTATCTTCGGATTTCAACAACGGTCTCGTTCATCGATAAGTCCTGCGCAAGCGCGGAGCATCGCTCTCGTGATGAGAAGCCGCCGGTTTCCGGCCAAGCGCCTCACACCATGCCGAGCGCGGCCATGTAGAGATCGAGGATGGCGTCCTCTTCCTGGCGCTCGGCCTGGTCCTTCTTGCGCAGACGGATGATGGTGCGGATCGCCTTGGTGTCGAAACCGGTGCCCTTGGCCTCGGCGAACACTTCCTTGATGTCGTCGGCGATCGTCTTCTTCTCTTCCTCGAGCCGCTCGATGCGCTCGATGAGGGCACGCAGTTGGCCGGCGGCAACAGTCTGGCTGGTCTCGGTGATATCGTCGGCCATGTTTTTCTCCAAATTGGTTCTGGGCCGCGACTCGGCGAAAGACGGCGGCAAATTTGAGCCGGTTCGATGCCCGACCGGCGGCGGCGGGTCAAGCTGTTATCGAACAAGACAGAAGGGCTGCCGACAGAAGCCGACAGCCTGCCTGCTCCTTGCCGGCTCTCAGGCGAACGCGATCAACAAATCCTTGGCATCGATCTGGTCGCCCGCCTTGACCAGCACCTCGGCGACGGTGCCGTCGCGCTCGGCATGCAGCGCCGTCTCCATCTTCATCGCCTCGATGGAGAGCAGCACGTCACCGGCCTTCACCGCCTGGCCGATGGCAACCGAAAGCGCCGAAACCACGCCCGGCATCGGTGCACCGACATGCGCCTCGTTGCCAGGCTCCGCCTTGCGGCGCGCCTTGGCGGCCGACGCCCCATGCGCCCGGTCCGGCACCTTGATGCGCCGCGGCTGGCCGTTGAGCTCGAAGAACACGGTGACCATGCCCTTGTCGTCGACATCGCCGATGGCAAGGCATCGCACCACCAGCGTCTTGCCCTTCTCGATGTCGACGAAGATCTCGTCTTCCGACTTCATGCCGTAGAAATAGGTCGGCGTCGGCAGGACGCTGACCGGGCCGTAGGTTTCCTGCGCACCGGCAAAGTCGGTGAACACTTTCGGATACATCAGCCACGAAGCGAATTCGTATTCCGAGAGCTTGCGCTCCAGCTTCTCCTCGATCTCCTTGCGGCTGGCCTTGAGATCGGCGGGCTTGAGCAGCGAGCCGGGCCGGGCCGTGATCGGCTTGTCGCCTTTCAGCGCCTTCTTCTGCAACGCCGCCGGCCAACCGCCGGGCGACTGGCCGAGATCGCCACGCAGCATCGAGACGACCGAATCCGGGAAGGCGATGTCCCTGGTCGGGTTCTCGACATCGGCAACGGTCAGGTCCTGGCTCACCATCATCAGCGCCATGTCGCCGACGACCTTGGACGACGGCGTCACCTTGACGATGTCGCCGAACATCAGATTGACGTCGTGATAGGTCTGCGCCACCTCGTGCCAGCGCGTCTCCAGTCCGAGCGAACGCGCCTGCTCCTTGAGGTTGGTGAACTGTCCGCCCGGCATTTCATGCAGGTAGACTTCCGAGGCCGGCCCCTTGAGGTCGCTTTCGAAGGCGGCGTACTGGTTGCGAACCGCTTCCCAATAGAATGAGATCTTGCGGATCCATTGCGGGTCGAGGCCGGGGTCGCGCTCGGTGCCCTTCAGCGCCTCGACGATCGAGCCCAGGCAAGGCTGCGACGTGTTGCCGGAGAAGGCGTCCATCGCCGCGTCGATGGCGTCGACGCCGCTCTCCACCGCCGCCAGCACCGTCGCCGCCGACAGGCCTGACGTGTCGTGTGTGTGGAAATGGATCGGCAGGTCGGTCGCCTCGCGCAGCGCCTTGAAGAGCACGCGGGCGGCCGCCGGCTTCAACAGGCCGGCCATGTCCTTGACGGCGATGATGTGGGCGCCGGCGGCCTGCAATTCGCTGGCCAGGCCGACATAGTATTTCAGATCGTATTTGGCCCGCGCCGGATCGAGGATGTCGCCGGTGTAGCACATCGCCGCCTCACACAGCTTGCCCTCGGCGCCGACCGCGTCCATGGCGACGCGCATGTTCTCCACCCAGTTCAGGCAGTCAAAGACGCGGAACAGATCGATGCCGCCGGCAGCCGCCTGCTTGACGAAATGCTGCACGACATTGTCGGGATAGTTGGTGTAGCCGACGCCGTTGGCGCCGCGCAGCAGCATCTGCAGCAGCAAGTTGGGCGCAGCCTCGCGCACCAGCGACAGCCGCTCCCACGGATCCTCGGTGAGGAAGCGCATGGCGACGTCGAAGGTCGCGCCGCCCCAGCATTCGAGCGACAGAAGCTGTGGCAGGGCGCGCGCATAGGTGCCGGCGATATTGGCAATGTCGTGCGTGCGCATGCGGGTCGCCAGCAGCGACTGGTGGCCATCGCGCATCGTCGTGTCGGTGACCAGCACTTGCCTTTGCTCGCGCATCCAGCCGGCGAATTTTTCCGGGCCGAGCACGTCGAGCTTCTGCTTGCTGCCGGTGGGCACGTTGCCGTTGAGGTAAGGCACGACGGGTGCCGCCGCATCGGCCTTCGGCATCGGCCGGCCGCGCGTCTCGGGGTGGCCATTGACGCTGACATCGGCCAGGTAATTGAGCAGCTTGGTGGCGCGGTCCTGCCGCTTGACCTGCTGGAACAGCTCCGGCGTCGTGTCGATGAACTTGGTCGTGTAGGAATTGTCGGCGAAGCTCGGGTGGTTGATGATCGCTTCGAGGAAGGTGAGGTTGGTGGCGACGCCGCGGATGCGGAATTCGCGCAGCGCCCGGTTCATGCGGGCGATCGTCTCGGCCGGCGTCGGCGCCCAGGCCGTCACCTTCTCCAGCAGCGGATCGTAGAAGCGGGTGATGACCGCGCCGGAATAGGCGGTGCCACCATCCAGCCGGATGCCGAAGCCGGTGGCGCCGCGATAGGCGGTGATGCGGCCATAGTCCGGGATGAAATTGTGCTCGGGGTCCTCGGTGGTGATGCGGCACTGCAAGGCATGGCCGTTCAGCCTGATGTCCTTCTGCGCCGGCACGCCCGATTGCGGCGTGCCGATGGCGAAGCCGTCGAGGATGTGGATCTGCGCCTTGACGATGTCGATGCCGGTCACCTGTTCGGTGACGGTATGCTCGACCTGGATGCGCGGGTTGACCTCGATGAAATAGAATTTTCCGGTATCCGCATCCTGCAGGAACTCGACCGTGCCGGCGCCGATATAGCTGGTTTCGCGCGCGATCTTCAGCGCGTAGCCGCAAAGCTCCTCGCGCTGCGCCATTTCGAGATAGGGCGCGGGCGCCCGCTCGACGACCTTCTGGTTGCGGCGCTGGATCGAGCAGTCGCGCTCGAACAGGTGCACGACATTGCCATGCGTGTCGCCGAGCACCTGCACCTCGACGTGGCGGGCGCGCTCGATCAGCTTTTCGAGATAGACCTCGTCCTTGCCGAAGGCGGCCTTCGCCTCGCGCTTGCCTTCCGTCACCTCGCGGGCGAGATCCGCCTCGGAGCGGATGGCGCGCATGCCGCGCCCGCCGCCGCCCCAGGAGGCCTTCAGCATCACCGGATAGCCGATCTCCTTGGCCAGTTTCTTGACCGCCTCCATATCGTCCGGCAACGGATCGGTGGCGGGAATAACCGGCACGCCGACCTCGATGGCGAGATTGCGTGCCGCGACCTTGTTGCCGAGGCGGCGCATCGTGTCCGGCTTCGGCCCGATGAAGGTGATGCCGGCCTGCGCGCAGGCCTCGGCGAATTCGGGACTTTCGGACAGAAGCCCGTAGCCGGGGTGGATGGCATCGGCGCCCGAAAGCTTGGCGACGCGGATCACCTCCTCGATGGACAGATAACTCTCGATCGGCCCCATATCCTTGGCCAGATGCGGGCCGCGCCCGACCTGGTAGCTTTCGTCGGCCTTGAAACGGTGCAGCGAATATTTGTCTTCCTCGGCCCAGATCGCCACGGTTTTGAGGCCCAGCTCGTTGGCCGCGCGAAAGACGCGGATGGCGATTTCTGACCGGTTGGCGACGAGGATCTTCGTGATGGCCAAGGACTGGGCTCCAGCAGCGGAAGGGACGGGAAATCGGTGCAATGATTAGCGTGAAAATGCTGCAGTGCAAACAAAATCAGCGCTGATTTAAACCGATTTAAATCAATTATCCGGCCAACACTCGCACGCCTCGGCCCAAACGGACGGAACAAGGGCGACAATTTCGATCCTGGATGCGATCTCGCCGATCGAGAAGAGCCGGGCAAAGCAAGCCATCGGCCGCCGGAGCAACCCAAAGAAAATGCCCGGCGCAACGCGCCGGGCATCATGGATTTCAGACCTGCTGAGCAGCTTATTTCGGGAACCAGGAATACTTGCCGTCGTCCTTCTTCTTCCACTCGTACATGATGTAGCCCGGCAGCTTCGGGTCGCCCTTGGCGTCATAGGCGAGATCGCCCAGAACGGTCGGGAACGGGCCGTTTTCATGCATCGCCTTGGCAACGACCTGCGGGTCGTTCGACTTGGCGGCGGCGGCCGCCTCGGCGACCACCTGCACGGCGGCGTAGGCGTAGAGCGTGTAGGCTTCCGGCTCGAAGCCCTGCGCACGGAACTTCTCGACGAGTTCCTTGTTGGCCGGGATCAGGCGCGGATCGGGTCCGAACGTGTTGAGCGTGCCGGCAACGGCGTCGCCCGCGATGGCGGCGAGTTCGTCCGTCACGATGCCGTCACCCGACATCATCGGTGCCTTGAGGCCCTGGTCCGCCGACTGGCGGATGATCAGGCCGGCTTCGGTATGCAGGCCGCCCCAGTAGATCAGGGTGACGCCGGCTTCCTTCATCTTGGCGATCAGTGCCGAGAAGTCCTTGTCGCCGACATTGACGCCTTCATACATCACTTCCTTGACGCCGGCGGCGTTCATCGCCTTCTTGGTTTCATCGGCGAGGCCCTGGCCATAAGGGGTCTTGTCGTGCACGACGGCGACCTTGGCATCCTTGAAATTCGCGGCGATATAGGCGCCGGCGATGCTGCCCTGCTGATCGTCGCGTCCGCAGGTGCGGAACACGTTCCACAGGCCACGCTCGGTGAACTTCGGGTTGGTCGCGGCCGGAGTGATTTCGACGATGTTGTTTTCGGCGTAGACTTCCGAGGCCGGGATCGAGACGCCCGAGTTGAAGTGGCCGATCACGAACTTGACGCCGTCACCGACGAACTTGTTGGCGACCGAGATGCCCTGCTTCGGGTCGGAGACGTCGTCGCCGACTTCGAGCTTGATCTGTTCGCCGTTGATGCCGCCCTTGGCGTTGATCTCGGCGACCGCCGCCTCCGCGCCCTTCTGCAACTGCGCGCCGAAGGCCGCGTTCGGACCGGTGATCGGACCGGCAACGGCGAATACTACATCAGCCCACGCGTTGCCGCCGAACGCGACCAGCGCGGTCAGGGCGACGGCGGACAAAAGTGACTTTTTCATTTAAACGCTCCCATTAACGGAGTGGGCGTGGATGAAGCTTTCATGCGATGCCCACCCTTATCGCAGAAAGCATAGTTTGCCGATTTTCAGGCACTTGTCACGCCGATTCATCCCTGACGCGGCGTTAATGATGAACGTCAACCTTTCGGTTTCCAGCTCAAGATTGAAGCTCTTTCGTAGAGCCAATTATACTGTGTGACCATCTGGTTCGTTCGTGTGTATTGATAGCCGACGAAGCCCAGTATCATCAGCACGATGGTATCGACGACATAGTAGTGCAGCGAGAACATCGTACCGTCGAACAGCGCGTGATGGATGAAGCGGATGCCGATGCCGAGACCCAGCAGATAGGCGAAAAGCTGGATGAAGGAGCGCCATGTCTGGGCGCTGGCCTTGCCGGTCATCCAGGCCGCCCAGCCGCCGAGCAGGCAGGTGACGAAGAAGAACTGCCAGATCGAGGGTTCCTCATAGAGAATGCCCTGCATGATGAAGTCTCCCTAGCATGATCCCGAAAAGTCGCGGACTTTTCGGACAAGGATCACGCGACAAACGAACAAGTTGGAGCGGGGTACCGGATGCACATTCCGCTCCCAAACTCAGTGATGCCCGCCTTCGAGATAGGCGGCGCGCACTTCCGGATTGGCGAGCAGTTCCTTGCCGGTGCCGCTCATCGTCACATTGCCGTTGACCATGACATAGCCGCGCGTGGCGAGTTTCAACGCGCCGAACGCGTTCTGCTCGACCAGGAACACGGTCAGCCCTTGCGTGCGGTTCAGCTCGCGGATGGCGTCGAAGATCTGCTTGACGATCAGCGGCGCCAGGCCCAGCGACGGCTCGTCGAGCAGAAGCAGCTTTGGCCGCGCCATCAGCGCACGTCCGATCGACAGCATCTGCTGCTCGCCGCCCGACAGCGTGCCGCCGCGCTGGGCGATGCGCTCCTTGAGCCGCGGGAACAGCGTGAACACCTTCTCGACGTCCTCGTCATAGTGCTTGAGGTTGTCGAGGCTGGCGCCCATCTGCAGGTTTTCCATCACCGTCATGCGCGGGAAGATGCGCCGGCCTTCGGGTGATTGGGCGATGCGCATGCGCGCGATCTCGTGCGTCGGCAATTGGGTGATGTCGGTGCCGGCGAAGGTGATGGTGCCCGAGCGGGCGCGCGGAGCCCCGAAAATGGTCATCATCAGCGTCGACTTGCCGGCGCCGTTGGCGCCGATCAGCGCCACGATCTCACCCTCCTTGACGGTGACATCGACCCCGTTCAGCGCCCGGATGTTGCCGTAGTAGGTCTCCACGCCCTTGATATCGAGCAGCGTTGTCCCGGCCATTATTTACGCCCCCCACGCGGCTTGGCTGTCGAGGATTTTCCGGTCGGCTTGGCCGTGGCCCGCTCGGACGGCTTTCTTGGCAAATTGGCCTTTGCATCGACCTGCGCCGCCTTCGAGGCGCCCTTCGACACGGTGACACGCTCGCCATCGCTGTGTCCGACCGTGTCGCTCACCGGTCCGGCCAGGTATGATGACGATGTCCCCGGGCCATGCGCGGCATCCGGACCTATGTCGAGCTGCTCGATGACGTCCTCGTCGCCGACCTCGGTCAGCACGGTCTCGACCTCCTCGTCGTCGACGCCGAGATAGGCGGCGATGACGCGCGGATCGGTGCGTACCGACTGAGGATTGCCGTCGGAGATCTTGCGGCCATATTCCAGCACCACGACATGGTCTGAAATCTGCATGACCACCGACATGTCGTGTTCGATCAGCAGGATCGAGGTGCCGGTGTTGTTCTTGATATCGATCAAGAGCTCGTTGAGCGCCGCCGATTCCTTCGGGTTGAGGCCGGCCGCCGGCTCGTCGAGACACAGAAGCTCCGGACCCGTGCACATGGCGCGCGCGATCTCGAGGCGCCGCTGCGCACCATAGGGCAAATCGCCTGCCGGATCGTCGGCGCGATCGACGAGATCGGCCTTCTCCAGCCAGTGCTTGGCCAGGTCCATCGACTCGGCCGATGCCTTGCGGTAACCGCTGAAGCCGAACAGGCCAAGCACCGTGTAGCCCGATGCCTTCATCAGCTTGTTATGCTGGGCAACCAGAAGGTTCTCCAGCAGCGTCATGCCCGAGAACAGGCGGATGTTCTGGAAGGTGCGCGCCACCTTGGCGCGCGCCGGGATCTCATGGTTGGGCAAGCGCTCCAGCAGGTAGCTGGAACCATCCGCGCGATTGAGCGTGATCATGCCTTCCGACGGCTTGTAGAAGCCGGTGATGCAGTTGAACACCGTGGTCTTGCCGGCGCCGTTGGGGCCGATCAGCGCCGTGATTTCGCCGCGCCTGGCGGTGAAGGACAGGTCGCCGATGGCGACCAGGCCGCCGAACTTCATCGACAGATGGTCGACCTGCAGGATGGCGTCGTTCATTTGCGTGGTCGCATTCATCAGCCGTGGCCCTCCTTGGTGAAGGAGCTTGAGACAGCCCTTCGCTCCTTGAGGAAGGCGGTCGGTTCTCGACTGCCGACGAAGCCGCGCGGCTTCCACAGCATGACGATGACCATGGCCATGCCGAACAGAAGCATGCGGTAGAGTTCGGGAGTGAAGTCCGGCCCGAAGATCTGCTTGAGGAAGTCGAGTTCGCGTAGCGCCTCGGTGCCGCCGATCATCACCATCGCGGCGACCGCGATGCCGACCAGCGAGCCCATGCCGCCGAGAACGACGATGGCAAGGATGATGGCCGATTCCAGGAAGACGAAGGATTCCGGGCTGACGAAGCCCTGCCGCGCGGCGAAGAACGAGCCGGCGAAACCACCGAACATGGCGCCTGTGGCGAACGCCGTCAGCTTGGTCGTGGTGGTGTTGATGCCCAGCGAGCGGCAGGCGATCTCGTCCTCACGCAAGGCTTCCCAGGCGCGGCCGACCGGCAGGCGGCGCAGCCTGATGGTGACGAACGCGGTAAGCAGGCACAGGCCCAGGATCAGATAGTAGAGGAAGATCTTGTAGTAGGCGCTCGATGTCGCGATATGCAGGACCTTGGCAATGTAGTTGGGGTCCGACACGTTGAAGGTCATCAGGCCGAAGAAGGAAACCTTGGGAATGCCGGAGATGCCGGCCGAGCCGTTGGTGACCTCGCGCCAGTTGATCAGCACCAGGCGGATGATCTCGCCGAAGGCGAGCGTCACGATCGCCAGATAGTCGCCACGCAGGCGCAGCACGGGGAAACCGAGCAGCACCCCCCAGAGGGCTGCCATGCAGCCCGCGGCCGGCAGCAGGATCCAGAACGACAGGCCGTATTGCGTGGCAAGAAGCGCATAGGCATAGGCGCCAAGCGCATAGAAGGCGACGTAGCCGAGGTCGAGCAGGCCGGCGAGGCCAACGACGATGTTCAGCCCCCAGGCCAGCATCACATAGATCAGGATCTGGATGCCGAAATTGTCGACCCATTTCAGCGAGCCCTGCAGCCCTCCGGCAATCGACCAGGCGTTCAGCGAAAGCACCGCGACCACGAGGATCGGGTACAGCACAAGCGCCGTGATGCCCAATTTGGTGAAGTTGGCGTGGATGAAGGCGCGGAAGTAGTAGATCACGCAGGCCAGCACATAGACGACCGCCAGGGCGCGCAGGAATTGCAGATACCCGGCCGCTTCCGCTCCCACCCATCCGGCAAGGGAGCTGTTCAGTGCGAACAGCAGCACCGCCGCGACGAAAGCCACGATGAACGCCGGCAACTGAAAGAAGCGCGACCCCACGCTGGCCGGCAACAGACCGGTGGCGACGTTGGCGATCTTTTGGTTGGCCATGAAGGGCTGGCCATAGGCGACATAGAGGAAACGGCCGACGGCCGTGGCGATCACCACAGCGGCGAGCAAGCCCCAGCGCTGCGTCAGGACCAGTTCGTTGGACATGTTCTGACCGGTCTTCAGACCGATGAACAGCACGAACAGGCCAAGCGCGATGGCGCCGGCATAGAACGCTTCCTTAAGCGCGCGTTGGGTGGGGGTGGCGACGCTGTCGCCTTCGCGAGATACGGTCACGGCCATGATCTCAGACCTTTTCGACTTCAGGCCGGCCCAAGATGCCGGAAGGCAGGAAGATCAGCACGATGGCCAGGATCGAGAACGCCGCGACGTCCTTGTAGTCGATCGAGAAATAGGCCGACCACATGCTCTCGATGAAGCCGATCAGCAGCCCGCCGAGCACGGCGCCCGGCAATGAGCCGATGCCGCCAAGCACCGCCGCGGTGAATGCCTTCACACCCGGCACAAAACCGTCGGAAAAGGCCACCACGCCATAGTACATCAGGAACAGCGTACCGGCGACGGCGGCAAGCGAGGCTCCCATGATGAAGGTGATCGAGATGGTGCGGTCGACGTCGATGCCCAGAAGGGCGGCCATCTTGCGGTCCTGTTCGCAGGCGCGTTGCGCCCGGCCAAGCGAGGTCCTGTTGACCAGATACCAGAACAGCACCAGCAGCAGCGCGGTGACGATGACGATGATGATCTGCTTCAGCGACACGCTGACACCGTCAATGTTGTAGACCTGGCTGACCATCGGCGGGATCGGCTTGTTGCGCGGACCTTGCGTCACCTGGACGAAGTTCGACAGCGCGATCGACATGCCGATGGCGGTGATCAGCGGCGCCAGCCGGAACGAACCGCGTAGCGGCCGGTAGGCCACCTTCTCGATCGTCCAGTTGTAGAGGCTGGTAAGCAGCATCGCCACGATCATCATGACCAGCAGCGCGATGACCACGGGCACCGAATAGAACAGCGAGCCAAGGATGAGGAAGACGATCAGCGCCGTGAAGGCGCCCACCATGAAAATGTCGCCATGGGCGAAGTTGATCATGCCGATGATGCCGTAGACCATCGTGTAGCCGATTGCGATCAGGCCATAGATCGATCCCAGCGTCAGCCCATTGATAAGCTGCTGGACAAAGTACTGCATGTGTACATGGCTCCCCTGGAATGTCGCCCATGCAGACGCATTCCTTTTCGTATTTCCCCTAGTCGTAAAGTTTCGAGGCCGGATTGCAACGTGATTTTTTTGACCGCCCCGCGTGTTTCCGATTCACGTCGTTCCGACCGCCCGTTTTCTGCACCCGACCCCTGGACTATCGCGGACCCTATCATTGGCATAACGCAATGTCTTTGACGATTCGGCCGTATCATGCGCGCCGTTTCGAAGAAATCACCGTCAAAATTAGGTGATAAGAAGAATCGTTGCGTTCCTGACAGGGTTCGTCATTTCGCCACACTTCCTTCCGCTGGGTCAGGATTCTCTTCACTTGACCACGAAACCATGCGCGAACGGATCGCGGTCGTCGATGAAGATCGTGTTCAGTCCGGTCATCCGCGCCCAGCCGCCGATCGAGGGGATGATCGCCGGTCTGCCCGCGACAGCGACCTCCTTTTCGACCTTGCCCTTGAACAGCGAACCGATGATCGATTCATGCACGAAGGCGTCGCCGGCCTTGAGCTTGCCCTTGGCATGGAGCTGCGCCATGCGCGCCGAGGTGCCAGTGCCGCAAGGCGAGCGGTCGATGGCCTTGTCGCCGTAGAAGACGGCATTGCGGGCGTCGGCCCCTTCCACCGTCGGCTTGCCGGTCCACAGCATGTGCGACAGCCGGTTGATGCCGGGGTTTTCCGGATGCACGAAAGTGTATTTCTCGTTGAGCCGCTGCCGCACCACCGGGCTCCAGGCGATGAGGTCGCCGGCGGAATGATCGGCCATGTCGCGGTAATTCTTCTGCGGTTCGACGATGGCGTAGAAATTGCCGCCATAGGCGACATCGACGGTGATCTCGCCCAGATGGGGACATTCAACCGTCAGCCCTTCGGCGTGGAGGAACGACGGCACGTTGGTGATACGCACCTCCTCGACATATTCGCCGACCTGCTTGTACTCGGCGATGACCAGCCCGGCCGGCGTGTCGAGCCTCAGCACGCCCGGCGTCTTCGGCTTGATCAGCCCATGCTCGATGGCCATCGTCACCGTGCCGATCGTGCCGTGGCCGCACATCGGCAGGCAGCCCGAGGTTTCGATGAACAGGATGGCGATGTCGCAATCCTCGCGTGTCGGCGGATAGAGGATCGAACCCGACATGACGTCATGGCCGCGCGGCTCGAACATCAGGCCCGTGCGGATCCAGTCATATTCGGCGAGGAAATGCGCGCGCCGCTCCATCATCGTCGCGCCCTCGAGCAGCGGACCGCCGCCGGCGACCAGCCGCACCGGATTGCCGCATGTGTGGCCGTCGATGCAGAAGAAGGATTTCTTGGCCATGTCGCTCCTCGAAAATTCAAAACCGTTGTGGACTGAAGGGGGCGAGATCAACAGACGCAACCTGCCCCATGATGATTTCCCGGATCAACCGTGCGGTCGCCGCGGCCTGGGTCAGGCCGAGATGGCCATGGCCGAAAGCATAGACCACCGGACGGTTTCCTGATGCCTTGCCTATGACAGGTACAGAATCCGGCAGCGACGGCCGGAACCCCATCCATTCGCGCCCGCCCGAGGGATCGAGCCCGGGCAGGAATTGCTGCGCTTTCTTCAGGAGCGCCTTCGATCTGTTGAAATTGGGCGGCCGCTCGATGCCGCCGAGCTCGACGGCGCCGCCGACGCGCAGGCCCGTCGCGAGCGGCGTGATGACAAAACCATGGCCGGAGAAGATCAGCTGCCGCTTCACATCGAAGGCGCCCTTGGGCAGCGTCGTGTTGTAGCCGCGCTCGGTCTCCAGCGGAATGCGGTCGCCAAGCTGCCGCGCCAGAAGGTGCGACCAGGCGCCGGCTGCGACGACGAGCTGCCGCGCCTGCCCGGTCGTGCCGTCGGCCAAAGTCAGCGTCGCGCCATGCTGGTCTGCCGTAATCTGGTCGATGCGGCCCATTTCAAAGCGGGCGCCCCTGGCCTCGGCATAAGCCCACACCGCCTTGCCGAGCAATTTCGGATCGGCGACCGTCTTCCAGCCCGGCACGAAGGTGCCCTTGATGAAGCGCGGGGACAGGCCAGGCTGCAAACCCGCCAGGCCATCGCCCTCGACATGGCGAAAGCCGATGCCGAAACGCTCGCGCGCGGCCCAGCCGGACAGCGAGGCGCGGAACTCGGCCTCGCTTTCGTAAAGTTCGAGCGAGCCATCCTCGCGCAGCATCGGCCGCGTGCCGGAGCGATCGAGCAGGCCCATCCATTCCGCCTCGGCGAGCTTCATCATGCCGGCCTGGGCGGCGAGGCTGGCCTCGTATTTCGCCGGCGCACCGGCGCGCCAGAAGCGGATCAGCCAGGGCAGGAGCTGCGGCAGGTAGGCCGGCGGAATGCTGAGCGGACCGAGCGGATCGGCCAGCCATTTCGGCAGGTTCTTGATCATGCCCTTGTGCGCCAGCGGCAGCACATCGGAGAAAGCAAAGGCTGCCGCGTTGCCGGAACTCGTCTCCTCGCAGACGCCGGTGCGGTCGAAGACAGTGACGCTGCGCCCCGCCTCGGCGAGGAAAGCAGCGGCACAGATACCGATGATGCCGCCACCGATGATAGCGATGTCCTCACCTCCTCCCGCTGAACGGGGAGAAGGTGCCCCAGCGGCGGAGGGCTGCTCCTGTTCCGGGGATTTGGAATGTCCTGGCACGTCGGTGCTGCCCTTTATTCGGCTGCCACAAGCTTGTCCGCCGGTAGAGGAGGCATCTGGAGCGACGGCAGCTTCGGCCGCACCGCCAGCGCATCCCGTATGATCTTCTCCACCGCCTTGCGGCGCTCGCCCGACAGCGGCTGGCGCGGCATGCGCACGCGGTCATTGGTATCGATTGCCAGCACTTCGGCAAGCTTGATGTTCTGTACCAGATAGGTCGAGACGTCGAGATCGAGCAGCGGCCGGAACCAGCGGTAGATGGCGAGCGCCTCCTCGCGGCGGCCCTGCTTCATTAGCTGGTAGATGGCGACCGTCTCGCGCGGGAAGGCGGTGACCAGGCCGGCCACCCAGCCGATGGCGCCGACCGACAGCGCCTCGAAGGCGAGGTTGTCGACGCCGGTGAACAAATCGTAGCGGTCGCCCAGCCGGTTGATGATCTCGATCGTGCGCCTGATGTCGTCGGAGGATTCCTTGACGGCGACGAAGCGCTTGTCGGACGCCAGTTCCTCCATCTGGTCGACGGTGACGTCGACGCGATAGGCGAGCCGGTTGGAGTAGATCATGACCGGCAGGTCGCCGGCCTCGGCGACCGCGCGCAGCGCCGCGACCGTCTCTTCCGCGTTGGTGTGGTAGATCGGGCTCGGCACCACCATCAGGCCATTGGCGCCTTCCTTCGCGGCGCGCCTGGCGATGCTGGCCGCTTCCCGGGTGCCTGGCTCATTCACCGTCATCAGCACCGGCTTCTTGCCGGCGACTTTCTGCGCGGTCTTGAGCACCTCGATCTTCTCGTCAGCCGACAGCATCGGCCCTTCGCCGAGCGAGCCGCAGACGATGATGCCATCGCAACCGGCTTCCATCTGCAGGCCGAAGCAGCGCTCCATCTCGGCATGGTCGAGCCGATCATCGGCGGTGAATTTGGTCGTGACGGCGGGGAAAACTCCGGTCCACATAGTCGCGTCTCCATCTGATATATCAGCCGTATATCTGTTAAGAAACGGACTGTCAATGCGGATTCTGCTATGATATATTCAAAATATATCAGGAGGCCGCCTTTGATATCCACCGAAGCAATCAGAGCATCCGCCGAGCCGGCCGCGACCAGGGCGTACCACGTGCTCGAGCAAATGATCGTCACGCTGGAACTGGCGCCGGCGAGCTTCGTCACCGAAGGGGCGCTCATCGAAAAGCTGGACCTTGGCCGCACGCCGGTGCGCGAGGCGATCCAGCGGCTGGCCTGGGAAGGGCTGCTGGATGTCCGGCCGCGCGCCGGCATCGCGATCGCGCCGCTGCATCCCGGCGACTGGCTGCGCGTGCTCGACGCGCGGCGCGGCGTCGAGGTGGTGCTGGCCCGCTCGGCCGCGCGCTTCGTCACCCGCGAGGCCGCCGACCTGTTTCACGAGGCGGCGCTCGCCATGCAGAAGGCGGTCATCTCGGGCAATGTGCTTGCCTTCATCCAGGCCGACAAGGCGCTCGACGAGGCGCTGGCGATGGCCGCCGACAACCCCTTCGCCGCGCGGCTGGCCGCGCCCCTGCAGACCCACAGCCGCCGCTTCTGGTTCCGCTACAAGGCGGACACGGGCCTGGCCGAGTCAGCCGAGCATCACGTCGCGCTGATCCGCTCGATCCTCGACGGCGACGAGGAGGGAGCCGCCAAGGATGCCAAGCGGCTGATGGCGCTGCTGCGCGGCCATGCCGAGGTCGCTGCGACGCGCTGAACGGGCGATCAGATTCCTTGCGCGGTGGCGATGGCCGTATTCTCCCACCCCTCACCGGTCGCGAAAATGCAGCTTCGGCCCTGCACGTCGGTCACCAGAATGGACCAGCTCCCGCTTGCCGAAACGTAAATCTCGAAAATGGCGGCCTGGCCGACCACGCCGTAGCCGATCTGCTTTTGTTGAAAGGCCTGCGCCAATCCCGCGACAAGATCACTGTGACCGCCGCAGATGAATTGCGCCCGTGCCGCTAGCGTCGACAGCGCCAGCGCGATGCCGATAGCACCCATCCTGATCCATCGAAACGAAAATTTGTGTGCCATTTGGCACCTCCTTCGCCTCCGCGTTCCGGCAAAGGGAGGCATGGGAATTTTATCATTCCCTGGAACCGATATGGTGAGGTCCTGATCCGAAAACAAGCACCATTTCGGGGCTCACGGCGCGTTGCAGGGCAACAGCTGCGTCAGTCTTGCGCCGGTTCGCGAAGTACCGCCCATTTCAGCAAGGCGTCGAGCGCCGGGCACAGGGCCTGGCCCCAATCGGTCAGGCAATATTCGACCTTCGGCGGCACCTGGTGATGCACGATACGGCGCACGATGCCGTCGGCCTCCATCTGCCGCAGCTGCTGGATCAGCATCTTCTGCGAGATCGCCGGGATCGCCCGTTCGAGATCGGAGAAGCGCAGCACCTTGCCACCGAACAGGTGAAACAGGATCACCAGTTTCCAGCGGCCTTCGAGGATGCGCAGCACATTCTCGACGCCGCTCGCCGCCGATGACGGCGTCAATGTCGCGGGCTTAACTTCGGGCCGAACCTTACCTTCAGGCTCGGCCTTACCTTCAGGTAAGTACCTTACTTTTTCGTCGGTTCTTGTCATTTCGCCAGCATATCGCATTTTAGAAGCCGGACAAGCGCCGCCGGCCTCGGCTGGCGGCAACCCGCACCGGAGATGACATCATGACCGCAAAGCTTCCACAGCCGTTGGCCGACTATTTCACCGCCAAGAACAGGCACGATATCGACGCCATGCTCGTCCCCTTCTCGCCCGACGCCACGGTCAAGGACGAAGGAAGAACCCATCGAGGTTTGGCCGCCATCCGCGGCTGGATGGAGGAGACGACACGCAAATACCGGGTGACCGTCGAGGTCGCCGACGCGACGACCAAGGGCGATGCATGGCGGATCGCCGGCATCGTCTCGGGAAATTTCCCCGGCAGTCCTGCGACGCTCCACTACGCCTTCACGCTGACCCGCGACCGGATCACGCGGCTGGAGATCGGCGCATGACACGCAAAAAGGGCGCGACCAAAGCCGCGCCCTTAACTCGGTGAAACAAGTGTCCGATGTCAGTTCATCGTCGGGATGACGAACTCGGCGCCGTCCTTGATGCCGGACGGCCAGCGCGAGGTCACCGTCTTGGTCTTGGTGTAGAAGCGGAAGGCGTCCGGTCCGTGCTGGTTGAGGTCGCCGAAGGAAGACGCCTTCCAGCCGCCGAAGGTGTAATAGGCGATCGGAACCGGGATCGGCACGTTGACGCCGACCATGCCGACCTGGACACGGCTCGCGAAATCACGCGCGGCGTCGCCGTCGCGGGTAAAGATGGCGACGCCATTGCCCATCTCGTGGTCGTTGGCGAGCTTGATCGCGCTCTCATAGGTCGGCGCGCGCACCACCGAGAGCACCGGCCCGAAGATCTCTTCCTTGTAGATGCGCATGTCCGCCGTGACATTGTCGAACAGGCAGCCGCCCATATAGTAGCCGTCCTCATAGCCCTGCATTTTGAAGCCGCGGCCGTCGACGACGAGCGTGGCGCCTTCCTTGACGCCGGTGTCGACATAGCCCTTGACGCGCTCCAGCGCCTGCGCCGTCACCAGCGGGCCGAAATCGGCGGCCGAATCCGTCGACGGGCCGACCTTCAGGCTCTCGACGCGCGGGATCAGCTTTTCCATCAGCCGGTTGGCGGTGTCGTTGCCGACCGGAACGGCCACCGAGATCGCCATGCAGCGCTCGCCGGCCGAGCCGTAGCCGGCGCCGATCAGGGCGTCGACGGTCTGGTCCATGTCGGCGTCGGGCATGATGATCATGTGGTTCTTGGCGCCGCCGAAGCACTGCACGCGCTTGCCCGCCGCTGTGCCGCGCGAATAGATGTAGTGGGCGATCGGCGTCGAACCGACAAAGCCGACGGCCTTGATGTCGGGATCGTCGAGGATGGCGTCGACCACTTCCTTGTCGCCATTGACGACGTTGAGGATGCCAGCCGGCAGGCCGGCCTCGAGGAACAGTTCGGCGATGCGGATCGGCACGCCCGGGTCACGCTCCGACGGCTTCAGGATGAAGGCATTGCCACAGGCGATGGCCGGCGCGATCTTCCACAGCGGGATCATCGCCGGGAAGTTGAACGGGGTGATGCCGGCGACGACGCCGAGCGGCTGGCGCATCGAATAGACGTCGATGCCCGGGCCGGCGCCATCGGTGAATTCGCCCTTCATCATGTGCGGCGCGCCGATGCAGACTTCGACCACTTCGAGGCCGCGCTGGATGTCGCCCTTGGCGTCGGCGATCGTCTTGCCGTGCTCGCGCGCCAGGATGTCGGCCAGTTCGTCATAGTCGCGGGCGACCAGTTCGAGGAATTTCATCAGCACGCGCACGCGGCGCTGCGGGTTGGTGGCGGCCCATTTCGGCTGCGCCGCCTTGGCGTTCTCGACCGCCGCGCGCAGTTCCGCCTGCGAGGCCAGCGCCACCGTGCCGCGCACCGTGCCGTCCATCGGCTGCATGACGTCCTGCTTGCGGCCGCTGGTGCCGGCGACACGCTTGCCACCGATGAAATGACCGTATTCGATCATGATGTCTCTCCCTTGTTTGTGATGGGCGCATTGTCCGCCTTTGCGGTGGCGAAGGCAACGCGAGGAAGAACGCAACCGTTGTGCGAAAAGTAGATAACGGTTGACGGGCGAGCATCAATTCTCGCAAATGGCAGGCTACAAGATATCTTTTGGGGATTCCCATGAACTGGGATGACGTCCGCATCTTCCTCGCCGTGGCTCGCGCCGGCCAGTTTCTTGGCGCCGCCAGGCGGCTGGAGCTGAACCACGCCACCGTCTCGCGCCGCATCGCCGCACTCGAGGACGCGCTGCGCACGAAGCTCTTCCGCCGGCTGACCACCGGCAGCGAACTGACACCGGCCGGCGAGCGCTTCCTCGACATTGCCGAGCGCATGGAGGGCGACATGATCGCCGCGCGCTCGACCATTTCAGGCGAGGGCGACGACATCTCCGGCACCGTGCGCATCGGCGCGCCGGACGGGTTCGGCGTCGCCTTCCTGGCCAGGCGCCTTGGCGACCTGACCGCGCTGCACCGCGAACTGACGATCCAGCTCGTGCCGGTGCCGCGCTCCTTCTCGCTTTCCCGGCGCGAGGCCGACATCGCCATCACCGTCGAGCGACCGACGGAAGGCCGGCTGGTTGCGGGAAAGCTGGTCGACTATTCGCTCGGCCTGTTTGCCTCGCGCGCCTACGCCGACGCCAATGGTCTGCCCAAGACAGCGGCCGAACTCGGCAGGCACACCCTCATCGGCTATGTGCCTGACCTGATCGTCAGCCCGTCGCTCGATTACGCGGCCGAATTCAGCGCGGACTGGCGCACCAGCTTCGCCATCTCCTCCGCGCTCGGCCAGGCCGAAGCGGTGCGCTCGGGCGCCGGCATCGGCATCCTGCACACTTTCGTGGCGCGTTCGATGCCGGAACTGGTGGCCGTCGATGTTGTGGCGCCCATCCGCCGCGCCTACTGGCTGGTCTATCACGAATCGGTCAGGCCGCTGCGCCGCATCCAGATCGTCGCCGGCTTCATCACCAAGGCGGTGGAGCGGGAAAGAAGCCTTTTCCTGTAAAGGTGCTCACGGTCCATCGAGAACAAAAGATCTCGCCACCCGTTGGGCTTCGTCAGCCAATGGCACCCACTTCTGCTTCATTTGCTCGACGCTGTCGCCCGTAAGCCCGCAGGTCACCAGCCCGAAGCGGGTGCCGCGCAACGAAAGCACGACCATGGCGTGGCCGGGGAAGCTGGCGTTGCCGTCCCCGACCTGGAAATCCATGTCGGCCATTCGTGCCGGATAGCCATCGGGAAAGCGGATCAACTTTTCGTTGCTGAAGGCCGCCGCGGTAAAGGCGGCGCCGACCATCTCTTGCCAGGCCCGCGGCGACCAGCCCGTTTCGAGAAATGCCTTGGGATCGGCGGGTGAATCGGACGCCTGCGGATCATAGAGACCGACCGATACCCGGCAGGTGAGGCCCTGATCGCCGGACTTGATCTTCAGCCGCATGGTCTTGCCGGAAGGTTCCTCGTTGGTCCAACCCTCCGGAAAGGTCAGGGAAAATCCGTTGTCCTTGTCGTGAACGGTCTTGTCGGCGGCATTGGCCGCCGAGGTGCAGGACAGAAACACGATAGCCGTAACCACAAAGCCGATACGCATCACGGGTGCTCGCGAATGCCAGGCCGGAACGATGCGCCTGACAGATTGTACCGCCCCGGTGATAACACGGTCAGGTGATGGACGCCGCCTTTTCCTTGCCACAAAACCGGCCAGTGTGGCATCAGGCATGCGGTCGCCGGCCATGGGCAGGGCGCCGGTGGGGAAATCGTTCAGAAAGCTGGCGCGGAAACAATGCGAGCCGTTCTTGCCATCCTGCCGCTGATTTTCGTTTCGGCCTGCGCCAACCCGTGGACAAAAGTGCCGGAAGCCGAATTGCCCAAGCCGATCCGTTACGCGATGGCGCGCCCCTCGCCTTTCGTCTTTGGCAATTATTGCGGCCCCGGCACCCGCACCGGCGATCTTTCGGCCCGGCCGGTCGACCGCCTCGACGCGGTGTGCCAGGTCCACGACGCCTGCTACATCGCCCGCCACAATCATTGCGACTGCGACGGCGCGCTTGTCGCTTCCGCCAGGGCAATCCGTGACGACAAGGCGGCGCCGCGCAAGATGCGCGGCGAGGCTGAATTGCTGATCGCGACCTTCGCCATCCCCGTCTGCAAGGTGTTTCCACAGGGCTTCATGCCGCCGCGCGACCCGGCACAGTTGAGCGCCATGAAGGCCGGAGCCACCGGGTGAATCGCCACGCATTTAGCATCCTTGCCCTGTTCGGGCTGACCGCCCTTGCCGGTTGTGCCGGCACGGGCCGCAATGCCTGCGATCTGCTGCCGGGACAGGAAGCCTGCGCGCGGCCGTCTCTGTCGGCCAGCACGTCCGGGCCGCAGGCAGCGCAGTTTTTTGGCAATGCAGAGACCAGCGACTACGAAAGACGCTTCCTGGCGCTGCTCGCCCACAATGAGCTCGGCGCCATGGATCGCGCCAACGGCACCGGCCCGTTCGGACGCAACCGCCGCGACGTGCAGAACAGCGACTTCCAGGCGACCTATTCGACGCTGCAGCAACTGGCCGGACCGGTCGCCAGGGCGCATCTGCCGCCGGCCAATGGCGGCAGCGGCGAGGGTCATTTCGAAGGACGCTGGCGGGTGTCGCGGCAGACGCTCTATATCGATGCGGCGGCGCGGCCCTCGGCCCCCAAGATTTTCGATTTCTCCGGCCTGCAGGCGCGCAGCACCGAAATCGTGGTGCGCCAGGCTGGCGAGCAGCCGGCCGAGATCGAGGCCACCTGCGACGGTCCTCTCGCGATGCGCGCCGCCGGCGCCTCACGCACCATCGCCGCCGGCGCGGCATTCCGGTTCCGCCTGTCGGGTGAGGACGACGTCGTCAGCCTGTTTCCAAGCGAAGGGCTGAACCGTTGCACGGCAAGGATCCGCTCCAGCCTTGCGCCGGGCGGGTCGCCGCTCACCATCCGGCGCGAAGAGATCGCCGATCCTGCTCTCGCCAGCTTCGACAGTCGCTACGAGCGCTGCCCGGTTCCCGACAGCACCGGCCTCGACGCGCTCGAGCGCGCCTTCTATGCCAGCCGCTGGCTGTCGCAGACCTGCGCCCTGCCCATCGACAAGCCCAGGCTGCTGCGCAAGTCGCGCGACGGCTTCAACGCCAAGGTCGAGGCGCTGATGGGCGCGACGCTCTCCGATGCGGCAATCGACAAAGGCGATCCGGAGCTGCCGCTCGATTTCTCCAGGGCGCCAAGACTGAAGCTGATCTATCTGTCCTCGCTCGAGTTCAAGGCCGACTTTTCCGGCCGCGTCATCGAGCGGCTGATCCGCCATCACGCCGCTCTTGGCACCAAGGTGCGCATTCTGGTCACCGACGTGCTGGAGCGCGACAAGGACGACGCCCTGTTGCACCGGCTGGCGGCGGAGTTCCCCAATGTCGAATTGCAGGAATACCGCTGGCGCGCCGACCATGGCGCACCGATCGACGAGCAGATCTCACAGCTGCACAAGACCCATCACATCAAGATGCTGGCGACGCTGGCTGTGGACCCAGCGCGCTCGCGCGTCATCATCGGCGGCCGCAACATCCATGACGGTTTCCTGTTCCATCAGCCGATCGACCTGTCGCGCTATGCGAACCTTGAACAATACGGCAAGACCGACGGGTTTTCGCTGAACTACTATTCGAACTGGAGCGACTTCGACATCGAGTTCGCCGACAGGGCGACGGTCGAAACGCTCGCCGCGCATCTGTCGACAATATGGTTGCGCGACGCCGATACCAATCTGGCGCGGCCATTCTCCATCCCGGTGCGAGGCGATGGCCGCCCCCGCGGCAATGCCCGGCACTTCATTTCCGTGCCCTATGAGGACGACCATGCGCTGGAGGCCTATTTCGTCGAACTGGTCGACGCCGCCCGCCACCATATCCAGATCGTCAACCCCTACCTCAATCTGACGCCAAGCCTCGCCCAGGCCTTTGACCGGGCGCTCGCCCGCGGCGTCAAGATCGACATTGTCGGCCGCATCGACCTCAAGGGCGACATTGGCGGCAAGTTCCTCACCGCGCTCAACAAGCTGTTCGTCGAGAAATATGGTGACCGCATCAACATCCGCGAGTTCAAGGCGCCCGACGTGGTGTTGCATTCAAAGATCATGATGATCGACGAAAGGCTGGTCGCCATCTCGTCGGTCAACCTCAACAACCGCAGCTTCTTCCACGATTCAGAGAACGGCATGATGGTGCTCGATCCCGCCTTCTACGTCAGGATGAAGCCGATCTATGACGACTATCTCGCCCATTCGAACCCGGTTTCCAGCAACGTGACGATCCCATGGGCCTACCGGCTGCTGTTCGACGAGGCCTGGGTCAGGCAGGCGTTCTGATGCCTGTCGCCAAAAGTGGCCCCGGTTTTTGGGGCAACGACATGCATAAAAGCAAAAAACGCCGCTCCCTATTTCAGATAGCGCTCCTGGGCCAGGGCACGGGCATCGATGTCGGGCACCTTGTTCGACATGATGTCGGCCAGCACCTTTGCCGAGCCGCAGGCCATGGTCCAGCCGAGCGTGCCATGGCCGGTGTTGAGGAAGAGATTGGACAGCTCGGTGCGGCCGATCAGCGGCGGCCCGTCCGGCGTCATCGGCCGCAGCCCGCACCAGAAGGTCGCCTCGCGCATGGCGCCCGAGCCCGGAAAGAGGTCGCCGACCGAATGTTCGAGCGTGCGCCGCCGCGATTCATGCAGCCTGAGGTCGAAGCCTGAAATCTCGGCGGTGCCGCCGACACGGATGCGGTCGCCCAGCCGGGTGATCGCCACCTTGTAGGTTTCGTCCATCACGGTCGACACTGGCGCCAGGGCGGCATCCTTGATCGGCACGGTGATCGAATAGCCCTTGACCGGATAGACCGGGATTGACCGTTTCATCCGGCGCATGAAACCGGCCGAGTAGCTGCCCAGTGCCATCACATAGGCATCGGAGGCCTTGAAACCCTTGCTGGTGCTGAGATTGGCGATGCGGTTGCGGCTGCGGATGACGCGCCAGATCGTCGTGTCGTATTCGAAGGTGACGCCACGCGCGACGCAGAGCTCGGCCAGTTTCTCGGTGAACATCTTGCAGTCGCCGGTTTCGTCGTGCGGCAGCCGCAGCCCGCCAACGAATTTCTCGCGCACGCCGGCCAGCGCCGGCTCCGCCGCGATGCAGCCGTCCTGGTCTAGGATCTCGTAGGGCACGCCATATTTCTTCAGCACCTCGACATCACCGCCGGTGCCATCGAGTTGCTTTTGCGATCGGAACAATTGCAGCGTGCCCTGGGTGCGCTCGTCATAGCTGATGCCGGTCGCCTCGCGCAGCGCCTTCAGCGTGTCGCGGCTGTATTCGGCCAGCGGCACCATGCGCGACTTGTTGATGGCATAGCGCTCAGCCGTGCAGTTGCGCAGCATCTTGACCAGCCAGGTCCACATATGCGGGTCGAAGGCCGGCCGCACCACCAATGGCCCGTGCTTCATCAACAGCCATTTGATCGCCTTCAGCGGAATGCCGGGTCCGGCCCAGGGCGAGGCGTAGCCGGGCGAAATCTCGCCGGCATTGGCGAAGCTGGTTTCCAGAGCCGGGCCTTTCTGGCGGTCGAGCACCGTCACCTCGTGACCGGCCTCGGCAAGATAATAGGCCGTGGTCACCCCGATGACGCCGCCGCCCAGCACCATGATCTTCATCGTTCACTCCTTGCCGCGCCGCGCATCCTCGGGATGCCCATGGACGCGACCGCATTTCTCGATTTGCGCATGATCCCGAACGAAAATCGATGCCGATCTTCGAGGACCATGCGCCGTGGCCATTCACGCCGCCGAAGGACCGGGGTCGTCGTCTTCTGTCTGCCGCATTCCGGCCGTCTCGCCAAGAGGCCGCCAATCGTCCGCGGCGCTGTAGACGAGAGTAAGCCCGTGCGGTCGTCGCCCATCGGCCCGCTCTTTCTGCCTGATCGCGCGCCGGGCAGCCTCCGGCTGGTAAAGCACGGCCCTGATCAGGATCTGCTCCCGGCGGCCGGCGGCGTGCTCGATCAAAGCCGTTTGGCCCTGTGCCATGCCGAGCATGCAGAGCCCGCGCCTGGTTGCCAGCGAAAGGCTGGAGCCGACCGGTCCGCGCACCTCGTTCTGCACCAGGGTGCGCGTCTCGGCGTGACCGGCATCGATGCTGAACACCACCCTGCTGTTCAGCGTGACGATATCGGGGCCGACCGAATCGATCGGGACGATATCGGCGGTTGAAAGCTTGTGTTCGAGCATGTGCACGATCGGATCCGCGAATGCCCGCCGGCGCTCCAGCATGACTTCGAGGACGGCGAAGTCCTTCGTCGTCAGGCAGCAATTCGTACTCTTCATCACCGCCTCCACGATCAGCGCCGCTGCGCGCCGGAGGCCGGCGTGTCGACGGCTTCGATGGTCACCGACAGTTCCCGGCCGCCACGGCTGCTCCAGCACACCGCCTGCCCTATCGACGCTCCGATGAGCGCCGTTCCCATCGGGGTCAGCACCGAAATCTTGTTTTCGGCAATGTCGGCTTCGCCGGGATAGACCAGCATGATGCGCTGGATCTCCCCGCCTTCGCCGCGGACCGTCACGATCGATCCCATACGCACCACGTCGGCCGGCATCGCCGCCGCCTCCGTGACGACGGCGCGGTCCATTTCCGAAAGCAGCTCCTCGGCGGGTTCGGGGGCACGGTCGAGCAAGGCCCTCGCCAGGCCGGTCAACCTGTCATGGTCGGTGTCGCTGATCAGAATCCGGCTCGATGGACGCAGTCCTGTTGCATGTTGCATGGCAAACCTCATGGATCGGCGCATCGAATGGATGCGCGCCTGCCACCGCGCTGACGGCGGCGTGATGAAAAGCCTGCAGCCGCGAAGGGCCGTACAGCTTGATGGCGGTTCTGGAAGTATGGATGCCCCGATACGGACGGACGCCCAGAAGGCGGCCGCGCCGGGGCTACGATCCCGCGATCGGGCAGACCCTGAACAAGGTTCTGGTGTAAGCGAGGTTGCTCATGCTTCGAACCTTGCCGACAGGCGCCCGCTTGTCAAGCGCGGCCAAACCGCTCAACCGCCGACATAGTGGCGGTGAAAGCGCGGGCCGAGACTGGCCAGGATTTCATAGCCGATGGTGCCGGCATGGCCGGCGGCATCGTCGACGCTCTGCGAGGGGCCGAGCAGTTCGACCAGATCGCCCTCGCGCAGCCTGCCGGGCGGCAGGGCAGACATGTCGAGAATGATCGAATCCATCGACACACGCCCGAGGAAAGGCAGGCGCACGCCCTCGAACCAGGCCGCCGAAGCGGAGCGGCGCAGCCAGCCATCCGCATAGCCGAACGAAATCGTTGCCAGGCTCAGCGGACCGTCCCCGTGATAACTGTGGCCATAGCCGATGCCGGCGCCCTTCTCGACATGGCGCGTTTGCGCCACCTTGGCCTGCAGCCGCACCACGGGCAGCATCGGATTGGGCTCGCCAGGCGTCGGGTTGATGCCGTAGAGCGCCGCACCGGGCCGGGCGAGATCGTAGTGATAGGACGGTCCGAGAAAGATGCCGGAGGAATTGGCGAGCGAGGCGGGCGTCCGGGGCAGCATGGCGCGCAGCCGTTCAAAGGCCAGCCTCTGCTGTTCATTGGCCGGATGGCGCGGCTCGTCGGCGCAGGCCAGATGGCTCATCACATATCTGATGTCGATGCCGTCGAAGGCACTGCTATCTCCCGCCAGCGCTTCGACTTCGGCCGGCGCCATGCCGAGCCGCGACATGCCGCTGTCGACCTGGATGGCGGCCGGGAGCCGGCGGCCGGCGCCATGCGCCGCCGCGCGCCAGGCTTGCAACTGCGCGCCACTGTTGATGACCGCGCAAAGCCCGGCCACCACCGCTTCCGGCTCGGAGCCCGGCGGCAGCCCGTTCAGCACGTAGATGTCCGGGCCCGTCCCGATCGCCTTGCGCAGCGCGATGCCTTCGGCCAGCAGTGCGACGAAGAAGATGTCGCAGCCTTCCCGGGTCAGTGCCGCCGCCACCTGGGCCGCACCGAGACCGTAGCCATTGGCCTTGACCACGCCGGCGCAGCGCGCGCCGCCCAGCCGCGCCTTCAATCGCCTATAGTTTTCACGGACCGCACCGAGATCGATGGTCAGGATCGCGCCAGCCGCCGCCTCGCTGACCGGCCAACCGGTGATGGTGTTCGCAGCAGCCCGATTGACGGCGTCGTTCATGGCGACCCTCATTGCATCGGCCATCAATACGACCCCGGCACCAACGCGGCAACCTCGACGCGCGATTACCGCGCCAGATGGCGGAACGCCGCCACCACGTCTTCATAGACCTTGCGCTTGAACGGCACGATCAGGTCGGGCAGGTCCTGCATCGGCCGCCACGACCATTTGTCGAATTCGGCGGTGTGGCCGCCCGGCGGCGGATTGATCTGGATCTCGCTGCTGTCGCCGTGAAAGCGGAAAGCGAACCATTTCTGCGTCTGGCCGCGATACCGGCCCTTGAAGGCAATGCCGACGAGATGGTCCGGCAGGTCGTAATTGATCCAGTCCGGCGCCTCGGCGAGCATGGAGACGCTGCGCATGCCGGTCTCTTCATAAAGCTCGCGCTCGGCCGCCTGCAGCGGCTCCTCGCCCTTGTCGATGCCGCCTTGCGGCATCTGCCAGAGCTGCGTCGTACCGGCGAATTCGCTGTCGGGTTCGGCGATGCGATGCCCGACCCAGACCAGGCCCTCGCCATTGAGGATCATCAACCCGACACAGGGACGGTAGGGCAGCGTTTCGCGGTCGACCTTTTTCGTCTTCGGCATCAGTCAGTCTCTCCAGCCATCTTGCGAAGGCTTCGCTAACCTTTTTGCGGGTCGATGGCCACCGCTGAAATCGGCACGATCTCGATGCCGCGTTTCTTGGCCTCGGCAATCCAGGATGTCACGATGTCGACCGTCAGGTCGAAGGCCGAGCCGATGCCGACGGCCGTGCCCTTGGCCCGCGCCGTGGCTTCGAGACTGTCGAGTTTCTTCAGAATGGCGCCGCGATCCTGCACCGCGTCGATCGCCGTGTCGCCGGCGACGAAGGGCACGCCATCCTTCAGCGCCAGGTCGGGGGCCAGGCTGCGCGCCGACGAGCCATCGTCGATATAGGCGAGACCACGTTTGCCGAGTTCGGCCATGAACGGCTCCATCGCCGCCGTATCGGCGGAGAAGCGCGCGCCCATATAATTCATGACGCCGGTATAGTTCGTCGTCCGCGACAGCGCCCAGTGCAGATTCTTGAGGTTCTCCTCGGCGCTCGCCGCCACCGTCAGCGTGTTGCGGCCGGGGTTGACGTTGGGATAGTCGAACGGTTCGAGCGGCACCTGCATGACGATCTCATGGCCGCTCTGCCGGGCAGCCTGCATCCAGCGGCCGATGCTGTTGCCTTGCGGCGCGAAGGCCAGCGTCACTTCCGCAGGCAATTTGGCGATCGCAGCCTGGGTGCCGGTCTGCGAGACGGCCAGCCCGCCGATGATGATCGCCACCCGCGCGCCGCGCGCGCCGGACCATGGCCGCGCATAGACATCGAACGGTCGCCTGCCATCGGCGGAGCGGATCGGCAGGGGCCCGGTGTCGCTGGCTTCGATCAGCGCCTTGTCGGGAAGATGCGCGATCTTGAGGTTCTGCCCGACAGCAGACGGATCACGGATGACGATGGCCGTCTGCGGAGGACCATCGCCCTCCTCCTTCTGCACATGGATGATCTGCGGACCGCCGGTCTTGGACGGCGGTTCGACCTTTGGCGCCGCGACCGGGGCCAGAGCGGATGGCGCCGCGGCAGGTTCGGCCGCCGCCGTCACTTTCGGCGTCGAAACGGCGACCTCTTGCGGCTTGCGAAACGGCTTTTCCCGGAGCGCGATCGCGGCCGAAACGCCGACCACGGCCAGCACGACGACGCTCGCCGCGACAATGCCCGTGCTGACCTTGCCGGCAGCGCGCGGCGCCCGGACGGTCTGTCCAAGCGGGCGTTCGATGTCCTTGCCGATATCAGCCAAGCCCTGTCCCCGGGGCGCATGGTTCCGAAGGCGATCCCTTCGGCGACATGCGCGAATTCATCAACCCTGGCGCACCTCTGGCGCCGTATCCGGAGGCTTGGTCTTGCCTCCCCGAATCAAACTGCCGGAACCTTTCGGTCCCGGCAGCATCGCATTGCTTCGTTCAGGCGGCCAGACCCGGCCGGCCAAACCGTTACTGGTTGAGCACGGCCTTTTCCGGATTCGGCGGGAAGGCCGGATCGGTCTTCTGTCCACGCAGCAGTTGCTCCGCGAAGATCAGCTGCAGATCGTCCTTCGGATCCGGCGGCACATAGGCGGCCGAGCCCGAGCCGGTCGAGCTCTCGTCGGCACCCTTGATGTGGCCCTTGAGATCGGATTCGCCGCGCGTCAGGTCCCTGCCCTGCAGTTCAGGCGGCAGCGGCTGGTCAACCTTGATGTCGGGCGTGATGCCCTTGCCCTGGATCGACTTGCCCGACGGCGTGTAATAGAGCGCCGTCGTCAGCCTGAGCGCGCCATTCTCACCGAGCGGAATGATGGTCTGCACCGAACCCTTGCCGAAGGACTGCGTGCCCACCACCGTGACGCGGCGCAGATCCTGCAGCGCGCCGGCGACGATTTCGGACGCACTGGCCGAGCCGCCATTGACGAGCACGATCATCGGCTTGCCGTTGATGTCGTCGGTCTGCTTCGGCTTGGCGTCGAAGCGGGTGACGTCCTTCGGATCGCGGCCGCGCGTCGAGACGATCTCGCCGCGCTTGAGGAAGGCGTCGGACACGCTCACCGCCTGGTCGAGCAGGCCACCCGGATTGAGGCGCAGGTCTAGCACATAGCCCTTGAGCTTGTCGTCCGGCACCTGCTTCTTGATGGTCTCGATGGCGTTCTCGAGGTCGTCATAGGTCTTTTCGGTGAAGGAGGTGATCTTCATGTAGCCGATGTCGTTCTCGACCCGGAACTTGACCGCCTTGACCTTGATGATGTCGCGCACCACCGTCAGCTCGATCGGCTTGTCGGCACCTTGGCGCAGAATGGTGAGCTTGATTGGCGTGTTGACCAGGCCGCGCATCTTGTCGACCGCGTCGTTGAGCGTCAGGCCGCGAACCTCTTCGCCGTCGATCTTGGCGATGTAGTCGCCGGCCAGCACACCGGCCTTGGCGGCGGGCGTGTCGTCGATCGGCGTGATCACCTTGACCAGGTCGTTCTCCATGGTGACCTCGATGCCGAGGCCGCCGAACTCGCCCTTGGTCTGCACGCGCATGTCCTGCGCCTGTTCGGCATTCATGTAGGAGGAGTGCGGATCGAGAGAGGAAAGCATGCCGTTGATGGCGTTCTCGACCAGCGACTTGTCGTCGGGCGGCGTGACATATTGTGCCCGCACCCGCTCGAAGATGTCGCCGAAGATCGCCAGCTGCTTGTAGGTCTCCGAGCCCGCAGCGTTCGCCGAGGAGCCAGGAGCACCATAGACAAGGCTCATGGCGGACGCGCCCATCAGCGCGCCGGCAAACAGAAGCGACAGTTTCCGCATCATTTCACGTCCTTCCAGAAAAACGGTCCGCCCACCATGGGGCCGGATCGACGGGTTTTCCATCCTTGCGAAACTCGACGTAGAGTTCCGGCGTGGCATTTCCATTCTTCGAAACCGAGGTGCTTGCCACCCGGGCCTCTCCCATCGCGCCGACCGGCTCTCCTGCGAGCACCGACTGGCCAGTCACGACGCTGATTCTGCTCATCCCCGCCAGAACGACATGATAACCGTCGCCGGCATTGAGGATCAAGAGCTGACCATAGGAGCGAAACGGCCCCGCATAAAGCACATTCCCATCCGCCGGCGCTGTGACGATGGCTCCCGATTGTGTCGCAAGCATGTCACCTAGCATCACCGCGCCGTTACCGTCATCGGCGCCGAACCGGCGCTTGATGCGGCCGGTGACCGGCAGCGCGATCTGCCCCTGCAGCGCCGAAAACGGCGCGGTCGCGGTGAGCCGGTTGCCTTCGGGAACTGGCAGCGCCGCAAGCGATGCCGTCGTATCGCCGCCGGTCTGATCGCTATTGGCTTGGGCCGCGGCGGCCGCCTTTGCGGCATCCGCGGCCTTGCGGGCCTTGTCGGCCTGCGCTTCGAGCGAGGCGATCAGGTCCTTCAGGCTGGAGGCCCTGGCCGCCAGCTGCTCCGAACGCTGCTGTTCAGCCGCCATTTGCGCCTGCGTATCGGCTTCAAGCTTCTGCTTGGCTTCGAGCAGCATGCCGAGCCGCTTCTTTTCCGCCACCTGCTCGCCGACCGCCTCCGTCAGTCGTGCCCGTTCCGCCTCGATCGAGGCCGTCACCCGGGTCTGCTCCTTGAGGTCGGCCAGCAGGCTGTCGGTCTGCTGGCGCAATTCCGGCACCACCGCGCCAAGCAGGATGGCGCTGCGCACCGACGACAGCGCATCCTCCGGCTTGACCAGGATGGCCGGCGGCGGGTTGAGCCCCATGCGCTGCAGCGCGCCCAGCACTTCGGCCAGCACGTCGCGGCGCGCCACGAGCGAGGCGCGGATCTTCTGCTGCTGGTCCTTCAGCCCCTCCAGCTTGGCGCCGATATCCTCGATGTCCTGGCCGAGCTTCTGCTCGGTCATCGCCGACTGGATCAGCGCGGCGGTGATCGACGCATGGTCCTTCTTGACCGCGGCGATATCGGCGGCGAGCTTGGCCAGCCGCTCCGACGAGAGCGTTATTTCCTTGGAAACCTGCTCGTATTCGGCGCGGCTCTGGTCCGGATCCGGCGCCATGTCGAGCGTGTTTTCGGCCCAGGCGCCATGGAACGACAGAAAGACCGTCGCTGCCGCGATGCCGCAGCGCGCGCGCCAGGAGCCCCCTGTTGGGGCCGGTGTCGATTTCCAGCCTTCAGACATTCGCGATCTATACTATCCGCGGCTTCGTTAACGAATCATCAACCATGTTTTGACGGGCCGACCCCAGAATGCATGTCGCCCAAAATGGTCCCCGTCTTGGGCAACGGCATGCATCAAAATCACGGTTTGAATCTAGTACGGCATTGGGGCGGAAATCCGGGCAACGGGCGACGAATCACAGCTGGCGGCCACTGTGCGGCAGGTTCAGGAGCGATGATAGGGGTGGCCGGAGAGGATCGTCGCCACCCTGTAGAGCTGTTCCCCCAGCATCACCCGCACCAGCTGGTGCGGCCAGGTCAGCGCGCCGAACGACAGCACCAGATCGGCCTGGTCGCGCAGTGATGGATCGTGGCCGTCGGCGCCGCCTATGGCGAGCACCAGCGCCTTGCGCCCGCCGTCGCGCAACTGTCCGATGCGATTGGCTAAATCCTGCGAGGAAAGGCTCTTGCCGCGCTCGTCGAGCAGGATCAGCGCCGTGCCCGGCTGCAGCTGCGCCTGCAGTCGCGAGCCTTCGTCACGCTGGCGCTCAACAGCGCTCTGCGACCGGCCCTCGGCAATTTCGGTAATCCCGGAGAATTCGAGCCCGACCGCCGGCCCGCTCTTGGCGAAGCGCTCGAAATAGCGGTCGGCCAACTCCCGCTCGGGGCCGGTTTTCATTCGGCCCACGGCATGAACTGAAATCTTCATCCCGCCTCTATAAGCCGTTAGTGCACGTCACCCAAAGGTGAAATCCGGTTTTGGGCAACGACACGCAGCAGCTTAATGAAGGGTCTCTTCCTCGAGATCCGGCGCCTGCCACATCTTTTCGAGATTGTAGAATTCGCGGACTTCGGGGCGGAAGACATGGACGATGATGTCGCCCGAATCGATCAGGACCCAGTCGGCGCCGGACAGCCCCTCGACGCGCGCCGTGCCGAGGCCGGCATCCTTGAGCGCCTTGAGGAGATGGTCGGCGACAGCCGAGACATGACGGTGCGATCGGCCCGACGCGACGACCATGTAGTCGCCGAGGCTCGATTTCCCCTGAATGTCGATTGAGACGATGTTTTCGGCCTTGGAGTCTTCCAGACTGGCAAGGACTGTGTTGATGGCTCGGGACACGGCGTCGTTTACGCTGATCCCGGCCGGCGAAGGCACGATGTCGGCCTTCTTCCGCAGTGCTGTTCTCAGTGTATTTCCTTTCGCAGCAAGAACAACCAAATCACCCCCAAAAGCAGGTGACACCACTTAGATAGGCAGAGTTCCCTGACAGTTTCAAGACGCTGCCCCAACTCACGCGAACTCGCCGGTTGCCCGCTTGTTCCATGGGGCAGGCAAAAAGATCGGAACCCAGGCCTCTGGCATGGGTTATCGGCTGACCGACCAACCGGAATCCCGCCATGCCGATCGACCCGCAAAACACCCTTCTCACCGTCCAGGCCGGCCTGGCGCAACTCAGCACGCTGATCGTCTCCTATTCCTTCTCCGCTATCGGCGCCATCATCCTGCTGGTGGTCGGCTACATCGTCGCCGGCCTCGCCGAACGTTCGATCTTTGCCGGCCTCGGCCATATCCACGGTTTCGATGCGACGCTGCGGCATTTCTTCTCCAAGATCGTCCGCTACGCCATCCTGATCCTCGTCGTCATCATGGTGCTCGGCCAGTTCGGCGTGCAGACCGCCTCGATCATCGCCGCGATCGGCGCCATCGGCCTGGCCATCGGCCTGGCGCTGCAAGGCACGCTGCAGAACATCGCCGCCGGCATCATGCTTCTGGCGCTGCGGCCATTCCGCATCGGCGAATCCGTCGAGGTCGGCCCCATATCGGGCTCGATCGAGGAAATCGGCCTGTTCGCCACCAGGCTCAGGACCGCCGACGGCGTCTACATCCTCGCGCCCAATTCGACATTGTGGAACCAGCCGGTGCGCAATTTTTCGCGCAACGGCGTGCGCCGCGCCGATATCAGCTTGAGCATCGGCTCGTGGAACGACATCGACGGCGCACAGAAGACATTGCTTGCCATCGCCGGCGCCGAGAAGCGCATTCGTCGTGAACCGGCGCCGGTCGCCTTCGTCGCCAGCCTCGGCGACACGACCGTTTCGCTCACCTTGCGCTATTGGACCTCGGCCGCCGACTACTTCTCCACGAATATCGACATGACGAAGCGCGCAAAGCAGGCTTTCGACAGCGAAGGCATCTCTATCCCGCTGCCGCCACCGGAAGCGCCGGCGCCACAGGCCCGCAAACAGTAGGAAATTGCGGGAATGCTTCTCAGTCCTTGATCCGGACTGCCGGCTCCTCCGCCGCATAAGCGAGTTCGACCGGCAACGGCGCCGTAGCCGTCATCGGTGCGAAGCTGCCGGTCTCGGTGGCGGGCACCGCCTGTGTGGTGAACACGCGCAACAGCACGAACAGGCAGAAGGCGCAGGCGATGACGACGGCCACGTAGATGAAGGCCTGCGTGCCGAAGACGGCCGACAGCGCCGTCACGATGCCCGGCACGATGAAGCCCGAAAGCGACCAGGCAAACAGGAGCGAGCTGGACAGCGCCACCATGTCGTCCTTGCCGGCGCGGTCGGCGGCGTGCGCACTGGACAAAGAGTAGATCGATTCCGAGGCGCCGTCCCACAAGACGTAGATCACCAGCAGCGCCGGCAGCGCGCCGCCGTCGAAACCGAGCGCGAGCATGCCGGCCACTGCGGCCAGCGCGGATGCCCCGACCAGCACGTAGCGGCGGTCGGTGCGGTCGGAAATCCAGCCGAAGGGAAGCTGCAGGATCAGCGTGCCGAGCGGCATCACCGAAAGCAGCAGCGCCACATCGGCTTGGCTGTAGCCCTTGGCCGTGGCGTGGATCGGCGCGAAACCGGAAATCGACATGGACAGGCCGCCGACCGCCAGCATGCCGGCGACGCCGACCGGTGAAATCCGCCAGGCCCGGCGCAGCGCCACCGAGGCCGCCTGCGGCGCCGGCGGCTGCGCAAGCCGCGTCATGCCGACGGGCAGGATCGACAGAGCGGTGAAGACGATGCCGATCAGCGGCGCGTCCGCGGTTTTGATGTCGACCAGCGCCAGCGTCGCATAGCCAACGCCGAGCCCGGCGACATAGGCGACGTAGAAAAAGGCCATCACCCGGCCGCGTATGGCGTTGGCGACAGCATCGTTCAGCCAGCTTTGCGCGACGATGAACAGGCCGCATATGGCAAAGCCGTAGAGGGCGCGCGCGCCGATCCACAGCAGCGGATGCGGACCGGCGCCGATGGCCGCGTTGGACAGCGCGATCAGCGCCGACAGCACCATGAAGGCGCGGGCATGGCCGACCCTGCGCACCAGCGGCCCGGTCAGGATGCAGCCGGCAAGCCCGCCGGCCGAAAGGCCGGTGACGATCAGCCCCGCCCAGGTCGGATCGAAGCCCTCGACGCCAAGCCGGACCGGGATGTAGGCAAACATCAGCCCGTTGCCGATGGCGATCAGCGCCATCGACACGATGACGCTGGCGATCGCGATGAGCGGCGTCGGCGCGCTGCCATCATCCGGCTCGACTGCGGGTTGGGTCTTGGTTTGAATTGCCATGTCAGGCCAGCATCGCCGATCCGTCGGGCAAGCGCCGCTGTAAAAACGACATAGGCGGGCGGCCGAAACACTGGCACTTCCGTTGCGGAGAGGCGCTACCCCTTCGCCATTTTCCGGATCGCGCTCGACGACAGCGAGGAACGCGGACCGTGGATGAAGGTCCAGGCCGGCGCCTTCATGCGGGCGAGCAGCGGCGCGTCGCCTTCGTCGATGCGGGCATAGTCGAAGGTCTTGGCGACGACCGACGACAGGAACGACAGCGTCGCGCCCGGCCGGTCGATGACCGCGATGGGGAAGGTCAGCACGATCTTGCGCCAGCGCTGCCAGCGATGGAAATCGCGCAAGCTGTCCGCGCCCATGATCCAGACGAAATCGACGCCCGGATTGCGCGCCTTCACCAGCGCCAGCGTGTCGGCGGTGTAGCGCACATGATGTGCCGCCTCGAAGGCGGTGACCTTGATCTTGGGGTTCTTGGCGATCTGCTCGGACAGTTGCAGCCGCTCAGTCAGCGGCGCCAATTCCCTGGTGCTCTTCAGCGGATTGCCCGGCGTCACCATCCACCACAGTTGGTCGAGCGCCAGCCTCCTCAGCGCGATTTCAGCGACCAGCGCATGGCCGGCATGCGGCGGGTTGAACGAGCCGCCGAACAGGCCGACAGCCAGGCCTTTTTCGGCGTGCGGCATGCGGAGATAACGTGAAGAAGCGGCGTCCTCACCCTCCCCCTTGTGGGGAGGGTCGATCCGCGAAGCGGAGCGGGGTGGGGGTATCGTGGAATTCAGCGTCTTTCCCCCACCCGGCTCGCTGCGCTCGCCACCCTCCCCACAAGGGGGAGGGTAAGGCCAGCGCTCAAGGCCTCACCTGTCCCGACCCGCGCACGCGGTATTTGAACGAGGTCAGCTGCTCGACGCCGACCGGTCCGCGCGCATGCATCTTGCCGGTGGCGATGCCGATTTCGGCGCCCATGCCGAATTCGCCACCATCGGCGAACTGCGTCGAGGCGTTGTGCAGCAGGATAGCCGAATCGATCTCGTTGAAGAACCGCTCCACGGCCTTCGCGTCCTGCGCGATGATCGCCTCGGTGTGATGCGAGGAGAAGGTCTCGATATGCTCGATCGCGCCACCGATGCCGTCGACCAGCTTCACCGCGATGATGGCGTCGAGATATTCCGTCACCCAGTCGGCATCGGTCGCCGGCTTGGCGTCGAAAAACACCTTCAGCACCTCTTGATCGGCATGGATCTCGCAGCCGGCGGCGCGCAGCGCGTCGAGGATCGGCACCAGGTGCGTGGACGCCACCGCGCGGTCGACCAGCAGCGTCTCGGCTGCGCCGCAGACGCCGGTGCGCCGCATCTTGGCGTTGACGGCGATCTTCACCGCCATGTCGAGATCGGCCGAACGGTCGATGTAGAGATGGCAGATGCCTTCGAGATGGGCAAAGACCGGCACCCGCGCCTCGCTCTGCACCCGGCCAACCAGGCTTTTGCCGCCGCGCGGAATGATGACGTCGAGCGCACCACCTAACCCCTTGAGCATCTCGCCGACGGCGGCGCGATCGGTGGTCGGCACCAGTTGGATAGCGTCTTCAGGCAGGCCGGCGGCCTTCAGGCCTTCGACCAGGCAGGCATGGATGGCCGCGGACGAATTGAGCGAATCCGAGCCGCCGCGCAGGATCACCGGATTGCCGGCCTTGAGGCAGAGCGCCCCGGCATCCGCCGTGACGTTCGGCCGGCTCTCATAGATGACGCCGACGACGCCGAGCGGCGTGCGCACGCGCTCGATTTGCAGACCGTTCGGCCGTTCCCATGCGGCGATCACGTCGCCGACCGGATCCTTGAGTTCGGCAATTTCACGAATGCCGTCGGCCATCGCGCGGATGCGCGCCGGATTGAGCCTCAGCCGGTCCATGAAGGACGCGGAAAGCCCCGACTCCTCGCCATTCGAGATGTCGATGGCATTGGCGTCGAGAATGTCCTGCTCGCGGGCGACGATCGCTTCCGCCATGGCGGCAAGAGCGGCGTTCTTGGCGGCGGTCGAAGCGATGGCCAGCGGTCGGGCGGCGGCGCGGGCGCGGCGGCCGATATCGGCCATCAGCGCCACGGTGTCGTCGCCGGATTTTTCATGCAGCTTCAGCATGGCTCATCCTCCGTCCATGTCGCCTCCGGCGTGACTCACCACGAGATCATCGCGGTGGATCATCGCCGAACGCGCTTCGTAGCCGAGCACTGTTTCGATCTCGGCCGTCTTCAGGCCTGCGATCCTTACGGCATCGGCGGCATCGTAGGCAACCAGCCCGCGCGCGATCTCGCGGCCCTCGGGCGAGAGGATCGCTACCGTATCGCCGCGCGAAAAATTGCCGCTGACCAATTTGACGCCGGCCGGCAGCAGCGATTTGCCCGATGCGAGCGCACCGATGGCGCCGGCGTCGACCGTCAGCCGGCCGGCCGGTTCGAGCTGGCCGGCGATCCAGGTCTTGTAGCCTTTCACCGGATTGGCGCTCGGCCGGAAGAAGGTGGCGCGTTCCCCGCGCTCGATCGCCATCAGCGGCGACAGCCGCGTGCCCGAGGTGATGATCATCGCGGTGCCGGCGGCGGTGGCGATCTTGCCGGCATCGAGTTTTGTCCGCATGCCGCCGCGCGACAGCTCGGACGCCGCCGCCCCCGCCATCGCCTCGATGTCGGGCGTGATGCGATCCACCACCGGAATGAATTTTGCCTGCGGATCGCGCGCCGGCGGCGCCGTGTAGAGCCCATCGATGTCCGACAGCAGCACCAGAAGATCGGCGCCCATCATGGTGGCCACGCGCGCGGCCAACCGGTCATTGTCGCCATAGCGGATTTCGGACGTGGCGACCGTATCGTTCTCATTGATGACCGGCACCGCCTTCATCTTGAGCAACGTCGAGATCGTCGCGCGGGCATTGAGATAGCGGCGGCGCTCCTCGGTGTCGCCAAGTGTCAGAAGAATCTGCCCCGATTTCAGCGCACCCCTGCCGAGTGCATCCGACCAGGCGCCGGCGAGCGCGATCTGGCCGACGGCGGCCGCCGCCTGGCTCTCCTCGAGCTTCAAGGCGCGCTTGCCGAGGCCAAGGATGGTGCGACCAAGCGCGATGGCGCCCGACGACACGACGAGGATTTCGGCGCCGCCCTGGGCGAGAACCGCGATGTCGTCGGCGAGCGAATCCAGCCAGTCGCGCTTCAGGCCGCTCGCGCGGTCGACGAGCAAAGCCGAGCCGATCTTGACGGTGATGCGCCGGTATTTCTTCAGCGATTGCATGGCCTTACTTTTCCCAGCGCGTCTCGACCGGCGCGGCAGTCTGCGCCCGCGCCTCTGCAACGACAGCCATCAGCGCCCGCAACACCGCCTCCACGCCTTCGCCGGTGACGGCGGACAGAAGCATGGGCGCGCGGCCTGCGGCGCGCTTCAGCGAAGCGACCTTCTTCTTGCGTTCATCGGCATCGATCGTGTCGACCTGGCTGAGCGCCAGGATCTCGACCTTGTCGGTCAGCCCCTGGCCATAGGCCTTGAGTTCGGCGCGCACGGTCTTGTAGGCCTTGCCCGGATTTTCCTCCTGCGCCGAGACCAGATGCAACAGCACGCGCGTGCGCTCGACATGGCCGAGGAAGCGGTCGCCGATGCCGACGCCCTCATGCGCCCCCTCGATGAGGCCGGGAATGTCGGCAATGACGAATTCGCGCGCGTCGATGCGCGCGACGCCGAGGCCGGGATGCAGCGTCGTGAACGGATAGTCGGCGATCTTCGGCTTGGCCGCGGTCACGGCCGCGAGAAACGTCGACTTGCCGGCATTGGGCAGGCCGACCAGACCGGCATCGGCGATCAGCTTCAGCCGCAGCCAGATGTTGAGTTCCTCGCCGGGAAGGCCGGGATTGGCGCGGCGCGGCGCCTGGTTGGTCGAGGTCTTGAAATGCTGGTTGCCGAAGCCGCCATTGCCGCCCTTGGCGAGCAGGAAGCGCTGGCCGACCACGGTGAGGTCGCAGATCAGCGTCTCATTGTCTTCCTCGAACACCTGGGTTCCAGCCGGCACTTTCAGCGTGACGTCGGCGCCCTTGGCGCCGGTCATGTTGCGGCCCATGCCGTGGACACCGGTCTTGGCCTTGAAATGCTGCTGGTAGCGATAGTCGATCAGCGTGTTCAGCCCGTCGACCGCTTCCAGCCAGACATCGCCGCCACGCCCGCCATCGCCGCCATCCGGCCCGCCGAACTCGATGAATTTCTCGCGCCGGAACGACACCGAACCGGCGCCTCCGTCACCCGAGCGTACATAGACCTTGGCTTGATCGAGAAATTTCATGGGATTGCAGTTTCTTTTATTGGCCTTGCGGCATTGCTCTAAACCTTGGGCCTTGCTCTAAACCAAGGCGCGGCCAAGGGCGAGGCCGTTTTGTGACAATGGCCGCTTGGGGTCGGCCGGAGAAATGTTGCTATGAAGCTTGTAACCTATAACATCCAGTACGGCATCGGGCTTGATGGCCACTACGATGTCGCGCGCATTGCCGACACGGTGCGCGGCGCCGACGTGATCGCGCTGCAGGAAGTCACCCGCAACAATCCCAGGAACGGCGGGCGCGACATGGTCGCCGAGATCGGCGAGGCGCTGCCCGACTATTTCGCCGTCTATGGCAGCAATTTCGAGGCCAATCTCGGCTCGCGCATCGAGAACGGCCGCGCCATCACCACCACCTTCCAGCTCGGCAACATGATGCTGTCGAAAACACCAATCCATCTGTCGCGTAACCTGCTTTTGCCGCGCAGCCGCAGCTTCGAGATGATGAATTTCCAGCGCGGCGCGCTGGAGGCACTGATCGAGACGCCTCTTGGCTTCATCCGCTTCTATTCCATCCATCTCGATCACCGCAGCCCGGTCGAACGCGCCAGCCAGATCCAGTTCCTGCGCCGGCGCCTGTTGAACTATGCGCTCGAAGGCGGCGCGCTGTCCGGCGTCGCCGAGATCGGCCTGCCGGAATTGCCGCACCCCGAGGCCTTTGTGGCGATGGGCGATTTCAACATGCTGGCCGGCTCGCCCGAATATGTCGAACTCGCCGGCCGGCCGGACCATCAGTTCGGCATGCCGCTGACCGCCGACTTCGCCGTCGATGCCGCCGTGCGCCTCAACGTCACCGGCGACGACCTCTTCAGTTGGGTCGACCCCAAGGATCCGGCAAACACCAGCCGCCACAAGCGTATCGACTACGTCTTTACCAGCGCCTCGCTTGCCCGGTCGTTGCAACGCCTGTGGGTAGACCACAAGGCAACCGGTTCGGACCATCTGCCGGTGTGGGCCGAACTGGGCTGACGGCTGTTCATCCGGCTGCGTTTTCGCGTTCGACGATCGCCATCATGATCGTATCGCCATATTGCCCGTCGATACGGGTGGCATCACGCTGCACGCCCTCCCTGATAAACCCGACCTTGTCGTAAAGAGCGATGGCGCGGGCATTGTCGGCATGGACGCTCAGCTCGACGCGGACAAAGCCGACCTTGCGTGCCTGCGCCAGGGCCGTATTGATAAGCCGCGATCCGAGACCACGCCCGCGATGCGAGGCAACGATCCCCATTCCCAGCGCGCCGCGATGGGCATGGATGAGCCGGTCAAGGCGTGAGATATCGCACCAACCGACAACCTCGCCACGAACAACGGCAACGAAACCTGGATCGCCTGCCGCGATACGGTCCAATACGAATCGCCTGACTTGATCGAGCGGTGGCGCCTCGAGGAAGGACAGGTACTTGCGCTCACGCGCAACGAGATCGAGCGCGCGATGAAAGCTTTCGATGCGATCCGGCGTTATCGGCGCGATCGCGATCGCTTCAATATCGTTGCTGTCATCGGCCATTGGCTTGCCCGGCGCCATCCATCAGAAATGCACCCAGTTGCGCAGGCTGGTCCACGTCTTCCTGTCCAGCCTGTAGCGCTCGACCGGCACCTGGCCGGCGACGATCGAGTTCAGCATGCCCTGCCCGGCATACTGGAAGCCGCACTTGTGGATCACTCGGCGCGAGGCCGGATTGATGACCCGCGTCGAGGCATGCAGCACTTGGACCGACGTCTTCTGGAAGGCGAGGTCGACCAGCGCGTGGGCGGCTTCCGTCGCATAGCCGCGCTTCCAGTAGGGTTCGCCGATCCAGTAGCCGAGCTCCAGCCCGCGATCGGTGGTGTTGAGCCCGGCGCAGCCGACAAACGTGTCGGTGCCGGCCAGCGTCAAGGCATAGGCGATGCCGGAGCGGCGCGACCTTGTCATGGCCAGGAAAGCGCGCGCCTCGGCCTCGCCGTAGGGGTGCGGCATGCGCGCCAGCATTTCAGCGACGTGACGATTGTCGGCAAGCTCGACCAGTTGGGCGATGTCGCCCTCGCGCGGCGCCCGCATCACAAGCCGTTCGGTGACCAGCACCGGGCAGTCTATCGCGTAACTTTCGTCTTCTGAGTCTTCCGCTTCGGCAACCATTTTAGTCCTCCAGGCAAGAAAAAGGGGAGATGGAAACCCATCTCCCCTGATCCTTTTCCTGGCGTTGCCAGACACCGGTTCCCGAGATGGGCGCCGGTGTTCTAGTGCGGAACCGGCTACTCCGCGGCTTTGGTAATCGGGTTGACCGATACGTAGGTTCGGCCGTTGGCTTTTTTGTTGAACGTCACGGCGCCGGATTCGAGCGCAAAAAGCGTATGGTCCGTGCCCATGCCGACATTGACGCCGGGATGCCAGGTGGTGCCGCGTTGACGAATGATGATGTTGCCCGGGATGACGGCTTCGCCGCCGAACTTCTTCACGCCCAGACGCTTGGAATGCGAGTCGCGACCGTTGCGCGACGAGCCGCCAGCTTTCTTGTGTGCCATCTAACTAACTCCGTTGCGCCGCAAGGCGCCTAAAAGGCCTTATGAACGCGTTCGCGTTCCGTTTCAAGTCCGATCCGGCGGATGTTTCGCCGGAAAAATTACTTCTTCGCCAGTTCCTTGGCCTGTTCGCGCCAGTCCTTGATCTGGTCGGCGCTGAAGGGCATGTGCTCGTCGATCTTGGCGACATCCTTGTCGGTCAGCTTGGCGAGCTGCGCGAAGGTGATGATGCCCTGTTCGTTGAGATCCTTGGCGGCGACCGGGCCGATGCCCTTGATCACGGTCAGGTCGTCCGGCTCGCCCTTCGGCGCCTTGAACAGCGGCGCGGCGGCCGTCTCGGCCGTCACTTCTGCCTTCGGAGCAGCTTCCTTCTTGGCCTTGGCTTCCTTCGGCGCAGCGTCGGCGGCGACTTCAGCCTTGGCTTCCGCCTTCACGGCGGCCTTCTTGGCGGGCTTCGCGCCACCCAGCAGGATCTCGGCGATCCGCACGGTGGTCAAAAGCTGGCGATGGCCGATCTTGCGGCGCGAATTCTGGCGGCGACGCTTCTTGAAAGCGATGACCGTGCGGTTCTTGCCCTGCTCGACGACTTCGGCGGTGACCAGAGCGCCATCGACGAACGGCGCGCCGAACGTGACATTCTCGCCCTCGCCATGCGCGAGCACGTGGCCGATCTCGACGATATCGCCGACATTGGCTTCGACTTTTTCGATCTTCAGGAGATCGTTGGCGGCAACGCGATACTGCTTACCGCCCGTTTTAATGACTGCGAACATTTTTTGCCTTTCGCTGTTCGGTCGGCCTTGATGAACCGCCTGAGGCGGTTCGGCCGTCTTTTTGTCAGTCTGCGGGTTCAAAAAACAAGCGGCGCGGAAGAACCCTCCACGCCGATTGCGCGCTGTCCCTAACCGAAGGTTGCGTAGGAGTCAAGGCAACAGCCGTTGCCGGGACAGTCATTGGCCGGCAAAGACCGGGCAAGTAGGCATGACCACCCAGGCGTTGCCGTCGCCATGCGGCGAGGATGCGTTGTCGACCCGTGAAATCGCATGGGCTTGGCTGCAAAGTCCCGCCCTGTTTCAGCTGCTTGCCCGGCAGGCCAGGCGGCAAGCCAAATATCGGTGGATTTGGCCTTGTAACCTGCCCGTTCAGCCGTTATCTAGTGCGCCGCGCCGGCAACGGCCGACCATGACCGCGGAGAGGTGGCAGAGTGGTCGAATGCACCGCACTCGAAATGCGGCATGGGTGCAAGCCCATCGGGGGTTCGAATCCCTCCCTCTCCGCCATAAAGTTCTTATCTATCTGATACGTAACGATTTTTCACGCTGGCTGGCTTTTTCGCCGTGTAGCGGCGCACATGTCACGTGACAAAAATCCGGCTATGGTCGATCAATAACAGGATCTCGAAGGGACCATCCTGCGGAGAACCGTTTCGATATGCGCTCCGCGCGCAACCCAACAGCGTCCGATCGCTCTTTGGATCGGCTGTTTCACAACGGGTGACAAGATGATCGGGCGAACACTGGCGGCTGCCTTTGCAATTGCGGTTTCCCTCTCGCCTGCGCATGCACGACCACAGCATCGCTTGCCGAGCGGCTATAAATGGGGCCGGTGCCTGCTTGTTGTTCACGGCCAGACCCGCATATCCGGAAAATGCTATTATCAAATCGAGACGAGCGGCGATTTCAATATCCAGGGACCCAGGCAGGTTTTTGCAGGTATCGACTATCCTGACCCGCACAGCGGGGCCGGTGAAATGTCCCGGGATTACTGGGCGGTTGTCTACAAGAACGAAGATTCCTGGACAGGCTATTCTAACTCGGAGATTGACGAAACGCACGCTGACGAACTCGATTGGGGTGAGCTTCGTCGCGAAGGCGCCTGCTATGTCGGGAAGGACGTCAAGGTTTGCCTCTGGCACTAGAGGCTTTCAAAATGACTTCGCGGACTTCGCCTCTTCACGAGATTTTGATGACACGCCTGGCGCTGATCACGCATGGCACTGGCGCCAGAGCGAAGGCTGTGAACAGCCAGCGGGCAGCACCGCGCGATGGCTTACTCCGGCAAGACAATGGCTTAGCAAGGCGACCCCGCCATCGCGCCGGATTTCCCCGTGCCGCGGAACCTGCACCCGTGCAGCCTCAAGAATTAGCTCAATGCGGAGCGGAAAACAGCACTTGTGGGGGAATTGGGGCTACGCTAAGCAATTGGTATCTGAGGGTTCCAAGAATAAAAATGGGAGAAAGTGTCGTGACATCATCACGTTGGATTGCGCTTGCCGCGCTTGCGCTGACCTTTTCAACCCCGGCGTTGGCCAAGGACTGGAAGACCGTGACGGTTGCTATGGAGGGCTCCTATGCCCCATGGAACCAGACCGACCCCAGCGGCAAGATCGTCGGCTTCGAGGTGGACATCCTCAACGACGTCTGCGCTCGCGCGAAGCTCGAATGCAAGATCCAGGCGCAGGACTGGGACGGCGTCATTCCCGGCCTCACCGCGGGCAAGTTCGACATCGTCATGGACGGCATGTCGATCACCGATGAGCGCCTGAAGACCATCGACTTCTCGATCCCCTATGCCTCATCGCCGGTGGCTTTCCTCGCCGACAAGAATGGGCCGCTGGCACAGTTGTCCAACAGCGGCAAGATGATCGATCTTTCCAAGGACGACGCCGAGTCCAAGGCGGCGCTCGACACGCTGCGCAAGGAGCTGACCGGCAAGAATGTCGGCCTGCAGGTTTCGACCACGGAGGCGACGTTTGCCGACAAATATCTCAAGGATGTCGCCAACGTCCACGAATACAAGACCACCGACGAGCATGATCTCGACCTGATGGCCGGGCGCCTCGACGTGGCCTTCGCCGACACCACCTACTTCCTCGGCACGCTGGCCAAGCCCGACGCCAAGGACCTCGAATTCGTCGGGCCGCAGTTCAAGGGCGGTCCGATCCTCGGACCGGGCATCGGTGCTGCCTTCCGCAAGACCGACAAGGACCTGCAGGACATCTACAACAAGGCGCTCAAGGCCGCTCTCGACGACGGCTCGGTGTCGAAATACTCGATGCAGTGGTTCAAGATCGACATTACCAAGTAATGTCGCAAAGGGAGCAGCCAAGGCTGCTCCCTTTTTGCATCGAGTGCATGTCGCCCGAAAATGCCAGGCGGTTTCGGGAAACGGGATGCACCGAAGCAAGGCGAGCCGTCGTTGCATCATCTCGACGCCCGGGGAGGCGTAGGTGGACTTTCTCAACAGTCTCAAGGATCAGCTGTCGACGGCCTATGAGCTGTTGGCGGCCGGCTGGGGCTTGCAGCTGCTCTGGGGCATCGGCTGGACGCTCGCCGTCACTCTCGTTTCGATGATGATCGGCGCCGTGCTGGGCTCGCTTGTGGCGGCGGCCAAGCTATCGCATCGCGGCGGACTGAGATTCATCGGCGAGAGCTACACGACCGTGTTCCGCGGCGAGCCGGAGCTTCTTGTCATCTATCTTTTCTACTATGGCGGCACGCAGATCCTGACAGGCGTGGCAAGGTCCACGGGATCGATCGGTTCGGCCGACATCTTGAACATGCCGAGCTTCCTCGGCGGCGTGCTCGCTGTCGGCATCATTTCGGGCGCCTATCAGGCCGAGGTCTTCCGCGGATCGTTCCTGGCGATCCATCGCGGCGAGCTGGAAGCGGCGCGCGCCTATGGCATGTCGGCCTGGCTGCGTTTTCGCCTCGTGATCATGCCTCAGGTCCTGCGTCTGGCGGTACCGGGGCTGGGCAATGTGTGGCAGCTGACCATCAAGGATTCGGCTTTGATCTCGGTCACCGGCGTCGCCGAGCTGATGCTGACGGCGAACAAGGCCGCGCGTTCAACACACCACTCGCTGCTTTTCTACACCGTCGCCGGCATCCTCTACCTCGTGATGACGTCGATCTCGACGCCGATCTTCGACAAGGCCGAGCGCTACACCTCACGCAGCTTTCTGCGTCCGAAATAGGAGGTGGCGGTGGATTTCAACTTCTACCTTTCGACCATGTGGAGCGTGCTGAAAGCACTGCCGCTGACGCTTGAGATCTGGTTCTTCGGCATCGCCTTCGGCCTGGTCATCGCCACCGGCCTGACCTGGTTGCGGGCCTCGGGCTACAAATCGGGCGAATATTTCACCCGCGCCTATGTCTTCGTCTTCCGCGGATCGCCGCTGCTGGTGCAGCTCTATCTGATCTATTTCGGGCTTTCCCAGTTCGATTTTGTGCGCCACAGCCCGATCCTGTGGCCGATCCTGCGGGACCCCATGTATTGCACGATCGTCGCGATGGCGCTCAACACCGCCGCTTATGAGAGCGAGATTTTCCGCGGCGCGCTCCGGGCCGTGCCGGTCGGGCAAATCGAGGCGGCCAAGGCTTTCGGCATGTCTCCATTCACACGCTTCCGTATTGTCACATTGCCCATAGCGCTCCGCCTGGCCTTGCCGGCCTATTCGACCGAGATCATCCTGATGACCAAGGCGACCGCGCTCGCTTCCGTGGTGACCATCATGGAGATGATGGGAACGGCGCAGAAGATCCAGCACGACACGTTCCGGCCGATCGAGGTGCTGACCTGCGCCGGCGTGATCTACCTGCTGCTCAACCTGTCGATCGCGCGCCTGTTTGCCTGGGTTGAATACGTGCTTTCACCGCATCTGCGCCCCGCGCCCGATCAGTCCCAGCAAATCAAGCCCGTCCCGGAGGTGTTGTGATGTCGGCAAATGTCGCCGCTGCCGCGAAAGCAGCATCGTCCCCGGACGACAAGTCAGCCATCAGCGTCAAGGACATGCGCAAGTGCTTTGGCGATCATGAGGTGCTCAAGGGCATTTCGCTCGAAGCCCATAAGGGCGACGTCATTTCTATCCTCGGCTCCTCGGGCTCGGGCAAGAGCACGATGCTTCGCTGCATCAACCTCCTTGAGACCCCTGACTCCGGCGAAGTGCGGGTCGACGGCGAGCTCATCAAGATGAAGCAAAGCCGCGACGGTCATCAAGCACCGGCCGATATGCGCCAGGTCGAACGGATTCGGGCCAATCTCGCCATGGTGTTCCAGAGCTTCAATCTCTGGTCGCACATGACCGTGCTCGAGAACCTTGTCGCCGCGCCGACGCATGTGCTCAAGCGGCCGCGCGCCGAATGTGTGGAGCAGGCCGAGGCATTGCTGAAGCGCGTGGGGATATGGGAGCGTCGCAACTACTATCCCCCTCACATGTCAGGCGGCCAGCAACAGCGCGCCGCCATAGCGCGCGCGCTGGCGATGAATCCCAAGGTGATGCTGTTCGACGAGCCGACTTCCGCGCTCGATCCGGAACTGGTCGGCGAGGTGCTGCGCGTCATGCGCTCGCTTGCCGAGGAGGGGCGCACCATGTTGGTGGTAACGCACGAAATGAGTTTTGCCCGCGACGTATCGAGCAAGGTGATGTTCCTTCACAAGGGTGAGGTGGATTCGGTGGGTGAGCCAAAGGAGATGTTCGCGCACCCTCCCACCCAGCAATTCGGGCAGTTTATCGCGAATTTCAACAAGTGACGTGAACCGTGAAGCGCTTCTTCAGCTCGATGGACCGGATTGGTGTCCGGCAATCGCCTTTAGAAAAATCTCGCCGAACTCCTTGAGCTTGGCCCCTCCGACGCCATTGACCTCGGCGAAGGCGTCGAGGTCGCGCGGGCGCCGTTCAGCCATGTCGATCAGCGTGCGGTCGGAGAACACCACATAGGCCGGCACCTGGCGCTCTTTGGCGAGACGCAAGCGAAGCGTCTTGAGCGTGGCCAGCAGCGAAGCATCGACGCCTTCGGCGTTGGCACCCTCCGCCGCTCGCATCTTGCGCAGGGCGCGGCTGCGCATCTCGACGCGGTAGTGGAAGGGCACCTCGCCGCGGCCAAGCGCATGGCCTTTTTCAGCAATGGCGAGGCCGCCATGGCCGCTCGGGTCCGGCTCGAGGAAACCGCCGGCGACAAGTTGCCGGATCAGCGACAGCCAAAGATCCTTCTTGTGCGCCGCGCCGCCGCCGAAGCTGGCCAGCCTCTGATGGCCTCTGGCCAAAATCTTCTCGGTCTCATGGCCGAGCAGGATGTCGATGACATGGGCGGCGCCGAAGCGCTCGCCGCTCTGCGCGACGGCGGCCAGGATGATGCGCGCCTCGGCGGCGCCATCGGCGCGCGGCACCTGGTTCAGGCAGTTGTCGCAATTGCCGCAAGGTTCGGCTTCCTCGCCGAAATAGCCAAGCAGCACCTGGCGACGGCATTGCGCCGTCTCGCAATAGCCGATCAGCGTGTCGAGCCGGCGATGCGCGCGCCTCTTGTGCTCCACCGCTGCATCCTCGTCATCGATGAACAGCCGGCGCATACGGATGTCGCCAAGCCCGTAAAGCATGTGCGCCTCGGCCTTGCGTCCGTCACGCCCGGCGCGGCCGATCTCCTGATAGTAGGCCTCAAGGCTGCCCGGCATATCGGTGTGGAAGACATAGGCGACATCGGGCTTGTCGATGCCCATGCCGAAGGCGATGGTCGCCACCATGACGACGCCGGACAGCGTCATGAACGCGTTTTGATTGGCCTCGCGCGCCTCCTTGCTCATGCCGGCATGGTAGGCGAGCGCGGTGACGCCGTTCTTCTCGAGGAAGGCCGCCATCTCCTCGGTCTTCTTGCGCGACAGGCAGTAGACGATGCCGCTCTTGCCTGGGTGACGCTCGATGAAACGCAGCAATTGCCGCTTGCTGTCCTGCTTGGATTCGATGGCGAGCTTGATGTTGGGCCGGTCGAAACCCAGCACCAGCGTTTCGACCCGCTCGGCGAACAACCTGGCTTCGATGTCGCTGCGCGTGCTCTCGTCCGCCGTCGCCGTCACCGCGATGATCGGCACGTTGGGGAAGATGTGCCGCAGCCGCGACAAATCCTCATACTCAGGCCGGAACGCCGGTCCCCATTGCGAGATGCAATGCGCCTCGTCGATGGCGATCAGGCTGATGTCGAGCCTCGAGAGCGCCTCAAGCATGCGCTCTGTCATCAGCCGCTCCGGCGCCAGATAGAGCAGCCGCGTCTGGCCGGATGCCACGCGGCGCCAGGCCGCGACATTGGCTTCGCGGTCGAGCGAGGAATTGATCGTATCGGCGCCAACGCCGGCCAGCCGCAAGGCGGCGACCTGATCCTGCATCAGCGCCACCAGCGGCGAAACGACGAGGGTGAGCCCGCCCATGACCAGCGCCGGCACCTGGTAGCAGAGCGACTTGCCCGCACCTGTCGGCATCACGGCCAGCACATGGCGCCCGCCGAGCAGCGCGTCCATGACATCGGCCTGGCCGGGGCGGAAATCGTCGAAGCCGAACACGTCCTTCAGGACGCGCCGCTTGGGATCCTCGGCCCGGACACTCGCTGCCTGTGCCGACATCAGACGGACGCCGGACCGGAAGCGATTTTTCGGGGATTGGAGAGGATGTGGGAACCGATCAAGAGACTCTCCGCATGACGCCTTGGAGTAGCGCAGCCGTTCTCGGAACACAACCGGAACGACTGCCTTATGCCATCTTGTCGGTGGACGGACCTGCCCACCACTGTCCCGAAACGGAACCGGCTATGCATCACCGGACCGGACTGATCACGCCGCCTTGGTCACGCCGTCCTGCCTCTGCCGGCCAAAAACCCGGCGCCCGATGCGCTCCGCCGTTTCCAGCAGCGCATTCAGATCCTGGGCATCGGGCTGGATCAGCAACTCCGAGGTGACGACGCGGGCACCGCAATAGTCAAAGATGCCGTGGTCGATCTGCGTCTTCATGGCGCCGAAATAGCCGTGGCGCGCATAGGTCCGCTGATTGGCGCCGGCGCTGGCGATCAGGTGTACCGGGAGACGTTGAAGCTTCTTGACCAGTCTCCCCTCTGCGCCCTCGTCATAGGCCCAGCCATTGGCGAAGACGCGTTCGATCCACCCCTTGAGCAAAGCCGGCATGGACCACCAGTAGACGGGGTAGACCAGCACCAGCGCATCCGCCCGGTCGATGCGTGCCTGCTCAGCGGCAATGTCGTCCGACGTCGGCCCCTGCCGAAGGTGGACACCGATATCGCTGGCCGTGAAGCGCGGATCGAATTGTTCGGCGGCCAGATCGGCAAATTCAAAAGTGTGCAGCGAATCTGACTTGGAGATGCCCTCGGCAACACGCCTGCCCAGTGCGTGGGTGAAGGAGTTGGAATTGGGGTGTGCGACGACAATGAGAGCATGCATCGGAAATCCTTTTTGATCGTTTGCCGAGAGGCGGTTTTGCTTATATACTTTTAGTAACCTACTTTTGGTATATAGTGGTGTCAAGCGTGGCAAAACCGATTTCATCGCTGGTGAAAACCAGACGCCGCCTGTCGCGGCAGGACCGGCACGAGCAGCTTGTTCGCGTCGCCTGGCAATTGGTGCGGGAGGAAGGAACAGAGGCGCTTTCACTTGGCCGTCTGGCGGAGCGGGCTGAAATCGCCAAGCCGGTCGTCTACGATCATTTCGGCACACGCGCCGGCCTGCTGGCCGTGCTCTACCAGGATTTCGACGCGCGCCAGACCAGACTCATGGATGTCGCGCTGGAGGACAGCGAGCCGACACTGGAAAGCAAGGCCACCGTCATCGCATCCTCCTATGTCGATTGCGTCCTGCTCCAGGGCCGGGAGATCCCAGGCGTGATCGCCGCCCTTGCCGGCTCCCCTGAACTCGAAAGGATCAAGCGCGACTATCGCGCAGGCTTCATCGAAAAGTGCCGCCGCGTGCTGGCCCCTTTCACCGGAGATGCCGGAATTGCAACAGCCGGCCTGTGGGCAATGCTGGGGGCAGCGGATGCCGTGTCGGAAGCCGCTGCGATGGGAGACATCAGCGCCGGCCAGGCCCGGGACGAACTGTACGAAATAATCCTGTCTCTTGCCGCCAGAAGCTTGCACGGGGAGGCTCGGATGGCACCTTCCCCAGCGACATCTGTACCTCCGCTGGATTCCTTCACACGCTAGGATGTAAGCTTGGCCAGGCGAGCCAGGGAGGGCGCGATGCTGCAGGTGAGACAGGACGTCCTCGGCGAGCGATTCCGCTTGCAGCGCGCCGCCTTCGAGAGGCAGCCCTTTCCGGACCTCAGCGTGCGAAAGGACCGGCTGAAACGCCTGCTGGCCCTGACCGAGCGGCATGAGGCCGACATCTGCGCCGCGATAGACGCCGACTTTGGCGGCCGCTCGGCGCATGAGACGCGCCTTGCCGAACTGTTTGTCGTGCGCGCCGGCATTCGCCATACGCTTTCCCATGTGAAAGGCTGGATGCGGGAGCGTCGCGTCGCCACCACCTTGCCGTTCCTGCCGGGGCGAAACCGGCTCCTGCCGCAGCCGCTTGGCGTGGTCGGCATCGTCTCGCCGTGGAATTACCCCTTCCAGCTTGCCGTCGCGCCGGTCACGGCAGCGCTCGCCGCCGGCAACCGCGTGCTGGTCAAGCCGTCTGAACTGACACCGGCCTTCTCGGCGCTGCTCGCCAGGCTGGTCAGCGAGCACTTCGCCCCCGATGAGCTCAGCGTCATCACCGGCGACGCCGAGATGGGCAAGGCTTTCGTCTCGATGCCGTTCGATCATCTGCTGTTCACCGGCTCGACCCCGGTCGGCCGCCAGGTCGCGATCGCCGCGGCCGCCAACCTGACCCCGGTCACGCTCGAACTCGGCGGCAAGTCGCCGGCGATCTTCGACCCCTCCTGCGATCTCGACGCGGCAACGGCCAGCATCGCCTATGGCAAGCTGCTCAATGCCGGGCAGACCTGCATCGCGCCCGACTATCTGCTGGTCCCCAAGGGGCAGGCAGGCACGGTCGCCGCGAAACTCGCAACCGCTGTGGCGCGGCTCTACCCAACGCTCCGCGACAACCCCGACTATACCGCCATCATCAGCGACCGGCACCTTCAGCGCCTGCGCGCCATGATCGCGGAAGCCCGCGAGGCCGGTGCCGATGTCACCGAAATCAACCCGGCCGGCGAAGACCTCGGCACCGCGAGCCGCAAGCTTCTGCCGACCCTGGTTCGAAACGCCGGACCTGACCTGCGGCTGATGCGTGAGGAGATTTTCGGCCCGGTTCTGCCGATCGTCGAATACGGCACCGTCGACGAGGCGATCAGCCATGTGAACCAGGCCGACCGGCCGCTGGCGCTCTACTGGTTCGGCAATGACAGCACCAACCGCCAGCGCATCCTGCGCGAGACGGTCGCCGGCGGCGTCACCATCAACGACTGCATGCTGCATCTGGTGCAGGAGAACCAGCCTTTCGGCGGTGTCGGCGCCAGCGGCATGGGCGCCTATCACGGGCAATGGGGTTTCCGCACCTTCAGCAAGGAGAAGCCGGTTTTCCTGCAGTCGCGCTTGAGCGCCGGAGCCCTGCTGCGCCCGCCCTACGGTAAGACGTTCGAGCGGCTTTTCGGCCTGCTTCGACGGATCACCTGACCAATCGCCGAGAGCCTGCGCGCATTAAGTCTATTTTCACCATGATCAGGCAGGTTTCCTGTCCTGCGGTGATGTTTCGAGTACCGCGGCGCGACAAGCGCCCAGGCAACAAACCCGCGCCTTTTCCAAGGGGCGCGGGTTTTTCATTTCCGAATAGCAGCGAAATCGGCGGCCGTCTCAGGCGAGGAAATCAGCCCGGCGCGGGGTAAAACTGTCGACCAGCCGTCCCGCTTCCAGCGCCTTGACGCCATGCACCAGGCCGGACGGCACGATGAAGCTGCCGCCGGCCTCGAGGATTTCGGTTTGACCGTCTATGGTCACCTCGAAACGGCCCTCGGCGACATAGCTAGACTGGACATGCGGATGCGAATGCAAGGCGCCGACGCCGCCCCTGTCGAAGCCGAACTCGACCAGCATCAGTTCATCGGTCGAGAGGAGAACACGCCGCCTGTTGCCGTCGGGGGTCGGCGTCCAGGCGCCCTCGCCGGCATGCGCGAAGATCTTGGGCTTCGTCATCGTCGTTGTCCTCTCCTCACCGCGCCAGCCAGCCGCCATCCACCGGCACCGCCGCGCCATGCATGTAGTCGGAAGCCCGAGCCAGCAGGAAGACGGCGGCATCGCCAATATCCGACTGCTCGCCCCAGCGCCCGGCAGGGATGCGCGCAAGAATGGCGGCGCTGCGGTCGGGATCGGCGCGCAGCGCTTGCGTGTTGTTGGTCTCGACATAGCCCGGCGCGATGGCGTTGACGTTGATGCCCTTGGCCGCCCATTCGCAGGCGAGCAGCCGGGTAATGCCGAGCACGCCATGTTTCGAAGCGGTGTAGGACGCGACGCGGATGCCGCCCTGGAAACTCAGCACCGAGGCGATGTTGACGATCTTGCCCCCGCGGCCATCCGCAAGCGCGCGCCTGGCGAACGACTGACAAAGCAGGAAGACCGTCTTCAAATTGACGTCCATGACGTCGTCCCAGTCGGTCTCGGTCAGATCGACGGCATCGGCGCGCCGGATGATTCCGGCATTGTTGACCAGCCCGTCGAGCGGCCCGCTTTCGTCCCACACCCGATCGAGCATCGGTCCGGCGGCCGACGTGTCGGCAAGGTCGGCGCTCACCGCCTCGAACCGGCCGCCAATGGCCGCCACCTTGCCCGCCGTATCGTCCATCGGCGAGCGGCCAACCCCGATCACCACACCGCCGGCGCGGGCGATGGAAAGGACAATGCCTTGTCCGATACCGGTGTTGGCGCCGGTGACCAGGATGCGTTTGCCGGCCAGGCTGAAGGCGGAAAGATCGATACCGGTATTGTTCATGTCCGCCCCGTCAGCCTGTCACACTGATCCAACGTCCGGCGACTTGGGGTGTGGAGCAGCCGCCATCAAAGCCGGTACGCCTTCTTCGCCAGCGTATGGGCCAATTCCCGCGCCAGCTCATGCGCCTCGTCCTCGCGCAGCCGGTGCTCGGCGACGAGACGCGCGAGGAAGGCGCAGTCGACTCGCCGCGCCACATCGTGGCGGGCCGGGATCGAGGGAAACGCACGGGTGTCGTCGTTGAAGCCGACAGTGTTGTAGAAGCCGGCGGTTTCCGTCGTCATCTCGCGAAACCGGCGCATGCCTTCCGGACTGTCGTGGAACCACCAGGCGGGGCCGAGCTTCAGCGCCGGGTAAACGCCGGCCAGTGGCGCCAGTTCGCGCGCGTAGCTGCTCTCGTCGAGCGTGAAGAGGATCACCGTCAGGTCCCGCTCCAGCCCGACACAGTCGAGCAACGGCTTCAGCGCCGTCACGTAGTCGATCCGCGTCGGAATATCGAAACCCTTGTCGCGGCCGAACCTCTGGAAAATGGAAGGCGAATGATTGCGCCAGGAGCCTGGGTGGATCTGCAGCACCAGCCCGTCATCCCTGCTCATCTTGGCCATTTCGGTCAGCATCTGGGCGCGGAACAGTTTACGCTCGCGCTCGTCCTGCGAGCCGCGGCGGACGCGGTTGAATAGCTCCTGCGCCGCCGCGTCGGAGAGATTGGCGGTCTCCGCCGTCGGATGGCCATGGTCGGACGAGGTCGCGCCAAAACTCTTGAAGAAGGCGCGCCGCTGCCGATGCGCGTCGAGATAGCCGGCCCAGTTGCCGGTATCGCAGCCGGTGATCTCGCCAAGCCGGTCGAGATTGGCCGAAAAACCTTCGAAATCGGGATCGATGACCGCGTCCGGCCGATAGGCTGTGACGACGCGGCCCTCCCAGCCGCTGTCGCGGATCATCTTGTGCCATTTGAGATCGTCGAGCGCGCCTTCGGTCGTGGCGATGACCTCGATGTTGAAGCGCTCGAACAAGGCGCGCGGGCGGAAATTCTCCCACTGCAGCACCGTCGCTATCGTGTCGTAATGGCGGTCGGCCGTCGCGGCATCCAGCGGCTCTTCGATGCCGAACAGATGCGCCAGCACATGGTCGAACCACAGCCGGGTCGGCGTGCCGCGAAACAGGTAATAATGCTCGGCAAAGCGCCGCCAGATCGTCCTGCCGTCGGTCTCCACCGGGGCGCCATCCAGGCTCGCCACGCCGAGATCCTCCAGCCGTATGCCCTGGCTGAACAGCATGCGGAAAATGTAGTGGTCGGGCGCGATGAGCAGTTGCGCCGGATCCGGGAACGGCTCGTTCAGCGCATACCAGCGCGGATCGGTGTGGCCGTGCGGGCTGACGATGGGCAGGTCCTTGATGCCGGCGTAGAGGTCGCGGGCAAGCGAGCGCGAATGCGCTTCGGACGGAAACAGCAGGTCCGGATCGGTCAGCGCGACCATGGGGAAAGCGGCTCCTCCAGTCTGGATAGCGGTACGTTCGGGCCAAGGCGATGTCAATGTGCGTTGGCAAAGCGGCATCCTTGCGGCAGGCGCGAACAGGTGTTACCCCGCCTGTCATCCACAGCCTCCCAGCCCCGGTATGGTGATGACAAGAAGCCATCTGTCCGACGCGACGCTACACAAGCTGCCCGCAGGCACCAAAATCCCTGCATATGACCGCGGCCGCATTGCTCCCGGCATCGTGCATCTCGGCGTCGGCGCCTTCCATCGCGCCCATCAGGCCGCCTATGTCGACGAGTGCCTGGCGTCGGGCGAAACGGAGTGGGGCATAACAGGCGTTTCCTTGCGCAGCCCCGACACGCGCGATGCGCTGACGCCGCAGGACGGGCTCTACACGCTGGCGATCCGCAGCAGCGGCGAGGAGGAGCTGCGGGTCATCGGCTCGATCCAGTCGATGCTGGTGGCGCCGGAAGATCCGGGCGCGGTACTGGCCGCACTGACCGATCCGCGCGCCCGCATCGTCACGCTGACCATCACCGAAAAGGCTTATCTGCGGGCCGCGGGCGGTGGATTGGACGCCGCCCATCCCGACATCATCCACGATCTGGCCAATCCGCGGGTGCCAAAGACGGCGCATGGTTTCCTCGCCGAGGCGCTTGCCCGAAGACTGGCCGCCGACACACCGCCCTTCACCGTGCTGTGCTGCGACAACCTGCCGGCCAACGGCGCCACGCTGCACCGGCTGCTGACCGAATTCGCCGGATTGCGCGATGCCACGCTTGCCACGGCAGGCGACACTGGAATCGCCGACCATATCGCGAACCATGTCGCCTTCCCGTCGAGCATGGTCGACCGCATCGTGCCGGCAACCACCGACGCCGACCGGGCACGCATCGCCGGCGAACTCGGCGTCGACGATGCCTGGCCCGTGATGACCGAGCCGTTCCGCCAATGGGTGGTCGAGGACAATTTTTCCGCCGGCCGGCCGGACTGGGAAAAGTTCGGCGTCACCATGGTCGGCGATGTCGGCCCCTTCGAGGACATGAAGCTCAGGCTCCTCAACGGCGCGCATTCGGGCATCGCCTATCTCGGCCTGCTCAGCGGCCACGCCACGGTCGACCGCGCCTTCGCCGATCCGGCGATCCGGCAATTTGTCGATGGGCTGTGGGCAGAGGCCATCCCGACATTGCCGGAAGATGCCGGGCTCGACACATCGACCTACACAGCCGAGCTTGCCGAACGATTTTCAAACACCGCGCTCGCCCACCGCACGGCGCAGATCGCCAATGACGGCAGCCAGAAACTGCCGCAGCGCATCATCGCTTCCGCCCTCGAGTGCCTCGAAGCCGGCACCGAGTTTGTGCATCTCACGCTGGTGGTCGCGGCCTGGATCGCCGCCTGTGCCGCGCGCGGAAAAACCTTGCCCGAAAACCATTTCACCGATCCGCTCGATGCAGCGCTGACGGCACTTTTGGACCAGCAATTGCCGGCGAACGAAACCGTGACGGCCGTGTTCGACCTGGCCGGCTTCGCCGGAGACCATGCCGAGCGCCAGACGCTGATCGAACTCGTGGCCGTGCATCTCGTCCACCTGCGGCGCGATGGCCCGACATTGGCCTTCGCAGCCTTGGGCATATAAGAAAAGCGGGGCAAGGCCCCGCTTTTGATCAAGTCATTGGTATGGATTTCAGGCCGGAATGATCGCGCCTTCCAGCGTCGTGAGCTGGCTGAGGAATTGCTCGGCCTTGCTGCGCGCCTGGTCGTCCTTGGCGTCGGCGGCATCTTCCTTGGCTTCCTGGATGCGGCGGGCGAGATCGGCCCGGTCGACATCCTTCACCGCCACTGCCGATTCCGCCAGCAGCGTGCAGCCGGCCGGGACGATGTCGGCGAAACCGCCGAACACGACATAGCGTTCTTCACCGCCCGAGGCGGTCTTCACCGTGACGACACCCGGCTTGATCGTGGTCATGACCGGCGCGTGATGCGCCATCACGGTCATCTCGCCTTCGGCGCCCGGAATGACGACGGATTCGACCTGCTCGGAAACCAGCAGGCGCTCCGGCGAGACCAGTTCGAATTTGAAAGCTTCAGCCATATCATCTTAGCGAGTAGGGAATAGTGAGTAGCGAGTAGGGAAGAAACTCGCTCGGCTCACCTTGCCCTATTCGCTACTCCCTATTCGCTATTCGCTTCTTTACGCTGCTTCAGCCGCCAGGCGCTGTGCCTTCTCGACCGCTTCCTCGATGCCGCCGACCATGTAGAAGGCGGCTTCCGGCAGGTGATCGTAGTCGCCGTTGCAGAGGCCCTTGAAGCCCTTGATGGTGTCGGCGAGGTCGACGAGCTTGCCCGGCGCGCCGGTGAACACTTCGGCGACGAAGAAGGGCTGCGACAGGAAGCGCTCGATCTTGCGGGCGCGGGCCACGGTCTGCTTGTCCTCTTCCGACAGCTCGTCCATGCCCAGGATGGCGATGATGTCCTGCAGCGACTTGTAGCGCTGGAGGATCGACTGCACCTGGCGGGCAACGGCATAGTGCTCTTCGCCGACGACCATCGGGTCGAGCATGCGCGAGGTCGAATCCAGCGGATCGACCGCCGGATAGATGCCCTTTTCGGCGATGGCGCGGTTCAGCGTCGTCGTCGCGTCAAGGTGGGCGAACGAGGTCGCCGGCGCCGGGTCGGTCAAGTCGTCGGCGGGCACGTAGATGGCCTGCACCGAGGTGATCGAACCCTTGGTGGTGGTGGTGATGCGTTCCTGCAGCGCGCCCATGTCGGTGGCGAGCGTCGGCTGATAGCCCACGGCCGACGGGATACGGCCGAGCAGAGCCGACACTTCCGAACCCGCCTGCGTGAAGCGGAAGATGTTGTCGACGAAGAACAGCACGTCCTGGCCCTGGTCGCGGAAATATTCAGCGACCGTCAGGCCGGTCAGGCCGACGCGGGCGCGCGCGCCCGGCGGCTCGTTCATCTGGCCGTACACGAGGGCGGCCTTGGACCCTTCGCCGCCGCCCTTCTTGTTGACGCCGGATTCGATGAACTCATGATAGAGATCGTTGCCTTCGCGGGTGCGCTCGCCGACGCCGGCGAACACGGAATAGCCGCCATGCGCCTTGGCGATGTTGTTGATCAGTTCCTGGATCAGCACGGTCTTGCCGACGCCAGCGCCGCCGAACAGGCCGATCTTGCCGCCCTTGGCGTAGGGCGCCAGAAGGTCGAGCACCTTGATGCCGGTGATCAGGATCTGCGCTTCGGTCGACTGCTCGACATAGGTCGGAGCCGGCTGGTGGATGGAGCGCATCTCGATCGCGTCGACCGGGCCTTCTTCGTCGACCGGCTCGCCGATGACGTTGATGATCCGGCCGAGCATGCCCGGGCCGACCGGCACGGTGATCGGCGCACCGGTGTCACGCACTTCCTGGCCGCGCACCAGGCCTTCGGTGGAGTCCATGGCGATGCAGCGCACGGTGTTTTCACCCAGATGCTGGGCAACTTCGAGCACCAGGCGATTGCCGACATTGGTCGTCTCGAGCGCGTTCAGGATCGCCGGCAGGTGATCGCCGAACTGCACGTCGACGACGGCGCCGATGACCTGGCGGACCTTGCCGACAACGCCGGTTGCCTTGGTGGCCACGGCCGAAGTCTTGGCCGCCGCGGCCTTGGCCGGCGCTGCCGCCGTCTTTGCCGGAGCTGCCTTCGCGGCGGCTGCCGGAGCCTTGGCCGCCTTTGCGGGGGCTGCGGTCTTCGCGGCTGCGGCCTTGGGGGCCGCCGTCTTGGGGGTCGCTGCTTTCGCCATCGTCTTTACCCTTTTTCGTCCTTTGTTTCTCACGCGGTCCAGTCGCGGGCCGATGGCCCGCGAACCGCGCCTAGAGCGCTTCGGCGCCCGAAATGATTTCGATCAGTTCCTTGGTGATCTGCGCCTGCCGCTGGCGGTTGTAGGTGATCGACAGCTTGTTGATCATCTCGCCGGCGTTGCGCGTCGCATTGTCCATCGCGCTCATCTTGGCGCCCATTTCGCCGGCCGCGTTTTCGAGCAGCGCCCGGAAAACCTGGACGGAAATGTTGCGCGGGATGAGGTCGGAGAGGATTTCGCCCGGCTCCGGTTCGTACTCGTAGACGGCATTGCCGCCATCCACCGCCGCGGCGGGAGCCGAAGCGACGCCGGCCGGGATGATCTGCTGCGCGGTCGGAACCTGGCTGATCACCGACTTGAACTGCGAATAGAACAGCGTGCAGATGTCGAAAGCGCCCTCGTTGAAGAGGTGGATGACCTTCTTGGCGATCGCGTCGGCATTGACGAAGCCGAGCGTCTTGACCTCACGCAGGTCGACGCGGTCGAGGATCAGCGAGGCATAGTCGCGGCGCAGGATATCGAAACCCTTCTTGCCGACGCAGATGATCTTGACCTGCTTGCCGTCGGCCAGAAGCCGCCGGATATGATCGCGGGCAAGGCGGGCGATCTGCGAATTGAAGCCGCCGCACAGGCCGCGCTCGGCCGTGCAGACGACGAGCAGATGCACATTGTCCTTGCCGGTGCCGGTCATCAGCGCCGGGGCATCGCCGCCGCCGCCGATTGCCTGGGTGATGTTGGCGAGCACGGAACCCATGCGCTCCGAATAGGGGCGCGCCGCTTCCGCTGCCTCTTGCGCACGGCGCAGCTTCGCCGCGGCGACCATCTGCATCGCCTTGGTGATCTTCTGCGTCGCCTTGACCGAGGCGATACGGTTACGAAGGTCTTTTAATGAAGGCATGCTTCAAACCTGATCCCGTCTTGTCGCTTCGCTCAGGCGAAGGTCTTGGCGAAAGCGTCGATCTCTGCCTTCAGCTTGGCGCGCAGATCGTCCGACAGCGCCTTTTCTTTGCGGATGGCATCGAGAACGTCCTTGCCCGCCGCACGCATGTGGCTGAGCAGGCCATGCTCGAACTTGCCGACCTGGTTGACCGGCAGCTTGTCGAGATAGCCGTTGACGCCGGCGAAGATCACCGCGACCTGCTCTTCCGTCTTCAGCGGCGAGAACTGCGGCTGCTTCAGGAGTTCGGTCAGGCGCGATCCGCGGTTGAGCAGGCGCTGCGTGGCGGCGTCGAGATCCGAGCCGAACTGCGCGAAGGCCGCCATTTCGCGGTACTGCGCGAGCTCGCCCTTGATCGAGCCGGCAACCTGCTTCATCGCCTTGATCTGCGCCGAGGAACCGACGCGCGACACCGACAGACCGACGTTGACGGCCGGACGGATGCCCTGGAAGAACAGGTTGGTTTCGAGGAAGATCTGGCCGTCGGTGATCGAGATCACGTTGGTCGGGATGTAGGCCGACACGTCGTTGGCCTGGGTTTCGATGACCGGCAGAGCCGTCAGCGAGCCATTGCCCAGATCGTCATTGAGCTTGGCGGCGCGCTCGAGCAGGCGCGAGTGCAGGTAGAAGACGTCGCCCGGATAGGCTTCGCGGCCCGGCGGGCGGCGCAGGAGCAGCGACATCTGGCGATAGGCGACGGCCTGCTTGGACAGATCGTCGTAGCTGATCAGCGCATGCATGCCGTTGTCGCGGAAATACTCGCCCATGGTGCAGCCGGCGAACGGCGCCAGGAACTGCATCGGCGCCGGATCGGACGCGGTGGCGGCGACGATGATCGAATATTCGAGCGCGCCGCGCTCTTCCAGCACCTTGACGAACTGCGCGACGGTCGAGCGCTTCTGGCCGACGGCGACGTAGACGCAGTAGAGCTTTTCCTTCTCGGGACCGTTGTCGTGCACCGATTTCTGGTTGAGCATCGTGTCGAGGATGATGGCGGTCTTGCCGGTCTGACGGTCACCGATGACCAGCTCGCGCTGGCCACGGCCGACCGGGATCAGCGCGTCGATGGCCTTGAGGCCGGTCGACATCGGCTCATGCACCGACTTGCGCGGAATGATGCCGGGCGCCTTGACGTCGACGCGCTTGCGTTCGGTCGCCTTGATCGGGCCCTTGCCGTCGATCGGGTTGCCGAGCGCGTCGACGACGCGGCCGAGCAGGCCCGGACCGACCGGAACGTCGACGATGGCGCCGGTGCGCTTGACGGTGTCGCCTTCCTTGATGTCGCGGTCGGCGCCGAAGATGACGACGCCGACATTGTCGGCTTCGAGGTTGAGCGCCATGCCGCGGATGCCGCCGGGGAATTCGACCATTTCGCCGGCCTGGACATTGTCGAGGCCGTAGACGCGGGCGATACCGTCACCGACGGACAGCACCTGTCCAACTTCGGAGACCTCGGCCTCCTTGCCGAAATTCTTGATCTGGTCTTTCAGAATTGCGGAAATTTCCGCGGCGCGGATGTCCATCAGCCGACCTCTTTCAGTGCAAGCTTGAGCGAATTGAGTTTGGTTTTGAGCGACGTATCGATCTGGCGCGAGCCCATCTTGACCACCAGACCGCCGAGCAGCGACGGATCGACGGTGACGGAGATGGCCACGTCCTTGCCGGCAACGCTTTTCAGCGCCGCCTTGAGTTCGGTCTGCTGGGCAGCCGTCAGCTCGTGGGCCGACGTCACTTCAGCAGCGGTCTCGCCACGGTGTTCGGCGGCGATCTGGCGGAACGCCTTGATCATGCCGGGCACGGCGAACAGGCGGCGATTGCGGGCGACGACGCGCAGGAAATTACCGGTGAGGCCGGTTATGCCTGCCTTGTCGGCGATCGCCGCGATGGCCTTGGCCTGCTCCTCGCTGGAGAACACCGGGCTGTTGATGAGCCGGGTCAGGTCCGAGCTGCCCGCGAGCATCGCCTCGAAACTGTTGAGGTCGGCCTCGACCTTGGCCACGGAATTTGCCTGCAGGGCGAGTTCGAACAGCGAACCCGCATAGCGTTCTGCGACACCTGAGATTGGCGATGACGATTGAGCCACGGACCGTCTTTTCTCTTGTCTGACAGGCCGCAGATTGTTGGCGCGAGCAAAAACTCTGGCTAAATCTTTGACCTTACTGCATTTTTTCAAGCACGGAGGCGCGGCTTCCGCTATCCCCGGCCGAAAGTCGATTGCCGTCTAGCACAGGCATTTTAAGACCGCAATGCGTCGTTCCGCATGGTTTTCAGGCACTATTGTCGCATCCGGCAAAAGACCAGGGTCTTGCGCGCCGGAATAGCTAGGGATTCAGGGCACAAAGCCGAAGGCGAAGGCGAGCGGCAACGCCGCCAGGACCAACTCCACCACAATGGAAACCCAATTGAAAGGTGTGTTGGCGCCATCCGACATCATCGACAGCAGCCGGCCGAAGGCGGTGAACAGCCAGGAGAAGCCGAGCGCCATGTAAACCAGCGGCTGCGCCAGCAGGATGCAGCACAGGCCGACGCCGAGATAGAAGCCCGACATCCTGCCGCGCCCCTCGGCGATCGCCGCCGTTTTCTCAGGCTTGGCCTGCAGGCGCAGGATGCGGAAGGCGAGGTTCGGTGCCAGGAAAAACAGAAGTCCGAGCAGGACGGTGAAGACGGCGCTCGACCAGGCCAGCCATTCGCCCTGGCTCGTCGGCCATGGAAGCGCAAAGTCCATTGTGTCTCACCCCCTCACAAGAATTGCGGATGCATTGAATGTCACCCGTGGCGGAAGTCAAGCGCACAGCCGGCACGCCCGAGGTTTCGCCAAGGCCTCCCAGGAAATGCCCACCCGGGAAGCACCGGCTCCACGCTGATRTGGCTGTTGCGCAAGAAAATCCGCGCACGCGAACATGCCAAACGCAATTTCTTCGACAGTATAGATCGCGCGCCTTGCCGCAACGTAAGCCAAGTATTATGGTCTTGATGTTTATTTCGTCGACTGCTTGTTCATTTTAGCAATTGCACATGTTTCACGATCACTTGTGAAATCTGTGCGGACGGAGTGCGGCAGGCAGGATCTCGAATGCGGAGAAGATCATGCCGAATCTCGGTAGGGCGTTGAATCTGGCCCGCATCTGGGTCACCGCGGCCGCCCTTGCCGGGATCACGCAAGACGCGCGCGCCGACTGCATCGCGGGACGGCCGACAGCCTTGGTTCTCGCCGATCCGTTGGTCTGCCACCAACTCGAAGCCACGATCAAGAAACCCTCGGCCCTGTCCCTGGGGGACTACGAGAACAAGCTCAATCAATATCTCGGCGGCTACTGCTACCGCGACGAGGCCGCCGGATGGGTGCACGACAAATTCGTGCGCCAGGCCGGACCGCGCATCGCGACCCTGGTCAACGGCGCCTGGCAGGGCAAGGATTTCGGAACCCATGCGCCTGTGATGATCTGGTACTCGCCCGAGATGGCGGACTGGCTTCGCAAGAACCGCTCGGCCGAGGGCGAGGTCGATCATCCGCCGCCCGTACCCGATGGCGCTATCATGGTGAAGGAGATGTTTTCCGAGCCGGCATCCGATTGCCGGACGGTCGATCCCGTCAAGCTTTTTCCAACCAGCGGCGCTGCGATCATGATCCGCGATGCCAGCGCCTCTTACGACGGCTGGTTCTGGGGGTGGTACGGCTTTGGCAGCCAGAGCGGCTGGACGCCGGATTGGCCAGCCTTGCCGGCCGACAACAACAGCCTGCCCAACATGGGCTTTGCCCAATATTGCATGAACTGTCATGCCTCGGCCGCCGACAATCTGACTTTCGCATCGCCCAAGAATATCGCCGGCGAGCCAGGCAAGCCGCTAAACTATCTCGCACAGGATTTCTTCGACGCGGCGCCGGCTCCGACTTTGCACCAGACCGTCGTTTTGCCGGTCAATGCCAGCCCGCGCCTTGGTCAACCGCTCTACAGTCCGAACGCCGACGTGATCGCCGCGCTGCAGGCCTATGTCCGCGACATGCCGACCTACGACACCGTCTCGCGAATGCCTTCCGAGACCTACGACAACACCTGGGTTGGGGCCAAGGGCCCCGATGCATCGGACACTTTCCTGACCTCCAGCCAGTGCCTTGGCTGTCATGATGCCGGCAGCACCGGGCTGCAGTTCGACATGACCCAGCCGAACCCGCATGGTGTCGGGCTGATCAACCTGTCGCCCTTTGCGACCTGGCGAACCTCGCCGATGGGGTTGGGCGGCCGCGATCCGATATTCTTTGCGCAACTGGCCAGTGAAACGCAGAGCTTTCACCCCAAAATGTCGGGCGTGGTGCAGGACGTCTGCCTCGGCTGCCACGGCATAGCCGGAGAGCGGCAGTTTCATATCGACGACAAGGCGCGCACGGGCAAATGCGAACCGTTCTCGCGCGCAATGGTCGATGCGACGCCATGGCCGGCCGACAATCCGAGTGCCGCGCACGCCAATTACGGCATGCTTGCCCGCGACGGCATCACCTGCACGTCGTGCCACCGCATGGTGCTCAACAGCAAGGCCAGCGAACCGCTCGGCGATCAGCCGCAGAACGCTTGCGTCGACGAGCGTCAGGCGCTGCTCAATCCGCACGCAACCGGTTTTGCCAAGACCTTCACCGGCAGCTTCATGGTCGGTTCGCCTGATACGCTGATCGGCCCCTTCGAGAAACCGGAGGTCGGGCCGATGCATACCGCTCTCGGCATCAAACCGGTTCACGACGCCACGATCATGAGTTCCGAGGTTTGCGGGACCTGCCACACGGTCCATCTGCCGGTTCTGCAAGGCACCAGCACGCTGGCGCATATCTATGAGCAGACGACCTATCCGGAATGGGCGTTCAGCGCCTATCGAACCGGCAGCACCCCGGACGGGCCACTTCCGCTCGGCCCCGGCGCAACGCCGCGCAGTTGTCAGGGCTGCCACATGCCGTCGACGCAAAAGGACGGATCGCCGACGACGAGCAAGATCGCCAGCATCCAGGAGAATCTGAATTTCCCGCAGACGGAATCCAGCAACGCGCCGGACCTTCTGGCTCGCGAGGGCTTTGCCCGCCACACCCTGGTTGGCCTCAATGTATTCCTGGTCAAGATGGCGCAGCAGTTTCCCGATGTCTTCGGCATCCGGACGCGCGATCCGATGATGGGCAACAAGGCCGTCGATCCGCTCGTCCTCACCGAGCAGGCGATGCTCGACCAGGCCTCGCAGGCAACCGCCACCGTCGCCGTCAGCAACCTTGCCCTGACCGCCGACACGCTCGACGCCAAGGTGACGGTGAAGAACCGTGCCGGTCACAAATTTCCCTCCGGCGTCGGCTTCCGGCGCGCTTTTGTGACCTTCAGCGTGTTCGACCAGAACGGCGAGCCGCTGTGGGTCTCCGGCCGCACCAACGCCGCCGGCGTCATCGTCGGCGCAGACGGCAAGCCGCTCTATGGCGAACTTTGGTGGAAAGACGATTGTTCCGGCCGCGTGCGTCCCGGCGAACGGCCACATCAGCCGCACTACCAGAAGATCACGCGCCAGGATCAGGTCCAGATCTATCAGGAGTTGGTCTCCACCCCGCCGGCCGATACGCCCAATCCGGTCTGCAATGCCCATTCGAAGCCGGAGGGCGAACTGACCACCAGCTTCCTGTCGATCTGCACGGAGGTGAAGGACAACCGCATATTGCCTTCGGGCTTCCTGCCGCTCTCGGACCGGCTGGAAATCGCCAAGGCCCTGGGCGCGGATGAAGAGCTCGCCGTCGATGTCGGCACAACGGCCGTCGAGGACGACCCCGACTATGTCGAGGGCGGCAGCGACACGCTGAACTACTCGATCCCGCTTGCCGATCTGCCGAAGGGTACACGCCCTGCCAGCATCGAGGCGGATCTCTACTACCAGGCGACGCCGCCATCCTATCTGCAGGACCGGTTCTGCACCGCCAAGGGCCCCGACACCGATCGCCTGTACTTTCTCACCGGCCATCTCAACCTGGCCGGCACGGAAGCGGACGGATGGAAGCTGAAAGTCGTCGGCAGCGGAACAGTCGCCGTGGCTGCCCCGCCCTGACACGCTTTCCCTTGAATCGCTTCAGGACAGATTGCTTCAGGACAGCATGAATTCCACGGCCGCCTCGGCATGGATGCGCGTCGTGTCGAACACCGGAATGTCGAAATCGTCCTGTCCGATCAGCATGGTGATTTCCGTGCAGCCCATGATGATGCTGTCGGCGGCCCCGTCACGGCGCAGCCGTTCGGCCTCTTCGATGTAAGCCGCCTTCGAGGCTTCGGTGACGATGCCCTGGCAGAGCTCGTCATAGATGACGCGATGCACCATGTCGCGTCCCAGGGCATCGGGCACAACCGGCGACAGGCCGTATTTGTCGGCGAGCCGGCCCTTGTAGAAATCCTGCTCCATGGTGAAGCGCGTCGCCAGCAGCGCCGGACGCTGCATGCCGGCGCGCTGGATCACCGTCGCGGTGGCGTCGGCGATGTGGATCAGCGGGATCGACACCGACGCCTGCACCTGGTCAGCCAGTTTGTGCATGGTGTTGGTGCACAGAAGCAGCCCTTGCGCGCCGCCCGCCTCCAGCTTGCGCGCCGCCTCGACCAGAAGCACGCCGGCGCCGTCCCAGTCGCCGTGATGCTGCCGCTCGGCGATCTCGGCAAAGTCGAACGACCACAGAAGCAGCTTCGCCGAATGCAGCCCGCCAAGGCGCCCGCGCACGATCTCGTTGAGCAGGCGATAGTAGATGGCGGTCGATTCCCAGCTCATGCCGCCGAGCAAGCCAAGGGTTTTCATATGATCTTCCGTTTCTCGCTGGCCAGCAGCCTATCGCCGATATCGCGACCTTACAAAAAGCTCTGCGGGTCGATATCCACCTGCACCCGCACCGAACCGCGCTGCTTCGGCCCATTGGCCAGCATGGCGCGGATAAATCCTTGCATGTCGGCGCGCCGTTCGCCCTGGATCAGCAGGCGGAAGCGGTGGCGACCGCCGAGCAGGGAGAGCGGCGCCTCGGCCGGCCCCAGCACGAACAGATCCTTGGCCTCCGGCGCGGCGCGGCGCAGGCCGCGCGCATGCCCTTCCGCTTCCGCGCGCGTCACCGCGCTGACGATGACGCCGGCCAGCCGGCCGAAGGGCGGCAGTGCCGCCCGTTCGCGCTCGGCGATCTCGCGTTCGTAAAAAGCCTCGGCATCGCCCGAGACGATTGCCCGCATCACCGGATGATCGGGTTGGAAAGTCTGCAGCAGGCCGAGGCTCTTCTTGCCGGTGCGGCCGGCGCGGCCTGTCACCTGGCTGAGCAGTTGGAAAGTGCGCTCGGCGGCGCGCGGATCGCCATTGGCGAGACCGAGATCGGCATCGACGACGCCGACCAGCGTCATGTTGGGAAAATTGTGCCCCTTGGCGACAAGCTGCGTGCCGATGACGATGTCGGCTTCACCATCGGCGATGGCCTCCAGTTCCAACCGCAGCCGCCGCACACCGCCCATCAGGTCGGATGACAGAACGATGGTGCGCGCATCGGGGAAATGCGTGACGACCTCCTCGGCGATGCGCTCGACGCCCGGGCCGCAGGCAACCAGATGATCGAGCGTGCCGCATTCCGGGCAGGCTTCGGGGCGGCGTTCATTGTGTCCGCAATGATGGCAGACCAGCTGGCCGCGGAAGCGATGCTCGACCAGCCATGCCGAACAGACCGGGCAGCCGAAACGGTGGCCGCAGACCCGGCACAGCGTCAGCGGCGCGTAGCCGCGCCGGTTCAGGAACAGCAGCGACTGTTCCTTCTTCTCCAGTGTCTTGCGCATATGGTCGATCAGCACTGGCGACAGGAAGCCGCCGCGCGCCGGCGGGGCGCGCCGCATGTCGATCGACTTCAATTGCGGCAGCGCCGCCTCGGCGAAACGGGCGGAGAGGACGGCTCTGTTGTATTTGCCTTGGCTCGCATTGACCCGGCTCTCGACCGATGGCGTCGCCGACGCCAGCACCACCGGGAAGCCGCCAATATGGCCGCGCACCACCGCCATGTCGCGCGCATTGTAGAAGACACGGTCTTCCTGCTTGTAGGCGGGGTCGTGCTCCTCGTCGACCACGATCAGGCCAAGCTCCTTGAACGGCAGGAACAGCGCCGAGCGCGCGCCGGCAACGACGCGCACCGTGCCCTCAGCCACCTGCCGCCAGACTTTTTCGCGCATCCTGGGCGGCAGGTCGGAATGCCATTCGCCCGGCTTGGCGCCGAAGCGCTGCTGGAAGCGTTCGAGGAAAGCGTGGGTCAGCGCGATCTCCGGCAAAAGGATCAGCACCTGCTTGCCCCGGTCGAGCGCCGCCGCCACCGCCTCGAAATAGACCTCCGTCTTGCCGGACCCGGTGACGCCATCGAGCAGCGCGACGTTGAAGGCGCCGGCCGCGACGTTGGCGCGCAGCATCGATGCGGCGTCGCTCTGGTCCGGCATCAATTCCGGCACGGCATAGCTCGGGTCGGGTGCTGCCACCACCGGGCGCGGCGGGATCATCACCGTCTCGAACACGCCTTGCGCCTTCAGCCCCTCGATCACCGTCGACGACACACCGGCGGCGTGAGCAAGGCCGGATCGTGTCCAGGCCAGCCCGCCCTCGGCGGTCTCCAGTACACGCGCCCGTGCATCCGTCATGCGGTCGGGAACGATAAGCGTGCGCTGCAGCCCCTCGATCCACGGTTCCGGGTCAAAGGCTTCGGGCGCTCGCAGCAGCATCCGCGCGACCATGCCCGGCGCCGACAGCGTGTATTGCGCCACCCAGTCGACGAAACGGCGCATCGAACGGTCGATCGGCGGACAGTCGAAAACCTGTTCGATCGGGCGCAGTTTTTTCGCGTCGACGGTCTCGACCACGCCGTCCCAGACAATGCCGGCGACCTGGCGCGGCCCGAGCGGCACGCGCACGATCGACCCCGGCACCACGCGCATGCCGGCCGGCACCGCATAGGTGTAGGGGCGTTCGGCAGGCATCGGCACCAGCACCGGCGCGGCTGCGACAAAGGGCGAATCTTCGATCATGAGGCGTGACCTTGCCCCGACTTTGGTCTAGATCAAAGAGCAACGCTGAACGTGCCTTCCCAAGCACGAGGAAATCGTCAGGAGACCGCCATGAAATTTTTTGTCGACACCGCCGACATCAAGGATATCCGTGAGCTGAATGATCTGGGGCTGCTCGACGGCGTCACCACCAATCCGTCGCTGATTCTCAAATCGGGCGGCAAGATCGCCGACGTCACCAAGCAGATCTGCGATATCGTTGCTGGCCCGGTTTCGGCCGAAGTGGTGGCGACCGAATACAAGGACATGATGGCTGAGGCCGAGGTGCTGGCCAAGATCGCCCCAAATGTCTGCATCAAGGTGCCGCTGACGCTGGACGGCCTCAAGGCCTGCAAGACGATCCGCACCCAGATGAACCGCATGGTCAACGTCACGCTGTGCTTCTCGGCCAACCAGGCGCTGCTCGCCGCCAAGGCTGGGGCCTCGTTCATCTCGCCCTTCGTCGGCCGCATCGACGACACCGGCTCGGACGGCATGGAGCTGATCCAGGAGATCCGCCAGATCTACGACAATTACGATTTCCAGACCGAGATCCTGACGGCATCGGTGCGCACGGTGAACCACGTCAAGCAGGCGGCCCTGATCGGTGCTGATGTCATCACGGCGCCGCCAGCGACGCTGAAGGCGCTGGTCAAGCACCCGCTGACCGACAAGGGCCTGGAACAGTTCCTCGCCGACTGGGCCAAGACCGGCCAGAAGATCGGCTGAGATCGCGCCGCTTCAATGAAAAAGGCCGGGTGACCGGCCTTTTTCATTATGCGTGGGAAGAAGTCCGATCGCCGAAAGGGCGGCCGATCATTCCACGCCGTCGTCGTCAGGCGCGGCCACCGGCGGGCGCCGGCCCATGATGATCTCGCGCTTGCCGACATGGTTGGGCGCGCCGACCAGGCCTTCCTTCTCCATGCGCTCGACCAGGGATGCGGCGCGGTTGTAGCCGATGCCCAGGCGGCGCTGGATGTAGGACGTCGAGCACTTCTTGTCGCGCACCACCACCTTGACCGCTTCCTCATAGCTGGAATCGCCGTCCTCGGCCGCGACCGATCCCTTGTCGAAGACCGCGCCCTGGTCGTCTTCGACCTCTTCGTCATCCTCGTCGGCTGTCACGGTTTCCAGATATTCCGGGCGTCCCTGGGCCTTCAGATGCGCCACGACATGCTCGACCTCCGCGTCGGAGACAAAGGGGCCGTGCACGCGCGAAATGCGCCCGCCGCCCATCATGTGCAGCATGTCGCCCTGGCCGAGCAGCTGCTCGGCGCCCTGCTCGCCCAGAATGGTACGGCTGTCGATCTTGGAGGTGACCTGGAAGGAGATGCGGGTCGGGAAGTTGGCCTTGATCGTGCCGGTGATGACATCGACCGAGGGACGCTGCGTCGCCATGATCAGATGGATGCCGGCGGCGCGCGCCATCTGCGCCAGGCGCTGGATGGCGCCTTCGATCTCCTTGCCGGCGACCATCATCAGGTCGGCCATCTCGTCGACGATGACGACGATGTAGGGCATCGGCGCAAGGTCGATTTCCTGCTGCTCGAACAGCGGCTCACCGGTGCCCTTTTCGAAGCCGGTCTGCACCGTCATGACGACCGCCTCGCCCTTGTCGCGGGCTTGGGCAGCGCGCTCATTGTAGCCGTCGATGTTGCGCACGCCGAGCCGCGCCATCTTGCGATAGCGGTCCTCCATCTCGCGCACCGCCCATTTGAGCGCGGTGACCGCCTTCTTGGGATCGGTGACGACGGGCGTCAGAAGATGCGGGATGCCGTCATAGACCGAGAGTTCCAGCATCTTCGGATCGACCATGATCAGCCGGCATTCTTCCGGCTTCAGCCGGTAGAGCAGCGACAGGATCATGGTGTTGATGGCAACCGACTTGCCGGAGCCGGTGGTGCCGGCGACGAGCAGATGCGGCATCTTCGCCAGTTCGGCGATGACCGGCTCGCCGCCGATGGTCTTGCCGAGGCAAAGCGCCAGCTTGCAGCTGGTCTTGCGGAAACCCTGCGATTCGATCAGCTCGCGGAAATAGACGGTCTCGCGCGTTTCGTTCGGCAGCTCGATGCCGATGACGTTGCGGCCGGGCACGACGGCGACGCGCGCCGAGATCGCCGACATGGAGCGGGCGATGTCGTCGGCGAGGCCGATGACGCGGGACGATTTGACGCCCGGCGCCGGCTCGAACTCGTAGAGGGTGACGACCGGACCCGGGCGAACGTGGATGATCTCGCCCTTGACGCCGAAATCCTCCAGCACGCTTTCCAGAAGATCGGCATTCTGCTCGAGCCGCTCCTGCGACATATAGAAACCCTGCCCTTCCGGCGGCTGCTGCAGCAGTTCCTCGGAGGGAAGTTCATACGCCTCGCCGGTCGTGGCCGGCACGATCTTGCCGACCCTTGGCAGCGGCGAAGACGCGCGCGCAGCTGGGGCCTGAACGGCCTCCTCCGCGACTTGCGCACCTTGCGCCGGAGCGGCATTGCCCGCGACTGCCGGGGCTGCGACCCGATCCCGGGCTCGCTGCGGCACACCTGCCGCCGCCGGCTGAACCACGGCTTCGTTGGAGTTGGCCGGCCGGACATCCGGTAAAGCGGCAGGGGCCTGCTGGCCTGGAAGCCAGTCGATGACGCGGAACGACGCGGTCGGGTCGGCCGTGGGCGCGGCGCGGGCGTCGACGCGTCCAGGGACAACAACAGGCGCGGCCACGCGGGGCGCCGGGACGGCTCGCGGCGTGGGCGACGAACCTTCGATAATGTAGGGCGCCATGAGCTCGAAGAAGACGTGATCCGACAGATAGGGCCAGCGGACGGTTTCGCGGCCTGTCGTCCTGGCCGGCGCCACCATTGCCTGGGCGGACGCGGCCGGTGCGGATGCACGTGCCGTCGCGGCAGCCCTCGGACCGGCCGTCACGACAGTCCGCGCCTTTTCGCTGGTATGCCTTGGCGGAACCGAGGCCGGCGATCTTTCATGCATCACGGCCTTGTCGCCGGCGGGCGGCCGGGCGGCTTCCAAAGCGGCGTTCCGGCTCTTCATCGCCGCAGCCGATGACGAGGACGGGAGCACGGACGACGTCGTGGTCGCGGCAGGCTGTGCGACGGCTTGCCGCGCCGGCGGTGCCGGCTGTTCGTCCTGCTCGGAGGTGACCTGGCGCGGATGGCGCGGGCTGGCTTCATAGTCCGGCGTGCGGGTAAACCGCACATTGGGCGCCAGGAAGAAATACTCCTGCCAGGCGGGACTTTCGTTGCCGCCGAGATCGACAGGCGGCGGGAAATTGCCGCCCGCGGCAGCGCCCGACTGCTGGCCGTCCAGCTTGCCGCCCGGGCCGCTGAAACGCTTTCCCTCGGGGTCATCGGGCGAAGCTGGCTTCAATGAACTGACCCGAGGAAAACGCTTGGATTCCATTCTCAAGACTCACGCTGAAATGTCTGCTGAGACATAGGGAGCGAGTGGTTAACAGTTGCTTCCCGCCGGCGCTTTTGGAGCGGCCGAAACGCATCTTTCGCGGCGATGGCGCACGTGCCGGATTCGAGCCGGTGATCGTCATCCACGATCACCCACTCATGCACATGCGTCGGGTCAAAAGAGAAAACTCCCGGCCGTCGCGAAGCGGGCCGTGCATCAGGATCGAGGCAACGTTTTGCGTGGAAATAAGGTGGCGCTAGCCAGCCTTCTTGCCGTGCCGGACCATATCTTGGGCGATGGACAGCTGCAGCGCCTCCGCCAATTCGCGCGCGGCGCGGTTCTCGGCGTCGATCTGCGCGCGATACGAGGCAAATTCCTGGCGCGGCCTGTCGAAGGACGAGGTGATAGAACGCTTGCCGACTGTGATGACGGCGCCGGTTTTCGCATCGGTCAGCGTATAATTGGCGGTGAGCGTCACCGAGCCGGCGGTCGGCTCGTCCTCATCGGTGCCGACCTGCACGAGGGCCGAGGATTCAACAGCTTCGGTCACGCTGAGATCCAGCGAATAAAGCGGCGACGCCGGTTCGCCGGCGCCACGCCCGAAGCCGAAGATCAGATTGTTGCGCACCTGCTGGGCGTAACGCGTCTTGACCGGCTTGATGGCGATCGACGCCAGTTCGGCATTGGCGCTCACTCCCGTCGACAACGGCGCGTTGGAATAGAGCGGCCGCACCGTGCAAGCCGAAACCAGCGCCATCGAGCCGACAAGGCCGGCAAGCGCGACGCGGCGCAGCAGACGGCTCAGCTCCGTCTTTTCCCGATCAGGCAACGACATTGACGATCCTCTGCGGCACGATGATCACCTTGCGCGGAGCCTTACCTTCGAGCGCTTTCTGCACGAAGTCGAGAGCCAATACCGCTTTTTCGACCGCACCTTGGTCCGCGTCGCGGGCAATTGTCAAATCCCCCCGCTTCTTGCCGTTGACCTGCACCGGATAGGTCACTTCATTGTCGACGACCAGCGCCGGGTCGAAGACCGGCCATGGCCGTTCGGCGACCAGATCGGTGCCGCCGAGCGCCTCCCAGCACTCTTCGGCCAGATGCGGCATCACTGGCGCGATCAGATGCACCAGGATCTCCACCGCCTGGCGGCAGGCGTCTTGCAGTGCCGGATCGGCCTTGCCTTCCGCCACCTGGTTGAGCGGCGTGGTCAGCACATTGGCCAGTTCATAGATGCGGGCGATGGCACGGTTGAAGCCGAGCTTCTCGATGTCCTCGCCGACCGCCTTCAGGATCTTGTGCGTGGCCTTCGAGACCGCTCCCGCCTCGCCGGTGTCAGCCGCTACGGGCTTGACGCCTGCCAGCGTCTCGGCGGCCGTCGACACCAGCCGCCAGATGCGCTGCATGAAGCGGTGCGCGCCGGCGGCGCCATCATCGGTCCATTCGACGTCGCGCTCGGGCGGCGAATCCGACAGCATGAACCAGCGCGCCGTGTCGGCGCCGTAGCCGTCGGTGATGTCCTCGGGACTCACCGTGTTCTTCTTCGACTTCGACATCTTCTCCAGCGGGCCGATGGTGACAGCCTCGCCGGTGGCGATGTCGAAGGCGCGGCGTTCGCCGTCGACGCCCTCCAGCCGCACCTCGGTCGGCGCCAGCCAGCGGCCGTTCGAAGCCGATCCGGCGCGGTAGGTTTCGTGCACCACCATGCCTTGCGTGAAAAGGCCCTTGAACGGCTCGGCCAGTTCGACATGGCCGGTCTCGCGCATGGCGCGAGTGAAGAAGCGCGAATAGAGCAGGTGCAGGATCGCGTGCTCGATGCCGCCGATATACTGGTCGACCGGCAGCCATTCATTGGCCGCCCTGGGATCGGTCGGTTCATGCGCCCAGGGCGCGGTGAAGCGAGCGAAATACCAGGACGAATCGACGAAAGTGTCCATCGTGTCGGTTTCGCGGCGTGCGTCCTTGCCGCATTGCGGGCACTTCACATGCCGCCAGGTCGGATGCCGGTCGAGCGGGTTGCCCGGCCGGTCGAAATCGACGTCGTCGGGCAGCTTGACCGGCAGGTCGGCCTTCGGCACCGGCACCACGCCGCAATCCTCGCAATGGATCATCGGGATCGGGCAGCCCCAGTAGCGCTGGCGCGAAATGCCCCAGTCGCGCAGGCGGAAATTCACCTTGCGCTCGGCCATCGGCCGGTTGCCGATCGTCTTCTGCTCCAGCAGCTTCGCCACTTCGTCGAAGGCGCGGTCCGGCTTCATGCCGTCGAGGAAGCGCGAATTGATCATCACGCCGTCGTCGACATAGGCCTCTTCCGTGATCTGGAAGGTCTTGGCGTCGCCGCCTTCCGGCATCACCACCGGGATCACCGGCAGGCCGTATTTGTTGGCGAAATCGAGATCGCGCTGGTCGCCGGACGGGCAGCCGAAGATGGCGCCGGTGCCGTACTCCATCAGCACGAAATTGGCGACATAGACGGGCAGCGTCCAGCTGTCGTCGAAGGGATGGACGACGCGGATGCCGGTGTCGAAACCCTTCTTCTCGGCGGTCTCAAGCGCCGCCACCGAAGTGCCCATATGTCTGATATCGTCGATGAACTTCGCCAGTTCCGGATTGGTCTCGGCGGCCTTCCTGGCCAGCGGATGGTCGGCGGCAACGGCCATGAACGAGGCGCCGAAAATGGTGTCGGGCCGCGTCGTGTAGACTTCCAACTCGTGCTCGCCGGCAACGTCCGAGGCCAGAGGCCAGCGGATCAGCAGGCCTTCCGAACGGCCGATCCAGTTCTGCTGCATCAGCTTCACTTTTTCCGGCCATTCGTCGAGGCCGTCGAGCGAATCCAGCAGGTCCTGCGCAAAATCGGTGATCTTGAAGAACCATTGCGTCAGCTCGCGCTGTTCGACCAGCGCGCCGGAGCGCCAGCCGCGCCCGTCGATAACCTGCTCGTTGGCGAGCACGGTCATATCCTCCGGGTCCCAGTTGACCTTGGAGGATTTGCGCGTCACTAGCCCCTTCTCGACGAAATCGAGGAACAGCATCTGCTGGCGGTGGTAGTAGTCAACGTCGCAAGTGGCGAACTCGCGCGCCCAGTCCAGCGACAGGCCCATGACCTTGAGCTGCTCGCGCATGGTGGCGATGTTCTGGTAGGTCCATTCCTTGGGATGGACCTTGTTCTGCATCGCCGCGTTTTCGGCCGGCATGCCGAAGGCGTCCCAGCCCATCGGGTGCAGCACGTTGAAACCCTTGGCCCGCTTGTAGCGCGCCACCACGTCGCCCATCGTATAATTGCGGGTGTGGCCGATATGGATGCGCCCTGACGGATAGGGAAACATCTCGAGCACGTAGTATTTCGGCTTCGGGTCGTCATTGCGCGCTTCGAACAGCTTCTTTTCGGCCCAGGCCTTCTGCCATTTGGGCTCTGACGCGCGCGGATTGTATCGTTCGGTTGCCATGGGACGTTTTTCACTTAAAAGCAGGCGCGAACCGCGGGCGACTGACTCTGCGGTTCAGGGAATGTGGTCCGGGTGTTCACCATGGTTTGGCAAACCCGTCAACCATATGGGCATCGCGGCGGCCAAAAACGCGGGTCAAAACAGCGGGATTTGCATATGGGTGACACCGTTCAGCAGTTTTTCGCGGTCAAGGCGAAGATCGCCGCCGCCGAGCAGGAGGCCCGCCGCGAGGCCGGCGCGGTGACGCTGGTCGCCGTCTCCAAGACCTTTGACGCCGCCGACATCAGCCCGGTCATCGAGGCCGGCCAGCGCGTCTTCGGCGAGAACCGCGTGCAGGAGGCGCAAGGCAAATGGCCTGATCTGAAGCAGGCTTTTCCCGACATCGAGCTGCATCTGATCGGGCCGCTGCAATCGAACAAGGCCAAGGAAGCGGTGGCGCTGTTCGACGTCATCGAGACGGTCGACCGCGACAAGATCGCCGCCGAACTCGCCAAGGAGATCGCCCGGCAAGGCCGCGCACCGAAACTCTATGTACAGGTCAACACCGGCTCCGAGCCGCAGAAGGCCGGCATCGAGCCGCGCGACGCCGTGGCTTTCGTCGCCCGCTGCCGCGATGTCCACGGCCTCGCCATCGAAGGCCTGATGTGCATCCCGCCGGCGGACGAGAACCCCGGTCCGCACTTCGCTTTGCTGGAGAAGCTTGCGCGCGAGGCCGGCGTCGAAAAGCTGTCCATGGGCATGTCCGGCGACTACGAGACCGCCATCGCCTTCGGCGCCACCAGCGTCAGGGTTGGCTCGGCGATCTTTGGTAGCCGCTGACACCCACGCCTTTGGGCCAGTTCGATAAGCTGGCTGCGCCACGACTGGAAACGAAACGTTCCGTTCCTATTTGTTTTGTGTCATCACACATTCTCCTGGAGCCTTCGCCATGCGTTATAACCACCTTGGAAATACGGGGATGTTCGTCTCCGAACTGTGCCTCGGCACCATGACTTTCGGCGCCGCCGGCCAGAATGCCCAGTGGGGGCTGATCGCCAGCCTCGACCAGAAGGGCGTCAACGAGATCGTCGGCCGCTCGATCGCCGCCGGCGTCAATTTCTTCGACACGGCCGATGTCTATTCCTTCGGTGAGTCCGAGCGCCTGCTCGGCCAGTCGCTCAGGGACCTCGGCATCAAACGCTCGGACGTCGTCATCGCGACCAAGGTGCATGGCGCCATGGGCCAGGGTCCGAACGATCGCGGCTCCTCGCGCGGCCACATCATGGATTCGGTCGACGCCAGCCTCGAACGGCTGCAACTCGACCATATCGATCTCTATCAGCTGCACGGCACCGACGCGGTGACGCCGATCGACGAGACGCTGCGGGCGCTGGACGATCTCGTTGCCAGCGGCAAGGTCCGCTATGTCGGCGTTTCCAACTGGGCGGCGTGGCGCATCGCCAAGGCGCTCGGCATCGCCGACCGCAAGGGCCTTGCCCGCTTCGAGACCATCCAGTCCTATTATTCGATCGCCGGCCGCGATCTCGAACGCGAAATCGTGCCGCTCATCAACGAGGAGAAACTCGGGCTGATGGTGTGGTCGCCGATGGCCGGCGGCCTGCTCTCCGGCAAATACGGCCCCGGCGCGCCCGGCAATGGCGAAGGCCGCCGCGCATCCTTCAACTTCCCGCCGGTCAACGAGGATCGTGCCTGGGCGGCGGTCGCCATCATGCGCGAGATCGCTGGGAAGCATGATGTCAGCGTCGCCACCGTGGCGCTCGGCTATGTCCTGGCCAAACCTTTCGTGATGAGCGTGATCATCGGCGCCAGTCGCATGGATCAGCTCGAACAGAACCTTGCCGCGGCTGCAGTGAAGCTCGACGCGGACGATCTCGCCAAATTGGACGAGGTCAGCGCGCTGCCGTCCGAATATCCCGGCTGGATGCTGGAGCGCCAAGCCGCCGGCCGTCGCCCGGCGCCATTCGTGGCGAAGGCATAGTCCGTCTCCAACAAGACGCGATTTTCCAGAAAGCCGCGCGTTCCTTCGGGCGCGCGGCTATTTAGCGTTTCGCCCGCACGGCCGCCTTGTACCGGACGCGGTTGCGGCTACCATCATGAAGCCGAAGCAGCGATGTCTGGAGACGACGATGGCACCATCCGCCGCGCAATTTCGAGACATAATCGTGGCAATCATGGCTGATCGCCACGCCGCTGCTTCAGCCAGCCCCTACGATTGGAAAGTCTGCGTCGGCGCGGTCAGTGCCGCGCAGGGCGAATTCGAAAAGGTCGTCGTCGCCGGTACGGCGCATGACTACGCAACCACTGTCATTGCTCGTTTGGAGCAGCTGCGGGACGCATATTATGACCCGGATGGAGAATACACTTCCGGGCGGTCGGACATCGGCACGGTCATCGAAAAGATCAGGAAAGCCTTGAAGTCTGTCGGCCAATGAAGGCGCAACTCCCCGACAGGGCAACGGCTGGCTCGGCATCAAAGCGGATCCGCAAAAGTATCGCAGCCCGCGATCGTCTTTCCGGCAAGGCCCCGATCAAACCAGCGGATCCTCTGTTCCGAGGTGCCGTACCTCTTGGCCGTCGAATTTCCGAAGGCATTGGCGGGCTGATCGTCTCCGAGAGATCGCAGCAGCTCTCTGGCTTGCGCCAGATCGGTGTCTTCTAACAGCCCCTTGTCCTGAACATAGTGGCTCCACAGTCCGGCAAAACAATCGGCCTGCAGTTCGACCTGTTCCGACCGGATGATGGCGGCTTGCTGGTCGCCGTCAGCGACAAGCTTCTGCGGAACGGCCGAGATGTTCTGCACATGGTGCCCAACTTCTCGGGCGAGAATCAGCGCCTTGGCGAAGTCGCCAATCGACCCGATCTCTCGAAGCCCGGGAAACGCCGGATCGAGATAGATTCTCTGGTCCGCCGCGCAGTATGACGTCCCAGAAACAACACCGCATGCAGTCGCGATGAAGCCGGTGAACAGCACCAGCTTGGGCTCCTCATAGGTCGATCCGCCGGCCTTGAAGGTGGCGCCCCAGAAATCCTCCGTTTGCGCCAGAACCACCGAGAGCAGTTGCTTGACGTCGTCGTCACTGGCGTTCGCGGCAGGTGGGGCGGCCTTGGCGACCTCGGCAGCCTCGCAGATCGTCGGGACATGCAGCCATGTCACGATGGCAAGCAGGAATGCCGTGACCACGCGGACCAATTCACGCCTCCTGAACTGCCAACGCTCCCAGTGCCTGGGCGGCGGCACCTGCGATGGCCGGACGGGATTCCATAGCCCGCCCCCGCCGGGTTGTCGAACGGCGCTTGAAAAGCGCATTTGCTTAGAGCCTCACGGTCTCGGCCAGGAAATCGAGAAGGGCCCGCACCCGCGCCGGCAGATGCCGGCCCTGGCCGACATAGACGGCGTGGGTGGCCTCCTCGTCGCCCGGATTGAAATCCTCCAGCAACGCCACCAGCCGCCCGGCGGCGATATCGGCCGCGACATGCCAGCGCGCCAGCCGAGAGATGCCGGTTCCGGCCAGCGTCATCAGCCGCATCGCCTCGCCGTCGCTGACCAGCATGTTGCCGGTGATCGGGATCATGATGGCGCGGCCCTCCGCGTCGCGGAACGGCCAACCGTCGATATGCCTGACGAAGCCGAAGCCCATGCGGTTGTGGCGGTCGAGATCGGCCGGCGTCAGCGGCGTGCCGTGCGCTTCGAGGTAGGATGGGGCCGCGACCACCGCCACCGGGCTCTGCCCGAGCTTGCGCGCCACCAGCCTTGATTCGCCAAGCGGCCCGGCACGGACGGCGACATCGGCGCGTTCGGCCATCAGATCGATGACGCTGTCGGTCAGCACCAGATCGATTGATATTTCGGGGTAGCGTTCGAGGAAGCACGGCAGCAGCGGGATCAGCCGGTGCACCCCGAAGGGCACATAGGTGTTGACGCGCAACCGCCCGCGCGGTGCGGCACCCGCCGCCGCCTCACGCTCGGCCGCCGCCATATCGGCCAGGATGCGCAGCCCGCTGTCGTAGAACGCCGACCCTTCCGGTGTCAGCTGCAGCTTGCGCGTCGAGCGGCTGACCAGCCGCGCGCCAAGCCGGGCTTCCAGCCGCGCGATCAGCTTGCTGACCGCCGATGGTGTCATGCGCAGCGCACGCGCCGCGGCCGAGAAGCTGCCCGCCTCGACGACGCGCACGAAGACTTCGATCTCGCCGGAGCGATTGATGTCGGATCTCGCCATCTGTGAATCTATTTCACAGAAAATGTGCCCAACGCAAGTCTGGTTCACAGTGCATCGACTCGATCTCAGGGGTCGGGGCGCGAGTTGGACAAGGCGCTCGTCGCCTTAACGGGCCGTCTTGGAAGTGGAAACCGCCATGCCTCTCGCTCTCTACGCCCTCGCCGCCGGCGCCTTCGGCATCGGCGTCACCGAATTCGTCATCATGGGTCTGCTCATCGATGTCAGCAAAGACCTCGGCGTCTCGATCTCGGCCGCCGGCCAGCTCATTTCCGGCTATGCGCTGGGCGTCGTCATCGGCGCGCCGCTGCTGACCATCGCCACCGGCAACTGGCCGCGCAAGACCGTGCTTCTGGCACTGATGGCGATCTTCACGCTGGGCAATCTCGCCTGTGCGCTGGCGCCCGACTACTGGACCCTGATGGGCGCCCGCATCGTCACCGCCTTTGCCCATGGCACCTTCTTCGGCGTCGGTTCTGTCGTGGCCACCGGCCTGGTCGCCCCCAACAAGAAGGCCTCGGCGATCGCGCTGATGTTTACCGGGCTCACCATCGCCAACATCCTCGGCGTGCCCTTCGGCACCTGGCTCGGCCAGGCCTTCGGCTGGCGCGCGACCTTCTGGGCCGTGACCGTGGTCGGCCTAGCCGCCTTCGCCGTCATCCTGGCCCTGGTGCCGCGCAGCCAGGTCGCGCCCGAAAAGAGCGACCTGCGCGCCGACCTTGCCGTGCTGCGCCGCACGCCGGTCCTGCTCGGCCTCGCCACCACCGTGCTCGGCTATGCCGGCGTCTTTGCCGTCTTCACCTATATTGCCCCGCTGTTGACTGAGATCAGCGGCTTCAAGGAAGCGGCCGTGTCGCCGATCCTGCTCGTCTTCGGCGGCGGGCTCATTGCCGGCAATCTCGCCGGCGGCAAGGTCGCTGATCGCTGGCTGGTGCCGGCGGTGCTGGGCAGCCTCGTGGTGCTGGCCGTGGTGCTCGCCACCATGAGCTTCGCCATCCACAGCAAGGTCATGGCCGTGATCTATGTCGGCCTGCTCGGGGCCGCCGCCTTCGATACCGTGGCGCCGCTGCAGATGTGGGTGCTGGACAAGGCGCAAGGCGCCGGCCAGAGCCTGGCCTCGTCCTTCAACATCGCCGCCTTCAATCTCGGCAACGCCGCTGGCGCGTGGCTCGGCGGCGCGGTCATCGCCCATGGGCTTGGATTGGGTTCGCTCACCTGGGTCGCCGCCTTGCTGCCGGTCGCGGCACTCGGCGTCGCCGGGCTGGCGCTGCGCCTCGATCGCGCCAGCGCGCTCGGCGCGCCGGTCACCGTCCGGCCCTGACGATCGTTGGCGAACGGATTTCACCTCTTCCAACCACCAGGAGTAAGAAAATGGACTATCGACGTCTCGGCGCATCGGGCCTGAAAGTGCCCGCCCTCTCATTTGGCGCGGGAACCTTCGGTGGCTCTGGTCCGCTGTTCGGCGCCTGGGGCAACAGCGACGCCAGGGAAGCGCGGCGGCTGGTCGACATTTGCCTCGAGGCCGGCGTCAATCTGTTCGACACGGCCGATGTCTATTCGAATGGCGCCTCGGAAGAGGTGCTCGGCGAGGCCATCAAGGGCCGGCGCGATGCCGTGCTGATCTCGACCAAGACATCCTTGCCGATGGGCGACGGACCGGCCGACTACGGCTCCTCGCGTTCGCGCCTGATCAAATCCGTGGACGCCGCGCTGAAGCGCCTCGGCACCGATTACATCGACCTGTTGCAGTTGCATGCCTTCGATGCCGGCACGCCGATCGAGGAGGTGCTGTCGACGCTGGACGAACTCGTGCGTTCCGGCAAGCTGCGCTATGTCGGCGTCTCCAACTTCTCCGGCTGGCAGGTGATGAAGTCGCTTGCGGCGGCCGACAAGCATGGCTACCCGCGCTACGCCGCGCACCAGGTCTACTATTCGCTGGTCGGCCGCGATTATGAGTGGGAATTGATGCCGCTCGGCCTCGACCAGGGCGTCGGCGCGCTGGTGTGGAGCCCGCTCGGCTGGGGCCGCCTCACCGGCAAGATCCGCCGTGGCCAGAAGCTGCCGGAAAAGAGCCGGCTGCATGACACCGCAAGCTTCGGCCCACCGGTCGAGGACGAACATCTCTACCGGGTGATGGATGCGCTGGACGCGGTGGCGCGGGAAACCGGCAAGACCGTGCCGCAGATCGCCATCAACTGGCTGCTGCAGCGCCCGACCGTTTCCTCCGTCATCATCGGCGCCCGCAACGAGGAACAATTGCGGCAGAACCTCGGTGCCGTCGGCTGGGCCTTGACGCCGGAGCAGGTGAAAAAGCTCGACGCGGCCAGCGAAGTCACAGCGCCCTATCCGTACTTCCCCTATCGCCGCCAGGAGGGTTTCGCGCGGCTGAACCCGCCGGCGGTGTGAAAAGATTGCAGGGAACTGGCAACAAGAGACTGTTCGTCCACCACAAACGTCCGCAGCAGACCCTGTTGCGGACGTTAGGATCACTGCTCATAATCGCGCTATGATGACTTTGCCGCCTGCTGTTTTGCCGATCTTTGCCGCAGCCGGATGGTTTCCCGGGCGCAAAGTTCCCGTGTCTCCGACCGTCCCGGCTGATCATCCGGTAGCTGCCATTCTCAGCGAGTTCAATGGCCTTAAGGTTGGTGAGACCGGTCCCGGGATCGAGTGCGGCCGGAGCGATATCAGCTTTTGGTGGCCTCCAGACGAAGGCTACGAAGAAATTCTCGAGATTGGAGCCCTGCTTCAGACAGAGCTGGCCTGCTTTGCGGCGGCTCACAATTGTCACGTAAGCCTGTATGTCGATCGAGGGGGCCGGGTGTTTGTCGTATCTCCGAATATGCCTGGCATAGGCTTTATGGGCAGTACCTTTGGTGAAGCAATGGAACGCACCCTGTTAGGTCTGAGGGCGTCACCCCTTCTTCTGCCATCACATGACAAAGTGTCATGGTATGGTGAGGTACTTCTACGTGGAAACCCCCAGATCCTGAGCATCGAAGAGTTGATGACAGGATAGGGGCGACCTTGATCGCCCCATCCATCCAATCTCAACGATCGATGGCAGACGGTTGATCGGGTTTGTGTTTAATGAAGCACGAACTCCCCATCCACCTTGCGCCATTCATTCGGCGCGATCAGCTTCTGGTGGGTGTAGACGACCGAATGCAGCGGCCCATCCAGTTTGGCCTTCCAGAATTCGATGAATTTGATCAGCACCGGAAACCGCGGAGCGATGTCGTAATCCTGCCAGATGAAGCTCTGCAGCAGGTGCGGATGATCGGGAAAATGATAGAGAATCTTGGCCGTGGTCAGCCCATAGCCTTTGAGCATCAGGTCCATTTCGGAATGGTCGCGCATGGCGGTCCCCAACTTGAGTCTCCTTTCCTCCCAACGTCAGAGTGTGCTCGCCGTTGCTTAACTGTCTATTGATTTTTCCTGATCGAAACTGGCTTTTCGACGCGAAAACATACAGTTAGCAGCGAGCCTAGCCGAGTGCTGACAACGTCTGAGGATGCCCCTGCGGCATCCCGCCGCGCGAATCCAACGTCTAATGTTGCCGTCACGGCGGAACTGGTAATAATGCCGCCGAATTCGCGGCCGCTTCGCCGCGATCCAGCCGGCGGTTCAAGCCGGCGGATTGGTTTGGGAGGAAAGTCAGGAATGTCCGAGGTTCATGTCCATCGCGTCCAGCCGGCGTGGAAGAAGAATGCGCTGATCGACAACGACACTTACCTGAAATGGTATGCCGACAGCATCAAGAACCCGGACAAATTCTGGGGCAAGCACGGCAAGCGCATCGACTGGTTCAAGCCCTTCAGCAAGGTCAAGAACACCTCCTTCGACGGCAAGGTCTCGATCAAATGGTTCGAGGACGGCCTGACCAATGTTTCCTACAATTGCATCGACCGCCATCTGAAGAAGCGCGGCAGCCAGACCGCCATCATCTGGGAAGGCGACAACCCCTACGACGACAAGAAGATCACCTACCACGAGCTCTACGAGCATGTCTGCCGGCTCGCCAATGTGATGAAGAAGCACGGCGTCAAGAAAGGCGACCGCGTCACCATCTACATGCCGATGATCCCGGAGGCCGCCTATGCGATGCTGGCCTGCACGCGCATCGGCGCCATCCATTCGATCGTCTTCGGCGGCTTTTCGCCGGATGCGCTGGCCGGCCGCATCGTCGACTGCGAATCGACCTTCGTCATCACCGCCGATGAGGGCCTGCGCGGCGGCAAGTCCATCCCGCTGAAGGAGAACACCGACAAGGCGATCGACATCGCCGCGAAGAACTTCGTCATGGTGAAGAATGTCCTCGTCGTGCGCCGCACCGGCGGCAAGATCGGCTGGGCGCCCGGCCGCGACGTCTGGTATCACGACGAAGTCGCGACGGTGAAGGCGGAGTGCAAACCCGAGAAGATGAAGGCGGAAGACCCGCTGTTCATCCTCTACACCTCGGGTTCGACCGGCAAGCCGAAGGGTGTGCTGCACACCACCGCCGGCTATCTCGTCTATGCCTCGATGACGCACCAATATGTCTTCGACTACCATGACGGCGACATCTACTGGTGCACCGCCGATGTCGGCTGGGTCACCGGCCACAGCTACATCGTCTACGGTCCGCTCGCCAACGGCGCAACCACGCTGATGTTCGAGGGCGTGCCGAACTACCCGTCGCAGTCGCGCTTCTGGGAAGTCATCGACAAGCACAAGGTCAACATCTTCTACACCGCGCCGACCGCGCTGCGCGCGCTGATGGGCGCCGGCAACGACCCGGTGAAGAAGACCTCGCGCAAATCGCTGCGCGTGCTGGGTTCGGTCGGCGAGCCGATCAATCCGGAAGCCTGGGAGTGGTATTTCAACGTCGTCGGCAACGGCAAGGTGCCGATCGTCGACACATGGTGGCAGACCGAGACCGGCGGCATCCTGATCACCCCGCTGCCGGGCGCCACCGATCTCAAGGCAGGCTCGGCAACGCGGCCCTTCTTCGGCGTCAAGCCGCAGCTGGTCGACGGCGAAGGCAAGGTGCTGGAAGGGGCGGYCGACGGCAATCTCTGCATCACCGATTCCTGGCCCGGCCAGATGCGCACCGTCTATGGCGATCACGACCGTTTCGTGCAGACCTATTTTTCGACGTACAAGGGCAAGTATTTCACCGGTGACGGCTGCCGTCGCGACGCCGACGGCTATTACTGGATCACCGGCCGCGTCGACGACGTCATCAACGTATCCGGTCACCGCATGGGCACGGCCGAAGTCGAATCGGCGCTGGTCAGCCATGACAAGGTTTCCGAGGCCGCCGTCGTCGGCTATCCACACGACATCAAGGGCCAGGGCATCTACAGCTACGTCACCCTGATGAGGGGAGAGGAGCCGACGGAAGAACTGCGCAAGGAGCTCATCGCCCATGTCCGCAAGGAGATCGGCGCCATCGCTTCGCCCGACAAGATCCAGTTCGCGCCCGGCCTGCCCAAGACGCGCTCCGGCAAGATCATGCGCCGCATCCTGCGCAAGATCGCCGAGGATGATTTTGCAGCCCTTGGCGACACCTCGACGCTCGCCGATCCGGCCGTCGTCGACGACCTCATCGCCAACCGGCAGAACAAGAAGGGCTGATGGCAGGCGAAGCGGCATTGGGCTCTGTCAGCCAGCTCTGGCGTTACCCGGCGAGTTCGCTCGCCGGCGAGCGCCAGGACGCCATCCTGGTCGGACCGGCGGGCATGGCGGGCGACCGCATGTTCGGCCTCGTCGATACCTCGGACAATGAGATCGCGCGGCCCGATCGCGAGGCGAAATGGCACAAGGTGCCGCGCATCCGCACCCGGCTGGCCAATGATCGCGACCTGGAGATCGCCATCCCCGGCGGCGACTGGCTGAGCGCACCCGGCGCCGAATGCGACCGAGCCCTATCGACCTATCTCGGCTTCACCGCCTCGATCCGGCCGTTTGGCCGAGAGAATGCGCCGCCAGCCTATGCCGGCCCCGTCACCGCGGCCCGCTACGCAAAGGCGCCGATCCATCTTCTGACCACGGCCTCGCTGGCGCGGCTGAAAGCGCTGCATCCGGAAGGCGCCGCCGACCCGCGCCGCTTCCGCCCCAACATCGTTGTCGACATGGCAGCGGTCGAAGGCTCGTTTCCCGAAACCGAATGGATCGGCCGCAAGCTCGCCATCGGCGACTTGCTCCTGACGATTTCCGAACCCTGCCGCCGCTGCGGCTTCACCATCATCAGCCAGGACGGCTTCGACCACGATCCCGGTATCCTGCGCAATCTGGTCCGCCACAACGCGCACAACCTTGGCGTCTACTGCACGGTGGACAGGCCGGCCGGCATTAAGGTCGGCGACGCGATGCGCTTTCTGTAGCTACCGATAAAGGTCGGCCCGCGTCGGCGGCAGGCCGCTTGGCCCCCGCGCGCGCTTGGTGACGACGGTCTGGAAAATCTGCGCCGAGCCGCGATCGAAGGTGATCGAACAGCCGGTGAGATAAAGCAGCCATAGCCGTGCCTTGGGCTCGCCGACCTCGGCGATCGCCTCGTCGAAGCGCGCCTGCAGGCGCTCGGCCCACAGCCTGCAGGTGCGGGCATAGTGTTCGCGCAGATTCTCGACGTCGGCGATGACAAAGCCATGCGCCTCGAGATTGCCTGATGTCATGCCGATCGTGTCGACCTCGCCGCCGGGGAAGATGTATTTGACCAACGCCTTGTATTCCGCGCCCTTGCGCAAAGTCTTGCGCGTGCCGCCCTTGCCGCGCCTCGTGATGGCATGATGCAGATAGATGCCGCCTGGCTTCAACAGCCGGTGGACGGTCGAGAAATAGGTGGCGTGATTGGCGAGGCCGACCGCCTCGAACATGCCGATGGACGAGATCTTGTCGTAGCTGCCGTCGAGCTCGGTGTAGGACTTGATGTCGATGGTGATCTTGTCCTCCAGCCCCTCGGCGCGGATGCGCTCGCGCGCCAGCCGGGTCTGCTCCTCCGACAGCGACACACCATGGCCGATGGCGCCATAGTGCTTGGCGGCATGGATCAGCATCGCGCCCCAGCCGCAGCCAATGTCGAGCAGCCGGTCACCCGGCTTCAGCCTCAGCTTGCGGCAGATATGGTCGAGCTTGTCCTTCTGCGCCTGGTCGATGCCGTTGGCGAAATCGGTGAAGTAGGCGCAGGTATAGACCATGCGCTCGTCGAGGAAGAGCCGGTAGAAGGCGTTGGAAATGTCGTAGTGATGTTCGATCGCTTGCTTGTTCGAACCGCTGACAAAGGGGTTGTGCCCGGCAAGATCGGCCCGCTTCGTCATCTGCCGTCGCGAAAACAAGACGGCGGGCAGGTCGCGCAGGATCGCCAGTTTCGGCAGCGCCTTCAGCCTCAGCTTGCCCTGTGACGGCAGGGCGTAGAGATCGAACAGCGAGCCGTCCTCGACGTCGATCGTCCTGGAAATCCACATTTCGAGCAGCGTCGAGAAATTCGGCCGGCGGGCCAGTTGCCGGACGATATCCTGATCGTTGATGGCAAGCACCGGGCCGCCGGCTGGGCCGATCCGTTCCCCGGTCCACAGCCTGACGGCAAAACCCGGCTTCAGCGCCTCGATCACCGTTCGAACGATGCGCGCGGCCCTCTCGGTGGCGTCCATGGTCCCTCCCGTGACCTGATGACGCCATGTTGTCCATTTGAGCCGTGGATCGCAAGCCTAAGCACGCAGACCGGACTGGGCGGCATTTTCCGGCAGGACGCCTTTTTCAGCCCGGCACTTGTCATTTCCCGCGACGCACCCCATCATGTCTGTGTGTTCAACAAATCGAAAGGAGGTGATCCGATGTCGAGTGATTTCGTTTTCCAGAACGTGGCCTCAGCGGATTGCACTTTCGGGAAGCAGTCTTCCCGTTAAGGCGCGAGATGCGCGGCAGGTGACCCGAAGGGGTTGCCGCCACAGGCCGCGCCATGGACGGAAACACGGAAGGCCGCCGGCTTCCAAAGAAGCGGCGGCCTTTTCCTTTGGGCCAAGCCCTATTTCGTCAACGCCAGGGTCTCGATGTTGCGGGCGATGGTCTGAAAGGCCGTATCCAGTTCGACGCCGTCGGCGGCCTGGTAGAAGTGCTTGGCTGAACCCGTATCGGGGCTGGCACAGGTCTGCAGCGTCGTGACCGCATTCGCCTCATCGAGCTTGAAGCCGATCGTGAAGATTTCTATGCCCTTGTCGCGCATGGCGGCACAGAGCTTTGTCGCCGCCGTGCGGGTCGTCTCCTTGCCGGCGTCGTTGTAGACCCCGTCAACGCCGGTGGCGTCGAAATAGGACAGGTTGAATTCGCCGTCCGTCATCAGGATTGCGTACTTGCCGACTTTTTTCGGATCGAACTTGGCTGGCCGCTGCGAAGCGTTGAGCACGCTGCCCCACCTTTCCGAGAGCATATACCAGGTCCACTGGACGCCGATATGGCCGGCGGTACCGCCCGAGGCGACAAGATCCTTGATGACATTCTTGAGTGTGGCAGCGTCGGCTGTCAGAGGCACGAGCGCGGCGACCGGGCAAGCGGCGGTGCCTGTTTTCGTGGCAAAGCCCGACAAAAGATAGTCGCGATTGACCATGCTGGAGTCGGGACCCGCGTCCGAATACTGATCGACCCCCTTGCGTTCGGTGGCGCAATTGTCCGGACGCGGCGACGCCGAGGCAAGCTGAGGGCTCGCATTGCCGGGCGCCTGCTTGCGCTGGCCGGCGTTGGTTTCAACATAGACGCTGCTGGCTGCCAACTGGCCGGCATTGACCGAGTTGGCATAGGGCACGATGGACACCCGCACCCGCGGCCTGTTCGGGTCCTGGCCGCCCAGGAAACTATCCACCGCATTGGCCGCGGCGGTCTTCAGGTCCTGGATTTTCTGACCGGCCATCGATCCCGTCACATCGAGCATCATCGCCACTTCGATGGTCTTGTCCGAATAAAGCGATGTCGTCGACGCGGTGACGCGCTTCGTATTGCCCATGCCGAAAACCGGGAAGAACAGGGCGACATCGACATGGACATCCGCCTGCACCGTTTTGGCGGTCCTGTCGACGACCAGTCTGTCGAGCACGATCTGGTCGGGCTGCAGGATGCCCGCCGTATTGTTGGCCACGAGAAAGTTCTGCACCGCCTTGTTGGCGTCGGCCTCCTTGATGACGCCGGTCGTCAGGTCGCGCGCCGTCGATGTCACCGCGGCGTCGACCACGCCCTGCAGGCTCGACCGGGCGTTGTAGAGCTGCGAGATGTCGACCGAGAAGCCGGCGGCCAGCGCCAGGACCGAGGCAGCGAAGCCGAACAGGATTGTGAAATTTCCACCGCTGTGTCTGGCGAACCCGCCGACCGCGTGAACAAGACCCCCGTAATTTCGCATCCAACAGCCTCCGCATGCCTCGGCCTCGTCGCCGCAACAGGGGCAATGCAGGATTCCAGCCGGAAGCCGCCCGCCGAGCGCCGGAACCGAGCCGTGAACCATCAATCTGTTGTTTTTGTTTGATTTCCCTCTTAACAAGGGTCAACGAACGGTAAACGCGAACAACGTGGCCCCAGTCGCGTTTACGAACCGCTTACCATGCTCAACCTGAAGCAGCCGCTGAGTGTTCCGAGACGTGCTATTGCGGCACAGGCTCTCTGTGCCGAACCGAACCAACTGTCCCGGGATTGCGACACTAACAGCGCGAAGGACTACGCCAACGTCTGTGCGCTGACCGTCCTGTCGATGCCGTGATAGGGCGGATTGAACAGATTGCCCTCCTGCTCATAGGTCCACACCTTGAACAGGCTGAGCCGGTGCGGACCAAAGCTGTGCAGCAAGGGCACGTCGGTGGCGTCGCGGCCGCGCGCGATGACGACGCGGCCGGTCCGAGGCCGGTTGTGGCGCGGATCGAACGTGTACCACTTGCCGTCGAGGAACACTTCCATCCAGGCCGAGAAATCCATCGGCGCCGGATCGAGCGGCACGCCGATGTCGCCGAGATAGCCATTCACATAGCGCGCAGGAATGTTCATGCAGCGGCAGAGCGTGATCGCCAGATGGGCGAAGTCGCGGCAGACGCCGACCCGTTCCTCATGCGCCTGCGCCGCCGTGCGGGTTGAACGCGCGTAGCCATAGCCGAACGACAGCCGGTTGTGGACATAGTCGACGATCGCCTGCACCCGCGCCCAGCCGGAGGGCAGATGGCCAAACAGTTGCCAGGCGAGACTGCTGAGATGATCGGTCTCGCAATAGCGGCTGCCAAGAAGATAGCCAAGCACCTCGTCGGGCAATTCAGCCACCGGCATTTCCCGGGCAAGCGTGTTGACCTCATCCGTCTCGCCGCTGTCCTCGACGACCGCATCGTACAGGATGCGGAAGGTGCCGGCGGGCGCAATGAAGCGGCGGCAGCCATTGCCATGCAGGTCCTGATAGAGCCTCGTCGGCACCGAAGGTGAAGTCAGGACGCGCGTCTGCCGCTTGATGTCGGCTTGCCTGTCCTTGTGGATCTCGAGCAGCGAAATCACCGGAGTGGCCTCGGCGCATTCAATGGCGATTTCGTAGCCGAGCCGGATCAGCATCGCACGTCCCCTTCGATCGTCATGGAAAACAATGCCGTTGCAACGTCGCGAGGTGGCTGTGGTTCCCTGGACCGTCGCAAAATATGCCCCCGTGCCTTTCCAGGTCCGCGCCTTCACGTTACGGTTGCGCCCTCCCTCGACACGCACCCCGGACTTCAAGGAAAATCATGTTTGCTGGCAGAAAATTCGCGGCCTTCCTTTTCGACATGGACGGCACGCTCATCAATTCCATCGCCTCGGCGGAGCGGGTGTGGAGCGACTGGGCGCGCCGCCATGGCCTCGACGTCGCGGCCTTCCTGCCGACGATCCACGGCGTGCGGGCGATCGAGACCATCACCAACCTTGCCCTGCCAGGCGTCGACCCGGCGCATGAGGCCGACCTGCTGCTGAAGGCCGAAGCCGCCGATCTGGACGGCATTGTCCCGATTGCCGGCGCCGTGGCCTTTCTCAAGGCGCTGCCGGGCGAAAGCTGGGCGGTCGTCACCTCGGCGCCGCGCTCCCTGGCGCTGGCACGCATGGAGGCTGCCGGCATTCCTGTCCCGGCGATCATCGTTGCGGCCGAAGACGTTTCCCGCGGCAAGCCGGCCCCCGACTGCTTCCGGCTTGGCGCAGAACGGCTCGGCTTCGATGCGCGCGACTGCCTTGTGTTCGAGGATGCTCCGGCTGGCATCGCAGCAGCCGAGGCCGCGCAAGCCGCGGTCATGGTGATCAGCGCCACGCATTCGCACCCGATGCAAACACCGCATGCCGCGATCGCCGGTTATGACGGCGTCGGCATCACCATCGACGAACGCGGCTGGCTGGCACTTGAGGCTCAGCGCAACGCTGCATAACGATGTGACACGACGTCCGCCTAACGGTGTGTTGAGATTCAGGTCAGGCCGATTCGAAAGCGATGGTTTCCGAGAACGGGAGCGGAGCGTACTAAAGTACGTGAGCTCAGTTCTACTGCGACGCAGTAGAACGGGGAAGCGCAGGGAACCATCGCTTGCAGGCCGGCCTCACCTGAATATCAGCATACCTTAGAAGTCGCTGGTCAGGCCTTTGACTTCCCAGTCGCCGTAGCGGCCGGGTTCCCTGCCGCCGCGCCCGCCGATCTCCTTCGGCAGGGCGGCTTCCTTCTCGCGATACGCGGTGCGTCGAGCCTCGGCCTCGGCCAGCGCTCGGCGGGCCGCCAGCGTCAGCTCTTTTGGCGGCGCATCATCATCCGGGCCGGCAGGCGTTTTACTGGTTTCGTCGGTCATGCGATATTCCACGCGGATTGAAACAGCGGCAGGCGTTTCCCATCATATAGCCATGAACCCACGACAATCGATCCCTCTTCACCATCATCCGGACAGGAGCAGACGATGAACACCATTCGCACCGCCATGCTTCTTGCCGCGATGACGGCGCTGTTCATGGGCGTCGGCTTCCTGATCGGCGGAACGGGCGGCATGATGATCGCTTTGCTGGTCGCCGCCGGCACCAATCTGTTCAGCTACTGGAACGCCGACAAGATGGTGCTGTCGATGAACCGTGCCGTCGAGGTCGACGAGAAGAACGCGCCGGAATATTACGCCATCGTCCAGGCGCTGGCCAAGCAGGCCGGCCTGCCGATGCCGAAAACCTATCTGATCGACAATCCGCAGCCCAACGCCTTCGCCACCGGCCGCAACCCGCAGAACGCGGCGGTCGCCGCCTCTACCGGCCTGTTGCAGCGGCTAACCCATGAAGAGGTCGCGGCGGTGATGGCGCACGAGCTCGCCCACGTCCAGCACCGCGACACGCTGACCATGACCATCGTCGCCACCTTTGCCGGCGCCATCTCGATGCTCGGCAATTTCGCCTTTTTCCTCGGCGGCAACCGCGACAACAACCCGTTCGGCTTTGTCGGCGTGCTGGCGGCGATGATCGTCGCGCCCTTTGCCGCCATGATCGTGCAGATGGCGGTCAGCCGCACCCGCGAATACGAGGCCGACCGGCGCGGCGCCGAAATCTGTGGACACCCGCTGTGGCTGGCTTCCGCCCTTGACAAGATCGCCCGCGGCGCCGAACGCATTCCCAACCCCGATGCGGAGCGCAATCCGGCGATGGCGCATCTCTTCATCATCAATCCCCTGCATGGCGAGCGCATGGACAATCTGTTCTCCACCCACCCGAGCACCGACAACCGCATCGCCGCGTTGCAGGAGATGGCGCGGCAGATGGCAGGCGGCGGCACCCAGGCCGCTTCGCGCCAGGCGCCGGCGTCCCGGCAGGCGGAGCAACAACAGTCGTCCGGCCCGTGGGGCCAGGCCCCGCAAGCGGAACAGCCGGCTGAGCCCGAAAGGCCGAAGGCCAATCCATGGGGTCGCAATCCGACCGGGCCCAAAGGCCGATGGTCGTGAGCGTGGCGGGACCTCGGCGCGCAGGCTCAGGCAGTCAGGATCATGGAGACGGCGAATTCGTCGCCGGTCTCGCCGCCCGCAAGGCGGCGGCACGGCTGCTTGCCGCCGTCATCGATGCCCGGACGCCGCTCGACGGGCTGACCGACCATGAGAACGGCCACCCGCAATACAAGGCGCTCGATTTGCGCGACCGTGGCCTGGTGCGCGCCATCCTGGTCACCGCGCTGCGCTTCCGCATGACCATCACCGGGCTGCTGGCGCGCAGGCTGGAAAAGCCGCTGCCACCCAACGCCACGGCACTGTCGCACATACTGCATGTAGCGGCCGCGCAGATCCTGTTCCTCGACATTCCCGACAGCGCCGCTGTCGACCTCGCGGTCACCCACGCCAAGTCCGATCCGCGCACGCAGCGCTTCTCCGGTCTCGTTAACGGCGTGCTGCGCACGCTGGCGCGGGCCAAGGAAACCGAGCTGCCCGCCGCCCTTGCGGCCACCGATGAAGCGCCAAAATGGTTCTCCGACCGGCTGAAAGCAGCCTACGGCGCCGACAAGGCGAAGCTCATTCTCGCTGCGCACCGTTACGAGGCGCCCGTCGACTTCTCGGTCAAGGCCGATCCCGAACTCTGGGCCGAAAAGCTTGGCGGCATCGTGCTGCCCACCGGCACGGTGCGCGTGGAAAATCTTGCCGGAGCCGTCACCGACCTGCCCGGCTTCGCGGAAGGCGCCTGGTGGGTCCAGGATGCCGCGGCCAGCCTGCCGGCGCGGCTCTTCGGTGACGTCGGGGGATTGCGCATCGCCGACCTCTGCGCCGCGCCCGGCGGCAAGACCGCGCAATTGATCCTGGCCGGCGCCAGGGTCACCGCCGTCGACACCTCGAAGAACCGGCTGGTCCGGCTGGCGCAGAATCTCGACCGCCTCGGCCTGTCGGCCGAGATCGTCCAGGCCGACCTCCTCAAATATGAGCCGAAGGAACTGTTCGACGCCGTGCTGCTCGACGCGCCCTGCTCGTCGACCGGCACGGTGCGCCGGCATCCCGACGTGCCGTGGACCAAGACGGCGGCCGATGTCGAAAAGCTCGCCGACCTGCAAGGGCGGTTGCTTGCCCGCGCCGTCACGCTGGTCAGGCCCGGCGGCCGGATCGTCTTTTCCAACTGTTCGCTCGACCCGCTGGAAGGCGAAGACCTGCATCGTGCCTTTCTCAAGGACACGGCCACGGTCGTCGACGATCCGCTGCGGCAAGGCGAGGTCGCCGGCATCGACCCTTTCCTGACGCCGCAAGGCACGCTGCGCACCACGCCCGCCGACCTCGACCTCGGCACGCCGGAGCGCTCTGGCCTGGACGGCTTCTTCGCCGCCCGCATGCGGCGAGTGGCTTAGCCACGCCCAAGGCGGGCTGAGATTCAGGTCAGGCCGAGTCGAAAATGGTGTCTCCGAGAACCGGAGCGGAGCGTACTCAAGTACGTGAGCACAGTTCTACTGCGAGGCAGTAGAACGGGGAAGCGCAGGAGGCCGCCGTTTGCAGGCCGGCCTCACCTGAATATCAGCCCGCCTTAAAGCATGTCGTCCAGGCTCCAGTGATTGCTCCAGCGCGCATCGATTTCGTCGTCGACATTCTGGTAGCGGATATCGGTCGACAGCCTGATCAGCCCGTTCCTGCTCTGGTTGGTCGTGGAGGCATGGATCATGTAGGGCGAGTGAAGGACGATGTCGCCCGCCTCGAAATCCGCCATCAGCCAGCGCGTGTCGAACCGTTCCGCCATTTCGGGCAGATCTTTCGACACCCAGCCGCCTTCGGTCATGTTGCGGTTGTAGGCACTGATGCGTTCCGCGGGGCTGAGATCGGCATTGTCCCTGGCGAACTGTGTTTCCAGGGCAGCGCCGATGGCATGCGATCCCTCCAGATAGACGAGCCCTCCCATGTCGATCGACGTGTCGCCGATCGGTATCCAGGCCGTCACCACGCGTCTGGTGCCTCCGCGCAGATAGACGAGGTCGTAATGCGCTGGTGTCGTGGTGGAACTGCCTGGCAAGGTGAAGCGCATGATCTTTCGCTTGTGCAGGTAGGACAAGCCACCCGTGAAGGCGTCCATCAGACGCGATAGGCGCGGCTGCGCGCAAAAGCCCTCATAGGCGGTCGAGCGGACCAGCGACATCAAGCGGCGCTCGGCGCGCTGGCGATCAAAGGCACTGTCGGAGGCGATACCGAGCGAAGGGTCGGTCGCCGGCTTCAAAAGTCCGCTCTCGGCAAGATGCGAAAGCACCCAGCCGCGAAAGTCGATCACCTCGCCGCGCGGCAAAAGTCCTTTCAGCCAGACATAGCCTTGAGCCGCATAAAGGCGGCGAATGGCCTCGACGCCGACGGAAGGATCTGTCGGGGAAAGGTACCCCAGCCTGTTCGGCATCGTCGACAGCACCTTGCCGTTGGCTGTCAGCGCAACCGGCGGGGCGCCTGGTAATGCCCTTACATCGGCTGATATCGACATTTCAATCACCTTCATTGCCCCAATCCTGGTAAGGGAATACGCTGCCATCCAGCTTCTTGCCATGGACAGAAAAACTGACCTGGACTTTTCGCTCATGATCGACCGACCCTATGCCTTGTACCGATCGCCGCCGGCTGGCATGGGCGGCCTGTCGGTGACGGGAACAGGCCGGCACCGCGTCGACCGGGCCATCGTCAGGCGAAAGCTCCCGGATTTTGCCGTGGTGCTGGTGGAGGAAGGGCGAGGCTGGCTCGAAACCAAGGCCGCCGGCAGGCAGGCGATCGTCGGGCCTAGCCTTTTCTGGCTGTTTCCCGACAGGATCCATTCCTACGGGCCCGATGAGGCCGGCTGGAGCGAACGTTGGGCGCTCTTCGACGGGGCGTTGACGCGCGATTTTACGCGCATGCGGCTGATCGCCGAGCAGGCCCCGGTCGTTCCGTTGTCCGACCTTGGCGGCATACAGCTTCTGTTCGACCGGCTGCATGCCGAACTGTCCCAGGACACGGCGCTGAGCCAGGCCGAAGCCGCCGCGACCATGCATGCGCTGGTCATGCGAGCCGCCCGGCAGACGGTCGCCCGGAGCAGCGGCGAGAACCACCCCGACTTCCGGTCTGTGATCGACGATTTGCGGCGCCGCGCCGCCGAACCGCTGGACGTCAGCGCATTTGCCGCGAAATTCGGCATGTCGCCGGCAACGCTGCGGCGCAAGTTCGTCCTGCACACCGGGCTGTCGCCGAAGGGATTTCAGCTGCGCATCCGGCTCGATCTCGCCAAGCAATTGCTGGCGGCCACCGATTCGCCTGTCGAGACGGTGGCGTCGACGGTCGGCATCGGCGATGCCTTCTACTTCTCCCGGCTCTTTCGCGACCGCGAAAACTGCTCGCCCAGCGAGTTTCGCCGCCGCCACAAGAGGACATAAGTCGCGGCAGGCGCGACTTTTTTGGGGGCGACCCCGTCCACGGCCGCCTGAAGTGGATCGGTTGGCAGAAATCCGCCTTCGCATAAGTTCTTGAATCATATAAGCTTGCGCTGGGGTAAAGGACGACCAGGAGGGCTTTTGGCACTGGCTGCCAGCAACACGACGCGTCTGTGGACGCTGGTCGCGAAGGAGTTCTGGCGCAAGACGCGCCGGCGCTTGCGCGCCGGGCCGGTCTATCGCTGGCGCTATTCCGGCCGCACGCCCGAACGCGTCCTGATCGCGCCGCCGGACCTGCGGCTGGCCGACCCGCAGATCGCGCTGGAGATCTATTACGGCCGCTATCCCCTGTCGGGGCATCTGGTCGAAACCGGCGGCAAGTCGCCCTTCCAGATCAACGTGCCCAATCACGGCTGGCAAAAGACGCTGCATGGTTTTCGCTGGCTGCGCCACATGCGCGCCGCCGGCACCGAACTTGCCGCCGCCAATGCGCGTGCCCTGGTGTCCGACTGGATCGCCATGCACGGCAACAACATTGCCGGCATCGCCTGGGAGCCGGGGACGACGGCAAAGCGCATCATTGCCTGGTTGCAGCATTCTTCCGTCGTGCTGCAGGGCGCCGAATTCCCCTTCTACCGCGCCTTCCTGAAATCGCTGGCCGTCCAGATCCGCTATCTCAGGTCGATGGCGCGCGAGATGCCCGACGGCAAGGACCGGCTGCGCGCCCGCATAGCCCTTGCCTTCGCCGCGCTTTCCCTGCCCGCGCCGGCTTCGGCGCTGCGCGGCGCCACCCGCAACCTCGCCGAGGAACTCAACCGCCAGATCCTCGCCGATGGCGGCCATATCTCACGCAATCCAATGTCGGTGCTGGAAATCCTCGCCGACCTTTTGCCGCTGCGCCAGACCTACGCCAACCAGGCGGAGACCCCGCCGCAGGCACTGATCGGCGCCATCGACCGCATGCTGCCGGCGCTGCGCTTCTTCCGCCACCAGGATGGCAGCCTCGCCCGTTTCAACGGCATGGGCGCCACCATCCATGACCGCATCGCCACAATATTGCGCCATGACGACACCGCCGGCGCGCCGCTGCTGCACGCCCCGCATTCGGGCTATGAGAGGCTGTCGATGGGGGGCGTCACCGTCATCGCCGACACCGGCCTGCCGCCGCCGGTCGACGTGTCCAACGCAGCACACGCCGGCTGCCTCGCCTTCGAGCTGTCGTCCGGCCGCCAGCATTACATCGTCAATGCAGGCATCGACACCTATGGCGCCGCCGAGTTCCGGCCGCTGGCGCGCGCCACCGCCGCGCACTCGACCGCCACCATCAACGACACCTCGTCGGCACGCTTCAGCCATTCGCTGCGCGTCAACGACCTGCTCGGCTCGCCATTGATCGGCGGCCCGCAGCATGTGCAGTGCAAGCGCACCGACCAGAAGGGCGTCCAGGGTTTTGTCGCCCGCCATGACGGCTATGTCCCGCGCTTCGGCTTCCTGCATGAACGCGAGCTGAAACTGTCGACGAACGGCAATGTGCTGGCCGGCCGGGACCGGTTCCAGCGCCCCGGCGGAGCCGCGATCCGCAACAATGGCCGTGACTTCATCACCGTGCGTTTCCATGTCCACCCCGACATCAACCTTTTGCAGGACGAGCACGACCGCCTGGTGCTGACAGCCGATCAGGCCGACAGCTGGGTGTTCACAGCAGACGAAGTGGTGCCAGAGGTCGAGGAATCGATCTATTTCGCCGGTCTTGGCGGCCCGCGCCGCAGCCGGCAGATCGTGCTTGCCTTCAAGGCCTCCGACGTGTCCGAAGTCCACTGGCAGCTGACGCGCACCAGCATCGCCGGCTATCCGGATAACAACTGACCGCGCCGGCCACCGGCAAGCTTGCCGCTTGATTTCCTGATGTCATGTGCTACGGCGCGGGCTTGCCCCTCCAGCCGTGAAAGGCCGCCAGCCCATGGCCGTCGCCGCCAAGAACATTCCCGCACCCGATCTCGTCCCCGTACGCCGTGCCTTGCTTTCGGTGTTCGACAAGACCGGCCTCATCGATTTCGCCAGGGCATTGGCCGCGGCCGGTGTCGAACTGGTCTCGACCGGCGGCACCGCCAAGGCTCTCGCCGAGGCAGGCCTGGCGGTGCGCGACGTCTCCGAGCTCACCGGCTTTCCCGAGATCATGGACGGCCGCGTCAAGACGTTGCATCCTTCCGTGCATGGCGCGCTGCTTGGCGTGCGCGACGACCCCGAGCATGCGGCGGCGATGCGCAAGCACCACATCGAGCCGATCGACCTCCTCGTCTCCAATCTCTATCCGTTCGAGGAAGTCCGTCGCTCCGGCGCCGACTATGCGGCGATCGTCGAGAACATCGACATTGGCGGCCCGGCAATGATCCGCGCCTCGGCCAAGAACCACGCCTATGTCGCCATCGTCACCGATCCGAGCGACTACGCCTCGGTGCTGAACGCGCTGGAAATGAACATCGGCTCGCTGTCGCTGGATTTCCGCAAGAAGCTGGCGGCCAAGGCCTTTGCCCGCACCGCCAGTTATGACGCCGCGATCTCCGGCTGGTTCGCCGAGGCGCTGGAGATCGAGCATCCGACCTGGCGCGCCTTTGGCGGCAGGCTGACCGAAGTGATGCGCTACGGCGAAAACCCGCACCAGGGCGCCGGCTTCTACGTCAACGGCGACAAGCGCCCTGGCGTCGCCACGGCGCGGCAGCTGCAGGGCAAGCAGCTCTCCTACAACAACATCAACGACACCGACGCCGCCTTCGAACTGGCCGGCGAGTTCGATCCGGCCCGTTCCGCCGCCGTCGCCATCATCAAGCACGCCAATCCGTGCGGCGTCGCCGAGGGCGCGTCGCTGAAATCAGCCTATGCCAAGGCGCTCGCCTGCGATCCGGTATCGGCCTTTGGCGGCATCGTCGCCCTCAACCGCACCCTCGACGCCGAAGCGGCGCAGGAGATCGTGAAAACCTTCACCGAAGTGATCATCGCGCCCGATGCCACGGACGAGGCGGCGGCGATCGTCGCGGCCAAGAAGAACCTGCGCCTGCTGGTCACCGACGGCCTGCCGGACCCGCGTTCGGCGGGGACGACGGTCAAATCCGTGGCCGGCGGCATGCTCGTCCAGGGCCGCGACAACGCCGTGGTCGACGACCTTGAGCTCAAGGTGGTGACGAAGCGTGCGCCGACGCCGGCGGAGATGGCCGATCTCAAATTCGCTTTCCGCGTCGCCAAGCACGTCAAGTCGAACGCCATCGTCTACGCCAAGGACGGCGCCACGGTCGGCATCGGCGCCGGCCAGATGAGCCGCGTCGATTCCTCCCGCATCGCCGCCCGGAAGGCGCTCGACGCGGCCGAGGCTGCCGGCATGGCCGAGCCTCTGACAAAGGGCTCGGTCGTCGCCTCCGACGCCTTCTTCCCCTTCGCCGACGGCCTGCTTGCCGCGGTCGCTGCCGGCGCCACCGCCGTCATCCAGCCGGGCGGCTCGATGAACGACAAGGACGTCATCGCTGCGGCCGATGAGCACGGCATCGCGATGGTGTTTACCGGGGTCAGGCATTTTAGACATTGAGCGCCCTTACCCTCCCCTCGATGGGGAGGGTCGGTGCGCTCGCTTGCGAGCGCGCCGGGGTGGGGTGATGGCGCCACCCCCACCCGCTCCGCTTCGCGGATCGACCCTCCCCACAAAGGGGGAGGGTAAGCTCACTCCGCCGGTCGGTCGGCCGGATAGGGCGTCCTCACCAGGATCGCCATGCCGATCGCCAGGAACAGGATGATCACCGCCATGCCGAGCCGCGCCGAGTCCGAGAGCGCGGTGATCGTCGCGACCAGGAACGGCGCCAGGAAGCTGGTTGCCCGGCCGGCCAGCGCGTAGATGCCGAAATAGCGGCCGGATTCCGCCGCCGTCACGCTGCGCGCCATGTAGGAGCGCGATGACGCCTGCACCGGGCCGAAGGCCAGGCCGATCAACAGGCCGTACAGGATGTAGGCCTTTTCGGCCGCCGTGCCGAACAGCCCGCCGGAATCAGTGGTCGGCAGCTGGATCAGACCGAGCAGCGTGAAGCCCGGGCCGGTCGAGACGACGCCGACGGTGGCGACCGACAGCATGACCAGCGCGATCATGACCACGGCCTTGGAGCCGAGCGCGGTGTCGAGGCGTGCCGCGATCCAGCAGCCGAAGATGGCCACGACATTGAGTATGATGCCGAACATGCCGATCTCGGTGATCGACCAATGGAACATACCGGCCGCGAAGGTGCCGCCGAGCGCCAGCAGCGCGTTGACGCCGTCCTGGTAGATCATGCGGGCGACGAGAAAGCGGAAGATGCCGCCGCGCCTGCGCACCTCGGCCAGTGTCGATTTCAGTTCTGACAGGCCTTCGCGCACCGCCGGTCCGATCGGAATGCCCTTGATGGCGTCCGGCGTGAACAGAAACATCGGCAGGATGAACAGGAAATACCAGCCGGCCGACAGCGGCCCGGTGGCGCGCGCGTCCTCGCCCAAATGCGGATCGAGGCCGAACAGCGGGGTGATGCCGATGATGGTTTTGCCGGTCTCCGGCGAGCCGGCGAGACAAGTGACGACGAAGATCAGCGCGATCATGCCGCCGAGATAGCCGAGCCCCCAAGCCATGTTGGAGATGCGGCCGATCTCGCTCTTCGGCACAAGGCGCGGCATCATCGAATCGTTGAACACGGTGGAGAATTCCGCCGCCACCGAAGCCAGCGAGAACAGCGCCACGACCAGGAACAGGTTCGAGCCGGGGGCGGCGAACCAGAGCAAGGCGAGGCTGGTGATCTTGATCGCGGCGAAGAAGGCGATCCACGGCTTGCGCGGCCCGGTCTGGTCGGCGATCGAGCCGAGGATCGGCGACAGCACGGCAATGACCAGCCCGGCGGCGGCGATGCCATAGCCCCAGACCGCCTGTCCGGTGTTGGGATCGCTCGCCATGCGCGAAACGAAATAGGGACCGAAGATGAAGGTGGTGACGACCGTGAAGAACGGCTGCGCCGCCCAGTCGAAGAACATCCACCCCCAGATGCCGCGCCCGGACGCACGCTGCACTGTTTCTACCGCCATGATGATTCCCCCGGCCGCGCCCGCATCGGGCGCCATGTCTGCATGTTTTCGATGGCCATGCAAATGACAAGCGTCGCGCCGCCCCTCATTGCCCTGCCGGTCATTTCTCCCTGTATAGTAACGGGGAGAAAGACGCTGTCGCGAAGGTTTTCGCCAATTGTCGACGTCGCAGAATGGGCGCCGGCCTTGCGACCAGTTCCCTTCTCCCCGTCACTATACGGGGAGAAGGTGGCGGCAGCCGGATGAGGGGCGGCGCCAACCTTCGCAAGAACCCTCACATCCCCGTCAGATCGCTCATCAGCCCCGACGCCACCGACAGCCGTGACACGGTGATGTCGCCGCCTTCGGTCAGCGCTTGCAGCCGTTCGCGGATGCGTGCCACGCGTTCGCCGCCGGCTTCCAGCCAGGCGGCAACGGGATCGGCGGCCTTGGCGTGGCCGGTGAGCGCGGCGACCGCGATGCCGCGCCGTGCCGCGCCGATCGTATCGGTGGCGCGCGACAGCGCCAGCTGGTCATAGTAGTCCGACGGTGTGATCGAGCGCGCGGCGTCCTCGACTCGCGGAATGCGGAAGGCATCGCTGACCGCGAAGAACGCCTTGGCCGCCGCCACGATGTCGGCATTTGCCATCCGCGCGGTCAGCGCGATGTCGGGGATCAGTTCCGCCACCTCGCTCAGCGCCAGCTGCTCGGCCAGCCTTTCCGGCGCACCGGCCTTGAACAGCCCGTGCCGCTTCTCCTCGATCCGCTCTCGCGAGAAGGCCGGCAGCAGCGAAACCAGTTTCGGTTCCAGCGCCTTGCGCGCGTCCTGCAACTCGGCGATGCGCTGGCCGAGCGGTGCCGTCCCGGCATCGTTCTTGAGATACCAGCCGCTGGTCACGTAGATCAGCCGGCTCACCATCTGGTAGAGATCGAGTTGCACCTGGCCGTCGATCTGGTTGTCGAGCGCGTCGATCTCCCTGTAGAGCGCCGGCAGCACGAAGCCGTCACGCACCACGGCGAAGGTGCGCACCACATCGGCGGCGGTGCGCCCCGTGGCTTCCTGCAGCCGGTTGACGAAGGACGGGCCGCCGCGATTGACCAAATCGTTGGCGACGACACGCGTGATGATCTCGCGGCGCAGCCTGTGGCCGTGGATTTCGGCGGCATATTTCTTCGCCATCCGGTCGGGGAAATAGCCCATCAGGTCACGGTCGAAATGCGCGTCATCAGGCACGTCGCTGGCGACGATATCGGAGAACAGCACGATCTTGGCATAGGCGAGCAGCACGCCGAGCTCGGCCCTGGTCAGCGGCTCGCCGCGCGCCTCGCGCTCGGCAAGGGCCGCCGGTGACGGCAGCGTCTCCACGGCGCGGTCGAGCAGGCCGCGTGCTTCCAGCGCCGACATGAAGCGGGCCTGATGCGCGATGTCGGCGAGGCCACGCTTGCGGGCGATCGAAAGCGCCAGCGTTTGCTGGTAGTTGTTGGACAGGACAAGCCCGCCGACCTCGCCCGTCATCTCGGCCAGCAGCTTGTTGCGGGCCGGGCGCGTCAGCGAACCCTTGCGCATGGCCGACGCCAGCGCGATCTTGATGTTGACCTCGACGTCGGAGCAGTTGACGCCGCCCGAATTGTCGATGGCGTCGGAGTTGCAGCGCCCGCCATTCATGCCGAACTCGATGCGCGCCCTCTGCGTGACGCCGAGATTGGCGCCCTCGCCGATCACCTTGGCGCGCACGTCGAGCGCGGTGATGCGGATGGCGTCATTGGCGCGGTCGCCGACCTCGGCATTGGTTTCGGTGGAGGCTCTCAAATAGGTGCCGATACCGCCGAACCACAGGAGATCGACCGGCGCCTTGAGGATGGCGGTCATGATCTCGGCCGGCGTGGCGGTCGTCTTGGCAAGGCCGATCGCCGCCGCGGCCGCCGCCGGCAAGGTGATCGACTTCTGGCTGCGCGAGACGATGATGCCGCCTTCCGACAGCTTCGACTTGTCGTAGTCCTGCCAGCTCGAACGCGGCAGCGCGAACATGCGCTCGCGCTCGGCCATCGAGGCCGCCATGTCGGGATCGGGATCGATGAAGATGTCGCGATGGTCGAAGGCCGCGATCAGCCTTGTCTGCGGCGACAACAGCATGCCGTTGCCGAACACGTCGCCCGACATGTCGCCGACACCGACAACGGTGAAGGGCGAGGTCTGGATGTCGCGGTTGATCTCGCGGAAGTGCCGCTTGACCGCTTCCCATGCGCCCTTGGCGGTGATGCCCATCTTCTTGTGGTCGTAGCCAGCCGAACCGCCACTGGCGAAGGCGTCGTCGAGCCAGAAGCCATGCTTCTCGGAGATGGCGTTGGCGGTGTCGGAGAAAGTCGCCGTGCCCTTGTCGGCGGCGACGACGAAATAGGGATCGTCCTGGTCGCGCCTGACAACGCCGGCCGGCGGGATGACACCGTCCAGCCCGATATTGTCAGTGATCGACAAAAGGCTGGAAACGAAATTCTTGTAGGCCGAGGTGCCGGCCTCGAAGATCGCGTCGCGGCTGCCGCCAACCGGCAGGCGCTTGGGGAAGAAGCCGCCCTTGGCGCCGACCGGCACGATGACAGCATTCTTGACCTGCTGCGCCTTGACCAGGCCGAGCACCTCGGTGCGGTAGTCCTGGGCGCGATCCGACCAGCGCAGGCCGCCACGCGCCACCGGGCCGAAGYGCAGATGCAGGCCCTCGACCTCGGAACCGTAGACGAAGATCTCGCGCCACGGCCGTGGCGCCGGCAGACCCTCGACCGCCTGCGATTCGAGCTTGATGGCCAGCGACTGGCCTTTCTGCTTCGTATCGGCAACGAAATGATTGGTGCGCAGCGAGGCTTCGATCAGGTTGAGGTAGCGGCGGATGATGGTGTCGTCGTCGATGTTGGGCACATCCTCCAACGCGTCCTTGATCTTGGCCTTGAGGTGCTTTGCCGCCACCACGCCTTCACCCTCGGCCGTCGGGCCAAGCCTTGCGATGAACAGCGCATGCAGGCCGCGCGCGATCTCGGGATAGCGGTTCAATGCCGCGGCGATGAAATCCTGGCTTTGCGGAATGCCGACTTGCTGCAGGTAGCGCCCATAGGCGCGCAGGATGGTGATTTCGCCGGACCACAGGCCGGCGGTCTGGGCAAGGCCATTATAGCCGTCATTGTCGACGTCACCGCGCCACACCGACAGGAAGGCGTCCTCGAACAGCGCGCCGCCGTCGGCAAGGTCGATCGGCTTGCCGTAGGCGTTCTCAAGCTCCATGTCGTGGATGAAGACCATGCCGGACGGGCCGTCGCCGACCTCGAAGGTGCGCTCGCTGATGACGCGGAAGCCGATGTTTTCCAGCACCGGCACGCGCCGCGACAGCGCCACCGGGCTGCCATGGTGATAGATCTTCAGCGCCGCCTGGTGCGGCTTCTGCTCGGCATGGCGATAATAGTCGATGGCGATCGGATTGTCGGCGCTAATCCTGGCGATTCGCCCGGCATCGACCAGCGCCACCGCCGCGCTGAAGGAGTCGCGATAGCTTTCCGGCAGCCTTGCGGCGATGGCCTTCAACGCCTGGTCGCCGCCGCCCGCGTCCGCCGCGTCGGAAAGGGCATCCTCCCAGGTCCGCACGATGTCGCGGATGGCCGCCTCGATCGTCGCCTGCTCCACCTTCGGCGTCTTGCCGCCGGAGCGGCCGATGATGAAATGCACGCGCGCCAGCCCGCCTTCGGGGAAGGCTGGGTAATAGGCCGAGAGCCGGCCCTCGAAGACGGTTTTCAGATAGGCGCCGATCTTCTCGCGCACGACGCTGTCGTAGCGGTCGCGCGGCACGAAGACGAGGATCGAGACGAAGCGGTCGAACTGGTCGGCGCGCACCAGCGCCCGCACGCGCGGCCGCTCGACCAGGCCGAGAATGGCCGCGGCATGCTTGCGCAGGATCGGCACCGGCACCTGGAACAGTTCATCGCGCGGATAGCTTTCCAGCACGTTGATCAGTGCCTTGCCGGAATGGTCGTTCCGGTCGAAGCCGGACTTGGCGATGATGGTTTCGGCCTTGGAGCGCAGATACGGGATCTTCATCACCGAGCGCGTGTAGGCAGTCGAGGTGAACAGGCCGACGATGCGCAGTTCGCCGGCCAGCGCGCCCTTCGGGGTATAGGTCTTGACGCCGATGTAATCGAGATAGATGCGCCGATGCACGGAAGACTTGGCATTGGCCTTGGTGACGATCAGCGGTTCCGGTCCGTGCAGGAAGGCGCGGATTTCGGGCGTCGTCGTCACCGCTTCGGTGCCTCGCCGCAGCACCAGCACATCGGGATCGCTGAGGATGCCGAGGCCGGGCTTGTCGGCGCGCTCCAGATTGCCGCTTTCCTCGCCGCCCGAGTATTTGAACTCGCGCATGCCGAGGAAGGTGAAATTGTCGTCGCGCAGCCATTCCAGGAAGGCGATCGCCTCGGCGACACTGTTCTTGTCGAGCGGCACCGCCGAATAGCGGAACTCGGAGATCGCCTGGTCGAGCCGGGCGAGCATCGGCTTCCAGTCCTTGACGGCGGCGTGGACCTGGCCAAGCATCTTGCGCAGCCTTTCGGTCAGAGCGCTCGCCGCCTCCGCTGTCAGCCGCGGTATGTGGACATGGATGACGCTCAGCCGGTCATGATTGCCGTCGTCCCTGGCGAAATTGCCGTCGCCGAGGATTTCCTCGACACCGTTCTTGCCATGGCGCACGGTGATGACCGGGTGGGTGACAAGGGTCGGTTCGCCCGATGTCTCGGTGATCTCACCCAGGATGGAATCGAACAGGAACGGCATGTTGTCGTTGACGACGGTGATGACCGTGACCGGACGGCCTTCGCGGACGACGCCCGAATCAGCCTCGACGGCGACGACGCACCCGCCCTTCCTGTGGCCGGCGACGGCCTGGCCGGCGAGTTCGGCGGCACGTGCCAGGTCGGTCGCCTCATAGGCGGCGATGTCTTCCGCGGGCGCGCGGGCGAGCAGGTAATCGGCAAGCCTGACTGGCCTTTCCTCGGTCTTTGTCGCTGATGAGGCTTTTTTTTTCGGCTTCGCTGCGGATTTCACGCTGGCCATGACGCTATTCCCTCCCGTCGAATGCTTTTACGACTATCGTAGCAGATGACCGCTGTTTGGCGACAAAGGTTTGACGGCTAGCCTCGATTTATCGGAATTCGATCACAAGGCAGCGCCCGACGAGGAGAAATGACCCCATGACCGGCAAAATATCAGCATTGGATCTGGCCTCGGGAAAGCTGAGCGAGCCGACAAAGGCCTATTTCGCCAAATGCGAGGAGAAGCTCGGCCTCGTTCCCAACGTGCTCAAGGCTTACGCCTTCGACGACAAGAAACTGCGCGCCTTCACCGACATGTACAACGATCTGATGCTGGGTGAATCCGGCCTGTCGAAGCTGGAGCGCGAGATGATCGCGGTCGCCGTCTCCTCGATCAACCATTGCTACTATTGCCTGACCGCGCATGGCGCCGCGGTGCGCCAGCTGTCCGGTGATCCGGCCTTCGGCGAGATGATGGTGATGAATTTCCGCGCCGCCGATCTGTCGCCGAGGCAGGCCGCGATGCTCGAATTCGCCGTCAAGCTGACCGAGGAGCCGGCCAGGATCGTCGAGGCCGACCGGGCCGCGCTTCGGAAGGCCGGCTTCAGCGACCGCGACATCTGGGACATCGCCTCGACCGCGGCCTTCTTCAACATGTCGAACCGGGTGGCGGCGGCGATCGACATGCGGCCGAACGACGAATACCACGCCATGGCGCGATAGGGACCGTCGCTCCCCAACGCCCCGTATATTAGCGATCGCGCATTCTCGTTGCTTGTTTGCCGGTTTGGTCCGATGATCGTCAGGCGGCGTGACCGCATGCCGGTTCGATGCCGCTCATCAAGGGAGGAGAACATGGCGAAGTTTCTCTACGTCTATCACGGCTCGGGCAAGATGCCGACGAGCGAAGCCGAGCGAAAGGCGATGACCGACGCCTGGTCAGGCTGGTTTGGAAAGCTTGGCTCGGCCGTTGTCGATCCGGGCAATCCGGTCGGCATGTCGAAGACCGTCCTGCCCGGCGGCAAGATAGAAAACAACGGCGGCAGCAACCCGACCGGCGGCTACTCCATCATCGAGGCCAGGGATATAAACGATGCCGCGGAGAAGGCCAAGGGCTGCCCGATGCTGGCCATGCCAAACTGCAATGTCGAGATCGCGCCGATCATCAATATGATGGGTTGACGCTTCGTCTCAGGATCGAGCCGCGATCGCCGCGGCAGCGCCGGCCATCGTGGTCGCGCTGACGCGGTTGGCGATCTTCATGGCGCGCTTGCTTTTCAAAAGCTTGCGCGCCTGCGCGGCGGCGAGCACCCAGGCGAGATCGATGGCGATCAGCACCACCGCCATGGTCGCGGTCAGTTCGACCCAGCCGACGATGCTGACCGAAGCGAGGTCGATGATGGTCGGCAGCAGCGCCAGATAAAACATCATGATCTTCGGGTTGCCGAGCGTCACCGCCATGCCGGCGAAGAACAGCTTTACGGCTGAATCCTCGCGCGGCATCTCGCCCTCTTTGGCATCGACAGGCGCCGTCCACATCTTCCAGGCGAGGTAGGCGAGATAGAGGACGCCGACCCATTTCACGACAACAAAGGCGAAGTGAAAGGTCTGCGCCACCACGGCCAGTCCGAACACCGCCAGCGACAGCCAGATGCCCTCGCCGATCCACATGGCGAGCAGGAACGGAAACACGTCGCGGAACCCTTTCGCGATGACGCGCGCCACCAGCGCCGCGATCGACGGACCCGGCGACCCGGCGGCAACGAAGAGAGCGGCGGCGAAAATCAGCAGCGAGGCGAGATGCATGGCGGGGCCTTACAAGCGGTTGAAGGGCGCACAATATCCGATCGACATCACCGCTTGCAATGTCGATAGCAGCAGATCCCAGACCGGCTCCACGTTTGGCCATGCCCTTGACTGTCATGCCCGACTTGCAGTCAGGTCGATCTTGCCGCACAGCCGGGAGGAGGAGTTTTCGTGATTGTGCAAAGTTGGCGCGGGGTCGTTCGACGGTTCTCCATGCTGGCTGTTCTGCTCGCCAACATGGTGCCGAGCCAAGCGCCCCAGGCTGCAGCATCGTCGAGGAAGCCGCCGAAATATGATCACGTCGTTGTCGTGATCATGGAGAACCACACCTTTGAGCAGATTTCTCTGGCGGGACAAACCGCTCCCTATTTGAATAGGCTGGCAAGAGGCGGCGCGCTGTTCGATCGATCCTATGGGGTTGCTCACCCCAGCCAACCCAATTATTTCGCGCTGTTCAGCGGCTTAACACAAGGCGTGCATGACGATGGCATGCACGCCTTTGCTGCGCCGAACCTGGCCGCTCGTCTTCGGGCTCACGGCAAGACATTTACGGGCTACGTCGAGGCCGGGTCGCCGCGAAAACATAATCCCTGGGAATCGTTCGCCGACGCGAAGGGATTTGAGAAGTCTCTTGCCGACCTCCCTCGCGACTACGCGAAGCTACCGTCCCTCAGTTTCGTGATTCCCAATCTCGAAAATGACATGCATGACGGCACAATAGAGACGGCTGACACTTGGTTGAAAAATCACCTTGGAGGTTACGCCGCCTGGACGAAGAAAAACAAAAGCCTTTTGATAGTGACGTTCGATGAAGACGACTACCATACAGAGAACCATATATTCACTGTATTTTACGGATTCGGAATCGATTCAGGACGTTACTCCGAAAAGATCGATCACTATTCCGTCTTGCGGACCATTGAAGACATAGAGGGCATACCCCCCTTGGGCACCAGCGTCGTCAGAAGGGTGATCGCAAGTGGCTGGAGCCGACGGTAATTTCGCGCTGGACATGTCACAAGCATCGATCGCCGGCGTCGCCGCTGGCCACTCCTTCCCGTCGCCTCGACGATCGATCGTCTCCAGACAAGTTTGCCGTCATTCGTTTCAAGCCACTGGCATCCTTGCAGTCCTCATTGGCTACGGCTAGAAGACCCGCCGCGAAACAATTTTGAGCTTCACTTTGCCTCAGTAACCGCCGGTCTCGTCAACTCCCCCGACACACCTGCATGGCGCCGCATCCGCGGTGCCTGTTCATGTTCACGTGTTCCTCTGGGCGGCGGTTCGAGACCGGTTTGGCACTGCTGAACCGCTGTCGCGCGCTTTCCGCCGGCGACTCCTGACTTCACCATCTCCGCAGCCACCCGCCACGCCGCGCCCGCAGGGGCATCTCGATTGTGCCGACCTGATGAACTTCCCGACGGGAAGGGCTTACCGGCATGTCTTCTACTGTGCGTATCCACTGGGCGATCGCGCCCCAAATCGCCCCCAAACCGCTGATCAATTGCAATCGCTGCGGCGGCGTGAAGGCCTATCGCTGCAGCGGAAAATTCCGCGTCAACGCCAACGGCAAGCGCATCGACGTTTGGCTGATCTACCGCTGCGTCGATTGCGACAATTCCTGGAATTTCGGCATTTTCGAACGCTGCAACCGCCGCGACATCGAACCGGCCCTGCTACGGGCGCTCGAGAGCAACGATCCGGGGCTGGCGCGGCGCCATGCCTTCGACATCGTCGCCCTGCGCAACCAGGTGGGGCGCGTCGAGGAGTTTCCCGATGTCGCCGTGCACAAGCGATTGCTCGGCGGCGCCGGGGAAGAAGCGGCGGCCCTGGAGCTCCAGCTTGGGCTGGAAATGCCGACATCGCTGCGGCTTGATCGCCTGCTCGCCGGCGAACTCGGCATTTCGCGCTCGCGGCTGCAGGCGCTGGAGGAACGGCGCCTTCTGGTCGTCGATCCGGACGGCGCCAAAGCCTTACGCAAGCCGGTCCGTCAGGGAATGACGATCCGTATCGACCTGGCCGGCGAGCCGGATCACCAGGCCATCATCCGCGCGGCCGGCGGATAAACGAGAGAGGGGCGGAGCATCTGGTGCTCCGCCCCTCTCGAAAATCGTCGGATGAAAAAATTACGCCGCGCCGACCGCCTTGGACGACTTTTCGAAACGCTTGCGCTCGTTCGGATCGAGATAGAGCTTGCGCAGCCGGATGGTCTTCGGCGTCACCTCGACCAGCTCGTCGTCCTGGATCCAGGCCAGCGCGCGCTCCAGCGTCATGCGGATCGGCGGGGTCAGCTTGACCGCCTCATCCTTGCCGGCGGCGCGGATGTTGGTCAGCTTCTTGCCCTTCAGCACGTTCACTTCGAGGTCGTTGTCCCTGGAATGGATGCCGATGATCATGCCCTGATAGACCTTGACGCCCGGATCGATGACCATCGGGCCGCGATCTTCCAGGTTCCACATGGCGTAGGCGACCGATTCGCCCTGCTCGTTGGAGATCAGCACGCCGTTGGTGCGGCCCGGCAACTCGCCCTTGTAGGGCTCGTAGGCATGGAACAGCCGGTTCATCACGGCGGTGCCGCGCGTGTCGGTCAGAAGTTCCGACTGGTAGCCGATCAGGCCGCGCGTCGGCGCGTGGAAGACGATGCGCTGGCGGTTGCCGCCGGAGGGGCGCAGTTCGACCATCTCGGCCTTGCGCTCCGACATCTTCTGCACGACGACACCGGCATGCTCCTCGTCGACGTCGATGACGACTTCCTCGACCGGCTCCAGCAATTCGCCGTTCTCACCCTTCTGCATGACGACGCGCGGACGCGACACGGCGATTTCAAAGCCTTCGCGGCGCATCGTCTCGATCAGCACGGCGAGCTGCAATTCGCCACGGCCGGAGACGAAGAACGAATCCTTGTCGGGCGATTCCTCGATCTTCAGCGCGACATTGCCTTCGGCCTCGCGCAGCAGGCGGTCGCGGATGACGCGGCTGGTCACCTTGTCGCCTTCGGTGCCGGCGAGCGGGCTGTCATTGACGAGGAAGGACATGGTCACGGTCGGCGGATCGATCGGCTGCGCATGCAGCGCTTCCGTCACCGTCAGATCGCAGAACGTATCGGCCACGGTGCCTTTCGACAGGCCGGCAATGGCGACGATGTCGCCCGCCTGAGCCTCTTCGATCGGCTGGCGCTCGAGGCCGCGGAAAGCCAGGATCTTCGAGATACGGCCGGTTTCGATCTGGGTGCCGTCATGGTGCAGCACCTTGACCGCCTGGTTGGCCTTCAGCGTGCCGGATTCGATACGGCCGGTGATGATGCGGCCGAGGAAGGGGTTGGCTTCCAGGATGGTGCCGATCATGCGGAACGGACCGGGATGAACGGTCGGCGCCGGCACATGCTTGATGACGAGATCGAACAGCGGCGCCAGCTGCTGGTCCTTGGGGCCTTCCGGATTTTCCGAAACCCAGCCGTCGCGGCCAGAACCGTAGAGGATCGGGAAGTCGAGCTGCTCGTCGGTGGCGTCGAGCGCGGCGAACAGGTCGAACACCTCGTTGACCACCTCGACATGCCTGGCGTCCGGACGGTCGATCTTGTTGATGACGACGATCGGCTTCAGGCCGACCTTGAGCGCCTTGCCGACGACGAACTTGGTCTGCGGCATCGGGCCTTCGGCGGCGTCGACCAGCACGATGGCCGAATCCACCATCGACAGGATGCGCTCGACCTCGCCGCCGAAATCGGCGTGGCCGGGTGTGTCGACGATGTTGATGCGGGTGTCCTTCCAGTCGACCGAGGTCGCCTTGGCCAGGATGGTGATGCCGCGTTCCTTTTCGAGGTCGTTGGAATCCATGGCGCGCTCGGCGACGCGCTGATTGTCGCGGAAGGAGCCGGACTGCTTCAAAAGCTGGTCGACAAGGGTGGTCTTTCCATGGTCGACGTGCGCGATGATCGCGATATTACGGAGTTTCATGTTCTGGGTCTCGGAAGCGTTGCAGGCAGCAGGCCAAAGGCGCTGCCTCTTTCGGTTGCGCGGCTCATACAGGGTTTTTCGCAGTTGCGAAAGGGGAAGCGCGACACCAAATACTCATCAAATCTTAAGCATCTGCGTGTGAGATGATTTTGTTAACCAAGGCGGGAACCTTTCAGGGCCCGGGCAGTTCGACCGACATGACCGATAAACTCAACCGATTTTGGCCACTCATCGCCTCCGTGGCGTTTGCCCTGCTGCTGGCGGCCAACGCCGCGCAGTCGGCTGCCGCGACCCAGAAAGGCGCGCGCGCCGTTGCGCAGTCAGACAACCAGACTGCCGAGCAGGCCTTTGCCGATGCGCCCGACGGCGTTGACCCGGTGGTGACCGGCCCGGTCACCGCCGCCTTCAAGCAACGCCAGGACGCGGCCAACTGCGATACCGCCGTGTGGCCGAACATTCCGATGGTCTGCTACCCGGATTGAGTGGTCGGCCCATTTGCCGTCCCAACAACAGCACTCATTTATGCTCTATTAAACGCAAAGGCGACCTGACTGCCGTCAGATCGCCTTCGATCGCAATTTGAGCTAACCCGTCTTAAGCGACTTGCGGCTCCGGGTCGAAAGCCGGCCGGCTCGTGTTGATCAGCAGTGAGATACAGGCCGCCGCGATGGCGGTCATGCCGGCGATCAGGAAGGCCAGTTCGTAATTGCCCTGCAGCTCGCGCATCGTGCCGCCGAAGGCGGCCGCGGTGGCGGCACCAACCTGATGGCCGGCCACGATCCAGCCAAAGACGATCGGGCCGCTGCGGTCGCCGAACGCCTCGTTGGCGAGCCGCAGCGTCGGCGGCACGGTGGCGATCCAGTCGAGACCGTAGAGCACGGCGAAGATGATCAGGCTGGTCGCCGAGAAGCCGGAATAGGGCAGATAGATCAGCGACAGGCCACGGATGGCATAGTAGACGCCGAGCAGCTTGCGCGGATCGAAACGGTCGGTGAGCCAGCCCGACAGCGTCGTGCCGATCAGGTCGAAAATGCCCATCATCGACAGCAGGCCGGCGGCCTGCACCTCGCCGATGCCCATGTCGCCGCAGAAGGCGATCAGATGCGTGCCGACCAGCCCGTTGGTGGTGAAACCGCAAACGAAGAAGGTGGCGAACAGGTACCAGAAGACGCGGGTACCGGCCGCGCGGCGCAATGTGTTGAGCGTATGCGCGAGGAAATTGCCCTGCGATGCGGGCGAAGTCGGTGGCACGTCGTCGGCCTCGGCGCCATAGCGCACCATGCCGATCGAGGCCGGGCGCTCTGGCACCAGCAGCCAGACCAGCGGCAGGAGACAGGCCGTTGCGACCGCGACCGCGATGGCGACCGGCTTCCAGCCGCCCGATTGCGCCAGCGAGGCCAGCAGCGGCAGGAACACCAGCAGGCCGGTGGCGCTGGAGGCCGACATCAATCCCATGACGAGGCCGCGATTGGTCTTGAACCAGCGGTTGACGATGGTGGCGCCAAGCACGCTGGCGACGGCGCCGGAGCCGATGCCCGAGAAGACGCCCCAGGTGATGAAGAGATGCCAGGGCTCGGTCATCAGCAGGCTGAGAGCGGTCGAGCCCGACATCACCACCAGCGATGCGATCAGCGTGCGGCGCAGCCCGATCCGCTCCATCAACGCGGCGGCGAAAGGACCCGTCAGACCATAGAGCAGGATGCCGACGCCGGCGGCCAGCGAGATGATATCGCGCCGCCAGCCAAAACTGTTTTCCAGCGGCAGCATCATGACGGCGGGCGCCGAGCGCAGCCCGGCGGCTATCAGCAGGCAGAGGAAGATGACACCGACCACGACGAAAGCGTAGCGCTGGCCAAACGGACGGGACTGAGCTATCATGTTACTGACCGGTACGTTGCAAGATGGGAGCCTGTATACGTACCGATCGGTAACACTGTCAATCGAGTTCCATGATGCCAGCCGACAAAAATATTGAACTATCCATCAGCGACGATCATGCATCGGCGCCGCCGAAGGCCGCCAAGAAGATCCTCGACGTGGCCTATGACCTGTTCTACCGGCGCGGTATCAGGGCGATCGGCGTCGACGAGATCGTCAAGCGCGCCGGCGTCACCAAGCCCAGCCTCTATCGCAGCTTCCCTTCCAAGGACGAATTGGCCGCTTCCTATCTGCGTCAGTATGACCACGAATTCTGGGAGCGTTTCGACGAGGCGGTCGACGCCCATCCCGGCGACCCGCGCGCCCAGATCGGCGCCTTTCTGACCCGCGTCGGCAAGCGCACGCAAAAGCCCGACTATCGCGGCTGCGGCATGACCAACGCGGCGGTGGAATATCCCGAGCGCGGCCATCCGGCGCGTGTCGTCAGCGAGGCCAACAAGCAGGAGCTGCGCCGCCGCTTGCGCGCCATGGCCGCGGCGATGGGCGCGCAGGACGCCGACACGCTGGGTGATGGGCTGCTGCTTTTGATCGAGGGCGCCTATATCAGCGGCCAGCTGTTCGGCCTTGGCGGTCCCGCGCAGTCGGTGGCGACGAACGCCGATCTGCTGATCGGAGCAAGCTTGAAGAAATAGCGTTTGGCGGTACGTTGCTCCGGCCCGAACCGGAGATTTTCATCATGCGCGCCATTCTGATCCCGCTTGCGTTTGCCGGCCTGTGTCAGGCGGCTCATGCCGGCGACATATCCAGCGCCTACACCGACCTCGATTCGAAGAAGGATTGCGTGACCTACGCGCAGGCCGAACAAGGCGATGGCGACTGGGCCGATCTCGCCTGTTCGGGCTATCGCGGCTACCCCGTGCTCATCGCTTATGACGACGCCCGCGAGTCGCTTTTCTACGGGTTTCCGCCTGGCGGCGACATGACGTCCGCCTGGGAAAGTTTTTCAGGCTTCAATTCATCCGCGGCCAAGGTCGAGTGGCGCATCGAAACCAATGGCGACAAGGCCGTGCCCTTCGCCGTCATCCACCGCCGCACGATCAGCGATGCCGAGGATCAGAACAAATCGACGGACGTGCTGCTCGTCGCCAAGGTCGGCCAGATGGACGCGCGGGAAAGCTGCGCCGTCGGCCTTGTGCTGGCCACCGGCAACCCGCAGGCCAACGACCAGGCGCGCAAACTCGCCGACGAGAAGGCGCGCACTTTCACCTGCGGCAAGGACAGGCACACCGTCATCGGCAAAGTGCCTGCTTTTGGACGGGTGGATAACTGACTACTTGGCCTTTTTCGCCCGTTCGATCGCGTCGACGATCATCTTCTTGGCATATTTGGAATCGTGCCAGCCTTCGATCTTGACCCATTTGCCGGGTTCGAGATCCTTGTAGTGCTCGAAGAAGTGCTGCACCTGCTGGCGCGTGATCTCGGGCAGATGCGTGTATTCGGTGACGTTTTCGTAGCGCAGCGTCAGCTTCGGCGACGGCACGGCGATGACCTTCTCGTCCTGGCCGGCATTGTCTTCCATCACCAGCACGCCGATCGGCCTGACATTGATGACGCAGCCCGGCACCAGCGCGCGGGTGTTGCAGACCAGCACGTCGATCGGATCGCCGTCCCCCGACAGCGTGTGCGGCACGAAGCCGTAATTGCCGGGATAGCGCATAGAGGTGTGCAGGAAGCGGTCGACGAACAGCGTGCCGGCCTCCTTGTCCATCTCATACTTGATCGGCTCGCCACCGATCGGCACTTCGATGATGACGTTGACGTCTTCGGGCGGATTCTTTCCGGTGGCTATGGCTTCAATGCGCATGGATTTGTCCCTCTCTCGGTTGGGAGGAGATAGCGGGCGTCGCACAATGGCGCAATGCGGCGAATGGTGCTCGCGCACGTCAGGCGATACGCGATCGTATCAGACGCGTTCAATCATGAGCACAAGATGTTTCAGCGTCGTGATTTCACCGGGATACGCACCGCCTACCGGCCTTGCTGTGCGCGATCATCCCCCGGCTGTCATTCCCAGACGAAGGCGACCTTCTTCAGAGCCTTCTGCTCGAAGATCTCGACACCTTCGGCGACATCGCGGCCGCCGGCGCCGGCATAGAAGGCCAGCGCGTTCTGATTGTCTTCCAGCGCCCACACCACCATGCCCTTCAGGCCATGGTCGGCAAGACGCGCCCTGGCCGCCGAAAACAGCCGCCGGCCAAGCCCGATGCCTTGATATTCCGGGCGCAGGTACAATTCGTAGATCTCGCCTTGCTGCTTGAGCTCCCGGGCGCGGTTCTTGCCGATCGTCGCATAGCCGGCGATCGTGCCACCGATTTCGACGACCAGAACGGTGGCGGCGCGGCGAATCGCGTTCGCCCACCAGTCGGCGCCGCGGCGGTTGATCATCGACGTCAGCGTGCGGTGCGGAATGATGCCGGAATAGGCGCCGCGCCAAGCTTCCAGATGCACTTCGGCAATGGCGCCTGCATCGCGCGGGTCTGCTTTCCGGATGTCGATCGTCAGCGTATTCATGATTTGTTAACCATAAACCCGCATCGGCCGATTGCAAGAGTCCGGGCGGTCCGCCGGCCGCTTTCTAACAGCGTTCCTGACATTGCTGACATCGGGCAAAAGCCCGTCCGGAAACAGGCCGGATGGGTAAAGTGGTGTCTACCAGCAGGCTCTCATATCTCGATCAGATGGTCGTCGAGCTCGTTGGCATCGCCTGAGGTGACCGGGAAATGCTCGGCCAGCACCGCCCCCACCTGCTCGATCGCCTTGACGAAACCATCGGCAAGCCGGTCGTCGCCGGCATGCGCCGTCAGATCCCGCACCACGCCGTCCCAGACATGCTGGCCGACCTTGGCGTCGATGCCCGAATCGGCGACCACCTCGGCATAGCGCTCGGCGATCGAGACGAAGACCAGCACGCCGGTGCGCGCCGTGGTGCGGTGGACGTTGCGGGCGAGAAACTGCTTGATCGCGTTGGCGTGCGCGGCCTGATAGCGCAGCCGCCGGGGCACCATATGGATGCGCAGCCCGGGAACCGCCCACAACAGGGCCAGCACGCAGGCCAGCGCCAGCAATTGGGCGATGACGAAATGCGGCAGGCGGATGGTCAGCCACCTGGCCTCCAGCCCGTAGGCGACGGCAAGGCTGACGAGCAGCATGCCAAGCGTCGCCATCAAGGCGGCAGGGGCGAAATAGCCGTCGCTGGCATGCGCGACGACGCAGTAGATCTCGCCGTCGGTTTTGGCCTCGGCCGCGCGGATCGCGTCGGCGATGCGCTCATGGTCCTGCGGGCTGATCGGTTGTGTTGCCATTGTCTCACCAGCTTCCTGAAGAACCGCCACCACCGGACGAGCCGCCGCCGCCCGAAAACCCGCCGCCGCTGCTGCTCGACCCGGACGACCAGCCGGAGCTTCCCGACGACCAGCCGCCGCCCGAAGAACCCGATGTCCAGCCGCTGCTGCCCGAGGACCCGCTTGGCCCGCGGCCGTAGCGAAACGTCATGCCGAGCCACCTATACACGCCCGGCGACAGCTTGGTGCCGAACATCGGCGGCAGGAACGCCATCGCCAGCCCGCCGAAGAACATCGTGCCCCACAAGATCAAAAAGATCACGACGATCGGGTCCACGGGGGTGCTGCTGTCGGCCGGATTGCGCTTGCCGCGTGCTTCCAGCTCCTCCGGATTGCCCTCGAGCACCATGACCATGTCGTCGACGGCCTTGCTGATGCCGCCGGAGAAATCGCCGGCGCGGAACGCCGGCACCATGTCGTTTTCGATGATCAGCTTGGTGTGCAGATCGGTCAGCGTGCCTTCCAGACCATAGCCGACCTCGATGCGCATCTTGTGGTCGTTCTTGGCCACCAGCAAAAGCACGCCGTTGTTCTCGCCGGCCTGGCCGAGCTTCCAGAACCGGAACAGCCGGTTGGCATAGGGTTCGATCTCCTCGCCGTCGAGGCTGGGGATCGTCGCCACGACGATCTGGTCGGAGCCCTTTTTCTCGAAATCGGCGAGTTTTTGCGTCAGCGCCGCCTTGGTGCCGGCATCGATGATCCCGGCATTGTCGACGACGCGGCCGGTCAGGGCAGGCAGCTCGGCGGCAAAACCCGCCAGGCAGGACAAAAGCAGCATCAAAGCCGTCAGGACCGCGTTGATCGCCGGGTTGAAATGGCCGGGCCTCGGTAGGCGGATGGTGCGTGCCGTCATGCCGTCACCAGCTTCCCGAAGAGCCGCCGCCGCCGGACGAACCACCGCCGCCGGAAAAGCCGCCACCGCCGCCACCCGAAGACCAGCCGCCGCCGGAACTGCCGGAAGACCAGCCGCCGGATGAGGAGCGCCGCCCGGGCTCGAACGTCATGCCGAGCCAGCGATAGCGTCCGGGCCCGAGCTTCTGGCCGAAGATCGGCGGCAGGATGGAGGCCGCGATGCTGCCGAAGAAGATGATCGCCCAGATGCTGATGAAAATGGCGAAGAACAGGTCGTCGGAATTGAACGGCGCCTCCTGGTTGCGCTGGCCACGCGCCTCCAGTTCCTCCGGATTGCCCTCCAGCACCATGATCATGTCGTCGACGGCCTTGGAGATGCCGCCGGAAAAATCGCCGGCGCGGAAGGCCGGCACCATGTCATTTTCGATGATCAGCTTGGTGTGCAGGTCGGTCAGCGTGCCTTCCAGCCCGTAGCCGACCTCGATGCGCATCTTGCGGTCGTTCGGCGCGACCAGCAGAAGCACGCCGTTGTTCTCCTTGGCCTGGCCGAGTTTCCAGAAGCGGAACAGCCGGTTGGCGTAAGGTTCGATCTCCTCGCCGTCGAGGCTGGGGATGGTGGCGACGACGATCTGGTCGGAGCCCTTGGTCTCGAAATCGGCGAGTTTCTGCGTCAGCGCCGCTCTGGTGCCGGCGTCGAGAATGCCGGCATTGTCGACGACGCGGCCGGTGAGCGCCGGCAGGTCCGCGGCGAAGGCCGCGAACGGAAGCGCCAGGACGAAGAGCACAATGGCGGCAAGGCGGCCCAGACGCCGTCCCTCATCGGCCAGCAAGATCACGGCGTTTGACCCCGGCTGTTACCCGCCCTGCTTCGTGCCGAAATCGACCTTCGGCGGCTGCATCTTGTCTTCGTCGACGGTGAAGTTGGCGAAGGGCTCGTTGCTGCGGAACCAGAAGGTCGCCCACAGCACCGACGGGAAGGTCTTCAGCGTCAGATTATAATCCCTGACCGCCTGGATGTAGTCGCGCCGTGCCACCGCGATGCGGTTCTCGGTGCCTTCGAGCTGCGCCTGCAGCGCGAGAAAATTCTGGTTGGCCTTAAGGTCGGGATAGGCCTCCGACACCGCGATCAGCCGCGACAGCGCGCTGGTCAGCCCGGCCTGGGCATCCTGGAACTTCTTGAGCGCTTCGGGATCCTTCAGCGTTTCCGGCGTCACCGTGATCTGCGTCGCCTTGGCGCGCGCCTCGACGACCGCATCGAGCGTGTCCTTTTCATGCGAGGCGTAGCCTTTGACCGTCTCGACCAGATTGGGGATGAGATCGGCGCGGCGCTGATACTGGTTCAGCACCTCGCTCCAAGCCGCCTTGGCGTTTTCCTCCGCCGTCGGGATCGTGTTGTAGCCGCAGCCGGCAAGCAGCGGCAGCACGATTGCCATCATCAGGAAGGCGGGCAGCGTGCGGAATGTCGATGGTCGAGCAAGGCGCTGGGCAAGCATGATGGGGTCCCTCGGTAGAAGTTGCAAGCGAAGCATTACCACAATCAGCGCGCAAGAAAACGGCCTCGGCCCTCTGGACCGGGCCGGCCATCCATCGCCTTGCCGCAAGCCCCTGTGATTGGCCGCGCGAACGCGATAAGGTCCGGTCAAAACGGGACATCATCATGGCAGGGCGCCAGGACAGCGACAGGGAATCGCGCCGCATCCTCGAGCGCGTCGCGCAGGAGACCGATCCGGCCGGGAATTCCTTCGTGGCGCGGACGACGAAGGGCATGCGCGACCATGTCGCCGCCGCCGATGCCGACCGCACCGACCCGATCGAGGTCTGGGGCACGCGCATTGGCCGGATACTCGGCCTGCTTCTGGCGCTGGGCCTGATGGTCTGGCTCGTGCTTTTCCTCACCCGGGGCAGCTAGGAATCAAAAAACAATGAGCGCCGAAAAACCCGACGCGCCGCGTGCGGTCATCGTCATTTCCAGCCATGTCGCCCGGGGTTCTGTCGGCAATCGCGCCGCCGTCTTTGCTCTGGAGACACTGGGCTTTCCGGTCTGGGCGGTGCCGACAGTCATCCTGCCCTGGCATCCCGGCCATGGGCGGGCGACGCGCATCGTTCCGCCGCTCGATCAGTTCAAGGCGCTGATGGCCGATCTCGAGCGCGCGCCATGGCTGGGCGAGGTCGGCGCGGTTCTATCAGGCTATCTCGGCGAGTCCGGCCAGGCCGAGGCCGTCGCCTCGCTGGTATCGGCGGTGAAGGCCAGGACGCCGGATGCCGTCTATATCTGCGATCCGGTGATGGGCGATTCCGGCGGGCTCTACGTGCCCGAGCCCACTGCCGCCGCCATGCGCGACCGGCTGATGCCGATCGCCGACATCGCCACGCCCAACCGCTACGAGCTGGAATGGATGGCCGGCGCGCCGCTGCCGGACCTGAAATCGGTGATCGCGGCAGCGCTCCACGCCGGACCGCCGACCATGCTGGTCACCTCGGCACAGTCGATGATGATCGGCGGCACCGGCAATCTGCTGCTCGACGGCACCCAGGCGCTGCTCGCCGAGCATCGCCTGATCGACAAGCCGCCGAACGGCCTGGGCGATCTGACGGCCGCCGTCTATCTCGCCCGCATCCTTTCCGGCCAGCCGCCGATCAAGGCGCTGCAGTCGACCACGGCGGCGGTCTACGAGATCCTGGCGCGCACGGCAAAACGCGGCGGCGACGAGCTGCAGCTGGAAACCGACGCGCAGAGCCTGTCGCACCCGATGGCCATGGTGCAGTTGCGCCATCTCACGCATCCGGGGCGGGACCGCCGGGCGTGACTTCGGCTGGGGTCGTGCTGGTCGGCGCCGACGGCTGCAAGGCCGGCTGGATCGCCGTGCGGCGCGAGCCCGGTTCATTACCCTCGGTCGAAATCTTCGCCAGTTTCGCGGCGCTGCTTGCGGCAAATCCTGGCGATGCGGTTGTCGCCGTCGACATGCCGATCGGCCTGCCGGAGTTCTCCAGCAAAGGCGGGCGAGGCCCGGAGGCGCTGGTCAGGCCGCTGCTCGGGGCACGCCAATCCAGTGTCTTCTCGATCCCGTCGCGCGCCGCGCTCTATGCCGACACCAGCGACTTCACCACGATCGAAGCCTGGTATGCCGCGCATCGCAGGGCAAGCGAGGTGGCAAGGGCGACATCCGATCCGCCGCGCGGCGTTTCCATCCAGGCCTTCGGTATCTTTTCGAAGATCCGCGAGATCGACGCCTTGTTGATCGCGCGGCCCGATCTGCGCGGCCGTATCTTCGAATCGCATCCGGAAGTCGCCTTCTGCCGCCTGAATGGCGACCGGGCGATGCAGCTGCCCAAGAAGATCAAGGGCAGCGTCAATCCGGCCGGCATGGCGGAGCGCAAGGCGCTGCTGTACCGGCACGGCTGTGGCATCGACTTCCTCGACCAGGCGCCACCACGCGGTGCGGCCGCCGACGATTTCCTCGATGCGGCCGTCATGATGCTGATCGCCGGCCGCATCGCCAGCGGCAAGGCGAGGCCGTTTCCCAACCCGCCACTCGCTGACGGTTTTGGCATACCGGTCGCCATCTGGGCATGACAATGTCGGCGGGCGTCCCGCTTATGTGCATGGCGTTTATGGCCAGACCCCACAATTCTGCATTGCTCGTGACGGGCTTTTACCGTTAGAGGCTTTCTCGACCGCAACGAGCTGCCGCCTCCAACCCCGGAAAGGCCTTAGCCGCCCATGCCTCATCTTCCTGACCACCTCCTCGCCGGCTACCGCAATTTCATGAATGGCCGCTACCTCACCGAGAGCGGCCGCTACCGCGAGCTCGCCCGGGAGGGGCAGGCACCCGAGACGATGATCGTCGCCTGCTGCGATTCCCGTTCGGCCCCCGAAGCGATCTTCGACGCCGGACCGGGCGAACTCTTCGTGCTGCGCAATGTCGGTAATCTGGTGCCACCTTACGAACCGGACGGTGAGTTCCATTCGACCTCGGCCGCGCTCGAATTCGCGGTGCAGAGCCTCAAGGTCAAGAACATCGTCGTCATGGGCCACGGCCGTTGCGGCGGCATCCGCGCGGCGCTCGACCCGAATTCCGCGCCGCTGTCGCCCGGCGACTTTATCGGCAAGTGGATGAGCCTGATCGCGCCGGCCGCCGAAACGGTGTCCTCCAGCACTTTCATGACGGCGGCGGAACGCCAGACGGCGCTTGAACGCATCTCGATCCGCTATTCCATCGCCAACCTCCGGACCTTTCCCTGCGTCTCGATCCTTGAAGGCAAGGGCCGGCTGTCGCTGCACGGAGCCTGGTTCGACATATCGACCGGCGAGCTCTGGGTGATGAACAAGGAGACCGGCGATTTCGAACGGCCGGTGCTGGAATGAACGGCACGGCGCGCCAGGTGAGGAACGTCCGGTCGGCCGTTTTCACCGCCGCCGCCCTGCTGATAGCGATCGCTGCCGCGCGCGCCGATGACGGCTTCATCATCAACCGCTGGTATTCAGCGCTGCTGGTCGCCGACCGCACCGAACTTGCCGACCTGCTTGCCGACGACGTCCGCATCAAGCTCGAAGACCTCGGTGTGGTCCAGAGCAAGCAGGAGTTCATCGCCTCGCTCGACGAGTGGAAAGGTGCCGTCGCGGGCGCCGCGATCCGCCACCGCATCGAGAAGAGCGAAGGCGGCGTCACCACGGTGATCGCCTGCTACGATTTCCCCGACAATGACATGCTGATGCAGGAAACCTTCGCGGTGGCCGACAACCGCATCACCGCCAGCTCGCAAGCCGCGATCGCCGAAAACTGCGAAGCCTATTGAGGCGGATCGGCCAGCTGCCATATTGCGGGCCCGTCGGCCGCGCCCTACATCGGTGACACCCCTCCTCCTCGATGCCAGCGAAAGACCCTCCATGCCCTCAACCAAAGCCGTCGACCTCGCCGCCCATCCGCTGACCGCGTGGCAAGGGCCGCTCGGCCTGCCCGACTTTGCCCAGATCGGCGACGGCGATTTCTCCCCAGTCTTCGACGCCGCGCTGAAGGCGCATGAGGCCGAGATTGATGCGATCGCCGGCAACGAGGATGCGCCGACCATCGAGAACACGCTTGAAGCGCTGGAACTCGGCGGCGAGGCGCTCGATCAAGTCTCGTCGATCTTCTGGTGCCGCGCCGGCGCCCACACCAACGAGACCATCCAGGCGCTGGAGCGAGACATCTCGCCGAAAATGTCGAGGCATTTTTCGGCGATCTCGATGAACGAGAAGCTGTTTGCCCGCATCGACGACCTTTATCAGCGCCGCGAGAGCCTTGGCCTCGACGCCGAGACGCTTCGGGTGCTGGAGAAGACCTGGAAAGGCTTCGTCCGTTCTGGCGCCAAGCTCGATGCCGAGGGCAAGAAGCGGCTGGCCAGGATCAATGAGGAGCTGTCGTCGCTCGGCACGACTTTCGGCCAGAACGTGCTGGCCGACGAGCGTGACTGGGCGCTGTTCCTCGACGTATCAGATCTTGCCGGCCTGCCGGATTTCGTCCGCAGCTCGATGGCCGAGGCCGCCGAGATGCGCGGCCAGAAGGGCCGCTACGCCGTTACTTTGTCGCGCTCGATCTACGAGCCGTTCGCGACCTTCTCGGAACGCCGCGACCTGCGCGAGGTCGCCTTCCGTGCCTTCACCATGCGCGGCCAGAACGGTGGCGCCTCCGACAACACGTCGGTCGTGCGCGACATGCTGAAACTGCGGGCCGAAAAGGCCAAGCTGCTCGGCTACGCCTCCTTCGCCGCGCTGAAGCTCGACGACACCATGGCCAAGACGCCGAAGGCAGTGCACGACCTGCTCGACCCCGTCTGGGAAAAGGCGCTGGAAAAGGCCGCTGCCGACCAGAAGGAGTTGGAGCGGCTGGCGGCGGAAGCCGGCAGCAACGAGAAATTCGCCGCCTGGGACTGGCGCTTCTACCAGGAGAAGCTGCGCGCGGAAAAATTCGCGTTCGATGAGGCGGAGCTGAAGCCCTATCTGCAGCTCGACCGCGTCATCGACGCCTGCTTCGATGTCGCGACAAGACTGTTCGGCATCACCTTCGAGGAGAAGAAGGGCATCGCCGCCTGGCACCCCGACGCGCGCGTCTTCGCGGTGAAAAATGCCGATGGCAGCGAGCGCGGCCTGTTCCTCGCCGATTATTTCGCACGGCCTTCGAAGCGTTCCGGCGCCTGGATGAGCGCGCTGAAGTCCGGCTATAGGCTCGGCCACGGCTCGAAGCCGGTGATCTACAACATCATGAACTTCGCCAAGCCGCCGGCAGGCGAGCCGGCACTGCTGTCGGTCGACGAGGCGAAGACGCTGTTCCACGAATTCGGCCATGCGCTGCACGGCATGCTGACCGACGTCACCTGGCCGTCGGTTGCGGGCACCTCGGTCAGCCGCGATTTCGTCGAACTGCCCTCGCAGCTCTACGAACACTGGCTGACCGTGCCGGCGGTGCTGGAAAAGCACGCGCTGCACGTCAAGACCGGCAAGCCGATGCCCAAGGCGCTGCTCGACAAGATGCTGGCCACGCGCACCTTCGGCGCCGGCTTCGCCACGGTGGAATTCACGTCTTCCGCCTTGATGGACATGGCCTATCACGCCCGGCCCGATGCCCCGGCCGAGCCGCTTCGTTTCGAAGCCGAAACGTTGGCAGAACTCGACATGCCCGACACCATTGCGATGCGCCATCGCACCCCGCATTTCGGCCATGTCTTCTCGGGCGACGGCTATTCGGCCGGCTACTATTCCTACATGTGGTCGGAAGTGCTCGACGCCGATGCCTTCTCCGCCTTCGAAGAGACGGGCGATCCCTTCAATCCGGCATTGGCCGAGCGGCTGAGGAAGAACATCTACGCCGCCGGCGGCTCGAAGGACCCGGAAGAACTTTACACGGCCTTCCGCGGCAAGATGCCGTCGCCGGAGGCGATGATGGTGAAGCGCGGGCTGGTGTAGCGCTGGTAATCTCCCCCCTTGAGGGGGAGATGGCCGCAAAGCGGCCAGAGGGGGTCGGTCCGACTGGACTCAACCTCCTGCGGCGGAGGAGGCTAGCGCTCTACGTTAGGCGACCCCCTCTGTCGCCTTCGGCGACATCTCCCCCTCAAGGGGGGAGATTATCAACGCCACGGGTCCTTCACCCTCGGCCACACCGGCCGCTTCAGCTTCCTGTAATCCGTCACCGCCGGATTGCTGGGATAAGAACTCGGCGCCGTGACATAGATGATCTCGGCGGCTATCGGCTCGAAGCCGGCGTAGAAATGGTTGGTCGACTTGATCAGCAGCATGTCCTTGCCCAGCGGATCGACTCCGATATTGGAGAAGATATCCGGTTCGAAAGTCTGGGTGCGGTTGGTGTTGAGGATGATGTCGACCTCGGTGCCTTCGATGCGGATCAGCGCGGTCGGCCCGAGCGTCACCCGGCTTGGTCCGAAACTCTGCCAGCCCTCGGCGACGGCCTTCAGCACCGTGACGCGCGCGTCGATCGGCTCGCCCGCCTGCGGCCCGGCCTTGCCGCCGAAACGCAGGTCGATGACGGCGCCCTCTCCCGCCGCCAGGCAGAAGGTCACCGCGATCGGGTCCCAGATCGTCGCCACGCCGAATCTGTCTAGCCCACGCGCCAACATCTCGCGCAGCACGAAGGTGCCGTCGCCGGGAACGCCGCCACCGGGATTGTCCCAGACGTCGGCGATGACCACGGGTTTGGCGGGGTTCATGGCGCGCACCGCCAGCGCCCGGTCGATGCCGTCGGCGGTATCAAGCATCGTCATCGCCGTCTTTTCGCGCAGTTCGTAGAGCTCGCGTCCCAGCCGCTCCGCCAGCGCGTCGCCCTTGGCCTTGTCATTGTCGGTGACGACGAGGATGCGCGTGCCCATTTCCGGCACGTCGGCCGCCATGAAGCCGTGGATGACGGAGACCGACAGCACCCCGTCCTTGCCGTGAAGCGCCTTGATGCGGTCGACGAAGGAGCGCATCGGTTCGCGGCTGGTCGGCAGCACCTGGATCATGCGGCAGTCGAAGGTCGAAATGACCGGCTTGATCTCGCCGCGCGCGGCCGCCAGCCCGAGTTCCACGACATGCTCGCCGCGCTCGTAAAAATCGGTGTGCGGGAATTCGAGGAAATAGGCCATGATGTCGGACGCCGCCACGCGCTTGGGCGTCAGATGGCTGTGCGGATCGAACTCCGAGGCGATCACCACATCGGGCCCGACAATCCCGCGCACACGTTCCAGCAGATCGCCTTCGCAATCGTCATAGCCCTGCGCCACCATGGCGCCATGCAGGCCGAGAATGACGGCGTCGACCGGCAAAGCCGCCTTCAACTGGTCGAGGATTTCGTCGCGCAGCGCTTCGAAAGTCTGCCGCTGTAACAGGCCGCCGGGCTCGGCCCAGGTGGCGGTGCCTTCGATCACGGTCAGCCCTTCTTTTGCCGCGCGCCGGCGCAAGGCGACGATCGGGGAGGAGCACAAAGTCGGCGTCTCCGGATGGTTTCCCGGCCCGGCATAGAAGGCCATCTCGAACGAGGCCCGGTCCGTCGGCACCGGCGAAAAGGTGTTGGTTTCCGTCGCCAGCGAGGCGGTGAAGATGCGCATGTAAGCTCCGTGGAATGCAACTCTATTTGACGGCCCCGAGCGCCAGCCCGCGCACCAGGTAGCGCTGCAGCCAGATGAACAGGATCGCCACCGGCAAGGTCGCCAGCAGTGTCGCCGCCATCACGTGATGCCACTCGATCGTGTAGCGCCCGGCGACGAGCGAAAAGACCTGGATCGGTAGCGTGTAGCTCTCCTGGCTGCGCAGCATGGTCAGCGCCACGACGAACTCGTTCCAGGCGTTGATGAAGGTGAAGATGGCGGTGACCGCGATCGCCGGCAGGCAGAGCGGCAGGAACACTTTTCGCAGCGTCAGCCAGCGGCCGGCGCCTTCCATCCAGGCCGCCTCCTCTAGATCGCGCGGGATGGTGTCGAAATAGCTCTGCAGCATCCACACGGTGAAGGCGACGTTGAAGGCCATGTAGATGAAGCCGAGCGCCGTGGTCGATTCGACCAGCCCCCAGGCCGCCATCAGCCGGAACAGGCCGAGCACCAGCACGATCGGCGAGATCATCTGCGAGATCAGCAGGAACTGGCGGAAGGCGCCGTAGCCCGCAAAGCGAAACCGCGACATGGCATAGGCAGCGGGAACGGAGATGAGGATGGCGCCGACCGTGGCGATCACCGAGACATAGAGTGAATTGGCCAGCGCCTGGCCGAAGCCCGTCGCCACCCACATGTCGGAGAAGTTGGACCAGCGGAACTCGCTCGGCCACCATGTCGGCGACAGCACCTCCTGCCTTGGCTTGACCGCGGTGAGGAACATCACCGCGAAGGGAAAGAGCGTCACCACGATCAAGGGGGCCAACAACAGCCAGGCGATGATTGTGCGTTTCAGCTTGCTGTTCATGCCCGCTGCTCCCGCATGGCCAACCGCACATAGATCATGGTGAAGACCAGCAAAATGGCGAACATCACCAGGGAGACCGCCGAGGCTTCGCCCAGTTTGCCGATGCGGAAGGCGAGCTTGTAGAGGTGGGTGACCAGGATATCGGTCGAGTTGGCCGGCCCGCCCTGCGTCATCACCCAGATGATCGGGAAGGAATTGAAGACGTAGATGGTGTTGAGCACGATGGCGATGTTGATGAACGGTTTCAAGAGCGGAAAGGTGATCTCGCGGAACTGCTGCAGCGGCGTTGCGCCTTCGAGCGCCGCCGCCTCGTAGAGATCGTCCGGGATCGAGGACAGGCCGCCGAGGAAGATCGTCGTGGTGAACGGCACCGTCACCAATATGCCGATCAGCACCTGCATCGGGAACGCCGTCTCGGCGCTGGCCAGCCACTGGATGTTGTGGTCAATCAGGCCAAGGCCAAGCAGCGCCGAATTCAGCATGCCGCTTTCGCCGCTCAGTGCCCAGCGCCAGACCACCGCCGTCATGGTCAGCGACACCGCCCAGGGCAGCATGATGATGACGCGTGCGAGGCCACGGCCATAAAAATCGGTGTTGAGGATCATCGCCACCGGCACCGACAGGAGCAGCGCGCCGCCGACCACCAGCACGGTCCACAGCCCCGTGCGCCAGAGCGCCGCTACGAAATCGGGATCGGCCGCAAGGGCGGCGAAATTGGCAAGGCCGCTGAACTCGCGCAACTGGCCGAAACGGTTGACGTCATGCGTCGAGATCTGGATCAGGTCCCAGACCGGCCAGAAGATGACCACCGCCGCCAGGAACAGGCTGGGCAAGGTCAGGAGATAGGGCAGGAAACGATTTTGCATCGGCTGGTTCGTACCGCGTTGCGAGGCATCCGTAGTGCTGGCTTGCCAGCCTGGCTAATACTCACTTGTTCTTTTTAGGCGCTCAGTTTCAACTCTTTCCCGGCGTTTGCGCCGCCCCTCACCTGCCTGCCGGCACCCTCTCCCCGTATAGTGACGGGGAGAGGGGCGCTTCCATCGCTGCCTTCGCCAATCGCCAGCGTGCCAAGAAGGGCGCCGGGGTCGCGGCCAGCCCTTTCTCCCCGTCACTATACAGGGAGAAATGCCCGGCAGGGCGATGAGGGGCGGCGCTGACGTTGGCGATTTATCCTTTTATCCGGAGTGATTGCCTTGTCGGCCTTCTCCATTCTCGTGGGAGCCGCTGCATGCTTCATCCAAGGGAGTGGCGCGCCCCGCCTGAGTCTGGGGCGCGCCACGGGGCGCAGGGAGATACGCCCTATTTGTCGAGCTACTTCTTCAGCACGGCGTTGGCCTTGGCCGCCGCGTCCTTCAGGCCTGCCTCGGGGTCGCCGCCGAGATAGATCTTCTGCATTGCGTCAGACGTGATCTGGGCAACTTCTTCCCAGCCTGGAATGACCGGCGCGAAGCGGGCGTCGGGCAACAGCGCGGTGAAGGCGGCGAGATCCGCATTGTTGACGTAGTAATCCATCTTGGCCTCTTCCTTGTTCACCGGCAGGAAGCCTTCGCCTTGCGTGAACTTGGCGCGCTGTTCCGTGGTGAACAGGAAGTCCATCAGCTTCCAGGCCTCATCCTTGTTCTTGGAATTCTTGAACATGATCATGGAATCGGTGACGCCATAGGTACCGCGCGCCCCGGTCGGGCCAGCCGGAATGGCCGCCACGCCGTATTTCAGTTTCGGCGCCTCGTCCTTGATCTGGTTGGACAGGAAGGGCGCGGTGATCATCATGCCGACCTTGCCCTGCTTGAACAGGTTCTGCACGTCCTCGCGGTTGTTGGAGGTCACACCGGGCTCGGTCAGCCCTTCGTCGATCATCGACTTGTAGAGCTTGGCGGCTTCGAGCGCGCCCGGCGTGCCGAGGCCCGACGTGCCGTCCTTGTTGAGGATTTCGGTGCCTTGCGACCACATGGCGTAGTAATAATAGACGTCGGTCTCGATCTCCTTGCCTTGCAGGCCGAAGCCGAAGGCGCCGGTTCCCAGCGCCTTGATCTTGCGCGCATCGTCCTGCAACTCGGTCCAGGTTGCCGGCGGCTTGGCGATACCGGCCTTCTCGAACAGCTCCTTGTTGTAGTACATGGCGCGCGCCGAGGCGGCGATCGGCAGGCCGTAGGTCTTGCCGCTCATGATCGAGGGCGACAGGAAGGTGTCGATGAAGCGGCCCTTGAATTCCGGCGTGATATAGCCGTCCAGCGGTTCGGCGACATCCTGCTGGACGAAGTCGATCAGCCAGCGTGTACCGATGATCGACAGATCCGCATTGGTGCCGGCGGTGATGTCGGTGGTCAGCTTCTGCAACAGCACGTCCCACGGCACGACTTCGAACTTGACGGTGATGCCGGGATTCTTCGCCTCGAATTCCTTTTTGACCTCCTCGAAATACGGACCGGTCTTGGCGCTGTATTCGGCGACTGTGACGCGCACTTCACCCGCATTCGCCTGCGCCGCGAAGGCCAGCATGCTCATTCCGGCCATCAGGCCGACAGTCCATTTGGCTAGGCTCATCTGATCTCTCCCATTGTTTCGCGCATTTGCGCTCCCTGCGCCGATGGCTGGCACAAGATTTATGTGACTTTCCTACATTATCGAGGAATTCAGCGCATGCAAGTGGATTATCATGTTGCTTAATTACATTCCTTTCAGTAGCCTGCCGGCATCTGCCTGACCTGTGGGAGGAGCAAGCGCCGTGGTTTCGAAAGCCGAATTCGAAGGCCGCACTGTCGTCGTCACCGGTGCCGGCGGCGGCCTTGGCTCGGCGATCGTCGCATTGCTGGCTGGGAGGGGCGCTCGGGTGGTCGGCTGCGACCAGTCGCAGGAGGCGCTGGCAAGCCCGCACCTTGCCTCGCGCCATGTCTTCAACCTTCTCGACCGGGCTTCGATCGAGGCCGGGATCGCCGCCGTGCTGGACAAGGACGGCGTGCCCGACATCCTGATCAACAATGCCGGCTGGACGCGCGCCGAGACGATGTCCGCGCTCAGTGCCGACAAGATCGAGCACGAGATCGACCTCAATCTGACCGGGGTGATGACTTTCGCCGACCCACTTGTGAAGGCGATGGCCGCGCGCGGTTCAGGCAGCGTCGTCTTCATCTCCTCGGTCAACGCCATCGCGCATTTCGGCAATCCGGCCTATGCCGCCGCCAAGGCCGGCATCAACGCCTATGCCAAATCGATCGCCGTCGAGCTCGGCCGCAGCGGCGTGCGCGCCAATGTCGTCTGCCCCGGATCGATCCGCACCGCCGCCTGGGACCATCGCCTCGCCAAGGATCCGGAAATCCTGGGCAAGCTCAAGCGGCTCTACCCGCTCGGCCGCATCGTCGACGCCACGGAAGTGGCCGAAGCCGTGGCTTTCCTTGCCTCGGACCGCGCCTCGGGCGTAACAGGCGTGGTGATGCCCGTGGATGCCGGGCTGACCGCCGGCTGCCTGCCGTTCATCGACGACATATTGGGAGCGTGACCATGACCGACGTCCTGTTTCGCAACCTGTCGAAATCCTTTGGCCAGCATAAAATCCTCGAGGACATCAACCTCGACATCAAGACCGGCGAGTTCGTCGTGCTGGTCGGCCCGTCCGGCTGCGGCAAGTCGACCTTGCTGCGCATGCTGGCCGGCCTGGAGACGATCAGCTCGGGCGATCTTCTCATCGGCGGCACACGCGCCAACGATTTGCCGCCGCAGCAGCGCAACATCGCCATGGTGTTCCAGTCCTATGCGCTGTTCCCGCACTTGAAGGCGGCGGACAATATCGGCTTCGGCCCGAAGATCCGTGGCGAGAACCGCGCCGCGATCGATGACAAGGTCAAGAAGGCCTCAGGCGTGCTCAACCTCTTCTCCTATCTCGACCGCTATCCCCGCCAGCTTTCGGGCGGCCAGCGCCAGCGTGTTGCCATGGGCCGCGCCATCGTGCGCGAACCCTCGGTGTTCCTGTTCGACGAACCGCTCAGCAATCTCGACGCGCAGTTGCGCGTGCAGATGCGCACCGAGATCAAGGCGCTGCACCAGCGGCTGAAATCGACCATCGTCTATGTCACACATGACCAGATCGAAGCCATGACCATGGCCGACCGCATCGTCGTGATGGACCGTGGCCGGATCCAGCAGGTCGGCGCGCCGCTCGAGCTCTATGACCGGCCGGCCAACAAGTTCGTCGCCGGCTTCCTCGGCTCGCCGTCGATGAGCTTTGTCTCCGGGGCTCTCAAGTCGACGCCCGGGAAAAGCTGGTTCGAATCGGCCGGCGGCGGCCGGCTTGCACTTACCGGCAAGGCGGTGCCGGCGGACGGCGCCGTGGAGGCCGGCATCCGGCCCGAGCACTTCATCATCGGCGAGGCCGCCGACGCCATGGCGCTCAAGGTGGATGTCGTCGAGCCGACCGGCTCCGAGACCCATGTCTATGGCGCGATCGGCTCCGATACGGTACGCGCCGTGTTCCGCGACCGGGTGCCGGTCAGGCCGGGCGACCTGTTGCCGGTCTCCGTCGATCCCGGCAACATCCATCTGTTCGACAAGGCGACGGGCCTGCCGTTGTGAAGCGACCGAGATGAAGACCGAGGCGCAAGCATGAGGACGAAAACACGGGCATGAAGACGCCGGCCGACATCATCACGCGGCTGCAGCTGATGTCGCAGGACGGCACCAAGTCGGACCGCCGGCTGGCCGGCCTTGTGCTGTCCGATCTCGATTTCGCTTCCAAGGCGGCCATCTCCGAGATCGCCGCGCGCGTCGGCGTCAGCGAACCGACGGTGACCCGCTTCTGCCGCAACCTCGGCTGCGAGGGCCTGCGCGACTTCAAATTCTACCTGGCCCAGGCCATCGCCATTGGCGGCCAGTATCTGTCGCCCGAACCGCTGAGCCGCGACGCCCGCGAACAGCGCATCGCGTCGGCCATCACCGAAGCGGCGATCTCGGCCATCCAGCGCGCCAGCGAGAACCTCGACATGACGACGCTGGTCGCCGTCGCCGAGCGGCTGGCGACGTCGGGCAATGTGCTGTGCATCGGCTCCGGCGGCATCTCATCGATGATGGCGACCGAGATGCAGAACCGGATGTTCCGGCTCGGCCTGCCGGTGTTGGCGCAGATCGATGGCCAGTTGCAGCGCATGTACGCCGCCGTCGCCACGCCGGAAACCACGCTGGTCGCCTTTTCCGTCTCCGGCTATGCCCGCTCGGTCATCGAGGCGGTGCAGGTCGCCCAGCAATATGGCGCCACCACGGTCGCCATCACCGCGCCCGATTCGGCCCTGGCCAAAGCCGCCGACACGGTCATTCATCTGCAGCCGCTCGAGGACGGCAACATCTACAAGCCGACATCCTCGCGCTACGCGCTGCTGGCGATCGTCGACATGATCGTGACGTCGGTGGCCGAAACGCGCGGCCCGAAGGTGCTGGAGAAGCTGCGCCGCATCAAGCAGAGCGTGAACACGCTGAAGGTCGACGATCCTAGGCTGCCCCTCGGGGACTGAGGGCGGACGGGGATGATCACGGGCAGCTGCCCCCTCACCCGGATTGCCAACCGAATTGCGAAGGGCAATTCGGGACAATCCGACCTCTCCCCGAGGGGGAGAGGAGCCAGTCAGCGCCGACGCTTTTCTCTTCTCCCCCTTGGGGAGAAGGTGGCCGCGAAGCGGCCGGATGAGGGGGACGCCCTCAACGATCCTGGCGCTACGGGCCGAGCGCCTCAACGCGCTGCACCAGCGCCTCCGGATCACCCACGATGCGCACAGTCTTCAGCCGGCTTGTGCCGCCGGCGACCACCGAAACAGCCGACGCCGCCACGCCCAGCGTCTTGGCAACCAGTCTCTCCAGCGCTTGATTGGCGGCGCCGTTTTCCGGCACGGCGCGCACCCGCGCCTTCAAATGGCTGCGTCCGTCCGCGGCCGTTTCGACGCCTTCGACCCTGTCCACGGAAGATTTTGGCGTCAGCCGCACGAACAGGTCGATGCCGTTCCCGCGGATGCGGAGCGGCGCGCTCATGCGATCGCCAGGCTTACAGCACCAGCGGTGCCACCGTCGTGAGAATGAACTGCCTGATGAAGAACAGCAGCAGCAACAGGATGATCGGCGAGATGTCGATGCCGCCAAGGTCCGGCATGAAGCGGCGGATCGGCCGCAGCGCCGGCTCGGTCAGCCGGTAGAGCATGTTGCCGATGCTGCCGACGAACTGGTTGCGCGAATTGACGACATTGAAGGCGTAGAGCCAGGAAAAGATCGCCGAGGCGATGATGATCCACCAATAGAGGTCAAGCGCCATGACGATGGTTTGAATGAGGGCGAGCATGCCGGTCTCCAATTGTTGCCGACATGTAGCCATTGCGCGCCAAACCGGCAAGGGCCGCCGGCCGGCGCGCCAGGCAATGAGGATTTCGGCAAAACGCCGCCTTGACAGAAATCCGCCACGCCCGATAAATGCGCCATCCGTTGGACGGGGCTGTAGCTCAGCTGGGAGAGCGCGTCGTTCGCAATGACGAGGTCAGGAGTTCGATCCTCCTCAGCTCCACCAGCGGAATTTCCGGTTTCCACTTTTCTACGCGCCAACAAGACGCGGGCACCATGCGGTAAATCGCGTTAAGCGGCTCGCCGCGCCAATGTCCCCCCAACAAAAGCCACAGCCGTTTCGCGCGATCTCGGGGCAAGGCAATTGTCAATTGGACTTATGGCGATGGCCGTTGCCGAATCGCCGCTATTTTTTTTGGAAGTCGCCCCGTTAGAGTGGCGTTATCAAATCAGTTTTTTCTGTGTGTTGTGACAAGGCGTTTCGGCGGGGGCGACCGAAGGCGCTATATGGATTCCTGAGTCGAAATGAAGAATTCGCCTGCGAAAGCATAGACGTGTCCATTCGCGAGAACCTCGCTGCAAATCTCAGACGGCTCTGCAAGGACCATGCCTCCGTTAGCGCGGTGTGCCGTGAGTTGGGTATCAACCGCACGCAATTCGAGCGTTACCTGCAAGGGCAGACCGTTCCGAACAAGGCCACGGCCAAGCTGATCTGCGACTACTTTCGCATCGACGAAGCGCAACTCTACCAGGACCCCGGCGCCCCCGAGCACAGGGACCCCGGCCTGCCGCCGATTTCCGAAAGCCTGTTCAATCAGATGATCCGCCCGCCCGCCCCGTCGATCGCGGGCGGCACCTATTTCACCTACTTTTCGATCCCCACCCGCCCCGACCTCTTGATGCGGTCGGTAACCTTCGTGCGTCGCGAAGCCGAACTGGTCACATTCCGCCGGGTCACCGGATGGTCGGAGCGCCGTGGCTCGACATGGGCGCGGGCGCGCGGCAACCACTATGGCGTGGCCATCTCGCGCCTGAACTGGATCTATTTCAGCGGCGTCAACCGTCGCCAGACCGGCGAACCGTCGCTGATCTCCGTGCAGTGGGCTCCCATCTCCGAACCGGTGCTGACGGGCAAGGCCATGCTTCTGACCGAGGCCGGGCCGGCATTCGTATCGGTCATCATGCGGCAGGATATGTCCGGTATCCGGCCACGCCATGCGATCCGCATGGCGCATGTCGTCAGGCTCGACGATCCGGGCATCGATCAACTCGTCGTCAGCCTCGCTCGGGATGGGCTGGGCTGAAGCCCGCAGCGGCGCGAAGGGTGCGACGACGCGCTTCAGGTCTTTGTCTTGATGCATGTCGTCCCCCAAAAGCCGCAGGCCCCTTTGGGCGGCATGCTTTGGCCGCTCGCTTACGCTAAATAAGAATAAGAATATCCCGAAAAAGCGTATGTTAGCGATTGCCTACTCCATATTTGAGCAAAATCGATATTTTAGACTTTACCGCCAAGAAAGATATTTTAGACCACGTTGGCTTTACTACAATTTTAACAAACCATTAACTCTTTCGACCTTACCTTTCTTCATGCGGATCCCGCTGTGGGGATCTTTCAACAGATCCCATTGGGGGTCGGGAAAGGGACGAAAATGGCCAAGAAAGTGGACAATGCCCCGAAGCTGACGGTCGCTGCAGGCACGCAGACCGTCTTCTTCTCGCAGGGCATGCACTACAACAAGCGCTGAACCCGTTCGGCGCCGACGGGCTGTTCGCCTGTCGGCGCCTCACATTCGCAGAACGGCATTCAGCATCATGAAAATGCGCTCTTCAAAAACGCTTGTCTTCTATCCCGGGACCAACAAGGTCACGGCCTGCAATTTCCTGACCAGAAGCGTCTTCGAATGCAGCCCGGAGGTGATCGGCCTTCTTGCATCCTGGGGCGAATGGGCCTCAACGGCGGAAATCGCCCGCGCCCATGGATGGTCGAAGTCCGAACTCAACGCTGTCGTCCCGCAATTGCTGGATTTTTCGGCCCTTGTCACCGCCGGCTCGCCACTGGACGAGCAGGAAACGAAATTCTCCGGACAGTGGAACTGGGGCATCCCGACCGCGCTGATGCACTTCTGCGTCCAGGACTCGGAGTTCATCACCATTGAACAGGCCGAGGCACGCCAGATCGAACGCGCCGGCCATGTCGCGCAGCCCGACCTCCTGCTCAGGAATGCCGCCGGCGCCATTCAGTTGCCGAACGCACTCGACGACAACGAGCTTCTGACGCTGATGGCGCGGCGCCGCACCAACCGCACCGCGGCCGCGCCAACCATCACCGCGCAGCAGCTCGCCGACTGCCTGTTCGCGGGCATGGGCATCACCGGCGAGACCAGCAACTGCGTCGGCGCCCTGCCGCTGGGCATGACCCCTTCGGGCGGCGCACGCAACCCCTACGAGGCCTATGTGGTTGCGCTTGGCGTCGAGGGCCTGGAGCCCGGCGTCTATCACTATTCCGCCGCCGATCACGACCTCGGCAGGATCTCGGCCAACCATCTGCCGAAGATCTCCGAACTGGTCGGCGGGCAGGAATGGGCCGATGCCATGCCTTGCCTGATCCTGCTTTGCGCCCGGCTCGACCGCACCATGTGGAAATATGAGGATGCCAACGCCTATCGCGTCGTGCTGATCGAGGCCGGCCATATCGGCCAGAACATGATGCTGGCGGCGACCAGACATGGTTTGTCGGCTTGCCCCACGGCAGCGCTCAGCCATTCGGCGATCAAGCGTCTTCTCGGCCTCGACCGCCTCACCGATGCACCCATCTATGCGTTGACCCTCTCGATCCCGGAGCGAAGCCCGCATTCGGCGGGCCAGTCGATTAATTAGCCGTCTCAGTATGTCCGTTGTAGCCAGTACGCGTTCCCTGAGTTCAACCAATTGACAGGAGAAGCTCGTGGCAAATCAGTCCCTACGTCAATCAGAGATCGATAGCCTTCAATATATCGCGACGATGACCAATGAGCTCGTGCAGATGGCCGAAGCAAGCCGTTTTCCCATGATCTCCTACCTGCTCGGCATGGCCTATGCCGAAGCCTTCGATGTCCTGCGCGGCGCACGGCCGGCAAGGCATGCGCAGCTCAGCGGCAACCCGATGCATCCCAAGCCGAAGGACAACCACGCTCAGCCAAGGAGAGCGTAGCGGATGCAACCGTCAGCCTTGTGCGCGCCGGCGGGCTCTGTGCCGAGCCGGTGGGAGACACTGTGTGCGCTGCAAAGCCTGCTGCCGCTCCTGAAAAGGGCCGCGGCCGAGCTTGACCGCCCCGACATGGTCTACTGGTTCGAGCAGGCCGACGCGGAGCTTGCCAACAGGTGCCGGCCATCCGACGCCGTCGCGATCCCCGCCCTGATCGCCCGCAGCCCGCAAATGGACTTAATGCATTAGAGATTCGAGGGGGACCCGCCAATGAACATGATCGCACCCATCAGAAGCGCCGACGCCAGGGAGAGCGTCTTCGGCCGGCTCCACACCCTGATCGCCGGCCGGCCGGCATCGCCGGATGCCGCACGCGCGGAGGCCCGGCAATTGATTTCCATGGCGATGACCGACACCTGGCAGGCCGACAGCCTGTGGGGCGCGGCGGACGCCTTTCACGCCCATTTCGACTTCATGATGCAGACCATCCAAATCAACGGCGCCGACGATCCGAACCTCAGGACTTTGCGCACGAAATGCCGCTTCTACCTGGAAGAGGTCGAAGCGCTGTGCCAGTCGATGAGCCATTGATCGAAGGCACACCAGCGTCCGATCGAGCCGCATCCCGTGTTCAGTCGCGCAAATTGAACACGAACGGCGCCGTGCGGCTGACGCGCGCGCCGAGTTCCGGCGGCGGCGCCGGCACCGTCGCGCCCTGCAGCACGGCGAGCGCGGCGCGGTCGAGGTCGGGATCGCCCGAAGAACGGGCCACGCGGGCCGACGTCACCCGGCCGGACACGTCCACAGTGAAGGTCACGTTGACATTTCCCTGCGCGCGCCTGGATTTCGCAGCACTCGGATAACGCTTGTGCCGATTGATCCATGCCGCCAGCCGGGATTCCCACTTGGCGGGGCTTATTCCTGAAACGCCTGCCGCCGATTTCGGCGCGGCCGCCCTGACCGCCGGCTTTGTCTGCGCGCTGGCGGTGGCAATGCTCTTTACCGGCTCGGCCTTTTCCTTCCTTGGCCGCGGCCTGGGCTTCTCGACCGGCTTCTTCGCCTTGGCCTGGACCGGCTTCTTTTCCCTGGGCTCCTCGACCGGCTTGGGCTGCGGCAGCGGAACGACGACCTCTGGCTTCACCGCCTCGACGACGTCGGGAATGACCTCATCCGGCGGCGGCTGATCGACCGGTTCGGCCTCGGCTGTCTCGGTCGGCACGGCCTCGTCGGGCGGCACCGTTTCCGCATGCTCGACGGTCGGCTCGGCCTGTTCGGTCACCTTCTCCGGCTCGGCTTTCGCGACCTTTTCGGTCTCTTCGACAGGCTCGGCCTGGTCAGGCACCGCCGCATCGAGCATCGCGGCCTGTTCAGGCACGGCCGGCATCACCACCATCGGCGCCATTTCGATCACCGGGGCGGGCGCCGGCCCGCCATCCATCTCGATCGGACTGATGCTCTGCACGGCATAGGCGACCGCGACATGAGCGCCGAGCACGAAGGCTGCCGCACCTGTCCACAAGCCGAGATCGCGCCAGCCGAAGCGCGACAGCTGTACCGTGGGCAAGGCGGCGGCCCGTGTCATGGCGCGGCCGGTCCCGCTGGAGCGGGTGCCGAGGCGTCGGCAGTGGGCGCCGTCTCCAGCCCGACAAGGGCGATCTTCAGATAGCCCGCGCCGCGCAGCAGGTTCATCGCCTCCATCAGGTCGCCATAGGCGACCGCCTTGTCGGCGCGCAGGAAGATGCGTGTCTGCTTGTCGCCCCTGGTCTTGGCTTCCAGCGTCGCCGCAAAGGCCGGGCGCGGCACGGTGTCGTTGCCGATCGCCAGCGTGAGATCATCCTTCAGGGTCAGGAACAGCGGCGTTTCGGGCCGGGGAGCGGGCGTCGCGGTCGAGCCCGGCAAATCGACATTGACGTCCACCGTCGCCAGCGGTGCCGCGACCATGAAGATGATCAGCAGCACCAGGATGACGTCGATGAAGGGCGTGACGTTGATCTCGTGGCTCTCCTCGAGATCGTCGTCCATGCTCTGACGGATTCGGCTTCCCATGGCGTCGCTACTCCGCCGCCAGCGCCGTCGCCGGCGCGACCGTGCGGAAGTCCAGGTCGCGGCTGACCAGCCTCTCCACGCCCGCCGAGGCGTCCGCGAGGATCTGCCGGTAGCCGGCTATCGAGCGGGCGAAGACGTTGTAGATGACGACGGCCGGTATCGCCGCGACGAGGCCCATCGCCGTGGCCAGCAGCGCCTCGGCGATGCCCGGCGCGACCACGGCGAGATTGGTGGTCTGCGCCTGCGAAATGCCGATGAAGGCGTTCATGATGCCCCAGACGGTGCCGAACAGGCCGACGAAAGGTGCTGTGGAACCGATCGTCGCCAGCACGCCGGTGCCGCGCGACATGCGCCGCGACGCCGCCGCTTCGATGCGCGACAGGCGCGAGGCGACCCTTTCCTTCAGCCCGTCGCCGCCGGCGTGGTCGAGCGCGCCGGCCGAGAGCGCGGTCTCTTCTTCCGCCGCCCGCACCAGCAGCGCGCCCGGACCGCCGCTGCGGTCGAGCGTGCGGCTGGCCTGCTTCAAGGTTGGGGCATCGCCGATCGCGCGGACGGCATGGCGGATGCGCAGCTTACCGCCGAAAATCTCCAGCGATTTGGCCAGCCATATCGTCCAGGTGACGAGCGAGGCAAAGGCCAGTCCGATCATCACGGCCTTCACGATGATGTCGGCCGCCATGAACATGCCCCATGGCGACAGATCGTGCGGCAGGTTCGGTTCCATCGCCCCCGCTGGCGCTGCCGCGGCCGGTGCTGGTGGGGTGGGCGTTGGTATTGCAGGCGCCGCTACGATGGGCGCCGGCGCGGCTGGAACAGAGGGCGCCGCCACAGCCGGCGTGGCAGGGGCGCCGGCCGGTTGCTCCTGCGCTGTAGCGTTGCCGCCTGCCAGGATCACCGAAGCGACCAACGCCGCCAACAAACTGGTTCTAGACAACAGCTTCTTCCTTGTTCTCACAGCGGCAGCCGCTTCCTATTCTGCCACCGCATCAAATCGCATCACTGCACGTAGCCGACGGGCTGGCCGGTGACTGGGTGCGCGAACACGCCCATCTCGACGCCGAAAATGCCTTTGAGCACGTCGCCGCGCATGATTTCGCCTGGCGTGCCGCGCGTCAGCAGCTTGCCGTCCTTCAACGCGATCAGCTCGTCGCAATAGCGCGCCGCCATGTTGGGATCGTGCAGCACCACGACGACGCAGAGATCGCGTTTGCGGCTGAGCTCCCTGACCAGCCCCAGCACCTCCACTTGATGGGCTATGTCGAGCGCCGAGATCGGCTCGTCGAGCAGCATGACGCCGGCATTCTGCGCCACCAGCATGGCGAGCCAGGCGCGCTGGCGCTCGCCGCCGGATAGTTCATCGGCCAGGCGGTCGGCGAAGCCTCCCATGTCGGTCAGCACCAGCGCCTCCTCGACATGGCGCCTGTCCTGCGCGCTGAAGCGGCCGAGCGCGCCATGCCAGGGATACCGGCCGAGCGTCGCCAGTTCGCGCACCGTAAGGCCCGTCGCCGCCGGCGTCGTCTGCGGCAGATAGGCAAGCGCACGGGCGAGCTCACGGGCGCCCCACTGCGGCAACGGCCGCCTGGCGAAGGTGATGGCGCCCGAGCTCGCCTGCTGCTGGCGCGCCAAAAGCTTGATCAGCGTCGATTTGCCCGAACCGTTGTGGCCGATCAGCCCATAGACGCGCGCGCGCTGCAATTCGAGCGAGACCGGACCGAGCAGCGTCCGCTCGCCGACGGCAAAGCGCACAGCGTCGATGTGAAAGGCAGTCTCAACTCCAGCCACGGTCACGGCTTTCTCCAATGCGGCCGCCGATTTCCCATTTCTGGTTTCGGCAGTCCGATGTCCGGGTTGACTATGAAACATGACATTACTAGTCAACATTGAAGATGACTGCAACAGTCAACAATTGGTCGTGACCGCCGATGACATACGCCGGCGGCAGCACGACCGCCCCAGCATCCTGCTTCTTCGCGTCAGGGCGGCGACCTGAGTGGACGACTTGAATTTCGCCAGTCAGGATGGCTTTCACGACCGTCAAGGAGACACCTTCGGATGATCAAGGCAACGCCGTTCGACTATCCCTATGATGGCAGGCTGGTGGCCGAAAACACGGCACTTGTCGTCATCGACCTGCAGCAGGATTTCCTGTCGACCACGGGCTATTTCGCCAAGAAGGGTTACGACCCCTCTCCGCTGCGGGCGATCCTGCCCACGGTGAACCGGCTTATCTCAGCCGCGCGCAAAGCCGGCGTCATGGTCATCCACACCAGGCAAGGCTATCGCGCCGACATGGCCGACATGACGCCCTATGAGAAATGGCGCCGCAAGCGCTCCGGGCTCGACGGAACCGACGTCCTGTTGCGCTCGGGCGCTGGGTTCCAGATCGTTCCGGAGGTCGATGTCGCGCCGCAGGACATCATTGTCGACAAGACCTGCAACAGCGCCTTCACCTATACGGATTTCGAGCTTGTGCTGCGCGCGCAAGGCATCACGCATCTGATGTTTTCCGGATGCACGACCGACGTCTGCGTCCACACCACGCTGCGCGAGGCCTGCGACCGCAACTTTCAGTGCCTGACAATCCCGGACGCCTGCGCCAGCGGCGACCAGAGAGCACACGAGGCGGCCCTGCACATGGTGACGGTCGAGGACGGCGTCTTCGGCGTCCTGGCCGATTCAGCCGCCGTCATCGACGGCCTGTCGCGGCTTGGCGACAGGCCTCACGCAGACAATTGAAGGGCCTTCAGCCCGCTGCCCGCGTCTCCAGCCCGGTGCGAGGCGCATAGGCCCCCGGCTGAAAAGCATCATGCTCGCGGCGTGCCAGCGAGTTGCGCAACAGCGCGATCGTTTCACGGCCGACCGTCGCGATCTCGCGCGGCGTGTCGACGCCGACGAACATGAATTCATCGATCCCGAGCCCGGCATAGGCAAGCAGCGACAAAGCGACCTGGGCCGGCGGCCCGGACAGGTCGACCGCCTTGTGGCCGGTGGCGGAAGCGCCCTGGTGAATCCTGACCGGAAGCGCGAAGCGCAGCTTGCCGGCCCGGCCATGTTCGGCCGCGGCGCCACGCACCCGCTCCATCAATTGCCTGATATCATCGATCGAGCCGGGCGCAAGTTCGAAGACATCGGCATGCCGGCCCGCCACTTTCAGCGCGGTTCCGGATTGCCCACCCATGCGGAGGGTCAGGTCGGCGCCGTGCGGGCCTTTGCGCGGCACATAGCCGCCCTTGATGCTGTAGAAAGCGCCTTCATGGTCGAAGGGCCGCTCGTTCGACCATAGCCGCTTCAAAAGCACGAGATATTCATCCATGCGCTGCCAGATGACGCTGTGCCCCACCGGCCGTGAATCGGCATCGTCATCATTCAACGGCTCGCTGATCATCCTGAGCGCCAACCGTCCGCCGCTTTTTCGGTCGATCGATGCCAATTGGCGCGCCGCCACGGTCGGCTCGACGACACCCGCCCAATGGGTCAGCACGACCTCGAGCGAGGCGGTGCGGTCGAGCACCTGGGCGGCAAGATCCATATTGGTCAGCAGCCCGGCCGAATCGTCGACGACGATCTTCCGGAAGCCGCCATCCTCGATCAGCCCGAGCTTGGTCGCCGTCTCGGCAAAGTCATAGAAAAAGGGTACGGCGGCGGTCTTGCCGGGGACATGGGTGAATTCGATCGGCATTGTCATCTCCTCCATCGCTGGAATCATGGATGCGCTGAAATGCGAACCACGGCCGCGCGCAAACGCGCCGGGATCCGGTTCATTCAACTCCGATTGCCTGAAGACGGGGAACTAGCCCTGTCGATCTTGTGCCTTAGGGAATGAGGCCCAGAACGACGGCCCCGGTGAACACGAACGCAAGGGCAAAGACGAGATAGGCGAAAGCTCCGGCATAGGCCGGGCGAAAGGTCTGGGCATTGGCCAGCCTCTGGCCGTTGCTGTCAGTCTGAGCGTTCTGGATATAGGACATATCGACCTCCGTCTCGCCGGTTAATCTATAAAACTTGTAGACTTTATCGATTGCTATTTTTGAGCGATAGGGAGAATAATTTTCTCATTTCATGGCTCAAGTTGGTTATGAATTGCTGGGATCGCTTGTCTGCGCGATCGATCGGCGCGGCATGAGCGTCGCTCCAGACGCCGGTGAATTGACCTATGTCCTTGTTCCCGCTGCACCCAATTCGTCCATTGGCCGCGTGGTGCGGGCGCTGTAGCATCGCCCGACAAGCAAACGCGAACTGGGATGAACAGGGGAACAAAAATGGGCGAAAGACTGGCCGGCAAGGTCGCCATCATCTCGGGCGGCGCGACGGGAATGGGCGGGGCTGCCTCGGAACTCTTCGCGGCCGAAGGCGCCAAGGTCGCGATCATCGACCGCAATGGCGAGGCGGCCGCCGCAACGGCCGCAGCGATCCGCGCGCGCGGCCATGTCGCCGAGCATTTTGTCGCCGACGTCTCCGACGAGGCGCAGGTCGAAGCGGCGGTGAAGGGCGCGACCGAAAAACTCGGCCCGGTCACGGTGCTGTTCAACCATGCCGGCACCATCGTGATAAAGCCGTTCCTGGAGACGACCGTGCAGGAGTGGGATTGGCTGCACGCCGTCAATGTGCGCTCGATGTTCCTGATGACGCGCGCCGTGCTGCCCGGCATGATCGCGGCCGGCGGCGGCTCGATCGTCTGCACCTCGTCGATCTCGGCGGTGGCGGCGACACCGAACGAGGTGCTCTACGACACCACCAAGGGCGCCTGCCACATGTTCGCCCGCGCCATCGCGGTGGAGTTCCGCGACCGCAACATACGCTGCAACGCCGTCTGTCCGGGCTTCATCAGGACGCCCCACGGCCTGCGCGAGGTCGCCGACCTCGGCAAGCTTGGCGTCGACGTTTCCGATGCGGCGCTTGCGGCACAGCAGGGCCGCATCGGCGAGCCGGAAGAGGTGGCAAAGGCAGCGCTGTATCTCGCCAGCGACGAGGCCAGCTTCGTCAACGGCGCCCATCTGTTCGTGGACAATGGTTTTACCGCGATGTGAGGCTTTCCGTTGAGGTTGGCGCTGCCCCTCATCTGCCTGCCGGCATCTTCTCTCCGTGAACGGGGAGAAGATGGCTGGCCGCAACGCCGGCGCCCAATCTGCAACGCTGAAAACTGGCGAAACCGTCGACGGCAGCGACCTTTCTCCCCGTCACTATACGGGGAGAAATGCCCGGCAGGGCAATGAGGGGCAGCGCGAACGCTGAAGGTCTCGCCGGATGAGCCGCAAGCCCTACCGCTCCTCCCGTCGAAACGGCTTCAACAGCGCCGAGGGCGCCACCGCGTTGCGCGACATCACCGCCATGGCAACGATGGTGAAGATGAACGGCAGCATCAGGAACGCTTCGTAGGGGATATGCCCGAGCCCGCTCGCCTGCATGCGCAGCTGCAGCGCATCGACGAAGGCGAACAGCAGTGCGGCACCCGCCGAACGCCACGGATCCCAGCGGCCGAACACGACCAGCGCGATCGCCACCCAGCCGCGTCCGGAGACGACGCCGAAGGTGAAGGCGTTGAACTGCGCCATCGACAGGAAGGCGCCGGCCAGCCCCATCAGCGCGCCGCCGAGAATGACGGCCTGGAAACGCGTGGCAATGACACTGACGCCGGCGGAGTCCGCCGCGCGCGGGTTTTCGCCGACCATGCGCACCGACAGGCCCCAGGGCGTGCGGTAGAGCACGAAGGCGGCGAGCGGTATGGCCAGGATCGCCATGTAGACCAGCGCGAACTGGTTGAACACCGCCGGCCCCAGCACCGGAATGTCGGACAGGACGGGTATCGGCAGCGTCTGAAAACCCTTGATGCTTGGCGGCACCGACTGCTGGCCGAAGATCAGCCGGTAGAGGAAATAGGCGAGCCCCGACGAGAACAGCGTGACGCCAATGCCGCAGACATGCTGGCTCAAGCCCAGCCCCACCGTGAACAGCGCATGCAGCGCGCCCATCAGCATGCCGGTCAGCACCGCCACCAGCACGCCGAGCCACAGGCTGCCGCTGAGGCTGGTGGCGGTGAAACCGGTCATGGCGCAGAGCAGCATGATGCCTTCGATGCCGAGATTGAGCACGCCGGCCCGCTCGGAGAACATCTCGCCGAGCGTGGCGAAGGCCAGCGGCGTGGCGATGCGGATGATGGCGGCCAGGAAGCCGACCTGGAAGATCTGTTCCAGCACCACGCTCATCGGGCAGCCCCCACACGGCGAATGCGATAGGCGGTGAACAGCAGCGCCACCAGCATGGCAAGCAAAGCGGTGCCCTGGATCACGTCGCTGAGGAACGCCGGCACGCCGGTCGCCCGCGACATCGCCTCCGCGCCGGTCATCACGGCGGCGAGGAAGATCGCCGCCGGCACGACGCCCAGCGGATTGAGCCGCGCCAGCATGGCGACGACGATGCCGGAGTAGCCGTAGCCCGGTGAAATGTCGCTCATCACCTGGAAATGCACGCCACCGACCTCGCCGACACCCGCCAGCCCCGCCAGCGCGCCTGACAACAGCGCGGTCGAGAGCAGCACCCGCTCGACATGGATGCCGCCGTAGCGGGCGGCTTCCGGGTTCTCGCCGGTGACCCTGATGCGGAAACCAAGCGTCGTGCGCGCAATCAGGAACCAGATCAACGGTGCGGCGATCAGCGCCACGACGACGCCGAGATGCAGCCGCGTGCCTTCGATCAGCACCGGGAAATTGGCCGAATCCTCGATCGGCGGCGAGATCGGATAGCCGCTGAAACTGTCCTTCCACGGCCCCTCGATCAGCGCCATCAGCGCATAGTAAATGACCGAGTTGAGCAGCAGCGAACTGACGACATCGTCGACCTTGAATTTGACCCGCAGCGTCGCCGGCACCAGCGCGACCACGGCTCCGGCAGCGGCGCCCGCCACGGCCATAAACAATATGGCGAGCGCTCCCGGCATCGGGATGCCGCCGACAAAGCAGCTCGCCACCGCGCCGGCCAGCAATTGCCCCTCGGCGCCGATATTCCAGAACTTGGCCCGGAAGGCGACGGCGACCGCGAGCCCCGTGAATATCATCGGTGCGGCGCGCACCAGCGTTTCTGTGATGGCGTAGCTGTCGCCGAGCGAAGCTGTGAACATCACGCCGTAGGATTCGAGCACGCCCGCACCGGCCAGCGCGATCAGGCCGCTGCACAGGAGAAGAGTCGCCGCGATCGCCACCAACGGCAGCGCCAGATTGAACCAGGTCGGCGTCGAGGTGCGGACTTCCAGGCGAAACATCAGCTGTGGCCCTCCGCTCCGGTCATCAGCAGGCCGAGCCGCGCGATGGTCGCATCGGCGCTGTCGAGCGTGCCGACGATGCGGCCCTCATACATCACCGCGATGCGGTCGCAGAGCACCAGCAGCTCTTCCAGATCCTCGCCGATGACGATGATGCCGCAGCCCTTGGCGCGCATGTCGAGGAACTTTTCGTGGATGAAGCGGGCCGCACCGATGTCGAGGCCGCGTGTCAGCTGCGAGACGATCAAAACCTTCGGGTCGAAGGCGAGTTCGCGCGCCAAAAGCGCCTTCTGCAGATTGCCGCCGGACAGCGCCCCGGCGCGGGTCATCGGTCCGGGACACCTGATGTCGTAGGCCTTGATCTGCTCTTCGGCGAAGGCGCGGATGGCGTCGGGTTTGAGCAGGCCCTTGGCTGAAAAGGCTGCGGTGCCGATGCGCGGCAGCACCATGGAATCGGCAAGCGGCAAATTGGTCACCAGACCCGTCGTCATGCGGTCCTCCGGGATGCGGCCGAGGCCGAGCGCCTGCACCTCGCGCGGCGAAAACCGTGTGACCATCTGGCCCGCGATCGTCATCCGGCCGGCATCGGGCGCACGCACGCCTGAAATCACTTCCGCCAGCGCCCGCTGGCCATTGCCCGACACGCCGGCAATGCCGAGAATTTCGCCGGCGCGGACGGCAAGCGAGACGTCGCGCAACATCGTGCCCGCATGCTTCGAGGTCGAAATGCCATCGAGCGTCAGCACATCGGCACCGGGCGTCGATGGCCCTCTGGCCGGCGGCACGATCTCATGCCCGCACATCAGCTGCGCCATTGCGGCGGATGTCGTGTTGGCCGGATCGTCGACACGCCCGGCGACGCGGCCATGCCGCAGCACCGTGCAGCGATGGGTCAGCGCTCGCACCTCGTTGAGCTTGTGCGAGATGAAGATGATTCCCAGGCCCTGCGCCGCCATCGAGCGCAGCGCCGAGAACAGCCCGTCGACCTCGCTTGGCGCGAGCACCGCCGTCGGCTCATCGAGGATCAGGAGCCTGGCGCCTCGAAACAGCGCCTTGACGATTTCGAGCCGCTGCTGTTCGCCGACCGACAGCGCCGAAACCGGCAGGTCGGGGTCGAGCGTCAGCCCGTGCTGGCGGCCGATTTCGGCCAGCCGTGCAAGCCCGCCGGCACGGTCGATCCGCCCGCCCTTGCCGGGAATGCCGATCAAGAGGTTCTCCAGTACGGTCAGCCTTGGGGCCAGATGAAAATGCTGATGCACCATGCCGATGCCGGCGGCCAGCGCATCGGCCGAACTGGTGATCCGCACCGGCTGCCCCTGGATGAGGATTTCGCCGGCGTCCGGCGCGTAGGCGCCGAACAGCACGTTCATCAGCGTCGTCTTGCCGGCGCCGTTCTCGCCCAGCAGGCCGAGGATCTCGCCCGGAGCCACGCTCAGGTCGACAGCCTCGTTCGCCTTGACGGCGCCGAAGCTCTTGGTGATGCCGCGCATTTCGATGAGGGGGGCGGGCGTCGGCAAGGGGGTATTTCCCGTTGAGAGGTGGCGTTGAAGCAGCTCTTCACCCTCCCCCTCGTGGGGAGGGTCGGCTCACGATCGCAGCGAAGCGAAGATCGCGAGACTGGGTGGGGGTGCGGCGCCGAAGCCCACCACCCCGATCCGCTTCGCGGATCGACCCTCCCCACAAGGGGGGAGGGTAAAGAACTCAATCCGAAACCGGCGTGTTCTCGTCCACATCCACCCGGAAATTGCCTTCCAGAATCTCGGCCTTCTTCTTCTCGACCAGATCCTTGACGTCCGCCGGCAGCGTCTTGTCGAACTTGTGGTAGGGGGCGAGATAGGAGCCGCCCTTGGCCATGCGCGAGAAATCGCCGTAGTCCTGTGCGGTGTAGACGCCGGCCTTGACCAGTTTGATCGCCTGTTCGACCGTCGGGTACATGTCCCAGACCGGGCCGGTGATGACGGTGTCGGGGCCGAGGCTCGACTGGTCCGACATGTTGGAGATGGCGAGGATCTTCTTCTCGACCGCCGCCTCGATGACGCCGAAGCGCTCGGCGTAGATGACATCGACACCGGCGTCGATCTGCGCCACCGCGGCTTCCTTGGCCTTGGGCGGATCGAAGAACGAGCCGATGAAGGCGACCTTCTTCTTGACGTTCGGATTGACCTCCTTGGCGCCGGCAAAGAAGGCGTTGACCAGCCGGTTCACTTCCGGAATGCCCATCGCCGCCACGGCGCCGACCGTGCCGGACTTCGACATCTTGCCGGCGATCATGCCGGAGAGATAGGCGGGCTCGTGGATCCAGTTGTCGAAGACACCGAAATTGGGTTCAGCCGGACCGGCACCCGAACCGAACAACCAGGCCGTCTTCGGGAACTGTTTTGCGGTGCGGCGCGATTCACGCTCGGCGGCGAAGGCATCGCCCAGCACCAGCTGGTAGCCGCCTTGCGCATATTCGCGCATGACGCGGCTGAAGTCGGCGGTCTGCACCTTCTCCGACCATTTGTATTCGATGCCGAGTTCCTTCTCCGCCTTCTGCAGGGCGACATGGATCTGGTTGTCCCACGGCTCCTCGATCGGCGTGGCGAAGATCGCCGCCACTTTCAGCTTCTTGTCCTTGGCGAAGGCCGCATTCGGCAGCATGGCCGCCGCCAGGCCAAGCGCGCCGAGCTCCAGCACGTTGCGCCGCGAAAGACCTTCGGGTGTCGACGAAAATTTGTTCTTCCGGTTTTCCATTGCATTCCCCTCTGTTCGACAGCCGTGTCGAGCCGGCCGTTCTAAAAATCAGACGGGGAACTATGGAACGGGTCCGGACTTTTGTCCACATGGTCAAATTTGGCGACGCGCCGAATCTGACCATGTTGTCAGCAAGTCAAGAGGTCGCGCAATCAGGCCCGCTCAAGCGCGATGGCGATGCCCTGGCCGACGCCGATGCACATGGTGGCCAGCGCATAACGGCAGCCGCGTTCGCGAAGCTCCAACGCCGCCGTGCCGGAGATGCGTGCGCCCGACATGCCCAGGGGATGGCCGAGCGCGATGGCGCCGCCATTCGGGTTGACGTGCTCGGCATCCTCGGCAATGCCGAGCTCACGCAACACGGCGATGCCTTGCGAGGCAAAGGCTTCGTTGAGCTCGATGACATCGAATTGTTGCGGCGTCAGGCCCAGCCGCGCGCACAGTTTCTGCGTCGCCGGCGCCGGCCCGATGCCCATGATGCGCGGCGCAACACCGGCGGCGGCCCCGCCGAGAATGCGGGCGATCGGCGTCAGTCCGTATGTCTTCACCGCCGCTTCCGAGGCAACGATCAGCGCAGCCGCGCCGTCATTGACGCCGGACGCGTTGCCAGCGGTCACCGTGCCGCCCTGGCGGAACGGCGTCGGCAGCTTGGCCAGCGCCTCGACGGTGGTGCCGGCGCGGGGATGCTCGTCCTTCGAGACAACCACCGCGTCGCCCTTGCGCTGCGGGATGGTCACTTCAGTGATTTCCTTGGCCAGCCTTCCATTTGCCTGCGCCGCGACCGCCTTGTCCTGGCTGCGCACGGCAAAGGCGTCCTGGGCCGCGCGGGTGACGGCGAATTCTTCTGCCACGTTCTCGCCGGTCTCGGGCATCGAATCGACGCCATACTGCTTCTTCATCAGCGGATTGACGAAGCGCCAGCCGATGGTGGTGTCGTAAATCTCGGCATTGCGCGAAAACGCCGTGTCGGCCTTGGGCATGACGAAGGGCGCCCGGCTCATCGATTCGACGCCGCCGGCGATCATCAACTCGGCCTCGCCGGCCTTGATGGCTCTAGCTGCGATAGTCAGCGCATCCATGCCCGAGCCGCACAGGCGGTTGACGGTCGAGCCCGGGATTTCCTTCGGCAGGCCGGCCAGCAGCAGCGCCATGCGCGCCACGTTGCGGTTGTCCTCGCCGGCCTGGTTGGCGCAGCCATAGACGACGTCGTCCACCGCCTGCCAGTCGATGCCGGCATTGCGCTCGATCAGCGCCTTCAGCGGGATGGCGCCGAGATCGTCCGCGCGCACCGAAGACAGCGAACCGCCGAAGCGGCCGATCGGCGTGCGGATATAGTCGCAGATATAGGCCTCGGCCATGTCATGCAGCCTTTGCTTTTCCGGTTCCCTCATGCGCCGCCTTGGTGCGGGCCTGCAGGTCGCGCAATGTGTTGAGTTCGAGTTCGCTTGGCGCCGGTGTTTCGTCAAGCGCCTCGGCGAACTTAACCACCCAGCCACAGCTGTCCTGCACCTGCTGGCGGGTGACGCCGGGATGCAGCGACACGACCGTGAATTCCTTGGTCAGCGGATCCGGCTTCCAGATGGCGAGATCGGTGATCAGCAGCGTGGGCCCGGCCGTGTCTATCCCAAGCCGCTTGCGGTGATCGCCGCCCTCGCCATGGCCGAAGGAGGTGAAGAAGTCGATCTTTTCGACCATGCCGCGCTTGGTCTGCGCCATGGTGATGTAGATCTCCTTCGACGAGGTCGCGATCTCCGGCGCGCCGCCGCCACCAGGCAGTCTGGTCTTGGGGTGAAGATAGTCGCCGATGACCGTGGTGTTGATGTTGCCGAACTTGTCGAGCTGTGCCGCGCCGAGGAAGCCGATCGAGATGCGGCCGCCCTGCAGCCAGTAGCGGAACATTTCCGGCACCGCGACCGTGGTGACGGCGGTCTCGCACAATTCGCCATCGCCGATCGACAGCGGCAGCACGTCGGGCGCGGTGCCGATCGTGCCGCTCTCGTAGATCAGCGTGATATCGGGCGCATGCGTCAGCCGCGCCACGTTGCAGGCGGCGGACGGCGCGCCGATGCCGACGAAGCAGACGTCGTCATTCCGCAGCGCGCGGCTGGCGGCGATCGTCATCATTTCGTTGGGGGTGAAGCCCAGCTCGCTCATGCCGCTTTCCTCAGATGCTCGACGCGGCCGGCGAAATCGTCGGCGCTCTTTTCGATGACGTTCGCCTGCATCCAGGCCTGGAATTTATCGCGGTCGGCGGCGATCTCGTCCCATTCCAGATAGGCGGCGTTGTCGCGTGCATAGTAGCCATGGGCGTAGGACGGGTGCGAACCGCCGGGCACGACCGAGATCGCCGCGATCGTCCAGCGCGGCAGCACGGTGAGATTGGGATGCAGATCGTCGAAATTGTCGACCACTTCCTCCACCGTCACCACGGCGCGCCTGGCCGCCAGCACGGCCTCCTTCTGGATGCCGATAATGCCCTCGACAAGCACATTGCCGTTTTTGTCGGCCTTCTGCGCGTGGATGAAGGTGACATCGGGCCGGATCGAAGGCACGGCCGCCAGCACCTCGCCGGTGAACGGACATTTGACCGACTTGATGTTGGGATTGACCGCCGCAAGGCCTGCGCCGCGATAGCCTCGGAACACCGCGCACGGCAGTCCGGCCGCGCCCGCCTCATAGGCATTGGCCATACCGGCATGGCTGTGCTCCTCGACCTCGATCGCCCGGGGAAAACCGTTCTCGATGGAATCGCGGGCGCGTCGCAGCAGGCCGACGCCGGGATTGCCGACATAGGAGAAGACGATCTTCTTCGCCATGCCCATGCCGATCATCTGGTCGTAGATCAGGTCCGGCGTCATGCGGATCAGGGTCAGGTCGCGAAACCCCTGGCGGATCGCCTCATGCGCGGCGGCGGTCGGGATCAGATGGGTGAAGCCTTCGAAGGCGACGGAGTCACCATCGTTCAAATTCTCGGCCACGGCCTGTTTGAGCGGCAGGAACTTGACCATCGATCGGGCTCCGGGTTCAGAAAGTTCGCATTGCGAACATTTGTTTTACATGGGATACTTTCTAAGCTATCGTATGGAGCGGAGTCAATCCTGGCGACGATGCCGTCTGGCGGAGGTGAAATGGACGAAGAGGCTGCTTCCCGTGACCATGTCGGCTCGCTGGAGCGCGGCCTTGCCGTGATGGAGATCCTCGCCCGCCACCCCCAGGGCATGACGCTGACCGAGATGGCCGACGAAGCCGGCCTGACCCGTGCCGGCGCCCGCCGCTTCCTGCTGACGCTTGTCGCATCAGGCTATGCCACGCAGGACGGCCGTGTGTTCTCGCTGTCGCCGCGCCTGCTGGCCGTTGCCCGCACCTGGCTCGGTGGCGGCTCGCTGTGGAGCTTCGCCGCGCCGATCATGCGGACCGTCGCGACACAACTGAACGAGGCCTGCTCGGCGGCGATCCTGTCGGGCCAGGATGTCGTCTATGTCGCCCGCATTCCCGGCCGCCGCATCCTCAGCGTGTCGCTCGATGTCGGCACCAGGCTGCCCGCCTACTGCACCTCGATGGGGCGCATGCTGCTCGCCGGCCTAACGGCTGAGGATCTCGACAAATTTCTGGACCAGGCGACCATCGAGAGACGGACGCCGAAGACGATCACCGACATCGGGCTGCTGGCCGGCGCCATCGGCAAGGCGAAGGCCGACGGCTTTGCCATCGTCGACGAGGAACTGGAGCTCGGCCTGCGTTCCATCGCCGTGCCCATCCGCGACCGCGCTGGCAGCACGGTGGCGGCGATCAATGTCTCGACGCAGTCGGCGCGATTTACCGTCGCCGAGATGGAGCGGGAGATCCTGCCGGCGCTGCTTGGGGCAAGGGAGCGGATCGAGGATTTCTTCGTCGTCTAATCAAATCGCCCGAGACTTTCCACGCCTGCGCCGCCCCTCATTGCCCTGCCGGGCATTTCTCCCCGTATAGAGACGGGGAGAAAGTGGCTGGCCTCAACGCCATCACCTCCTCTGCAACGTTGGTGATTGGCGAAAGCAGCGATCGCAGCGCCCCTCTCCCCGTCTCTATACGGGGAGAGGATGCCGGCAGGCAGGTGAGGGGCGGCGCTGCCGTCGAAAATTACCCCCTCAATGCTTGATCCGGTCCCGCATCGCGTACCACAGCATCCCCAGCACATAGAGCGGCCCGCGCAGCGCCGTGCCGCCGGGGAACGGCAGCGGGGTCAGCGTCGAGAACAGGTCGAGCCGTGAAGCATCCCCCGTGATCGCTTCCGCCAGCAGCTTGCCCGACAGCGTCGACAGGATGACGCCCTTGCCGGAATAGCCATGCGCGAAATAGACCTCGCCATAGTGCCCGACATGCGGCAGCCTGGATGTCGTCACCGACACCAGCCCGCCCCAGGCATGATCGATGCGACAGCCCCTGAGCTGCGGGAAAGTGGCTTCCATATGCGGCCGCACGAAGCCGGCAATGTCGGCCGGCGGCGATGGCGTGTAGCGCTCGCCACCGCCGAACAGCAGGCGTCCGTCCGCCGACATGCGGTAGTAGTTGACGACGAAGCGCGTGTCCGACACCGCGACATTGGCCGGGATGACATTGCGATTGCCTTCCAGCGGCTCGGTGGCGACGATGTAGTTGCCGACCGGCATGATGCGGCTGTTGACGCGCGGCTCCAGCCCATGGAGCAGCGCATCGCCCGCCAGCACGACATGTTTGGCTCGCACCGATCCCTTCGATGTCGAGACGCGGACCGAAGGCTCGCGCTCCAGCTTCACCGCCACCGAATTCTCGTGGATGACGACGCCGGCGGCGACTGCCGCGCGGGCAAGGCCGAGCGTGTAGTTCAGCGGGTGCATGTGGCCGCCGAGCGGCTCATACATCGCGCCGTGATAGGGCGTGTCGACCTTGGCCCGCGCCTCCGCCGCTGAGAGGATCTCGACATCGCGGAATTTCATCGCGCTTTCGAGGCATCTGGACTCTTCCTCCAAATCCTTGAGGTCGGAGCCGTTGACCGCGCCGACCAGATGGCCGGTGAGCCGCAGATCGCAATCGATGGCATGGCGCTCGATGATGTCGAGCACCAGGCCGYGCGCCTCGAAAGCGAGGTCGAACAGCACCTTCGCCCGCTCCGGCCCGTAGAGCTTGACCAGACCCTTGGCGCCCTTGCGCAGGCCGGGGATCATCTGGCCGCCATTGCGGCCCGAGGCGCCCCAACCGATCTTGCCACCTTCGAGCAGCACCACCTTCAGGCCGCGCTCGGCAGCGTGAAGGGCGGCCGACAGGCCTGTGCAGCCGCCGCCGACCACCACCAGGTCGGCCTCGACATCTCCCACCAGCGCCGGATGGTCCGGCGCCGGATTGGCGGTGGCGACATAGTAGGATTTGCCGATATCGAGACCGGAGTTGAAACCTGTCGAAGATGCCATGATCACACCTTCAGCAGCAGATGGTCGCGTTCCCAGCTCGTCACCACGCTCTGGAACAGGTCGAGCTCGACGCTCTTGACGCGCAGATAGGTCTGGAAGAAGTCCTCGCCCAGCAGTTTGCGCACCGGCTCGCAGGCGGTGAATCGGTCGAGCGCCTCCTCCATGGTTTTCGGCAGCGTGCTCTTGATCTTGTAGGCATTGCCCGTGGCTTCCGCCGAGCGCGCGAGTTTCTGCTCAACGCCGAGATAGCCGGCAAGCAGCGATCCGGCGATCGCCAGATAGGGATTGGAATCGGCGCCCGGCAGCCGGTTCTCCACGCGCCGTGCCGCACGCCCACCGGCCGGCACGCGCAGGCCGCAGGAGCGGTTGTCGTGCGACCATTCGATGTTGGCCGGCGCGCTGTGGTTCGGCCGGATCCGGCGGAACGAGTTCACGTTGGGCGCGAACAGCGGCATGATCTCCGGCACGTATGTCTGCAGGCCGCCGATGAAATGGCCGAACATCTCGGTGTCGGCATCATCGTCGCTGGCAAACAGCGCGTTGCCCGCCTCGTCGATGACCGACATGTGCAGGTGCATCGAGCTGCCCGCTTGCGCGGCGATCGGCTTGGCCATGAAAGTGGCGTGCATGCCGCATTGCTGCGCGGCCTGGCGCGTCAGCCGCTTGAACAAAAGCACCTGGTCGGCCAGCGGCAGCGCGTCGCCATGCAGGAGATTGATCTCCAGCTGCCCCGTGCCCGATTCATGGATCAGCGTATCGAGCGGCAGCCCGGCGGCCGCGGCATAATCATAGACGCGGCGGATCACCGGTTCGAATTCTTCCAGTGCCACCATGTCATAGGGATGCTGCACAGTCTCCGCGCGGCCATTGCTGCCGACCGGCGCGGTCAATGGCCTGTCCGGATCGGGGTTGGGCGCGGTGAGGTAGAATTCGACTTCCGGCGCCACCACCGCGCGCCAGCCGCGCTGGCGGTAGAGATCGAGCACGGCGCGCAGCACATGGCGCGGCGAGGCCATCCACGGCCTGCCGTCCATGTGGAAGGCGTCGGCGAAGACATAGGCCTTGCCAGCGCCCGCGCCCGGTGCCAGGCACAGCGTCGAAACGTCAGGCACCATGCGCATGTCCGGGTCGGAATAGGCAAAGCCCTCGTCGATCGAGCCGGAATAGCGGCCGTCGATGCTGACGAGAAAAGCGCTGCTCGGCAGATAGAGCGCGCGGTCTTCCAGCGCCTTGAGGAATTTCGCCGTCGGCAGCGCCTTGCCGCGCAGCACGCCGTTCATGTCGGGCACCAGGCATTCGACCTCGTTGATGCCGTGCTGGGCCAGCCAGGCCTTGGGATCGTTGCCGCTGGAGAGAGAGGTGTTGGTGTTCTTGTCGAGCATATCGTTCAAGTCCGTATCAGAGAGAGTATGGCTTGCGCGGCCACGTCCGTTCCGGGTTTCAGCGCCATCTCAGCTGCATTATCCCTGAGGCGGGCGCGCATTGCGTCGTCGGCCAGCAGGCCGAGAATGGCGCTCTCCAATACTCCTTCGGTCCAGCCGTCACGGCCGATATGGTCGCCGGTGCCGGTCTCTTCTGCGCGACGCGCATTGTCGTGACCGTCCCAGCAATAGGGCATGATCAGCGACGGCACGCCGAAGCGCAGCGCTTCGCAAAAACTGTTGTTGCCGCCATGGTGGATGAACAGGTCCGACTTCGCCACCACCGATGGCTGCGGAAACCAGGCGTCGAGATAGACATTGTCCGGCACCGCGCGATAGGCGTCGCGCAGGCCGCCGACATTGACGATGAAACGCGCCGGCAGCCTGTCGAAGACGGCAAGCATGCGCTCGATCAGCCCGACATCCATGGCCCCGAGACTGCCGAAGGCGACATAGACCAGCGGTCCCTTGTTGCGCGGAAACACCGGCACCTCGAACGGCCCTTCCGAGCGCACGCAGCCTTCGAGATAGACGAAGCGCTGCGGATCGAGCGGCTCGGCGCGCTCGCGCCGCACGATCGCCGGCGTCAGCAGCAGATTGAGATCGGGCGAGCTTTCCAGGAACAGGCCCTTGGGTAATGGCGGCAGGCCGGCATCCACTCGAAATCGGTTGAAGCGGTCATGCACCGGCGCCGAGGCCGAGAGATAGCGCGCCTCGAACGCCGCGCGTTGCGGATCGTCGGCAGCCATCCCTGAAAGGTAGGGCGGCACTTCGGCGTCCGGCAGCTCCGTCTCGGCGCAGGAGACGACCCGCACCCAAGGACAGCCGGCGGCGGCGATCGCCGGGAACATGATGACATTGTCGAGCACCACCGCGTCGGGCTTCAGCCGCGCCAGCAATTGCCGCAGCGGCGCCTCGGCATTGACCGCCGTGTCGACGATCGCTTGCCAGGTCGGCGCGACATAGGTTTCGAGCTGGTCGATCGGGCTCAGCCGGAAATGCGGCAGGTGCCGGCGCACGAAGGCCTGCCAGTAGCTCTGGCGCTCGCTGTCGCTCAGCGGCTCGTCGGTCGGCAGCTGGTATTCCTGGAAGCCGTAGTCGGCAAAGACGCCGGAGAAGCCGGCATGGCAGATGAAGACGGGCCGGGCGCCCCTGGCACGCAAGGCCTGCGCGATGCCGACGCAATTCAACGCGGCGCCGAAGCTGGCTTCGGGAAACAGCGCGATGGTCGGGCTGGCTTTGCGCGTCAATTAATCCTCTTCATTCCGGCCGGCTGATCATGCCGAACAGGGCGGGCGCCCCGCGGCTGGCCGCTTGCGGTCGCTGGTTGCGGGAGAGCCGCAGGTGGATGCGAAGCAGATCGGCAGCCACCTCATACTGCCGGCTTTCGAGATGGTCGAGTATGTTCAGATGTTCCAGCAGCGATTGCCGCAGCCGGAAGACGTTGACGCCGGCATAGATGCCCGGCAGCCGGCGCAGCCTGAGATGATCGGCCAGCGCGTCGGCGATGAAGCGGTTGGCTGAGCCCTCGGCGATCATGCCGTGGAAATCCATGTCCAGCCGCTGGAACTCTCGCGTGTCGAAGGCGGCATCCGGCAGCGCCGACAAAGCGTCCATGCCTTGACGCAACGCGGCCGCCCGCGCGCCGTCCAGCCGGAAGCCTGGCGTCAGGATCGCCGCCGGCTCCAGCAGCAAGCGGAACTCGTAGCTTTCGCCTTGCGCCTCGGGATCGTCGGGCGTGCGGCGGAAAAGCCAGGACTGGCCGGGCGCGCGGTCCAGTAGATTCTCGTCGGTCAGTTTATTAAGCGCTTTTAGTACCGTCTTCCGCTCGGCACTGTACCGCCTCATCAGCCCGGCCGCGGTAACCGTCTGATCCAATCGCCGCGCCGAGCGGTCGCGCAGGATCGCCTCGGCCAGTTCGTCCTCCTCCGCGCTGGGAAGCTCGGCCGATATGGCCGGCTGCGCGGCGAGGTCGACGGCCAGATGATAGCCGGTATCGGCCTCCCAGCGCACGACGCCCCGTTCGGCGAGCAGACTGAGTGCGGCCCGCACCGGCGTGCGCGAGACATTGCACAAAGAGGCGATCTGCTGTTCGGGCAGGCGCGCGCCGGGCTCGAAGCCGCGCTGGCGCGCCACATCCAGGATGCGCTGCGCCAGGTCGAGATGGTTGGTGCGAGGTCGTCGGGCTGCGGCTTGCATATGTGGTCTCGGTGGACGGACGTAGGTCGATATGCTTTGACCGATCGGCCTCGCGGACGCAATCGGCCAGATTCCTCGGTCGCCCAGATTCCTGGGTCGCTCGACAAATTATGGATTGACGTACTTTTTTCTGCAATAGTACTGTCTGCGCAATCGGCGATAAAAAGACCGAGGGAACAGGATCGAAGGCAGCGGCAAGGGTCGCGCCCGATCCAGCACAGAATTCGACGATCAACCGGAATGGGAGTCTGCCATGACCGCTACCAGCCCGCGGCGCCGTGCGCTCAAGGTCTCTTCAATCGCTCTCGGCCTTGCCCTGGCGCTGTCGGCGCCGGCAATCGCCGCCGACCTCGTCATCTCCAACTGGGACGGCTACATGGCGCCCGACGCCATGGCCGCCTTCAAGACCGCCACCGGCGTCTCCGGCGAAGTGGTGGTGCACGCCACCAATGAGGAGATCATGGGCAAGCTGATTGCTGCCGGCGGCAAGGGCTACGACGTGGTCTTCGTCTCTTCGCCCTTCGCCGAAGTGCTGAACAAGCTCGGCCTGACCGAGCCGATGGACCACGCCAAGATCCCCAACCTCGCCAACCTCTATCCGGAAGCAACCAAGCTGCCGCACGATGTCGGCAACAACTTCTCCGTACCCTACACCTGGGGCACGACCGGCCTCTGCTACCGCTCGGACCTGGTCAAGACGGCGCCGACGAGCTGGAGCGACCTGCTCGCGCCTTCCGACGCGCTGAAGGGCAAGACCACCATGCTGGCGACCGATCGCTGGCTGCTGGCCGCCGGCCAGCTCGACAAGGGCTTTTCCGTCAACGAGACCGATCCGGCCAAGATGGCCGAGGTCAAGGACCTGCTGATTTCGGCCAAGAAGACCCTGCTCGCCTATGACGACACCACCTTCTATTCCAAGCTGGTGTCCGGCGAAGCGCTGATGGTGCAGGCCTGGGACGGCTGGTGCAATTACGGCATCGCCGAGAAGCCGGAGATCAAATACGTCATCCCGAAGGAAGGCTCGGACCTCTGGGTCGACACGATGGTGGTGATGAAGGCATCCGAGCACAAGGACGACGCGTTCAAGTTCATCAACTTCATGCTCGACGCCAAGAACCACGCCTGGGCGGCGCAGAACATCGACTACAAGGTGCCGAACAAGCCGGCTATGGAAAGCCTGCCGGCGGATTTCCTGGCCAAATTCCCCAACATGGCGATGCCGGTGGCCGATCTCGTCAAGTTCGAGCAGCTGCGTGACGTCGGCGAAGCCCAGCGCGACTATTCCAAGATCGTCAGCGAGATCAAGGCCGCGCAGTAGGCGGCGTTCCAGCAGCATCTTGGAATTGAGCTTGCGTTCCTTGTCCCAACACCCCTTCATCCGGCCGCTCCGCGGCCACCTTCTCCCCGTGGGGGAGAAGAGGAAGGCGCTGGCGTCAGCAACCTCCTCTCCCCTCGGGGAGAGGTCGGATTGCCCCGAATTGCTCTTCGCAATTCGGTTGGCAATCCGGGTGAGGGGGCGACTGCCGAGACACCATTTCGACGCCGTTGAGATGATCGGCAAGGGTGCCGCTTGACGCGACCTTCCCGCTCCTCCTTGCTGATGGCCCCGGCGCTGGTCTGGCTGACCGCGCTGATGGTGGTGCCGTGCGCGCTGGTGCTGGCGCTCGCCTTCTTCCGGCGCGGCATCTATGGCGGCATCGACTACACTTTCACGCTGGAGAATTTCGGGCTGGTCTTCGACCCGCTTTACGCCGGCATTTTCCTGAAATCCGCGCGCATCGCCGGCACCGCCACGCTGATCGCGGTGGTGATCGGCTATACCGCCGCCTACGCCATCGCAGCCGCACCGCGCCGCTGGCAGCCCGTGTTCCTGTTCTTCGCCGTGCTGCCGTTCTGGTCCAACTATCTGATCCGCACCTATGCCTGGATCGTGCTGCTCAACCGCGGGGGCCTGATCACCCAGCTCCTCCGCTGGTTCGGCTATACCGGCGAACCGCCATCGATGCTCTACACCGAAGGCGCGGTCATCGCCGGCCTGGTCTACAACTATCTGCCCTTCGTCATCCTCGCCTGCTACGCGCCGCTGTCGCGGCTCAACCCGGAACTCGCCGAAGCCTCGCGCGATCTCGGCGCCTCGGCCGCCACCACCTTCCGCCGTGTCATCCTGCCGCTGACCGTGCCCGGCATCGCCGCCGGCGCGGTCTTCGTCTTCGTGCTGTCGATCGGCAATTTCGTCACCCCGGCGCTGCTCGGCGGCGGCCGTTTCCAGATGATCGGCAATCTCGTCTACGACCAGTTCCTGACCGCCAATGACTGGCCGTTCGGCGCCGCGCTCGCCATGGCGCTGATCGCCATCATGCTGCTGGTGCTGATGGCGCAAGCGATGGCCGCCAATCGCGCCTCGGGGCAGGCAGCGCAGGCTGCGGGAGACACAGATGGCTGAGCGCTCTCCGGCGACGCGGCGCACGCTCTGGCTTGTGCTCACCCTCGTCTTCGCCTTCCTCTACATCCCGATCGCCGTGCTGGTGGCACTCTCCTTCAACGAAGGCGGATTGCCGACGGCGTGGTCGGGCTTTTCGCTGAAATGGTACGCCGCGCTGGCCCACAATTCCGCGATCCTGTCCGCCGCGCTCAACACGCTGATCGTGGCGCTGGTCTCCACGGCCATCGCCACCTTGCTCGGCACGCTGCTGGCGATCGGCGTCGAGATGCGCCGGCAATATGGCAGAGGGCTGGAAGCGCTGATCTTCGCGCCGATGATCATTCCCGACATCGTATTGGCAATCGCATTGCTGTCGTTCTTCTCCATGCTCAATTTGACCATGGGCCTGCACACCATCATCCTCGCCCATGTCGTCTTCAACCTCGCCTTCGTCTGCTCGGTGGTGCGTGCCCGGCTGAAGAGCTTCGACTGGTCGATCGTCGAGGCCTCCGCCGATCTCGGCGCCTCCGCGCTCACCACGTTCCGGCGCGTGACCTTGCCGGTTATCCTGCCGGCGGTGATCGCCGGCGCGCTGCTCGCCTTCACGCTGTCGGTCGACGAGTTCATCATCGCTTTTTTCACTGCTGGCGCCGGTCGCGCCTCGACGACGCTGCCGATGCAGATCTACGCCATGATCCGTTTCGGCATCACGCCGGAGATCAACGCGCTGGCGACCATCGTCATGGCGGTTTCCATCACCGCGCTGACCCTATCGCAGCGGCTCAACCGTGGGATCATCGGCCAATGAGCGAACCGCGCACGCTGCTGGCCATCGATCATGTGTCGAAGACTTTCGGCCGGGTCACCGCTGTCGATGGCATCTCGCTCGACATCCGCGAAAATGAATTCTTCGCTTTGCTCGGCCCGTCCGGCTGCGGCAAGACCACGCTCTTGCGCATGCTCGCCGGTTTCGAGACGCCGAGCGACGGCCGCATCCTGCTCGACGGCAAGGACATCGCCAAAACCCCGCCCAACAAGCGGCCGGTCAATCTGATGTTCCAGTCCTACGCGCTGTTCCCCCATATGAGCGTGCGCGCCAATGTCTCCTACGGCCTGGAGATGGAGCGTCTGCCGGCTAAGGAAATCCGCTCCCGCGTCGATGCTATCCTGGCGACCACCGAGCTTGTCCCCTTCGCCGACCGCAAACCGGAGCAGTTGTCGGGCGGCCAGAAGCAGCGCGTCGCGCTCGCCCGCGCGCTGGTCAAGCGGCCCCGGCTGCTGCTGCTCGACGAGCCGCTCGGCGCGCTCGACAAGAAGCTGCGCGGCGCCATGCAGCTGGAACTGAAACGCCTGCAGCACGAGGTCGGCATCACCTTCGTCATCGTCACCCACGACCAGGAAGAATCGCTTGTGATGGCCGACCGCATGGCGGTGCTGAAAGACGGCAAGCTGCTGCAATGCGACACGCCACACGCGGTCTACGAGCATCCGGCCGACCGTTTCGTCGCCGACTTCATCGGCGTCATGAATTTCATCCCGGGCAAGGCGTCGGCCGATGGCGTGGTGGCCGCGAATGGTGCGCGCATTGCCGGCAAGGTCCCCGCAGCGCTGACCCCTGGCGCATCGGCGGTCGCCTCGGTGCGGCCCGAACGTATCCGGCTTTTTGAGGCTCAGACCGCCAACCGCACGACCGGCACGGTCGAGGCGCTAGCCTATCACGGCCTCGACCTGCAGCTGCATATCCGCACTGCCCTGTCGCCCAAACCGTTCCTGGTGCGCGTCACCGCCGATGCCGCCGACCGCAGGCCGGTTTCGTCAGGCGACCAGGTCGAACTCGGCTGGGATGCCGCCGATGTCAGAATTTTCGCAGAATGAGAGGAGCAGCCTGATGGCGCAGAAGACGATCGCGTTTTTCCCGGAAGCCGCTTACGGCCCGGCGCTCAATTCCGTCGGCATCGCGCAAGCCGTCGAGGCGCGCGGCCACAAGGCCGTGTTCCTGTCGGACCCCGGCTTCGTCGAGGTGTACAGGGGCTACGGTTTCGAGGCGCATCCGGTGAACCTCTCCGAACCGATGCCGCCCGAGCAGATGGCCAAGTTCTGGGAGGATTTCATCAACGGCCACATTCCCAACTTCCGCAAATCGCCCTACGACCAGATCGACAATTATGTGAAGGATTGCTGGACGGCGATCGTCGACAGCGCCAAATGGGCGCAGAAGGACCTGCCGGGCGTGCTGGCCGCCATCAAGCCTGATGTCATCTGCGTCGACAACGTCATCCTGTTCCCGGCCATCAAACAGTTCGGCAAGCCGTGGGTGCGCGTTATCTCCTGCTCGGAAAACGAGATCGAGGACGAGGACATCCCGCCGCATCTCTCCGGCTGCGGCGAGAACGACCATGCCGGGCACCAGCGCTACCGCGACCATTTCAACGCGGTGATCAAGCCGATCCATGACGACTTCAACGCCTTCCTGAAGGCCAACAACGAGGCGCCCTACCCGGTCGGCCAGTTCTTCGAGGCGTCGCCCTATCTCAATCTGCTGCTCTACCCTGAAGCGGCAAAGTTCAAGCGCCGCCATCCGCTCGACCCCCGACAATTCCAGTATCTCGAAGGCTGCGTGCGGCAGGAGAAGCCTTATGCGGTACCGATCTTCGCTGAGAACAATGACGGGCCGCTGCTCTATGTCTCCTTCGGCAGCCTCGGCGCCGGCGATGTCGAGCTGCTGAAGCGCATCATCGCGACGCTGGGCCAGACGCGCTACCGCGCGCTGGTCAATGTCGGCGGCTACAAGGACCAGTACACCGACGTGCCCGGCAACGTCATCGTCGAGAGCTGGTTCCCGCAGCCTTCGGTGATCCCACAGGTCGATGCGGTGATCCACCATGGCGGCAACAACTCGTTCACCGAGTGCCTCTATTTCGGCAAGCCGGCCATCATCATGCCCTATGTCTGGGACGGCCACGACAACGCCACCCGCGTCGAGGAAACCGGCCACGGCTTCGGCATGCCGCGCTACGACTGGACCGATGCCGAGCTGGTCGCCAAGATCGAGACCTGCCTGACCGATCCCCAGATGAAGGCGAAGCTGGCGAAGACATCGGCGCAGATGCACGCGCAGAACGGGCCTGAGAAGGCAGCGGGTTTGCTGGAGGCGCTGCTGTGACCTCCTCCGCCCCGCACCTCCACCACGCATCCACCCGCACCGATCTCGTCGACTGGGGCGCCCAGCCCGACGCATTGGAAGGCGCCTCGCATTCCACCGGCAGGCTGGTGCACAAGGGACCCAACAACCAGCCGGAATCGGGCATCTGGGTGTGCACGCCGGGCCGCTGGCGGCTCTCGATCCCGCGCGATGAATTGTGCCATTTCGTCGCCGGCCGCGCGACCTACCGCTCGGATGTCGGCGAAGTGATAGAAGTGTCGGCCGGGACCGTGGTCATGTTCCCTGCCGGCTGGACGGGTGAATGCACGGTGCACGAGACCATGCGCAACGTCTACATGCTGGCTTGAAAGCAACGGAGCTGGATCACATGTCGACACCGCATTGGCTGCAGGCCTCGACCGTGGAACTGGAGGATTGGGGCCCGGGCAGCAACACGCTTGCCGGCGCGCCGCGCGCCTCCGGCAAGATCCTGTCGCAGAACCCGGATGGATCGAGCGAGTGCGGCCTGTGGTCCTGCACGCCGGGCACGCGGAAAGTCACCTTCGCCGCCGACGAGTTCTGCCATTTCCTGTCGGGTCACGGCAGCTATGTCCACGACAATGGCGAAGAAATCCCGGTCGCGGCCGGAACGCTCGTGTTCTTCCCCGCCGGCTGGACCGGCATCTCCGCCATCACGCAAACGCTGACCAAGGCCTTCATGTGCCGGTGAGCATCTTTTCAAGGAAATCGATATGACCACGCCAATCATGCAATCGCCTCTCGCCGTCACCGACCTCGTCGACTGGGGCGTCATCCCGACCATGATCGAGGGGCAGTCCCATACTTCGGGCAAGCTGCTCCACAAGGGACCCGAAGGCCGCTCCGAATCCGGCCTGTGGGTCTGCACCCCTGGCAAATGGCACTGCCACGTCACGCGCGACGAGTTCTGCCACTTCCTCGAAGGCCGCTGCACCTATGTGCACGAATCCGGCGAAGTGATCGAGATCGAGCCGGACACGGCGGCCTTCTTCCCGCAGGACTGGAAGGGCATCTGCACCGTCCATGAGACGATCAAGAAGGTCTACATGATCCGCTGAGCGGACCTGAAAGGACGACCATGGATTTCGACCCTGACCGGCCGACCTTCTTCGTCAATCCGGACTACCGGCCGATGGCCAGTGCAAGCAAAGCAGTGATCGATCCGGCAACGCTGGAAACGGTCGGCGCCATCGCGGCGGCTAGCGATGGCGAGATCGACGCCGTGCTCACCGCGGCAACCAAGGCGCAAGTCGCCTGGAAAGAGCTCGACGCCAAGAGCCGGGCAAAACATCTGCATGCGGTCGCCAACGCCATCGAGACGGCTGACTTCACCCGCTGCGCCGAGCTGATGGTGCGCGAGATGGGCAAGCCCTATCCGGAAGCGATCGGCGAGATCGCCAATTGCGCGCCGATCTTCCGCTATTATGCCGAGATGGCGCGCGACGATGCCGGCAAGGTCGCCGGCACGACGCAGGCCGGTTCGTTCCAATATGCGCGCTACGAGCCCTACGGCGTCTCCGTCCACATCATGCCCTACAACTTTCCGATCCTGCTGATGTGCTGGACCGTTGCGGCCTCGCTCGCCGCCGGCAATGCCTGCATCATCAAGCCGGCCGAAGCGACGACGCTGTCGACGCTGGATTACATGGCGGTGTTCCGCTCGCTTCCCGAGGGCCTGGTCTCCTGCCTGCCCGGCGCGGCCGCGACCGCCCAGGCGCTGATAGCTTCCGATCGCACCCACGCGGTGGCCTTCACCGGCTCGGTTGCCGCCGGCAAGGCGGTGGCGGTCGCTTGCGCCGAGCGCATGAAGCCTTGCGTCATCGAGGCCGGCGGCAGCGATCCGCTGATCATCAGCGAGCACGCCCCTTTGGAGATCGCCGCGGCCGGCAGCGTCACCGCAGCCTTTCACCTCACCGGCCAGGTCTGCACCTCGGCCGAACGCTTCTTCGTCGTCGATGCCGTGCATGACCGCTTCGTCGAATTGTTTGCCGAAAGGACACGCGCGCTTCGCATCGGCAATGGCATGGACAGGACCGAGATCGGTCCGCTGGTCAGTGAGGCGGCTCGTGCCAAGGTCATGCGCCTCGTTGACGATGCCATCGCGCACGGCGCCAAGGCGGTCACCGGCGGGCGCATTCCACCGGCGCACAACACCGGCTGGTTCTACGAGCCGACGATCCTGACCGGCGTTACTCCTGACATGGCGATCGTGCGCGAAGAGTGCTTCGGCCCGGTCGCCGCCATCTGCCGCGTCAAGGATTTCGATGAGGCGATCCGGCTGGCCAATGACAGCCCGTTCGGCCTTGGCGCCTCGGTGTTCACCACGGATCTCGCCGAAGCACATGAGGCGGCCGAACGGCTCGAGGCCGGCATGGTCTGGGTCAACAATCCGCTGATCGACAACGACGCCCTGCCCTTCGGCGGCTGGAAAGCCTCAGGCCTCGGCCGCGAACTCGGCCGCCAGGGGCTCGACGCCTTCCGCCGCTCGAAAATGGTCATCATCGACCACAGACCGGCGATCCAGGACTGGTGGTATCCCTACCCCGACAGCTGGTTCCGCGAGACCGGCGGCCGCAAGCATGTGTGACGCAATTCCAGGAAAAGTGTGACGCGGTTTTCCCGGGAAAGCGCGTAGCGCTCTCCCTTGGGATTTGCGTCAAACCGGCGAGCAGATGCAGCGCGGTATCGCCGCGCTGCTCGAATGGTTCACACCCCGATCGCTTCGACCAATGCCCGCGAGACGGAAGCAATCACCGCGTTGCGTTTCGCCGGGCTCTGCTCGGTGCCGGTCAGGTAGACCGACATCAGAACCGGACTGCCTGACGGCGGCCAGATGACCGCCGCGTCATTGGTGCTGCCATGGGCACCGGTGCCGGTCTTGTCGCCGCATTTCCAGCCCTTCGGCAATCCTGCCCTGATGCGGTCGTCGCCGGTCTTGTTGGCCACCAGCCAGTCGACAAGCTGCGCCCGGCCCCTTTGCGAGAGGCTGTCGCCGAGGGTGAGACGTTCGTGGTCGTCGATCATGGCCAGCGGCGAGGTCGTGTCGCGCGCGTCGCCCGGTGTCGACTCGTTCAGCTCCGGCTCGATCCGGTCGAGCCTCGTCACCGTGTCGCCGATCGAGCGCAGATAGGCGGTCAGCTGCGGCGGCCCGCCAAAGGAAGCCAGCAGCAGATTGGCCGCGCCATTGTCGCTGACCGTTACCGCGGCCTCGCAGAGCTGTGCCACCGTCATAGTGCCGCCGGCGAACTTCTTGGTCGTCGGGGAATTGGCGATGATGGCGTCATGCGGCACCTCTATACTGCGGTCGAGTTGTTCGATGCCGCCATCGACACGATGCAGGATCAGTGCGGCCGCCAGCGCCTTGAAGGTGCTGCACATCGGGAAGAGCTCGTTCTCGCGATAGCCGAACTGAACCGTCGTTCCGGCGATCCGGCAGGCCACGCCAAGCCGGCCACCRCTTTTCGCCTCGATCCGCCTTATTTTCGGCGCCAGCCCATCAAATTTTGTCGGGCTTGTTGCCGCCTTCGCCATCGCGCCAAGCGGGATGGGGGCCGTCAAAACCATTGCGAGACCACCGATGAAACTGCGTCTGCTCGTCATGTCCATACTCTCTGTTGCCCCGCGCCGCAGAACTGGACCGGATCCGGCGCTACCGCAAACGAGTAAACGTCGCCTCCGCCATGAGAAAAACTAGGGCTTGCGTCGATGAAACGATCGCATCTTCCGCTGAACGGCTTGCGCGCCTTCGAGGCCGCCGCCCGGCATCTCTCCTTCACCGGCGCCGGTCTCGAACTGCGCGTTACCCAGGCCGCCGTCAGCCATCAGGTCAAGGGCCTCGAGGAGGTGCTTGGCGTCCGGCTTTTCCGCCGGCTGCCGCACGGTCTTGCCCTGAGCGAGGAAGGCGAGGTCTTGCTTCCGGTGCTGAGCGATGCCTTCAACAGGATCAGCGTGACGCTCGACCGTTTCGAGGGCGGCCGCTTCCACGACATCGTCACCGTCGGTGTCGTCGGCACTTTCGCTTCGGGCTGGCTGATCCCTCGTTTGCCGCTGTTCCACCAGGCCTATCCGGATATCGAATTGCGGATCTCGACCAACAACAACCGGGTCAACCTCGCCGCCGACGGTCTCGACTTCGCCATCCGATTCGGCGACGGCTCCTGGCAGGGAACCGACAACACGCCGCTGCTGCCGGGTTCGTTCTCGCCGGCCTGCGCGCCCGACATCGCCGCGCGCCTGCGCGACCCCTCCGATCTCGTGCGCGAAACGCTGCTCTGCTCCTACCGGGAGGACGAATGGCTGCGCTGGTTCGAGGCGGCGGGAGGGCATTGCCCGCCGATCAAGGGCATCGTCTTCGATTCCTCCGTCACCATGGCCAACGCCGCTGTCCAGGGCGCCGGCGTGGCGCTGTTGCCGGTCTCGATGTTCAGCCGTGAGCTTGGCTCCGGCCAGTTGGTGCAACCCTTCGCCAGCACGGTCGATGTCGGACGCTACTGGCTGTCGGCAAGGCGCCGGCGTCAGCACTCACAGGCGATGACCACCTTCTCCGACTGGCTGAGAGCCGAGGCAACTCAATCAGCCAATGCTCTCGCCGCCGTCGATCACCAGCGCCTGGCCGGTCATGAAGGATGAGCGGTCGGAGACCAGGAACAGGATCGCCTCGGCGATTTCTTCGGCGCTCGCCCAGCGTCCCATCGGGATCTTGGTGCGGACATAGGTTTCGATCGCCTCGCGGCCGCCCATCTGGGCGATGAAAGGCTCATTGAACGGCGTGTCGACCCAGCCGGGGCAGAGCGCGTTGACGCGGACATTGTGGCGGGCATAGTCGAGCGACATCTGCCTGGTCATCGCCACCACCGCATGTTTCGATGTCGCATAAGCGATCATCTCGCGATCGTAGAACACGCCCGAATTGGAAGCGGTGTTGAGGATGACGCCGCCGCCTTGCGCGATCATCGTCGGCATCCGCGCCGCCAGGAACTGCGCCCGCACATTGACACGCCACGACGCATCCATGCCATCGGTCCCGACCTCGGTCAGCGTGCCGCCGACCTGGATGCCGGCGTGATTGTGCAGGATGTCGATACGGCCATGCCTGTCGAGCGTGCCGGCAAGGAGCTTGTCGACATCAGCGTCATCCGCGACGTCGGTGGCAATGGCCTCGGCCCTGCCGCCAGCCGCGCGGATATCCGACGCCGTCGCCTCGCCGCTGGCATGGTCCCTGTCGGCGATGACCACCACTGCGCCTTCCCTGGCCATGATCATGGCGCCGGCGCGGCCGATGCCGGAACCCGCGCCTGTCACCACGGCGATGCGGTCTTTGAGGATCATGATGCGGCTTTCAGTTGGACGGCTTGCGCTGGCGCAGCTGCCATTGGGCAAGCACCACGAGCAGCACGGAAGCGACGAGCACAATCGTCGCGATGGCGTTGATCTCCGGCGTCACCCCGCGCCGGATCGAGGCGAAGACATAGATCGGCAGCGTCGTCTGCGCGCCGGCGACGAAGAAGGCGATGATGAAGTCGTCGAAGGAAAAGGTGAAGGCGAGCAGGAAGCCGGCGACCACCGCCGGCATGATCTGCGGCAGGACGATCGAACGGAACGTCGTCAGCGGCGTGGCGTAGAGATCGCTCGAGGCCTCGACCAGGTTGCGGTCTAGACTGCCCAGCCGCGTGCCGACGATCATCGTCACCAGCGCCATCGAGAACAGGCCGTGCGCGGCGATGATCGACCCATAGCCAAGAGACAGCTTGGGCGGCTGATCGTCAGGCCAGATCGAGGCAAGGAACGGATTGACCACGCCGAACAGCTGGACGAGCGCGACCAGCGTCGAGATGCCGATGACGACACCGGGGACGACGATCGCCGCACCCAGCAGCGCGTCGAAGACCGCACGGGTCCGCACACCAACGCGCGCCAGGCCGAGAGCTGCTGCAGTGCCGAACACTGCCGCCAGAAGCGCGCTGGTGGTGGCGATGAACAGGCTGTTCTTCAGCGCCTCGACCAGGAACGGGTTCGACAGCGCCTTGCCGTACCACTGCACCGAAAAGCCGGTGAACTCGCTGGCATGGTGGCCGGCATTGAAGGAAAACAGCACGACAAGCGCGATCGGCAAATAGAGGAAGGCAAAGACGGCAATGACGAAGGCGCGCATCAAATCAGATCCACCCGGCGAGCGCCCGAGACACGGGTCGAGATGCGGTTGGCGGCGATCAGCACCACGACCGAAACCAGCACCAGCGTGATGGCGATGGCCGATCCGAACGGCCAGTTGCGCGACTGCAGGAACAGGTCGACCAGCGCATTGCCGATGAAGAACACCTTGCCGCCGCCAAGCAGCGTCGGAATGAGGTATTCGCCGAGCAAGAGGATCATCACCAGCGAGAAACCGGTCATCACGCCCGGCAGCGACAGCTTCAGGGTCACGCCCAGGAAGGTCGACAGTGGCGTCGCCCCGAGATCGGCGGAGGCTTCGAGCAACCGTCGGTCGAGCCGTTCGAGGCTGACGTAGATCGGCAGGATCATCAGCGGCAGGTAACCATAGACGATGCCGAGCAGGACGGCGCCCGGCGTGTTGATCAGCCTGACATCCTCAATGCCGACAAGAGCGAGCAGCGCCGGTATGCCGCGCCCGCCCAGAATGTACATCCAGGCATAGGTGCGCATCAAAAGGCTGGTCCAGAACGGAATGACGACCAGCGCCAGCAGGATCAGCCGCCAGCGCTGCGGCGCCTGCAAGGCGAGGTAGTAGGCAACCGGATAGGCGACGAGCAGGCAAGCGAGCGCGCCGACCGGCGCCAGCACCATCGTGTTCCAGAAGGCGGTCGCCCGTGCCGGCAGATTGGCATATTGCGCCAGCGTGAAGGCCGCCTGATAGCCGCCTTCCGGCGGCCGCTCGCCGACGCTGAAGATGGCGATCGCGATGAACGGCAGCACCAGGAACACCACCAGCCACGCCGTTGCCGGGGCAAGCAGCAAGGCGGTCAGGAAATTATGACGAAATCTGTTGCCGTGCATTTAAAAACCGTCCCGATTCCGGCGGGCATGTGCCCGCCGGTCGATTGTCCGCGTCAGGCCGATCGTCAGGCCGACTTGAAGCGCGCCATCAGTTCGGCACGGCCTGGATCGGTCAGCGTTGCCGCGGCGCCGAACTCCAGCGGTGTCAGCAGATCCGCCGCCGGATAGAGGATCGGATTGTCCAGCACTTCCTTGGGCAGCAGCTTGTTGACGCGCGCATCGGTCGAGGGCGCACCGTTGGCGAGATGCTCCTTCACCGCGACCTGCGGGTTCATCAGGTAGTTGAGCAAGGCATAGCCCGCCGGCTTGTTCGGCGCGTCCTTCGGGATGGCATAGAAATCGGTCCAGATCTCGCCGCCTTCCTTGCCCAGCACATAGGCGATCTCCGGAATGTCGCGATGGAGCTGCGCGCCGTCATTGGTCCAGCACATGGTCATCCACGCATCGCCCGCGCGCATGCCCGGCTGATAGTCGGAGGATACCGCGAACAGATGCGGCTTGACCTTGAGCAGAAGTTCCTCGGCCTTGGCGAGCTCGTCCTGCTTCAGCGAGTTGAAGGAGTAGCCAAAGTACTTCAGCGCATTGCCGATCGTCGTCAGCTGGTAGTCGTGCACCATGGTGCGGCCGTCGCCTTCGGCCATGGCCGTGTCCCAGAATTCCTTCCAGCTCGTCATCGGCTTGGTCAGCTTCTTGGTGTTGACGGCAAAGCCGGTCGTGCCCCAGTTCTTCGGCACGGCGTAGATCACCTTGTCGATCGTGCCCTCGGAGGTGAAGCGCGGATCTTCCTGCGTGCCGTCGAAATTCGCCAGCTTCGCCATGTCGAGCGGCTCGATGATGCCGAGCTTCTTGTAGGTCGAGATCGTGTAATTGGTCGGCACGAACAGGCTCCAGCCCGAGGCGCCGGCCTGCAGCTTGGCCAGCATCTCCTCATTGGAGCCGAACACGTTGACCTCGACGGCGACGCCGGTGTCCTTCTTGAAATTCTCGAAGGTCTGCGGGTCATGATAGTTCGGCCAGGTGGCGATCGACATGCGGTCGCCGAGGTTTTCGGCGGCGAAGGCCGGCGTCGGCATGATGCCGATCTCGCGCGCCATCAGGGCCGTGGCAATGCCAAGACCGGTGAGGCCAAGAAAGTCGCGGCGGCCGATCGAGCCGCGCTTGAGGCGCATCAATTGGTCGACGAAGTTCTCGGGGCTTATCGGCAGTCCGTCACGATATGATTTCGACATTTTGGTTTACCCTCTGGTTGGTCCCGTTGTTCTTGGTCTCCGGAAACGCCAGCGGCGTCCCGGTGGCGTAGCCGATGGCGACGGGTTCACCCGGCTTGAAGAGATTGCCCTGGCCGATCAGATGGTCGGCCTTGGCCAGCAACGTTCCGATGCCCTGGACCTCGATGGCGTATTCCGCCGTCGAGCCCAGGAAGATGCGGTTGCGCACGATGCCCTTGAGCGGGCCGCTTTGCGGAGCGCCGAGGCTGAGCGATTCCGGACGCAGGCTGACCGAAACGCTCTCGCCCTGGCGCAAGGCGGTGCGCTTGCGCGCCGCGATGATTGTGCCGTCGGCCAGCGCCACATCCACCAGATCGCCCGAGTGTCCGGTGACCTTGCCGCTCAGCAGATTGGTCTTGCCAACGAAATCGGCGACGAAAAGGTCGGCCGGCTCGTCATAGATTTCGCTCGGCTGGCCGAGCTGGACGATGCGCCCGCCATTCATGACGCAGACGAAATCGCTCATCGACAGCGCTTCCTCCTGGTCGTGGGTGACCAGCACGAAGGTGATGCCGATCTCGCGCTGCAGGTTCTGCAGCTCGATCTGCATGTCGGTGCGCAGCTTCTTGTCGAGCGCGGCCAGCGGCTCGTCGAGCAGCAGCACCGCCGGCTTGTTGACCAGCGCACGCGCCAGCGCGACGCGCTGCTGCTGGCCGCCGGACAGTTCGTGGATCTTTCGGCCGCCATAACCGGCGAGCCGCACCATTTCGAGCGCTTCACCGGCGCGCCGGCCGATCTCCTGCGACGACAGGCGCGGCCTCGCCTGGCGCAGCCCGTAGGAGACATTGGCTTCCACATCGAGATGCGGGAACAGCGCATATTGCTGGAACACCATGTTGACCGGCCGTCTGTAGGGCGGCGTGCCGGCCATGTCCTGGCCACGGATGAGCACCTGGCCTTCGCTCGGCTGCTCGAAGCCGCCGATCATGCGCAGGCACGTCGTCTTGCCGCAGCCGGACGGCCCGAGAAGGGCCACAAAAGCGGAGGGCGGCACAGAGAGATCGATGCCGCCGACCGCGGTCACCGCGCCATAGCGCTTGGTGACGCCGCGAAACTCGATGTCGGGCACTGCGGTCAAAGGCTGCGGACTCCAGCGACAGGGCAATTTCAGAACGCTACCAGAGCCAATGGCCGCTAGTATATACCTCGCAGGTGGTATATCTGATCTATTTTCTCGTTTAGAGGGGTATGGATTGAGCGCATCGCGCAGCGACGAATACAGCCGGCTCGCCGCCCTGGTCGCGGCGACGCGGGAGACGGTCGGCGATCAATTCGGCAAGGCGATGGTCGACTGGCTGCGCCAGCATGTCAGCTTCGACCACTGCGTGGTCTTCGGCTATCGCGGCGCCTCGCGCCCACCGCTGCTGTTCGAGACCTTCTCGCCGGCGGAAAGCCATGTCTTCGTCGCGCTCTACCAGGAAGGGCCCTACCTGCTCGACCCGTTCCACCACGCGGCGGTCGAGCGCAAGGAAGGGTTCTGGCGTATGCGCGAACTCGCGCCCGACCGCTTCTACGCCAGCGAATATTTCCGCTCCTACTACAGCCAGACCCGGTTGGCCGAGGAGGTCGGTTTCTTCGTGCCATTGCCCGGCAAGGACGCGCTGGTGCTGTCGCTGATGCGGTTGCGCGCCTCGGGCCCGTTCGGCACCGCCGACGCCAGGCTGCTGCGCGACATGGCGCCGGCAGTGATCAATTTCATCAGGTTGCGCTGGCCTTCTCTCCCGGCCGACGAACCGGCCCAGGCGAAACAGGACGAGACAATCGCTTCGGTCAACGAGTTCGACCGCGCCCATATCTGGAAGAGCCTGTCGCTGACGCCGCGCGAAAAGCATGTCGTCGACCTGGTGCTGCAGGGCCATTCCACCGAATCGATCGCCCGGGCCATGCGCATCGTGCCGGGAACGGTGAAGGTTCATCGCCGCAACATCTACCGCAAGCTCAAGATCAAGTCGCAGGCCGGCCTGTTCGCCCGCTTCGTCGAGATCATCGACGCGCGTATCCGATAATCGCCCTCGCCTTGAGCGGTCATCTGGTCAGGCTGTGGCCTCGACCTCCCAGGAGCCGGTATCGGCCATCCGCTTCAGCAGCGGGGCAGGTTTGAACACGTCCTTGCCGGTCCGCTGGTGCCAGTGGTCGAGCCGTTCGACGATCTTTGCCGCCCCTTCCAGACCGGCCCAGAACATCGGGCCACCCTTGCCGATCGGAAAGCCATAGCCATTGACCCAGACGACATCGATGTCGGAGGCGCGGGCCGCGATCTTCTCTTCGAGGATTTTCGCGCCCTCATTGACCAGCGGATAAAGCGTGCGCTCGATGATTTCGYCCGCGCCGATCGCGCGCGGCTCAATGCCCTTCTCGGCGGCCTTTTCGCGGATCAGCGCCTCGACCTCTGGATCGGGGACGCCCGCCCGTGCGCCGGCCTCGTAGAGGTAGAAACCCCGGCCGGTCTTCTGGCCGAAACGGCCCTGTTCGCACAGCGTATCGGCGATCACGGCCGTCAGGCCGCGCGCCTTGCGGTTGCGCCAGCCTATGTCGAGGCCGGCGAGATCGCCCATCTGGAACGGCCCCATCGGCCAGCCGAAATCGGTGAAGGCCTTGTCGATCTGGCTGGGCGTCGCGCCCTCCAGCAGCAGCGCTTCCGATTCCGACCCGCGCGCCGCCAGCATGCGGTTGCCGACGAAGCCGTGGCAGACACCGACGACGACCGCCACCTTGCCGATCCGCCGCGCGAGATCGACGACGGTCGCCAGCGCGTCCGGCGCGGTCTTGTCGGCCCGCACGATCTCGAGCAGCTTCATGACATTGGCCGGCGAGAAGAAATGCAGGCCGAGCACATCCTGCGGCCGCGAGATCGAGCCGGCGATTTCGTTGATGTCGAGATAGGAGGTGTTGGTGGCAAGGATGGCGCCCGGCTTGGCTATCGTGTCCAGCTTGCCGAACACCTCCTTCTTCACCGCCATGTCCTCGAACACCGCCTCGATGATCAGGTCGCACTCGGCGAGATCGGCATAATCGGTCGAGCCCTTGAACTGGGCGAGCCGCTGACGCCTGGCGTCTTCGGCCAGCGAACCGCGCGAAACGGAGACGGCATAGTTCTTCTCGATCATGCCCAGCCCCCGCTGCAGCGCCTCCTCGCTGGTCTCCAGCAAGGTGACGGAAAAACCACCATTGGCGAAGGCCATGGCGATGCCGCCGCCCATCGTGCCGGCGCCGATGACACCGACGCGCGCGATCCTGCGCTTGGGCGTGTCCTTGCCGGGAAGCTTTGCCGCCTCGCGTTCGGCGAAGAACAGGTGCCGCTGCGCCCGCGACTGGTCGCTGGCGACCAGTTTCACGAACAGCGCTCGCTCCGCCGCCAGCGCCTCGTCGAAGGGCAGCGTGAGGGTGTTGCGCACCGCTTGCGCGCAGGCGACCGGCGCTTCCAGCCCGCGTGCCTTTTTGGCGAGCTCCGCCGCCTCGGCATCGAAAGCCGCGAGGTCGGTTTCCCCGAGCCGCTCATCGCGATCGCGCACCGGTGTGAACGGACCACCCTTGCGGGCGATTTCGCGAGCGAAGTTCACGGCATGCGTGGTCAAATCGCCTTCGAAAACGGCATCGACCAGACCGGCGGCGTGCGCCTCGTCGGCACCAACCGGTGAACCCGAGACAATCATCTTCAGCGCCTTCACCGCCCCGACCAGGCGCGGCAGCCGCACCGTGCCGCCACCGCCCGGCAGCAGGCCAAGTTTCACCTCCGGCAGGCCGAGCCTGGCGCCGGCGTCGGCGACGCGAAAATGACAGCCGAGCGCCAGTTCCAGCCCGCCGCCGAACGCAGTGCCGTGGATGGCGGCAACCGTCGGCTTGGTGATGGTTTCCAGCGTCGCCACGACGGCGCGCAGGTCGGGCTGCTGCACCGGCTTGCCGAATTCCGTGATGTCGGCGCCGGCAACGAAGGTCCGTCCGGCGCAAGCAATGACGATGGCCGTGACCGAAGCCTCGTCGCGCAAGGCGAACAGCGCCTGCATCAGCGGCTCGCGGACATGGAAACTCAGCGCATTGACCGGCGGATTGTCGATGGTGACGATGGCAACGCCATTGTCGATCACGACACTGACAGAATTGGACAAGCAGAGCCCTCCCGGGACCGACTGAGATCGCGGAAGGGTTTACTAGGGCGCGCCGCGAATGGGAACCCGCTGTCGGGCTGGACTAACGATTGTCCGGGAACCCAGTGCCGATGCGTCGTGATCCCTCACGCTACCGCAGTGCCTTCTCCCCACCCGCCGCGGTAATCACGCCGACAATGATCAGGCCGGTCAGCAGCAGCCGCACGCCGGCGCTGACGCCGAACGTGTTGAGCATGGTCAAGAGCAGCACCAGGAACAGCGCGGCGCCCCAGACGCCGGGCACATTGGCCTTGCCGCCGGCGACCGAGGTGCCGCCGATGACCACCACGGCGATCGAGGCGAGCAGGTATTCATTGCCGATATCGACATTGGCGCCGCGGAAATAGCCGGCAAGCAGCGCGCCATCGATGCCGCCGAGCGCGCCCGACAGCGTGTAGGTGAGGAAGCGGATGCGGCCGACATTGACGCCGGCCAGCCAGGCGGCGCGGATGTTCTGGCCGATCGCCAGCACCGAGCGGCCATAGATCATACGCTGCAGGGCGATGGCCGCGCCGATGGTGAACAGCACGGTCAGCACCGCCAGCACGGGAATGCCCAGCACCTGCCAGTTGGTGAAATCGGCGAAGCCCGGCGGCGGCTTGATCTGCAGCCCACGCCCGTAGCTGATGTCGATCGACTGGATGATGAAGCTCGCCGACAAGGTGGCGATGATCGGCGGAATGCGCAGCGCCCAGATCAGCAGATAGTTGACGGCGCCGATCGCCGCGCCGCAGGCGAGTGCCGCCAGAAGGCCTACCACGATCATGGAATCGCTGCCGGCCATCACCTTCATGGCGACCGCGCTGGCGAGCCCGATATTGGCCGGCAGCGACAGGTCGACATTGCCGGGCCCGAGCGTGATGACGAACATCTGGCCGACACCGACGATGACCGTGAACACGGCAAGCGACAACGCCGCCGTGACCATGCCGCCGGCGCCATAGCCGCCGGTGAAGGCGATCGTCGCCAGCCACACGACAAGCGCGCCGAGGAACGACCATACCCAGGGCTTGCCGGCCAGCGATTTAACCAAAACCATCGCTCACCTCTCCTTGCGGCTGATCAGCACCCGCGCCGCCAGCACGATGATCAGGATCGCGCCGTTGGCGGCCACCTGCCAGTCCGGCGGGATGTGCATGAAGGTGAGCAGCGGCGAAGCCGCCAGCGCCAGTGTCAGCGCGCCGATCACGGCGCCGATCGGCGACACCCGGCCGCCGACGAATTCGCCGCCGCCGAGGATGACGCCGGCGATCGCCAGCAGCGTGTAGCCATTGCCGATATTGGCATCGGCCGAGGTGGTGATGCCGATCAGCGCCATGCCGGACAGCACGCCGAACAGGCCGGCCAGCGCGAACAGCACGATCTTGGTCTTCAGCAGCGACCACCCGGCGCGCTTGAGCGCCGCCGGATTGCCGCCGGAGCCGCGCAGGATCACGCCGTAGGAGGTGCGTATCAGGCCGAAATGGACGACGAGCCCGATCAGCAGCGCCGCGATGATCGGGAAGGGAATGAGAGGCGGCTTGAACGCCATGAGGCCAAGCAGCCAGTCCGGCGCCTTGCCGCCGGGCTTGGGCAGGACGAGGATGGCCAGCCCCTGCCAGACGAAACTCATGCCGAGCGTCACCACGATCGACGGCAGATTGCGCAGATGGATCAGCGCGCCGAGCAGCGCATAGACGCCGATCGAGCCGAGCAGGATGGCGACGCCGATGAGCGGCGCGTCCTTCAGCCAGGTCGCGGTGACGCAGCCGACGAAACCGACGAAGGTGCCGATCGAGAGGTCGAGCTCATTGCCTGCAATGACGAACATCTGGGCGATCGTCGCCAGCGCGATCGGGATCGCCAGGTTCAGCATCAGGCTGAAGCCGAAATAGCTGATGGCGCGCGGGTTGAGCCAGGCGATGGCGGCGAGCACCAATGCCAGCGACAGCGCCGGCAGCAGCCCGCGCATCAGGCGGGCACGGGCCAGCGCGCCACGCTCGGCGGAACTCCTGGCTGTGGTGTCGAGGCTGGCGGCGGTCATCTCAGGCCGCGTCGCCGAACGAGGACTGGATGATCTTCTCTTCGGTCAATTCGTCGCGACCCAGATTGGCAACGATGCGGCCGTTCTTGAAGACATAGACATGGTCGCAATTGTCGAGTTCCTCGGTTTCCGTAGTGTACCAGAGGAAGGTGCGGCCACGGCCAGCCTCCTCGCGCACGAGGTCGTAGACTTCCAGCTTGGTGCCGATGTCGACGCCGCGCATCGGATCGTCCATCAACACGATCTGGGCATCGGAGCCGAGCGCGCGGGCAAACAGCGCCTTCTGCTGGTTGCCGCCCGACAGCGAGAAGATGTTGTTGTTCATGTCGGGCGTGCGGATGCCGATCTTCTTCTGCCAGAACTGGGCCAGTTCGGCCTCGCGCCGCGGCGAGATCAGCAGGCCGCTGCGCAGGCGCGCCAGCGATCGGATGCCGATGTTCTCGGCGATCGACCATTGCGGAAAGATGCCGTCCGACTGCCGGTCGCCGGCGACCAGCGCCACCGGCGCGGTTACCTCGATGCCTGCCCTGGCGCGTGAGGCAGCAGCGAAGACCGCCAAGAGCAGATCGGTCTGGCCATGTCCCGCCAGCCCGGCAAGGCCGATGATCTCGCCGGCGCGGGCGACAAGGTCGGCGCCGTCCTTCTGCGCGGCGGGACGCGCCCGCACCCGCAACGGACCGGCCGCCGGCTTGGCGGCGGCAATCTCGGCGGCGATCTTCTGGCGCGCTTCCGCGCCGCCCATGGCCGTCACCAGCCGGTCGCGGTCGAAGGCATTCGCCGCGTCGGTGACGACCACCTTGCCGTCGCGCATCACCACGATGCGGTCGGCATTCCTGAGCACCTCGCCCAGCACATGCGAGATCAGGATGCAGCTTTTGCCGCCGGCAATGAAACGGCGCACGAAGGCCAGCAGCTGGCCAGCAGTATGCGCGTCAAGCGACGAGGTCGGCTCGTCGAGGATGACGAGGTCGAGCCGGTCCTGGGTGACCGTGAAGGCGCGCGCCACCTCGACCATCTGGCGCCGGCCGATCGACAGGTCGCCGACAATGTCTGAGGCCGAAATACCATGGTCCGGGAAGATCTCGTCGAGCTTGGCGGTGATCAGGGAGGCCGCCTTGCGCCGCCAGCCGAGGCCCGAGAGCGAGGCGTGGTTGATGCGCGTGTTTTCGGCCACGCTGAGATTGGGGCACAGCGACAGTTCCTGGAACACGCAGCGTATGCCGAGCTTTTGCGCCCGCGACACCGAGTAGTTGTCCTCGCTGCCGCCATGCACGCCGATCGTGCCGCTGTCCGGCGTGAGCGTGCCCGCCACCATGTGCATCAACGTCGATTTGCCGGCGCCATTGTGGCCGACCAGGCCGACGCATTCACCGGGCCGGACATGGAAGTCCACGCCGCCCAGCGCCCTGACGGCGCCGAAATGCTTTTCGGCACCGTCAAGTCTTACAATGTCGACATTGGCGGCGCCGAAATGTTTTTCGGCGCCGTTCAGTCTGATGAAGTCAGCGTTCCCTTCAGGCATGCTTAGAAATATCCGCACGATGGTACGAAGGGCAACGCTGGCGCGACATTTACTTGATGTTGGCCTTGATCGCCGCGAGGGCGTCTTCCTGCGTGTATTCGTGGGTGGCGACGCCGCCTTCCTTGATCTTCGGCAGGGCTGCCTCGAAGTCGTCCTGGGTGAAGGCCAGATACGGCACCAAGAGATCGTGCGGAATGTCCTTGCGGCCATCGAGCACCTGCTGCGCCACCCAGAAGGCGAGCGACGACACGCCGGGCGCGATCGAAGCCGACCAGGTCTTGTAGCCGTCCTTGTCTTTCTGTTCCTTCCACCACTTCAGCTCGTCCTGCCGGTTGCCCATGATGATGGTCGGGCGCGGCTTGCCGGCGGCGGCGAAAGCCTGTGCGGCGCCATAGCCGTCACCACCCTGGTCGACGATGCCGACGATGTCGGGCAATGAGGGCAGGATGGTCGCAACCGCCTTCTGCGCCGTCGTCTGGTCCCAGTCGCCGGTCACCGAGCCGACGATCTTGAACTCGGGATGCGCGGCGACGCCTTCGAGGATGCCGGCATGGATGGCATCGTCGATCGAGGTGCCGGCCAGGCCGCGGATTTCCAGAAGGTTCCCGCCCTTGGGCTGGAACTTGGCCATCTGCTCGACTTCCTGCTTGCCCATGTCCTTGAAGTCGACGACGACGCGGTAGGCGCAGGGCTCCGTGACGGTGCCGTCGAAGGAGACGACGACGATGCCGGCATCGCAGGCCTGCTTGATGGCGCCGTTGAGCGCATCCGGCGAGGCGGCGTTGATGACGATGGCGTCATAGCCCTGCAGGATCAGGTTCTGCACCTGCGCCGCCTGCGTCGGCACTTCCTTGTCGGCGGTGGTGAAGATGTCGGCCGCGCCGACGATCTTGTCTTCAACCGCCTTCTTGGTGACGATGCCATAGCTGTCGAGCATGGCCTGCCGCCACGAATTTCCGGCGTAGTTGTTGGAGAATGCAATCTTCTTGCCGCTGGTGTCGGCAAGTGCGGTGCCGGATGCGAGCATCGCGGCAAGGGCGCCTAATACGAACAGTTTCTTCATGTCATACTCCTCCCAAGAGTTGCTGGTCCTGCGGATTTCAGGTGGAAAGTCGAGCCCGGATTCCTGTTTTTTATCGATTGTCAGACAAATGCAGATGGCGCGGCGGCCTGTCAACTGCAATCAGTATGAGCCAGCCGATCAACTTGCGGTGCAATGATTGAAATGGCCTCGGTGGATGGGTAAGGCATGCGCACAGGAGGCCAGACAGGAATGGCAGTGACGCCGATCGTTCCCCCGGGCGCACCGGGTATTCCGGCGCGCTGGACGTCAAGCGCCAAGAGTGGCGTCGGGACGTCGCTTTCAGCCAAAAGCCCGCTCTGGTTCACCATCAGCCATGGCATCTTGAACGAGATCTACTATCCGGGTCTCGACAGCGCCTGCACGCGTGACGTGGAGCTGATCGTCACCGGTCCCGATGGCTATTTCTCGGAAGAGAAGCGCGACGCCGCGCACGCAGTGGCGCCCTTCGAGGACGGCGTGCCGGGCTACAGGCTGACCAACACCGCGGCGGACGGCGCCTACCGTATCGAAAAGCGCATTATTACGGACCCGAAACGGCCCGTCCTGCTGCAGGAGATTGCATTCGTCGCGCTGAAAAATTCGGCGACCGACTACCAGATCTACGCACTGCTTGCGCCGCACCTCGTCAACGCCGGCATGGGCAACACTGCCTGGGTCGGCGAACACAAGGGCCAGCGCATGCTCTTCGCCACGGGGCGCGGCGTATCCCTGGCGCTGGCCTCCTCACTGCCCTGGAATGGCTGTTCGGCCGGCTATGTCGGTTTCTCCGACGGATGGCAGCAATTGCGCAACGGCGGCGCACTCGATCCCTCCTGCCAGCGGGCGGAAGACGGCAATGTCGCCCTGACCGGCGAGATCGGTTTTTCCGCCGGCAAAACCACGGCCCTGCTGGCGCTTGGCTTCGGCGCGTCGCCGCAAGCAGCCGCCGACCTGGCGCTGGCCAGTCTCAAACAGGGTTTCGAAGCCGCCGCCGAAACCTATGTCGAAAACTGGAGGGCATTCCAGGCCAGGCTTGAGAAGCTCGACCGACATGCTGCCTCCGGGCTGAACACCTATCGCGTGAGTGCAGCGGTCCTGGCCTCGCATCTCTCGGTCGCCAGACCGGGTGCTGCCGTTGCCAGCCTGTCGATCCCGTGGGGCTTCAACAAGGGCGACGACGATCTGGGCGGCTACCATCTGGTCTGGCCGCGCGACCTGGTCGAGACCGCCGGCGGCTTCCTTGCCGCCGGCGACGGCAAGCAGGCGTTGCAGATCCTGACCTATCTGCGCTCGATCCAGCAGCCGGACGGTCACTGGCCGCAGAATGTCTGGTCGGACGGGTCAGCCTATTGGCCCGGCATCCAGATGGATGAATGCGCCTTTCCGTTGCTTCTTGCCGACGCCTTGCGCCGGGCGGGCCACCTGCCGCGCGCCAGGCTCGCCGATTTCCTGGCCATGATCGAAACCGCCGCCTCCTATGTCGTGCGCAACGGCCCCGTCACCGGCGAAGACCGCTGGGAGGAAGACGCCGGATACAGCCCGTTCACGCTGGCCGTCGAGATCGCCGCGCTGCTTGCCGCCGCCGATATGCTGGATATCGCCGGAAAGGGTGAGCCGGCAAACTACCTGCGCGAAACCGCTGATTGCTGGAACGATCAGGTCGAACGCTGGACCTATGTCACGGGCACCCAGCTCTGCATCGAGGCCGGGGTCACAGGCTACTATGTCCGCATCACGCCGCCGGACGATGCGGGCGCCGCTTCACCCAGGGACGGCTTCGTGCCGATCAAGAACCGTCCGCCGGCAGACACCGATAAACCGGCGCAAGCCATAATCAGCCCGGACGCTCTGGCCCTGGTTCGCTTTGGCCTTAGGCCGGCTGACGATCCGCGCATCGTCGACACCGTCAAGGCCGTCGATACGCTTTTGCGTTGCGATCTGCCGCAAGGCCCGGTCTGGTACCGCTATACCGACGACGGCTATGGCGAGCACGAGGATGGCGCGCCTTTCGACGGCACCGGCCAGGGACGCGCCTGGCCCCTGCTCACCGGCGAGCGGGCGCATTACGAGCTAGCCGCCGGCCGCAAGGAGAAAGCCGCGCGGCTTCTGGAGACCTTCGAGCGTTCGGCGGGCCTGGGCGGGCTGCTGCCGGAACAGGTCTGGGACAGCCCGGATGTGCCGGGCCGCGAGCTGTGGCTGGGCAAACCGTCGGGCAGCGCCATGCCGCTGGTCTGGGCGCATGCCGAGCACATCAAGCTGCTGCGCTCGCTGCGCGACGGCGTGGTCTTCGACACGCCGCCGCAAGGCGTCGAGCGCTACATCAAGGGCAAGACAGGCTCGCCGCTCAGGATATGGCGCTTCAACAACAAGATCCGCTCTTTTCCCGCCGGCAAGGCTTTGCGCGTCGAGCTTTCGGCGCCCGGCGTCGTCCATTGGAGCAGCGACAATTGGCTGACGATCCAGGACCACAAGACAAGGGAAAACGCTTTTGGCGTCCATCTGGTCGACCTGCCGGTCGCCGGATTGGCGGCGGGAACAGCAATCGTGTTCACTTTTTTCTGGCCCGATGCGATGCGTTGGGAGAATGTCGACTTCAGCGTCGGCATCGACGCATCATGATTAACGCAGCCGGGCCGCTCGATTTTCTCTTTCCTCAAGCAATCAGGACGAAACCATGCAGATCGGAATGATGGGACTGGGCCGGATGGGCGCCAACATGGTGCGGCGCCTGATGCGCGACGGCCATGAATGCGTCGTCTACGACATCAATCCGGCCAGCGTCGCGGCTCTGGTGAGCGACGGCGCGCTCGGCGCGGCCTCCCTGACGGAATTCGTCGGCAAGCTCGCCAAGCCGCGCTGTGTCTGGCTGATGCTGCCGGCGGCGATCACCGGCAAGATCATCGATCAGGTCTCGGCCCTGATGGAACCCGGCGACATCGTCATCGACGGCGGCAATTCCTACTATCACGACGCCGTCGATCAGGCGGCGAAACTGGCCGCCAAGGGCATCCATCTTGTCGATGTCGGAACCAGCGGCGGCGTCTGGGGTCTGGAGCGGGGCTACTGCCTGATGATCGGCGGTCCCGACGTGGCGGTGCAGCACCTCGATTCGGTCTTCGCCACGCTGGCGCCCGGCGCCGATGCCGGCGCGCCGGCTCCCGACAAGGCCGCCGGCACCGCGCCCTTCGGCTATCTGCATTGCGGACCGAGCGGCGCCGGCCACTTCGTCAAGATGGTGCACAATGGCATCGAATATGGCGTCATGGCCGCGTATGCGGAAGGCATGAACATCCTGAAGTCGGCCAATGCCGGCAAGCGGCAACGCACGGCGGACGCCGAGACCAGCCCGCTGGAAAACCCGCAATACTACCAGTTCGACATCGACCTTCCCCAGGTGGCCGAAGTCTGGCGGCACGGCAGTGTGATCGGCTCCTGGCTGCTCGATCTCACCGCCGGCGCGCTGAAGAGCGATCCAGGCCTGGCGCAGTTCGGCGGCCGCGTCTCGGATTCGGGCGAAGGACGCTGGACGCTGAAGGCCGCGATCGACACCGGCGTGCCGGCACCGGTGCTGTCCTCGGCGCTGTTCGACCGCTTCTCCTCGCAAGGCGAATCCGAATTCGCCGACAAGCTTCTGTCGGCCATGCGCTATGCCTTCGGCGGCCATGTCGAAAAGCCGAAGGCCGGCAAGTGACGCCACAGCGGGAGACGCACGCATGAGCCAGGAACGGTCCGACACGCTGGTACTCTTCGGGGCCACCGGCGACCTCGCCCACAAGAAGATATTCCCAGCACTTTACCAGATGGTCGCCAAGGGCACGCTCACCGAACCGGTGATCGGCGTCGCCTTCGACGCCTGGGACATCAAGCAGTTGCAGGCCCGCGCCCGCGACGGCATCGTCAATGCGCTGGGCAAGATCGACGAGAAGGTGTTCGCCAAATTCGCCTCGCTGCTGCGCTATGTCAGCGGCGACTATCGCGATCCGGCCACTTTCGAGAAGCTGAAGACAGCACTCGGCAGCGCCCGGCGGCCGCTGCACTACATGGCGGTGCCGCCAACCATGTTCGAAACGGTCGTGCAAGGGTTGGAGCAATCGGGCACCGCGCATGGCGCGCGGCTGATGGTGGAAAAGCCGTTCGGCCACGATCTGCAATCGGCCCGCTGGCTGAACCGTGTGCTGCATCTGGTGTTCGACGAACAGTCGATCTTCCGCATCGACCACTATCTCGGCAAGGAAGCGATCCAGAACCTGCTCTATTTCCGCTTCGCCAATTCCTTTCTCGAGCCGATCTGGAACCGCAACTTCGTCGAAAGCGTGCAGATCACCATGGCCGAGGATTTCGGCATCGAGGGGCGCGGAAAATTCTATGACGATGTCGGCTGCATCAGGGACGTCATCGAGAACCACCTGCTCAACATCCTCTTGCTTTTGGCCATGGAGCCGCCGGTCGGCCGCTCCGCCGACGATTTGATCGACGAGAAGGTCCAGGTGCTGAGGGCAATCCGGACGCTGACGAAAGACGATGTCGTACGCGGCCAGTTCACCGGCTACCTCGCCGAGCCCGGCGTCAAGCCGAACTCGCCGGTCGAGACCTTCGCAGCGGTGCGCTTCTTCGTCGACACCTGGCGCTGGCAGGACGTGCCGTTCTTCATCCGCGCCGGCAAGAACATGCCGGTGCATGTCACCGAGGTGGTGGTGCGGCTGAAGCGCCCGCCGCTCGACGTCTTCGACCCGATCAAGCCCGCCGACCAGAACTACGTGCGCTTCCGCATCGACCCGCAGGTGGTGATCGCCATCGGCGCGCAGCGCAAGGCGCCCGGCGACGACATGGTCGGCGAGCAGGTGGAGCTGACGGCGCTCGACGACAGCAAGGCCGACATGCCGCCTTACGAAAGGCTGATCGGCGACGCCATGAACGGCAACGGCCAGCTCTTCACCCGCCAGGACGCGGCCGAGCTCGCCTGGCGCATCGTCGGCCCGGTGCTTGGCGACACCACGCCGCCGCATCTCTATGAGCCGAAGACATGGGGACCGGCCGACGCCATGGCCGGCTTCGGGCCGCCCAATGGCTGGATCGACCCGGTGGCATGAGTTCCGTTGGTAGAAGTGGAGGGGACGCGATGGCCAAGGCAGTGAAGCAACCGGCATTGGGCGCCGAGCAGATCGTGCTGACGATCGACATTGGCGGCTCGCACGTCAAGATCCTGACCAGCGCCGGCGGCGAGGAGCGCCGCGACGATTCCGGCCCGGATCTGACGCCGCAGCAGATGATCGACAAGGTGAAGAAGCTCGCCGAGGGCCTGTCCTATGACGTCATCTCGATGGGCTATCCCGGTCCGGTGCGTCACAACAAGCCGGTGCTCGACCCCAAGAATCTCGGCAAGGGCTGGGCCGGCTTCGATTTCGCCGCGCAGTTCAACAAGCCGGTCAAGGTGGTCAATGATGCGCTGATGCAGGCCATCGGCAGCTATGAAGGCGGGCGCATGCTGTTCCTCGGGCTCGGTACCGGCCTCGGCGCGGCGATGGTCTTCGACAATGTCGGGCAGCCGATGGAGCTCGCCCATCTTCCCTACAGGAAAGGCCAGAGTTTCGAGGACTATGTCGGCGAGCGCGGCCTGGAAAAGCGCGGCAAGAAGAAGTGGCGCAAATATGTCTTCGACGTCGTCACCCGGCTGCGCGCCGCCCTGCAGCCAGACTATGTCGTCATCGGCGGCGGCAATGTCGACAAGCTCGACACGTTACCAGCCGAGGCTAGGCGCGGTGACAACACACGCGCCTTCGAAGGCGGATTTCGTCTGTGGCGAGACAAAGCCCTGATTGTCTGATAGTATTACAGTTTAGTATAGTTGTTCAAAATAACGTGTGGCGCCGCGCTTGATCATTGCGTTGCGCAGATTTGCCGACTAGGAATTTCGCGCGCTGCCCCCGCGTGCTTCACTGGATACGCCAGAGACGCTTCAGCATCTTTTTCGATTTTGTGCCTCGCCCTTTCGAAAACGATCCCCATTTTCGAGGCCGTGCACCATAGACGGAGGAAACATTGACCGACGATAGCAACGACGCTCGCATCGACCTTCTCGAGCTGACCGCCCACATCGTATCCGCCTACGTTGAGAAGAACCGCCTGCCCGCCTCCGGCCTGGCCGACCTCATCGCCAGCGTCGCCACCTCGATCGGCGGGCTCGGCAAGCCGGCCGTGCCGGTGGCCGCCCCGCTCGTTCCCGCGGTCAACCCGAAGAAGTCGGTGACGCCGGATTTCATCATCTGCCTTGAGGACGGCAAGAAGTTCAAATCGCTGAAGCGCCATCTCGGCGTGCATTTCGGCCTGACGCCGGACGCCTACCGCGCCAAATGGGGCCTGCCGTCGGATTATCCGATGGTTGCGCCGAATTACGCGGCCTCGCGCTCGCAACTGGCGAAGTCGATCGGCCTCGGCCGCAAGGCCGCCGAGGTCATGCCCGTCAAGGCCAAGGGCCGCAAGGTCAAGGTTTCGGCCTGAGCATTCAGGCCTGAGCCAATATTTAGAACGACTGGAACAGGAGCCTGCCGGCGAAACCGCCTTGGCAGGCTTCCTGTTTTTGTGGCTTGGATAGACCAGGCAAGGGTGATCCGGGGGAAGCCATGAACTACACCAGGATGGTGATCGAGAAGGAAGCGCCGGAGGAATACGGCTACGACCGCATCCGCTTCAATCTCTCCGAAAGCTCGATCGCCGACCAGAAGCTTTCCGACATCGGCCTGTCGCTGCCTGATCTCACGCTGTTCTACGGCGAGCATCGCGGCGACAAGGAACTGCGCGCGCTGATCGCGGCGCAGGATGCCGGCGTCTCGCCTGACGATGTCCTGGTCACCGCCGGTGCCGCTGGCGCGCTGTTCATCATCTCGACATCGCTTTTGTCGGCGAGCGATCATCTCGTCGTCATCAGGCCCAACTATGCCACCAACATCGAAACCCCGCGCGCGATCGGCTGCGCCATCAGCTTTGTCGACCTCGCTTTCGAGGACAGCTTCGCCATCGATGTCGAGGCTGTCAGGGCGGCGGTGCGGCCGAACACGAAACTGATCAGCGTCACCTGCCCGCACAACCCGACCGGCACGATGATGTCTCGCGCCGATCTCGACGCGCTGGTGGCGCTCGCGGAAAGCCGCAACTGCCATTTGCTGGTCGACGAGACCTATCGCGACCTCTCCTATGGCCGGCGCCTGCCGTCGGCGGCTTCGCTCAGCAAGAAGGCGATCAGCGTCTCTTCGCTGTCGAAGGCCTTCGGCATTCCCGGCATCCGCATCGGCTGGCTGATCACCAGGGATGCCGCGCTGCAAGAGACATTCCTCGCCGCCAAGGAGCAGATCGGCATCTGCGGCAGCGTCATCGACGAAGGCATTGCGCGCGGCATGCTGGAGCGCCGGGACGCTTTCCTCGGAGCCCTGTTGCCCGAAATGGCCAAGCGTCGCGACATCGTCCAGGCCTGGATCGACCGGGAACCGCTGGTCGACTGGATCAGGCCCGAAGGCGGTGTCGTCGGCTTCCCGCGCCTCAACGTCGAACCAGGCTTCGACCTCGACAAGTTCTATCTCAATCTGCTGGAAAACCATGGCACCTATGTCGGACCGGGCCACTGGTTCGAGATGGAAAAGCGCTTCTTCCGCGTCGGTTTCGGCTGGCCAACGGAAGCTGAATTGAGGGGCGGGCTGGACGCCATTTCGGCCGCGCTGCGGCAGTAACGTCCTTGTGCGATCGAAGGAACAGTCCGGAAATCCCTTGATCCAGGCCTGATTTTAACGCACATCCCGCCGCGAACTTTGTTAGACGTTCCATTGGTCGGACCAGCGCCCATCCGGGAAGTGCCCCGCCGATCAATGCCATCGCAACGGGGCCTCTCTCCATGACATCAGCACAAACTTCACCTGAGCAGCGCTACGCTGCCTTCCGGCACAAAGCCTTCCTCAGCTACTGGACGGCGCGCTTCCTCACCACTTTCGCGACCATGATCGTCTCTGTCGCCGTCGGCTGGCAGATCTATGATCTGACGCGCGATCCCTTCGATCTCGGCATCGTCGGCATCGTCCAGTTCCTGCCGTCCCTGCTTTTGGTGCTGGTCACCGGCGTCGTCGCCGACCGTTTCGGCCGCCGGCTGATCATGGCATTGTCGACGGTGACCGAGGCAGGCTGCGCGCTCGTTCTCCTGTACTTCACGCTTCGCGGCCTCGTCAGTCCGCTGCCGATCTTTGTGGTTCTGGCGCTGTTCGGCATGGCGCGCGCCTTTTACGGACCAGCCTCTTCGTCGCTGTTCGCCAATCTGGTGCCGCCGGAGGATTTCGGCAACGCGATTGCCTGGAACTCGTCCGCCTGGCAGACGGCGACCATCGTTGGACCGGTTGCCGGCGGCCTGCTCTACGGCGTGTCGGCGGAAGCGGCCTATGGCACCGCCGCCATCCTGATGCTGGTTGCCGCCCTTTTGATTTTCACCATTCCCAGGCCCGCCCAGCGGACCGCCACCGACAAGCCTTCCATGGAGACGCTGTTTGCCGGCTTCCGCTACATCTGGAGCGAGAAGATCGTGCTCGGCGCCATCTCGCTCGACCTCTTCGCGGTGCTCCTGTCCGGCGCCTCGGCATTGCTGCCGGTCTATGCGCGCGACATTCTTGAACTCGGCCCGTGGGGCCTCGGCCTGTTGCGCTCGGCGCCCGGCATCGGCGCCATCTGCGTGGCGGTATGGCTGGCCGGGCACCCGCTTCGCGACAATGCCGGCAAGATCATGCTCGGCTTCGTCGCGGCCTTCGGCGCCTGCACGGTATTGTTTGGCCTGTCGACCGTCACCTGGCTGTCGATCGTCGCACTCGCCCTCCTCGGCGCCACCGACATGTTCAGCGTCTATATCAGGGAGACGCTGATCCAGTTGTGGACGCCGGACGAGGTGCGTGGCCGCGTCAACGCCGTCAACCAGGTCTTCGTCGGCGCCTCCAACGAAGTCGGCGAATTCCGCGCCGGCACCATGGCGGCGCTGATCGGCACGGTGCCTGCCGTGGTGATCGGCGGTGTTGGTGCGATCGCGGTGGCGGGGTTGTGGGCGTGGCTGTTCCCGCAGTTGCGCAAGGTGCGCCACCTCAACGGGCGAAACTGATGCTCAGCATGATTACCCTGTCACAGGAGCTGCCATGATTACCTGTTACCTGAAATATGTCATCGATCCGTACAAGCTTGCCGAGTTTGAAGAATATGGCCGTCGCTGGATCGGCCTGGTCAATCGCCTCGGCGGAAACCATCATGGCTATTTCCTTCCGAGCGAAGGAGCCAACAATATCGCCTACGCCATGTTCAGCTTTCCGAGCCTTGCCGACTACGAGGACTATCGCAAGCGGATGGCCGCCGACCCGGAATGCCAGGAGGTGTTTGAAACGGAAAAACGCAATCGCAGCATCCTAAGCTACGAGCGCAGCTTCCTTCGGCCGGTGCTCGAACCCTAGAGGAGCCGCAAGAGCGGTTCTCCGTCCAGAGTGACGATAGAGCTACCGCACTGCCGGTCTGCCAAACACCATCCGCAAGAACTCGTCCAGCCAGCGTTTCAGATGCATGTCCCAGATCAGCCGGCCGCCGAGGTGATCGCGGCCGGGCTGTGCGCCCGGCAGTTCGAAGCGATGCGCGCCGCGCACCACCCAGCGCTGCATCATCACCCGGGTCAACTCGCCGTGGAACTGGATGCCCCAGGCATTGTCGCCGTAGCGAAAGGCCTGGTTGGGATAGGTCTCGGCCGTCGCCAGCAGGGTCGCATCCCTCGGCAGGGAAAAACCCTCGCGGTGGAACTGGTAGACCATTTCGGGCCAGTGCATCAGCTTCTTGCCGGCCTCGGTTGCCTTCAGCGGATACCAGCCGATCTCGACCAGCCCCTCGCCGTGCCCCTCGACCTTGCCGCCGAGATGGTTGACCAGCATCTGCGCGCCGAGGCAGATGCCGAGGCATGGCCGGTTCTCCCGTAGCGGGATTTCCAGCCAGTTGGTCTCGCGGCGAACGAACTCGTCCTCGTCATTGGCGCTCATCGGCCCGCCGAACACCACCGTGCCGGCGTGGCCGTCCAGCGTTTCCGGCAAGGCGTCGCCAAGCGGCGGGCGGCGGATGTCGAGCTCGAAACCCTCTTCGATGAGCATGTGGCCGACACGTCCGGGGCTCGAATTCTCCTGATGCAGCACGATCAGGATTTTTGGCTTCGAGCTCGTTGCGCGCGGCATCGTCAGGCGAGATCCCGTCTATTCGTCGCTGGATGTTCCACGGGCGCCCGGCGCGTGCGCCGCCGCCTTGCGGCGCGCCTCGACCCGGTCGTGGCGCTCGACGCCGATCAGCTCGGCGACGCGCCAAACCGTATTGTCCTCGAGCTCGTGCAGTTCGCCATCGGCATAGACGATCTCCCACATCAGGCCGATAAAGGCCTTGCGTCCTTCGGCATCGAGATGGCGCTTGAGCACGCTGGTGAAGGCATAGAGGTCGATCGCCTCATTGTCGGCCCGTTCGCCGGCGGCGACCAGCGCTTCGAGTTCCGCGCCGCTGATCGAGTAGCTCTCGGAAAGCACCGACTTGAACCGCTCCCATTCGACATCCTGGCGCACGCCGTCGGCGTTCATCACATGATAGAGCAGCGCCGAGGCCGCGACGCGCGGATCGTCCGTGCTGGGTTGCGCGCCGGCGCCGGCCGGCAAATCCCTGAGAAACGACAGAACGCGTTCGAACATCAATCCATTCCCCAACGGCCCAAGAGCCGGCCCAAATTCAAAACAGCCGGAACCGGCGCGGCGCCTTTTCCGCTTCCTCGTCCGGATCGACGCCCGGATCGTCCGGCAGGCGCGCCAGTTCTTCCGCCGGCTCGACCGCCTCGGCATCGTCCGGCACCGCCGCGAAGGCCGCCGCCGTGACCGGCGTGACGTGGTCCTCGCTTCTGTCGGTCCCTTTTGCCGTCGTCTCGCTGCCCGCCGTGGCCGGTTCGATCGCGTCGATCGGCATTTCACTGGCCGGCTTCGCCAGCGCCCCGATCACCGGCGCCGTGGTCTCAGGCGCATCGTCGCGGCTGTCGATCAACTGGCCAAGCCGCTCCATCGGCGCGCGCCACTCGAAGGCGTCGAGCCGTCCGGTGACAGGCGACACCGGCGCCCAGCGCTCCGACACGACGCCGTCGGCGACCCAAGCCGGATCGCGCGGCGCCCGCACCGCCTTGGAGAGCAACTGCCGCACCTTGCCCTGGTCGCCGGTCTCGGCCTCCTCGATGTCGGCCAAAAGCAGATAGGCGCCCTCGCGGCGGTCCATCCGGATCGCCGCCTCGGCCTCGCGGCGGGCGGTCGAAAAATCCTGCGCGTCGAGCGCGGCCCGCGCCACCGTCATCGACGATTCGGCGTGGTTCTTCTTCAGCTCCTGCAGCTTCTTCGCCCGGTTGAGGCGGTCGAGCACGGCGTCGCCCGGACGGGCGTGGGTGTAGAGTTCGGCGATCTCCGGATGCGGCTCGGCCCTCCAGGCCGTTTCCAGGATCTTCGAGCCCTTGCGCACATCGTTCTGCTTGAACAGCGCTGCCGCCGCAGCAACGGCTGCCGGCGCGAAATCCGGCTGCAGCTTGTTGGCCTCGAGCGCCGCTGTCCTGGCAGCATTGGGATCGCTGTCGGCCAGCGACTGCGCCTTGGCGGTCAACAGCACGGCGCGGCGGCGATTGGCGGCGTCGCGCTCGATCTGCCGCGTCGACTTCTGCGCGTCGACCAGTTTCAAGGCGCCGTCCCAGTCGCCGCGCGCGGTCAGTTCCTCCAGCGTCGATTCCGCCGCCCAGGCGAGTTGCGGCGCAACGGCGGCGGCGCGGCCGGCGTAGTGCCGCGCGGCGTTGCGGTCGCCCAGCCTTTCGGCTTCGAGATAAAGCCCGCGCAGGCCAAGCAGCCGCATTTCGGGATCGTCGAGCATGCTCTCGAACTTTTGCCGAGCGCCTTCATGGTCGCCTTCGAGCAGCGACGCCTGCGCTTCGAGCAGATGGATCAATGGCTCCTGGTCGGAGCGGATCAGCTTGGCCGCTTCCTTGGTCTTCTTGCGGGCCAGCGCGCCGTCGCCGGCGCCGGCGGCGATCATGCCGGTCGACAGCGCCTGGTAACCACGGTCGCGGCGGCGCACGCGGAAATAGCGCGAGATGGTGTAGGGGCTGTTCCACAGCGACTTGAGCAGCCACCACGCGATCATCACCGCCGCAACGACGGCGACGATGGCTACCGCCGCCACCATCAGGCTGACCTGGTACTGATAGCCGTTGAAGGTGACGACCATGTCGCCGGGCCGGTCGGCCAGCCAGGCAAAGCCCAGCCCGAGTGCGAAGACGACGATGAGGAAGGCGAGCAGGCGGATCATATTGTTGCCCTCATGCCTTCATGGCGCCGGAGATCAGCGCGTCGACCTGGGTTTCGACCTCGATGCGCGCCTTCAGTTTGCCGGCAAAGTCGGCGCCGGCGGCCTTCACGGCTTCGGGCAGCGAGTTGTATTCACTCAGCGCCTTGGCGTAGTCGCCCTGGGTGACCGCCACTTCCATGCGCGCCACGGTTTCCGGCGCGCCCGGACCCTCGACGGCGCCGATCGGCCGGACCTTGACCAGCGATTCGGCGCTCGACATCAGGTTCTGCAGGAAGCCGGCATTGTCATCCACCGGCGTGGCGGCGGCGACCATGGCATTGGCGGCGGCATCCATCTGCGCGGCGATCTCGGTGCGGGTCGGCACGCCCTTTTCGGCATAGGGCCGCAAGGTCGCAAGCTCCGGAGCATTGGGCGAGATCGCCGCCAGCGTATCGAGTTCGGCCGAGAATGGCGCGCCGCGGTCGAGTGCCGACTTGAGCGCCGAAGCGGCGATGGCGAGCGCGATCTTCGGCTGCGACGCCTGGGCGTCGACCTTGCCGGAAAGCTGCGACACCGACTGTTCCAGCGCGGTCAGCCGGCCGTCCTGCGCCTTGGCCGCCTCGCCCGCCGATTTCACCAGCGCGTCGAGACCGGCCAGTTTCTCGTTGAGCGGGGCGAGATCGACCGGTGCTGCGCTGCCGGCCTTGCCCAGCGCCGCGACCGCGGTCTCGATCTGCTTGACCTTGTCGCCAAGGGCGGCAAGCCCGGCATTGTCACCAGCGCCGCCCTTTTCGACCGCCGATTTCAGCGCCGCGATATCGGCCTTTACCTGCTCCAGCCCAGAGGAAAGCCCGACCACCTTCGCCGCTGCATCGTTGTTGCCGCCGGCTTCCTTGAGACTGGCGATGTCGCTCTTCAGCGAAGCAATCTCGCCATTGACGCCGTCGAGCGAGACTCCCGCGCCGGAACCCGGCGCGCCAAGCACGCCGGCAAATTGCAAGCCGCCGGCGCCGGCGAGCGCAATGACGCCACCGATAATGCCGGCGGCAATGCCGTTGAGACCGCCACGCTTTGCCGGAGGTGTCGGCGCCATCTTTTCCTCCCGCGTCTGGGTTTTTTCCTGCCTGTCGTCGCTGCGCTTGGCCGATGCGTCCTCGAAAGTGTAGTCGGAGGCGGCAGGGCGATCGGCTGGCTTATCCGAACCGGGATAGGGCAGTTCCGGCTCAACGGCCTTGGCCTGCGCGGACGGCTCCGCCCCGGCCTGCCCCACGCCATCGGCATGCTCCCAGGGTTCGAGATCGGTCTGGTCGGCGTGCACCGGCTCTTCGGGAGCCTCCGGCTGCGAGGCATCGGCGGCTTCCTTCGCCTCGTCGGCCTGGGCCGCTGCCTTGGCGGCATCCTCGTCGACGATGCGAGACACGGCACCGGGCTCGAGATCGATGGTCACCGGCTCGCGGCGGCTTTTCGAGTGTCGCATCTTCGGCGTCTTGACCATGCCTGGGCTCCGCAAAATTCGCTTCGTCTCAACGCCTGGGGGCGCGTGATGGTTCAGAAAGGGTCTAGCACATCACCAAGCGGTGAAAAGGGGCGGTGTGATGACGCGGCTCAGGGCAGCACCGGCAAAAGCGCCAGCAACGCCTCCTCGTCGGGCTGTGCGGCAATGCGGATTGCTGTGCCGGCGCCGCCGTCGAAAGCAGCGGCGATGCGCGCGGAAAGTGCGAAAAACAGCGTCTTTTCAAAGGCCTCTTGCAGGGCAGGCCGTTTGGTCAAGACCTGCATCGCGGCGGCCGCCTTGGCCGAATAGAGCAGCACCGCATCGACCGGCTGGCCGGACAGCAGCGCGAGGACGGTGTCGTCGGAATGCCGCACCGGCAGCGTGTCGTAGGTCTCCACGGCGCGGACCTGGACTCCCGCCTCCTTCAACCTCTGCTCGAACACCGGAAACCGCACGCGTCCGCAGAGATAGGCGATTGCCTTGCCGGGAAGCGTTGCCGCGATGCTGTCGGCCAGCGCCTCGGCATCGCCGGAACCTTCAATGACGCAAGAGAACCCCATCTTACGCGCTGCCTCGGCGGTCCTGGCGCCCACGGCATGGCAAGGCAGGTCAGCCAGCGCCGCGATCACCTCTTTCGGGGCATGGCGCACGGCATTGGCGCTGGTGACAGCGACGGCGGCAGCGTCATCCGGAACCAACCCGGCGTCGGCCGGCAAAGCCACCGTTTCGGTCAACGGCAGGAGAATCGGCTGGAACCCTATATGCTGAAGCCGCCGCGCCGTGCGCGAGGCGCCCGGCTCCGGTCTGGTCACCAGGACGCGAAGCATGTTCAGAGCCAGCCGTCGAAGAACTTTTCACCGGCCTTGGCCCGCACCGAACGTGCGGCCTCCTCGCCGATGCGGGCGGCATCCTGCGCCAGCCCCCGCAGTTCGACCGTGTGCGACTGCGTGCCGTCGGGCGAGATGATCAGCCCGGCGAAAGAAAGCTTTCCGGTCTCGATCGCCGCATAGCCGGCGATCGGCGTGCGGCAGGAACCGTCGAGCGCCGCCAGGAAGGCGCGTTCGCACGCCAGCGCCTGTCCGGTCGGCACATCGTGGATGGCGACCAGCATCCTTTCGACGTCAGGGTCGCCGATGCGCGTCTCGATGCCGATCGCCCCCTGGCCAGGTGCCGGCGGAAAAATGTCGAGCGGCATCAAATCGGTAGCGACATGCTCCAGGCCAAGCCGCTTCAGCCCGGCAAAGGCGAGGATGGTGCCGGCCGCGACCCCTTCGTCGAGCTTGCGCAGCCGCGTCTGCACATTGCCGCGGAACATCACCACGTCGAGATCCGGCCGCATGCGGCGGATCAGTGCTTGCCGCCTGAGCGACGACGAACCGACCTTGGCTCCGCGCGGCAGCTCGGCGATGGTCTTCGCCGCCTTGCCGACAAAGGCGTCGCGCGCGTCCTCGCGCGGCAGGAAGGCGGAGAGTTCCAGGCCATCGGGCAATCGCGTCGGCATGTCCTTCGACGAATGCACGGCAATGTCGATCTTGCCCGCCAGCAAAGCCTCTTCGATCTCCTTTGTGAACAGGCCCTTGCCGCCGGCTTCCGACAGCGGCCGGTCCTGGATGCGGTCGCCGCTGGTCGAGATGACGACGACTTCGAACGCTTCCGCCGGCAGGCCGTGCGCGGCCATCAGCCGCGCCTGAGTTTCATGCGCCTGGGCCAGTGCCAGCGGGCTGCCGCGTGTTCCGATTTTCAAGGTTGTTTGCATGACGCGCGGTCCGTGATAACCCCCGGCCGGAGCATTTTGCAGCCAAGTGGAGCCACTTGGCGTCGCAGAAATGCGGCTAAAATAACCGAGGCCTTCTCCGGGCACTCTCCTAAAGGGGAACGCCTGGCTACACAATCTCTGGAGACAGCGACGAATTGATCCGCGTTCTGGGCATTGAGACGAGTTGCGACGAAACCGCCGCCAGCGTCGTGGCGCTGGAGGGCGATGCCGCGCCGAAAATCCTGTCCAACATCGTGCTGTCCCAGATCGAAGAGCATGCCGCCTTCGGCGGTGTCGTGCCCGAGATCGCCGCGCGCGCCCATGTCGAGGCGCTGGACAGTATCGTCGAGGCCGCCCTTGCCGATTCGGGTACGGCCCTTGCCGATATCGATGCGATCGCCGCCACCGCCGGCCCCGGCCTGGTCGGCGGCCTGATCGTCGGGCTGATGACGGCCAAGGCGATCGCCGCCGCAGCAGGCAAGCCGCTGATCGCGGTTAACCACCTCGAAGGCCACGCCTTGACGGCGCGGCTGACCGACGGGCTTGAATTCCCCTATCTGCTGCTGCTGGTCTCCGGCGGCCACACGCAAATCCTGGCCGTGCGCGGCGTCGGCGACTATCAGCGCTGGGCCACCACCATCGACGACGCGCTCGGCGAAGCCTTCGACAAGACCGCCAAGATGCTCGGCCTGCCCTATCCCGGCGGGCCGAATGTCGAGAAGGCGGCGCAGACGGGCGACGCCAAGCGCTTCGCCTTCCCGCGTCCGATGAAGGGTTCGGCGCAACCCGATTTCTCCTTCTCCGGCCTGAAGACCGCCGTGCGCCAGGCGGCGACGGCGATCGAACCCTTGAGCGACCAGGACGTCGCCGACATCTGCGCCTCCTTCCAGGCGGCGGTCGCCGATGCGCTAGCCGACCGCGTTTCGCGCGCTTTGGCGCGGTTCAGCCAGACATTTCCGGGCACGAAGAACCCGGCTCTGGTGGTTGCCGGCGGCGTCGCCGCCAACCGCACCATCAAGGCAACGCTGGAACGGCTCTGCACCGACGCCGGCTTCACCTTCGTCGCACCGCCGCTGAAACTTTGCACCGACAATGCCGCGATGATCGCCTGGGCCGGCATCGAACGGCTGCGCGAAGGCATGGCGCAGGAGAACGGCTTCGACTTCGTGCCGCGCTCGCGCTGGCCGCTCGACAGCATCTCGGCGCCGATGGTCGGTTCGGGCCGGCGCGGAGCCAAGGCATGACTGGTGAAGCGATGCGCGGCCAAGACGTCGGCGATCCCGGCAACGGCAGCTGGCGAGTTGCCGTGCTCGGCGGTGGCGCCTGGGGCACGGCGCTGGCGCTGGCCATGCTGCGCGCCGGCCATAAGGTGCGCCTGTTCGCGCGCGACCCGGAAACCGTGGCGGCGATCGGCCGTGGCCAGAACCCGCGCTACCTGCCCGGCATCGCCATCGCGCCCGGCATCGAGGCGACATCGGACATCGCGACGGCGCTCTCCGGGGCCGATTGCGTGCTGGCGGTGACGCCGGCGCAATCGCTACGTGCGACACTGGCGGCAGCGAAGGATCATATGCCCGACGGCATCCCGCTCGTTCTCTGCGCCAAGGGCATCGAGCGCGACACAGGCGCCCTGCTGTCGGCAATTGTCGAGGAAATCCTGCCGCGAAATCCGGTCGCCGCGCTGTCCGGCCCGAGCTTCGCCACCGACGTCGCCCGCGGCCTGCCGACAGCGGTGGTGGTCGCCGCCCATGATGAGGCGCTAGCAGCTGACCTTGCCGCCCGTTTTTCCGCTGAAAACCTGCGCTGCTATTCCAGCGACGACCTGATCGGCGTCGAGATCGGCGGCGCCTTGAAGAATGTCTTTGCCATTGCCGCAGGTGCGGTTACCGGCGCCGGGCTCGGCGCCAGCGCCCAGGCCGCAATGGTAACGCGCGGCTTCGTCGAACTGCGCCGCATCGGCGCGGCCTTCGGCGCCAGGCCGGAGACCCTGATGGGGCTTTCCGGCCTTGGCGACCTGCTGCTGACCTGCTCATCCACGCAATCGCGCAATTTCGCCTACGGGCTGGCGCTTGGACAAGGCAAGGCGCTTGCCGGGCTGCCGCTGGCCGAGGGCGTGCCGACGGCGGCGATCGCCGCCCGTATTGCCGCCGAGCGCGGCATCGACGCGCCGATCATTACCGCTGTCGCAGCCATACTGGACGGCGCCATCACCATTCGCCAGGCGGTGACGGCCCTGATGACCCGGCCGCTGAAGACCGAAATCAACGATTGATCCCCAACTTCAATCCCAACAACCAGGAGAGAGACCCATGCTGTTTGCTTTTGTTTGCAAGGATAAACCCGGAAGCCTGCAGGTGCGCCTCGACACGCGGCCCGAGCATCTCGCCTTCCTCGAAGGGCTGAATGCGCAGAAGAAGCTGGCCTTCGCCGGTCCATTCCTCGATGCCGATGGCAAGCCCAATGGCAGCCTCGTGGTCGTCGAGGCGCCCGATCTGGCCGCTGCGCAGGCCTTGTCCGCCGCTGACCCCTATGCCGAGGCCGGCCTGTTCGAAAGCGTCGAAATCCGCCAGTGGAACTGGACGTTCAACAAGCCGGCGGCTAGTTAATTCCGGTTGCCGCACCTGGATCGCACGGAGGAGAAAACATGAACTACTGGCTGTTCAAATCCGAACCCTCGGTTTTCTCCTTCGAGGCGTTGAAGGCCAAGGGCAAGGCCGGCACGCAGTGGGACGGCGTGCGCAACTACGCCGCCCGCAACAACATGAAGGCCATGCAGATCGGCGATCTCGGCTTCTTCTACCATTCCAATGAGGGGCTCAACATCGTCGGCATCGCCGAAGTCTGCGCGCTGGCCCACCCCGACACCACGTCGGACGATCCGCGCTGGGAGTGCGTGGACATCCGCGCGGTTCGCGATGTGCCGAACCCGCCGACGCTGGAACAGGTGAAAGCCAATCCGAAGCTTGCCGAAATGGCATTGGTGCGGCTTGGCCGGCTTTCCGTGCAGCCGGTCACTCCGGCCGAATGGAAGGAAGTCTGCCGCATGGGCGGCCTGACGCCCGCGCCGTGACGGCACTGACCCCGCACAGCGCGAAGCAATTCATCCTCGACAATACGGCGCTGATGGCGCCGCCGCACGTGCCCGAGATTCTGCTCCATCTCGCCGATGAAGCGCACGATCTGTGGCAGCGGACCGAGGACGAGCTGGTCGAGATCGGCCTGCCGCCGCCCTTCTGGGCCTTTGCCTGGGCCGGCGGCCAGGGCCTCGCCCGCTATGTCCTGGACAATCCCGGCACGGTGCGGGGCAAGCGCGTGCTCGATTTCGCCTCGGGTTCCGGCCTCGTCGCCATCGCCGCCGTCCGGGCGGGCGCCGCCGAAGTGATCGCCGCCGACATCGACCCGTTCTGCGCCACGGCGATCCGCCTCAACGGCGAGGCCAATGGCGTCGGGATCGACTTCCTCGGCACCGACTGCATCGGCACCGATGCGGGCTGGGACGTGATTCTGGCCGGCGATGTTTTCTACGACAAATCCTTCGCCGACCGCCTGATGCCGTGGTTCGCGACGCTCAAGGCGCGTGGCGCCGAGATCTTCGTCGGCGATCCCGGCCGATCGTATATGCCGAAAACAGGGCTGGAGCCCCTTGCGGTCTATGAAGTCGAAGTCACGCGGGCGCTGGAGGATTCCCTGGTCAAGCGCACCACCGTCTGGCGCTTTGCTTGACGCCATCGCCGAAGCGCCTGATACAAAGTTCATGGAGCAATTCCAGGAAAAGTGCTTAGCGGTTTTCCCACGGGAATTGCGGCAAAACAAAAAGATGTCACGCGACCTGCATCTGGAGGGGGAAGCTCATGGATTTTTCAGCAGTGAACTGGCTGGCAGTCATCGCGGCCGCCGTCTTGGCCTGGCTGTTCGGCGCCGCCTGGTACATGGCGTTGAGCAAGCCGTGGCTGAAAGCCGCCAAGCTTGATGCGGCGACGATGAAGAAATCGCCGCTGCCTTTCGTCATCAGCTTCATCGCCGAACTGGTCATGGCGCTCGTCATGGCGCTGATCGTCACCGCGATGACCGGCGGTGAACCGACATTGGTTGCCGGGCTTGTCTTCGGTTTCGTCCTTTGGCTGGGTTTTGTCGCCACGACGCTGTCGGTCAACCATCGCTACGAGAATTTCGGCTGGGACCTGACCCTCATCGACGGCGGCCACTGGCTGGGTGTCTTGCTGATCATCGGCGCGGTGATCGGTTGGTTCGGCGCCGCAGCTAGCTGAGGCGCCGCGCTGACGATGGCCGACGAGTCCGGATTTCCACGCGACCAGGTGTTCACCCGGATCTGCCACGTCAAACAGGGCTATGACGACCGGCGCCGCCACATCGTGCGGGAATTCGAGCGGCGCGGCGTGCCGGTCTATTTTTACACGGACTGGGACCGGCCGGACATCACCCCGCAGATCCGCGACGAGCTGGTCGCGCCCGCCTTTACCCACCCGGCGGCCGTTTCGCTGGCGTTGAAACATGTCGGCATCTGGCGCGATTTCCTCGAAACCGACCTGCCCTATTGCCTGGTCTTCGAGGACGACGTCTTCCTCGCCCGCGACTTCGTCGCCAAGTTCCGGCAGGGGCTTTCCGAACTCGGCAGCCCTGCGCGCAAGGCTGTCATCTATCTCGGCAACGGCAGCAACTACTACACGCCGAGTTGGAAACTGCGGAAGGGCCAATGGCTCTACCCGGCGCTGCATGCCAGATGCACGGATTCCTACCTCATCACCCGCCCCGTCGCTGAAGCCCGTTGCGCCTGGATCGAGCAGAACAAGATCTACACCTCGATCGATCACCAGGTCGAACAGATGGACGAGAAGCTCGGCATTGAAATGCTGTGGTTCGAACGGCCGATTGTCGAACAGGGCAGCGAAAACGGGGCGTTCGAGACGTCCATTTCGGCGAAAAGATACCCGCGTCTCTACAAGAGCGTGAAATGGACGTGGAAGAAATACACGCGCATGATCTTCGGCCATAACGCCCGGTCGTGACCGAAAGACAGGCCCGGCGGCCGCCTATGCCTTCTCCGTGCCGTGCGTCTTTGCCGCCTCCTCGAGAAGCCATTCACGAAACGCGGCGATGCGGGCATCGTCCTTCACGGTTTGAGGATAGACCAGGAAATAGGCGAATTCCGGCGCGACCTTGATGCCGAGCTCGAAGGGGCGCACGAGGCGCCCCTGCGACAAATCGTTGGCGACCATGGCGAAGTCGGCCAGCGCCACGGCATTTCCGTCGAGGGCCGCCTGGGTGGCATCGGTCGAGGAGCCGAAGACGAGGGTGCGGCTGTCGTCGAAATCGTCGACGCCGGCCGCCTGCATCCACATGCTCCAGTTCGGCCAGGTGACGCCTTGCCGCGACCATTCGATATGCGCGAGCGTGTGCCGGAAGAGGTCGCGCGGTTCATTGAGCGGCGGGCCTGAAGCGAGCAGGGCCGGGCTGCACACCGGGATGATGATGTTGTCGAACAACCGGTGCGCGGCAAGCCCCGGATATTTGCCGGTGCCGAACCGGATGCCGATATCGACGTCGTCACGCTCGAAGTCCCTTACATCGTAGGTGATGTCGAAGCGCAGTTCGATGCCTGGCCGCTGATGGCGGAAATCGTCGATGCGGCGCATCAGCCATTTCGTCGCGAACTGGGCGTCGAGCGTCACTTTCAAGAGCGCCGTGCCGCGCGTCATCTTGCGGGCGCGGGATACCGCCCGGTTGAGCAGGTCGAGCGCGTCGATCGACGCTTCATGAAGCACGTTTCCCGCTTCCGTCAGCCGCATGGTGCGGCTGGTGCGCGTGAACAGCACCAGGTCGAGCTGATCCTCGATTTCCTTGACCTGGTGGCTGACCGCGGCCGGCGTCAGCCCAAGCTCGTCGGCGGCGCGGGTGAAATTGAGGTGACGCGCCGCCGCCTCGAAGGTCCTCAGCGCGCGCGTTCCGGGCAGGAGGCGGGCCATCTGATCTCCAAACAAAACTTGATGATCTGAAAAGAACTACTCGTTTCCCGTTTGTTTTTCAATCCGGCATGATCCCGGCATCGAGATACCTTCAAACCGGATTTGACATCCGGAGAAACCGGATAAAGCCATGACCGAGATCGCTCTGAAGTCCCACACCGCCCTGAAATCATCTCTCCCGCAGTGGCTGCGCGCCACGATCGACTGGCTGCGCCAGGCCAACGTCGCCGCCAGGCTTCCCTTGGAATCGGTCGACGACCTCTCCGACCATGGACTGCGCGATATCGGCGGCGAACGCCGCGACATCGCCAAGGCGATGGACCGGGAGCTTCGCGAAATCGGGCTCCTGGGCACGGGTTGGCAGAAGCCGGGGCGGAAATAGGGGAGCAAGGCAGTAGGGCAGTACGGCAATAGGGTAAGTCCGGGCGCCGGGAGACAGTCCCTACTGCCCCTACTGCCCTACTGCCCTACTGCCCTATCTCACCACCCTCATCACCGTCCTATCCGACAGCAGCGGCAAGAGCCGCGCCATCGTGCGCGCGGTGACCGCCACACAGCCTTGCGTCGGCGTGTAACCATCACGCGCCAGATGGAAGAAGATGGCGCTGCCGCGCCCCCGGCGGCGCGGCGAAATATTCCAGTCGAGCACCAGGCAAGCATCGTAGAGCCGGTCGTCGCGCCGCATGCGCTCATGGCTGGCGCCATACGGGATCTTGACCGGCCTGTTGTAATTGCGGTCGTCCGGCACCTCGCACCAGCCGAGATCGGGCCCGATCGGCGTCATCGCCAGCCGCGTCCGGCGGCCGCCGGCAAACTGATCGCCCCGGAAATAACCCGACAAGATCCGCATCGAGCCGAGCGGCGTGGCGCCATCGCCCTCGCGCTTGTCGGCCGAGATGCCGCCGCGCCCCAGAGCGCAGGCAAACACTGCTTTTCCGGCCTGCAGCAGGCCCTGGCTGGGGTGGCCGGGCCTTGCCCGCACGGTCAGCACACGCAGCCGTTTCGGCAAAATTGCGCCGGCTGCATTGCGATCCCATTTTTTCTTGTATGATCGTGCCACGGAACAAATCACTGTGATCGGCTATTGTGTCGGCCAGCTTCCGCATAAATACGCAGCGGTCAACTGAATTTCATTTTCAAAACAACGGATTGATCCATGACTTCACGCACCATCCTAATCGTCGACGACGACGACGACCTGCGCGGCACACTGGTCGAGCAACTCGCCCTCTACGAGGAATTCGACGTGCTGCAGGAAGCGACTGCGGCAAAAGGCGTCACCGCGGCGCGCGGCGGCCTCATCGACCTGCTCATCATGGATGTCGGCCTGCCCGACATGGACGGTCGCGAGGCCGTCAAGATCCTGCGCAAGGGCGGCTACAAGGCGCCCATCATAATGCTGACCGGCCACGACACCGATTCCGACACGATTCTGGGCCTCGAGGCCGGCGCCAACGACTATGTGACCAAGCCGTTCCGGTTCGCGGTGCTGCTGGCGCGCATCCGTGCCCAGCTGCGCCAGCACGAGCAGAGCGAGGACGCCACTTTCTCGGTCGGCCCCTACACCTTCAAGCCCAGCCAGAAGCTGCTCATCGACCCGCGTGGCGGCAAGGTGCGGCTGACGGAGAAGGAAGCCTCGATCATCAAATATCTCTACCGCGCCGACCAGAAGGTGGTGACGCGCGACGTGCTGCTCGAGGAGGTCTGGGGCTACAATTCCGGCGTCACCACGCACACGTTGGAAACCCATGTCTACCGGCTGCGCCAGAAGATCGAGCGCGATCCTTCCAATGCGGAAATTCTTGTGACAGAAAGCGGTGGCTACAAGCTGGTTCCTTAAACATTTCATTATCCAATAAGCGGTCTGGGCGGGACCGCTTTCGGGTGCGATCCTGTGGAGGGGATTAAGGATCGACTCGTGAAGGAGGGATTGGACTGACCGTTCGGGGACGCAGCTAGAGATGGCGTTGGATGACGACATCCGCATCCTGTCCGCCGTGGGGCTCTTCGAGGGTTTCACGCAGGAACAGCTGCGTCTGCTCGCCTTCGGCGCCGAGAACACCTTGCTGCTGGCCAACCACAAGCTCTACCGCGAGGATGACGAGGCCGATTCGGCCTATGTCGTGGTCAGCGGGCGCATCGTGCTCTATCGCGAGCAGGGCGGCGAGCGCATCCCGATCGGCACCGCCGGCCCCGGCACCATCCTCAGCGAACTGGCATTGATCGCCGACACCAACCGGCTGACCAGTGCGTCGGCCGAAATCGACTCGGAAGTGATCCGGCTCAGCCGCAAGATGTTCCGCCGCATCCTGGAGGAATATCCGGAGGTGGCGGTGAAGCTGCACCAGCGCATCTCCGAGGAATTCCAGGCCATGATCCGACGCATCGAGAAGCTGGCGCCACGGTTTAGTGGGTAAATCTAATTGCCGTCTCGAACAGGTTTTGGCCTGAACAGACACCAGAATGGCTTCCCTGGCGCAAGTTCACCTTGGCCGAGGAGTTGAAACCCGCAGTGCTTATAGAAAGCCAAATTCTTGCTTTGTGCGGTTTCGAGAAACGTCCCTGCCGAGACAGGATCTCTTTCGGCAAGATCGCAATAAGCCTTGATCAGCGCGCCGCCAGCCCCTTTTCCCTGCATCGAGGGGTGAACGCCCAAGACCCCAAGGTAGAAATGCGGTTCCTGCGGCTTGTATTCTTCACTTATGGCGTCTGCCCGCTCGAAGCGCGAAGCCATCGATGCCTGCCTTTGCTGAAGCAAAGCCCATCTCTGCTGGTGCGCCGGAGGCCATTCAGGCCGCTGCGTATCATAGCCCATCGCCGCACCAAGGATGCGACCATCGCTCTTTAACAGCAGCACAGGCATTCCAAGCGCCAGGCGCGCCGCCATCAGGATCGAGAAGAACTCCGTCACCAGGTCCCGACGCAGCGGAGGATCGCCCGGGAAGAAAAAAGCCATCTGCGGATCATCGGCAAAGGCAGCCGCCAGACAGTCGGCCGCCGATGTCACGTCCGGCTCTCGTGCTGCCACTATCTCCATTCAACGACCCCTTTGGCCTGCGGCCTAATCCAGATCGAACCGCGCGATCACAGGCACATGGTCCGACGGCCGCTCCCAGCCGCGCGCCGCCCGCAGGATTTCGTAGCCGGCGAAATCAGGCACCAGATTGGGCGAGGACCAGACATGGTCGAGCCGCCGGCCCCGGTTCGACGCTTCCCAGTCCTGCGCGCGATAGCTCCACCAGGTGTAGAGCTTCTCGTCCAATGGCACGTTGTGCCGCATCAGGTCGACCCAGTTGCCGGCGAGCCGCATCGCTTCGAAATTTTCGGTCTCGACCGGCGTGTGGCTGACCACGTTGAGCAATTGCTTGTGCGACCAGACGTCGTGCTCGAGCGGCGCGATGTTGAGATCGCCGACCAGCACCGAGGCGGACACTTCGCTGTGCTCGGCGCGGATGGCGTTCATCTCGGCGACGAAATCGAGCTTGTGCTTGAATTTCTTGTTGATTTCGGGATCGGGCTCGTCGCCGCCCGCCGGCACGTAGAAATTGTGCAGCAGGATCGTCTTGCCGCCGGCGCGCACCGTCACCGACAGATGACGGCTGTCCTCGATCTCGCAGAAGCGGCGCTTTTCCACCACCTCGATCGGCCGCCGCGCCACCGTGGCCACGCCGTGGTAGCCCTTCTGGCCATGGAACGCGATGTGCTGGTAGCCGAGCCTGCGGAACGCCTTTTCGGGAAACAGTTCGTCGGGAACCTTGGTTTCCTGCAGGCAGAGCACGTCTGGCGCGTATTCATCGAGCAATCGCTCCACGATCGGCATGCGCAGGCGAACCGAGTTGATGTTCCAGGTGGCGATGGAAAAGGGCATTGGCAATCCGGGACAGCGTGCTTCCCAGCCAGGACCGATGGACCCTGACGCGGAAGACGCCTTTTGAGGGAGTCAGTCCGGAAACTGCCAGCCAAGCGCCGCAAAGACAAGCCGGGCCATGCTGGGAAACCTGCTCAGGCGCGGCCGCCTAAGGCGCCCGCCATCAGCAGGTCGGCCTCACCTGAATATCTGCGTACTTAGCGCGTCTTCGTGTTCAGCTCGCGGTTCGCCGTATAGTCGATCGCAAATGTGTCGGGCGCGAAGCTGACGCCTTCCTTGGTGTTGAAGATCATTACCGTGGTGTCCTTGCCTTGCGCGTCGGTGATCGTCCACTGGCGCAGATCATAGGTTTTCGGATCGAACATCATGGTGATCGTCGCATTGCCGAACACCGACTTGTCGGCAAGCTTGATGGTGGTGAGGTCGTCCTCTTCCTTGACGCTCTTGACGCGGTCGCCGGAGAGGTCGATCCGGTCATCGAGCAGCAGCTTCAGCGGCGTCTTCGACAACGGATAGAGGTCCGATGTGTTCATTTTCTTGTTGAGGATGACCACCGACTTGCCGTCGGAAATCACCTTGAAATTCGACGCCCCGTCATAGTTGAAGCGGATTTTGCCCGGCCGCTCGAGGAAGAATTTGCCGCCGGTCTGCTCGCCCTTGGGGCCGAATTGCACGAACTCGCCACTCATCGATTTGACCGAGGAAAAATGGTCGGCGATCTTCTGCGCGGCGGCGGGCACGGCCGCCTGCGCCGAGGCCAGAAGCTCGAACCCGGGCACCACGTTGAAGGCGGCTGCACCCGCTGCGACAAGGCCGAGGCCGAGGAGCTGGCGGCGCGTCGGGGCGAAATCGCTGAGCTTGGAAAGATCGTTTTTCATGTTGGTCACTCTCGTGGTGATTCCTGTATCCGTCGCTGTCCTGAACCCCCAGTTGGGCTGAAATTTGGCGGTAGAGCGGCGCTGCTTCGCCTCAACGCGCCAGAGAGTTCAAGGTTGCCGTGAGCGCCCCGCCATCAGAACTTGTCGTCCTCGGTGGGCACCAGGATTTCGCGTTTTCCGGCATGGTTGGCCGGGCCGACAATGCCTTCCTTTTCCATTTTCTCGATGATCGAGGCGGCGCGGTTGTAGCCGATGCCGAGCCGGCGCTGGATGTAGCTGGTCGATGCCTTGCCGTCGCGCAGCACCACCGCCACCGCCTGGTCGTAGGGGTCGTCGGAATCCTCGAAATTGCCGCCGCCACCGCCACTGGTGCCACCACCCTTGCCGGACGGTTCGTCCTCGTCCTCACCGTCATCCTCGGTGATGGCGTCGAGATATTCGGGCACGCCCTGCAACTTCAGGTGCCCGACGATCTTCTCGACCTCGTCGTCGGAGACAAAGGGACCATGCACGCGCTGGATGCGGCCGCCGCCGGCCATGTAGAGCATGTCGCCCATGCCGAGCAGCTGCTCGGCGCCCTGCTCGCCCAGAATGGTGCGGCTGTCGATCTTGGAGGTGACCTGGAAGGAGATACGGGTCGGGAAGTTGGCCTTGATGGTGCCGGTAATGACGTCGACCGACGGGCGCTGCGTCGCCATGATGACATGGATGCCGGCGGCGCGCGCCATCTGCGCCAGGCGCTGCACCGCGCCCTCGATGTCCTTGCCGGCGACCATCATCAGGTCGGCCATTTCGTCGATGATGACGACGATGTAGGGCATCGGCTCGAGATCGAGGTCCTCCGTCTCGTAGATCGCCTCGCCGGTCTGGCGGTCGAAGCCGGTCTGCACGGTGCGCGAGATCTTTTCGCCCTTCTTCTCGGCCAGTTGAACGCGGGCGTTGAAACCGTCGATGTTGCGCACGCCGACCTTGGACATCTTGCGGTAGCGGTCTTCCATTTCCCGCACGGTCCATTTCAGCGCCACCACCGCCTTCTTCGGATCGGTGACGACGGGCGTAAGCAGATGCGGGATGCCGTCATAGACGGAGAGTTCCAGCATCTTCGGATCGATCATGATCAGCCGGCATTCCTGCGGCGTCAGCCGGTAGAGCAACGACAGGATCATGGTGTTGATGGCGACCGACTTGCCCGAACCGGTGGTGCCGGCGACCAGCACGTGCGGCATCTTGGCGATGTCGACGATGACGGCCTCGCCATTGATCGTCTTGCCCAGCGCCAGAGCCAGCTTTGCCTTGGTGGTTTCAAAGTCGCGACTGGCCATGATCTCCCTGAGGTAGACCGTCTCGCGCTTGGCGTTCGGCAATTCGATGCCGATGGCGTTGCGGCCGGGCACCACGGCGACGCGGCACGCGATCGCGCTCATCGAGCGGGCGATGTCGTCGGAGAGGCCGATGACGCGCGACGATTTGATGCCGGGCGCCGGTTCCAGCTCATAGAGGGTGACCACCGGGCCGGGCCGTACGGCGATGATCTCGCCCTTGACGCCGAAATCCTCCAGCACGCCTTCGAGCAGACGCGCGTTCTGCTCCAGCGCATCCTTGGAGAGACTTGGGTCGCGCGCGACGTTCTTCGGTTCGGACAGGAAATGCAGCGACGGCATTTCGAACTTGTCCGAGCCGATCAGCGAGGTCTGCGCCTCGCGCTGGACGCGCGCGCCCGGCGCCGGGCGCGGCGCCGGCGCCTCGACGCGGGTCGCGGCGTCGGAGCGGAACTGCTGCACCTTGGCCGTTGGCGCAGCACGGCGCTGGGCGACCGGCTCGTCGTCGAAATCCATGTCCTCGTCGTCGCGGTCGAAGATATCGTCATCGTCCGGATCGACCGATACGCTGCGATCATTGACCAGGGCGGCGAAGAATTCCGGCTCGACGCGGGCGCGGCCGTCATGGCTCATCCGCTGCTCGGCGAACTCTGCCGATTCGACGCGCTCGGCGGCGCGTCGCCAGGCGCTGGGGCGCGGCTCCATCTCCGGCTCGTATTCGTCGCGCTCCTGCCTGCGGCGCACCGCGCGGCGATGCATCCACGCGCGCAGCGACAGCCACCAATGGGTGATGGCGCCGAGCGCCAATATGCCCTCGTCGCCCTCATCCTCCTCATTGTCGAACAGAAGATCGTCCTCGCGCGGGTCGGCGGCCGCCGGCTCTTCCATCACGGCGAAGCCGTTCTTGCGGCCGATCAGCGCCGAGCCATAGGCGAACAGCCAGAGCGTTGGCGCGGCCAGCAGCACGGCCAGCACGCTGGCGATCAGCCCGGTCGGATAGCCGCCGATGAGGACGCCGGGAATCTTGAGCACCATGTCGCCGAACACGCCGCCGAGGCCGGTGGGCAGCGGCCAGGTCTTGGGCGGAACGATGCAGCCGGCGATCGCGGCGGCGAGCAGCGCGAAACCGAACCAGAACAGCCCGCGCTTGGGCAGCCTGTCGACGCCGCGCGCCGAAAACAGGAGATAGCCCCAGATCACAGCCGGAACCAGCGCGGCAACCGCGGCAAGGCCGAAGAACTGCATGGCGAGGTCGGAGAAGACCGCGCCGGCATAGCCCATGGCGTTGGTGACGGTGTTGTTGGTGGCATGCGAGAAGCTTGGATCGGCAACGTTCCAGGTGGCGAGGCTGGCGACCCCGAAGGACACGGCCAGAAACAGGCCGGCGCCGACCAGCCGGCCGACCTGGCGCCGCGCGAAAGCCTGGATGCCGTGTCCCGTATCGGTCATCGCGAGCGGTGCTGAAGCCCCTGAACGCATGCTCTTCCCCGTCAGTGATTGCCTGGCCCGAGCGCATGACGCACTCCGGCAGATTCGGATGCCAGACTATCGGGGGGAAGGTTAAGGGCGCATTAACTATAAGAAGTTGAGATCGTCAAACCGATCACTTCAGGTTGCAGCGGAAGCGGGCGGGATGTGCAACGTTGCCGTGCGGCCACCGGGATGGATAGAGGCATGCGGTCTATCGTCCTTCGCGTGGCGGCTCTGGCCTGGGCAGGGCTTAGTCTCCTGCTCGCCGTGCACTGGTTCGTCGAGCTCGGCATGGTCGGCTTTCCGGACGGTCACGTGACGCCCTTTGCCGGGGCGACCGGCCCACTCCTGCACCTGCTCGCCTGCGCCTGCCTAATTCAGGGCCTGTACTTTTTGTGCAGGGCTCTCGTCGGCAAGGGATTTGGGGCGCAGGCTCTTGCCCTGCAGATTCTGATTGCGGCCATCCTGACGGTGGCGCCGACATTGATTGTCCGCAATTGCCCCCGTTCCCAGATGTGCAGCAGTGCCTATGAGACGCTGACAAACACCACGATGGACGACGGCGCGGGCGGATAGACCTGCCACCCGGACGGCATCGGGAACGCCTGCGGTCTCCGCCAAAGCGCACTGGCTAACGATGCAATGGCGGGCACGTAGACCCGCCATTGCTTCGCTCGACAAACAAATGGATCGGGCCTCTGCCCGATCTCGCGCGATCACTTGTGACCAGCGTACATCATCAGGTTGGCGCAGAATTCGGCGTGAGGCTTGCTCATCGCTGCGTCCTGACACTCCTTCATCATCTTGTCCTGCTTGTCCTTGGCCGTCGAGGCCCAGGCTGCCTTGAAATCCGCCTCCGATTTCATGGTCTTCATGCCGGCATCGGTGAAGAACGGCGCCATATTGTCGGGCTCGTCGAGCGCGCCAGCAAGTGCAATACCGCTGACCATCGACAGAGCCAGTGCTCCCAGGAGTATGTTCTTGACGTTCATCAGTTGGTTCCTTCCCTGTTGGTAGCGAGCGCCAGAACGGCGCCTGCTAACGCCAGTACGGAGCCGGGAGGCTCTATGTTTCTTCCCGTTGGCGGATCACGCGAACGTGATCGCGTCGAAAAACGATTCCTTCTTCATCTTTTCGGAGCGTACGATTTTCCAAAAAAAGAGACCCGAATTGCTTCGGGCCTCAATGCGTGAGCCTCTTTCGAGAGCGTCACGACGGGATCTTGGGAGCAGCTCCAGGGAAAGCCGAATTGCGGGTTACCCGGGATTGCGTGAAAATATGGGACCGGCGGGAGGAGGATCCGCCGGCCCCTTGGCGAGGCTGGCCTTACGGCACCACTTCGCCATGCTGGGAGATGTCGAGGCCTTCGACCTCTTCCTGGGTCGTCGGACGCAGGCCGACCAGCGCCTTGACGATGTAGAGGATCACGAAGGTGGCGATCGCCGTCCATATGATGGTGACAGCAACGCCGTAGAACTGCTTCACGAGCGAAGCTCCCGACGACAGGCTGTTGATTGCCGGATCGGCGAGCACGCCGGTCAGCAACGCACCGATGATGCCGCCGACGCCATGGACGCCGAAGGCATCGAGCGAGTCGTCATAGCCGAACATGTGCTTCACCTTGACCGCCGAGATGTAGCAGAGCACGCCGGCGACGATGCCGACGATGAAGGCGCCGGTCGGGTTGACGAAGCCGGAAGCCGGGGTGACCGCGACGAGACCGGCGACGGCACCCGAGATGATGCCGAGCACCGAGGGCTTCTTGGCGACGATCCATTCCGCGAACATCCAGGCGAGCGCCGCGGCAGCGGTGGCGACCTGGGTGTTGAGCATGGCGGCACCGGCAAGGCCGTCGGCCGCCAGTTCCGAACCCGCGTTGAAGCCGAACCAGCCGACCCACAGCAGCGAGGCGCCGATCACCGAATAGACCAGGTTATGCGGCGCCATGTTGGTGGTGCCGTAGCCTTCGCGTTTGCCCAGGACCAGCGCGCAGACCAGGCCCGCGACACCGGCGTTGATGTGGACGACCGTGCCACCGGCGAAGTCGAGCACGCCCCAACCGGCGAGGAAACCGCCGCCCCAGACCCAATGCGCGACCGGCACGTAGACGACCAGCAGCCAGAGCGCCATGAAGATCAGCAGCGCCGAGAACTTCATGCGCTCGGCGAAGGCGCCGGCGATGAGGGCGGGCGTGATGATGGCGAAGGTCATCTGGAACATCGAGAAGACGAATTCAGGAATGTTCGCTACCCCCGGCGCCCACAGCGTCGAGGTGGTGATGCCGTGATGGAAGAATTTCGAGAAGCCGCCGAGATAGGCATTCATGCCGCCGCCGTCGGAGAAGGCCAGCGAATAGCCGAACATGAACCACAGCACCGTCACCAGGCAGGTGATGGCAAAGCTCTGCATGACGGTGGCGAGCACGTTCTTCTTGCGCACCATGCCGCCGTAGAACAGCGCCAGGCCCGGAATGGTCATCATCAGCACCAGGGCCGTCGAGGTCAGCATCCAGGCGGTGTTGCCGGTGTCGAGCACCGGGGTGGGAGCGGCAGCCGGCGCGGCGGCGGCAGCGGCCGGGGCGGCTTCCTGCGCAAAGGCGGCGACGCTGCCCAATGCTGCCAGAGCAAGCGAGCCCAGCAGGGCCGCCCGTCCCGTCGTCTTCAAGGTGGAAGAAATATTCATTGAACTCTCCATTGGAATACGTGTTCGCCGCTCAGAGCGCGTCGGTGTCTGTTTCGCCGGTGCGGATGCGCACCGCCTGATCGATGCCGAAAACGAAGATCTTGCCGTCGCCGATCTGGCCGGTCTTGGCCGCGGCGGTGATGGCTTCGACGGCCTTGTCGACCGTGTCGGCACTGACCGCGACCTCGATCTTGATCTTCGGCAGGAAACTGACCGCGTATTCCGCACCGCGATAGATTTCCGTATGTCCCTTCTGACGCCCGTAGCCTTTGACTTCGGTGACGGTCAGGCCCTGGATGCCGACGGCGGTGAGCGCTTCGCGCACCTCGTCCAGCTTGAACGGCTTGATGATTGCCATCACGATTTTCATAAGGTTTCACCCTTTGCTGTTGCGGTCCCCCGCGTTTGCACACCTTCACCGATCCCAAAGAGCCGGAGAGTGCCCCCAAGGATTCAAGCTCCGTGCCAAGTGCCGAAGCAGCGTGGTAACCTGTTGTAAACAAAGGGAATGAGGCGATTGGAGGCAGCAGGTGCCAATGCCTGCGGCACGGCATGTGCTCAAAAATTATGCAATTTTTCGATTTTGCCTAATTTGCCGGCTTTGAGCACGATCCCCAAAAGCCGTGCCCGGTTTTCCCGGACAAACGGTTTTCGTTTGTCCGGTGATCCTGCTCAAACAAGACTCAGCAATGCTCAACGCTTGAGCCGGATCAACCCTTCCTGCGCCATCGAGGCGATCAGCGTGCCGTCGCGCGCATAGAGCGTGCCGCGGCTGAAGCCGCGTGATCCCGAACTCGACGGGCTGTCCTGCGCATAGAGCAGCCAGCCGTCGAGCGAATGCGGCCGGTGGAACCACATCGAATGGTCGAGGCTCGCCGCCTGGATGTCGGGATCGAACAGGCCGCGCCCATGCGCGAAGGTCGAGGTGTCCAGCAGCGTCATGTCGGAGAGATAGGCGAGCAGCACCGACTGCAGCGCACGGTCGTCGGGAACCGGGCCGGCAAGGCGGATCCAGACATTCTGCCGGGGCGGCAGCTTGTCGCGGCTCTCATAGTGCTGGAGATTGACCGGCCTGAGCTCCAGCGGCCGCTCGCGCGCCCAGAAGCGGCGCACCGCTTCTGGCACACGTTCGGCCCTTTCGAGCAGCTGGCGCTGCGTCTGCAGCCCTTCCGGCGGCGGCACGTCGTCCGGCAGCGCGAACTGGTGCTCCAGCCCCTTCTCGTCGACCTGGAACGAGGCTTCCAGCGAAAAGATCGCCTGTCCGTGCTGGATCGCCAGCACGCGGCGGGTGGTGAAGGAGCCGCCGTCGCGGATGCGGTCGACCTCGTAGACGATCGGCACCCTGATGTCGCCCGGCCGCATGAAATAGCCGTGCAGCGAGTGCACGAAGCGGTCCGGCTCCACCGTCCGCTGCGCCGCCACAAGCGCTTGGGCGATCGTCTGGCCGCCGAACACGCGCTGCCACTCCACCTGGGGGCTGCGACCACGATACAGATTGTGTTCCAGCCTCTCGAGGTCGAGAATGCTGAGAAGCTCGTCCATCGCCGCCGTCATGTTTTGTGACCTCGCCGCAAAATTGCTATGGCGGTTTCCGACAGGAAGAACGAGCCGTCAAGGGCGCAAGGCCGGGCCGGCGCGCAAGGAGCCAAGACTATGGAACGCAAGGCGGACGCCAAGACCAGATCCGGGCTCGATGTTCTCGTCGCCGGCGCCGGCTATGTCGGCCTGGCCACCGCCGTCTCGCTGAAGCAGGCGCGGCCCCATTTGGCCGTGGCGCTGGTCGATGCCGCGCCCGCCGGCGCCTGGCAACGCGACGGCCGCGCCTCGGCCATAGCGGCTGCCGCCTGCCGCATGCTCGAGCAGCTCGGCGTCTGGGCCGAGATCGCGCCGCAGGCGCAGGCGATCACCGAGATGATCATCACCGATTCGCGCAGCGCCGATCCGGTGCGCCCGGTCTTCCTGACCTTCGGCGGCGAAGTGGCGCCGGGCGAGCCCTTCGCCCATATGGTCGCCAACAAGTCGCTGAATGGCGCCTTGCGCGCCAAAGCCGAAAAGCTCGGCATCGACATCATCGAAGGCGTCGCGGTGCAGGGTTTCGAAACCAATGGCGCCGGCATCACGGTGCATCTGGCCGACGGCGCCGCGCTGACCGCCCGGCTGCTGGTCGCCGCCGACGGCGTCAATTCGAAGCTGCGCGACATGGCCGGCATCAAGACGGTGAAATGGGACTATGGCCAGTCCGGCATCGTCTGCACCGTGGCGCATGAACGCCCGCACAATGGCCGCGCCGAAGAGCACTTTTTGCCCGCCGGCCCCTTTGCCACATTGCCGCTGAAGCCCGATGAAGACGGCACCAACCGCTCGTCGATCGTCTGGGTCGAACGCACGGAAGATGCCAAAGCGCTGGTGGAAGGCGACGATCTCGTCTTCGAGCATGAGCTGGAACAGCGTTTCGGGCTGAAGCTCGGTGAGATCCGCGTTGCCGACAAGCCGCGCGCCTGGCCGCTTGGTCTGACCATCGCGCGCGCCTTCGTCGCCCCGCGCGTCGCCCTTGCCGGCGACGCCGCCCACGGCATCCACCCGATCGCCGGCCAGGGCCTCAATCTCGGCTTCAAGGATGTGGCAGCCCTTGCCGAGGTGATTGTCGAAGCCGACCGGCTCGGCCAGGACATCGGCGCGCTCGACGTGCTCGAACGCTACCAGCAATGGCGCCGCTTCGACACGGTGCAGATGGGGGTCACGACGGATGTGCTGAACCGGCTGTTTTCCAACGACATCACCCCGCTGCGCACCGTCCGCGATATCGGCCTCGGCCTCGTCGAGCGCATGCCGCGCCTGAAGGCGTTCTTCATCCGCCAGGCATCGGGACTGTCGGCCGGCACGCCAAGGCTATTGAAGGGCGAGGCGATCTGACTGTCTCACGCACACGCCAGGGTGTGTTGAGATTCAGGTCAGGCCGAGTCGAAAACGATGGCTTACGAGAACCGGAGCGGAGCGTACTTAAGTACGTGAGCACCGGAAGCGCAGGAAGCCGTCGTTTGCAGGCCGGCCTCACCTGAATATCAGCACACCCTCAATTTACCTCGAAACCCAGCTTCTGCCGCAACCGCAGAATGCGCTGATCGGCGATCTCCAGACGCTTCTCGCCGCCCTGGGCCGCACGGTTGACCATCTGCAGCAGATCGTTGCGCTCGGTGACGTCGAGACGTTCACGCAGGAACGGCGCCAGCTTGTCGATGACGATGGTGGTGTCGTCGATCTGTGCCGCCGCCCATTTGGCGTAGATCACCGCCTCGTCGGTCTTCTTCTTGTCGGCGATCTCGGAAATGACGGCGCGGATGACTGCCTCGCGCTGCGGCAGGATAGGCCCGTTCTCCGAGACGATCGCCGTGATCAGCGTCGCGGCGGCCACCACCGGATCGTCGATCGCCGTCAGTGGGGACAGGGCCGCCTGCTTGCGCAGCTTCTTGCGCCTGATATTGCCTTGCACGCGCCCGACGACATCGGCGACCTCGCGCGCGGCGTCGTTCATCGCCTTCATCCGGTACCACCAGAACGCCGCCGCCCCGAGCACGCCAAGGACAGCAATCAGGAAAGGCATGTCGAAATCCCCCAGGAATGCGTGCGACGATAAGAGAACTGCCGCGTTGCTTCAACACGCACGGGTTGCCACCGGCGAAGAAAATTCAATTGCGGCTGGTGAAGCTTGGGCGATCAAACAAGCCGGGCTGCAGGCCCGGCCGCCAAGCCAGGTGCTGCCTATGAGCCCGGTATGTCGTAGATCGCCCGGACCTCGATCGTACCGAGTTCGGCCAGCGGAATGCCGGCGGCGATGTCCAGCGCTTCGTCGAGGCTGTCGGCCTCGACCATGACGAAGCCGAGCAGCTGCTCCTTGGTTTCGGCGAACGGGCCGTCCGTGACGAGGCGCTTGCCCTCGCGCCGTCGCACCGACTTCGACGTCCTCACCGATTGCAGCGCCTGCGCGATGATCAGCTTGCCCTCCTGGTCCAGGGACCTGTCATAGGCCAGTGAATCCGCGTCGAGCTTGGCCCCGCGCTCCGCTGTCAACGCGTAGAGGTCTTTTTCCTCGCCATAGACCAGGCAGACATATTTCATCGCGAGCTCTCCTGCTGAGACGAACCATAGGATGCGACGACGAGCGTGTCAGCCTTGCCTTCGACCGCCGCCGCATGGTCGAGAAGGCACGCCGCGACCCCGATGATGGCGACCGCCGCCAGCAGCCTGCCGAAGACAGGGGCCGGCGGGTCCAGCCAGAAATCTTCCTGTCGCCCGGACTTGCGGCCCGGGCTCTTCCACAGTGCGAAAAACAGATTGTCCATGTGAACCTCCATCAGGCCACAAATCCCATGGCCGCCCGCAGGACGGTCGGGCCGGATGGAAGTCGACATTTTTGCGCGAATATTTTTTGCAGGCGGCCCAAAATTGCTTCCGGCGGCAATGAGCCGTCGTCGTGCCGTGGTCCAAACAGCGCAGTGGTCTTCGCGACCGCCCGCGCTATAGTTGACCCGACGCCGGGGCTCGCCCGGCCAAGTTCACGACAACCCCAAGTTAGCGACAACCAAGGAGGACTTCATGGACCGCACCGCAACCGCCGTCTGGAAAGGCAATCTGAAAGAAGGCAAGGGCACGCTCGACAGCCAGAGCGGGACGCTCAAGGGCACGCCCTATTCCTTCAAGGCGCGCTTCGAGGACGAAAGCGGCAAATCCGGCACCAATCCCGAAGAGCTGATCGCGGCCGCGCATGCCGGCTGCTACGCCATGCAGCTCTCGCACTTCCTGGCCGAGAACGGCACGCCCGCCACCGAACTCGACGCCAAGGCGGTGGTGACACTGGTTCCAGGCACCGGCATCACCGGCAGCGCGATCACGCTGGTCGGCAAGGTGCCCGGCATCGATGCGGCGAAATTCAAGGAATTGGCCGAGAAGGCCAAGGCCGAATGCCCGGTCTCCAAGGCGCTCGGCGCCATCAACGTATCGCTCGACGCGAAATTGGGGTGAGAAGATACTACCGTCTGCGAGCGTTATTCATTTCAAAAGCCGGCGCTGCCCCTCACCTGCCTGCCGGCATCCTCTCCCCGTATAGTGACGGGGAGAGGGACGCGGTCGTCGCCAGCTTTGCCAATCACCAGCGTTGCAAAGAAAGCGCCGGCGGCGCGGCCAGTTCCTTTCTCCCCGTATAGTGACGGGGAGAAATGCCCGGCAGGGCAATGAGGGGCGGCGCGAACTTCGGCAATAATTGAAACCCGGATTGCCTAGACCGCATTTACGCCCCCAGCGCGTCAAGCCGGGCGCGCAATGCCGCGATTTCCTGCTCCAGCGCCTCCACTCTCGCTTCCAGGTCGGAATGAGGCATGGCCGGCGCGCTGCGCTGCGCCGACAGCGCCGCAACGTCCACCGGCCCGGCGAGGAGATGCACGTAGCGGTCCTCGCGTTGGCCCGGCCCACGCGGGATTTCCTGGACCAGCGGCGGCCGGCGGCCGATCAGCATGTCGAGTTCAGCGCGCAGGTCTTCTATCGACGAAAACCGCGCCATGCGCTCGGCTCGCGCCAGGAGCTCATGCGCCGTCTGCGGTCCGCGCAGCAGGAGCAGGCCGATCAAGGCGGTCTGCGGCGTGGTCAGCGAGAAGCGCTGCGCCATCTGATGCTCGTAGCGCTCGACGCGCGAGCCGAACATCTGCCGCACCAGCCCCTTCTGCTCGAGCAGCTTCAGCGCCCGGTGCACCTCCGTCTGTTCCAGCGCCATGACCGGGTCGCGCGCCGTTTTCTGGTTGGCGGCGGCAAGGGCACTGTTGAGCGTCAGCGGATAGACGTCGGGCGTCAGCTCCTTCTTCTCGATCAGGCAGCCGAGAACGCGGACTTCGACGGGATTGAGGACGGGAAGGTCTTCGCTCACTGGGTGGCTATCCTTTCGCCTAAACCCTTCTCTCCACCATCATCTTCTTGATCTCCGCGATCGCCTTGGCCGGGTTGAGGCCTTTCGGGCAAGTCTGCGCGCAGTTCATGATGGTGTGGCAGCGATAGAGCCGGAACGGGTCTTCGAGATTGTCGAGCCGCTCGCCCTTGGCCTCGTCGCGGCTGTCGATCAGCCAGCGATAGGCCTGCAAGAGCGTCGCCGGGCCGAGATAGCGGTCGCCATTCCACCAGTAGCTCGGGCACGAGGTCGAGCAGCAGGCGCACAATATGCACTCATAGAGCCCGTCGAGCTTTTCGCGGTCCTCATGGCTCTGCAGCCATTCCTTGGCCGGCGTCGGCGACACCGTCTGCAGCCAGGGCTGGATCGAGGCATGCTGGGCGTAGAAATTGGTGAGGTCGGGCACCAGGTCCTTGACCACCTGCATATGCGGCAGCGGATAGACTTTCACGGCGCCGGAAATGTCGTCGCAGCCCTTGGTGCAGGCCAGCGTGTTGGAGCCGTCGATGTTCATGGCGCAGGAGCCGCAAATGCCTTCGCGGCAGGAGCGGCGCAAGGCCAGCGTCGGGTCGATCTTGTTCTTGATGTAGAGCAGCGCGTCGAGCACCATCGGCCCGCAATCGTCCATGTCGACGAAATAGGTGTCGATGCGCGGGTTCTCATCATCATCCGGCGACCAGCGGTAGATGCGGTATTCCCGCAGATTGGTAGCGCCTTCCGGCTTCGGCCAGGTCTTGCCCTGCTGGATCTTGGAATTCTTGGGGAGCGTCAGTTCGACCATTACCTCAGGTCCTTTCGGATGACGAGCTTCAGCCCGGACCAGATTTCATTGACAGCGACGACCTTGACGTCGACAAGGTCGCGCTTCAGCGCCTCGGTACGCACGACACCTTCGGTGACATCGGTCGGCACTTTCGATGCCTTTTTCGGCCAGGACACCCAGACCATGCCGTTACGCTTGATCGCCGCCTCGATATCGCCGAGGCGATCCTCGATCTCGGCACGCTGCCGGGTGAAGGCGTGGACGGCGTCGTATCTCTGATGGCTGCCCGAAATGTCGGACCATTCGGCCAGCCGATCGACTTCGGCAAATGCCACGGCGTCCGTCAGGTCGGCGAGCTCCGGCGGCAGCGCGATGAAGGCCGCAGTCATGCCGTCCTTCAGGCCGAGCTTGGCCGGAAGGGGCGTGCCGGAATATCCCGTGGCCGCCGGCGCCATCGTCAGTACACCCTGGCCTTGGGCGCGATCTTGGCGAGGCTGATGCCGCCGTCCTTTTCGGCCAGCAGCGGCTCGGTATGCACAGGCCGGTAGCTCAGCGTCACCTTGCCGTCTTCGGCGACGCGCGCCAGCGTGTGCTTGCGCCAGGTGGCATCGTCGCGCGACGCAAAATCTTCACGCGCGTGCGCGCCGCGGCTCTCCTTGCGGGCCTCGGCGCTGTAGACGGTGGTGATGGCGTTGGCCATCAGGTTTTCCAGCTCCAGCGTCTCGACCAGGTCGGAATTCCAGATCATCGAGCGGTCGAAGACCTTGATGTCCTTGAGCTCGCCCCAGATCTGCGAAATGCGCTTGCAGCCGTTTTCCAGCGATTCCTGCGTGCGGAACACGGCGGCGTCATCCTGCATCGCCTTCTGCATCTTCTCGCGCAGCACCGCCGTCGGCGTCGAGCCATTGGCGTGGCGCAGCCCGTCGAAGCGATCCATGATCTTTTCGACGGAGGCTTCGTTGGGCGACGGGATCGCCGATTTGCGGTCGATGACCTGCCCGGCGCGGATCGCGGCGGCGCGGCCGAACACCACCAGGTCGATCAGCGAGTTCGAGCCCAGCCGGTTGGCGCCGTGCACCGAGGCGCAGCCGGCCTCGCCCACCGCCATCAGCCCGGGCGAAACCCGGTCTGGATTCTCGGCCGTCGGGCTCAGCACCTCGCCCCAATAATTGGTCGGCACGCCGCCCATATTGTAGTGCACCGTCGGCAGCACCGGGATCGGCTCCTTGGTGAGATCGACGCCGGCGAAGATTTTGGCCGATTCCGAGATGCCCGGGAGCCTTTCGTGCAAGACCGCCGGATCGAGGTGATCGAGGTGGAGAAAAATATGGTCCTTGTTCTTGCCGACGCCACGGCCCTCGCGGATCTCCAGCGTCATGCAGCGCGAGACGACGTCGCGCGAGGCAAGGTCCTTGGCCGACGGCGCGTAGCGCTCCATGAAGCGCTCGCCCTCGGAATTGACGAGATAGCCGCCCTCGCCGCGCGCGCCTTCGGTGATCAGGCAGCCGGCGCCGTAGATGCCGGTCGGGTGGAACTGCACGAATTCCATGTCCTGCAGCGGGAAGCCGGCTCTGGCCGCCATGCCGCCGCCGTCGCCGGTGCAGGTGTGCGCCGAGGTCGCCGAGAAATAGGCGCGGCCATAGCCGCCGGTCGCCAGCACCACCATCTTGGCCGAGAAGCGGTGGATGGTGCCGTCATCGAGATTCCAGGCGACGACGCCGGTGCAGGTGCCGTCCGGTTCCATGATCAGGTCGAGCGCGAAATACTCGATGAAGAACTGCGCGTTGTTCTTCAGCGACTGGCCGTAGAGCGTGTGCAGGATGGCGTGGCCGGTGCGGTCGGCGGCCGCACAGGTGCGCTGCACCGGCGGGCCTTCGCCGTAATTCATCATGTGGCCGCCGAACGGCCGCTGGTAGATCTTGCCTTCTTCGGTGCGCGAGAACGGCACGCCGTAATGCTCGAGCTCGTAGACCGCGGCCGGGGCTTCGCGCACCAGATATTCCATGGCGTCGACATCGCCCAGCCAATCCGACCCCTTGACGGTGTCGTACATGTGCCACTGCCAGGAATCGGGACCCATATTGGACAGCGAAGCGGCGATGCCGCCTTGCGCGGCCACCGTGTGCGAGCGCGTCGGGAACACTTTGGTGATGCAGGCGGTGCGCAGCCCCTGCTCGGCCATGCCGAGCGTGGCGCGCAGGCCAGCCCCCCCGGCGCCGACGACCACCACGTCGAACTTGTGGTCGACAAAATTATAACCTGCCGTGTTGGCTGATTTCGCGTCCTTGGCCAACTTCAGCCTCCGAATGCCAGCTTGAGCAGGGCGAAGATCGAGGCGACGCCGACCGCTACGGTGAAAAATGTGTTGAGTGCGATCGTCGCCAATTTCAGGCCTTCGCCCGTGATGTAGTCCTCGATGATCACCTGCATGCCGAGCCGCATATGGATGAGCCCGGAGATGAGCACCAGGGCCAGCACCAGCGCCACGAACGGATTGGCAAGGGCTGCGCGCACTTCCGTATAACCGGCGCCGTTGAGCGCGATCAGGAACCCGACGAAGAACAGCGTCAGCGGGATGTTGGCGATGGCTGTCAGGCGCTGACGCCAGAAATGCTGTGTACCCTCACGGGCGGAGCCAAGACCGCGGACTTTCGCCAGCGGCGTACGCATGTCGGTGTTGTTCTTGCCGCTCATTATCAGGCTCCCCGTGCCATATAGCCGGCGATCCAGATCAGCAAGGTGAGCAGGACCGAACCGACAAGCGTCGCCCAGGCGATCTTCGAGGCGGTGTGCTTCTCTAGCCCGGCGCCCGTATCCCAGACCAGGTGGCGCACGCCGCCCAGCATGTGATGCATCAGCGCCCAGGTGTAGCCGAACAGGATCAGCCGCCCGAGCCAGGTGCCGAAAGCCCAGTTGACCCAGTCAAATGTCGCCTGCGAGCTTGCCGCCGCCATCAGCCAGATGGCGACCAGCAGCGTGCCGAAGTAAAGCGCCCCGCCGGTGATGCGATGGATGATCGACATCGTCATCGTGATCGGCGGCCGGTAGATCGTCAGGTGCGGCGACAGCGGCCGTTCACGTCTGGCGAATTCGCGGGTGGCTGGTGATTTGCTCATGGCTCCCCCAGGTTCGGCGTCTCTGGAGCCTCAGGTGGAAATGCGGCATTGCCGCTTCCGGTTGCGACTTCGGACAGCCGGTTTCTAATGCTCTTTTTGCACCGCGTCAAAGCCAGAAAATCGTTTTGGAAACGTCATTTAGTCTGACAAAAAGGCAGGTCGAGGCTTCAATCGATTAGGGGTCGAGGACCCGAAGCCGGCTCGATATCGCTGCAGTGCAGCATATCTGGTTCAGGCTCGGCTGGTGCCAAGAGTCGAACTAGCGTTTGCAGGTCTGCGGCGTAGATCCCCTCTTCATCACCAGCGCCTCGCGCCCGTCGATCACGATTGCGTTATGCGTGGCGGCTTCCTGGTAGCGGCTGGACTGGTTGGCGGGCGACGCCGCAAACTCTTCGGTCGCGCCGTTCGGCTCGATCACACGCAACGACGAGCCGAGATTCTGAATGGTGATCGCACTGCCATTGCCGCATCCATAGGTCGCCGTACCCACCGAGGATCGCGGCGCGGTGAGATCGGTGGTGATCTTGGTTGGCGCTGCTGGAGGCGCGGATGCCGGGCGCGCGGCGGCTGCGATGGGCTGCTGAGCCGGCGCGGGCGAGACGAAATTGGCCGCCTTCGGCGCGCCATCCTGCGGCACGCAGGCCGCAACGATGGCAAGCAACGGCAAAACGGACACCCCAACCGTCCGGCGTAGCGCCATATGCTGTCCTCCCGCGCGGCAGACTAGCCACGATGCCGCGCCAAGATCAAGGTCGCCCAACGCCACCTTTGGATCCCATTCGATGCCGGCCGCGATGGTGCCGCCAAGCATGGCCGAATGATGGCCGTCGGGTTTTCCCTCCAGTCGGAAATTAACCATGTTTGACGAGACATCGCCGCGCAACGCGCCGGCCTCTTAACAAAGGTTAAGAAAGAGTTAATTTCTGATTCGAGGAGGCTTTCCTCTAGCCATCAGGAAGACACCATGCGTTCGAACTCAAGCAGATCACGCCTCTCGGCGCTTATGGTGGCGGTCTCGCTCGCCGGCCTGGCGACGCCCACGCTGGCCAATGGGCGCCACCAGGATCGCGTCTATGCCGATTCTTTCGGCAATCTCGTTATCGACAGCGCCGCCGGCTACAAGCGCATCATCGTCGGCGAGGGCAAGCTGGCCAAACAACTGTCCGACTACACCAGCGCCGGCCAGCCCAAGGTGATCTACCAGAACGAATCCAACGAGATTTCAGGCTACGGCGATTGCTACCGGCCGCCGGTCTTCGTCAAGGGCCGCAGCTACATGTACGGGCTTTCCGACGGCGAGATGCCGGAACTCAGCCCCTGCCGCTAGAACACTTCATCGTTTCGCTGAGACGGCGAAGAGACGGATCAGGGTGACGATCGAACCGGACGTCATCCCGATCTGGAATTGATGACGATGGCGCTGGACGACCACTCGCCTCCAGGCCCGGACGAGACCCGGACGCAGTCGCGCCCGGCATTCTTGGCCAGATAGAGCGCCTCGTCGGCGCGGCGCATGAGATCGGCGATGGTTTCACCCGGATGCAGTTCGGCAACCCCGAAACTCGCCGTGCAGCGATTGTCCGCCGGCAGCCCGTCGATGGGCAGCGCGCCGAACGCGCTGCGCGTGCCTTCGGCGAACAGCCGGGCGGCGGCCAGATTGGTTCCCGGCAGGATGATGGCGAATTCCTCACCGCCGATGCGGCCCGCGACATGGTGCCCGGCGGCGGCTTCGCGCAGGAAACCGGCAAAGGTCTCAATCACCCGGTCGCCGGAAGCATGGCCGAAATTGTCGTTGATGCTCTTGAAATGATCGAGATCGGCGATGACCAGCGCCACCGGCACGCCTTGCCGCATGGCGCCAAGCACGGCTTGCTCGGCCTGGCGCGTGAAGGCGCCGCGATTGAGCAGTCTCGAAAGTGTGTCTGTCTCCGATCGCGACGTCACTTCAGCCAACACATCGCGGACCAGGATAGCCAGAGCCAGCAGCGCCACGGCCAGGGCAAAGACCGTGCCGAGCGATTGCGACACCAGCGCGTAGTTGCTTTGCAGATAGGCCTGCGGATTGGCGCCCCAGCCGCCGAGCGCATGCGCGATGAACGGCTTTGACGCGAACTGCGCAGCGCTGGCGGCGAGCACCGCCATCAGGATGCGATCGAGCCGGCCACGCCTTTGCCTGGACGACCTGACGATGGCCAATCCGACCAATTGCATGACGGCATAGGGGAGCTGGTAGGCCATCATGCGCACCAGTGACTGGCGCGGCAGATCTTGGACGAAATAGACGAGGATGGTGGCGGCGACCAGGAAGAGCAGCATCGGCGACCATGGCGGCGACACGCCGTATTTGCGGGCCAGTCCGGCGTTGAAGGCCATTGTCGCGCCAAGGAAAACCGCGAAGGCGGTGACCACCGGCAGCCGGGCATCGGTGAAGGCGGGGATGCTGAATTCGATCGCCGAATAGATCATGCCCAGGACATAGCCGGAAGCAAACCAGCGCGCCGGAGTGCGGCCGACATCATGGAACGCGACCGCCATGAAGGATGCCGCCAGCAGGCCGGCAACCGACAAATTGATCAACAGGATGAAGTTCGCGCCGCTCATCTCTTTCCCACCCCGTGCCTCACCTAAACACCGACGGGCGAAAAAGACGTTAACGTGGGCCGGGATGTGCGGCTTCAGCCGGCCCTGGACGGCTCCGGCACGAACAGCGTTTCGGGCCGTTCGTAAGATAGGCGCACGCTGTCGCGGCCGTTCTTCTTGGCCTTGTAGAGCGCCTCGTCGGCACGGCGCATCAACGGCTCCAGCGCTTCCTCGCCGCTGCGGGCCGCCACGCCGAAGCTGGCGGTGACCTTGGTGCCGGCGGGAAGCCCATCGACGCCGCCGGCCGAGTAGAGCGTGCGCACCGCCTCGGCGAACAGCCGCGCGGCGGCGAGATCGGTCAAGGGCAGGAGCACGGCGAACTCCTCGCCGCCGATGCGTCCGGCAGCGCCGCGCGCGCCGGTGGCCAAGCGGAGCTTGGCGGCGAAATCGGCGATCACCCGATCGCCGGCGGCATGCCCGTGCACGTCGTTGAGCGCCTTGAAATGATCGAGGTCGGCCAGCACCAGCGCCACGGGAAACCTGGCCATCGCGCAGTGCTGCAGGAGTTGGGCCGCGCGCTCCTCGAAGCCGCGACGGTTGAGCAGGCCCGAAAGCGGATCGGTATGCGTCTCGGCCTTCAGCGCCTTCATGACGTCGAGGGCCGCGGCGGTGAACAGGCAAAGCGCGATCAGCAGCGACAAGAGCGCATGCGACAGCAGCGCCGTCGTCCAATAGGAGGAGCCGTAGAACCCGTCATAGCTGGTGAACGGCCCGTGCGCGATGACCACGACGAGCGTACGCACGAAGAAGTTGAGGCCCGACAGCAGCGACAGCACGAACAGGATTTTCTCGGTCGGGCCGTTGTTGCGCACCGGCCTGAGTTCGGCGGCGACCAGAAGGCTGAGTCCGCCGAAGGCGAAATTCATCGCCAGGATGCGCCAGGTGAGATCCGGCGCGACGAAGAGGAACCAGCAGAACGAGGCCAGCCCACCACCGGCCAGCACGCCGATCGCCACATAGGGCACCTTGCGGCCATAGCGGGCGACGATGGCGGCCGACAGGCAGCAGCCGGCGATGGTGAAGCAGATATTGGACACCAGCTTGGTCAGCACCATGCCGATGGGCAAGGTGAAATACTGGAACAGGAAGCCGGACGCCGAAGCGCAGTAGCTGAGCGCCAGCACGGCCAGATAGGGCCGGTGGCGCTGATAGATCCATAGCACGAAGAAGGCCGCGCCGAGGGCCAGCGCGATCGTCGGGTTGAGCAGCGCTATCAACAGGCCGGTGTCCAAAGGACGGTGACTTCCCCTCGTTTGACGTCAGGGAAGAGCTTAGAGCGCAAGCCCAAACAAGCGGTTAAGCCCGAGCGAATATGCGCACCGCGCGAACGAAAAGACCCCGGAACCGCAATGCGGTCCGGGGTCTGGCAGTCATCGGAACGTGTGGACTGGCGGTTACTTCCAGTCGCGAATGTCGACGAAGTGGCCGGCGATCGCCGCCGCCGCCGCCATGGCCGGCGAGACCAGGTGGGTGCGGCCCTTGAAGCCTTGCCGTCCCTCGAAATTGCGGTTCGAGGTCGAGGCGCAGCGTTCATGCGGCTTCAGCCGGTCGTCGTTCATGGCGAGGCACATCGAGCAGCCCGGCTCGCGCCAGTCGAAACCGGCGGCGCGGAAGATCTTGTCGAGACCCTCGGCTTCCGCCTGTTCCTTGACCAGGCCGGAGCCCGGCACGATCATGGCGTTGACGCGCGGATTGACGGTCTTGCCCTCGATCACCTTGGCGGCGGCGCGCAGATCCTCGATGCGTCCATTGGTGCAGGAGCCGATGAAGACGCGGTCGAGCGCGATGTCGGTGATCTTGGTGCCCGGCGTCAGGCCCATATAGTCGAGCGCGCGCTGCTTGGAGGTGCGCTTGTTCTCATCAGTGATATCGTCCGGGTTCGGCACGATGCCTTGCACGGAGACGACATCCTCGGGCGAGGAGCCCCAGGAGACGATGGGCGGCAGCTTGGCGGCGTCGAGCACGATCACCTTGTCGAAATGCGCGCCTTCGTCGGACTGCAGCGTCTTCCAGTAGGCGAGCGCGGCATCCCAGGCCGCGCCCTTCGGCGCGCGCGGCTTGTCCTTGACATAGGCGAAGGTCGTCTCGTCGGCGGCGATCAGGCCGGCGCGCGCGCCGCCCTCGATCGACATGTTGCAGATCGTCATGCGGCCTTCCATCGACAGCGCGCGGATCGCCTCGCCGGCATATTCGATGACATAGCCGGTGCCGCCGGCGGTGCCGATCTCGCCGATGATGGCCAGGATGATGTCCTTGGCGGTGACGCCTTCCGGCAACTGGCCGTCGACGCGCACCAGCATGTTCTTGGCCTTGCGCTGGATCAGCGTCTGCGTCGCCAGCACATGCTCGACTTCCGACGTGCCGATGCCGTGCGCCAGCGCGCCGAACGCGCCATGCGTCGACGTGTGGCTGTCACCGCAGACGATGGTCATGCCGGGCAAGGTAAAGCCCTGCTCCGGGCCGATGATGTGGACGATGCCCTGGCGGATATCGTTCTCGGAATAATATTCGACGCCGAAATCCTTGGCGTTCTTGGCCAGCGCCTCGACCTGGATGCGGCTTTCCTCGTTCTTGATGCCGAACTTGCGCTCGGGCGAGGTCGAGACATTGTGATCGACCACGGCCAGCGTCTTTTCCGGATGCCGGACTTTTCGGCCGCTCATGCGCAGGCCTTCGAAAGCCTGCGGGCTGGTCACTTCATGGACGAGATGGCGGTCGATATAGAGCAGGCAGGTGCCGTCGTCCTGGCGGTCGACGACGTGGTCGTCGAAAATCTTGTCGTAGAGGGTGCGCGGTGCGCTCATGTGCGTAAATCCGTCGATATGAGAATGGGAAGAGTGTAACGCCGCAGGGCCTTGGCCCGGCGAAAGCGGCCTAGCTAAGTCGGCTGGTCAGCGCGCCGCAGACGCGCGCGGAGAAGCGCGACGGCAGGCGTTTTCTGTCCTGCAGCACGAACCCCTTGTAGGCCGGATCGCCAAAAAGCTCTTCCATGGCGTGGCTCATACCAATGTTTTGGCTTTTCGGCAATTGCGGCGTGGCGAGGTGTCTTCCTTCTCCCCTTGCGGGAGAAGGAAGAACGCACCGCTCACATCACCTCGAACACAAACGTCTTCACCAGCGCATCCGGCTCAGCGATGGCGTAACACCTGAACCACGGGCTTTGCTCGACCAGGCGCCATTTCTTCGCCTGCTCCAGCTCGTCGAACACGGCCTGAAAGCCACCGCTCTCAAACACCTGGTCGCGCACCGTGAAGATGGCGTGGCCGCCCTTTTTGGTGATGCGCACCAGTTCGTGGAGGCCCGAGGCCGGCGCGTGGCTGATGGTGAACACCCCTGTCGAGAAGAAGGCGCGGAAATGACCGTCCGGCCAGGGCAGAGGCCCGCCCAGCATCGCCTGTTTCAACTCGCCATAGGCGTTGCGGCTGCCGGCAATGCTGAGCATGTCGTCCGACAGGTCGAGTCCGGCAATATCGCTGTAACCCAACGCCTTCAGCGACGGACCCGACAGGCCGGTGCCGCAGCCGGCGTCGAGCAGCGGCCCTTCGCCGGCCGGAACATAGCGCGTAACCCAGGCGGTGATCAGGAACGGCAGCAAATAGCCGAGCGAGGCGGTCTCGCTGTCATAGGTCGCGGCCCAGGCGGCATAGGCCTGCGCCAGCGTTTCCGGCGTGTCGGCGCCATAGACGGAATCCAGCGCCGCATTGGCCTTGTCGACGATCATGAGACCTCCTTCGATGTCGACAGGATCGTAACCCTGTCTTCGCCCAAAAACTATTCCTCGTGCTGGCGGCGCAGGCGCCGCTCCAGCGCCCTGAGCGCCAGCGACAGGCCGACGGTGAGGATGAGATAGATATAGGCGACGATCGAATAGGTCTCGAAGAAGCGGAACGAGCCGGCGGCATAGACCTTGCCCATCTGGGTGATGTCCGCGACGCCGAGCACCGAGACAAGCGAGGAATCCTTGACCAGAGCGACGAAATCATTGCCGAGCGGCGGCAATATGGTGCGGATCGCCTGCGGAAAGACGACCAGCCGGAAGCGCTGCGAGCGGCTCAAGCCCAGCGCCTTGGCCGCCTCGATCTGGCCTTTCTCGACCGCCTGGATACCGGCCCGAAAGACCTCCGAGATGAAGGCGGAATAGCCGATGGTCAGCGCCATGATGGCCCGCCACAACAGCGACACGTCGCGCACCAGGAGTTCGCCGAAATAGCCCGCACTTTGCAGCGGCGCGGTCAGCACGTTCCAGGCCGCGACGAAGGCCGGCGCCCCGGCAAAGGCGATCCAGAACAACAGCACCAGGATCGGCACGCCGCGGATGATCTCGACATAGAACCGCGCGATCTGCCGCAGCCAGGGTGAAGCGGACAAGCCCATCAGCGCAATGCCGAGACCGATGATCGACGCCAGCGCGAAGGCGATCACGGTGACGAAGACGGTGATGCCGATGCCCTTGGCGACCGTGGCGAAGACCTGGGCATAGAGATCGCTGGCCGCGATGAACAAGGCCGCCGCCAGCGCAAGCACGGCGGCAGCGGCAAGCCACCAGGGGAATTCGGATTTGGTGGAAGATGCGGGTGCAGCCATCAGGCGATGCCGGTGGAGCTGACGTCCCGAGAGGATAGCGCCAAGGCCCCCCTCTCTGGCCTGCCGGCCATCTCCCCCTCGAGGGGGGTGAGGAGAGGTCCGCGCAGCGGACGAACAGCCAACGGCTTGGCTTTTCGAACGACGAACGCCCGGAGCGACAGCGAAGGGCCGGCTCCGGCAGGACAGAGGGGGGTGCCCTGGCGCAGGGTCAGCGCGATTTGCGGCGCACCATCATCAGCAAGCACGCGCGCCAACGAAGCTACTGCCCCATCTTGTAATCAAGAAACCACTTCTTGTTCAGCGCATCGAACGTGCCGTCCGCCTTGAGCGCGGCGATCGCGGCGTTGACCGGCTTCACCAGGTCCGATCCCTTCGGGAAGATGAAGCCAAAATCCTCGGTGCCGAGCGGGCCGCCGATCAGCTTGAGCTTGCCCTCGGAAGCATCGACATAGCCCTTGCCGGCGGTGCCGTCGGTCAGCACGACATCGACGTCGCCCGACTTCAGGGCCTGCACCGTGGCGCCGAAGGTCTCGAACAGTTTGATGCGCGGGTTCTGCTCATTGCCGTCGAGCACGCTGTAGACGGCGGTGTAGAAGGGCGTGGTGCCGGGCTGCGCGCCGATCAGCCCGTCCTTGAAGGCGCCGAAGGTCTTGGCGTCGGTGAAGCGGCTTTCGTCGCCGCGCACCAGCATGAACTGCTCCGAACGCATATAGGGGTCGGAGAAATCGACCTTCTCCTTGCGGTCGTCCTTGATGGTGATGCCGGTCATGCCGATGTTGTACTGGTTATCGGAAACCGCCTGGATCATCGCGTCCCAGGAGGTGTTCCGGTACTCGACCTTGAAGTTGAGCCGCTTGGCGATTTCGTTCATCGCGTCATATTCCCAGCCGATCTGCTTGCCCGTCTTGGGATCGATGAATTGCAGCGGCGGATAGGCGTTTTCGGTGACCACCACCACTTGTTTGCCGGCGAGATCGGGCAGCGCCTGCGCGAAGGCGGCAACGGGCGCCAGCACGAGGGCAAGCAGGCCGGCCAGCAGCAGTTTCGACTTGGTCATGACACACTCCCGAAAATTGAAAGCGCCCGGATATCGGCCGGGCTTCCAAGGAAAATCCGGCGCCGACTTTAGCTTTCCGCATGCGCCATGCAAGACGGTCCRCTGCGTCAGCGCGCGTGAAAAGGGATTCGGATGCCCTGTATCCAGGGATTTCGGGATGATCTGGCTATCTCGAACCAGAAACCAGCGCCTCCGCATCCGCCGAGGCGTCTTCCGCTACGGCGTTGCGCAGACCGGCAACGAGATGAGTGAGCGTCGCGTGCAGCGCTTTCGCCTCGCCAGGCTGCATCGGCACGCTGCAGGCAAGTGCCACCGACACATCCTTCGCTTGCGCGCGCAACGCCTGGCCCTTGGCCGTCGGTTCGACCAGCACGCGGCGCTCATCGGCGGCATCACGGCGGCGGGTAAGCAGCCCGCCTGCCTCCATCCGCTTGAGCAGCGGCGTCAGCGTCGCGGAATCGAGCCCCAGCGCCTCGCCAAGCGCGCCCACCGTGCTCGGCGCGTGCTGCCACAGCGCCAGCATGACCAGATATTGCGGATAGGTCAGGCCGAGCGGATCGAGCAGCGGGCGGTAGAGCTTGGTCATCAGTCCGCTTGCCGAATAAAGCGCGAAACAGAGCTGCTGGTCGAGCCGCGGCACGTGAAGCGTCCCGGCGGCCTCCGCCGGGACGTCGCTGGCGCTCTCTGTGGTCCTTCCCGTCATGCCGCCTTTACCGAAAGCGCCACGTCGACATTGCCCCGGATGGCGTTGGAATAGGGGCAGATCTTGTGTGCTTCCGATACAAGCGCTTCGGCGGCCGCCTGATCAAGGCCTTTCGTCTCCGCCGCGAGCGCGACGCCGAGCTTGAAGCCCTCGCCATTGGGGAGCAGGCTGACAGTGGAGGTTACCCCGGCATCCGTCAGCGGCAGCTTCTGTTTACGCGCGACGAAGCGGATGGCGCTTTCGAAGCAGGCGGCGTAGCCGATGGCGAAAAGCTGCTCGGGATTGGTCGCGCCACCCGGCCCGCCGAGTTCCTTGGGCATCGCCAGGTCGACCTTGAGCAGGCCGTCGCTGGTCTCGCCATGGCCGGCGCGACCGCCGGTGACGTGAGCCTGGGTTGTGTAAAGTGCCATTTCAAATCTCCAATTATCTTGTGTACGATTGTTTAGTACACAAGATAATGCATCGTCAACGACCGGATGCTGTCTCCGGGGCTGAATGCGTTCACAGTCTGGTGAAACGAAAAAAGGCGGCCAAAGCCGCCTTTTCAGAAACTCGTTCGTCGAAAGCCTTATTCGGCCGGAGTCGCCTCAGCGGCGGCGGCTGCCTCGGCGGCGGCCTTCTTCTCGGCGGCTTCCTTGGCGGCCGTCTCGGCGGCCAGCGCCTGGGCGGCGGCGACCTTCTCGGCCTCGATGCGGGCCTTCTCGGCGTTCAGCGCGTCGCGCTCCTCATCGTTGAGCTTGCGGGCGCGCACGCCGGTGTTTTCCGAAATACGGGCCGACTTGCCGCGACGATCGCGCAGGTAGTAGAGCTTGGCGCGGCGCACCTTGCCGCGGCGCACGATCTCGACGCCCTCGACCATCGGCGAGTAGACCGGGAACACGCGCTCGACGCCTTCGCCGTAGGAGATCTTGCGGACGGTGAAATTTTCCTGGAAGCCGGAACCGGCGCGGGCGATGACGACGCCCTCATAGGCCTGGACGCGGGTGCGGGTGCCTTCGGTCACGCGGACCTGGACGCGCACGGTGTCGCCGGGCTGAAATTCGGGAAGCTTGCGCTTGGCTTCGATCTTGGCGGCCTGCTCGGCCTCGAGCTGACGGATGAGATCCATCTCTAGTAATCCACTTCTTGTTCTTCCGACAGTCAGAGCGTCCGACACTCGCCTTGCAGCTCCATTGACCGCTCGGCTATGTCCTTTGTCGAGATGACATCGGACAGGGGCGACTACACCGTCATTGTTGACGGGTCCGGCAGATTCTTCTTCCGGTTCGGCGGGCACATACAGCTATTTCAGCGCTTTGTCACGCCCGGGCGCGAGTCTTTTTTGCCGGCATGGCATCATCGTAATCGCTTCGTGCCGGGTTGCGCCGCTCTCCGCGGCTTTCTAAGCCTGACATAGCACAGTTTTTGAGCGGCGGCATTCCATGTCTGTCTTCGACGCCATCCTGCTGTTCCTGGCGGGCTTCCTGTCCGGCGCCGCCAACGCGGTCGCCGGCGGCGGCACCTTCATCACCTTCGGCGCCATGACACTGGTCGGCGTGCCGCCAATCGTCGCCAACGCCACCTCCTCGGTCACGCAATTCCCGGGCTACATCACCTCGACGCTCGCCTATTGGACCGATATCCGCCACTTCTGGCGCGGCGCCCTGCTGCTGTGCGCCATATCGGCGGTCGGCGCACTGGTCGGCGCGCTGATCCTGCTGGCGCTGTCCAACCCGTCCTTCCGCGTCATGGTGCCGTGGCTGCTTTTGGCTGCAACCGCCCTGTTTGCCGCCGGGCCGTGGCTGAAGCCGGCGCCAAAACCCGGTCATGAGGCGGCGGTCGGCTCCCTCGCCGGCTCGCTGGCGCAGTTTGTCACCGCCATCTATGGCGGCTTCTTCGGCGCCGGCATGGGCGTGATGATGCTGGCGACGCTCGGCCTGACTCAGGCCGGCGACTACCACCGGCTGAACGCGCTGAAGAACATGCTGGCCGTGGTCATCGCCGCTGTCGCCATCGCCGTCTTCGTCTCGGGCGGCGTCGTCGCCTGGCCGCAGGCGATCGTCATGATCCCCGGCGGCGCGCTGGGCGGTTATGCCGGCGTCTGGATCGCCAAGCGCGTGCCGCAAAACGTCGTGCGTGGCTTCGTCGTCGCCGTCGGCCTGTTTCTCGCTTTCTATTATTTTGCCAAGGGGTGAGCGCTGAGAAGATCCGGTCGCCGCTCCCGGGTCAGCCGCTCGGACTGCTCCCGCCGCCATGCCGCGATCTTCTTGTGATTGCCGGAGATCAGCACTTGCGGAATCTCCCTGCCCTCGAACTCCTGCGGTCGCGTGTAGTGCGGATGTTCGAGCAGGCCGTTCTCGAAACTCTCTTCCTCGCCGGACACGGCGTTGCCCATGACGCCGGGCAGCAGCCGCACCACGGCATCGAGCAGTACGAGCGCCGCCGGCTCGCCGCCCGACAGGATGAAGTCGCCGATCGAGACTTCCTCCAACCCTCGTGCCTCGATCAGTCGCTGGTCGACGCCCTCGAAGCGGCCGCACAGGATGACGGCGCCCGGCCCGGCGGCCAGCTCGCGCACGCGCGCCTGGGTCAGCGGTTTGCCGCGCGGGCTCATCAAAAGGCGCGGACGGGTATCGCCTGGCGGCGAGGCATGGTCGATCGCCCTGGCCAGCACGTCGGCGCGCATCACCATGCCGGCGCCGCCGCCGGCCGGCGTGTCGTCGACGGTGCGGTGCTTGTCGGTGGCGAAGTCGCGGATCTGGATCGTTGCAAGCGACCACGTGCCCGCCTCCAGCGCGCGGCCCGCCAGCGACAGGCCGAGCGCGCCCGGAAACATCTCGGGATAGAGCGTCAGCACCGAGGCGGCAAAACTCACCGGTTGCCCCCGGCGTCGCGCGGTCCGCGCGGCCTGCCCTTCGGATCGAAATCTTCCTCCCGCGGCGCATCGCCGTCCTCGTCCTCGACCAGCCCGGCCGCCACCGGATCGACGCGGACAAAGCCCTCGGCGATCGACACGTCAGGCACGGCGGCCTGGGTGAACGGGATCAGCACGCCCTTGCGGCCGGCAAGCGTCACGTCGAGAATGTCGCCGCCACCGAAATTATGCACCGCGACCACCTTGCCGAGCGCGGTGCCGGTGTCGTCGCGAACCTCCAGCCCGACCAGGTCGGCATGGTAGAATTCATCCTCCTCGCCATCATCCGGCAGCATCGAGCGGTCGACGAACAGTTCGGTGCCGGCGAGCGCCTCTGCCGCATTGCGGTCGCTGATGCCTTTGAAGCGCACCACCACGACAGTGTTGGCCGGCCTGATGTCCGTGATCTGGAAGGCGCGGCCATCCCTGGCATAGAGCGGCCCATAATCGGCCAGCGCCATCGGTTCGCCGGTGAAGGTCTTCACCCGGAGCTCGCCCTTGATGCCGTGGGCGGCGCCGATCACGGCCATCTGGACGGGGTTTTGCGGCTTGCTCATCGCGAAATATCCTTTGGCCTGCTCTAACCCCGCGCGGCTGTCATTTCAATGACGGGCTCTTCACCGCTTCCTAACCCGGATACAGGAAAATGCCGCCATGCAGGAATTCCTCATCCCGGCGAAACCCGATCTGCAGGCGGCGCGCGAAAACTGGCTGAAGATGCTGGCGCGTGAACGCCGACTGTCACCGGAAACGGTCGAGGCCTATGAGCGCGACACGCGCCAGTTCCTGCATTTCCTCACCGGCCATTGCGGTGGCTCGCCCGGCATTTCCGACATCGCCAATCTGCGCCCGGCCGATCTGCGGGGCTTCCTCGCCGCCCGCCGCAACGCCGGCGCCGGCGCCCGCACGCTGGGCCGAGGTCTGGCCGGCATCCGCTCGCTGTTGCGTTTTCTCGAACGGCGTGGCTTGGCCAATGCCGCTGGCGCCGCCGCGTTGCGCGCGCCGCGCCAGCCCAAATCGCTGCCAAAACCGCTGACGGCGAGCGACGCCAAGCAGGTCGTCTCGGTGGAAGGCCAGCTGGCCGAAGAGCCCTGGATCGCCGCCCGCAACGCCGCCGTGCTGACGCTGCTTTACGGCTCGGGCCTGCGCATTTCCGAAGCGCTCGGCCTCGCCGGCGCCGATCTGGTATCGGAGGCTGACACCGTGCTGCGCGTCACCGGCAAGGGCGGCAAGACGCGGCTGGTGCCGGTGCTGCCGGTGGCGCTCAGGGCAATCGCCGAATACCGCCGGCTCTGCCCCTACCATCTCGACCCCAAGGGCCTGCTGTTTCGCGGCGCACGCGGCGGCCCGCTCAATCCGGCCATCATCCAGCGCGACATGGCCAAACTGCGCTCGGCGCTCAACCTGCCCGACACCGCGACGCCGCACGCGCTGCGCCATTCCTTCGCCACGCACCTGCTCGGCCGTGGCGGCGATCTGCGCACCATCCAGGAACTGCTCGGCCACGCCAGCCTGTCGACGACGCAGATCTACACCGGCGTCGACACCGCAAGGCTGCTGGAAATCTACGAATCCGCCCATCCGAGAGCGTGAAGCCTTCAATTTCGCGGTGCCAATTAACCGTTTTGCCGCTTTTCGGTTCTAGGAATAGGATCATGAAACGTGTCATCGCCATCGCCGATCGTGCAGCGTCCCTGTCGCTGAAGCTGCTTGTCGCGCTCAACGTGCTGTTTTTCCTGTCCTTCCTCGCCGTGCTGCTGTTCGCGGCCGGCAGGGCGCATGCGGAAGTCCCGACCTGCAGCGGCGCCGACATGCTGTCGGCCCTGCAGAAGAGCAGCCCTGCCATCTACAGCAAGATCGAGGCGGAAGCCGCCGCCACGCTGAATGGCAGGGGCCTGCTGTGGAAGCTGGAGAAGCCAGGCGAACAGCCCTCCTATTTGTTCGGCACCATGCACATGACCGACTCGCGCGTCACCACGCTGCCTCCGGAAGCACAGAAGGCTTTTGACGCCGCCGGCACCCTCATCATCGAAACCACCGACGTGCTCGACAAGCAGAAGATGATGACGGCGATGCTGAAGGAGCCGGACCTGATGATGTTCACCGACTCCACCACGCTGTCGTCCTTGCTGAAACCGGACGAAGCGGCGGCGATGAATGCAGCGCTCGACGCGCGCGGCATTCCGCCGGCAAGCGTCGCCAAGATGAAGCCGTGGATGCTGTCGGCGATGATGGCGCTTCCGGCGTGCGAACTTGCCCGCCAGTCCGGCGGCGCGCCGGTGCTCGACGTCAAGCTGGCCGAGAGCGCCAAGGCGGCCGGCAAGCCGGTGGAAGGATTGGAAACGGCCGAGAGCCAGCTGCGCGCCATGGCCTCGCTGCCGCTCGCCTTCCACATGAAGGGCCTGGTCGACACGCTGAAGCTCGGCGACAAGGTCAACGACATCAACGAGACCATGATCGTGCTCTACCAGCGCGGCGACACCGGCATGTTCTGGCCGCTGTTTCGCGCCGCCATGCCCGAAGAGCAGAACGACGCCTCGGGCTATGCCGCCTTCGAGGAAACCATGATCACCAGCCGCAACAAGGTGATGGTCGATCACGCCGGGCCGATCCTGGCCAGGGGCAATGTCTTCATGGCGGTGGGCGCGCTGCATCTTCCAGGCCCCGAGGGACTGGTCGAGGATTTCCGCAAAGCTGGCTATACTGTCACGGCAGTGGGGCTTTGACCCCTATTTGATCAAGACCTGAGCCAGCATCGCCGGAACGATGATGCGGTGAAACGGCATGATGATGGCGAGATAGGTCCGCCCAAACAGATTGTGCGTCTTCACGATCGTCGATGCGGCCACCTCCTGCCGGCCCGCGCCGAGGTCGTTCACCTCCACCAGGAGGCGGAAATCGAGATGCCGGTCGTTCAGCCCAAGGACGACCCTGCCGGGCGCCTGGCTGATGAGCGGAAACATGCCGACCTTGCTTTCCGGCGGCGCGTCGGGGTCAGCCCCGCCTTTCAGCCCAAATGGCCTGACGGCAAGGTTGCGCAGCGCCGTAAGCCGGCCGACCCATCGCGGTGTTCGCGCCAGGGCGCGTTCGGCCGCGCCCATGGCGGTCAATGCAAGGCCATCGGTTGTCAGTACGTATCGGTCGGCAAACTGAGCGCCGGCAAGAACGCCTTCGGGATCGGGAAAGGTTTGTGCGGTGGGCGTCATATCGGCAAATCCCTCGCAACCAACGATAGCATCGGTTGGTTTGGCTCGCTGCGTGGCGAAACGCCGCCGGCCCGGAGAGGACTGGTCGAGGATTTCCGCAAAGCCGGCTATACTGTCACCGCCGTCAATTGAGTCGGATGGCGGTGGGGGGCCCAAACGCCGCGTTTTCGGCGCTTTCCTTCCCTAGCGTGAAACCCATTCAACGGTTGCGCGTTGATGGCTGTTGATTGATCATTTTCATCCACGGAGGACACTTTTATGGCGAATCCATCGAACGACACTCCCAGGCCAAGCGGCGGGGGCGGCAGCCCCTGGCTGATTGCGCTGGTCGTCGTTATCCTGGCGATTGTCGCGTATTATGTTTTCGGCAGAAGCGGCGAGCATCCGGCACCCGCCGAACCGCCAGCGGCCAGCACACCGGCCCCGGCGCCTGCTCCGGCAGAACCGATGAAGCCCGCTGAACCGGCCAAGCCAGCCGAACCAGCGCCCGCACCGGCTCCTGCGCCTGCTCCGGCACCCGCGCCTGCACCGGCGCCAGCTCCCGCTCCGGCGCCCGCACCGGCCAACTGATCGGCCCGGCACCAGATACGAACGGCCCGCTGAAAGGCGGGCCGTTCTGTTTGGAGCGATGACCGCTGTTCCAAGCGGTCGAAGCGTTGGCCGTCCTCAGATATGGATCGGCTTGAAGAAAGTGGCCAGCGCCGCTTCCTTCACCGCTTCCGACATCGTCGGATGCGCGTGGCAGGTGCGGGCGAGGTCTTCCGACGAGCCGCCGAACTCCATCAGCACGGCCGCCTCGTGGATCATCTCGCCGGCGCCGAAGCCGACAATGTGCACGCCGAGCACGCGGTCGCTGGCCTTGTCGGCGAGGATCTTCACGAAACCGTCCGTGTGCAGCATGGCGCGGGCGCGGCCATTGGCGCTGAACGGGAATTTTCCGATCTTGTAGTCTATGCCGGCCTTCTTCAGCTCTTCCTCGGTCTTGCCGACCGAGGCGATTTCCGGGCTGGTGTAGACGACGCTCGGGATAACCTCGTAATTCACATGGCCGGCCTGACCGGCGATGGTTTCGGCCACCGCCACGCCCTCGTCCTCGGCCTTGTGCGCCAGCATCGGCCCGGCGATGACATCGCCGATGGCATAGATGCCGGGGACGTTGGTGCGCAGGTGTCCGTCGGTCTTGACCCGGCCGCGCTCGTCGACCTCGACGCCCGCTTCCTTCAGCCCGAGACTGTCGAAAAAGGCGCGGCGGCCGGTGGCGATCAGCACGACATCGGCGGCGATGGTCTCGGCGGCGCCACCCTTCACCGGCTCGAAGGTGACGGTGGCACCCTTCTTGGCCTTGGCGACACCGGTGACCTTGGCGCCGAGCTTGAACTCGAAGCCTTGCTTGGAGAGCAGCCGCTGGAATTGCTTGGAGACCTCGCCGTCCATGCCGCCGAGGATGGTGTCGAGGAACTCGACCACGGTGACCTTGGCGCCGAGCCGCGCCCACACCGAGCCGAGTTCGAGCCCGATGACACCGCCGCCGACCACCACCAGATGGCCCGGAACCTTGTCCAGCGACAGCGCGCCGGTCGACGACACGATGATCTTCTCATCGATATCGACCTTGACCCCGGGAATGCCGGCGACATCCGAACCGGTGGCGATGACGATGTTCTTCGTCTCGATCTCCTCGACCTTGCCGTCCTCGGAGGTGACCGAGACCTTGCCCGCCGCGACCACCTTGCCGGTGCCGCGGAAGGAGTCGATCTTGTTCTTCTTGAACAGGAAGGCGACGCCGTTGACGTTGGACGCCACCGTCGCATCCTTGTGCGCCATCATCTTCTTCAGATTGTGCTTGGGCGCCGGTATCTCGATACCCAGCGTGTCGAAGGAATGGCCGGCCTCGGCGAACATTTCCGAGGCATGGAGCAGCGCCTTCGACGGGATGCAGCCGATGTTGAGGCAGGTGCCGCCGAAGGTAGCGTTCTTCTCGACCACCGCCACCTTCAGCCCAAGCTGTGCCGCCTTGATGGCGCAGACATAGCCGCCGGGTCCAGATCCGATGATAACGACGTCATAAGCCATGTTTGTTTCCCTTTGCTTGGCGCTCAGCGGCCGCCGCTGACATTCAGGATCGCGCCTGTCGTATAGGATGCGGCGTCGGATAGAAGATAGAGAATCGCTGCCGCGACTTCATCCGCGGTGCCCGCCCTTTTCATCGGCAGCGAGTCCTGGATCAGCGCCACCCGATCCGGCTGTCCGCCGGAGGCGTGGATATCGGTGTCGATAATGCCCGGCCGCACCGCGTTGACGCGGATGCCTTCCAGCGCCACCTCGCGGGCAAGCCCGATGGTGAACGTGTCGATGGCGCCCTTGGAGGCGGCATAGTCGACGTAATTGTCGGGCGCGCCCAGCACCGCCGCCGCCGACGAGATGTTGACGATCGCTCCGCCCTTGCCACCATGGCGCGTCGACATGCGCTTGACCGCTTCGCGGGCGCAGAGGATGGAACCGACGACATTGATGCGCATCATGCGCTCCAGCCGTGCCGCGCTCATCTCGTCGACACGCGCCTTGGCGTCGACGATACCGGCATTGTTGACGAAGGCGTCTAGCCGGCCCCAGGTGCGGTCCACCGCTTCGAAGATGGCCAGGATGTCGGCCTCGCTGCCGACATCACCCTTGACGGCAAAAGCGTCGCCGCCGGCAGCCTTGATCTCGGCAACCAGCGCGTCGGCCGCCGCCTGGTTCGAGGCATAGTTGATTGCAACGCGATAGCCCGCCTTGGACCCCTGCCGGCAGACCGCGGCGCCAATGCCGCGACTGCCGCCGGTGACCAACAGCACCTTTTGCGTCTCGCTCATTCCTGGCATCCCTTCAGCGTAAACACATCCGACGGCACTTTTGAGAATCCGCTGCCACCATAGGCCAGCGAATGCCGCAATGACGGCCCAAGATCGGGAAAGATCAGTGTCTTCGGCGCATCGACACCTTCGGCCGGCAACAGCCCGATCGCGCCCTTTTCATCCGACGTATAGATCACACCGTTCCACAGCGTGCAGGCGGCAAGTTCGCCGCCGGTGACGTCGCCCTCGGGGCATTTGTACATCAAGGAACCGTTCGGCCGCGCTTCACCCGAGCTCCACATCACAATGCCGTTCAGCACCACATTGTTGTCGAGGATCATGCGGTAACTGTTGGTGACAACAGCTGAGGTCCCGGTCGGCGTAAAGTCGATCTCGCTGCCACTCTGCGCGTCACCATAGACGGCGAGTTCGATCGGGCAGGCGGCATAAGCGGCAGAGTTGGTAAACAAGATCGCCAGCAATCCAGCGAGACATCGGATGGTGGGCGACATTGCGCTTTGCATCGCGGTGCCCTACTGGCTCTCGCGGCCATCGGCGTTTTCCAGAACGCCAAAATCGGTCATCAGCAGCAGCGGCTCGCCGGCCGCGTCCAGCCCCCAGAACGATGGATAGAATCCGTCGCCCCAGCCGCTCCAGAACATGGCGATGTTGAGCGGGTTGCCGGCAACCGGATGATGCATGACGAACCTGTCCTGGTTGGGCGCGAATTCGGCCGCCAGCACGTCGTCATAGTAATTCTGCTCGGCCTTGAGCTTGTCCTGCTCACCCGACATCAGCGCCATCGCCGTTTTGTCCATGAACGAGCCAAGGCCGGCATCGACGGGATAGCCGAAGATCTCGTCGCCCTTCAAGGTCGACGCATCCTGGCCGGGCACTGTCGCCAGTTCCCAGCGAACCGGCGTGCCGGGCTTGAAGCGCAGCACCGAAATCGCGACGCGGCCCTGGGCTTCCAGCAGCGAAACCGGGTAGCGCCCCGGTTTGACCCTACGGCTCAAGGCCGGCATCTCGGTATCGCTGATCAGAGGATCGCACGCGATGATTTCACCGGTCGGCAATTCGAGTTCGCCGATCGGAGTGACGGTGATCTTCCGCTCTTCCAGTTGAGCATCGCTCAAAGCGAAAATGCCAAGATTGCTGCTCGCCTGCGAAGGGTCCCATTGGGCTGCCGTCGCCAGCGACGGAACGACGGCGGCGGCCAGGCCAATAGACCGCAGGACGCCACCGGCTCGCCGGCCCAGGCTGTAACCGAACCGCTCCAGCCAGCCGCTCATCGGGGGTCAGCCTTGCTCACAGATCAAGCACCAGCCGTTCCGGATCCTCCAGGCTTTCCTTGACGCGGACCAGGAAGGTCACGGCTTCCTTGCCGTCGACGATCCGGTGATCGTAGCTGAGCGCCAGATACATCATCGGCCGGATCACGATCTGGCCGCCGACCACGACGGGCCGGTCCTGGATCTTGTGCATGCCCAGAATGCCGGACTGCGGCGCATTGAGGATCGGCGTCGACATCAGCGAGCCGTAGACGCCGCCATTGGATATCGTGAACGTGCCGCCCTGCATGTCGGCGACCGACAGCTTGCCGTCGCGCGCGGCGATGCCCAGCCGGCCGATTTCCTTCTCGATCTCGGCGATCGACATCTGGTCGGCATCGCGCACCACAGGCACGACCAGGCCCTTCTCGGTGCCGACGGCGACGCCGACATGGGCAAAGTTCTTGTAGATGATGTCGGTGCCGTCGATCTCGGCATTGACCGCCGGGATTTCCTTCAGCGCGTGGGTGACGGCCTTGGTGAAGAAGCCCATGAAGCCGAGCTTCACGCCGTGCTTCTTCTCGAACACGTCCTTGTACTTGGTCCTGAGCGCCATCACCGCCGACATGTCGACCTCGTTGAAGGTCGTCAGCATGGCGGCGGTCGACTGTGCTTCCTTGAGCCGCCGCGCGATGGTCTGGCGCAATTTGGTCATGCGCACGCGCTCTTCACGCGAGGCATCGTCGCCGGAGGACGGTGCACGCACCGCGATCGGTGCCGGCGCTGCCTTCGGTGTCTCCGCAGGCTGCGACGGCGCGCCCTTGGAGATGGCGTCGAGCACGTCGCCCTTCAGCACCTGGCCGCGCTTGCCCGAGCCGGAAAGCTGGTCGACCGACAAATTGTTCTCGGCGATGAGTTTCGCGGCGGCCGGCGCCGGCGGCATGGTGCGCGGCTCGACCGTGCCGGCATCGCCGGCGATCTTGGCGGTCTCGGCCGCGGCCTGCTTGCTGGTCGACGCCGCATCCGGCGAGGAGGCCTGCGACACCGCCTGCGGCTTGGTCACTGGGGCAGCAGCGCCACCAGCCGAAATCGAGCCCAGCAGCGCGCCGACACCGACCGTCTCGCCTTCCTTGGCGACGATTTCGCCCAGCGTGCCGGCGGCGGCGGCCGGAACCTCTATCGTCACCTTGTCGGTTTCGAGCTCGACCAGCGGCTCGTCGACGGCAATGGCATCGCCGACCTTCTTGAACCATTTTCCGATGGTCGCCTCGGTGACGGATTCGCCGAGAGTGGGAACGCGGATTTCGGTAGCCATTGTGCCTGTCCGTTCTTGTCGGTTCTGTTCTATTCGCCTGCTTTATTCGCCGAGCGCGTCTTCGAGCAAGGCGGCGAGCTGGGCAAGGTGCTTGGACATCAATCCGGTCGCCGGCGACGCGGCCGCCGGCCGGCCGGTGTAGCGCACCCGCTGATGCTTGGCGTCGATATGCGCCAGCACCCATTCCAGATACGGGTCGATGAATGACCAGGCGCCCATGTTCTTGGGCTCCTCCTGGCACCACACCATCTCGGCGTTGCGGAAACGCGACAATTCGGTGATCAGCGCCTTGGCCGGGAACGGATAGAGCTGTTCGACGCGCAAGAGATAGATGTCGTTGATGCCGCGCTTCTCGCGCTCCTCGTAGAGGTCGTAGTAGACCTTGCCCGAGCACAGCACGACGCGGCGGATCTTCGAATCCTTGGTGAGCTTGATCGGCTGGTTGGGCAACAGCTGGGCATCGTCCCACAACAGCCGGTGGAACGAGCTTTCGCCCGAGATTTCCGGCAGCGTCGACACCGCCCGCTTGTGGCGCAGCAGCGACTTCGGCGTCATCAGGATCAGCGGCTTGCGGAAGTCGCGCTTCAGCTGCCGGCGCAGGATGTGGAAGTAGTTGGCCGGCGTGGTGCAATTGGCCACCTGCATATTGTCTTCGGCGCAAAGCTGCAGGAAGCGCTCGAGCCTTGCCGAGGAATGTTCCGGACCCTGGCCTTCATAGCCATGCGGCAAGAGACAAACGAGACCCGACATTCTGAGCCACTTGCGTTCGCCCGACGAGATGAACTGGTCGAACACCACCTGGGCGCCGTTGGCGAAGTCGCCGAACTGCGCTTCCCATAGTGTCAGCGCCTTCGGCTCGGCCAGGCTGTAGCCATATTCGAAGCCCAGCACCGCCTCTTCCGACAGCATCGAGTTGATGACTTCGTAGCCGGCCTGTGCCGCCGACAGATTGTTGAGCGGGATGTAGCGGGTTTCGTCGCGCTGGTCGTAGAGCACGGAATGGCGCTGCGAGAAGGTGCCGCGTTCGGAATCCTGACCAGACAGGCGGATCGGGTTGCCATCGAGCAGGATGGCGCCGAAAGCCAGCGCCTCGGCCGTCGACCAGTCGATGCCTTCGCCGGATTCGATGGCTTCGCGGCGGTTTTCGAGGAAGCGGATGATCGTCTTGTGCGCCTCGAAACCCTTCGGCACCTCGGTCAGCTTCTTGCCGATTTCCTTCAGCGTCTTGACCGGCACGGCGGTCTTGCCACGGCGCTGTTCGTCCTGGTTGTCGGCCGTGCGCAGGCCCGACCACGCGCCATCCAGCCAGTCGGCCTTGTTGGGCTTGTAGTGCTGGCCGACTTCCCACTCCGATTCCAGATGCGCGCGCCAGTCGGCCTTCATCTGGTCGAGCTCGGCCTGGGTGATATGGCCCTCGGCGATGAGCCGGTCGCCATAGATCTGCACCGTCGTCTTGTGGGTACGGATGTTGCGGTACATGATCGGCTGGGTGAAGGCCGGCTCGTCGCCTTCATTGTGGCCGAAGCGGCGGTAGCAGAACATGTCCACGACCACCGGCTTGTGGAACTTCATGCGGAATTCGATCGCCACCTTGGTGGCGTGCACCACGGCTTCCGGGTCGTCGCCATTGACGTGGAAGATCGGCGCCTCGATCATCTTGGCGACGTCGGACGGATAGGGCGACGAGCGCGAGAAGCGCGGATTGGTGGTGAAGCCGATCTGGTTGTTGATGATAAAATGCAGCGTGCCGGCGACGCGGTGGCCGCGCAGGCCCGACAGGCCGAGGATTTCGGCGATCACGCCCTGGCCGGCGAAGGCGGCGTCGCCATGCAGCAGCAGCGGCAGCACCTTGGCGCGCTCCTCCAGCGGCACGATTTCCTCGCGGCCGCGGCCGAACAGATAATCCTGCTTGGCGCGCGCCTTGCCCATGACAACGGGATCGACGATTTCCAGGTGCGAGGGGTTGGCAGTCAGCGACAGATGCACCTTGTTGCCGTCGAACTCGCGGTCCGACGAGGCGCCGAGATGGTACTTCACGTCGCCCGAGCCCTCGACCTCGTCGGGGGCGGCCGAGCCGCCCTTGAACTCGTGGAAGATGGCGCGGTGCGGCTTGGCCATCACCTGGGAAAGCACGTTGAGGCGGCCGCGATGGGCCATGCCAAGCACGATCTCCTTCATGCCGAGCTGGCCGCCGCGCTTGACGATCTGCTCCAGCGCCGGGATCAGCGCCTCGCCGCCGTCGAGGCCGAAGCGCTTGGTGCCCTTGTACTTGACGTCGATGAACTGCTCGAAGCCTTCGGCCTCGACCAGCTTCTGCAGGATCGCCTTCTTGCCGGTGGTGGTGAAGGAGATTTCCTTGTCGGCGCCTTCGATGCGCGCCTGGATCCAGGCCTTCTCCTCGGGATCGGAGATGTGCATGAATTCGACGCCGAGCGTCGAGCAATAGGTGCGGGTGAGGATTTCCAGCATCTGCCGGATGGTGCCGAATTCCAGCCCCAGCACATTGTCGAGGAAGATCGGCCGGTCGTAATCGGCTGCGGTGAAGCCGTAATTCTCCGGCGACAGTTCGTTATAGTCTTCGAGCGGCTTGGCGATGCCGAGCGGATCGAGATTGGCGTGCAGATGGCCACGCATGCGATAGGCGCGGATCATCATGATGGCGCGCACGGAATCGCGCGTCGCCTGGTGCACATCGGCATCGGAGAGCACGACGCCGTTGGTGACCGCCTTGTCCTTGACCTTCTTTTCCAGGTGCTTCTCGACGATGCCCCAATTGCCGTCGAGCGCCGACACCAGTTCGCCATTGGCCTGCAGCGGCCAGGAAGGCCTGGCCCAGGAAGCGCCCTTGGCATTCCTGCGCACATCGCCGGCATCGTCCTTCAGCCCGGCGAAGAACTCCTGCCATTCAGGATTGACCGAGGCCGGATCGTCCTCATAGGCGGCATAGAGCGCGTCGATGTAATCGGCGTTGCCGCCATAGAGGAAAGAGGTGAGCGAAAATTGGTCGTTGGCCTGATCTTGTCTTGCCATTTTTTGCCTGCGGAGCCTGGCTCCGTCTCCTTGCGTTTGGAGGGGAGTAGGGCAGTAAGGCAATAGGGCAGTAGGAAAGTGGCGTTGCCGCCGCTCGTCCCGTTCTTCCTATTCCCCTACTGCCATACTGCCCTACTCCCTTACTGCCTTAACCCTTGATCGCCTCGACCAAGGTCGTGCCCAGCCGTGCCGGCGAGGGCGATACTTTTATTCCGGCCGATTCCATCGCCGCGATCTTGTCCTCGGCGCCGCCTTTGCCGCCGGAGATGACCGCGCCGGCATGGCCCATGGTGCGGCCGGCCGGCGCCGTGCGCCCGGCGATGAAGCCGGCCATCGGCTTCTTGCGGCCACGCTTGGCTTCGTCCTTGAGGAACTGCGCGGCGTCTTCCTCGGCCGAACCGCCGATCTCGCCGATCATGATGATCGACTTGGTCTCGTCGTCGGCGAGGAACATCTCGAGCACGTCGATGAACTCGGTGCCCTTGACCGGATCGCCACCGATGCCGACGGCTGTGGTCTGCCCGAGGCCGACATTGGTGGTCTGGAACACAGCCTCATAGGTAAGTGTTCCCGAGCGCGAAACAACGCCGACCGAGCCCTTGCGGAAGATGTTTCCGGGCATGATGCCGATCTTGCATTCGTCGGGCGTGAGCACGCCTGGGCAGTTCGGGCCGATCAGCCGCGAAGTCGAGCGGTCGAGCCGCGCCTTGACCTTGACCATGTCCATCACCGGAATGCCTTCGGTGATGCAGATGATCAGCGGGATTTCCGCCTCGATCGCTTCCAGGATCGCTTCGGCGGCACCCGCCGGCGGCACATAGACGACGGACGCGTTGGCGCCGGTCTTCTCCTTGCCTTCGGCGACGGTGGCGAAGATCGGCAAGCTCTCGCCCTTCGACCCGGTCCACGTCTCGCCGCCCTTCTTGGGATGGATGCCGCCCACCATCTTGGTGCCGTGATAGGCCAGCGCCTGTTCGGTGTGGAACGTGCCGGTCTTGCCGGTCAGGCCCTGCACCAGCACCTTGGTGTTCTTGTCGACGAGAATGGACATGGGTGATTACGCCTCTGGATTCAGCGATTACAAGAAAGGATTGACGGCTCGGACCGAGCCATAAACCTGGTTGTGGTTGAGATCTTCGGTGTAGAAAATCGGAGCGCCGAGATATTCAGCCGCGGCAAGAAGCGCGGCGTCGTAATAGTGAATTCCGTAACGGCGCGCGAGGTCGAGTCCCGAGCGAACATAGCTTTCATCGACAGGCACCAACGGACAGGTCCCGAGGAGGACCAGCCATTGGTCGAGCAGATCGTCCCCCAGAAGGGATTTCCCGCGCGCCACAGCGGCGAATTCGGCCAAAGTCTGCCCCGACACGCCGAAGACAGTGCTCGACACCAGATCCCCGGCGATTGGCGCGCGGCGTGGGTCACGATTCTTCTCCGAAGCGGCGTAGATCAGGACGTTCGTGTCGAGAAAGCAGTCGATCTTGCCGGTCGGCATAGGCGTCCCTTCGATCCCACTTGTAAGGGGTGTCGGCGCTATCGCTCCGTTTCGCGGCCTCGTCCATGAGCCGCCTCATTCCTGCTTTGGCCCAGGCAATCCGGTCTTCCTGCTCCACTTCATGGGCAAGCAGTGAACGAATGAGGGCGTTAAGGGTCGTCTTGCGGCGCCCGGCAAGGCCTCGCGCCTGTTCGAGCAGAGCTTCGTCCATGGCCAGGGTGACATTCTTCATCGCGCGTCTCCACATAAACACACAGCCATAATATGTGTGATTATGTGTAATCCTTCAACCGTCTTGCCCACGATCTCCATCGCTCAGCCTTCCCCGAACTCAGAGGGCGGGACGCGCCGATAGACGCCGCTCACCATGTCTTGCCAGCCATCGCTGCCAACGGGTCGGAATTGCAACCGCATACGATAGCTGTCGCTGCCGTCGAAATCGTAGGTCACGCGTGCGGCCCCGCGCGGTGATGAGCGCAGCAGCGTCAGCGTGGTGTCGTCCCATGTGCCCGTGGCAGGCGAGGCCGGCACGAAGCCCATCGAATCGAACTGATGCATGGTGACGAGGCTGTTTTGCTGGTCGAAGCCGAACACGCTGTGCGCGCCGAAGGAAATCGTGCCGTCGCGGCGCTGGCGATAGCGCTGCACCACGAACAGGCCGCCGAACTGTGCCTCTGCCAGCACTTCGGAAGTCGCCGAGCCGCCATCGGCCCATTGTGTGTCCGCCACCTCTTCCTCGCCGCGCCACGCGCCGACCAACACCTGCAAGCGCTGGTGATCGGCCGAAAGCGAAGAAAAGGATGCAGCGTTCATGGGTCAGAGCCGCTTCAGATCGGTGACGGTGAGATCGCTCTTGGCGTTGCCGGTGTTGAGCGTCGTCGCCGGCTCGAACATCAGCACCACGGGTTCTGATGTCAGCGAACGCGGCCGGTGCTCGACACCGCGCGGCACGACGATGAAATCGCCCTCGCCAAGCTCGACCGGACCGTCGCGGAAATCGATGGCGATGCGCCCGCGCAGCACCAGGAACGCCTCGTCCTCATTGTCATGAGCGTGCCAGTCGAAAGCCTCGCCGAACTTGGCGACCTTCGCCTGGCTGTCATTGACGTCGCCGGCGATATGCGGATCGAAGACCTTCTCGATCTTCTGATCCGCCGCCTCGACGAGGTTTATCTTGCGCGGAGGCACAGGCTCAGCCCTTCACCGCCGCCACGATCTTCTTGGCTGCGTCGTCCAGATCATCGGCCGACACCACGTTCAGGCCGCTGTCGTTGATGATCTTCTTGCCGAGCTCGGCATTGGTGCCTTCCAGGCGCACCACCAGCGGCACCTTGAGCCCGACTTCCTTGACCGCGGCGATCACGCCCTCGGCGATGATGTCGCACTTCATGATGCCGCCGAAGATGTTGATCAGTATGCCTTTGACCGCAGGGTCCTTGGTGATGATCTTGAACGCCGCCGTCACTTTTTCCTTGGACGCGCCGCCGCCGACATCGAGGAAGTTGGCGGGCTCGGCACCATAGAGCTTGATGATGTCCATCGTTGCCATGGCAAGGCCGGCGCCGTTGACCATGCAGCCGATATTGCCGTCGAGCGCGACATAGGCGAGGTCGTATTTCGACGCCTCGATTTCCTTCTCGTCCTCTTCGGTGGTGTCGCGCAGTTCGAGCGCGTCGGGGTGGCGGAACAGCGCGTTGTTGTCGAACGACACTTTGGCGTCGAGCACGCGCAGCCGGCCGTTCTTCATGACGATCAGCGGGTTGACCTCGAGCAGGCTCATGTCCTTCTCGACGAAGGCCTTGTAGAGGATCGGGAACAGCGTGCCGCCATCCTTGGCGGCGTCGCCGTCGAGCTTCAACGCGCCGTTGAGCGCCTTGACGTCATCCGCCGTCACACCCTTTTCCGGATCGATGGCGACGGTGATGATCTTTTCCGGCGTGTCGTGGGCGACCGCCTCGATATCCATGCCGCCTTCGGTCGAGACGACGAAGGCAATGCGGCCGACCGAACGGTCGACCAGGATCGACAGATAAAGCTCGCGCTCGATTTCGGCGCCGTCCTCGATATAGAGGCGGTTGACCTGCTTGCCGGCCGGGCCGGTCTGCTTGGTCACCAGCGTGTGACCGAGCATCTCGTTGGCGTTGGCGACGACGTCGGCGACCGACTTCGCCAACCGCACGCCACCCTTGGCGTCGGGGCCGAGCTCCTTGAACTTGCCCTTGCCGCGGCCGCCGGCGTGGATCTGGCTCTTCACCACATAGAGCGGGCCGGGCAGCGCTTGTGCCGCGGCTTCGGCCTCGCTTGCCTTGAACACCGGCACGCCTTCGGCCACCGGCGCGCCAAAGCTCTTCAGCAGCGCCTTGCCCTGATATTCATGGATGTTCATGGGAACGATCTCCAGGTCTTTTTGCCGGGGGTTGTCTTTTGGCTGGGTTCACTTCGAGGCGAGCTGCGGCGCGATCTTGACGCAGGCCTCGGTCAGGCCCTGCACCGTCGCCACCGAGCTCTCGAACATCTTCTGCTCGGCCTTGTTGAGGTCGATCTCGATGATGCGCTCGACGCCGCCGGCGCCGATCACCACGGGAACGCCGACATAGGTGCCCTTGACGCCATACTGGCCGGACAGGTGCGCGGCGCAAGGCAGAACACGCTTCTTGTCCTTGAGATAGGCTTCGGCCATCTGGATCGCCGAGGCCGCCGGCGCGTAATAGGCCGAGCCGGTCTTGAGCAGGCCGACGATCTCGGCGCCGCCGTCACGGGTGCGCTGCACGATCTGGTCGAGCTTCTCCTTCGAGGTCCAGCCCATCTTGACGAGGTCGGGCAGCGGAATGCCCGACACCGTCGAATAGCGGATCATCGGCACCATGGAATCGCCGTGGCCGCCGAGCACGAAGGCGGTGACGTCCTCGACCGACACCTTGAATTCCTCGGCCAGGAAGTAGCGGAAGCGCGCGCTGTCGAGCACGCCGGCCATGCCGACCACATGGGTCTTGGGCAGGCCGGAAAACTTCTGCAGCGCCCACACCATGGCGTCGAGCGGGTTGGTGATGCAGATGACGAAGGCCTTCGGCGCGTACTTCTTCAGGCCGGCTCCGACCTGTTCCATGACCTTGAGGTTGATGCCGAGCAGGTCGTCGCGGCTCATGCCCGGCTTGCGCGGCACGCCGGCGGTGACGATGCAGACGTCAGCACCCTCGATACCGGCATAGTCGTTGACGCCGGTCAGTCGGGAGTCGAAACCATCGACCGGCGACGACTGCGCGATATCGAGCCCCTTGCCTTGCGGAATACCCTCGGCAATATCGAACAGAACCACGTCGCCGAGGTCCTTGAGGCCGATCATGTGGGCCAGCGTGCCGCCGATCATGCCCGAGCCGATAAGCGCTATCTTGTTGCGTGCCATGTGAGGATGTTTTCCCTTTGTCTGTGACTGCGCCCAAATCTTTGACGACTTGATGACGGCGTCGAGGAAGAGGCCGGAATGCCGAGGAAACCCGCGAGATTTCGCCGCACCCAATAGCCCCGGTGCAAGATAAATTCAAACGATTATTTTGGAGTGAGCATTTTCAATCGGTTAGATGGATTGGGATTTACGTAAACGTTAAAGTTTGTAAGCCGACTTGGGAGAATTTACACAATGAAGATGGAGATCGTAAGGCTTGAGGCCGGTGATGACGCCCTTGTGATGCGGGTTGCCGAGGATGTGTTCGACGAGCCGGTCAGGCCGGACCGGTTGTCGGCCTATCTCGGCCAACCCGGCCATTTCATGGTCGTCGCGCTCGCCGATGGCGTGGTCGTCGGTCAATGTGCCGCCGTCATCCACCGCCATCCCGACAAGGTCAGCGAACTCTATATCGACGAGGTCGGCGTATCGCCCGCCTTCCAGCGCCAGGGCATCGCACGCGAAATGCTCGACGCGATGTTCGCGATCGGCAGGGAGAATGGCTGCGAGGAAGCCTGGGTCGGCACCGAACCCGACAACCTCCCGGCCCGTGCACTCTACGAGTCGCGCAAGGAGCCGCATGGAGAAGCCGAGGGTTTCGTCATGTATGCCTACAGGCTCTAGCGGCCAGGGTCCTCTTTTTGCCCTGCGTCTCCGCTGCTTAGGGCGACGAAGGCAGGGCCTGAGCCCGCGGCGCCTCGGCCGGCGGCGCCTTTTCTTTCCGCCGCTCCGCCCAGTCCTCCAGCCAGTCGCGGCTCTGCATCTCGATCAGGCGTGAGGCCGTGCGTTCGAACTCGAACACTTCGACGCCGCGCTTGGCCACATAGAGCTCTTGCGGCGCCGCCTCGGCGCTCACCACCAGCCGCACGTGATGATCGTAAAGCGTGTCGATCAACAGGATGAAGCGCTTGGCCTCGTTGCGCTTGCCTTCGCCCAGCACCGGCACATGGTCGATGAAAACGGTCGAGAAGCGTCCTGCGATGGCCAGGAAATCGCGCGCGCCGAGTGGTTTTTCGCAGAGATCGGCGAAGGAAAACCGCGCCGCGTCTCCCGCAGCGGCCGGCACCACCACCTGCCGGCCCTTCAATGTCAGCGAGGTCGCTTCTGTCGGCGCGCCGCGCGTCATCGTCCGCCAGGCCTCGTCGAGCAATTTGTCGGCCGCTTCATCGGCCGGCGTGACATAGACCGGCGTGCGGGCGAGCTTTTCCAGCCGGTAATCCTTGTCGCTGTCGAGTGACAGCACCTGCGCGTGCCGCTCCAGAATGCCGATGAACGGCAGGAACAGCTGGCGGTTGAGCCCATCGCGGTAGAGATTTTCCGGCGCCACGTTCGAGGTGGCGATCAACACCACGCCATTGGCGAACAGCGCCGAAAACAGCCTGGACAGGATCATTGCGTCGGCAATGTCGGTGACCGAGAATTCGTCGAAGCACAGCACCCAGGCCTGCTCGGCCAGCGCCTTGGCCACCGGCGGGATCGGATCGTCCTCTTTGACGTCGCCATTCTTGCGCGCCTGCCGGTGCTTCTGGATGCGGTCCTGCACGTCGGCCATGAAGTCGTTGAAATGCACGCGGCGCTTGCGCCGGACCGGCAGCAGCTCGAAGAACATGTCCATCAGCATGGTCTTGCCGCGGCCGACGCCGCCATGGATGTAGAGGCCCTTGACGATGTCCCGCGTCTCGCGCTTGCGGGCGAACAGCCAGCCCAGCGCACTGGATTTGTGCGCCAGCCGTTTTGCCGAGATTTCCGATGTCAGCCGGTCGAGTGCCGCGGCGATGCGTTCCTGCGTCGGATCGCGTTCGATCGCGCCGGTCTCCACCAGATGGTCGTAGCGCTGCCTGACGGTCGCATGGGTCTGGAGGCCGTCACGCAGATGCATCGGTCACGTCGTTTGTTCTATGCATGTCGCCGTCCCAAAGGGGGGACCTTCTGGACGACATGCATTGAGAAGTCGGGCCTACCTTGTAAGCGAGATCGGCTGCCCGTTGGAAGTCTGGCCGTCGAATTTCGAGCCGCCCGAGGAATAGAGCCGCGCCAGCGAGCCGCCATTCTCATCGTAAAGCGTCAGCTGCTTGCCGGCGACGTTCCACGACTTGATGCCGTCGATCGGCGCGGGGCAATGCAGCGGCCCGGCGCGGAAGCCGGCGCCGAACTTGGTCTGCGGCGTCGCGATCTTGCAGCTCTGGCCGGACACGCTGGCGTTCCAGACGCCGGCGACGCTTGCCGCGCTGAGATCCGAAGCTCCGGCGGGCGCTTGGCCGTCGGGCGGCAAGGATGCAACCTGCGTGTTCGCCGGCGCGGTTGGGAACTTCGACGGGTCGGTGGCGCCCGGCGAAGCCGGTGGCGGCAGCTGGTTGGCGGTCACCTGGCCAGCCGGCGCCGGCTGCAGCGGCGCCGGCTGCTGGTCGTCCATAGACGAGAAGCGTGAGGTTGAGCAGCCGCTCGCAACGAGCGTCGCCAGCGATACGGCCACCAGACCGCTTTTCGAAAAATTCATTACAACCTCCGTCGGATCCGGCTGGGGGGAATGCCGTCCGCGCAATATCACCCTCCACCAAGATGGAGAAGGTGGCGAAATTTCAACCCGATATGGTTAAAATAGGGTTTGCGGCAAGATTGTTGCAAATTTATCGCAAAATACCTGCCGGCCAAAAGTCCATTTTCTCAAAGGGCGCTCGGGCGGCGTCGATCCTTATTGCCGGCTCCTGCCCGGGCTAGCGCGGATCGAAGCGGTAGAGTGGTTGCGCAAGAGCCACTGCTGGCCGCAGGAGATCGGCGCATCGGCGGTCCAGCGCGAGCGCCATTTCATGAGTTCGCAGCAGCGCCGTCTTCCAGTCATCGGCTGTTTTTAGCAAAGCCAAGGCATCTGAAGGGCGGTCGGCTGCGATCATGACATCCGCCGCGACGACGCGATCTTGCGGAGAGACCGGTTCGCCAGCCTTCAGCTTGGTGGCCAATCCGACCCACTGTTCCCAGGGGAAGGCGGCTGCGAGCTGTTGCGGACGAGGTGGCGGTTGCACCGCACCACCTTGCATGAAGGGCGCCAGGGCAAACCGCGTCAACGCCCTTTCGACGAAAGACTCCGCTGTTTCGCCCCGCATTTCGGAAACCCCAAAGCCAGCCAAGATATTCTCCCGCTCCTTGCGGCCGAGAATATAGTCGAGCCCATCGAGCATGGCAGCCGTGACGGCATCGGGATTGTTGATCGGGTCGAACTGTTTTGCTTCAATGCGCGCGTTGAGGGCTTCGGCCACTGTTGTGCCGACGCGCAGGTCACCGCTGTAATTTATCACCTGCAGCAGCATCGCGGTTTGAGGAACATTCGCAACAAGGCGCCCGATAGTGCGCAGAACCGAACCCATGCCATTCTTGCGGTCGATCGCCTGGACCTCTGCCGGCTGCCTGGAAATATCGAAGGAAGGACGAAGATCAGCGACGTACAGCGCCTCGCGTATCAATTGCGCGCGAGCGTCCTTTTCGGCCGCGGCCGGAAGCCGATCGAGATATGCGACATAATCGGCGAGATCATCCTGGGTTGCCCGCAACCGAAGCGCCAGCCGCCAAAGGCCAGCATCTTCCGCCCTTTTGGCAAAGCGCGACTTCGCCTCATCATCGAGGTCGGCAAGGGCCGGCGCGATCCCCTCCATGGCGGCCCATGCATTGTAGCCATCGGATGTCTGCCAGCGCGCGACTTCACCCAGCAGCCAGTCGCCACCATCCTCGGTGACAAGCGCGCGCCAGGCAGATGGGCCAAGCTCAGGCACAATGGAATTCGCGTTGGGTTGCGGTTGTATGCCGGCAAGCATCGCTGCCCGCTCCGGCGTCGTTGCGTGGGCGAGCCTCAGTTCGACAATGCGCAGCGGCGGATGGCTGCGTTTCTCCAAGTCAGCCAGAAGCGCCAAGCCCTCGGCATGGCTGAGATCGCCATAGCGTATCTTCAGATAAGCGGCGTCGTCGCCGAAACGATCGCGCCAGAAATTCGGGAATTTTGCCGGCTCTGCGAGCAGAAAATCGGCCGCTGCCATGATGGTTGGCGCATGGCTGCAAGCACTGGGCTTGTCTTCCCGTGTCTGCCCCACAGCCATCGATGCCATCGACGCGGTTGCGATGACCACCAGAATTGCCAGCCGCCGCATGGCCAGACCCTCCTTGCGCCTGGCGATGGTACACTGAAAGGTGTGGCCGTCACCAGCACGCGAGCCTGTTGCCCACGCGCCGCGACCCAGGAATTCCGCAACGCGATGCTTGCGCCGACCGGCGCGGTACCTATGTCAAAGAGCCGAAACCCGCTGGAGCACCGAGCTTGGCCGCAGGAAAGAAAGCCGCCAACCGCTATTACAGAGGTCCGCCCAGCGACCATTTCGATGGCACCTTGTTCTTCAATCCCGGCGGCCGGATGCCTGGCCGCTTCACCGATCTCATGAAATGGCAGTTCAACGGCCAGCGCGCGAAATGGCCGGCGACCAGTCCGAGTCCCTTTCCGCAGGCAAGGCCAGCCGCGCGGGTAGACGGCTCCGTTCTGACCGTGACCATGGTCGGTCACTCCACGCTGCTGATCCAAACGGCCGGGCTGAACATCCTCACCGACCCGGTCTGGTCGCAGCGCACCTCGCCGTTTTCCTTCGCCGGGCCAAAACGCGTCAATGCGCCGGGCATCGCCTTTGACGATCTGCCGCCGATCGACCTCGTGCTGGTCAGCCACAACCATTATGACCATCTCGACCTCGCCACGCTGAAGCGGCTGAAGCAAAGACACGATCCGCTGGTGGTGACGCCGCTCGGCAACGACGTGCTGATCGGCGAGGCGGTTCCCGGCATGCGGCTGGCGGCGCATGACTGGGGCGAGCGGGTCGATATCGCAGACCGCACCGCCATCCACATCGAGCCGGCGCATCACTGGTCGGCGCGCGGCGCCCGCGACCGGCGCATGGCGCTGTGGGCCGGCTTCGTCATCGAGGCGCCGGGCGGCAAACTCTATTTCGCCGGCGACACCGGCTTCCATGACGGCATCAACTACCGGCTGATGGCGGACAAACATGGCGGCTTCCGCTTCGCCATCCTGCCGATCGGCGCCTACGAGCCGCGCTGGTTCATGGCGCCGCAGCACCAGAACCCGGACGAAGCGGTGCAAGGCATGAAGCTGTGCAAGGCCGCCTTCGCCGCCGGCTGCCACTGGGGCACTTTTCAGCTCACCGACGAACCGATGGACGAGCCGGTCCGCAAATTGGCCGAGGCGCTGGACGCCGAGGGCCTGCCGCGGGAACGCTTTCGCGCCTTGCAACCCGGCGAGGTCTGGCACGTGCCGGAGATCGAGCAGCGCTGAAATCCGTATTGGCCATTTACGGCACGATCATTTTCACAGATGGTCCGGCCAGCAAAAGGGGACCTCGGATGAAATCAATCATTGCAGCTTTGATGGTGGTGGCAATTTCTGCGCCGGCGGCTTTCGCCGGTGACATCGCGGATCGGGCCGCCGATGCCGAAAAGGCGCTGCAGGCCGGTGACGGAGCCGGTGCGCTGGAGAAATTCCGCGGCGCCGAGGAGGCCTTGTGGCAAGCGATGCCGCTCGCCGTGCAGAATGTCAAACAGGTCGATTCGGCCGGCGGCTTCGGCATCTACACCGAGCGCGCCAATCACATCTACAAGCCCGGCGAGAAGGTCGTGCTCTATATGGAGCCCGTCGGCTATGGCTATGGCTCGGACGGGCTGGGCAACAGCCAGATCGCGCTTTCCGTCGACCTCACCGTGCTTTCCGACACGGGCGATGCCCTGGGCACTTTCGAGAAGATCGGCAGCGTTCAGGTCGCTTCCCGCTCGCACAACCGCGAACTGTTCTTCAAGCTCGACCTGTCGCTCGATGGTCTGCCGGCCGGGAAATACAAGTGCAATTTCCTCATGCACGACCAGAACTCGACCAAGACGGCGCCGTTCAGCACCGACATCGAGATCGCCGGTTAGTTTTTCCGCCGACATCGCCTCGCAGGCCGGCGGGAACCCAAGCGCGACGGAAGCGTTTTCATGCGGTTCAAATCTGTCGGTTTGCGAGGCATTCCCATGATCAAATGGATCATCATTCTGCTTATCGTCGCCGCCGCGGCGAGCCTGCTCGGCATGCCGGCGCTGGCCGGAGCCGCCGCCACCGGCGCGCGTATCCTCATCGGCATCGTTCTCGTCATCTTCCTGCTGGTGGTGCTAGGCATCTTTGCCGTGACATAAGAGACCGTTTGAAACTCTGCTCTGGCGGCCAACTGAAGGCGTTTTCTGCGCTTTCGGTGCTCATGGACCAAAAGTCCGCTGCGCTCCAGTTCTCGAAACCACCATCATATGACTCGCCAGAGCGAATTTCGAAACGGTCTCCTGCACTGGTAATTCCCGCCCGTTTCCGCCATATAGCGCCAAACGGACACGGAATTTCGCGGAGCAATGGCAAGCACTGCCCCTTTCGCCAAGATGAACGGCATCGGCAACGAGATCATCGTCGCCGATATGCGCGGCCGTGCCGATCAGGTGACGGCGGCCGCAGCCCTTGCGATGAACGCGGATGCCGCGACCCGCTTCGACCAGATCATGGCGATCCACGATGCGAAGACGCCGGGCACCGCCTACTATGTCGACATCCTGAATTCCGACGGCACCAGTGCGCAGGCTTGCGGCAACGGCATGCGCTGCGTCGTCCAGGCGCTCGCCGCCGAGACCGGCCAGAAGACCTTCACCTTCGAGACGCGCGCCGGCATCCTCAACGCCCTGGAACATGCCGACGGCACGATCTCGGTCGACATGGGCATACCGCATTTCGGCTGGCAGGAGATCCCGCTGGCCGAGGAGTTCCGCGACACCCGCATGATCGAATTGCAGATCGGCCCGATCGACGCGCCGGTGCTGCACTCACCCTCCGCCGTGTCGATGGGCAACCCGCATGCGATCTTCTGGGTCGACCGCGATGTCTGGTCCTATGAGCTCGAGCGCTTCGGTCCGCTGCTCGAAAACCACCCGATCTTCCCCGAGCGCGCCAACATCACCATCGCCCAGGTGACCTCGCCCGAGAGCATGATCATCCGCACCTGGGAGCGCGGCGCCGGCCTGACCAAGGCCTGCGGCTCCGCGGCTTGCGCCTCAGTTGTGGCCGCGGCCCGCACCAGGCGCACCGGCCGCAGCGTCAACCTGCTGACCCCGGGCGGCGGCACGCTGCATGTCGAATGGCGCGATGACGACCACGTCATCCTGACCGGTGCGGCCGAATGGGAATTTTCCGGCAGCTTCGATCCCTCGACCGGCACCTGGGCCCGCGACACCGAAAGCGCGGCCTGATGTCGGTTGCTCTGTCCAGGAGCCAGGATGTCGACGGCTCCCTTTCCGAGGCCCCCAGCCGCATCGACGTGGTGACCTTCGGCTGCCGGCTGAACACCTATGAATCCGAAGTGATGCGGCGCGAGGCCGAAAGCGCCGGGCTCGGCGCGCTGCAAGGCGGCGCCGTGATCTTCAACACCTGCGCCGTCACCGGCGAGGCGGTGCGCCAGGCCAAACAGGCGATCCGCAAGGCGCGCCGCGACAACCCGCAGGCGCGCATCATCGTCACCGGCTGCGCCGCCCAGACCGAGCCCGAAAAATTCGCCGCCATGGACGAGGTCGATCTCGTGCTTGGCAATGAGGAGAAGCTGAAGGCAAACTCGTACCGCGCGCTGCCGGATTTCGGCGTCAACGACACCGAGAAAGCCCGCGTCAACGATATCTTCTCGGTGCGCGAGACCGCCGGTCATATGGTCGACGCCATCGAGGGCCGGGCGCGCGCCTTCGTCCAGGTGCAGAATGGCTGCGACCACCGCTGCACCTTCTGCATCATCCCTTACGGCCGCGGCAATTCGCGCTCGGTGCCGATGGGCGCCGTGGTCGAGCAGGTCAAGCGGCTCGCCGGCAACGGCTATGCCGAGATCGTGCTGACCGGCGTCGACATGACTTCTTTCGGCGCCGACCTGCCGGGCGCGCCGAAACTCGGCAAACTGGTGAAGACCATTTTGAAGCAGGTACCCGACGTGAAGCGCCTGCGGCTATCCTCGATCGATTCGATCGAGGCCGATGACGACTTGCTCGACGCCATCGCCAGCGAATCCAGGCTGATGCCGCATCTGCATCTGTCGCTGCAATCCGGCGACGACATGATCCTGAAGCGCATGAAGCGCAGGCACCTGCGCGACCAGTCGATCCGTTTCTGCGAGGATGTCCGCAAACTGCGCCCGGCAATCGTTTTCGGTGCCGACATCATCGCCGGCTTCCCGACCGAGACCGACGCGATGTTCGAGAACTCGATAAAGATCATCGAGGAATGTGGCCTGACTCACCTTCACGTGTTCCCGTTTTCACCGCGCGAAGGCACGCCCGCCGCGCGCATGCCGCAGGTCCGCCGCGAACTGGTCAAGCAGCGCGCCGCCCGCTTGCGTGCCGCCGGCGAGGCCGCGTATCGGCGGCATCTCTCCTCGCTGCCTGGAACCCGTCAGTCGATCCTGATCGAGCGTGACGGGCTTGGCCGCACCGAAGGCTTCACGCTTGCCGCGCTCGGCACGGGCACGCCGGGCGAGATCGTCGAAGCGACAATTACTGGCCACGATGGCGCCCGGCTCAACGCAGTGCCGCTTGCCGCCCGCGCCGCCTGAGAAACGCAAAGCATGGCTGGTTTTTTCAAGAAGATATTTTCGTTCGGCAAGAAAGAGGTTGTCGAGGAGCGCGTTGACGAGACCGCCCCGCTGCCGCCGATCAAATGGGACCAGCTCGATGCGCTGAAACCGGCCGCCGAACAGGTCGTTCCGGAGTTTTTGAAGCGCGAGGAGCCCCTGCCCGAGGCGGAGGTCGCGCTGACCGAGCCAGAACCAGCGCCTCACCCTCCCCTGGAAGGTCGCCACGAAGTGGCGGGGAGGGGTGATGGCGCAGACATCGACGCCAGTGCCAGTCACCCCCACCCCCAAGCTACGCTTGGGATCTCCCCCATCGAGGGGGAGGTAAAGAGTGCGCCGGCGCCTGTTGAAGAGCCGGCACCCGAACCCGCTCCATCCATTCCGGCTCAGCCGGAGCCAGTCGTTCCGTCTGAACCGGAACCGCTGCCTGAGCCCGCGCCGGTCGAAGAACCGGCACCCGCGCCAAAACCAGAGCCGCAGGCACCTGAGGAAATTCCGCTTCCTCCCGCCGCCCCGGAGCCCGCTCCCGAGCCGCAGCCGCAAGAAGTTCCTGCTCCGTCACCAGCCGAGCCGGAGATTGCACCGCCGCGCCCGGAAGGGCAGCCCGAACCGGCGCCGATCGAAGTGCCGGCCCCGCCTGCCGAGATTCCGGTCGAAACACCGGCACCGGTCGAGGTGCCACCACCGGCCTCGCCTGTAGTGCAGCCAACTTCGGAGATTAGCGCCGCCCCCCATCCGCCTGCCGGCACCTTCTCCCCGTATAGGGACGGGGAGAAGGAAGAAGCGCCGACGCCCCACCCTCCCCTCGATGGGGAGGGTCGCCACGAAGTGGCGGGGAGGGGTGACAGCGCCGACGCTGGCACCAGTCACCCCCACCCCCAAGCTGCGCTTGGGACCTCCCCCATCGACGGGGAGGTAAAGCGCACGCCCGTCGCGCCACCTGTCCCACAACCACAGCCCGAGCCGAAACCCTCTCCCGGCAAGGTGACCGTCGCCAAAAAAGTCGAGCAGAAGGCCGAGCCGGTAAAAGCGCCGGAGCCGGCGCCGCGGCGCTCCTGGTTCCAGCGTATGCGGGACGGGCTTGCCCGTTCGTCGCGCGAACTGACCGGCAACATCGCCGGCGTCTTCACCAAGCGCAAGCTGGACGAAGAGACGCTGCAGGATCTGGAGGACGTGCTGATCCGGGCCGACCTCGGCATGGAAACCGCGCTTCGTATCACCGACGCGCTGGCCGCCAGCCGCTACGGCAAGGATGTCTCCGATACGGATGTCCGCACCGTCATGGCGGCCGAGGTGGAGAAGGTGCTGACCCCGGTCGCCCGGCCGCTGGAGCTCGACCTCTCGCACAAGCCGCATGTCATCCTGGTGGTCGGCGTCAACGGCACCGGCAAGACCACGACCATCGGCAAGCTGGCGGCAAAACTGACCGATGGCGGCCTGTCGGTGATGCTTGCCGCCGGCGACACCTTTCGCGCTGCCGCCATCGAACAGCTGAAGATCTGGGGCGAGCGCACGAAATCGCCCGTCATCGCCTCCAAGCTCGGCGCCGACGCCGCCGGCCTCGCTTACGATGCCTTCGAGAAGGCGAAGGAGGCCGGCTCCGACGTGCTGATCATCGACACCGCCGGCCGTCTGCAGAACAAGACCGAGCTGATGGCGGAACTGGAAAAGATCGTGCGCGTGCTGGGCAAGCTCGACCCGGAAGCGCCGCACACCGTGCTGCAGACGGTCGACGCCACCACCGGCCAGAACGCGCTCAACCAGGTCGAGATCTTCCGCAACATCGCCGGCGTCAACGGCCTGGTGATGACCAAGCTGGACGGCACGGCGCGCGGCGGTATTCTGGTGGCGATCGCGGCAAAGCACAAATTGCCGGTCTATTTCATCGGCGTCGGCGAACAGGTCGACGACCTCGAACCTTTCTCGGCAAGCGAATTCGCCAGGGCGATCGCTGGAGTGGCGTAACGGCATGATCCCTTTTCAAGGGGATTGCGCGTAAGAAGGAAGATCATGAACCCACCCATTCTCGAACGCGATCCGTCCGACCCGCAAAAAGAGAAGAAGGAAGGCGTGAACCCCGTGCTCAAGCTGGTGCTGGAGCTTGGACCCCTGCTGGTGTTCTTCTTCGCCAATGCGCGCGGCGAGTGGCTGGTGCAGAAATTCCCTGTTCTGGGCGAATTCGGCGGCCCGATCTTCGTCGCCACCGGCCTGTTCATGGCCGCGACCGCGATCGCGCTGATCGCCTCGTGGCTGCTGACGCGCACCTTGCCGATCATGCCGATGGTCTCGGGCGTCGTCGTCTTCATCTTCGGCGCGCTGACGCTCTATCTGCAGGACGACATCTTCATCAAGATGAAACCCACCATCGTCAACACGCTGTTCGGCGGCGTGCTGCTTGGCGGCCTGTTCTTCGGCAGGTCGCTGCTCGGCTATGTCTTCGATTCTGCCTTCAAGCTCGATGCCGAGGGCTGGCGCAAGCTCACCTTCCGCTGGGGCCTGTTCTTCCTGTTCCTGGCCATCGTCAACGAAGTGGTGTGGCGCAATTTTTCCACCGACGCCTGGGTTACCTTCAAGGTCTGGGGCATCATGCCGATCACGCTTCTGTTCACCTTCAGCCAGATGCCGCTGATCCTGCGCCATTCGCTGGACGACAAGGCAGGCGGGGAAGAGAAGGCCGGCAAGTAGTCAAATAGGGGGAGCCATGGAATTCGTCACCACACGCGAGGAATTGCGGACGATCTACAAGACGCCGCGCCCGACCGACGGCTCGATCCGCAAGGAATTGAAGGCGCTCGACGGCCACTGCCGCTCCTTCATCGGCAAGAGCCCGTTCGTGCTGATCGGCTCGTCCGACGGCGAAGGCAATGCCGACGTGACGCCGAAGGGCGACAAACCCGGCTTCGCTGCCGTTCTCGACGACAGGACCATCGCCATCCCCGACCGGCCCGGCAACAACCGGCTGGACACGCTGGAGAACATCCTGCGCAATCCCTCGGTTGGCCTGCTCTTCCTGATCCCCGGCATGAACGAGACGCTGCGCGTCAATGGCGACGCCCGCATCACCGTCGACGCCGGTTTGCGCGAGCGCCTCGCCGTCGACGGCAAGGCGCCGCAAAGCGTCGTCGTGGTTACGGTCAAGGCGGCCTACATGCATTGCGCCAAGGCCTTCATGCGCTCCGATCTGTGGAAACCGGAGAGCTGGTACGACCGCGCGACGCTTCCAACACTTGGCCAGATCCTGCGCGACCAGCTGGTTGTTGCCGAGTCGGCCGATGCGACCGACCGCTGGCTCGACGAGGAATACAAGCAGACGATGTGGTAGTTTTTTCGGACGACGATTCGTCCTGACTGGTTCCACACCTTGCTGAACATCCTTGCCATCTCCGGCAGCCTGCGCGCGGCCTCCACCAATTCGGCCCTGGTCGCGGCACTGGCGCGCAACGCGCCTTCGGGTTGCCGCCTCGCCGTCTATGACGGGCTCGGCCGCCTGCCGATCTTCAACCCCGACGACGAGGGCGAACGCACGCCGCGCGAATCCGCCGCCCTGATCGACGCCGTCACCGGCGCCGACGGCATCATCGTCTCCTGTCCCGAATATGCCCATGGCGTGCCGGGCGGGCTGAAGAACGCGCTCGACTGGCTGGTCTCACGCGACGCAGCGGTCGCCAAGCCTGCCATGCTGGCTCATGCCTCCCCGCGCTCGCTGTTCGCCCGTGCCGCCTTGGCCGAGATCATGCGGACGATGTCGTTCGCGATGTATGAGGTCGGGCTGGAGATCGCCCTGCTCGGCAAGAAGCCGCCGGAGGTGGAGGCTATTCTGGCCGAGCCGGGAAATGTGCTGGCGATGCGCGATGCGGTGCAGGGCTTCGCGAATTTCATTCGCTCGCGTTGAGCGGCGGCCTCTCTTCCTTCTCCCCTTGTGGGAGAAGGAAGACGCGCAGCTACCTCTTCCGCAGCGTCTCGACATCGGTCTTGCCGACATACCAGTCGCGGGCGTTGACCTCTTCGAAAACCACCCAGACATCGTCATTGCCGAGCCCGGTGGCCTCCATGATGGCCGCCGTCACTTTCTTGGCGATGTCAGCCTTCTTGCCTGCCGGATCGGCGGCGATCACTTCCTTGACGATGCGGATGTTGACGAATGGCATGACGACCTCCCCTTGAATTGTGTCTGATACCGGCAAGAGACTGCTTCGATATCCTCTCCGGAGAACTGGATGACGGCAGCTCCGGCGGCCGAGGCGCGACTGGCGCCACTTGTATGCGCAGCAACGCCATCAAGACTCGCCGCAGAAGCGTTTCGAGCAGTCTCAAAAAGTCTTGGCCCCGTTCACCATCAGCCGCACCGAATAGAGCGAGGTGGTGCCGGCGATGTAGAGGCAGTTCAGCTTGGCGCCGCCGAACACGCAATTGGCGGTCACCTCCGGCACCTTGACCTTGCCGATCAGCGTGCCATCCGGATCGTAGCAATGGATGCCGTCGGCGGCACTGGTCCAGATGCGTCCGTCGGCGTCGAGCCGGAAACCGTCGAACAGGCCGGCGGTGCAGTCGGCGAAGACCTTGCCGCCGGACACTTTCTTGCCGTGCTTGCCGACGTTGAACACCCGCATATGCGCGGGATTCTCGGCGCCATGCGTGCGGCCGGTGTCGACGACATAGAGCAGGCTTTCGTCCACCGAGAAGGCGAGCCCGTTGGGTCGCACCATATCGGTGATGACCGCCTCGATCTCACCGCTGTCGGGGTCGACCCGGTAGACGTAGCAGGCACCGATCTCGCTCTCGGCCTTGTCGCCCTCATAGTCGGTGTCGATGCCGTAGGTCGGGTCGGTGAACCAGATCGAGCCGTCGGACCTCACCACCACGTCATTGGGTGAATTCAGCCGCTTGCCCTTCCATTTGGCGGCAATGGTGGTGACCGAGCCGTCATATTCGGTGCGGCTGACGCGGCGCCCCGAATGCTCGCAGGTGACCAGACGGCCCTGCCGGTCGACGGTGTTGCCGTTGGAATTGCCCGACGGCTGGCGGAAGACGCTGACGCTGCCGTCGGTCTCGTCATAGCGCAGCATGCGGTTGTTCGGGATATCGGACCAGACTACATAACGGCCGGCGGCGAACCAGGCCGGCCCTTCCGCCCAGCGGCATCCGGTGAACAGCTTCTCCACCTGCGCGTTGCCGTTGAACAGCCGCGCAAAGCGCGGATCGAGAATTTCGTAATAGTCTGCGGCCGCCATGCATTTCCTCCCGGCATCACGTGATGCCGGATCAAGCCAGCCCGCGATCGATCTGGCAAGACGCGGCCTTCGCAATTTGTATGACAAAACGGAGAGGAACCCGCCGCCCGGGCAATTCCAGCCCTCGAGCGTCCAGCCACCGCACCTTAGGGTTCGATTAACCGGCTATGCGCTCCATGCAATGGTGCATTGCAACATCTTCTTTTTGCAACGCACCAATCCTATGTCATGTTCCGTATCGATCAAGGGAGGAAGAAACCGGCCGCCAGAACGCGGCACGAAAGGAACCTTGCTATGATCTTCAACGATCTCATGACCCGCGCTCGCAACAACATCGCCAAGCGCAAGCACTACAACCGCCTCGTCGCCGAAATCGACAGCTTCTCCAGCCGCGATCTGGCCGACATGCGCGCCGACCGCTCGGAAATGCTCTACCAGATCCACAAGCAGATCTACGGCTGAGTCTGGCTGGAGGGAGTCCCCCTCACCCGGATTGCCAAGACCAAATTGCAACCGCAATTTGGGGCAATCCGACCTCTCCCCGGGGGAGAGGAGCTGTATCGCGCCGACGCCTCCTCTTCTCCCCCACGGGGAGAAGGTGGCCGCGTAGCGGCCGGATGAGGGGCCTGGCGCTAGCGTCTAACCCGGAACCGCAAGCGCCTTGTCGATCTGCGGCAGCAAAAGATCCCGTGCCGCTTCCGCCGTCAGCGGGCCGACATGCTTGTAGGCGATCTTGCCGTCCTTGCCGATGACGAAGGTTTCCGGCACGCCGTAGACCCCCCAGTCGATCGCCGCGCGGCCGGCTTCGTCGACGCCGATGGCCTGGAACGGATTGCCGAGGTCACCGAGGAACCGGCGGGCATTTTCCGGCCGGTCTTTATAATTCAACGCCGCCATTACGAACCGCTTGTCCTGCGACAGCGCCAGGAGCACCGGATGCTCTTCCCGGCACGGCGCGCACCACGACGCAAACACATTGACCAGCGTGACCTTGCCGGCGAACGCCCTGGAATCGAGCCCTGGCAGGTTTGACCCTTCCAGCGCCGGCAGATTGGTCTGCGGCGCCGGCAGGCCGATCAGCGCCGAAGGCACTTCGGAAACATCGCGGCCGGAAAGCAGCTGTGACAGGAACAGGCCGGCCAAACCGAGGAAGACCAGCAGCGGCAACAGCACGAACAGGCGGCGACCGCGCGTCGGTGTTTCTGTCTCGCTGCTCACGACTTCTCTACCTCCGCCTTGTCGGAACGCCGCCGCACGCCCGCTGCTTCCAGCTCGGCGAGATCGCGCTTGCGCCCCTTTTGGTCGAGCAGGATCCAGCCGATCAGCCCGGCCAGCACAACCGCCGTGATGCCATAGGCGGCCGTGACATAGAGTGCGTGCACACTCATGGCCGCCGCCCCATCGGCGCGCCTCTTTCCAGCCGTCTGCCTCGTTCGATCATGCTTTCCCTTAGCGACATGCCCATGGCTCCGCAACGCACCGTGGTTTCAAACATAAGTGGCCGCCGCGCCGCCGCCCTTGATGTCGCGCAAACCATGCCAAACCTCGCTCAATCGGTTCCATGCCGCAGCGCCAGTGCCGCTGATACCGGCCCCAGCACGGCAAGAAACAGCGTCAGCGCGGCAAGAATGAGGAAGGGCTGCAGGAAAGGATCGGGATCGGCCGTCGCGCCATAGCTCGCCGAAACGCCGAAGATCAGCACCGGTATGGTCAAGGGCAGCACCAGCACCGAGATCAACAGCCCGCCGCGCGGCAGCGCCACCGACACCGCGGCACCCGCGGCGCCGATGAAGGTGATGGCCGGCGTGCCGACCAGCAGCGTCAGCGCCGTCGCTCCGATGCCGAGCGGCTCCATGTTCATGAACAGGCCGAGCAGCGGCGCGGCGATCACCAGCGGCAAGACGCTGCCCGCCCAATGCGCCAGGCATTTCACCAGCACCGTCAGCGCCAGCATGTGCCGGTCGTTGCCCAGCACCAGGAGATCGAGCGAGCCGTCCTCGCGGTCGGCCTGGAACAGCCGGTCGAGCCCGAGCAGACAGGAAAGCAGCGCGCCGATCCACAGTATCGCCGGCCCGATGCGGGCAAGCAGCTTCAGGTCCGGCCCGACGCCGAACGGGATGGTGGCGATGACGGCGAGGAAGAAGATGACGCCGGTCAGCGCGCCACCGCCGGCGCGGATGTTGAGGCGGATGTCACGCAGCAGGAGGGACCACATTACGATGTGGTCCCCTGTTGAGGACGGCGTTCTGTGGCGCCCCCCATCACCAATTCCTCAGCCCTATCCAGCCCCAGCGGCAGATGCGTCGCCGCAACAATCATCCCACCTCCGGTGCAATGCTTCGCCATCAACCCGGCGAACCGCGCCTCCGACGCCTTGTCCAATCCCGCCGTCGGCTCGTCGAGCAACCACAGCGGCCGGTGACTGACCAAAAGCTTGGCGATCGCCGCGCGCCGCCTTTGCCCGGTCGAGAGATATCCGAACGGCAGATGGCCGATGCCGCCGAGCCCGACCGTGTCCAGCGCCTCTTCGACGCTCGAATCGCCACTGCCGTTGAAGTCGCGCCAGAACCGCAGGTTTTCCGTGACACTCAGCGCCGTCTTCATTGCATTCTGATGGCCGAGATAGTGGCAAGCCGAGGCAACAGACGGAAAGTCTTCGCCGCCGCCGTCGAGCAGCAGCCGGCCTTCGGCCTTCGGCAGCAGCCCGGCGACGATCCGGAGCAGGGTCGATTTGCCCGATCCGTTCGGTCCGGTGACGACCAGCGCCTGGCCTGGATCGAGCGCAAAGCCGATGCCGGAAAAAACCGCCTCGCCACCGCGTTCGCCGCCTAGATTCTCGGCGATAAGCCGCATCCCTCGCCTGCCCCGAAAACAATGTTCCGCGGTCGCTGCCGCATCGCACAAATTTGCTTTTTGACTGTCTAGAACTATTCCAGAAAATTCTCTATATGCGGTGCATCCGTGCCAGCGGTCGGCGCGGGAACAGAATTAGCGCCGAACCAGCGCACGCGCCGCCTTGAACGGCTCGGGTTGCTTGGGAACGGACAGCGGAAATGGCCGTACCCGCACCTTTGCGCGTGATTGCATGCCATCGGCGTCCGTTCCCTTTCAGGCTGAACAGACAAGGACGGATCGCACGTGTCAAAATCCCTCGATAGTTTCAATTGCCGTCGCACGCTGACCGCGGGCGGCACCGAATATGCCTATTTCGACCTCGTCGAGGCCGAGAAGAACGGCCTCACCGGCATCGCCCAGCTGCCCTATTCGATGAAGGTGCTGCTGGAGAACCTCTTGCGCAATGAGGACGGCCGATCCGTCACCAAGGAATCGATCCAGGCGGTTGCCGGCTGGCTGACCGACAAGGGCACCGCCGGCGTCGAGATCGCCTATCGCCCGGCCCGCGTGTTGATGCAGGATTTCACCGGCGTTCCTGCCGTGGTCGACCTTGCCGCCATGCGTGACGCCATGGCCTCGCTCGGCGGCGACCCGCAGAAGATCAACCCGCTGGTTCCCGTCGACCTCGTCATCGACCATTCCGTCATCGTCGACGAATTCGGCACGCCGATGGCCTTCGCCCGCAATGTCGAGCTCGAATATGAGCGTAACGAGGAACGCTACAAGTTCCTGAAATGGGGCCAGCAGGCGTTCCGCAACTTCCGCGTCGTGCCGCCCGGCACCGGCATCTGCCATCAGGTCAATCTCGAATATCTCGGCCAGGTCGTGTGGACCAACACCGAGGACGGCGAAACCACCGCCTATCCCGACACCTGCGTCGGCACCGATTCGCACACCACCATGATCAACGGCCTTGGCGTTCTCGGCTGGGGCGTCGGCGGCATCGAGGCCGAAGCGGCCATGCTCGGCCAACCGGTCTCCATGCTTCTGCCCGAAGTCATCGGCTTCCGCCTCACCGGCAAGCTCAAGGAGGGCGTCACCGCCACCGACCTCGTGCTCACCGTCACCCAGATGCTGCGCAAGAAGGGCGTCGTCGGCAAGTTCGTCGAGTTCTTCGGCCCGGGCCTGTCCAACATGACGCTCGCCGACCGCGCCACCATCGGCAACATGGCGCCGGAATATGGCGCCACCTGCGGCTTCTTCCCGGTCGATTCGGAAACCATCCGCTACCTGACGATGTCGGGCCGCGAGGAAAGCCGCATCGCGCTGGTCGAGGCCTATTCCAAGGCGCAAGGCATGTGGCGCGAGGCTGGCTCCGCCGACCCGGTCTTCACCGACCTGCTCGAACTCGAACTGAGCAGCGTCGTGCCGTCGATGGCCGGCCCCAAGCGCCCCGAGGGCCGTGTCGCGCTGGAAGGCATTCCGGCCGGCTTCGCCAAGGCGATGGAGACCGAATACAAGAAGGCGGCGGAGATCTCCAAGCGCTACGCCGTCGAAGGCACCGACCATGATCTCGGCCATGGCGACGTCGTCATCGCCGCCATCACCTCGTGCACCAACACCTCGAACCCGAGCGTGCTGATCGGCGCCGGGCTCTTGGCCCGCAACGCCAACCGCCTCGGCCTCAAGCAGAAGCCGTGGGTGAAAACCTCGCTCGCTCCCGGCAGCCAGGTGGTCGCCGAATATCTCGAAAAGTCCGGCCTGCAGAAGGAGCTCGACCAGATCGGCTTCAACCTGGTCGGCTTCGGCTGCACCACCTGCATCGGCAATTCCGGCCCGCTGCCGGCGCCGATCTCCAAGACCATCAACGATAAGGGTTTGATTGCCGCCGCGGTCCTGTCCGGCAACCGCAACTTCGAAGGCCGCGTCTCACCCGACGTGCAGGCCAACTACCTGGCGTCGCCGCCGCTGGTCGTGGCGCACGCGCTGGCCGGCACCGTCACCAAGGATCTCACCACCGAACCGCTCGGCGAGGACAAGGACGGCAATCCGGTCTACCTCAAGGATATCTGGCCGAGCTCGGCCGAGATCCAGGAGTTCATCGAGAAGAACGTTACGCGAGAGCTATTCGCCCGCAAATATGCCGACGTCTTCAAGGGCGACGAGCACTGGCAGAAGGTGCAAGCGCCGGAAGGCCAGACCTATGCCTGGGACGACAACTCGACCTATGTGCAAAACCCGCCCTATTTCGCAGGGATGACCGCCGGTTTCGGCAAGATCGGCGACATCAAGGGCGCCCGTGTGCTCGGCCTGTTCGGCGACAAGATCACCACCGACCACATCTCGCCGGCGGGTTCGATCAAGGCCGCCTCGCCGGCCGGCAAATACCTCACCGACCATGGCGTCGGCGTTGCCGACTTCAACCAGTACGGCACGCGGCGCGGCAACCATGAGGTGATGATGCGCGGCACCTTCGCCAACATCCGCATCCGCAACCACATGCTGGGCGAGAACGGCCGCGAGGGCGGCTACACCATCCACTACCCGTCGAAGGAAGAGGAATCGATCTACGACGCAGCGATGGAATACAAGAAGGAAGGCGTGCCGCTGGTCATCTTCGCCGGCGTCGAATACGGCAACGGCTCGTCACGCGACTGGGCCGCCAAGGGCACCAATCTGCTCGGCGTCCGCGCGGTCATCGCCCAGTCCTTCGAGCGCATCCATCGCTCGAACCTGGTCGGCATGGGCGTCATCCCCTTCGTCTTCGAGGAAGGCACGTCCTGGGCCTCGCTCAACCTCAAGGGCGACGAACTGGTCGAGATCGACGGATTGAGCGCCATCAAGCCGCGCCAGACGATGACCGCCAAGGTCACCTATGGCGACGGCAGCGTGAAGAACGTGCCGATCATCTGCCGTATCGATACGCTGGACGAGCTCGACTACTTCAAGAACGGCGGCATCCTGCAGTACGTGCTGCGCGATCTTGCAGCATAACTGAGGGGAATAAGGGAGTAGGGCAGTAAGGGAGTAGGGCAAGGAACTCATCTCCCTACTGCCCTACTGCCCTACTGCCCTACTGCCCTACTGCCCTACTGCCCTACTGCCCTACTGCCCTACTGCCCTACTGCCCTACTGCCCTACTGCCTACCTTCGGCGCCCCAAACCGCGCCGTCGCCGCCAGCAGCACGCCCAGCATCAGCCCGTTGAACATGTGCCACAGGAAGTGCGTGCCGAGAGGAAAGCCGGCGCAGACCATCGGGTCGATCATCCGACAGATAGCCGACACCACGAACATCGCCGACCCCGCCAGATTGTACCAGCCGGCCCGGTTGCCGCTTGCCGCCACCCAGATGCCGAAGAAGGCGAGCGCCAGGAACGGCGGCAGGTAGCTCGTCGTGCCGTTCGATGCCTGGCGCAGCCAGTCCGGCACGGCGAAGGCAATCGCCCCGGCCACGGCATAGAAGACGACGAAGACCGCGATCGCCTTGCCCCATTCCATGCGCAGGAAGCGACGCAGATTGAACAGCGTATAGGCCAGCGTGAAGCCGGCGATCGGCAGGATGTCGGCCCAGATCATCCCCCTGGTGGCAAAGGTATGGAAGATCGTCGAGCCGATGCCGATCGCCACCACCCACCAGGCCAACACCTCGGCGAAGGTGCCGGCCTTGCATCGGCGCACTTCCCGCACGCCCCATAATCCCGCGGCAATGAAAGCGAGATTGGTCAAAGCATTTATCGGCTCGGCCCAAAGTCCAGGCCCGGTCCGCTCGCAATAGAGATCGACCGGGGTCAGGAGAATCTGCCACATGGTGTTGATGCCACTCCCGAATCGAACCGCGTCGTAAAATGCAGTGTCTCTCCTATTGCGGCCTTACATGCGGCTGCAACGGCAAAATTTCACCGCAACGTGACTTCCCGTTGACTTCCGCTTCTGCCACATATTTCTGACAATCAGAACAAAGCCGGCGCCACCGGCGGGAATTGGAATGGTCATGGCCTGGCGAAGATCACTTTGGCTGGCAGCCTTTGCGCTGGCCTTCTCGGCTTTTGCCGGTGCCGGCCATGCCGCGGAGTCCGAGAGAATCCAGGCCGATAAACCTCAATCCGACAGGCCGCTTGGCGTGGTCGAACTGTTCACCAGCCAGGGCTGCAGTTCCTGCCCCCCGGCCGATGCCTTCTTCGCCGAGCTTGCCGCCAAGGAAGATGTTGTCGCGCTCTCCTATCACGTCGACTATTGGGACTATCTCGGCTGGAAGGACACGCTGAGCCGCAAGGAAAACACCGAGCGTCAAAATGATTACATGCGCGCCTTCGGCAGCCGCTCGGTCTATACGCCGCAGGCGGTCCTCAATGGCCGCGCGCATGTCAACGGCGCCAATCGTGGCGAGGTCGACGGCGCGCTCGCCCGCATGGCGAAATCCGGCGAAGGCATGCGTGTGCCCGTCAAGGTCAGCCGCACCAGCGATCGCGTGATCATCGATGCCGGCGATGCGGGCGGCGGTCCGAACGACGCCCATGTCGTCATCGTCTATTTCGAGCCGCCGCAGACGGTCAAGATCGCCCAGGGCGAGAACTCCGGCCGCAAGATGACCTATTGGAACGCCGTCACCGGCATCCAGACCGCCGGCATGTGGCACGGCAAGGCGCAGCGCTATGAATTGCCGATGAGCGAGATCGCCAAGAAGGGCGGCTGCGCCGTGCTTCTGCAGTCTGTCGGCAAGGACGGCATGCCTGGCCCCATCCTCGGCGCCGCCTTCATCCACAAGCCGTGACGGAATTTGACGAAGCCCACCCTGTCTTCGTCATCCTGGGGCGAAGCAGGAGCGAAGCTCCGTCGGGAAGACTCCAGGATCCATGCCGTGAGGCTTGCTGTATGCAGAAGCGGTCCAGGATCGAGCGTTTCTCTCGACTCGGGCTTGATCGACGCCAGCTTGTGTGACCGCTTATTTTGAACCACCGTATTCTTCCGCCAATGTCGCGGCATGGATCCCAGGGTCTGCGCGCCGCTGTGCGTCGCTCCGCCCTGGAATGACGACAGCCCGGTCGCATCACGATCGATCCAGGCATGAAAAAACCGACGTCAGCTTGCTTCTGACGCCGGTCATTTAGGTTTGGGATCGTCGCACCCGATTTTTCCAAGGAAAAACCGAGGTTGGTTCGATCCGACGCAGACCCGTGGGCGGGGGGCTTGGGGTTTACGAGCCGGTGCCGGACCGAACCGTCTCAGGCAACGCCGGTAAATTCGTCGGACATTGGGGCATGAGCGCGGATAAAAAAAGGCAGAAATGTGGCGAAGCATCACCAATTCCAACATGCGGTTTGCAAACGTGACTGGACGTGACCGAAACGGCGCGCCGCCGCCGCCGCTTCGCCGGCTCTTGCAATTGCCGCACGAAGGGGCCAATTTTGGTTGGCAAAGATTCATTTTGAAGGATCGAGGCATGACTGACGACAGCGGCGGGACGGGGGATGGTGACGCATCCGCAATATTAATCCCGCTGCACGAGGCGCGCAGCGCACGCCTCGACCAGCCGGTGCGCTTCGACCGGCGTGAACTGGACCAGATCCTCAGGCTCTACGGACGCATGGTCGCCGCCAATGAATGGCGCGACTACGCCATCGATCATCTGACCGACCGGGCGGTGTTTTCCGTCTTCCGCCGCGCCAGCGAAGTGCCGCTGTTCCAGATCGTCAAGGATCCGAAACTGGCGCGCAAGCAGGGCGCCTTCGCGGTCATCGCCGCAGGCGGCCGCATCCTCAAGCGCGGCCAGGAGCTCGGCCGCGTGCTCGGCGTCTTCGACAGCAAGCTGAGAGTGGTCGAGGCGTGAAGGGGAACTGGGGAATTGAAGAATTGAGGAATTGAGGAATTGAGGAATTGAGGCGCTAAACACCTGATATTATTTCATTTTTCTTCAGTCCTTCAATTCCTCAGTTCTTCAATTCCTCTTTCCCTCCCCGAAACTTCCGTTCCGGCAGCGAGGCCGGATCGGGCGGCAGCGTCGCCCCGCCGTTCAGCGACAGCTGCATGAACACCGTGTCCAGCCAGCGCCCATGCTTGTAGCCGGAACCTTCGAGCCGGCCTGAATGGCGAAAGCCGAGCTTTTCGTGCAGCCTGACCGAGGCGCTGTCGGCATGGCCGTCGCCGATCACCGCTACGATCTGGCGAAAGCCCGCCGCCTGGGCCGTCGCGATCAAGGCCTGCATCAGCATGAGTCCCACACCCTGGCCCTTGGCTTCAGGCGCGACATAGACCGAATCCTCGACGACGAAGCGATAGGCCGGGCGCGGCCGGAAGTCGCCGGCATAGGCATAGCCGAGCACGGCGCCGGCCTTTTCCGCCACCAGATAGGGAAAGCCGCCGTCCGTGAGCGTGGCGAATCGCGTGCCCATCTCGGCGCGGCTTGGCGGCTCTAGTTCGTAGCTCGCCGTGCCATGCGTCACCGCATCGGCATAGATTTCGGTGATGGCGTCGAGGTCGGCCGCGCTGGCCGCCCGAATCACGATATTGCTCATTTCTTATGCAAGCCTTCCATGTGCCTGCGATAACAGCAAAGTCCGACGCAAAAGAAAAGGGCGGCCGTTGGGCCGCCCTTTCCAAACCCGATGGTCCAGTCAGACCCCTTAGCGGCGGTCGCCCATGAACTGCAGCAGGAACATGAACAGGTTGATGAAGTCGAGATAGAGCCTCAGCGCGCCCATGATGGCCTTGCGGCCGGCGACATCCGAAGCATCACCGTCGAAATACATCTCCTTGATCTTCTGCGTGTCGTAGGCGGTGAGGCCGGCGAAGACCAGCACGCCGATTGCCGAGACGGCGAAGGACAGAGCCGACGACTGCAGGAAGATGTTGATGACCGACGCGATGATGATGCCGAACACGCCCATGATCAGGAACGAACCCATCGCCGTCAGGTCGCGCTTGGTCGTGTAGCCGAACAGCGACAGTGCACCGAAGGCGGCGGCGGTGGCGAAGAAGGTCTGCGAGATGCTGGCTGGCGTGTAGATCAGGAAGATCGACGACAGCGACAGGCCGACGAGGCCGGCATAGACCCAGAACGTCGTCTGCGCCGCAGCAACGCTCATCGACTGGACGCGGAACGATAGGAACATCACAGCAGCCAGCGGGGCAAAGATCACCACCCACTTCAACGGCGAACCGAAGATCGCAACGCCAAAAGAGGTCAACATCTCGCCAGTCGGCAGCGTTGCGACAGCCGAGGCCGGATCGGTGGTGGTGGCCAGCATGATCGTGCCGACGGCGGCAAGGCCGGTGATGAGGAGGCCAAGCCCCATCAGATTGTAGACCTTGATCATATAGGCGCGCAGACCCTGATCGATGTCGGCGCGGACGCCGGGCACCGCCGACGTCTGATAGTTGCGAATGGGATCAGCCATTGGAATCCTCTATTGCTTCTGCCCCGTCCGGTGTCGGGCCTCTTGCGGACCCAGGCGCCGCTGGCGGGGCTCCAGCATGCCTATGGCGAAATATGATGGTTATTCGCGTCAAGAACAAGACCGTAACCGGATGTAACGGTTCGTGAGAGGCCGAAAGGCCGATTCCCGGGCTTTGCAACCGGGATCCTTACCAAGTTTTAATCGGGAATGGCCGCTCCGGCCCTTAGATTACAGATCGCGCAGCACCGGCGCCGCCTTGTGGCCGAGCACCCGCCAGGTGCCGGCGAGACCGATGCCGACCGTGATCACCAGCGCAAAGACGATGGTCGCCACCGCCACCTCCGGCATGAAATGCGACGGCAGGGTCATGATGCGCGCGACAATGTACCAGGCCGCGATGCCGCCGGCGGCAAGCGCGAAGATGGCCGTCGCCAATCCGATCAGCATGTATTCGAGGGAAAATGCCGTGATCAGCGTTCGCCTGGTGGCGCCTAGCGTCTTCAGCACCACAGCGTCATGGATGCGTGCGCGGTTGCCGGCGGCAAGCGCACCGGCCAGCACCAGAACCGAAGCGATCAGCGCGACGCCGGCCGCCGCGCGGATCGCCGTGCCGAGTTGGCCGACCAGCCGGTTGACGACATCGAGCGCATCCTTGACCCGCACCGTCGTCACCGCCGGAAAGGCGCGGGTGACGGCATTGAGGATGCGCGCATCGTCGGCCGTGGTGGCGCTCTTTTCAGTCAGCGTCGCCATCCAGCCATGCGGCGCGCCGGCGAATGTGTTGGGCGAGAACACCATGACGAAATTGATGCCCATGGTTTCCCATTGGACCTGGCGGAAATTGGCGATCCTGGCCGTCACATTGCGGCCGAGCACATTGACGGTGACGGTGTCGCCGAGCTTCAGCCCGATCTCCTGGCCTTCATGCGCCGAGAAGGAAACCAGCGGCTCGCCGGCATAATTGTCCGGCCACCATTTACCCTCGGTCAGCGTCGCGTTTTCCGGCTGCCTGGCGTCATAGGTCAGGCCGCGGTCGCCTTTCAGCACCCAGGCGCCTTCCGCCGGCACCTTGACCTTGTCGACATCGACGCCGTTGAGCGCCATCACCCGGCCGCGCAGCATCGGCACCTTGGCCAGCGTCCCCTTTGGCGCTTCCTTGCCGATCAGCGCCGAGAACGCGTCGACATCGCTGCCCTGGATGTCGACGAAGAAGAAGTTCGGCGCTCGCTCCGGCAGGCTGCCCGAGATCTGTTGTCTGAGATTCCCGTCGATCAGCGCCAGCGTCACCAGAAGCGTCAGCCCGAGCCCCAGCGACAGCACCACCGACGGCGTCAAGGCACCCGGCCGGTGGATGTTTCCGACGGCGAGCCTGAGCGCCACGAAGCGCACGCGCGGGCTTTTTCTTGCCGCCCATTGCACCAGCGCGCCGACCAGGCGCAACACCAGGAAAGCGAAGATGGTGGCGCCGACGAAGATCGAGGCGATGCGCTGATCGCCCGAGAACAGGATGGCGAGCGCCGCCAAGAGCAGCGCGATGCCGAGCGCCGACGCGAAATAGACGGGGCGCGGCTGGCCGCGGCCTTCCAGGCCCATCTCGCGGAACAGTGCTGTCGCCGGCACGTCGCGGGCGCGGCCGAGCGGCAGCAGCGCGAAGGCCAGCGTCACCAGCAGGCCGAACAGCGCCGCCATGGCGAGCGCGCCGGGATAGAAGCCGCCCTCCGCCGGCACCGGGATGACGGATTGGAGCGCGGCACTCGCCACGAACGGCATCAGCGCGCCGAGCACGAGACCGAGCACAATGCCAAGGGCTGCGATGATCAGGATCTGCACGAGATAGACGGCAAAGACGAAGCCGCCGGAAGCGCCCAGGCTCTTGAAGGTGGCGATGACGCCGCGCTTGCCGTCGAGATAGGCGCGCACCGCATTGGCGACGCCGACGCCGCCGACCACCAGCGCCGTCAGCCCGACCAGTGTCAGGAATTGCGAGAAGCGTTCGATGTTGGACGACAGCGCGGGCGCCGCATTGCTGCGCGTGCGGATCGACCAGCCGGCCTCGGGAAAATCCTTCGCCGCCTGATCCTGGATGGCCTTGAGCCGCGCTTCGTCGGCATCGGCGGGCAGCCGGATCTTGTAGGCGTTTTCGACCAGGCTGCCCGGCTGCACCAGCCCGGTGGCCGCCAGGCCTTCGGTCGAGATCATCAGCCTTGGCGCGAAGCCGAACCCGTCGGACACGGCATCCGGCTCGGTGACCAGCCTGGCGCGCAATTCGAAGGTCGCGGTGCCGAGCTTCAGCCGATCGCCGGGCTTGAGATGCAGCCGTTCGAACAACAGATCGGGGGCGGCCGCGCCGAAGACGCCGAATTCTTCGCCGAACAGTTCCTGCTTCGACAGCCTCGGTTCGGTTTCCAGCGCGCCATAGAGTGGATAGGCGTCGTCGACCGCCTTGGCCTCGACCAGCGCCTGGTCCGAACCGTCGGCGAAGCGCGCCATCGAGCGCATGCTGGCAGTGCGCGAAACGCTGCCGAGCCCATCGAGGAAGCCGCGCTCGGCCTGGCTGGCGTCGCGTTGGTTGATCTGGAAGCGCAGATCGCCGCCGAGCAGCGTTTGCCCCTGGTCGGCGACGCCGGCGCTGATCGAACGGGCAACCGAATTGACGCCGCCGATCGCCGCCACGCCGAGCGCGATGCAGGCAAGGAAGATCAGGAAGCCGGACAGGCCGCCGCGCATTTCCCTGAGCGAGAAGCGGACAGCGAGTTTCAGCGTCTGCGCCAGCGGCATCAGGCGGTGACCTTCAAGGGCGCCGGAGTTTCGATCCGGCCCGAGCGCATCGAAACCTGCCGCGAACAGCGCGCCGCGAGCGCGGGATCGTGGGTGACCAGCACCAGCGTCATGCCGCGCTCGGCCGCCTTGGCGAACAGGAGGTCGGCGACCTGCCGCCCGGTCGCTTGGTCGAGATTGCCGGTCGGCTCGTCGGCGATGAGGATGCGCGGCGACGGCGCCAGCGCCCGGGCGATCGCCACCCGTTGCTGCTCGCCGCCGGAGAGTTCGCCGGGATAGTGGGTGACGCGGTCGGAGAGGCCGACCGCCGCCAGTTCGCGCGCCGCCACCGAAAACGGATCGGCATGGCCGGCCAGCTCCAACGGCACCGCGACATTTTCCAGCGCCGTCATGTTGGGGATGAGGTGGAAGGACTGGAAGACGATGCCAATGTTTCGGCCACGAAACGAAGCAATCTGGTCCTCGCTTTTGCCGTTGAGCAGCTCGCCAGCGATTCGTACCATACCCGAATCGACCCGTTCCAGGCCTGCCAGCACCATCAGCAATGTCGACTTGCCGGACCCCGACGGACCGACAATGCCGGTCGCCTCGCCGCGCGCCACTTCGAGGCTGACGCCCTTCAGCACATGGACCGACGAAGCGCCTTCGCCGAGCGTCAGGGATACGTCTTTCAGCGCGATGACGGCTTCTGTCAAAATGAAAGTGTCCTATATGCAACGTGAAGGCTCTGCTTGCCGGAAGCCGTCGCCCGGAAGTATCTTTTGGTCATATGGGGCCTGCCGCATGTCTTTCAAACGCCAGATAGCCGCAGGCTTGATCCTTTTCCTCGCCCTTTGCGGCGCCATTTCGTCGGCGCGGGCCGAGCCCTTCAAGATCGTCGGCTTCGGTGACAGCCTGATGGCGGGCTACGGTCTCGGGCCCGGCGAGGGTTTTACCGACAAGCTCCAGGCCGCCCTGCGCGCCAAGGGCCGTGACGTGACCGTCGCCAATGCCGGTGTCTCCGGCGACACCACCAGCGGCGGCCTGGCGCGGCTCGACTGGTCGGTGCCGGACGGAACGCAGCTGGTCATCCTCGAACTCGGCGCCAACGACATGCTGCGCGGCGTCTTGCCCGATATCGCCAGGAACAATCTCGACGAGATGCTGGGCAAGCTCAAGCAACGCAAGATCGCCGTGCTGCTGGCCGGCATGCGCACCGCCCCCAATCTCGGCGCCGACTACCAGTCCGCCTTCGACCCCATCTTTCCGCAGCTGGCGAAAAAATACGATGTCGCGCTCTACCCGTTCTTCCTCGATGGCGTCGTCGGCGAGCCCGGCATGCAACTCGAGGATGGCCTGCATCCGAGCGCCAAAGGGGTCGACCTGATGGTCGAGCGCATCCTGCCGACGGTCGAGAAGGCCATTGCGGCAGTGCCCGGAGGCGGCTGAGGTCGGCGGGAACCGCTTTCCGTTAGGGAAGTTTTTAGCAAGGCCTGTGACCAATAAACCTCTTGCTCCGTCAGGCTATCGATGATTCGCTATAGGTGACAGTTCGATTCGAGGAAGGGAGGCTCTTCATGCCGCGTCTTTTCACCGCCCTCGAAATTCCGCGTGATGCCGCCCTTTCGCTGTCCCTGCTCCGGGGCGGCCTGCCCGGGGCCCGCTGGATCGATGTCGAAAACTACCATCTGACGCTGCGCTTCATCGGCGATGTCCCCGGTCACGTAGCCGATGAGATCGCCAACGCGCTCGACCGCGTCCACCGCCCGTCCTTCTCGCTGACCTTGTCCGGTGTCGGCGCTTTCGGCCAGAAAAAGCCGCATGCCGTGTGGGCCGGCGCCTCCGCCTCGCCCGATCTGGCGGCGCTTCAGGGCGAGATCGAGCGCATCTGCCAGCGGCTCGGCATCCCTGCCGATCCGCGCAAGTTCATGCCGCATGTCACGCTGGCGCGGCTGCGCAACTCGAGCCCGCTGGATGTCGCGCAATATCTGTCGGCGCGCGGCAATTTCTCGACGCTGCCCTTCCGCATCGGCCGCTTCGTCCTGATGTCGTCGCGCGATTCGGTCGGCGGCGGCCCCTATATCGTCGAGGAAGCTTGGCCGCTGTCGGGCAACGATGCCCGCGCCGCCAGCCGTGTCGCCAGCGCCTCCGACGCTTCACGGATCATGCGGTAGACCTCGGCGAAGGCCTCCGGCCCGTCATAATAGGGATCGGGCACGTCACGCGCCTGTCCATGCGCGAACTCCAGAAACAGGTGCACCCGGTCCCGCGCGGGCGCCAGCGCCTTGAGATCGGCGACATTCGAGCGGTCCATGCCGAGGATCAGGTCGAAACGGGAGAAATCCTGCGGCGTGACCTTGCGTGCCCTCTGCCCGGAAATGTCGATGCCGTGACGCAAGGCCACCGCGATCGAGCGTGGATCGGGCGCCGAGCCGACCTCCCAGCCGCTGGTCGCGGCCGAATCGAGCAGCATATCCCGGCCCCGCTCGGCCAGGACGGCGCGAAAGACGCCCTCGGCCAGCGGCGACCGGCAGATGTTGCCGAGACAGACGAACAGAATGGAATTTATGGGCTTCATGCTCATTCGATATGCGCCGTTTGTGCATTTGGAACCCCAAAACGCAAAGCACTTCTGGGCGACTTGCACTATGGTGAGGGTCAAATTCGAAATAGCACGGGAACTCATCATGACGAGAGAAAAACTCAGCAGGGACGCCATCACCGCAGCCCTTGCCGAACTCGGCGGCTGGTCGCTGGCCACGGACGGCGCCTCGATCAAGCGCAGTTTCGTCTTCAAGAATTTTTCCGAAGCCTTCGCCTTCATGACCCGCGTCGCGCTGGCCGCCGAGAAGATGGACCACCACCCCGACTGGTCAAATGTCTACAAGACCGTGGACGTCACGCTGAACACCCATGACGCCGGCGGCGTCACGGCGCTCGACATCGAACTGGCGAAGAAGATGAACCGCTATTTCGGCGGCTGAGTGTACGCTTGGCCGTGTACGGGACGCCAAATCGGCGCCGGCATCTTGCAGCCGGGTCCGGCTTTCACCACATTTTCCTTCGCGAGGCATGCGCCAGGACGCGCATGAGACCCGCAAGGAGTGATTGATGGCGCAACAACCCGGTTTTGATTTCTTCGGCTTTGGCGACAGGCTGGGCGGCGAGAGCGAAGTGCGCGAGAAATTCTGGCGCACCGCCAAGAAGGCCGCGCGGCAGATCCCGTTCATGGAAGAGGTCGTCGCCGCTTATTACTGCGCCATGGACAAGAACACCCCGCTGCGCGCCAAGGGCATATTGGTGGCGGCGCTCGGCTATTTCGTCCTGCCGGTGGACCTCATCCCCGACTTCATCTTTGGCCTCGGTTTCACCGACGACATCGCCGTGCTGACCGCCGCGATCACCGCTGTCAGCGCCCACATCACGCCGGCCCATCGCCAGGCCGCCAAGGACGCCATCGCCGACAAGGGCTGAGCGTCGGCACGCGGCGCCAGGCCTGTGCATGGAGGCGTTTGTCGGCGCGGTTGAAAAGTCAAACTCTTGCCGCTTTCGTGGCCTCCAAGTCGCCCAAGGGACGTCGCGCCGGCTGCTGACAAGGCGGCGGCGCGGGAATGGCGGCGGTTTCCTGGGGTGAACGTCCTTTTCTTGAGGGAAATTCACCGTTTGGTAACCCAGATTAAATCAAAATAAAGCGACGGCAGGACGCCATGCGGCCCGCCTCCGCACCATTTGGAATACGGGAAAGACGATGCGCGGATTGATAGCACTGGTTTCAAGTCTGGTCCTGGTGGCCTCGGCAGCGCCTGTTCTGGCGCAGCAGGCGACCAAGATCGGCCAGCACAATGCCTGGGGCACCTACAGCTACCAGGCATCGGGCGGCAAGGTCTGCTACGTGCTCACCGTGCCGACCGACAAGCAGCCGCCGACGCTCGACCATGGCGACATGTTCTTCTTCGTCAGCCAGCGTCCCGGCCAGCAGGTGTCCTACGAGCCGCAATTCATCGCCGGCTACAATTTCCAGGAAGGCTCCAAGGCCACCGTCACCATCGACAAGAAGTCCTTCTCGATGTTCACCCGCGGCAAGTCGGCCTGGGTCGAGAACGCCGCCGAGGAACCTGTGCTGATCGCCGCCATGAAGACCGGCACCGACATGAAGGTGACGGCGAAGTCCGGCCGCGGCAATCCCACCTCCTATGTCTTCTCGCTGAAGGGCATTTCGGCGGCGCTGACGTCGATCGCCAAGTGCAAATAGGCAAAGCCACGTTTTGAAATGAAAGGCCGGGCCACCAAGCCCGGCCTTTTTCTTTCAGCCGTGGCCCGATCCCGGTTCCGCCTCCGCCCGCCGGCGCCGGATCGCCTCGGCGATGAAGACGCGCGACAGCGCGTGATAGAGCGGCTCGTGCGAGATCATGCGCGCCGTGCCGTAGCCCAGCATCGAGGTGAGCATCAGCGCGATGACATTGTCGTGATTGCCGGTCATTTCCAGGATGATGACGAAGGCCGTCATCGGCGCCTGCACGACGCCGGCGAAATAGCCGGCCATGCCGAGCAGCGCGGCGGCCCCCGCGCTGGCCCCGAACAGCAGCCCGAGCGAACTGCCGATGCCAGCGCCGACCGCCAGCGACGGCGCGAAGATGCCGCCGGGAATGCCCGAGACCATCGACAGCAGACCAGCCGCGAATTTCTCGGCAAAGAAGAACCATGGCAGTGGCGCACCTTCGACGGCGCCGCGCGCCTGCGCATAGCCGGTGCCGAAGGTCAGCCCGCCCGAGGCGATGCCGATCGCCGCCACGCCGAGCCCGCAGACGGCGGCCACCAGCAGCGCGCGAGCCAAGGGCTGCTGCGTGCGCCAGCGCCGGATCCGCCGCGTTGTCTTCAGCGCCAGCAGCGAGAACAGCGCGCCGAAGCCGCCGCCGATGACGCCGCAGCCAAGCACCAGCGGCCACTCGGCGCCAAACGCGATCGTCTCCTTCGAGACGCCGAAATAGGTGTAATTGCCGAGCAGCCCGAGCGAGGCGAGGCCGGCCAGGATCACCGCCGTCAGCACCAGCCCGTTGGTGCGCGCCTCATAGGTGCGGCCCATCTCTTCGATCGCGAAGACGATGCCGGCCAGCGGCGTGTTGAAGGCGGCGGCGATGCCGGCGGCCGAGCCGGCCAGGATCAGGCCGCGCGCCTGCGCCATGCCGCCCCAGCGCGCCGCCTGCAGCATCAGCGAGGCACCGACCTGCACGGTCGGGCCCTCGCGGCCGATCGAAGCGCCGCAGAACAGGCCGACGATGGTGAGCGCGATCTTGCCCGCCGCCAGCCGCAACGACAGAAGATGGTTGCGATCGTCGTCTTCGCGCAGATGGCGGGCGGCGATCGCCTGCGGAATGCCGCTGCCTTGCGAGCCGGGGAAGAAGGCATGGGCGAGCCATGCGCACAGGACGAAGCCGAGCGGCGTGATCGCAAGGGGCAGATAGGAACGCCAGCCGCCGCCATCGCCGATCACAGCATGGAACAGCGCCTGCGCCTTGTCGGCCAGCACCGCGAACAGCACGCTGATGACGCCGATCGACACCGCGCCGGCCCAGAAAACCAGCCGCGGCTGCCACACGCGCCGCGAGCCCCACATGGCGCGTGAGCGCCGAAACAGGGGATGTTTTCGCGATGTGGCGGGCATGTCGATCCTCGGGATGGGGGAAATAGGACAGTAAGGCAGTTAAGGAAGTCAGGCCAACCTACTGCCCTACTGCCCTACTGCCCTACTGCCTTATTGCCCTATTCCCCTACCCCGGCATGACTCTGCCCTCAACCTGTGCTATGCGCCGCGCTTCAGTTCCCGGCACGATGGATGAAATCGGCCGCAAACCGCTTATATCAGTGCGATCATGACCCTTTCCTTCGACCTCACCACTGAGGGTGCCCGCGACGCGTTGCGCGCCCGAGCCGCGCCCGAGAAGCCGTCGCTGATCGGCCTGACGCGCGCCGAGCTCGCGGAGGCGCTCGTCGCGTCCGGCATCGTGCCGGAGCGCCAGGCCAAGATGCGCGCCCAGCAGCTCTGGCACTGGATGTATGTGCGCGGCGTCTCCGACTTCGCCGGCATGTTCAACATCTCCAAGGACCTGCGCGCCGAGCTCGACAAGCATTTCACCGTCGCGCGGCCCGAGATCGTCGAGGAGCAGATCTCTTCCGACGGCACCCGCAAATGGCTGTTCCGCTTCCCGCCGCGCGGCGCCGGCCGGCCGGTCGAGATCGAGACCGTCTATATCCCCGAGGAAGGCCGCGGCACGCTCTGCATCTCCTCGCAGGTCGGCTGCACGCTGACCTGCTCGTTCTGCCATACCGGCACGCAGAAGCTGGTGCGCAACCTGACGGCGGAAGAGATTCTGGCCCAATTGCTCACCGCCCGCGACCGGCTCGGCGACTTCCCCGACCGAGACACGCCGGACGGCGCCATCGTGCCGGCCGAGGGCCGCAAGGTGTCCAACATCGTCATGATGGGCATGGGCGAGCCGCTCTACAATTTCGAGGCGGTGAAGAAGGCGCTGCTGATCGCTTCCGACGGCGACGGGCTTTCCCTGTCGAAGCGGCGCATCACGCTGTCGACCTCTGGCGTCGTGCCCGAGATTTTCCGCACCGGCGAGGAGATCGGCGTCATGCTGGCGATCTCGCTGCATGCCACCAATGACGATCTGCGCGACTTGCTGGTGCCGATCAACAAGAAGTATCCGCTGAAGGAACTGATCGCCGCCTGCCGCGCCTATCCCGGCCTGTCGAACGCCAAGCGCATCACCTTCGAATACGTGATGCTGAAGGACGTCAACGATTCCATCGAGGACGCCAAGGGTCTGATCAAGCTGCTCAAGGGCATTCCGGCCAAGATCAACCTGATCCCGTTCAACCCGTGGCCGGGCACCAACTACCAGTGCTCGGACTGGGAGACGATCGAGAAATTCGCCGATTACATCAACAATGCCGGCTATGCCTCGCCGATCCGCACGCCGCGCGGCCGCGACATCCTCGCCGCCTGCGGCCAGCTGAAGTCGGAATCCGAGCGCATGCGAAAAGTGGACCGGCTGGCGCTGGAAGCCATGATGATCGCGGGGCACGGCGAGGCGTGAGCCGTCTCGTCGCTGGGTTCAAGCGCTTTGTCGTGATAGCCGTCGGTTACATCGCCGGCGTGCTGACCTCTATCCTGGTGCCGGTGCTGCTGATCACGCTGCTGGAAGGGATCGAATACGGCAACTGGTCGCTGGTTTTCACCTTCGACTGGCTGGGGTCCTTCCCGCTCGCCGTGCTGACGGTGGCGGTCTGCGCGCTGGTGATCGTCGGCCCGGCGATCCTGGTCGCCGAATGGCTTTCGCTGCGGGGATGGTTTTATTTCGCGGTCACGGGCGCGATCACCTCCATCGCCTTTGGCGTTCTCGTCCCGGGCTCGGCCGGAGGCTTTGTGTTCAATCCGGGCTTTCTCGGCTTTCTCGCCACGGCCGGCACCGCCGCCGGTTCGGTCTACTGGCTCTTGGCCGGGCACAAATCCGGCCGTCTCACACGCCGCGATCTGGAGTAGATCGCCTTTGCGCCGCCTTCGGGGGCGCTGAACAAAACAACCCTCGATTCCGCATTCCCGACCATCCTGCTGATGAAGTTACGCGTTGCTCCCACTTTTCTTTCTCCACAATCCGAAGGCCGGCGGTTCATCGATCAAACAAATGCTCGAATCCGTGTACCCTCCCGACGCTATTGCCCCGCAAATAGAGAATACGCCTCAGCAATATCGCGACCTCGGCAGAAATTATTCCGCTTCAAGGGGTATGAATACTATGCCGGGCACTATGGGTATTGCGTCTTCGAAGAGGTGAACGACGGGCATGCCCTGGTCACGAACTTCAGAAATCCGGTGTCCCGCATCTTCTCGCTCTACAATTTCTGGAGAAAGAATGTTCCCGAAAGCTATCTCGAGCAGATGCTCGAGGTCGACGCCGCACCTGTAAGAGAGGCCAGAACCAAGTCTTTTTCAGAGTTTATCCGGAGCGAGAACCCGAATCTGCGCCTATACATGGACAACGCGCATTATCGCCAGATACTGGACACGTGGTACGTCGACCGCGCCCCCATCTGGTCGGATTTCACGAAGGTGCTCAAGCGGATCATCGGCATGAAGTGGTTCTTTGTCACCGAGTTCTCCGGGCTGTCCCAGGTCGCCCTGAGGCGGGCATTTCCCGAGGCCGGGTTTTCGAATATTCCGGTCACGAACGAATCGAGGGACAAGCAGTCTCAGGACAGTCCGTCCGGCAAGGACGTGATTTATCTGATCAGAAGAAATAGCGTGGACTTTGCGATCTATGTCTTTGCGGTCGCTCTGCTGATCTGGCGAATTCGCCCTGGCTCACGATGATGCGTCAGGACCGAAGATCGTTGGCAAGAGAAGGGTTTCTCGCCGGACGCAGGTCCGGCAAGATTGAAGGACACGGCCTGGCATGACCCGCTTCGTTTCCTACCTCGTGCGCTTTGCCATGATCCTGTTCGGTTACGCCGTCGCCTCGCTGGCGGCGAGCGCCTTCCTCAACGTCCTGTTCCTGGCCTCGCTCGGCTATACGCCCGACCACACGCATGCGACGGCGACGGCTTCGCTGTATTTCTCGATTCCCCTCGTCGCCTTGTTCGTCGCCTATTTCGCCTTCCTGCCGGCGGTGATCGTCATCCTGCTTGCCGAAATCCTCGGCCGGCGCGACTGGCTGTACTACGCGCTGGCGGGTGCGGTGGTGGCGGCCGTTTTCCTCGGCCTGGTCGATCACGCGCCCGATTCCACCTTCGCGGTCACCGACACCAGCGCCATCATGGCGGTGATCGGCGGCGGCATGGTCGGCGGCATCTTCTACTGGCTGAGCGCCGGGCGCTGGGCCGGAAGCTGGTGGAAGGAGGCGAACGCGCCTACTTCGCCTGGGCCGTCAGGATCTTGAGCGCGAAGGCCGAGAACACACCGGCGAAGAGATAGTCCACCACGCGCGTGACACGCGGGCTGGCCTTCATCGCCGCCGAGAATTTCTCCGCCGCCAGCACCATCGGTGCCGTCACCGGGATCGACAGCACGATGAACATCAAGCCCAGGAAGAACAGCTTTCCCGGCGCGTGCGGATCATGGGCGGAGACGAACTGCGGCAGGAAGGTCATGAAGAACAGGATGATCTTCGGGTTGAGCAGATTGACGCCGAGCCCCGCCGCCCAGCTGCGCAGCAGCGAGATCTGCGGGCCTGTCTTCTTTTCCGGCGAGAAGGCCGAGCCCTTGGCGATCGCCTGCCAGGCCAGGAAGACGAGATAGCCGGCGCCAAAGATCTTCAGCACGAAGAAGGCCATCGGCGAGGCGACGATCAGCGCTGAGACGCCGACCACCACCAGCGTGGTGTGGATCAGCGTGCCGCACAGCGCGCCGGCCATCGAGGCAAAGCCGGTGGCGCGCCCCTGGCTCAGCGTGCGCGAGACGAACAAGGTCATGTCGGGACCAGGCGTGATCGCCAGGATGACCGTGGCGATGGCGAACTGGATCAGCGTGGCGGTGTCGGGAATGAAGGACATGGCGGGCCCCTGGAAACGCCTAGGCCTATACAGGATGCGCGGCGGCGGCGCCAGATAAAGCGTTGATCCAGCGAGGCAATCGCCTCAGCGGTTGCAGTTTTCCAGCCTATGGCCAAGCCGTTGCAAAGGGGATGAGAGTATCAGCCGGCGGCAGCCCGCACTCTGACAGGTTCCTTGAAGGCGGGCCGGCCATCCTGGGCGTCGGGCCCGGCGATGAGCACGATCTGATCGATCGGCTTGGGCCGGCCGAGGAAATAGCCTTGCGCCTCGTTGCAGCCTTCGACCTGCAGGATGGTGAGCTGGACATGGGTCTCGACGCCTTCGGCGAGCACGGGAATGTCGAGGCTGCGCCCCAGTGTCAGCACGGCGCGGATGATCGCCTTGGCCTGCGGGCTGCGTTCGACATCGGCCATGAAGGAACGGTCGAGCTTGATCTTGTCGAACGGGAACGAGCGCAGCGTGTCGAGCGAGGAATAGCCGGTGCCGAAATCGTCGATCGCGATCGTCACGCCCAGCGCCTTGATCTGGCGCAGCACGTGCAGCGTGCGCACCTTGTCGGCGACGATCGTCGATTCGGTAAGTTCGAGCTCGAGACGCTTCGGCGACAGGCCGGTCTCTATCAGGATCTGATGGACGAGCGTGGCTAGATCGGCATGGGCGAACTGCACGGGCGACAGATTGACTGCGATCTTGTGGACATTGTCCCAGGAGGCCGCCTGGCGGCATGCGGTGCGCAGCACCCATTCGCCGATCGCCAGGATGGATCCGTTCTCCTCGGCGATCGGAATGAATTCTGCGGGCGGGACCATGCCGTGCACGGGGTGCGTCCAGCGCAGCAACGCCTCGTAGCCGCACGTGGCGCCGGTCTGAACCGAGGTCTGCACCTGATAGTGCAGCGAAAGCTCGCCGCGCTCGATCGCCAGGCGAAGGTCCGTGGCGAGCGCCCGGCGCGCCCGCGCCGTCTCGTCCATGGTTGATTCGTAGAAGCAGACGGCCCGCGTCACGTCGTTCTTGGCCCGGTACATGGCCAGGTCCGCATTGCTGACCAGCCTCTCCGGGTCGGCCCCGTCGCGCGGATAGACGGCAACGCCGATGCTGGCGCCGGTGACGGTCTCGAAATCGTCGATCCGCAACGGCTCGAACAATGATTTCTCCAGCCGCGACACCAGGCCGAGCAGGTCGTTCTGGTCCTTGAAGCGCTTGATGGCGGCAAATTCGTCGCCGCCGAGCCGGGCGACGAACTCGCCGTCACCGGCCAGCTTCGCCAGCCTGCGCGCGATGATCTTGAGCGCCTGATCGCCGGCGGCATGTCCCCTGAGGTCGTTGATTTCCTTGAAACGGTCGAGGTCGATGACGATGACGGCGGTCATCGTGTCCTGATCCTCGCGCGCCCGCTCGATCTCATGGTCGAGCCGGTCGCTGAAGGAGACCCGGTTGGCAAGGCCGGTGAGCGCGTCGTTGAGGGCAAGATGCTGCAGCCGCTCGAAGCTCTCGAGCCGGCCGCGTTCGTCGATCAGGTAGCTGGCGAAACCGGTGGCGGCGACGATCAGGCCGACCACTGCGACCGCCACGGCCATCGCTTCGAGGATGTCGGGGTTGGTGCCGGTGGTGATGAAGGAGAGCGGCGTCACCGCCACCGCCGCCATCGCCGTGAAATGCAGGCCGACGATCGCCAGCACCAGAATCCCGATGCCGAGATAGTGCGACCAGCGGTGCGGCCGGCGCACCGCCTGGCCGATCGCCACGGCGGCGAATGCCATCGCGATCATCACCGAAGCGACGACATAGACGGCATCCCATTCGACGATGCCGGCCACGTGATAGGCCATCATGCCGGTATAGTGCATGGCCGAGATCGCCAGGCCGACGGCACAGCCGCCCCATTCCGGCGCCAGGCGGCGGCCTTTGTCGAGCGCGAGGCCGAAGCCCGCCCCGGTTCCGACCATGGCGATGACCAGGGAAATCATGGTGAGCGCCGGATCGAAGGTGATCGGCGCGCCGGGCTGATAGGCCAGCATGGCGATGAAATGCGTGCACCAGATCGAGGAACCGGCCGCGACCGCGGTCAGGAACAGCCATCCCCGCATCTGCACGCCGACGGTTTTCCGGGCGCGGTCGAGGAGACCGATCGTCACCCAGCAGCCGGTGACGCACATCAGCGCCGCCAGCAGGACGAGCCACAGATTATGCTCCGTGACGATGCATGATATGACGCGCATCAGGAATGGTCCAAGCCCGAGACACCCGCAATGAGCAGGCAAACGCCGCTTCGCCACGGTTTCGTGGCCAAGGCAATTCTGTGTCGCCGGTTTAGCGGCAGGACATGAAAACTTGCTTAAATCCTGGCCATAAATGCAGCCCACGATTGCAGCAGGTTGTTTTCCCCGCTCGTGATCGCGAAAAAGCGGGAGCCGGTTTTTCGAAAAAGAGCGCCAGGATGGCGATCCGACGCGACGTCGTCCTGGTCTGGCGCATCGCCGCACGCCGCGCGCTGGATCAGCGATCCGGCGCGGCACGCGCTTGCTCGCTTTGCCGTTCCTGCTAAAAGGCGCTCCGACAATGCGTGACGCCCGTGCCCGGGCGTCCGCCACCGACGGAGCGGAAATGTCCAAGACCAAAGACGTCAAGAAAGTCGTGCTCGCCTATTCCGGCGGCCTCGACACATCCATCATCCTGAAATGGCTGCAGACCGAACTCGGCGCCGAAGTCGTCACCTTCACCGCCGATCTCGGCCAGGGCGGCGAGCTGGAGCCGGCGCGCCAGAAGGCCGAGATGATGGGTATCAAGGACATCCGCATCGTCGACGTGCGCGAGGAATTCGTCGCCGATTTCGTCTTCCCGATGTTCCGCGCCAACACCGTCTATGAAGGCACCTATCTGCTCGGCACCTCGATCGCGCGGCCGCTGATCTCCAAGCACCTCGTCGAGATCGCCAGGGAGACCGGCGCCGACGCGATCGCGCACGGCGCCACCGGCAAGGGCAACGACCAGGTGCGCTTCGAGCTGTCGGCCTATGCGCTGAACCCCGACATCAAGGTCATCGCGCCCTGGCGCGACTGGTCGTTCAAGTCGCGCACCGACCTGATCAACTTCGCCGAGCAGCACCAGATCCCGGTGGCCAAGGACAAGCGCGGCGAGGCGCCGTTCTCCGTCGACGCCAACCTCCTGCACTCCTCTTCCGAGGGCAAGGTGCTGGAAGACCCTTGGAGCGAGCCGCCGGAATTCGTCCATCAGCGCACCGTCTCGCCGATGGATGCGCCGGACAAGGTCACCGAAATCGAGATCGAATTCCTGAAGGGTGACCCGATCGCGCTCAACGGCAAGAAGCTGTCGCCGGCGACCATGCTGGCCGCCCTCAACGATCTCGGCCGCGACAATGGCATCGGCCGGCTCGACCTGGTCGAGAACCGCTTCGTCGGCATGAAATCGCGCGGCGTCTACGAAACGCCCGGCGGCGCCATCCTGATCGTGGCCCACCGCGCCATCGAATCGATCACGCTCGACCGGGGTGCTGCGCACCTCAAGGACGAGTTCATGCCGCGCTATGCCGAGCTCATCTACAACGGCTTCTGGTTCTCGCCCGAGCGCCTGATGCTGCAGGCGATGATCGACAAGAGCCAGGAAGACGTCGAAGGCACGGTTCGGCTGAAGCTCTACAAGGGCAACGTCATGGTCACCGGCCGCAAGTCGAAGAAGACGCTCTATTCCGACGCTCTGGTCACCTTCGAGGACGATCGCGGCGCCTACGACCAGAAGGACGCCGCCGGCTTCATCCGCCTCAATGCGCTCAGGCTGCGCACGCTTGCCGCACGCAACCGCAGCAAATAGCCATGCACCGTCTTGGCCTGGTTCCGCTTGTCTTTCTGGCGGCGCCGGCCTTGGCCGAGGATTTCGACCCCGCCTCGCTCGACCTTGCCGCGCTGATCGAGTGCAGGGCGGATGTGCCGGCCTATACTGGCTATGCCCTTTGGCTGGCCGGTGATCCCGGCGCGGCGAGCACGCTCGGCTGGAAAGAGGTGCCGTCAGGAAATGCCTTCCTGCGGCAGTATCAACTGCCCGCCCCTACCCACGTCTTCGGCCGCGAGACAGGGACAATCGTCTTTACCGCGTCAGGGCCGATGGCGGTGCTTGACGGCATCACCGCTCCTGACCTCGCCCGGCAGCTCGACGTCCCGGCAATGGTCTCGTCTCCAGATAAATTCCTTGGCGAGAAGGTCGTGGCCGAAAGCACCGAGGACAGCGGCGGCGTGAGCCTTTCCACGCGCATCACGCTCAACGTCTCGACCGTCTCTTCCCATCCCGGCAAGACGCTGGCCGGCTGCTCCTACGTGCTTGATGTGAAATAGAAAATCCGGGTTCGGCGGCCGGATATCTCGTTCACCAACAAAAAAGCCCGGCGCATGGCCGGGCTCTTGTCGAATGGAGATTGCAATCAGTCGTTGTCGATCGCGTCGGCGATGCGGGCGATGGCCTGCTGATAGACGCTGGCGGAATTCCAGCCGGCAATGGCGCCGATATTGTCCGAAGCGCTCGCGCCTCGCCGCCAACCATGGGCCTTGAGGAAGTTGGCGGTGGATGCCAGTGCCGTGGCCTTGTCGCGCAGGTTGCCGCTGCCCACGCCATATTTCAGGACATTCCCGGGCAGGAACTGCGTATGGCCGATCTCGCCATGCGCGGCGCCCACCGACGAGGCGCTCAAGGCGCCGCGATCGACCAGCTTCAGCGCCGCGATGGCATGCGGGTGAAAGAATTCCGGGCGGCGGCAATCATAGGCAAGCGTCAAAATGGCGGAGACCGTGTTCTGGTTGCCCATGGACGAACCGAAGCCGGTCTCCATGCCCCAGATGGCCAGCAAGACGCCGGGCGACACGCCGTAATTGCTTTCGATCTGGCCGAACAACGCCGCGTTCGACTTTTTCAGCGAACGGCCCTTGGAAATGATCGCCGCGCCGCCCCGGCGCTTCATGAAGGCGTCCACCGAGCCGCTGAACGCCTTGTGAATGCCGCGGTCGACGGAGATTGTCTTGGTCGCATAAGTGGCGCCAGCCAAAGCGGCCAGACCCTTCGCGCCGACACCTTCGGACTTGGCCTCTGCGGCAAAGCCCGGTTTCCAGGCATCGAAGCCCGCACCGGTGCTGCCACAGCTGGCCGCCGCCTGTGCGCCGGTCGCCAGCCCGAGCACAGCCACCACCGCGGCCGCTAAAATCCTACCCTTGGCAAGAAATGCCATGTTGTTCTCCTGGTTGCCTGATTCACGTCCCATCTGCGAATTTGCCAGCGAAACGGGCATTTGTCACCGTCCGCGGCACGATGCTGGCGAATGCCGGGGAATTTGCCTACGATCAAGTGATTATTGTGGCGGGGGCGAAATAGCCATGGAAGACGTTGATGTCGTGATCATCGGCGCCGGCTCGGCCGGGCTTGCCGCGGCCAGGACGTTGCAGGCGGCGGGCCTCACCTTCAAACTGCTCGAGGCGATGGGCCGCATCGGTGGCCGCGCCTGGACCAGCGACCAGCATTTTGGCGTGCCCTTCGACATTGGCTGCGCCTGGCTGCACGCCGCCGACCGCAATCCTTATTTTCCCGAGGCCAAGGATGCCGGCTGGACGCTGCATCACCACGACATGAATGTCGACCACCTCTACTATCGCCAGCGCAAGGCAAGCGAGGCCGAGGAAGCCGAGATGAAGGCGGCCGATGCCAAGCTGTTCGAATTGCTGGCGAAGCATCAGGTCAGGGACGGTGACGACGACCGGCTTTCGGCATTGCTCGCCAGGGGCCAGGCACCGCGCGCGGCCGCCACCTTCGCCGGGCCGATGGATTTCGGCGCCGACGAGGACGAGATCTCGATCCGCGATTTCCAGGCCGCCGCCGATCTCGACCCGAACTATTTCAGCAAGGAAGGGTTCGGCGCGCTGGTCGCCCGCTTCGGCGCCGACCTGCCGGTTGAATTGTCGACGCCGGTGCGCAAGATCCTGTGGGACGTGCCCGGCGTCGCCTGCGTCACCGATCGCGGTACCGTCCGCGCCAAGGCTGTCATCGTCACCGCCTCGCCGGCGGTGCTCGCCTTCGAGGAGATCGAATTCTCGCCGGCACTGCCCGACACGCATTTCGGCGCCTTCTTCGACCTGCCGATGGGCATGTTGACCAAGCTGCCGGTGGAGATCCGCGGCACCAGGCTCGGCCTGCAGCCCTTCGACGACCTGCTGATCGAACGCATGGCCCGGCACGACATCTATTTCCTGTGCTTTCCCTTCGACCTCGATCTGATGGTCGGCTTCGTCGGCGGCGATTTTGCCTGGGAGATGTCGGCGGCGGGCGAGGCGGCAGGCATAGATTTCGTCGTCGACCGGCTGTGCGGCATTTTCGGCGCCGACACCAGAAAGCATGTCGCGCGCGCCATGATGACCAATTGGGGCGGCGAGCGCTTCGTGCGCGGCGCCTATGCGGCGGCCCGCCCCGGCCGCTCGGAAGCACGGGCCACGCTGATGCAGCCGGTGGCGGAAAAGATCTTCTTCGCCGGCGAACATGTCGCCGGCCCGCTGATCCAGACCTGCGGCGGCGCGCGCCTGTCGGGCGAGGCGGTGGCCAGGCAGGTCGCCGCCCAGCTTGCGGCGAAATAGTCTCGATGAGGCGGGGAACGCCGGCCGGCGGCTCGCGTTTGGGCACGGGCCGCCACCGTGCCTCTTCTGGTGAATTGAGACCGACATGAAACTGTTCGACTGCCCGCATTGCGGCCACCGTCTCTACTTCGAGAACGCGCAATGCCTGAACTGCTCCAGCCTCGTGCTCTACGATCCCGAACATGCCCGCTTCGCTTTGTCAGGCGCCGACGGCATCTTCCAGTGCACCAATGCCGATGAATGCGCCTGCAACTGGATGGCCGAGCCGGGGCACGGTTTTTGCCGGGCCTGCGGGCTGAACCAGCTGATCCCCGATCTCTCCGTCGACGGCAACCGCCGCCGCTGGATCCGGGTTGAGGCGGCCAAGAAGCGCGCCATCTATTCGCTGCTCGCCTTCAGCCTGCCGGTGGCGCCCAAGCAGGCGCCCACGGACGAAGTGGGCCTCGCTTTCGACTTCCTGGCCGATCCGATCGGCGTCGGCCCGGGCGGCGAACGCATCCTGACCGGCCATGACAATGGCCTGATCACGCTCAACGTCGCCGAGGCCGATTCAGCCGAGCGCGAGAAGCGCCGCGTCGAGATGGGTGAGAATTACCGAACGCTGCTCGGCCATTTCCGCCACGAGCTCGGCCATTATTACTGGGACCGCCTGATCCGCGACGATGCGCAGAGGCTCGATGCCTTCCGCGCTCTGTTCGGCGACGATCGCGCCGATTACGAACAGGCGCTGAGGGCCTATTACGCCAATGGTGCGGCGCCCGACTGGCAGCAAAACCATATCTCGGCCTATGCCACCTCGCATCCCTGGGAGGACTGGGCCGAGACCTGGGCCCACCATCTGCACATCACCGACACGCTGGAGATGGTCCACGCACTGAACTTCCCGCTCGGCCGGCTGGAGACGGTGGAGGCCAACGATTTGCCGCGAGGCGACACAGGCGGCGAACCGCAGGCGGCCCCGTCGGAACCAGCCAACACGCCCGAACCCTTCGAAAAGATCCTTGCCCGCTGGCTGGTTCTGTCGGAAGCCTCCAATTCGATCAACCGCTGCATGGGCCTGGCCGACCTCTATCCCTTCGTCATTTCGGACGTGACGGCGCGAAAACTGACCTTCGTTCACGAGCTTTTGACCGGCCTGCCGAAAGACGCCGGAATAAATCGTGAGTTGGCGCGGGCGTTTTAGCCGGAACGCATGCGCCGTTGCCCCGTTTTCACCGCCGAGGGACCATGAAAACGGAGAGAACCATGAAATCCCTATTGTTTCCCGCAATCGCCGGGATGATGACCGTGATGTCGGGCGCCGCCTTTGCCGACACCGCCGTCTCGGCCGTCACCGATCTCAACGTGCGCGCCGGGCCCGGTCCGCAATATCCTGTCATCGGCGTGCTCGCCGCCGGTCAGTCGGCAACGCTCAACGGCTGCATCGAAAACAGCAAATGGTGCACGATCGCCGAAGCCGGCGGCCAGGGCTGGGTCTATTCCGACTATGTGACGGCCGATTTCAGCGGCAGCCGCGTGATCCTGACGCAGCGCCCGCACGGCTCCAGCGTGGCGATCGTCTCACCGCCGGAAGACATCGGCAATTATTCGACCGACTATACCGGGGCGATCGTCGCCGGCGAGCCGGCCGAGGACGCCTTTCCGCCGCCTCCGGCCCAAGTGCGCACCTATGTCGATACGCATCGCCTCGACCCCGTCTATCTCGACGGCGAGGTGGTGACCGGCGCGACCCTGCCGGACACGGTCGAGCTGCGCGAAATTCCCGATTACAACTACCGCTATGTCTATGTGAACGGTCAGCCGGCGCTGATCGACCCGCAGACGCGGCGCATCATGTACGTGGTGCGTTGATGGAAGCCAGCGTCGCCAAGGCGGCCGCTGGCGACAACCGGGACAGTCGAACCGCGGCACCCGAGCAATGCCTGGGTGCTGCGCGGTGTCTGTTTGCGCATTGAATCCCGACGAATAGCGATTCCGATTCCCGAGGCCATCGGCTAGATCAAAGGGCGATGGATTCGGGCGAGGGCTCAGCGTGACGATCGACGACACTGCCTTCGAGCGCTACCGCCAGTCGCCGAACGCCAGGACGACCTTGCCGCGCCTGTTGCTGGGAACGCTGATTGTCGTCGGGCTCTGGGGCGTGACCACCGCGGCCGTGCTGTATGGCGGCGCCTATGCCTTCTTCACCTGGCAGGCGCCGGCGGCGCCTCCAGCCGACGGAGCGATGCAAGGCTTCCTCGCCTCGCCGATCGGCATCCTCACCGCGCTCGCCTCCTTCGCCGGCATCTGGATCGGCCTGTGGATCGCCATGCGCTGGGTGCATGGCGAGAAGCTGTTGGCGCTGCTTGGCGCCGGCCGCCGCGCATCGTGGCCGGACTTCCTCAAGGGGTTGATCGCGGTGCTGATCACCTCGGCTTTGTCCGAGATCCTGCTCTACCTCCTGCAGCCCGGGATCGCGCGCGGCGCGATCAGCCTGTCGTCGTGGCTGCTGTTCGCGATCCCGATCGTCGCGCTGACCTTGCTGCAGACATCCTCGGAAGAGGTGCTGTTTCGCGGCTATCTGCTGCGTGGCCTGGCCAACCGGTTCAGGAGCCCGCTGATCTGGGCGTTGCTGCCCGGCCTGCTGTTCACCTCGCTGCACTGGAGCAGCGCCTCCTCGCTCGCCATCAACGCCTGCGTGCTGGTCTCGATCGCCGCTTTCGCGCTGCTGCTGACCCTCATGGTCTACGCCACCGGCAATCTCGGTGCCGCGCTCGGCGCCCATCTCGGCAACAACCTGACCGGCTTCCTGCTGATCTCGCACCAGGAAAGCTACAATTCCTTCGCCCTGTTCACCGCCAAGCCGCTCGAAGGGCCGGGCTGGATGATGTCGGACGCCGTTCTCATCGCCCTTGTCGGCATCGCCTGCAGCCTGCTGACGATCGTGCTGCTGCTGCATCCGCGCTCGCCGCTCAGGGTCGCGGCCGGAGCGGCCTGACGGGAGCACGGCCCGATGGCGGCTCGGGACACAGCATGAAGGGCAATCGCTTCAGGAGTCGAATGCGCCTCACTACAATTTCCAAGCGTTGGCGCCGCCCCTCACCTGCCTGCCGGCATCCTCTCCCCGTATAGAGACGGGGAGAGGGGCGCTCTCATCAACGATTTCGCCAATGACCGACGTTGCAAAAAGGGGCGCCGGGGTTGCGGCAGCATCCTTCTCCCCGTCTCTATACGGGGAGAAGTGCCCGGCAGGGCGATGAGGGACGGCGCCGACTTTGGCGATTGGTGGTCGCTGAAGTAAACTCGTAAGCTGCCATGGGCCTGAAGCGATTGCCCCGCCCAGATCTTGACTCTTCGGCCGATTTCCTGTCTACACGCCTCGAATTCCGCGACGAGTATCCCTCCGAGCAAGCCGACCAGGACGCCGAAGCCTCTTTGAGGCGGGTGCTGTAAAAAGATCCTGGAGGCCAACACCCGGCAGCGCAATGCGCCCCCGGGTGCTTTTTGGTTTTGGGCTTTGCTTTTGATTGGACAGTTGGCGCGAACGCATTACCTCTCGGGCACCATCCGGGTGCCAGGGAAAAGGAAACAGTATGTTTGAATCGCTGCAGGAGCGTACAAGAGGCGTGGAGGGCCATCGGCCCGACAGGGATCGCTATGAATCCAAGGCGCTCTCGCACGGCGGGTTGACCAATGTTTGAGTCCCTACAAGAGCGCCTTGGTTCGATCCTGAACGGCCTCACCGGCCGCGGCGCGCTGTCGGAGGCCGATGTCTCCGCCGCGCTGCGCGAGGTGCGCCGTGCGCTGCTCGAGGCCGATGTGGCGCTGGAAGTGGTGCGGTCCTTCACCGACAAGGTGCGCGAGAAGGCCGTCGGCGCCGCGGTGCTGAAGTCGATCAAGCCAGGACAGATGGTCGTCAAGATCGTCCATGACGAGCTGGTCGACATGCTGGGCGCCGAAGGCGTCGCCATCGACCTCAACGCGCCGGCGCCGGTCGTTATCATGATGGTCGGTCTGCAGGGCTCCGGCAAGACGACCACTTCGGCCAAGATCGCCAAGCGGCTGAACGAGCGCCAGAACAAGAAGGTTCTGATGGCCTCGCTCGACACGCGGCGGCCCGCCGCGCAAGAGCAGTTGCGCCAGCTCGGCGAGCAGACCAAGGTCGCGACGCTGCCGATCATTGCTGGCCAGAACCCGGTCGACATCGCCAAGCGCGCCGTGCAGGCGGCCAAGCTCGGCGGCCATGATGTCGTCATCCTCGACACCGCCGGCCGCACCCACATCGACGAGCCGCTGATGGTCGAGATGGCCGACATCAAGAAGGTGTCGAGCCCGCACGAGATCCTGCTGGTCGCGGATTCGCTGACCGGCCAGGACGCCGTCAACCTGGCCAAGAGCTTCGACGAGCGCGTCGGCATCACCGGCCTTGTGCTGACCCGCATGGACGGCGATGGCCGTGGCGGTGCCGCCCTTTCGATGCGCGCCGTCACCGGCAAGCCGATCAAGCTGATCGGCACCGGCGAAAAGATGAACGGGCTGGAGGAATTCCACCCCAAGCGCATCGCCGACCGCATCCTCGGCATGGGCGACATCGTCTCGCTGGTCGAGAAGGCCGCCGAGAACATCGACGCCGAGCAGGCGGCGGCGATGGCCAAGAAGATGCAGTCGGGCAAGTTCGACCTGAACGACCTCGCCCAGCAGCTTCAGCAGATGTCAAAAATGGGCGGCATGGGCGGCATCATGGGCATGATGCCCGGCATGGGCAAGATGAAGGATCAGATGGCCGCTGCCGGCCTCGACGACAAGATGTTCGGCCGCCAGCTCGCCATCATCTCCTCGATGACCAAGGCCGAGCGCGCCAATCCCGATATTCTCAAGCATTCCCGCAAGAAGCGTATAGCCGCCGGCTCCGGCACCGACGCCGCCGAGATCAACAAGCTCTTGAAGATGCATCGCGGCATGGCCGACATGATGAAGGCGATGGGCGGCAAGGGCAAAGGCGGCGGCCTGATGCGCGGTATGATGGGCGGCCTTGCCTCCAAGATGGGCCTCGGCGGCATGATGCCTGGCGGGATGGGGGGGATGGGCGGCATGCCCGATCTCTCCAAGATGGATCCCAAGCAGCTCGAAGCCTTGCAGAAGCAGGCGCAGGCAGCCGGCCTGGGCGGCATGAAGGGTCTGCCAGGCGGACTTCCCGGTGGCGGTGGCCTGCCTGGCCTGCCCGGCGGCATGAAACTTCCGGGGCTTCCCGGCCTGGGTGGCGGCGGACTGCCCGGCCTCGGCAAGAAGAAGTGAGAATGTGCATGAATGAAGAAAAGGACATGGCCGACGCCCGCACCATCCTGGCTGGCTACCGCGCCTCGATCGACAACATCGACGCCGCCCTCATCCACATGCTGGCCGAGCGCTTCCGCTGCACCAAGGCAGTGGGCGTGCTCAAGGCCGAACATGGCCTGCCGCCGGCCGACCCGGCGCGCGAGCAGCAGCAGATCGCCCGTCTTCGCCAGCTGGCCAAGGACGCGCATCTCGACCCCGATTTCGCGGAAAAATTCCTCAACTTCGTCGTCCGCGAAGTGATCCGGCACCACGAACAGATCGCCGCTGCCAACGGCGTGACGAAAACCGGCTGAACCAACCAGCCTCAACGCAATCAAACGAAATCAGAGCTTTTAGGAGATAGAAATGGCACTGAAGATCAGACTGGCCCGTGCGGGCTCGAAGAAGCGTCCTTACTACCACGTCGTCGTCGCCGACGCCCGTTCGCCGCGCGACGGCCGGTTCATCGAGTCGCTCGGCTCGTGGAACCCGCTGCTGCCGAAGGACGGCGAGCGCGTCAAGGTCGACGCCGACCGCGTCAAGCATTGGCTGTCGCATGGCGCCCAGCCGACCGACCGCGTGCTGCGCTTCCTCGACGAGGCCGGCCTCGCCAAGCGCGACGCCCGCTCCAACCCGAAGAAGGCCGAGCCGGGCAAGAAGGCGCAGGAACGCGCCGCCCTGCTGAAGAAGGCGCAGGAAGACGCAGCCGCCGCCGTTGCGGCCGCTGCCGCAGCTCCCGCCGAGGCGGAAGTCGCCACCGCCGAATAATATCGCTTCATCGCATCGACGAAACGGCGGGCCAGTGCCCGCCGTTTTGCTATTGTGCGCCGGTGCCATGACGGCATCAGGCTGACCAAGCAGATGGGCGAACAAGCAGTCACCGAAGAAATCCTGTCCGGCGGCGTTGCCGGAACGCTGCTGCGACGCGCTGACGCCAAAACGGGCGTGGTGGTGCTGAGCGGATCCAGCGGCCGCGTCGACGTCGCCCGCGCAGGTCTTTTTGCCGGGGAGGGCGTGTCCGCGCTGGCGCTGCGGTGGTTCGGAGGCGAAGGCCAGGTTCCCGGCATCTGCGAAATCCCGCTCGAGACGTTTTTCGCCGCGACCGACCATCTTGTCGGACTGGGATGCCGGCGCATCGTCTATGTCGGAACGTCGAAAGGCGCCGAGGCGTCACTGCTTGCGGCGGTTCACGACCCGCGCATCGACGCCGTGGTCGCGATCAGCCCGACATCGGTGGTCTGGGGAAATATCGGACCGGGCCGCGACGGCATCAACTGGCCGGAGCGATCGTCATGGACGCTGAAGGGGGTCCCGCTCCCGTTTGTTCCGACCGAGCCCAATTGGAATCCACGCTACGTGGACGGCCTTGTGTCCTACAGGGGGCTTTTCGAACACTGCCTGGCAAGCTTCAAACAGGAGGCGGACCGCGCCGCCATTCCCGTCGAGACTATCTCGGCAAAGATTGTGCTCGTCGCGGGCGGCGACGATGCGCTGTGGCCATCCCTCGATTTTGCCCGGTCGATTGTTCGGCGTCGAGAAGACGCCGGCAAAGCCACGCGCCTCGTTTCGAGCCCCGATGCCGGCCACCGCATTCTTTTGCCAGGTGAAACCACGCCGCGATCGGGATCGCACGCCCATGGCGGCAATGATCATGCCGATGCGCGTCTCGGCCGCGACGCCTGGGAATTGATCCGAGACCTGCTGTAGGGCGTTTTCAGGCGAAGACGGCGGGTCTGACGCCCGCCGTCTTGCTGTTTTTGCTGCTGGTCGCCGCTCAATAACCGCTCGGGCAGCGGTCTACATAGACACGGCCGTGACGGTCGCGGTAGCGGCACTGGCCACTTTCACTGGCATGGCCGATCAGCGCCCCGGCCACCGCACCGACAGCGCCTCCGACGACAGCGCCTTGCACCGGATCGCCGGCGACAGCGGCGCCAACCGCCGCGCCACCCAATCCGCCGATAGCCGCGCCTTTTTCAGTCTGCGAACACGCGCCCAGCGCCATCGTCAGCACCAGAATGGTCATGATTTTCTTCATTTTTGTTCCTCTCACAGGGGGATCGCCATCGCTCCGCCAAGGGCTAAACTCGCAAACGGCCAATTTGATCCAAGAGAGGATGAAGATCGTGGCGCCGCTCGTTCAGGCGACTTCCGGCGGGCGGCTGTGTCAGTCGGGTCAGGCCTCGGTGTTGCGCTTCAGATTGGCGAGGCCGATCTCGAAATCCCGGCCGATCAGCGTGTCGAAATTCATGAACAGGCCCATCAGCTTGGCGATGAAGGGCCGGCTGCCACGCATCGCCCAGGAGACGGCGGTGGTGTCGCCCGATGGCGTCAAGGTGAAGTCGACGCTGTTGCTGGCGCGGAACGGCTTTTCGAAGTCGAGCTTGAGCGCGACCAGCGAGGACGGCACCGAACTGACGATCTCCATGCGCCCCTTGCCGGCCTTGCCATTGCCTTCCCAGGCATAGGCGGCGCCCTTGCCGCTCTGCGCGCCGGAAAGCGTGCGCTTCATGTTGGGGTCAAGCTTTTCGTAAGGCGACCATGTCGGCCAGCGGCTGAAATCGTTGATCAGCGGGAAGATCGCTTCCGGCGGCGCCTTGATGGTGGCCGTGCGGGTGGTGACGAAATCATTGGGCCGCGTCGCGGCGTAGACGAGGATCGCGGCGATGATGACGAGCAGGATGATGAGGATGGTGCTGAACATTTTTCTCTCCTTTCGCGCCCACAGGGTGAACGGCAACAGCGCACGTATCCTTGGATTGCGCAGATAGAGGCCGCCCCACAGGATGATGCCGAGATAGACGCCGAACAACGTGTGCGAGAACAGCGGATTGCCGATCCGCGCGTTGGTGGCGATCGCCCCGCCCATATAGGCGGTGAGCAGGATGGCGCCGAGCACCGAGGTGCGCGGCAGCGCGTAGAGCGCGGTCGCGATCAGGCCGATGACGCCGAGCATGCGCGCGACATTGGCGTCGGCCGGCCAGCCGAGCGGCACCATCGTCTGGGTGACGACATCGAGCGGCGGCAGCTTGATGGCGCCGTCGAAGATCATGAACAGGATGATGAGGCCGCTGAGCGCACGGCCGGTCCACAAGGCGCCGGACGAGATTGGCGCGGTTTCGGAAATGCTCATCGGTGTTCCCTCCTGCTGGTTCGAGCCCCTTTCGCCGGGGTCGAACCAAGGACGCGGCATCGGCCGGCAATCCTACAGGGGTCGCATTCTTTTTGAGCCGTCCCTCGGATGGCAAGCCGGCTGGGCCACGGTCTAGGAGCAATTCCAGGAAAAGTGTGAGCGGTTTTCCGTCCGGAATTGCGTCAAAACAAAAAGTTAGAGTGGTTCGCCGTTTCCGTGAAACGGTGAAACGCTCTAGGAGAAATAAAACTTCTCCGCCGGCAGCATCTTCGGCGGCGCCTCGCCCAGCGCCTCGAACACCGAGATCTCGCAGACGCGGCACAGGCCGTCGAGCGCGAGGTCGTTGGCTTCGGTGCCGAACGGATCCTCCAGTTCTTCCGAAAGCGCGTCGAGACCGAAGAAGGTGTAGGCGATCAGCGCGGTGAACAGCGGCGTCGCCCAGCCGGTGGTCGAGATCAGCCCGATCGGCAGCAGCAGGCAGACGATATAGGCCGTGCGGTGCACGAGCAGTGTATAGGCGAAGGGCAGGGGCGTGCCGGCGATCCGCTCGCAGCCGGCCTGGATGGCCGTGATCGACGCCAGCCTTTCATCGAGGATGCGGAAGCCGATCGGATCGACTTCACCCGACCGCCGCTGTCCATTGGCACGCCGCCCCATGCGCCTGACCATCTCGTCGGCCGGATTGGCGAAGGCTGCGACCGCCTCCGCCTCGGCGTCGATGAAGGCGCGGGCGTCCTTGATGCTGTCGATCCTGCGCAACTGGCCGCGCAGGAAATGGCAGAAGGCCAGCGCCTCCATCAGCAAGGCGCGCTGTTCGGCTGGGTCCGGAATGAGACTGGTCGTGGCGCGTGCCAGGTTGCGAATTTCGAAGACCAGCGTGCCCCACAGCTTGCGCGCTTCCCACCAGCGGTCATAGGCGGCGTTGTTGCGGAACGACAGATAGATCGACAGTGTCACGCCGACCAGGCCGAAGGGCGTGATGTTGAAGACGCCGAGATCGAGCGCGAACCATCGCGCCAGGACCAGGATGACCGCCGAATAGATGGCGAACCCAAAAATCTGCGGCAGGATGCGCGGCACCACCGAACCGCGCATGATGAAGAACAGCTGCAGGAAGTTGGGGCGCGGGCGAACGATCATGGTCGGACCTTTCATGGACCGGCATCGGCCCTCAGCTCCTCTATTGTGCGATGCGACAGATCCGCAAGCCCGGCCGCCAGCGACATCGCCATGTCGTGCGCGGCGCGGACTATCGGCATGTGCGGGTTGCGGATATCAAGAAGCCCTGTTGCCCATCCCAGTTCAGGCGAGAGAAATGACCGGCGAAACCGATCTGAAGACATTGCTGGCGTCGATGAGGCCGGAATTGCTCGATGACACATATGTCTTCGCCACGCTGGCGCCTGGGGTTCCCCAACCCGATGGCCTCGACCCCGTGATGCTGTTTCGCGAGCGCGAGGGCACGACGCTGATCGTGACGGAGGACGCGGCAAAGGCAGCGGGGCTGGCCGCCTCGTTCCGCTGCCGGATGATCACGCTGAACATCCACTCATCGCTGGAAGCCGTCGGCTTCCTCGCCGCCATCACCACACGGCTGGCTGGCGCCGGCATGGGCGTCAATCCGGTCTCGGCGTTTTATCACGACCATCTGTTCGTGCCCGCGGAGCGGGCGGAGGAGGCGATGGAATTGCTGATGGAGTTGGCCAAGGAGAGTGTTGACTGACCTTTGACAGCGCGCTTCAAATTGCGTAAATTACGTTTAACGCGTAAATCGCGCAATTTAGGATGAAACACCATGCGTGAAGTTCCCACCACAGAATTCACTCGCAACTTCGGCCGCTACCGTGAAATCGTGCAACGCGAGCCTGTCGCTGTCATGAGTCACGGGCGGCCGACCGGTTATTTCGTTTCGGCCGTCGAGTATGAAGATCTGCAGCGCTACAAGAATCTGGCCCAGAAATCATTTGCGACCAAGGATCTCCAACGCGAGGAAATCGAGGCTATCGCCAGTGGCCGCATGTCCTCGGAACACGACCATCTCAATGCCTTGATGGACGCCAAATAAGGCATGCCTCTTCCCGATCCACAGCTCGGCCTTGTGATCTCCTATGCCTATCTGTGGCATCATGAGCATCAAGCCGGACGGGAAGAGGGGCGCAAGGACCGTCCTTGCGTGATCGTGCTCGCCTCCGAACGAGACGCCGACGGTGTGATCGTGACAGTCGTGCCGATCACACATCTGCCGCCGGCGGACCCGTCTCTGGCGATCGAGTTGCCTCCAGCCGTCAAACGCCATCTCGGTCTGGACGGCGAGCGCCCGTGGGTGATGCTTGACGAAGGCAATCGCTTTGCATGGCCGGGCTACGATCTCCGCCCGGTGCCGCATACCGATCGCTACGACTACGGCATGCTACCTCCACGGCTGTTCTCATCGATGGTGGAGCGCTTCAAGATCATTTGGGAAGGCGGGCAAAGCCGTCGGATACCGCGTGACTGAGCAGTTTCGACAGCCAGGCCAGCGCCAGACTAACGCCGCCGGACATACAGAATATCCGGCAGGCCTTCCTCGTTGGTGGTGCCGTCGCCAAACGACTCGGCGCGGAAGCCGTGGCGCTCATAGAAGCGCCGCGCACCGGTGTTGGATTGGAAGCAATGGAGTTTTACGACCGGCAGCGCAGCGATCGCGTCGCTCAACAAGCAGCCGCCGATGCCTTGTCCTGTCCAGGCCGGGTCGAGATAGAGCTGGTCCACCCAATCGCCGCTGACGGCAATGAAGCCGACTATCTCCTTGCCGGTTTCGGCGACCGTCACCTGCTGCCGTGGCAGCACGATGTCGCGGATGAAGGCGAGATCCTCGGCCGGCGTGTGTATGACCGGCATCCAGGCGAACGTGCCAAGTGCTGCCCGCATGAGCTTTGCGATGGCAGCGGCGTCAGAATCGATGGCCGGGCGCATAGTGATTTTGGCGGGATCGCTCATAGACGTTTCTCAACGCAGGCTGGCGCTGCCCCTCATCCCCCCGCCGGCATGCCGGCCCTTCGCTATCGCTCCGGGCGCTCGTCGTCCGCTTCGCGGACCACTTCTCACCCCCGTGAACGGGGAGAAGGAAGAAGCGCCCCGGCCAAAGGCCGAGCCCGCGACTGCGGGCCGCCGGTCGTCCGGCGCCCTCGCGGAGGGCCCGCCGCGGGAGCGGCGATACGGCCCGTGAGCGTAAAAAGAACAGCCGTCAGGCCGCCTTCTTCTTCGGCTGGATCAGGCCGCGCTCGACCAAGAGCTCGGCGATCTGCACGGCGTTCAGCGCCGCGCCCTTGCGCAGATTGTCGGAGACGACCCACATCGACAGGCCGTTGTCGACGGTCGAATCCTCGCGGATGCGCGAGATGAAGGTGGCGTCCTCGCCGGCCGATTCCAGCGGCGTGATGTAGCCACCGTCCTCGCGCTTGTCCAGGACCTGGCAACCGGGAGCGTCACGCAGGATGTCGCGTGCCTCGTCGGCGGTGATCGGCTTCTCGAACTCGATGTTGACCGCTTCCGAATGGCCGATGAACACCGGCACGCGCACGCAGGTCGCCGTCAGCTTGATCTTGGGATCGAGCATCTTCTTGGTCTCGGCGACCATCTTCCACTCTTCCTTGGTGAAGCCGTCGTCGAGGAAGACGTCGATATGCGGAATGACGTTGAAGGCGATGCGCTTGGTGAACTTCTTGACGTCGACCTGGTCGGCGACGAACACCGCGCGGGTCTGCGTGAACAGCTCGTCCATGCCTTCCTTGCCGGCGCCCGATACCGACTGGTAGGTGGCGACGACGACGCGCTTGATGGTGGCGAAATCGTGCAGCGGCTTCAGCGCCACGACCAGCTGCGCCGTCGAGCAGTTCGGGTTGGCGATGATGTTCTTGCGCGTGAACAGCGAGATCGCGTCCGGATTCACTTCCGGCACGATCAGCGGCACGTCCTGGTCGTAGCGGAAGGCCGACGAATTATCGATGACGACGCAGCCCTGCTTGCCGATCTTCGGCGACCATTCCTTGGAGACATTGCCGCCGGCCGACATGATGCAGATGTCGGTGTCGGAAAAATCGTACTGGTCCAGCGTACGGACCTTCAGCGTGCGGTCGCCGAACGACACTTCCGTGCCCTGGCTGCGCCGCGACGCCAGCGCCACCACTTCGCTTACCGGAAAGCCGCGCTCTTCCAGTATGTTGAGCATTTCCCGGCCCACATTGCCCGTGGCGCCGACGACTGCAACCTTGAAACTCATAAAGATCTCCTGTCCCTCTCCGCTTGGTTTGTTGGAGAAAACCCGCCGGCCAATGCGGGTTCCGTCCCCCGGGCCGGACCCGGGAGAGGGTGGTTAGGCCAAGGGAATCACACCGTTTTGGTGGTGGTTTTTTTGGCCATGGTTTTGCTGGAACGAGGGGACGCGCCGACACGCCCGGCCCAATGGTTCGCATTGAGGCTGGGGGCATCGAATGCAAGAAGAGCCATCAAAAGGCCGCGCATCGAAAAACGATCCCGTTCGAAGCGGGCTTTTACGCGGTTTGCGGCAGGAGTCAATTGGCGGCGCGTCGCATGGCCCTCATGGCGCGCCCTGTACAAGAGCAGCGGCAGGAAGTACGAACGGCCAAGATTGTTTGGCTGGCACGGCGCCGGCCCCGGCCCGTGCTCCATGATGAGCGCAGACCCCTGAATTCCGAAAGAGCGAGATGTCCAACTTTGAAGGTATCGTCCCGGCGCTGGCACAGGCGCTGGAAAAACGCGGCTATTCCGAGCTGACGCCGGTGCAGAAGGCGGTGCTGGAACTCGGCCAGGCCGATGCATTGGTCTCGGCGCAGACCGGCTCCGGCAAGACCGTGGCCTTCGGCCTCGCCATGGCGCCGACGCTGCTCGACGGCGCGGAGCGCTTCGGCCAAGCGACAGCGCCGCTGGCGCTGGCGGTGGCGCCGACGCGCGAACTGGCGCTGCAGGTGACGCGCGAGCTGGAATGGCTCTACGAGCCGACCGGCGCCACGGTGGCGTCCTGCGTCGGCGGCATGGACATGCGCACCGAGCGGCGCGCGCTGGAACGCGGCGCCCATATCGTCGTCGGCACGCCCGGCCGCCTGCGCGACCACATCACCCGGAACTCGCTCGACATGACGGCGCTCAGGGCCGTGGTGCTCGACGAGGCCGACGAGATGCTCGATCTCGGTTTTCGCGAGGACCTCGAATTCATCCTCGACGCCGCCCCAGCCGAGCGCCGCACGCTGATGTTCTCGGCCACCGTGCCGCGCTCCATCGCCACGCTCGCCCAGGGCTACCAGCGCGATGCCGTGCGCATTTCCGCCGCCGGCGAGGAAAAGCAGCATCTCGACATCGAATACCGTGCGCTCAACGTCGCCCAGGCCGACCGCGAGAACGCCATCATCAACGTGCTGCGTTTCTATGAGGCGAAGAACGCGCTGGTGTTCTGCAACACGCGCGCCGCCGTCAACCACCTGACCGCGCGCTTCAACAACCGCAATTTCTCGGTCGTCGCCCTTTCGGGCGAGCTCAGCCAGAACGAGCGCAGCCATGCGCTGCAGGCAATGCGCGACGGCCGCGCCAAGGTCTGCATCGCCACCGATGTCGCGGCGCGCGGCATCGACCTGCCCAACCTCGAACTGGTGATCCACGCCGACCTGCCGACCAATCCCGAAACGTTGCTGCACCGCAGCGGCCGCACCGGCCGCGCCGGGCGCAAGGGCGTCAGCGCGCTGATCGTGCCGGGCAGCGCCCGCCGGCGCACCGAGCGGCTGCTGCAGAACGCCGGCCTCAAGGCGACATGGGCAAGCCCGCCCTCGGCCGATGACGTGATCCGCCGTGACGACGAGCGCATCCTGGCCGATCCGGCTTTCGACGAGCCGGTGAAGGATGACGAACGCGCCTTCATCGACGCGCTTCTCAGCCGACATGGCGCCGAACAGGTGGCGGCCGCCTTCGTGCGCCAGTGCCGCGCCAGCCGCTCGGCGCCCGAGGATCTCATGGACGTCGCGCCGTTCACGCCTTCGCGTGAACGGCCGGCGGGCGAAAAGTTCGCGCAGCGCGACGAAGCGCCGAGCCGCCGCGACGATTTCGGCGCCAGCGTCTGGTTCTCGCTGTCGGTCGGACGGAGGCAGAATGCCGAGCCGCGCTGGCTGATCCCGATGCTGTGCCGCACCGGCAGCATCTCGAAGCGCGAGATCGGCGCCATCAAGATGCAGCCGGAGGAGACCTTCGTGCAGATCGCCGAGGACTGGGCCGACCGTTTTCTCGCCGCCATCGGACCCGACCGCAAATTGCAGGGCAACATCGTCGTGAAGCGGCTCGACGGCACGCCGGACCTGTCGCGCGCCGGCTATCAGCCGCCGAGCCCCGACAAGAAGCCGCATCGCGGCAAGGCGCCATTCGACCCGAACGCGCCGAAGCGGAAGTTCGAGAAGCGGCCGCCGGCTTCCGTCGACCAGCGGCCGGCAGCCGCGCATGAGGCAAAGCCGTGGGCAAAAAAGCCGGGCAAGCCGAAATTCGACAATGCCGGCCCGCCGAAGCACAAGAAGCCGAAGAAGCGGCCTTCGTAACCCTTATGGACGCCGGGCAGCGCTGTCCCGCAGTCCGGCCTTGATGACCGCCCAGCTTGTGGCCGCCGGCGTCGGCCGATGGTTTTGGGCGATGCGCTCCGCCAATGAGGAGCGCCAGGCGTGATCCTCCGCCATCCTGCGGATCGCCGCGTACCAGCCGGCCTGGTCTTCGGAATCGATTGCCGGCATCAGCCCGCCGCTCGCCTCGATCAGCGACGGCGCCGTCGACACGATGACCGGAACGCCGAAATCGAGGCATTCCGAGGCGCCGTAGCCCCAGCCCTCTATATGCGAGGGAAAGACGCCGAAGGTGGCGCTGCGATAATATTGGATGAGCTGCTCGTCGCTGACCAGCCCGGTGAAAGTGACCGACTGGAGCAGCTCGGGATGCGCCTTGAGATAGGCGCGCAGCGGCTCGATCATCCAGCCCCAGCGCCCGGCGCAGACCAGCCTTGGCAGCTTGACGCCCTCTTCCCGCGCCTGCTGCCAGATCCGCGCCAGCAATATGTGGTTCTTGCGCACTTCGATGGTCGAGCAGTAGAGCACGAACGGCTCGCCGGCCTCGATGCGCGGGGTAGCGCCCATGCGCGATGCCGTCTCATGCAGGATCGACGGCATCGGAAAGCGGTACACCACCGGCGCGCCGATGCCGGCCTTGCGCATATATTCGCTCAGCGTCGCGCCGACCTCGTCGGAGGCGCAGAATGCCGGCGCACCGGCGCGCACAAGCTGCTCGAGATCGGAGCCGAAACGGCGCTCGCCGGCGCTCGAGCCGAGCAGGTCAGGGCGCAATGCCGGGATGATATCGTGGCACAGGAAGGCAAGCTTGCCGGCGCTGCCCGAAACGGCGGAGCGGTCTTCCTGGGTCAGGATGTGATGGCTGATCAGCACAAGGCCCGGCTCCGTCTCGACCGGCCGGGCCGGGGCATCTTCTCGCAAGCCGAAGCGGATCCGCGCCCGCTGGTACAGGCGATAGGCGCGGATCAACAGCCGCGTCGCCTGCCAGGCGATCCCCATGCCGCCATTGGTCACCGTCCTGGCCAGATGGCGGTCCGCGTCACGCTTGTCCCAGGGCTGTTGCCGCACCGCCTCGAAAGCCCGCGACAGCGCCGCGCGTCTCCCCGGCCACCGCTTGGCACGATGCGGTGAAATCCCGCCCGCCGCGACATGGTCCTGTTCGAAAGGCGCAAGCGGCCGGAACCGGCCTTCCCCGGGCCTGAACGCCACCACCTCCACGTCGGGGTCGGGATCCGCCAAGGCCGCGTTGACGAGAAAGCTCTCCACCCGCGGAATACCCGCCAGGCCCTTGCCGGGCGGCCAGAACATCAGCCCTGTGGCATCGACGGCCACTGCAGGGGCCAGCCTCGGCGGCCATGCGACCTGCCCATCCGCGGTCGCGGCGCTTGCATCGGATTGCTCGACTGTCATGGTCTGCTTTGGCGAAGACGGCTGCACGTGAAGCCTTATGCTCGATTTGCCGCTAAGATGGTAGCCATGTCGCACGGCCTTGCCGGCGGGCTCGGCCCTGTGTCACCTTGGCAGGGACGCGGCGACAAGGGGGGTTGGCGATGCGTGGCGAAGTGCTTCACTATGACGAGGACCAGGGTTTCGGCTTCATCACCGGGGCCGACGGCAACCGCTACACATTCACCCGCGAGAACCTTCGCCGGCAAACCGCGATGACAAAGGGCACGGCGGTCGAGTTCCAGCCGGGCGGCGGCCAGGCGCGTGATGTTTTCGCGATCGCCGCACAGGCGGCAGGCCCGGCTGCCGAAGCCGGCCTAAGCGCCGCACCGGCGCAAGGCAGCCCCGCACCGGCGGCCGGCGCAACGCAGGCGCAGCATTTCGGCAGGGCCGCCGAGCCGGCCGAGCCCACCGACCTCTGGAGCTATTTCTGGCGCGGCGTGACCCAAAACTATTTCAATTTCGCCGGCCGCGCCCGGCGCAAGGAATATTGGGGCTATTGCCTGTTCTGGACGATCGCGTTGCTGGTGATCATCGGCATCGGCGTTTTCGCCGATTTCGAGATAGGCAATTTCGACAGCGCCGAGCTGCCAGCGATGACGGTCGGGCTTTTCGGCCTTTTCCTGCTGGCCACCTTCCTGCCCAGCCTCGGCATGATCGTGCGCCGCCTGCACGACCTCGGCCTGACCGGCTGGCTCTGCCTGCTGATCCTGATTCCGACCTTCGGCAGCCTGATCATCCTGGTCTTCGCGCTGATCCCGACACAGGGCCGCGAAAACCAGTGGGGACCGGTGCCGGCGGGCGTCCGAATTTAAGGATACTCGCTAAAGACCCTAAGAAAACAATGAGTTGTCTACTGGCTGGCTATCCATGCCGTCAGGCGTCGGGTTTCAACACCTTCAGCGCATCGCCCGAAAGCCTGAGAAAAATCTTCTGGGCATGGCGTTCGGCGCCGAGCCGCGCGTAGAAGCGCAGCGCACCCTCGTTCCAGTCCTCGGTGGTCAGGTCGATGCGGCCGATGCCGTGGCTGCGGCAATGATCGGCGAGAAAATCGATCAGCGCCCGGCCGACGCCGGCGCCGCGGACCTTGTCACGCACGAACAGATCCTTGAGGAACAGCAGCCGCTCGAGGTCGATGCCCGGATGCGCGATCGCCACCGACGCCAATCCGCTGACCTCTTCCTCAACGAAGGCGAGCGCGAAATGTGGATAGGCCGGGCTTTCCTCGCCAAGCCATTTCCGAGCGGCGGACAAGGCCCGATCATGGTCGAGCGGTGGCTGCCGGTAATGTGCCGCCATGGCGCACAGCATGACCGCGAGTGCGGGAGCATCCGCGTCCGTTGCCCAGCGGACGTCGACCGGCATGGATCAGGCCAGGAACCTGGCGATGATCGCGTCGCCCATCTCGACCGTGCCGACCTCGGTCATCCCAGGCGAGAAGATGTCCTTGGTGCGCAGGCCCTGGTCGAGCACGGCGGCGATCGCGCCTTCGAGCCTGTCGGCTTCATCGACCATGCCGAAGGAATAGCGCAGGCACATGGCGAAGGAGGCGATCATGGCGATCGGGTTGGCGATGCCCTTGCCGGCAATATCGGGCGCCGAGCCGTGCACCGGCTCGTAGAGCGCCTTGCGCTTCTTGGTCTTGACATCGGGCGCGCCGAGCGAGGCCGACGGCAGCATGCCGATCGAGCCGGTCAGCATGGCGGCGATGTCGGACAGCATGTCGCCGAACAGATTGTCGGTGACGATGACGTCGAACTGCTTGGGCCAGCGCACCAGTTGCATGCCGCCGGCATCGGCCAGCATATGGTCGAGCTTGACGTCGGAATAGCGCGCCTTGTGGGTCTGGGTGACGACCTCGTTCCACAGGACGCCCGACTTCATGACGTTGCGCTTTTCCATGGAGGTGACGTGGTTCTTGCGGGTCCGCGCCAGCTCGAAGGCGACGCCCGAAATGCGCTCGATCTCGAACGTGTCATAGACCTGCGTGTCGATGCCGCGCTTCTGGCCGTTGCCGAGATCGATGATCTGCTTGGGCTCGCCGAAATAGACGCCGCCGGTCAATTCGCGCACGATGAGGATGTCGAGGCCTTCGACCACCTCCTGCTTGAGCGAGGAGGACGCCGCCAGCGCCGGATAGCAGATGGCCGGACGCAGATTGGCGAACAGCTCCATGTCCTTGCGCAGCCGCAGCAGGCCGGCCTCGGGGCGCACCTCATAAGGCACGGCATCCCATTTCGGCCCGCCGACCGCGCCGAACAGCACCGCGTCCGCCGCCATCGCCTTTGCCATGTCGGCATCGGAGATCGCCGCGCCATGCGCGTCGTAGGCGCAACCGCCAACCAGGCCCTCGTCGGTGACGAAACCGCTGGAGAGCTTCTCGTTCATGGCCGATATCAGCTTCTTGACCTCGGCCATGGCCTCGGGGCCGATGCCGTCGCCGGGGAGCAGGAAAAGATGCTTCGTTGCCATGGAAAAACCGTCCCAGAAAAGAATTTGAACCGGCGCTTTGCTAAACGCCAAGCGCTTGCAGCGCAAGCCTGCGGTTCAGGACCACGATCACCGATGTGAGAGAATGTTGACCAGCCGGCCCAGGGGATCGCGCACATAGAAGCGCCGCACGCCCCAGGGTTCGTCGGCCGGTCCGTATTCTATGGCGAAGCCGGCGGCCTTCATGCCTTCCAGCGCCGCCTCGACATCGTCGACCTCGATCGACAGGTCCGGCACCGGCGTGCCGGAGCCGCCTTGCGCCATGAAGGAGACCTGCACCTGCATCTGTTCGTTGGAACCGTAGGTGGCGATCCAGCCTTGATCCATCAGCAGATCGAGGCCAAGCACGTCCTGGTAGAAGCGTTTCGCCGCCGCCGCATCCTGCGTCGCGATATTGGCCACGATGCGCCGGACCTTCATGCTCTCAACGCCCCGGAGCCGAGCGCCGCAGCGCCGTGACTTCGATCTCGATCTTCATTTCCGGCTTGTTGAGCTGGCAGACGATCATCGTCGCCGCCGGCCTGATGTCGCCGAATGTCTCGCCGAGGATCGGGAAGACCACGTCCACGAAGGCCTGGTCGGTGATGTAGTAATGCGCCCGCACCACATCGGCCATCTCGAAGCCGCCGTCGGTCAGCGCCTTGCCGATCGTCGCCAGGCAATTGCGCGTCTGCGCCTCGACCGTCTCCGGCATCGTCATCGTCGCGTAGTCATAGCCGGTTGTCCCGGAGACGAAACACCAGTCGCCCTGCACCACCGCGCGCGAATAGCCGGCAGTCTTTTCGAAGGGCGAGCCGGTGGAGATCAGTTTGCGCATGGCAGGCCTCGTTGGGTTGTCGGCCTGCGTTTAGCAGGCGAGGCCGCGCCGGTCGTGGGCCAAGCCGAGCGGACCATTGTCACGAAGCGAAGCGCGCGGGCGCGGAGAACCCTAATTCCCCGACCCCTGCGCGGCGTCGAGCGCCTTTTTGATATCGTCCGGCCAAGTCTTAAGCGGCGGCCAGGCCGCCGGCTCGCCATTGTCGCCGCGCCGCGAGAAATAGACCGTGTGCTTGGCCGGGTCGACCGCCATGAAGCCGTCATTGCCGCCGCAATCATGCGGCACGCAGCCGGTGGCGTAGAACGCGCCGGACGCCGTCTTTTCCGTGCCGCCGCCGACCAGCAGGCTGGTCGCCATGTCGGGCATGGTGTCGCCGAGCAGCGCCTTGGCCGCCTTGTAGACAGCCTCGTTGTGGAAGGTGTCGATGATGTTGTCGTATTTCGCCGGATCGATGTCCTTCCAGTCGGTGCCGGATTCCGGCGTATAGGCGAGGTTGCCGGAAGTCGTCAGGCCTTCGGTCGGCGACCATTGCAGCGCCGCCTTTGTCTCGCCGGGCAGCAGATAGGGCACGAAATAGATGGCGCTGTCGGAGATCGCCGCCGGCGGCGCGCCGCATTCGTCCTGCTCGACCGTCGTGGTCTTGATCTCGCCGTCCTTCGGCTTCCAGACGATGACCTTGGCCGGGCCGCATTGATTGCCGCCGTCGCCGACATCGACCAGCGCGACATTGACGTCGCCGATCTTGACCACCTTGTCGAAGAACACATCGTAGTTGCTGGCCAGCTGCTTGCCGTCATAGGCAAGCACTTTCTCGCCATCCTGCTCCGGCTGGGTGATGGTCAATTGGCCGCCCTCGAACGCTATCGGCGCCTGCTTGTCATCGTCGGCGGGCGCCGCGTCGCTGGTGCTCGACTCTCCCTGTTCGGTCGCTGGCTGGTCGGCCGGCTTCTGGGCTGCTGCGGGTGTCTGTGTCTGCGCAAAGGCACTGGCTATGGGCACCAGCAACAAGGCCAGCCCGCAAACGCCGGCAAGAAGCGAACGTGCCATGACTGTCCCTCCCTTCAGTCGCCGCCAAACCCGGCCTGAAAGGGCCGGGCCTATATTCGGATGGTGCCGTTCAGGCCCAGGGGCGCTGTTCGGCGTTGCGCTTCTCGAACGAGGCGATGGCGCCGGCCTTTTCCATGGTCAGGCCGATATCGTCGAGGCCGTTGAGCATGCAGTGCCGCTTGAAATCGTCGAGGTCGAACTTGACCACGCCGCCATCGGGGCCACGGATTTCCTTGGCTTCGAGGTCGATCGACAAAGTGGCGTTGGAGCCGCGCGAGGCGTCATCCATCAGCTTCTCGAGGTCCTCGGGGCTGACGGTGATCGGCAGCACGCCATTCTTGAAGCAGTTGTTGTAGAAAATGTCGGCGAACGAGGTCGAGATGACGCAGCGTATGCCGAAATCGAGCAGCGCCCACGGCGCGTGCTCGCGGCTCGAGCCGCAGCCGAAATTGTCGCCGGCGACCAGGATCTGCGCCTTGCGGTAGGCCGGCTTGTTGAGCACGAAATCCGGGTTTTCCGAACCGTCGTCATTGTAGCGCATTTCGGCGAACAGGCCGGTGCCGAGGCCGGTGCGCTTGATCGTCTTGAGATAATCCTTCGGGATGATCATGTCGGTGTCGACATTGACGATCGGCATCGGAGCGGCGACGCCGGTGAGCTTGGTGAATTTTTCCATGGCTTTGGCCCGTGTTTTCGTTGCGGGGGATTTGCTGAAGCTCCGTTTACACAAAGCCGAGGGCAAATAAAAGGCAACTGTTCGTGCGCATTGGCACAACAGCCACCCCACAAAGCGGCTTCGAATTCGCTGGCCGATGGTGCAGTCTGCCGGCATGGCTGAAAATTCCCATGTCCTCTACGCAAGCGAACCCGCGCTCGATGTCGCAGAATTCCGCAAGGTGCTGTTGGAATCCGGCCTCGGCGAGACACGGCCCGTCGATGATCCCGCCAGGCTGCAGGCCATGCTGTCCGGCGCCAATCTGGTGCTGACCGCGCGCCTCGACATCGAAGGCAAGCCGCTGGTCGGCGTGGCCCGTGCGGTCACCGACTTTGCCTGGGTCTGCTACGTCTCCGAGCTCGCCGTGTCCCGATCGGCGCAAGGGCTCGGCATCGGCAAGGGCCTGATGGACGAGGCCCGGCGGCAGCTCGGACCCTCGGTCGCCATCAGCCTGATCTCCATGCCGGACGCCGTCGGCTTTTACGAACGCATCGGCATGAAACGCATGGCCGACGCCTTCTGGTTCTCCCGCAAGGGCTGACTTTTTTCCTCTTGGGGTCGGCATCCGGTCGTCAAAGGCGCGTGACTTGCTGCTTGACATGCAACCAAATGGTTGCATATTAAAGCCATGAGCATGGATGCCGTCTTTCGCGCCCTGGCCGACCCGACACGCCGGCAATTGCTGGACAGTCTCCATGCCCGGAACGGGCAGACGCTGAACGCGCTGTGCGCGGAGATGGACATGACGCGCCAGGCGGTGACCAAGCACCTGGCGATCCTGGAGGAAGCCAACCTCGTCACCACGCTCCGCAAGGGACGCGAAAAGGAGCACTACCTCAACCCGGTTCCGATCAACGAGATCGCCGAGCGCTGGATCGGCAAGTTCGAGCGCCATCGGCTGAATGCCTTGAGTGATCTGAAGAAACGCCTCGAAAGGGAAGACTGATGAGCAACAGCTTCGTTTACGTGACCTACATCCGCACCACGCCCGAAAAGCTCTGGGAGGCGCTGACCGACCCGGAGTTCAACCGGCAGTTCTTCCTCTGCTCCTACCAGGAGAGCGAGTGGAAGGTCGGCTCCAGCTGGAAACTGGTCTTCCCCGACGGCCGCGTCGCCGACTCGGGCGAGATCGTCGAGATCGACCCGCCGCGACGCCTGGTCATCAAATGGCGCAATGAATGGATGCCGGAGATCAGGGAAGACGGCTACACGCGCTGCACCTTCGCCATGGAACAGGACGGCGAGCTGATGAAGCTTGCCGTCACCCACGAGGCCGACGGTCCGCACCGGCTGATCCCCAATGTCAGCAAGGGCTGGCCGCTGGTGCTGGCCAGCCTCAAGAGCCTGCTCGAGACCGGCAAGGGTTTCGAGCGCCCGCCATCAAAGGGATGAAGGATCGTTTCGATATCGAAACAAACTTTGTCCGGAGGCATCCATGATACACTTTCCCAGGGTGCAAAGCATGACCAATGGCGAGACGATCATGGCATCCGCCGAGATCGAAGCGCCCGCTGAGCGCATTTTTCGCGCACTGGTCACGAGCGAGATAGAGCAATGGTGGGGATCCGCCGACACCTACCGCATGGCCGACTGGTCAGCCGATCTTCGTGTCGGCGGCCGTTGGACCGTCACTGTCCGCACAGCTGACGGCAACGACCTGCCGGCCGGCGGCGAATTCCTCGAGATCGAGGCACCGCGCCGGATCGTGCAGACGCGGGCCTATGGCTGGGATCACGCGACGCTTGGCCGGCGGCAAACCACGGTCGCCTGGCTGCTGCAGCCGATCACCGGGGGTACGCGTCTCACTATCTGCCATGGCGGTTTTGCTGGGCTCAGCGATGCGGCGGCTGAACATGCCGAGGGTTGGGGCCGGGTGCTGGCCTGGCTGCAGGCCTATGTCGAGGCTGGGAAGCGGGCGGCGGCTTAGGCGGCGGGTGCCGCCTTGACCCGCACCTCATCTGGTCCACATCCCATGCATGGAAAAGCGGGGATATTTCATAGGCACGGCCGGTTGGGGAATTCCAACCCGATACCAGCAAGATTTCCCGCAGCCCGGCTCACATCTCGAACGCTATGCCCAGCGCTTTCCGATCGTCGAGATCGACACGTCCTTCTACAAGCCGCATCGCCGCGAGACCTATGAACGCTGGGCAGGTTCCGTGCCGGAGCACTTCCGCTTTGCCGTCAAGACGCCCAAGGCAATGACCCATGAGCATCGTCTGGCGGATTGCGATGCGCTGGCCGAAATGTTTCTGCAGCAGGTCGATGGTCTTGGCGAAAAACTGAGCGTGCTTCTGGTGCAGCTGCCGCCGAGCTTGGCCTTCGAGCCGGACGTCGCCGGCGGTTTCTTCGACATGCTGAGCAAGCGGACAGGGGCGAGGCTGGCATGCGAACCGCGCCACCCGAGCTGGTTTGAAGCGGAGGCGGAAACGCTTCTGGCAAGCCGCAGGATCGCGCGCGTTGCCGCCGACCCCGCTCCGGTCCCGGCGGCGGCAGTGCCGGGCGCTTGGGCCGGCCTCGCCTATTTCCGCTGGCACGGCATGCCGCGCGTCTATTACTCGGAGTACGACGCCGAAAGCCTCGCCCGGATCGGCCGGCAGGTGCAAGCAACGGCCGCTTCGGGGGCCGAGGTCTGGGGAATTTTCGACAATACGGCTGCCGGACACGCACTCGGCAACGCGCTCAAGGTCGATGCGGTGATACCCCGAAGCGACGCGGCGCGGACCCTAGAATCCATGCGGCGGCGGCGATGTGTCGCGACGGATCAAAACTGTTAGGACAACGCGCGGGCGTTTCATTCTGCAGCGCTGACGCCCTTCGGCAGCGGTAACGGCATGGATTCCGGGGTCTCCGCGACGGACCTTCGCTCCTGCTCCGCCCTGGAATGACGAAGAAACTGGTAGCGCTTTGCGAATTCTGAGGGCCGTCCCAAACCGCTCAAATCACGTTCAATTCCCGGAACGCCCGTCCCTCGGCCACGCGTTCGTACCCGAACGCCGAGCAATCGATCGTCCGGTACCCGCCATGCACCAGAAGCTCCGCCAGCGCCTTGCCGACCGCCGGCGCCTGCTGCAGGCCATGGCCGGAAAAGCCGTTGGCGAACAGGAAATTGCCGACCTCTGGATGCGGGCCGATCACCGCGTTCTGGTCCAGCGTGTTGTAGTCATAGTGCCCGGCCCAGGCGCGGGTCGCCTTGATGGCCTCGAAAGCCGGGATGCGGGTCGCCAGCACTGGCCAGATCACCTCTTCGAACAGCGGCCAGTCGACGTCGAAATCGGCGGGATCGGCCGGACCGTCGCCCTCTTCCGGCTCGGCGCCGCCGGTGAGGTAGACCGAGCCTTCCGGGCGCACATAAATGCCGGAGGGGTCGACCAGCAGCGGCATGTCGGCATATTTCTCGCGCGCCTCGAAGACGAAGACGTTGCGCTTGCGCGGCTCGACCGGCAGCGCCAGCCCGGCAAGGGCGGCGACCTTGCCGGCATTCGGTCCGGCGGCGTTGACGACGATGCCGGCTTCCAGCGTCTGGCCATTGTCGAGGGAGACGCCGGTGACGCGATTGCCGTCGCGCGCGATGCCGGTGACGGAGGCGGCGATGAAATCGATCTTCTTGTCGCGCAGCGCCTTGCGGAAAAGCGTCAGCATCGCATGCGCGTCGAACCAGCCCTCGCCGCTCCGGCCATAGGCGCCGGCGGAAATGCCCTCGGTCGACAGCCAGGCGAAGCGCCGGGTCAGCTGTTCTGGATCCTCGAGCACGATGTCGGCGCCCTCGGCGACCTGCGCTTCATGGTTGGCCTTGAGAACGGGCAAGCCATTCTCGCCGGCCAGGATGAGATAGCCGCCCTCGCGAAAACCGATATCGGCATCGGTGCCGAATGTCTCCTTCAGCCGCCGGAACAGCTTCAGCGTGAACTGCGACAGGCGGATGTTTTCCGGAATGGAGAATTGCTGGCGGATCGAGGCCATGGACAGCGTCGTTGCCGCATGGGCGAATTGCGGATCGCGCTCGATCAGCGCGATGGAGCCGGAAAAGCCTTCCTCGCGCAGATAGTAGGCAATGGAGGACCCAACGATGGCCCCGCCGATGATGACGATGTCGTAGCGCATTTTTCAGCTCCGGCTTCCAGAGCATGATCCCGAAAAGTGGGTACCGGTTTTTCGGATAAGATCATGCTCAGCTTGATAAAGGCAAAGTGATCTCGAAGCGCGTGCCGCGCTCGGAGTCAACCAGCCGGATCATACCATCATGCGCTTTCAGGAGGGCCAGCACGATGCCGAGGCCCATGCCGGTGCCGCCGGCGGCGCGCCGCGTGGTGAAGAACGGCTCGAAGATGCGCGCCCGGTTGCTCGGCGAAATACCGGCGCCGTCGTCGCTGACCAGCACCGTCGCCTTGCCGCCGGCGCTTGCCGCGGTGATCGAAACCAGCGTCGCGCCGTGCCTGGCGGAATTGTCGATGAGATTGGCAAGCACGATCGCTGCGTTCTCGGCCGAGATGCGCAAGGCGAGATCACCGCCCGCCTCGACGCGGACCGCCAGCCTGGTGTCGACGGGCAGCAGCGCCAGCGAGGCAGCGATCGAGGTGGTTTCACCGCTGGGTGCAAGATTTTCGGCCTTCGCCAGGTCGAGCAGCCTGCACACCAGCAGATTGAGCCGCCCGGCATCGGTGACGATATTATCTGAGAAGCGCCGACGCTCCTCGTCGTCCATCGCGCTACCGGAATCGCGCAGCAATTCGGCTGCGCCCTGGATCGCCGTCAGCGGCGATTTCAGTTCGTGCGAGACATGGGTGGCGAAGGTCTGGATCGAATCCGATCGCGCCTGCAGCTTTTCCGCCATGTCGAGGAAGGCGGCGGACAGCTCGGCCATTTCGTAGGTGCCGTGATGGTCGAGCGGCCGGATCGCGTCGCGATCGCCGGCGGCGATACGCTGGGTGCGGTCGATCAGCGCATAGATCGGCCGGCTGACGGTACGCAGGAAGACGAGGCCGATGAGCAGCGTGCCGCCAAGGATGGCGATCGCTGCCAGGGTCACCTTGCCGCGCTCGCCATAGAGATGCTTGATGATGTTGTTGGGCGTCCGCGAGACATAGACCACGCCGGCGACATGGCCGTCGACGGCCACCGGCAGAGCGACGAAGACCCGCACCTTGGTGCCGCGGCTGACCGAATAGAGCGGCGGCGTCGGCTGGTCGGGGATGCGCAGCCGAAGCGCGCTGGCATAGCGGCCGGCAAGTGCGGTGCGCACCTCATCAACCCCGGCAAGCGACTGCCCGACCTCGTTGCGCCCGGCAATGACGACGCCTTGGGGATCGAGCAGCCGGAAGCCGGCGAGCGTGGTTTTCTGCGTCGCGTCGAGAATGCCTGACAGGTGCGTGCCGATCGCGGCGAAGGCCGGATCGGCGGCGGTAACGGGCATGGCCGCCGGCCGGGTCGGTAGTACATAGTCCGAAGCCAGATCGAGGCGCGGCTCGATCGGCCGGTATGGTCCGTCGGGATTGGCGGCCCGGCTGGCGCTGCCATTGGCCTGCGGCATCGGCGCGCCGAGTTTGTCCGGAGAAATGCCGGCGTCGCGCACCTCCTGTGCATAGATGGCGGCGATGGCCGCCCCTTGCGCGATCAGCTCCGCCTCGGTCTGGCGGATCAGCTGGTTCTCGTAGAGGCGGAAGAAGAAGAGGCCGACCAGCGGCAGCGCCATCACCAGGATCAGGATGGCTACGACGACCGTGGCGAGCCGTGGCCGCCATTTGCGGCCGATCCATTTGCTTGACGTCGTCAGCCGCATCGGCCGAGCCGGAAGCCGACGCCATGCACGGTCTCGATGGCGTCCAGGCAGCCCACCGCCGCCAGCTTGGCGCGGATGTTTCTGATGTGGCTGTCGACGGTGCGGTCGGCGACATGGATCTTGCCGGCATAGGCGTTTGCCATCACCGCGTCGCGGTCGAGCACATGCGCCGGCCGCGCCAGGAAACCTTTCAGGATAGAAAATTCGATCCCCGTCAGGGCAAGCGGCTGGCCGTCGAAGGATGCCCCGTGGCTGGCCGGCGCCAAAGTGAGCTTGCCATGCGAAAACTGCCGGTCGTCGGCCGGTTCGGGCGCCGCCGGGCGGGCGCGGCGCAGGATGACGTTGACGCGGGCGACCAGCTCGCGCGGACTGAACGGCTTCGTCACATAGTCGTCGCCACCCATTTCGAGCCCGAGGATGCGGTCGATCTCCTCGTCGCGCGCGGACAGGAACAGCACCGGCACGTCGGAGGTATGGCGCAGCCGCCGGCAGACCTCCAGCCCGTCCATCTCCGGCATGCCGATGTCGAGCACGACCAGATCCGGCGCCCGGCGTCCGATCTCCTGCAAGGCGGCGGCGCCATCGGCCACACCTAGCGTTTTCATGCCGGCCTTTTCCAGCGCGAAGCAGATCACCTCGCGGATATGCGGGTCATCGTCGGCGACGAGGATGTGATGCGGCATCGGTCAGCGGCCCGGCAAGGAAGGTTGGGAAGGCTGAGGAAGCACGAGCGACCCCTTGCTGTCGAGATAGGCAAGCAGGCGCCAGTCGCGAAAGCTCCAGGCGCGCCAGTTCTGTTGAACGGTGCGGTACCAGTCTTCGTCGCTGGCCCGCAATCCTTCGAGCTTGCGGACGGCGCCGGCGGCAGCCGTCTTGTCCTGATGGTCGAAGAAACGATCGAGCGCTGGAAACGCGCCCGGGCCGAGCGAGCGCAGATACCAGGCGTCGAGGGGGATGCCCTGGCCGGTCATTTCAAGGGAGTGGTCGACATTGTAATTGGCGATCAGCGCGGCGAAATTGATGAAACAGCAGGCATAAAGCGTCAGGGATAACGTCAGAGGATTGGCGGAGGAGAGCCATTCATTGGGTTTTTCGAGCGCGATGCGGGCGATGATCAGCGCCAGCCCTGCCGCCACCAGCCCCATCCAGACGAAAGCCGCGATGCGCCAATAGGTCAGCGCGTAGATGCCGACATAGAGGTCGAGCCGCAGGATCGACGAGATGACCAGCACGATGTTCTGCGCCACCCAGGCATAGACCAGCCGGCGGATGAGCGGATCGCCGGAGGTCTCGCTTCCCGGCCTGAGCGCCGCAAGCACGAAACCGGCGGCAAGCAGCGCGGTGACGATCAGCGGATAGGCGCCGCGATGCGCATAGGCGGCGTAGCTCAAGCCGTCGGGAAGGGCGACCCCGCCCCACAGATAAGTGGCGTCGAGCGCGGTCTGCAGCGCAAACAGCACGTTGAAGACAACAAGCGCGCGCAGGATGGCGGCCTTGCCGAACACGATGTCCTCGATGGCGTGGCGTTGCGGATTGGTCGCCGGTGGGGCTGCGGCAAGGGCATGGTTTGGCCGAGGGATGCGCCGCGAAAAACGCGGCAGGCGTGGCCGCAGGAAGGCCCAGACGCCGGCGAGCACGAACAGCCAGAAGGCGATCCGCGCCAGCTGAATCAGATCGAGCAGTTTTAGAAGATCGATCAGCGACAGCCAGTATTCAATGACCGGATTGGCGGCGCCGAACAGCGCCAGGAACACGGCGCCCAGTGTCAGCGGCATCACCCAGACGGCGACCGCCGCCAGCCGCACGCGCCGCCGGCCAAACCGGCGCGCCGTCCTGCGCCAGCGGATGAAGTCTCGGACAAAGCGGAACGGCGCCGCCAGCCCGAACAACGCGATCTGGCCGGCGATGCGCGCCAGGCTGTGCCGCAGCCGGCCGCTCAGCGACAGCGCGAAGACGACCAGCGCCGCAAGCGCGATCGAGACGGACAGAGGGCTGACATTTTCGGCCAGCGGCAGCAGCGCGACAAGCAAGGCGGCGGGCTTGAGCCAGACCCTGATGTCGCTGAAGGCCGCGGGGTGCACGGCCACGACCGCCGCCGCGATCAGGGTGGCGAACAGGAAGACCGTGATGCCGGCGGGCTGACCGTAGAACAGGAAATCCGCCAGCACGACCAGCAGCACGGCAACACCGAAGCGGCTGCAATAGCCTGGTGCGGCGGTGAAAAACGATGTCATGAGCTGATCTTCCTGATGGCATCTGGCCTGATCGTGCCCGGCCGCCATGGCGGCGGGCTCTTGCGGACAAAGGGAATGAGGATCGCCGCGGGGTTGGCGCGCGGCGGATCGACCAGCCACCAGCCTTCGCTGCGCAGGCGCCGGGGCAGGGACCAACGGGGTTTTGCTCGCTTGTGCATGCCGCCTGTTTGGCAGACCGGCAGGGAGATGGCAGGGCGGATCCGAGGAGCTTTTCGGCAGGTGCGTGCAGTTTTCGTGCAGGCAGCGCGCCATCCTGCGAACGCTGCCGCCGCCCCTCATCTGCCTGCCGGCAATCTTCTCCCCGTGAACAGGGAGAAGGGAGCTGGCCGCAACGCGGGCGCCCTTTCCGCAACGTTGGCGATTGGCGAAACCGGCGATGAGGGCGTCCTTCTCCCCGTCACTATACGGGGAGAAGATGCCGGCAGGCAGATGAGGGGCGGCGCTGATCTTGATGATTAGCCGACCTCACGCAAACTTCTAAAGCTAATACCCCAACGCTTGCCTCGACCCCCCTCACGCGGCATAGATCCAGCATGACAACCGAACCCTACCGCCCGCGCCGCTCGGTGCTCTATGTCCCGGCCTCCAACGACAAGGCGCTGGCCAAGATCGCGCAGCTGTCCTGCGATGCGATCATCATCGACCTCGAGGACGCCGTCGCTCCGGCCGACAAGATCGCCGCCCGCGAAAAGCTGCCCGCGATCTTCGCCAGCCGCCCGGCTGCCAACACTCCTGGCCGCCGCTGCGAGATGGTGGTGCGCGTCAATGCGCTGGCCAGCGAATGGGGCACCGGCGACCTCCTGGCCGTGGCGAGAGTCGAGCCCGACGGCATCCTGTTGTCCAAGGTCGCCACGCCACGCGACATCCTCGAAGTCGGCGACGTGCTGGACGACAATTTTGCCCCCGACAGCGTGAAACTCTGGGCGATGATCGAGACGCCCAAGGCGCTGCTCAACATCGGCGCCATTGCCGAACTGGGCCGCGATCCGGCCTCGCGCCTCAACTGTTTCGTAGCCGGAACGAATGACCTGGCCAAGGACACCGGTGTGCTGGCGACCCCCGACCGGCGCTACCTCGTGCCGTGGCTGATGCAGATGGTGCTGGCCGCGCGCGCCGGCGGCCTCGACATGCTCGATGGCGTCGCCAACGATTTCCGCGACCTCGACGCGTTTGCCCATGAGTGCGCGGAAGCGGCGGCCATGGGCTTCGACGGCAAGACATTGATCCATCCGGCCCAGGTCGACGCGGCGAACCGCGCCTTCGCGCCCTCACCGGAGGCGGTTGCCGAGGCGCTGATGGTGAAAGAGGCCTTTGCCCTTGCCGAGAATGCTGGCAAAGGCGTGATTTCGCTGAAAGGAAGAATGGTCGAGCGGCTGCATCTGGCGCAGGCCGAAAAATTGCTGGCGAAGGCAGCCGCCATCGGCGCATGATATCGGCCCATGCTCGCGGGCTATGGCACTTACGACAGGACTTGAGACAATGAAACTCTACCGCTTTCTGACCGCCCCCGACGACGCCAGCTTCTGCCACAAGGTGACGGCGGCGCTGAACAAGGGCTGGCACCTGTTCGGCTCGCCGACCTATGCCTATGACAAGAAGGCGAAAACCATGCGCTGTGGCCAGGCCGTGGTGAAGGACGTCGATGGCCAGGAATACGGGCCGGATACGAAGCTCAGCGACTGGTAGAGGCTAGCTGCCTTCCTCTCTTCGTCATTCCGCCGCCTCTTCGATCTTCTCCATATCATCGTCCGACAGGCCGAAATGGTGGCCGATCTCGTGGATCAGCACATGGGTGACTATGTCGCCCAGCGTCTCCTCGTTCTCGGCCCAGTAGTCGAGCATGGCGCGGCGGTAGAGCGTGATGCGGTTCGGGCCTTCGCCGGTCTGCGGGTTCCAGCGCTCGGCGATGCCGCGCCCCTCGAACAGGCCGAGCAGGTCGAACGGCGTCTCCAGCGACAGGTCGTCCATGATCTCGTCGGTCGGGAACTCGGCGATCTGGATGACGATCTCGCCGGTCAGCTTGCGAAAGTCCTCCGGCAGATGGGCGTAGGCCTCCAGCGCCAGGAACTCCATCTCCTCCATCGAGGGCGCGAGTTCGCCATGCCAGGTGCGGGTTTTGTAGATGCGGGCCATGCTTTGTCCTTTGACCCGGCATATAGGCTTTCGCACCGGTCGAGGCAAATGAAGCGGCCCATACGCCCATGCCGCACAGGGCCTGCAGGAATAAATTCCTTGTGACTCTGCTTGACTCTTCAGGTTGCCTCTGGAATCTATAGGAACATAACAGGAACAATTGTGAGTGGACACTGACCGTCATGGCGATATCAGCCGTGGCGCGGGAGACTGTTTTTGCCCTGCGCCGCCAGATCGCGAAGATCGAGGGAACGCTGCCAGAGCGCCTGCAGGCGCCGGCCGGCGCGCCGCTTGATGCCGACGCCAGCGCCGATGCCACACCCGGCAGCGCCGATCTCACGATCGTCCGGCGCGGCCTTGCCGCGGCCCTGCCGGATGCCTTCCTGCCGATCGGCATCGAGCGGCTCGATGACGCCTTGAGCGGCGGCCTGCCGAAAGCGGCGCTCAGCGAAATCCATGGCCTGGAAACCCGAGATGCCGGAGCCGTCGCCGGCTTCGCCCTCTCGCTCACCAGCCTGATCCTCAAACAGGCGCAAGGGCTGCCCATCCTATGGATCGGCACCACGGAAATCTTCCGCGAGGCGGGCTTTCCCTATGCAAGGGGACTGCAAGCCTCGTTCGGCATCGAGCCTGAGCAATTGCTGTTTTCCGAGGCGCCAAAGCTCGTCGACGCATTGTGGGTCGCCGAGGAAGCGGCACGGATGACGGCGCTCGCCGCCGTCATCCTGGAAATTCGCGGCAACCCGCAGCGGCTGGACCTGACCGCGACGCGCCGGCTGCATGCGAGGGCGCAAAGTGCCGGCCGCCCGGTATTCCTGCTGCGGCAGGCGGCCGAACCCGAACCGACGGCGGCGCCCGTCCGCCTCATCGTCTCCTCGGCGCCGGCCGTGCCGCGCGCCACGGTTGCCGGGCCGCTCGCCGGATCGATCGGCCGCCCGGCCTTCACCATCACCATCGGCAAGAGCCGCACGGCCCTGCCTGGACAATTCACACTGGAGTGGAACCCCGATGAACGCGTATTCGACGAAAGAAGGGGCCAACGGACAGAGAATCCTGTCCCTGTGGTTTCCCTATCTGGCGGCCGAAAGGATCCTGCGGCAGCGTCTGGGGCGATCCTGGCGTTCCCGGCCGTCGGATCACCCGGCGCCATCGCACCCGCCACTGGTGATCAGCCACCGCCAGGGCAACGCCCAGCGCATCTCAGCCCTCGACGAGCGGGCTGAGGCGCTGCACCTGAAGCGCGACATGGGCATTGCCGATGCGCGCGCCATGCATCCCTCGATCGACATCGTCGAGGCCGATCCGGAGGCCGACCGGCGCCTGCTCGAAGGCCTTGCCGACTGGTGCGACCGCTATACCCCGCTGGTGGCGCTGGACGGGGCGGACGGCCTGTTCCTCGACGTCACCGGCTGCACACATCTGTTCGGCGGCGAACGCGCCATGCTGGACGATATCCTGTGGCGCTTCTTGCACCAGGGGTTCGATGTCCGCGCCGGCCTTGCCCCGACGCCGGGGGCGGCCTGGGCGGCGGCCCGCTTTTGCGGCGACCGCATCGTTGTTTCAGGTGAGGAGGAAGCGCTGATGGCGCCTTTGCCGCTCGCGGCATTGCGCATCGCGCCGGAGACCCGCGCCAGCCTGGAAAGTGTCGGCCTGCGCACGGCGGGCGCCGTCATGGCCGCCCCGCGCGCGCCGCTTGCCCGCCGCTTCGGCGCCACCTTGCTGCTACGCCTCGACCAGGCGCTTGGCCGCCTCGACGAGGCGGTCTCGCCGCGCCTTCCCGTCGCGCCGCTTTCGGTCGAGCGGCATCTCGCCGAGCCCGTTACGCTCACCGAGGACATCGAGCGGCTGGTCGGCCTGCTGGCGACGACCTTGAAGAGCGATCTCGAGCGCCGCGGCGAGGGCGCCCGGACGCTGGCGCTGCTGCTCTTCCGCGTCGACGGCGCCGTCAGCCGCATCGCCTTGGGCACTTCGCGGCCGATGCGCGATCCCCGGCTGATCCAGAAGCTGTTCCATGAAAGGCTGGCGGCACTCGAGCAGGACATCGACGCCGGCTATGGCTTCGACCTGGTGCGGCTTTCGGTGCTGGCGGCCGCCGCCTTCGACATGGCGCAGGCCGATCTGACCGGCGAGGTGACCGATGACGGCGCCGACATCGCGCTGTTCGCCGACCGCATCCGCGCCCGGCTCGGCGAGGGCGCGGTGCTGCAGCCGGTCGCGGTCGAAAGCCATCTGCCGGAGCGCGCCGTCGCCATCGTCCCCTTCAGCGAAGCGCCGCGCCGGACCACGCCGCCGAAGAGACCGGACAGGGTGCAGGCGCCCAAAACCATCTTCCCGCCGGAACGGCCGATCCGCCTGTTTCGCGCCCCCGAGCCCATCGAGGTGCCGGCCACCGAAATGCCGGAGGGACCGCCGCTTAATTTCCGCTGGCGGCGCGCGCTCTACCGCGTCACCCGTGCCGAGGGTCCCGAACGCATCGCCGCCGAATGGTGGCGCGAGGCGCCGAGCGACGCGGCCGCATCGACGCGCGACTATTTCCGCATCGAGGATGCCGAAGGCCGCCGCTACTGGCTCTACCGGCAAGGCCTTTACGGCGGCTCGCAAGCCGCGCCGCGCTGGTTCATGCATGGGGTCTTCGCATGAACGCGCTGACCGTCATCCCCTATGCCGAGTTCGGCATCCAGTCGAATTTCTCCTTCCTGCGCGGTGCGTCCAAGCCGGAGGAGTTGGTGGTCGCGGCCAAGCTCATGGGTTTTTCGGCGATCGGTCTTGCCGACCGCAACACGGTGGCGGGCGTCGTGCGCGCCTGGCAGCAGGCCAAGGTCGAGAAACTTGTCTATCACCCCGGCTGCCGGCTGGTTTTTGCCGACGGCACGCCTGACATTCTCGCCTATCCCAGGGATCGAGCCGGCTGGGGGCATCTGTGCCGCATGCTCACCCAGGCCAATCTGCGCGAGGAGACCGAAAAGGGCGCGACGCTGGTCCAGCGCGGCGACCTGTTCGAATGGGGGGATCTGATGTCGCTGGCGGTCCTGCCCGACCTGGCGGCGGGCGCTGAAGACGGTCTTGCCGGGCTTGCCCAGCTCAAGGACCGCTTCGGCAGGGCCCTGCGGCTTGGCGTCTCACCCTGCTATGCCGGCAATGACCGTTTCCGCATCGAGCAGGCGGCGGCAATGTCCGAAATGACCGGCATCCCGCTGATGGCGACCAACGATGTCCTCTACCACACCGCCGAACGGCGCCCGCTGCAGGACGTGCTGACCGCGATCCGCCTCAACACGCCCGTCGCCGAGGTCGGGCTGGAACTGACCGCCAATGCCGAACGCCATCTGAAGCCGCCGCTGGAAATGGCCCGGCTGTTCCGCAGGCATCCGCGGGCACTGGCCGAGACGTTGCGGTTCGCCGAAGAGCTGACCTTCTCGCTCAGCGACCTCCAGTACAATTATCCCGACGAGCCGACGGAATCGGGTCTCGGGCCGCAGGCCGAGCTGGATAGGCTGGCGCGGGAGGGGGCGGCGCGGCGCTATCCCTCGGGCGTGCCCGCTTCGGTGATCAAGCGCATCGAGGAAGAGCTCGTTCTGATCGAGCGCCTCAACTATGCCCGTTACTTCCTGACCGTCTACGACATCGTCAAATTCGCCCGCAGCCAGGACATTCTCTGCCAGGGTCGTGGTTCGGCTGCCAATTCGGTGGTTTGCTTCTGCATTGGCATCACCGAAGTGGGACCCGAGAAAATCGATTCGCTTTTCGAGCGCTTCATTTCCGAGGAAAGGAACGAACCTCCAGACATCGACGTCGACTTCGAGCACGAAAAGCGCGAAACCGTCATCCAGTACATCTACGAGAAATACAGCTCCAAGCGAACCGCACTCGCCGCCGCCGTCATCAGCTATCGCGGCCGCTCGGCGCTGCGCGAAGTATCGAAGGCCATGGGCCTGTCGGAGGATGTCCGGGCATCGCTGTCCGGCTCGATCTGGGGCTGGTCGACCTCGGAACTCGGCGAGAAGGAAGCCCGCGCCGGCGGTCTCGACCGCACCGACCCGGTGTCGCAGCATGTGATGGAACGCGCCAATGAGATCATGGGCTTTCCCCGCCATCTCTCCCAGCATGTCGGCGGCTTCGTCATCACCAGGGACCGGCTCGACGAGATCGTGCCCATCGTCAAGACGGCGATGGACGAGCGCAAGATGGTCGAATGGGACAAGGACGATCTCGACGCGGTGAAGATCCTGAAAGTCGATGTGCTGGCGCTCGGCATGCTGACCTGCCTGCAGCGCGCCTTCACCTTGCTTACGGACCATTATCCGAGGGCACGGGATGACTATGGCCAACCCTATGTGCTGGCCACCTTGCCGCCGGAAGACAGGCGCGTCTACGACATGATCGGCCGCGCCGACACGCTCGGCGTCTTCCAGATCGAGTCTCGCGCCCAGATGTCGATGCTGCCAAGGCTCAAACCAAAGGATTTCTATGACCTCGTCATAGAGGTGGCGATCGTGCGGCCCGGCCCGATCCAGGGCGACATGGTCCACCCTTATCTGCGCCGCCGGCAAGGCAAGGAAAAGCCCGAATATCAAAAGCCGGAGCTGGAAGCGATCCTGAGCAAGACACTTGGTGTGCCCCTGTTTCAGGAACAGGCTATGAATATCGCTATCGTCGCCGGCGGTTTCAAACCGGGCGAGGCCGATGAACTGCGCCGCGCCATGGCCACCTTCAAGCGCACCGGCACCATCGGCAATTACCGCGACCGTATGATCAACGGCATGGTCGGCAAGGGCTACACCAGGGACTTCGCCGAGCGCTGCTTCAAGCAGATCGAGGGTTTTGGCGAATATGGCTTTCCCGAGAGCCACGCCGCCTCCTTCGCCTTGCTCGTCTATGCCTCCTGCTGGTTCAAGACCTTCTATCCCGACGTGTTCTGCGCCGCGATCCTGAATTCGCAGCCGATGGGGTTCTACCAGCCGGCCCAGCTGGTGCGCGACGCGCGCGATCATGGCGTCGACATCCGCGACGTCGACGTCAATTTCTCCGTCTGGGACTGCACCCTGGAAAAAGCGCCTTTCGATCCGGCCCGCATCCTGCCGCGCCATGCTGAGATGCGCGGCGTCATCGAGACGAGCCATGCGGTGCGGCTCGGCTTCCGGCAGATCAAGGGCCTGTCCGAAGAACGCATGGAGCAATTCGTCGCGCGACGCGGCTCAGGCTACTCGACCGTCCGGGATGTCTGGCTGCGTTCAGGCCTCGATGTCGGCGAGATCGAGCGCCTGGCCCAGGCCGACGCCTTCCGCTCGATCGGCCTCGACCGCCGTGCCGCACTGTGGGAGGTGCGGGCGCTGGGCGCCAGGAGTGCCGCCGAAAAGCTGCCGCTGTTCGACCAGCCGGCGCTGCGCCTGCGCGAACTGGAGCCGGAGACGAAGCTGCCGAAAATGCCGCTCGGCGAGCATGTCATCCACGACTACCGCTCGCTCGGCCTGTCGCTGAAGGCGCATCCGGTCGCCTTCCTGCGCGAACGGCTCGACCGTGCCGGCGTCACGCCCAATGCCAACCTGCCATCGGTGCGCGACGGCAGGCGGGTCTCCGTCGCCGGTCTGGTGCTGGTGCGCCAGCGTCCCGGCAAGGGCAATGCGATCTTCCTGACGCTGGAGGACGACAAGGCCGTCGCCAACGTCATCTTCTGGGAGCGGACCTTTACCCGCTTCCGCCCCATCGTCATGGGCGCGCGCTTCGTCAAGGTCAGCGGCAAATTGCAGTCGGAATCCGGTGTCATCCATATCGTCGCGGAAAAGATCGAGGACCTGACGCCCTGGCTGACCGTGCTTCTGGAGAAGGTCAGCGGGGCCGGGCAGGCGGAGGCCCAGCCGATGGCGAACGCCAGAGAGGCAGGCTCGGATCGCCCCAGCCGGCCCGAGATAGGGAAGGCGCCGGCAAGGCACGACCTCGCAACACTGTCGGAAGAGGCGGAAAGCGTCATGCCCAAGGGCCGCAATTTTCAGTAGGGCTGTCGCGCTTGGCGACCGTCAGCATTTGGCGGCGCGGCAGGGGTATATCGAGATTCAGGTCAGGCCGAGCCGAAAATGCCGAGAACCGGAGCGGAGCGTACTTTTCGTACGTGAGCACAGTTCTACTGGGACGCAGTAGAACGGGGAAGCGCAGGTATCACCCGTTTGCAGGCCGGCCTCACCTGAATATCGACATACCCTAAGGCCCACCCAGCCTCGGCGGCGCCAGCACATCCTCCGCCGACAGTGTCCGCGCCTCGGAAGGCAGCATGATCGGGATGCCGTCGCGCACCGGATAGGCGAGCTTGGCGACCCGCGAGATCAGCTCACCACGCTCCGGATCCCAGGCCAGCGGCCCCTTGGTCAGCGGGCAGGCCAAAAGCTCCAGCAGCTTCGGATCGACATCGATCTTCTTTCCGTCACGCCCATCCGCCGCCATCGTGCCCTCTCATTGAAGACTTGAACCAAAATCCTCATTCTCGCGCGCCAGCGCCATTTCGGTGATGGCGATCAGCGTCTCGGCCCGCGTCTTCAGGTCGGCGGCTTCAAGCAGCGCCTGTTTCTCGGCCGGCCCGTAGGGCGCCATCATCGACAGCGCGTTGACCAGCATGGCATTTTCGGCGCGGCTGACGCTTTCCCAGTCGGCCTCGAGATCATTGGCTTGAAGATAGGCGCGAAACGCCTTGAGCAGCGCCGGCCGGTCGATCTCGTTGGCCGCCGGATCGTCATCGAGATCGGCGAGGAAGGGCGCCGGCTTGGCCTGGCGAAACGGCGTCTTGACCGTCAGTTCATGGGCGATGCGGAAGCGGAACACGCCCTGCAGCGAAATCAGGTAACGGCCGTCGCCGGTCTCGGAGAAGGCAATGATGCGGCCGGCACAGCCGACATTGCAAAGCTCCGGCTCGCCATCCTCGCGCAGCGCGCCGTCGAGACGCGGCTGGATCACGCCGATCAGCCGCGAGCCGGCGACCGCTTCATCCACCATCTGCAGATAGCGCGGCTCGAAGATGTTGAGCGGCATGCGGCCGCCCGGCAGCAAAAGCGCCCCCTCGAGCGGAAAGATCGGGATCGTCGACGGCAGATCCTTGGCCAGCCGGTAATGCGCGTTTCCCGCTTGCACCACATTCCTCCGATCGACTTCTTGCGCCCGCCGCCGGGATCGTCGGCTAGGCCGAAGTCAGCTTCCTAATCTGGCGCGGCCGCCGCCGACCACAAGCCCGTGCGACGAAACAGCCTCCGGCTCAGGAAAACAGCAGCGCCGACAATTTGCGCCGCGCGGCCAGCGTCGCCTCGTCGGTCATGCCCCAGGCCTCGAAGAATTGCAGCAACTGCGCCCTCGCGCCATCCTCGTTCCAGCCGCGATCGGCCTTGATGATGGCCAGCAGATTGTCGGCTGCCGCCGTGCGTTCGCCCCTGGCGTTCTGGATCATGGCCAGGTCGAAACGCGCCTGATGGTCTTTCGGGTTTTCGGCCAGGCGGCGCTCGAACTCGGCCGGATTGCCCAGCTCCGCCGCTTGCGCGGCCAGCGCCATCTTGGCGCGCAAGGCGGCAAGAACTGGCGCGTCCTTCTTGGCCTCGGGTGCTGTTGCCAGCAAGGCCTCGGCGCCTTGCGTGTCGCCGGCCTCGAACAGCAGATCGCCCAGCCCGGCGATCGCCTCGATCGTCTCCGGCGCCTGCGCCAGGATGGCGTCGAAAATGTCGGCGGCGGTCTGCATGTCGCCGGCGTCGCGCGCTTCCGCTGCCGCTGCCAGCGCCTCGGCCACGGCCGCAGCACCATTGCCCTTGCCGCCGACCTTGGTGATGAATTCGTTGATCTGGCTCTCCGGGATGGCGCCCATGAAGCCGTCGACCGGCTGGCCGTCCTTGAAGGCGATGACCGCCGGAATGGACTGGATGCCGAGCTGGCCGGCGATCGAAGGATGATCGTCGATGTTCATCTTGACCAGCTTGACCTTGCCGCCGGCGGCCCGGACCGCCTTTTCCAGCTGCGGCGTCAGCTGCTTGCAGGGGCCGCACCACGGCGCCCAGAAATCCACCAGCACCGGCTGGCGGCGCGATTCCTGGATGACGTCGGCGGCGAAGGCCGCGGTCGTGGTGTCCTTTATGACATCGGCCGGGGGCGCGGCCGGCGCATCGCCAAGCGAGACCTTTGCCGGCGCGGGGGGCGCTGCGCCATACTGAACGGTGGTGGCATACTGGCCGCCGCTGCTGCCGAATGACCCGCCAAACGGCTTGTTGTCGCTCATCTCGTCACCCTTTCGGTCGCGCCGCCGGCCCGCGGGGTCGGCGCCATGTCGTTGGAAGTCGGTTTCGCCATGCATGTGGCGATCAAGCCGAGACTTTCAAGATAGCAGCATCGTGCCCGGTTGCCTCGACGAATCTGATGAGATCGGCAGCGGCGATCGATGTCGTCGCCTCATTGGTCAGCGGATGCGCGTTGATGACGGCATGCGCCATCAAATCCTCGTCGAGCACCAGCTTCACGCGCTTTGCCGTGTCGTTGATGACGCCGAAGACGGTGACGGCGCCCGGCGAGACGCCCAGAAGCTCCATCAGCATCTCCGGCTTGCCGAAGGAAACACGGCCGGCGGCGCCGATCAGCTGGTGGATCTGCTTCAGGTCGACGACCGCGTCCTCGCCGACAGTGACCAGGAAGAAATTGTCCTTCTTGTCCTTCAGGAACAGGTTCTTCGTGTGCCCGCCGGCGATTTCGCCGCGCAGCGCCTGCGAATCGGCCACCGTGTAGAGCGGCGCATGGCGTTTCGTCGAAACGGCGATGCCGAGTTCGGCGAGAAAGGCAAAAAGTTCGGCTTCGGTCTTCGGCATCGATCGTCTTCTTCGTCGTTTTCCCGCCTTGCCGTTTACGGCCAATGCGGTGGCCGACACAAGGCCATCGCGCAACGGCGTGGCGAAATCCGCGCGTTGCGGGCGGTTTGCCAGCATCGTTTGGCATGTTGCAAAAAGCCTGCGATTTCCCTGTTGCAATCGCCGCGCTCTTAAGCCATATAGGCCCGGCTTGCGGCCAAGACGCCGTGTGAGCGGGTGTAGCTCAGGGGTAGAGCACAACCTTGCCAAGGTTGGGGTCGAGCGTTCGAATCGCTTCACCCGCTCCAATTTCCTCCAGGGAAATCAAGCATCGAAAAGCCGCGGTTAGCCGCGGCTTTTTCGCGTTTTAGGGCGGTTGAGATCGCGGTTGCCTGAATGCACGGGCTACCGCGCAGTCCGTTCGTGGCTTCGACGCAGTTTGAAATCGCAGCGTCGAGCCGGTGTGCAGCGCCCTCCATGCAGAGCCGAGCAAGCGCCGGTCTTGTCATCAAAGAGCCAAGGTAAAGCAGTGAACGTTATTTATTTGATGCTTAACGCGATGACGCTATAAGGAATAGATGGCCGTTACCCCCGACGAAACAACACCATCACTGCAACCAATTAACTGGGATGCAATTTTTTCCGAAGTGAATTCCTGGCGTGGTGCTTGTATGCACCATTTTTCAATGGTCGAAGCAGCGGCGACCGAAACACTGCTTGCGTTGAGCGCCACGGCACAGGGCGGGATTGCAGTGCGCCTGCGACATCTGATCGGGCAAAGGTTCGAAGACTTGGCAGCGGCGATCAGCCCCGACGGTCCATTTGGTGAGGCGGGTCAGCGCGCCCTTACCGAACTTTCAAAGTATCGCGAAAAGCATGAGACCTTCCGCACCCTGCTATGTCACGGAATGTTCAAGGTGACGGTTGAGCATAACGGCCAATGGACTTTAATCATTCGATCGCTGTCGATCCGCTCGCGTCAGCCTGACCGCACCATACTGGTGTTAGAGCACTCTGAGGCCGAAGCCAGACTGGCAGCCCTAAAACATGACGGGCAAAAACTCGCGTCGATTCTTGGCCAGCTTCGTAAGGTCACAGCCATAATTTAAGTCTCATCCGGCCTGGAGACGATCGGCCTCATTTCGACCTCACCCCGCCTTGCGCAGCGATGCCTGGTGCACCAGCGATGTCCAGCTGTTGGTCGAGGCGAGGTGGCAGTAGAGCAGGCCGAGCGCGCCGGATTTTCTCAGGTCGAGGAAGGCCTCGTCGCTCAATTTGTTGAAGGCCGGCTCGTCGATCACCTGGAAGTCGGTGAGGTTGAGCACTTCGCCGCCTTCCAGCGTCACCTTGCTCTGGCGCGGCGCGAACAGGCCATGCGCGTCGATCTTGTCGATCATTTCGCGCGTGGCGCGGAAGTCGATCTGGAACTGGTTGCAGAAAGCGAGCGCCTGCTTCGTCGCCTCGGTCGGCTCGGTGCCGCTGAAGAACGGCGCGATCTTGTCTTCGCGCAACGGCGCCATGAGCTGGTCGATGACCCGTTCGCTGGCCCGGTCCACGCACAGCGTCAGCCGGCCTGCCGTGGTCGGATCCTCGGCAAGGATGAAGGGATAGCGGCGGACATAGGCGGGGATGTAATGCGGCGCGGTCCACCTTCCGTCGGCATCGACGAACAGGTTCTCGCCCTGGCGCACGCCGGTGATGATGACAGGTGATTTGGCCGGGCCGATGAAGACGATCGGGTAGGAGCGCATCGCCGCCGGCATTTCCGATGCTACCACCGGGATGGCATGCGCGGCTCGCGCGAAGGCAAAGTCGCCGCGCGCGGTCAGGCCAAGTGACGCGTGCCGCGCCGGGTTGAGCGCTTCGGGCCTGGAATAGAACAGCGGCATGGCATCCGCCTGCGCCGCCTCCGTCTTTGCCGCGATATCAGCCATGGTCCGTCCCTTTCTCCCGCCGGCTGATCGCGCCGGCTGTTCCGCATCAGACCCCAAGACTGGCATCTGCTCTTGTTGCGCTGATCTTGGTTGGGCCAAGACTCCGGCGCGGGAACAAAGTACTACAGTGTCCGTGGCGCGCATAAAAGCACGACGCTTGCGGTATTTTTGCGCTTTGCCCCGGCGAATTGTCTCGTCCAAAGCCCGGGGCTGCCGCCGGCCTATGGACAGCCTGCCGCGAAGCGGCGAGATTGCGCCGGCAAGGCAAGTGGAATGAGGCGGATGGCATGGCGTCGCTAGCGGATTTCGAACAGGGGCAGGAATTCACCGTGGAAGCCGGCGGCCAGTGGGTCTCGTTGGAACTGAGCGCGGTCAAACCTATTCCCGCCAGCCCGCGTCCGGGCGGCGGCTTTTCGCTGATGTTCCTGGGCCCGCGCGAAACGCCGCTGCCGCAGGCGACCTATCGCTTCACCGGCACAAGCGGGGTGCACGACATCTTCATCGTCCCGGTCGCCGCCGACGCGACCGGGCGGCTTTACGAGGCGGTGTTCAATTAGCACACGGTTCTGGGCGACATGCATGGAGGCCCTACCGGATTGTGACTGGGCCGAATGTGACAATCTTTACCGTCGGCGCTGCCCCTCACTGTCCTGCCGGACATCTCTCCCCGTAAACGGGGCGAGAGGATTTAGCTGCGACGCCGGCGCATTCTCGGCAACGCTTGTGATTGGCGAAACCGTTGATGACAGGCAGATGAGGGGCGGCGCCGCCCGTCGATCATGGAGTGCTCGCGCCAGGCGGCGAAGACATCATCAGATCGTAGACACCCTTGTCCTCGACCACCGTGAAGCCGAGCTCGACATAGAGGAGCCTGGCCGGATTGTTCTTCTCGACATGGATCGATGCTGATTTGCCGGCAAACCATGTCTCGTCGATCAGGTCGCGCAGCAGCGCCGAGCCGTATCCCTTGCGGCGATGCTCCGGCAGGAAAGCGATGTCGATGATGCGGTGCTGGCTCGGCCAGCGCTCGATATAGAGGCGGCCAATGTCCTGCCCGGCCCGCTCCACCACCAGCCAGTCGGCCTCGGGATAGTGTTTTCTGTAGTGCGCGTGCTGCGCCTGGAACTGCATGTCGAGGAAAGCGGCCTTCTGCGCCTCGCTCCAGTCCGTCACGGCGAGTTCTTCCAGGCGCGTCGAGGCATAGAGACGCGACAGGAACGGCAGATCCGCATCGGTCGAGGCACGAAAGGCGAGCCCGGCCTCGCGCGACCGGGACCAGACCGGAGAAACCTGTTCCAGGACGGGGTCAGCCATGCTGCCGGCGCGTCAGACTGGCGGCGTCAGGTCGCGCACCACGACGATCTGCTTGAGGTTGTTGTCGGTCAGCGACGTCTGAGCTTTCTGTATCAACTGGCCCTCGGCGGAATCGATGCGCACCACCGTCAGCCGCGACAGTTCGAAGAACGATGCGCCCGCCGGCATGCTCTGGAAGACAGGCGCGGGTCCGGACTGCCGCGGGCCGGCTTCCCTTGCTTTGGGGGCGGCCTTGGGCGCTGGCTTCTTTGCCTTGGAGGTCGATGCTTGTGACGCTGCTTTCTTGGCCATCGTGTCAGTCGCGCCCTGGCTTCAGGTTCTCGGCGGGAAGACGCCTTGCAGCGCAATGCAGAAATAGCAGGTCAGATAGGGCTGCATATTGTTGTGCGGCTGGTCGCCGCCGATCGGCCGCACCGCCTGATCGCTGAGCGGCGTCAAAGTGGCCGTCGCAGAATAGGACGTCCCGGGAGACGTACGCGCGAAGGATCGCGCCGGACCTGGCGCCGCCAGATTCGCGGGATTGATGTTCGCCATCAAGGTGTGCCCGTGCTGCGGCATCTCCGATATCAGCAACTGCACCGTCTCCGAACCACCTGTCTCGCCGAGATCGTGCAGCGAAAGCCCTGGTCCTTGCCCCGGATGCATCGGCGCGCTGCCTTGCAAATCGGGCAAGGCGAAGTTGGACTTGCCGTCGCCGCCGTAGGTGGTGCCCAGCAGCGAGAACAGCGCGGTGTTCTGCGACAGCGGCAACAACTGACCATCGCACCAGGCCCAGCCCTTAGGTGCGAAATTGAACGGAAAGATGCGGATTTCGGCGACGAACGGGTCAGCCATGGCGGTCCTCTTAGGTCGGCGACGGGAAGATCCCGAACAGCGAAATGATGAAATTGACGCAGAGATAGGGCTGGAAGTTCGTGTGCGGCTGGCTGCCGCCAGTTTGCCCGGCGGTTTGCGGGGACATCGGCGAAGCCGCCGGCGCCTCACGATAGATCTGCGACGCGCCGACCTGCCCGCTCATGTTGCCGGTGGGGGTGCTCGACGCGGCATTGTTCTGCGAAGCAAGGAAGGCATGCGTGTGCGAAGGGATCTGCTGGGCTGTAAGCGTGACTTCTTCCACGCCGCCGGTCTCGGCAAGAATGAAATCAGTGCTCTGATGAACCGGAAGGCGACCACGCAGATCAGGCAGCGCGAACGTGCTCTGGCCGTCGCCGCCATAGGTGGTGCCGATCAGGTTGAACAGGGTCTCGTTCTCCGAGATTGGCAGCAGCTGCCCTTCGCAGAACATCCAGCCGGCTATCGCAAAATTGCCGGCAAACATGCGAATTTCGCCAACGTAGGGTTGTGCCATGGTTGCTTTTCCTCAGTTCGGCGACGGGAAAATGCCCTGCAGGGCAATGCAGAAGCTCAGGGTCAGGAATGGCTGCATGTTGATATGCGGCTGGTTGCCGCCGACAAGGGCCAGCGTACTAGGGTCCATCGCCGTAGGATTGGCAGGCGCCGTATAGGTGTTGGCAACGGTTGCCAGCAAATTGCCGGTGGGCGCCGGCACGTCGGCGTTGGCGGTCGTGGCCTGCTCGACATGGCTATGAAACGGCAATTCCCCGATCAAAAGCGTGTGCGCCTGCTCGCCGCCGCGTTCACCCAGCGTGTGGCCACTGCCGACATGGATCGGCACGCGCCCGCGATAGTCGGGGAGCGCGAAATTCACCCGACCATCACCGCCGAAGGTGGTGCCCAGAAGCGAGAACAGCCCCTGGTTTTGGTTGATCGGCAGAAGCTGGCCGTTACACAACGCCCAGCCCTTCGGTGCAAAGACGAAAGACATGATTCTGATTTCGGAAAGAAATGGTTCCGACATCGCCGCCCCCTCATTGTTGGCACATACTAACCCACAATTATAAACTTACGCAACGTTAGAAGGCGCTCAAATAAAAGAATTTTTTTAACTTGGCTTTTATTAAAACTAGCCGGCTTCTGGTTGAAGCCAGCTCGAAAGCTTATGGCGCGACCACCGCCGGCAGTGCCGGCAAGCTGCCAACCAACGTTATCGGACCACTTCCGCCTGTCGTATCCACCACCGGTGAACCATTGTTGTCGTCGGCGATCACACCTTGGGCAGTGCCTGCGCCTGAACCGTTCGTCGAAAGGTTCAGGTGCGTGGCGGCGTTGAAATTGCTCAATGAAACATCGACCGCGTAGAGCGCGTTGTGCGTCAGCGTGTTCTTGCTGCCCGCACCTCCGGTGCCGGTGCCAATGACGACATTTGTCGTGCTCGTGTCGGTCGCGGTTGCGCCATTGTCGACAAGCAGCGCAGCAAACGGAAACGAGCTCGTCGGCGACGATACGGTGTTGCCGTAGATCGAGGCGTTCATCGTCGCGCTGCCATCATTGTTCTGCAGGTGGATACCGACGTTGCCGACACCGGTGATGGTGTTGTTCTGGATCAGGGTCGTCAGTGTCCCGGTGCCTGCCGAGCGAACGAAAATACCGTCGGAATTGGAATTCAGTTTCGAAGGTCCAATCGCGTTGCTGGCGATCGTGCCGGACATGGTGCCGTTGTCCTGGCCCTTGGCGACGAAGATGCCGACCGTGTCGAATGCATTGGCGCCGCCATCCGTCAGAATATTGTGCGAGATGTCAAAGGTCGTATGCGCGGCGGAGGCAAGGCCGCCGGAGCCGCTGCGGATATCGACCGCCGTGCCGCCGCCGGGAACGATCGCCTGGCCATTGTGGAATGTGTTGCTGCGTACGACGGCATCCATCGTCGCATTGTTATTGGCAAGGAACGCGATGAAGTCGGCGCGCGTGCCGGCGAAGGTGCTGTTGGTCAGTGTGTAGTTGGCGGTCGCGCTGTTGTAGACCTGCCCTCGGACATTGTCGTTTCCGGTCGCTCCAATGAGGCCGAATGTGATGTTGTCCATCGTCAGCCGGGTCAGCGTACCGCTGGTGTTGTAAAGGTCGATGTTTTCATCAAAGCCGCCGGAGATGCTGGAGTTGGTGATCGAGCTGGTCCCGAGCAGATTGTCGAAGCGGATCGAGCTTTCCTCACGGTCACCGGCATTGTTGGAGCCGTTGGTGCCGTTGATGGTCGTGCCGGTCATCGTGAAGTTGGTGACCGTGTTGCCGTAGACGGCGAAGTTCGTGAAGTCGTTCAGCTGCATGTTGGCCAGCGACACGTTCGACGTGTTGCGCAGGAAGATACCGGTGCCGTTGGTGCCGGACGCGGTCTGGCCACTGGCATCCGAGCCGGTCAGGATATCGGCGCCGGTCTTGTTCGAGATCGTGCCGCCGGAGCCGGCCGAGCCTGTTCCCGTCACCGTCAATCCGCCGCTCGATCCGGTGTTGTCAAGCACGATGCCGGCATTGCCACTCGAGCCGGTGGCCGAGATGCTCCGGAAGATCAGCCCCGTGGCACCGATCGTCGTGTTTGCGACGTTGAGCGCGGTGCCGGTCGTCGACGCAATGGTGTTGCCGGTGCCCTGCACCGTCACGGTGCCGCCGCCGGTGGCGTTGAAGCCGGTGGCGCTGGTGGTGTTGATCACTAGACCGCCGCCGGTGAAGTTGACCGTCGCGCCGGTGTTGCTCGTCAGGTTGACGGCGGTGTTGGCTCCGGTGGTCAGCGTTTTGCTGGTGCCCGAGAAATTGATCACCGCCGTGCCCGAATTGCCGCTGACATCGATGCCGTTGGCGGCAGCGCCAGTGGCGCTCAGATTGCCGCTGAAAGCAACGGTTCCGGCAGTGCGGCCACTGACCTGGACTATGTTGCCGGCCGTGGTCTTGGTCACCGACGCGGCGATGGTGACGGCGCCCGTGCCGCCATTGATGTCGACGCCGACGCCGGTCGGGTCGTTCGTCGCGCCGATCGAGCCGCCATTGACGTTGACCGCATTGGTGTTGTTGTCGATCCTGATCCCGGCCAGCGTCGTGTTGTCGATCGTCACCGTCGTGAAGGTCACCGCGCCATTGGCGCCGCTGAGCAGGATGCCGTTGCCGGCGGTCGCAGCGATCGTAGCCGACGTAAAGTTGAATGTTGCGCTGGAGCCGTTGATCTCGATGCCATCGCCGCCGCCGGACGTGCCGGCAACGGTGACTGCGCCGCCGTTGAATGTGCCGCCGCTGACATTGGTCAGGTTGATCGGATCGGCGGCGACCGAGGCGGTGGACTGCAGCGTGGCGAAGGTGACGCCGCTGCCGCCGACGGCCACGCCGTTCCAGTTCAGGATCTGACCCGATGACGTCTGGATGGTGTTGCTTGCGCCCGTGACATTGACCGTGCCGCCGCCGGTGGCGTTGAAGCCGGTGGCGGTGGTGGTGTCGATGTTGAGGCCGCCGCCGGTGAAGTTGACCGTCGCGCCCGTGTTGTTGCTCAGGTTGACGGCGGTGGTGGTTCCGGTGTTCAGCGCGCTGTTGGCGCCGGAGAAGGTGATCGTGCCGCCGGTGTTGTTGCTGACGTCGATGCCGTTGGCAGTGCCGACACTCTGGTCCGCGCTCAGGGTTCCGCTGAGCGTGACGATTCCACCGGTACGGCCGCTGATCTGAACGACGTTGTTGGCAACGGTTCCCTTCGACACCGACGCCGCGATGGTGACGTTGCCAGAGCCGCCATTGATGTCGATGCCGATACCCTGGACAGCGCCAAACCCGCCGATCAGACTTGTGTTGTCGCTGATCGTGACCGCGCCGGTGTTGTTGTCGATCCTGATGCCGCCGCCGGTGGCCGTGCCCGTCTGATCCGCGATCGTCACCTTGGCGAAGTTCACCGTTGCGCTGGTGCCGTTGAGGAAGATGCCGTTGGAGTTGGTGCCGCCTGGGACGCTGAGCGTGCCCCCATTGAAGGTGCCGCCGTCGACATTGGTCAAATTGACCGCATCGCCGCCGGTGACTTTGGTGTCCGCTGTCATCGTGTTGAAGGTTGCGCCGCTGGCGCCGACCGTCATGCCGTTCCAGACCAGGAGCTGGCCGCCCAAGGTCGTGTGGATCGTGTTGGTGCCGGTAACGTTGATCGTGCCGCCGCCCGTCGCGCCAAAGCCGAGGCCCGACGTGGTGGTGATTCCCAGACCGCCGGCGAAATTGACAGTGGCGCCGGTGTTGGTCGCCAGATTGACCGCTGTGTTGACGCCTGTGGAAAGCGTCATGGCGCCGTTGAAATTGAAGGTGCCGCCGGTGTTGCCATGGACATAGATGCCGTTGTCGTTGTTGCCCGTGGCGCTGAGCGCGCCCGACAACGTGACCGTGCCGCCGGTGACGCCGGAGATGTCGACGATCTTGCCGGCGGTGGTCTTGGTGACCGAGCCGCCATAGCTGACGGTCGGGGCGCCGCCGTTGAGCAGGAACGCGACGCCCGCTGCACCCGTGAGTGAGCCCGTGCCGAGGCCAACCGTGCCGCTGACGTTCGTCAGGCTGACATTGTTGGTGCCGCCGCCGGAGGATGTCGAGTCCAGCGCGATGGTGGCTGCGACGCCGGAGAGGCTGATCGCCTGACCGAGGGTCGAATTCACCGTCTCGGCGCCGCCAGTTGCGGTGATACCCATCGTGGCGCCGCCCGATCCGCCAATACCGATGCCGGTCGTGGTGTCGATGGTCAGGCCACCGGTGAAGCTGGTCGTGCCACCGTTCTGCGACAGACCGATGCCGCTCGTCGTGTCGATGTTGGCGAGGCCGGTGACGTTGAGCGTGCCGGAGGCGACATGGATGCCGCCACCGGCCGCGGCTGCGTTGTTCACCGTCACCGTGTTGAAATTAAAGGTGCCGGTGTTGGTGTTGATGGCGTCGATGCCGAAGCCCGTCGTGCTGGAAATGCTCGTCGCGCCGGTGACGGTGAAGGTGCCGGCAACGCCGTCGAAGATGATGCCGCTGGCGCCGCCGGTGGCGGTCACGCTGCTGAACGTCATGCCAACGGTCAGCGGATCGAGATACAAGGCCGTGCCGCCCGTGGTGTCGACGACGCCACCGGTGTTGTTCAGCGAGAAGGTCGTGCCGGCACCCTTGGTGTCGACCAGGACGCCCGTGCCGCCATTGTTGGCGACGTTGAGCGTGGTGAAGTTCAGCGTGCCAATCGAATTGACCAGGATCAGGCCTTCGCCCTGAACGCGTGCCCCCGTGGTGCCGACCGTCAGCGTGCCGCCAGCGGCGCCGCTGAAATGGACGTTGTCGAACAGGATGCCGCCGCCGGTGCCACCAAGCACCGTGTTGCCGGCAAACGAATTGACCAGGATGGAGTTCGTGGTCGCGGAGAGGTTTTCGCCATTGAGCGAGACCGCGGCACCGGCGCTGCTGCGCTGGAAAATGTTGCCGTCGATGCCGAGCTGCAGCATGTCGGCCGTGCCGCCCGTCGTGCCGAGGCTGAGTGCCGCGCCGCCGACAGAGGCGATGTCGTTGTCCCGCAGGACGAAACTGGAGGCGCCCGCCGCATTGACGGCAACGCCGGCGCCGCTGCCGAGATTGCGGACGATCAGGTTCTCGATGCCGCCGGTGAAGGTGCCTGTGCCGCTGGTGGCAAAGTTGATCACCGAGGTGGCGTTGTTGCTCTGCAGGATCGGGCGCAGCGTGTCGATGCCGCCCGGCGTCGCGATGATCGGCGAATTCTGCACCGTGGTGAAGTGGAACGCCGCGGATGCGCCGCCGCTGGTGTCGACGCCAAGCGTCGAGACGTCGACGGCCGCGTCGCCGCTCTTGAACGCGAGCAGCACCTGCCCGTCATCGAGGTTGAACGTGGTGCCGCTGAGGTCGATGGTTTCCTGGGCGCCGTTGACGTTCTGGTCGATCAGCACCACGACATTGGCGGTGGACGCCTGTGCTCCCAGATAGCTACCCGGATTGGCGAGGCTGCCATCGCCGGTGCCGCCCGCGGTGACGTAGTAGACGCTGATCGACGCCAGGTTCGCGGTATCGCCGGTGAAATTGACGTCGTTGAAATTGTAGTCGCCGTTGGTCGGCAAAGTGTCGGTGGCGTGGATGACCTGGCCGCCGGTGGTCGCGATCGACGATTCGGCCGGACCCTGGCCGTCGCCGAACACCAGCTTGGCGTTGGTGGCGCTGGAGAACTGCACGCCATAGCCGACATTGGCGATGGTCGAGGTCTGGCCGGCAGGGCCGGGGTTGTTGTTGACGGTGTCGCCGAGCTGGATCGTGCCGGTGCCGGTGGTGCCGGCCATGTCGATGCCGATCGTGCCGGCGAAGCTGCCGCCGTCGACGTCGAAATCGCCCGCCGTGATGTTGCTCGCACCGAGCGCGGCGCCGTTGAGGTCGAGCCCGACGGCGCTCGCGGCATTGAGCCCGATATTGATGCTGGTGAAATTCAGCGTCGAGCCGAGCGTGCCGGAGACATCGACGCCGCGCGAGGTGATGTTCTGCAGGTTGACCGCGCCGAGATTGAGCGTGCCGCCGCTGACATTGTTGAGCGATATGCCGGTCGCCGCGCCATTGCTCGAAATCGTATCGAAATTGATGCCGCCCGCGCCGACCGTGGCGCCGTCGAGCTTGAGCGCCGTGCCCGTGCCGGTGGTGATCGAGTTGCCTGTACCGCTGACGCTGACCGTGCCGGGGCTGAGGGTGCTGGCGGTGAAGCCGGCGCCGCTCGAGGTGGTGATGACGAGGCCGCCATTGGTGAAGTTGAGCGTACCCGTGCCCTGGCCCGCGCCGATGCTGGGGGCCTTGACGATGGCGTCGTTGGTGCCGCTGCTGGTGTTGAATATCTTCGACGTGCCGGAGAAGGTGACCGTTCCCTCGGACGATCCGTCGAACAGCACGCCGACGGCCGTGCCGGTATGATCGATCGTGCTCGAAATATTGTACACGCCCTCGGCGTTGCCGCTGAAGACGAAAGCCGCTGTCCCCGGCAGGGCTACTGCTGTCGTCGAAACGACCGAACCGCTCATGTTCAGATGGGTCCAGTCGCCGCCGCCGGCTTGCAGCACCGTGCCCGTATCGACCTTGATCGAGCCGTTGTAGTTCAGCGTACCGGAAACAAGGTTGTTGCCACCGGACAGGGTTATGGCCGAACCGGTGGTGCTTGTCGTCGCGCCGATGCTGGCGCTGCCGCCATTGCCGCCAACGTTGACGGTCCCGGTCTGGAGGACGGCAAGCGCAATGCCGATCTGGCTGCCATCGATGGTCAAGGTGGATCCGGCGACATTGGCGATGTTTACGGTGCCGACCTGACCGCCGATCTCGAAGCCTTCGTAGCTGACGTCCAGATCGGTCGTGCCGGTGAAATTGACCACGCCCGCGCCGCTCAGGCCGGCCAGCGAGGCACCGATGTAGCCGGTGTCCTTCAACCCGCCAATGTTGACGTCGCCGGCAAGATCGGCAGCCTGCAGCAACACGCCGGCGGCATTGTTGGTCGACGTCGCCGTGATGCTGTCGAAGGTCATGCCGCTGGCGCCGACATTGGTGCCGACAACCACGAGGCCGTCGGCGCCGGAGTTGACCTTGTTGCCGGTCCCGGAGACGGTGATGGTGGCAGGCGGGCCGGGCGGGAAATTGACGACATCCCCGATGGCTTCGAAGCCGGCGCCCGTCGTCGTCGTTATGTCGAGGCCGCCGCCGGTGAAGTTGATCGCGGAGTTCGTATTCGCGCTTGGGGTGCCCAACGGGAAGCCGCCGGGGAAGCCGATGTTGACGCCGTCGGTCGCGCCCGAGCTGATCACCTTGCTCGAGCCCGAGAAGGTGATCGTGGCCGAATCATTGCCGGCGATGAGGATGTTGCCGCCAGCCGTCGCGTTGCTGTCGGCGAGGTTGCCCGACAGCGTCACCGAGCCGCCGGTCATGCTCTGGATCGAAACCGCGGCGCCGGCGCCGTTGGTGGCGATCGTACCACCATAGGAAATCGTCGCGTTGCCGCCGCTGAGCGCGGTCGCCGAGCCGACATTGAACGACGTGCCCAACCCGGTATTGGTCAGCGTGCCGGTGCCGAAGCTCGCCGTGCCGCTGAGTTTCTGCAGGTCGATGCCGTTGCCGGAAGCGAATGTCGCGCTGGTCGAGGCGAAATTGATGCCGGCCGTGATGCGTCAAGCGCCACCGCTTGCGCATTCGTGGCGTTGATCGTGCCGGTCGTGACATTGACCGCGCCGCCGCCTGTTGCAGTGAACGCCGCCGCGCCGTTGGTGGTGATATCGACATCGGCGAAGGTGACGGTGGAGCCGGTGTTGTTGGTGAGCGAGACACCATTGCCGTTGACGGTCACCTTGTCGGTGAAATTGACCAGGCCGCCGGTGCGGCTATCGATGTTGACGCCACCGCCGGTCAGCGTCCCTGCCGTAGCGCTGTTCGGCAGGATGCCGCGCGTCAGCGTTATGTTGCCGGTGCCGGCAGTGACTTTGAGCAGCGTGCCGGCAACGTTGATATTGTTGTTGGCGATCGACAGGTTGGTGTCGAGGCTGGTGACATTGAACGCCAAGCTGCCGCTGGCGACATTGCTGACCGTGACGCCTTCGATGACGATACCACCGGCATTGTTGAAGCCGCCGGCATTCTGGTCGATGGTGAAGACCGAGCCGATGGCGCCGCTGAAATCAAAGGCGGTGTTGCGCACCTGATTGTTGCCGAGCAGATTCAGCAAGCCGCCCGTGCCGGTGACCACGCCCTCATTGCCGGTGACGTTGCCGCCGGTGGCGCCGAGATTGCCCTGGACATTGACCGGCTGGATGGTGCCGGAGACGAGGATGGAGCTGTTGTTGCCGAAGCCGGTGATCGACTGGCCCGAATCGAGCGTGAACGGCGTGCCGCTGAGATCGACGGTGCCGACGAAGGCGAAGGTCTGCGTGCCGGCCAGGGCATCGGCGGCGGCGACCGAGATCGTGTTCACCGACATGCTGAGCCCGTCCGTGCCGGCGGCGATGACGCCACCCGACTGCGAGACGAAGGTGACCACGCCGACCGCCGACGCCAGATTGGCGTTGCCGGTGAAGAACACGTCGTCGAAATCGTAGTTGCCGGATGCCGGATTGAGCCCGACCGTGTTGACGGTGTAGGCGCCAACGGCCGTGGCGCTGATGGTGGACTGCAGCCCGTCGGCCGAATTGCCGTCACCAAAGGTGAAGTTGGCATTGGCCGAGGTCGCGGTGGTGAGATCGTGCGCCAGTTCGACGCCGATGCCGAGATTGGTGATGCTGGAGCCGCGCTGGAAGGTGATGGTCTTGTTGCCCGTCGTCGACGACAGGTCGATGCCGCGCGAAGTGAGAATGCCGGTGCCGGTGATAGTTGTCACGCCGAAACCGGCCGTCGTGGAAGAACCCGTGAAGTCGATGCCGGTCTGGCCGGCGCCGGCGCTCATGGTCACGTTGGTCGCGCCGAAGGTGACATTGGCATTGGTGCCGCTGAAATTGATGCCGGCGGCGTTGGCGGCCGATCCCAGCGTCACGCTGGTCGTCCCGGCGAACGTTACCGAGCCGGCATTGCCTGATATGTCGATGCCGTTGCCGGCGGCACCCGACACGGTCACCGAACCGAAGCCGACGCTGCTGCCGCCGGCGGTGTTCGAGACCGACACGCCTGTCCCGGTCCCGGTCGAATTGACCGCGCCGCTGAAGGCCACCGAGCCGCCGGTGATGCCGTCGACCTTGACCGCCGTGCCCGGTGCGGTCGCCGAACTGGATATGGCCGCCGACACCGTGATCGCTGCGCTGCCGCCGGAGACGACGACGCCGTCGCCCGAGCCGCTGTTGGTGATGGTGCCGCCAATGCCGATCGTGCCGGTGTTGTTGGCCAGGCTGACATCGGCGCCGGCAATATTCGTGGTGACGAGATTGCCGACATTGACGGTCGCGGCGCTGTTCTGAACCAGGAAGCCGGCGCCGCCGCCCACCACGGTGTCGACCTTGGTCGTGCCGTTGAAGCTGTAGGTGCCGCTGACATTGTTGAGGCTGATGGCGACGCCGCTGATGCGATACAGGTCGACGCCGCCAAAGGTGACGTTACCGCCGCTGGTGTTGGAAATGGCGATGCCGGTCGAAACGCCGCCGCCCGAGCCGTCCACGGCAACGCTGGAGAAGTTCACCCCGGCCGCACCGATCGTCATGCCGGCGATCTGGATGCCCTTTTCATCCGGCCCGAGACCGGTCGCCACGGTATTGCTGGAGCCGGTCACCGTCAGCGTGCCGCCACCGACGGCGCTGAAGGCGAAGCCGCCATCGGCCGTCAGGTCGAGACCGCCATTGAAGTTGACCGTGCCGCCGGTGTTGCCGGTCAGGTCGATCGCATTGGCCGCACCGGTGCTGGCGGTGATCTTGCCGCCGAAGGTGGCGGTGCCGCCGGTCATGTTGGAAATTCTCACCGCGCTTGCAGCAGCGGTCTGGCTGATGGTGCCGTTATAGGTGACGTTGGGCGTGGAGTTGGTGATCGAGAAGGCGTTGCTGATCGTACCGGCGATGGAACTCCCGGTCCCGAACGTCATGGTTCCGCTCGAGCCGGCGACGATGCCGACGCCTGTGCCGCCGCCGGTGACGTCAAGATCGTCGAAGCTGGCGGTGCCGTCGAAATTGTTGGCGAACAGCCCGACATTGGTGGCGTTGGCGATCTTCGTGTTGCCGGTGAAATTGACCATCGCGCTCGAACCGACAAGCGCGATGCCGGTCTGGCTCGCATTCTGGACATTGAGACCGCCGACCGTCACCGTGCCGGTCACGCCGTCGAGGACGAGGCCTGTCGCGGCGCTGCTGACCGTCACGCCGTTGATCGTTGCGCCAGCGATGCCCGTTCCATCGATTGCGGTGGCGGAGCTGCTGACGGTGAGGTTGGCGACGAGGTTACCGTTGGCAAGATCGATGGCGTTGCCGGCCGAATTGTTGAGCGTCGCGCCGCCATTGCCGAAAGGATCGGCCTGGAACTGCGTGCCGGTGATGACATTGGTCCCGGTGACATTGGCGGGCGGCGCGCCAAGGCTCACCGAGGCGCCATTGGCGAAGGAAACGATCGACTGGCCATCGGCCAACGTAAAGCCGTCGGCATCCGTGTTGATGTTTCCGGCCCCGTTGTTGACCAGCACGAAGATCGTGTTGGCGGGAGCCGCCAGGGCGTCCGCCGCGGTGGCGTTGATCAGGTCGTTGACGCTGGAGCCGTCACCAGCGTTGGTGCTGGCGGCGCCGACGAAGACGACATTGGCGATGTCGAACAGCTGCGGGCCGTTCAGGACCGTGGTGTTGAAGGCATAGGTACCGCTACCTGGCGACAGGCCGCGCATGTCGAGCGACGCCGCCGTGCCGGTGATGACGGCGCCGCCGGCCGCGCCGAACGAGAATGTCGTGTTGGCGGTGGTGCCGGACGCGCCGTTGGTGCCCATCTGCACGCCGGTCCCGGCGGAAATGACGCCGCTGCCGATAGTCACCGAGCCGCCGCTGGTGCCGGAGAGGTCGATGCCGGTCGAGGTGCCGGTGCCGGCGACATCGAGCGTGGTCGCGGTGACGGTCGATGTTCCCGTGACGCGGAGCCCGCTCCTGCCGCCTACAAGCCCGGTGACGTCGACATCGGCGAAGTGGACCGTGCCGCCGTCTCCGACCCTGATTGCGCTGTTGGAGGCGCCCGGATTTGTGATCGTCGTCGTGCCGTGGAAGCTGATCGTGCCTGTGTTGTTCAACAGGCGGATGCCGTCGCGGGATGGCTGGGTGATGGTGACCGCGCCGCCGAAATCGACGGTGGCGGAGCTGTCTCCTATGAAGATGCCGTCAAAAAGCGTGTTGGAGGCCGTCGTCGTGCCGGTGACGGAGAAATTACCGCTGGTGTGGGACAGGCCGATGGCATTCTGTCCGCCGGTCTGGCTTACCGAGTCCAGCGTGACATCGAGTTCGGTACCGTTGCCAAGCCCGAGACTTTGGATCAGCACGCCCTGGAGGCCGTTGCCCGAAATCGTGCCGCCCGTTATCGTCAGTTTTGCGGCGCCGAGCGAGGTGACAAAGACGCCCTGGGCGCCATTGTCCTTGGCGTCGAGCGTCTCGAATCCATAGGTTCCGGCGCCGCCGACGAGCAGGCCTTGGCCGGTGTTGTTCGAGAGTGTCGTCGTGCCGGTGAAATTGTAGGTGCTGTCGCCACTGTCGATCTCGAGGCCGCTGCCGGTGTTGCCGCTCGAGTTCAGATTGTTGGCGGTGATGCTGTTGGTGCCGTCGAACAGCACGCCGTTCAAAGCCGCGCCCGTGACGTTCAGGCCGGAGATGGTGACCGCGCTGACGCCGCTGCCATGGATGCCGTTGGCGCCGCCGCCTGAAATGTTGAAGTCGAGCAGTGAGGTGTTGTTGGCCAGCGTCACGACATCGCCGGCGCCGGAATTGGTCAGCGTCGCCGCGCCGGCCGGGTCCGAGACGGTCACGCCATGCTGGACATTGTCGCCGGTGATATTGATCGGCACGCCGCCGAGCGAGAAAGAGCGGCCATTGCCGAAAGACGCCAGCGTCTGCCCGCTGCTGAGCGAGAAGCCACCCGAAGCATCGATGGGCGTGCCATCATTGACCAGCACGAAGATGGCGTCGCTGTCGGTGTTGGCGTTGGCCGTGGTGAACGAGGCGAGGTTCGACAGCGAGGAGCCGTCCATCAGGCCGGTCGCCGTCGAGCCGACGAAGATCACGTTCTGCGGGTCGAACAGCTGCGGGCCGCTGAAGCTGGTCGAGCCGAACGCGTAATGGCCGAGCGTCTGGTTGAGGCCGCGCGCGTCGAGCGAAGCGGTGCTGCCGGCGATCGAGCCGCCGCCAAAGCTGAATTCGGCATTGGCCGAATTGGCGAGCGACCCGGATATGCCGAAGCGAACGCCGGTATCGACGCCCGAAATGGAACCGCCATTGGTGATGATGATCGAGGCGCCGCCGGTGGTGCCGGCGAGATCGATGCCGATGGTGCCTGCGGCACCAGGCCCGGTTATGTTGAGCGACTGCGCGGTGAAATTGGTCTGGCTGCCGAAGAAGTCGAGACCCGTGCCGACGCCGAGGCCGGAAATGACGATGTTGCCGGCCACCACCGCCGCGTTGACGCCGGCAAACGACATGCCGTCGGCGCCGGGATTGGTGAGGTTGATGTCGCCGAAGCGGATCGTCGCCGGCGAATCGGAAATGGCGATCGCCGGTCCCGTCGTGTTGGAAATCGTCGTCGCGCCGTTGACGGTGAAGCTGCCCGAAACGTGGTCGAGCACCACGCCCGACGTGCCGCCGGTCTGGCTGATCGAATCCAGCACCACATGCGCGGTGATCGGGTCGATGAAGACGGCCATGCCGCCATTGCCGGAGATGGTGCCGCCGGTGGTGGTGAAGCTGCCGCCGCTCGACGTGCCCTGCACGGTTATGCCGCGATCAGTATTGTTCAGCGCATTGACGGTGGCGAAGGTGTAGGTGCCCTGGCCAGTGATATCCAGACCGTCGTCGAGATTGCCCGACAGCAATGTCGTGCCGGTGAAATTGTAGGTGCCGTTGTCTTCTATATGCAGGCCGTCGAGGCCATTGCCGGTCGCGGTGAAATTGGACGCGCTGACATTGGTCGAATTGCCCTTGAATTCGGCGCCGTTGCCGCCGGCGCCCGTCACCGTGACATTGGTCAGCGTCGTGCCGGCGGCGTTGTTGCCGAAGATGCCGTCGGCGCCGCCGGTGATGGTGATGCCGTTCAGCGTGTTGCCGGTGCCGAGCGTGATGACATTGTTGGCGACATTGGTGCCCTGGATCGTGCCGTCGCTGCCGCCCAGATTCAAGGTGGCGGTGCCGCCGTTGGCCAGTTTCGCGGTGACGCTTTCGCCGCCGCCGATCACGGTCTGGCCGTTGGCCAGCGTCACGCCGGCAGTCGTCAGATTGCCATTGCCGCCGAGCGCGACGACAAAACCGCCGGTGCCGGCCTTGGTGACCGCGTCGTCCAGCGTCGTCGGGTCGGCCTGCGTGCCGGCGCCCGCCAGGCCGCCATCGGCGAAATAGAACTTGCCGAACGCCGCATTGGTGGCGGCGTTGATGGCGACCCGCGTCGTCGTGCCGCCGTTGATCTCCTGCGACTGGATCCTGACGCCGATATCGCCGCGCACGCGTTCGTTGACGCGCTTGCGCAGGCCTTCGCTGACCGGATAGACCGGGTCCGTGCCGATGGCCGCGGTCGTGTCCGAGCCATGGCCGGGGTTGAACGGGATGTTCAGCCGCACGCTGCCGGCGAACTGGGTGTCGTCGCGATTGTCGTTGCGGACCTCGCCGGCAAAGACCAGTTCGGTGCCGCTGCCGAAGACATCGCCGATCGTGTATTCGAAACCGGCCTTGGCGCCGGTCACGCTGCCGTCATCGCCGTGCGGATCCTCGAAATGGTAGCCGCCAATGTCGAGCCGCAGCGAGTGCTTGTCGGGCAGGTTGACCGGAACCTGGGCGCCGATCTCGCCTTCGATACCCCAGGCCGCGTAGTCGCGGTGGTCGAGCACCAATATCTGTTCGATCAGCTGGTTGCTGACCATCGACAGGGTCGAGCTGGTCGAATGATCGGTCGAGTCGCCCTTGATGGGCACAAAGACGTTCACATGCGCGTCGAAATTCGGCGTGATCGCCTCGACGCCCAGCGTGCCGGCGGTGAACTGTGTGCCGCTGTAGTTCTCGAGGTTGATATAGGCGTAGCCGCCGAGCATCAGGTCCGGATTGACGATGCGGCGAATGCCGAGGCCGATGTCCTGGCCCGACGCATCCTTGAAATCGTGCTTGGCCCGGACATCGAGGAACAGCACCGATTCCGCCGTCTGCTTGATCGGTATGAAGCCTTCGAGCGCGGCGTTGCCGCCATTGTTGTCGGCGCCGACAATGGCGCGGATCTGCGGCTGCCAGAGCCCGTCGGGGTCGGCATGGGCAACCACGCCTGAAAGGCCGAGCGCCAGCGTCGTCAGCGCCGTCGTCTTCCACAGCTGTCTTGCAATTCGCAAGCGGCCATAGCCGGCGCGCACGTGGAAAGCCTCCCCACGCGCAACCACCCACCAACCTGCCGAGACGTCTCGGTAGTTCCCATCCCTGGCGAGTCCTTCTGGGACTACACGTCCCGCGTGTTAATTCTTACGTGAATTCTATTGTATAGCGAGCCCGGAATGTTGTGAGTGTTGTTGTCCGACCTCAAAGTTCTGTCCTGTGGCCATATTGCCACAGTAGATTTGCCGGCTTGCTTGGCCAGGGACTCGGCTTTCGGAACCGTCGCCCTTGTTGTATCAAGCCTTTTCCAGGAGAATACCTGCCGGGGCAAGGAAAACTGCGGGGCATGAAGAACATGGCAATTATTTTAGCGAAGTCTAATCTACTTCGCATGGTCGCGGCATCGGCTGCTCTGTGGCTGTTGTCGGCTTCTTCTGGCCCGGCGCTTGCGGAGGACACCCCCAAGGAGGCCCAAGCCAAACAGTCTCAACCCAAGGAGGCCGGACCCAAGCCGGCCGACGCCAATGCATTGGCGGTTAACTGTTCCAGCGACTCTGCGGCCGGCGACCTTCAGTGCCAGGTGTCGCAGAACCTCACCGAGGCCAAGACAGGCCAGCGCGTGTTGACCGTGACCGTGCGCCGCGACAGCGGCAATGGCAGCCTGGCCATGCTGCTCGCCTTGCCGCATGGGCTGTTCCTGCCGTCCGGCGTCAGCTATCAGGTCGACAGCGGCAAGAAAGTCACCGTCGCCATCCAGACCAGCGACCAGAACGGCGCCTATGCCGCGGTGCCGGTGGCGCCGGAACTGGCCAAGGCGATGAAGTCGGGGACGACGATGAACATCGGCATGGAATCGGTGACGCGCAAGCCGGTGACCATCCCGGTTTCCCTCAAAGGCTTCGGCGCCGCGGTGGCCAAGCTGGAATCGATCAAGTAGCGGGTAATGCCGTTCGCTGTCTTGCGACAGCCATAGGGCACACGCGCCCAACAATCCTAACCCGTGGCAGAGGCGGCCGATTGGCGAAGCTCGCGCCGCCCCTTGAAAGAGATGGGGTGGGTATCAAGTCCCACGGGGTCTTCGTGCCAGTCGCCTGCAGCACCAGCCAATGCGCGATCTGCCGGCCGCCGGATCTCCCATTCGGCGCTTGATTGTCCGCGCCCGCAATGCTCCGTTGCCGCCAGGCCATCCGGAGAAACCCATGACAGGCTTTGTCGACCGCCAGCACGCCGCGCAATTGATGGAACGCGCCGGCATTGCCGCGCTGGTGCTTTGCGCGCCGGAAGCCTTCCACTATGCCACCGGCGCATGGATCGGCCCGGCGGGACTGTTCCGGCGCGCCGGCGGCGGCTTTGTCGTCATCCCGGCCAGACAGGACCTGCCGATCGGCGTCGTCGTCGCCGACTTCAACGCGGCGCAGCTGCGGCTCGCCATGCCCGAGGCGGTCGTGCGTTCGCACCCGATCTGGATCGAATCCGCGCCAGTCGAGACAGCGCACGGGCTGCCCCTGGCCGAACGCATCGAGGCCGGCCTTGCCTTGCTTGGCCGCACGCCGGATTTCTCGCGGCCCGCCACCTTCGATCTCGCCGGTTCGCTGCGCCAGCTGCGGGTGCTGCTGGACGACTTCGGACTGGCGCGCGCAACGCTCGGCATCGACCTCGACTTTGTCCCGGCCGCCGATTTCGCTTCCATCCAGGCGCTGCTGCCGGATTGCCCCGTCGTCGACGGCTCGCCCGTGCTGGACAGGCTGCGGGCCATCAAATCACAGCGTGAGATCGACCTCTTGCAGCAAGGCATTTTCCTCTCGGAAGCCGGGCTGGAGCGGCTGCAGGTGGACGCGCTGGCCGGCATGCGCCAGGCCGATCTCATCGCGCTCTACCGCAAGGGCGTCACCGACGCGGCCGCCGGCCTGTCGCATACGGTCCTGACAGCCGAATATGTGACGCTGGGCGCCCGCGCCAAGGGCGCCGATGCCAGGGCCGAGGCCGGCGATCCCCTGAAATGCGACATGGTCTGCACGGTCGGTGGGTATGCCTCCGACATGTCGCGCAACTTCACCTTCGGACCGCCTTCCCCGGACCAGGCCGAGCTGCATGCGATCGCCGAGCGCGCCTTCGAGGACGGGCTGGCGGCATTGATCCCCGGCAACACGCTCGCTCATGTCCACCGTGTCACCGCCGGGAGCCTGGCGCGGCAAGGCCTGCCGTCCTACCGCCGCGGCCATTTTGGCCACAGCGTGGGGCAATCGGTATTCTCAGAGCAATGGCCGTTCATCGCCGCCGACAGCGATGTGGTGATCGAGGCCGGCATGGTGCTGGCCTTCGAAATCCCGCTCTATATCGATGGCCTTGCCAGCTTCAATCTGGAAGACCAGTTCCTGATCACGGCGGACGGGCCGAGGCCGATGAACCGGCTGCCGAGGCGGCTGGAGATGGTTGGGTAAATGGCATCTCGGCACCGAAACTGCGGCGCGCTGTTGGACTACGCGCCATAGGATGTGTTGAGATTCAGGTCAGGCCGCGCCGAAAGCGGTGGTTCCCGAGAACCGGAGCGGAGCGTACTTAAAGTACGTGAGGACCGGAAGCGCAGGGCACCGCCGCTTGCAGGCCGGCATCACCTGAATATCAGCACATCCTAACCACTCACCGCCGGCCGCCTGTCCCTCCACGGCATCTCCTGCTCCAGCTGCGCCGATGCCGCCAGCACGGTCGCCTCGTCGCCATAGCGGCCGACCAGCTGAACGCCGATCGGCACGCCGCCCTTCGACCATCCGAGCGGCAGCGTGATCGCCGGCTGGCCTGATATGTTGAAGGGGAAGGCGAAGACCGCATCCATCCATTTGGCGTTGTAGCGGTCGATGTCCGTCTCCGACATGTCGTAATAGCCGAACGGGCGCGGCAGCTGCGTCAGCGTCGGCGTGATGAAGAGGTCGTAGACGTTGAGATCGCCGACAATGWCGCGGCCGATCTGCCGGAGCTGCTCGACATCGGAGATGTGCCTGACGCCGCTGGTGGCGCGGCCGCGCGCGATGATCGCCCAGGTCACCGCCTCGACGTCGGCAGGCGTCACCGGCCGGCCGATCGCCGTTTCCAGATAGTCGAAGGTCGCCGCCGTCTGCACGCAGGTCATGTTGGTGTAGGTCGCCCACACGCCGTTGGCGTCCAGCGGCATGTCGTGCTCCTCGACATGGTGTCCCAGCCGCTCGAGCGCGGCCACCGTCGCCAGCACAGCCGCCTTCACCTCCGGATCGATGGCCGTGCCGTTGGGCGGCGTGACGGTGAAGCCGATGCGCAGCGTCTTCGGCGCGCGGGCCGACAGGCTGAGCCAGGAGGCATCGGGAACCGGCGGCGTATAGGGATCGCCCGGCAGCGCGCCGGCGACGGCATCGAGATAGGCCGCCGTGTCGCGCACCGTGCGCGAGCAGCAGAGAAAATAGGCGCCGCCATACCAATAGTCGCCGAACGGCGCGAGGCTGACGCGGCCGCGCGACGGTTTCAGGCCGACAATGCCGCAGCAGGAGGCGGGAATGCGGATCGAACCGGCGCCGTCGCTGGCTTCGGCGATCGGCACCATGCGTGAAGCGACGGCCGCCGCCGCGCCGCCGCTGGAGCCGCCCGGCGTGATGCCTTCCTTCCATGGATTCTTGGTCGTGCCGTAGAGTTTCGGCTCGGTCGTGATCGACCAGCCGTTTTCAGGCGCGTTCGACTTGCCGACCAGCACCAGCCCCGCCGCCTTCATGCGGCGAACCACTTCGGTGTCGGAGTCGGCGACGACGTCCTTCAGATAGAACGAAGAATTGGTGTTCGGCGCGCCCGTCCAGGACGAGGCCAGTTCCTTGAGCAGGAACGGCACGCCGGCAAAGGGCGCCGATCTGTCCACCGTCTGCGCCTGCGCGCGCGCCATGTCATAGAGGCGGTGGATCACCGCGTTCAGCGCCGGATTGAGCCGCTCCACCAGCGTGATTGCCGCCTCGACCAGTTCGGCCGGCGAAACCTGGCCGCCGCGCACCAGCGCGGCGAGGTCAAGTGCATCCGACTCGGCATAGGTTTTCAACAGACTGTCGGTGACGGCGGTCATGTATTGCTCCTTCTATGTCTGAGAGACTCACCCTCACCCAGCCTCCGCTTCGCTCGGCTGTCCTCTCCCCGAGGGGGAGAGGAGACTACGAGCGCTAGCGCTTCCCTCTTCTCCCCCACGGGGGTCCGGAGGACGGGCGAGGCCCGTGACTCGCCCCGGCACAGGTGGCCGCGTAGCGGCCGGATGAGGGGGCTGGCGCCAACGTCAGGCCAGCTCGACGGTGCGCCCCAGTTCGATGCTCTGTTCGGCGGCGAGCACGATGCGCAGGCTGTTGACCGCCGCGTCCATCTGCTCGGTCAGGTCGATGTCCTCGCGGATGGCGCGCAGGAAGAAGGCCTGCTCGCGGTCGCACAGCTCCTGGTGGCCGGGCTCGTCCTCCATGCTGACGATCTCGTCGGGTTTCGAAAAATTCTTGTCGCCGTCGACCGCCGCGTAATGGATCTTCAGCGCATCGGTCTTGGTGTGGCGGTCGATGTCGGCCGAGTTGGAAACCTCGGCGTCCGAGGCCGCGCTTGGCGCCTGGCCGGCGACGATCGACACCGCGCCCTTGGGGCCGACCACGTCCTTCACGAAATAGGCCGTCTCGCTCATCATCGGCCCCCAGCCGGCCTCGTACCAGCCGACCGAGCCGTCATCGAAGGTGACGTGCAGATGGCCGTAATTCTGCTTGTCGGCTTCCGCCCAGAGCTTGGCGCCGATGCCGTGCACCCGCACCGGTTTGGCGCCGGTCAGCTGGCACATGACATCGACATAGTGGACGCCGCAATCGACGATCGGGATCAGCGAATCGATCAGGTTCTTGTGCCAGTGCCAGGCGCTGCCGCTGCTCTGCTGGTTGAGGTTGAGCCGCATCACCAGCGGCTTGCCGAGCGTTTTGCCGACTTCGATGAACTTGATCCAGGAGGGGTGGACGCGCAGGATGTAGCCGAGCACCAGCTTACGGTTCTTGGCGCGCGCCGCCGCCACGACTTTCTCGGCGTCCTCGATGTTCGTGGCGAGCGGCTTTTCCATGAACACATGGCAATTGGCCGCGATCGCCTTCAGCGCATATTCGGCGTGCGTGTTCGGCCAGCTGTTGATCGACACCGCGTCCGGCTTCGTCTCCTTCAGCGCCAGGTCGAAATCCTCGTAGAGCGGATAGCCGGCTAGCTCCGCCGGGATCTTCTTGTTGCTCTTGATCGAGCGGCTCATGATGCCGACGATCTCAAACCCCTCGGAGCGGTGATAGGCGCTGGCATGCGACGCCCCCATATTGCCGAGACCCACCACCAGCACTTTTACCTTGTCGGCCACATCAGCCTCCCACATTCTTGATTGGATCTTGGGCGGCGATCGGTTGCCGCTGCCTGTATGTTTATTCGGGCAATCACGTCAGCTCGGCGCTGCCCCTCATTGCCCTGCCGGGCATTTCTCCCCGTATAGAGACGGGGAGAAAGACGCTGACATCGATGATTTCGCCAATTGCCAACGCCGCAGAAGATGCGCCGAGGTAGCGGTCATCTCCCTTCTCCCCGTCACTATACGGGGAGAAGGTGCCGGCAGGCGGATGAGGGGCAGCGCCAACCCCGACGATCGCAGGCCCTACTTCACCGCCGAATCGAACAGATGCGCCTTGATCTTCTCGACATCGAGCGCGGCGAAGCCTTCCGACAGTTTGACGCCGTCGGCATCGGCCTTGACCTTGGCCTTGTCGAAATCGTTGGCCGCCGGGATCAGATCGTTGGTGCAGACATCCTCGGCCTTCACCGGATTGGTGATCTGGCCGATCTTGTGGATCTCGTCGAAGAAGCCCTGCCAGCTCGCCATGTCGTGCGAGCCCCAGCCGCCGCGCTTGTCCATGTCGCCACGGAAGACGTTGATCTGCTGCAGGATCGAGGTGGTGCCGAGCTCCGGCCCGAGATTCTTGGCCAGTGTCGGGAACTGTTCGAACACAGCTTCGACCGCCGCGCGCGGATTCTGGTAGCCGAATTCGAGGCCCATCGCCCAGCCGCGCAGGTATTTTTCCAGGAACGCTTTCTTGTCGGCATCCTCGATATCGGCGGCGCGCACGACAAAGGTGTTGGCCGGCAGCTTGGAGTTCTTCACGCCGAGCCAGTATTCGAAGTCGAGGCCCTTGGCGATCCATTCGGCGCGCAACCCTTCCCATGAAAGGGCGGCATCGCCTTGGCCGCCGGCGAGCGCGGTGCCCCAGGTCGGCCAGCCGGCCTCGACATATTTCACCTTCTTGATGTCGACGCCTTGCGCGGCGAGCAGCGGATCGGTGATCGACTGCCAGGCGGCAGAGCCGAGCAGGATGGTCTTGCCTTCGAGCTTTTTCAGGTCGTTCGAGCCCTCGCCCTTGCGGAAGGCGATGCTGAACGTGTCGCGGGCGCCCATGTGGAACACCGACTTCAGCTTCATGCCGTTCTGGATCGCGAAGGAGAACACGCCGGGCGAGGGGAAGCCCATGTCCGCCTGGCCGACATCGACGAATTTCACCGTCGCCGTGCCGTCCGACGGTCCCGGCTGCATGTCGGTGTCGAGCCCGTCAAAATAGCCGGCCTTCTTCGCCGCCCAATAGGGATAGTCGTCGAGCACTTCGAGCGTGCCGCGCGGCGAGATCCAGGTGAATTTCTCATAGGCCGCCGCCCTGGCCTTGAGGCCGCTGGCGCCGAGCGCGGTTGCCGTCACCAGGCCGGCGCCGGTGACCTGCAGGAAATAGCGGCGGGAGATGCCCGCCTGGCGGATCGAATTGTCTTTGGTCATCGCTTTCCCCTTTTTGTTTGACGTCGGTCTGCCGCCCGCCTCCCGGGCGTCTTGCTTCAAGTCCTTGTTTTCAAGCCTCCCAGCTCGCCCATTTCTTGCCGATGAGGAAGAACAGCACGTAGATCAGGATGCCGAGCGTCGACAGGATCAGCACCACGGCGAAGAATTGCGGCATCTGGATCATCGACGAATAGGTGGTCAGCCGGTTGCCGAGACCGAAGCCGCCGCCGACCATCTCGGCGCCGACGGCGGTGAGCAGGCCGAAAATGGCGCCGATCATCAGCCCGACCAGGATCATCGGCAGCGCCATCGGCGCGCGGATCTTCCAGAAGATCTGCAAGGTGCTGGCGCCGTAGGAGCGGGCCAGCGCGATCTTGGCGCTGTCGACGCGGCGAAAACCGGTGGCGGCGTTGATCATCACCATCGGCCCGGCGGCCAGCGCCACCGCGATGATGCGCGGCGTGTAGCCGAAGCCGAAGCGCAGGATGAGCAACGGCACCAGCGCCAGCATCGGCGTGGTAACCAGCAGCAGGATGTAGGGCGCGACGATCTTCTCGGCGAAGGGGAACTGGGTGATGACGGCGGCCAGCACCAGCCCGACGACTGCGCCGATGGCAAAGCCGGACACCAGCTCGACCAGCGTGTAGCCGAGATGCGGCGCGATCAGCGGGAACTCGTCGAACAGCGCATAGGCGATCGAACTCGGCGGCGGCATGATGTAGAGCGGCACATGGAACAGCCGCAAGGCCAGTTCGATGCCGCCGATGATGACCACGGCCACGGCGATGATGGCCGCCACCTCCTTGCCCGACTTGATGCCGGGGCCGCTGGCGAAGGCCGACAGATTGGTCAGGCTGACCTCCTGGCCGTCGCCCGATTTGGATTTGGAGAATTCCGGGATGGCGTCGCTCACGGCCTGATCCTCACGATCTCGGCGCTGGCGCGCTCCTGTTCCGGCGCCTTCGGCCTGGCGCGCTCGCCGACAATGTCCATCTTGATCCGGTTGGTGAGGTCGAAGACTTCCTTGGTCGCCATGATCTCCAGCGAGCGCGGCCGCGCGAACGGCACGCGATATTCCTTGGCAACGCGGCCCGGCCGGGCGCTCAGCACCACCACGCGGTCCGACAGAAAGATCGCTTCCTCGATCGAGTGGGTGATGAAGACGATGGTGGTCTTGGTGTCGAGCCAGATCTCCTCGACCAGCCGGTTCATCTCCTCGCGGGTAAAGCTATCGAGCGCACCGAACGGCTCGTCCATCAACAGCACCGAGGGTTTCAGCGCCAGCGCCCGCACGATCGCGGCGCGCTGCTGCATGCCGCCTGAAAGCTCGCGCGGGAACTTGCCGCCGAAGCCGTCGAGGCCGACGCGGTTCAGAAGATGCGCGATCCAGGCGCGGTCCGGTTTCTCGCCCTTGATCTCGAAGGGAAAGCGGATGTTGGCGTCGAGATTGCGCCAGGGCAAAAGGTTGGCTTCCTGGAAGACGATGCCGATATCGGGATGCGGACCGGTGATCCCTAGGCCGTCGAGCCGGATTTCGCCGCTGGTCAGGCTGTGCAGACCCGACATCGACCACAGAAGCGTGGTCTTGCCGCAGCCGGACGGGCCGACGATCGAGACGATTTCATTGGCCCGGACATCGAGGCTGCAGCGGTCCAGCGCCAAGAGGTCACCGGACGCCGTGTGATAGATCTTGGTCGCTGCCTGCACGCCAAGCTTCGGCGTTGTTGTCTCGCCCGCGTTCATCCGCCCCTCGGAGATTGCGTGATGATCCGGTAGGTCATCCCTGCCAAAATCAGTCTGTAACTATCCTACTTTGCTGTCAAGCGCTCGACGTGGTAACCGTATCACGAAAATTCCACCTTTCGCTTAATACACTGTTTTTACAGAGTTATATCGACCTTGAAATGCTTGTTGCTTTCCTACATACTCCGAAAAGAAACGCGAGCTTGTCGCCGTGGCACGCAACGGTTGCAGCACGGCGGGGCGCATGGAACGACAGCGTGCAAACATGATAAGAGGTCAGGTCGAAAAGGCAGGGAAGACCGACTTCATGACCGACGCTGACAGCCAGCACGAGCCTGTTGCAACCCACGACACGGAGGGACGCGATGTCAGGCGCATCCCGGACATCATCTCGCTGGTCAAGGATTCCTACGCGGAGTTGAGCCCGGCGGAGCGCCGCGTCGCCGATGTCGTGCTCGACGATGTCAAATATGCCGTCGACGCCTCCAACGCGGCGATTGCCGAGCGCGCCGGCGTCAGCGAGCCGACCGTGACCCGCTTCTGCCGCGCCATCGGCTGCGAGGGCGTGCGCGATTTCAAGCTGAAGCTGGCGCAGAGCCTCGTCGTCGGCGCGCTCTATCTGGCCAAGCCGCCGGCGGTCAGCAACGACAATGGCATGCCGTTCTGGAACGCCGTCTTTGGCGAGGCGCGCCGGGCGTTGCAGGAGGCCGAACGCCAGCTCGATCCGGGTGAGCTGCAGAAGGCCGCCGAACTGATCGCCAAGGCGCGGCAAGTCACCGTCTTCGGCCTTGGCGGCAGTTCCTCGGCACTGGCGCAGGAGACGCAGTACCGGCTGTTTCGCTACGGCATCACGGTCAGCGCCCAGTGCGATCCGTATCTGATGCGCATGACCGCCTCGACGCTGAAGCCGGGCGACCTGGTGATCGCCATTTCGGCGACCGGGCGCACCCGCGAGGTCATCGAGGCCGTCGAACTTGCCAAGCACTACCGCGCCAACGCCATCGCCGTGACCGCGCCCGACACCGATCTGGCGCGGGCCTGCGACGTCAGGCTGACCGTGGCGGTGCCCGAATATCCCGACACGCTGAAGCCGACCGCCTCGCGCTATGCCTTCCTGGCGGCGATCGACCTTCTGGCCGTGGCCTCGGCCTACAAGCTCGACGGCTCGGCCCGCGAAACGGTGCGCCGCATCAAATACAACGCCCAGATCCACCGCACCGGCAAGGAGATGGAGCCGCTCGGGGATTAGTTCACTGCAGGAAGAGGGAAAAGAATGCTCGAAATGGCACCGACGAAACAGGCAACCGCGTGGCTCGACTCCCTGGCGCAGGCGCTCGCCGCCGGCGATGCGAACGCGGCAAGCAATTTGTTCGTCGACGACTGCTACTGGCGCGATCTTTTGACCTTCACCTGGAACGTCACGACCATGGAAGGCCGCGAGGCCATCGCCGAGATGCTCGAGGCAAAGCTGGCGGCGACCAGGCCAACCGCATGGCAGATCACCGGCGACGCAACCTCCGACGAGGGCACGATCGAAGCCTGGTTCACCTTCGAGACGGCGGTGGCGTCAGGCCAGGGCATCATGCGCCTGCGCGACGGCCGCTGCCGGACCTTGTTCACCGCGATGACCGATCTCAAAGGATTCGAAGAGCGCAAGGGTTTGGCGCGGCCGCTCGGCGTGCGCCACAAGGCCGACCCGGAGCGCGAGACCTGGTCGGAAGCGCGGGCGCGCGAGACGCGCGAACTCGGCGCTTCGGAGCAACCCTATTGCCTGGTCATCGGCGGCGGCCAGGGCGGCATCATGCTGGGCGCGCGGCTACGGCAGCTCGGCGTGCCGACCATCGTCATCGAGAAGAATGCGCGGCCCGGCGATTCCTGGCGCAACCGCTACCGCACGCTCGTGCTGCACGACCCGGTCTGGTACGACCATCTGCCCTACATTCCGTTCCCGGAAAACTGGCCTGTCTTCACGCCCAAGGACAAGATGGGCGACTGGCTGGAAATGTACACGCGCGTCATGGAGCTCAACTACTGGGTCGCCACCAAATGCCTCAGCGCTTCCTATGACGAGGCGCGGAAGGAATGGACTGTCGTGGTCGACCGCGTCGGCCGGCAGGTCACGCTGAAGCCGAAGCACGTCGTCTTCGCCACCGGCGCCTACGGCCCGCCGCGAAAGATCGACCTCGCCGGCGCCGGCGAATTCAAGGGCGAATTGCTGCATTCCAGCCAGTATGCGAGCGGCGACAAGTTCCGCGGCAAGAAGGTCGCCGTCATCGGCGCGGCCAGCTCGGGGCATGATGTCTGCGTCGACCTGTGGGAAAGCGGCGCCGACGTCACCATGATCCAGCGCTCGCCCACCACCGTGGTCAAATCGGACACGCTGATGGAGGTCGGCTTCGAGATCTTCTCGGAAAACGCGCTGGCACGCGGCATCACCACCGAGAAGGCCGACATGATCGTCGCCTCGACCCCTTTCGCGCTGGTGCCCAAGGGCCAGCGCGCACTCTACGAGGTGATCAAGGCGCGCGACGCGGCCTTCTATGAACGCTTGCGGGCCTCCGGCTTCGCCATCGATTTCGGCGACGACGAGACCGGGCTCTTGATGAAGGCCTACCGCACCGGCTCCGGCTACTACATCGATGTCGGCGCCTCGGACCTGATCATCGACGGCAAGATCGGCATCCGCAGCGGCGTCGCCATCAAGGCGCTGACGAAAAACGGCATCCTGTTCGAGGACGGCGGCGAGCTCGAAGCCGACGCCATCATCGCCTGCACCGGCTACCAGTCGATGAACGAGAACGTCGCGGCACTCGTCTCGCGCGAAGTGGCCGACAAGGTCGGCCCCTGCTGGGGCCTCGGCTCCGGCGTCAAGGGCGACCCCGGCCCCTGGCAAGGCGAGCTGCGCAACATGTGGAAGCCGACCGCGCAGGAAGCGCTGTGGTTCCACGGCGGCAATCTGGCGCTGTCGCGGTTTTATTCGATATATGTCGCGCTGCAGATCAAGGCGCGGATGGAAGGGATCGCGACGCCGGTTTACGGGAAGCCGAGCAACGCTGGCTGAGGTCGACCCCCACTCCGTCGAGCTTCGCTCGACACCTCTCCCCCGATCGACGGGGGAGAGGAAAGGTGCGAGCCTAACCGAGCTAGGCTCCCTTCCTCTCCCTCCGGAGGGGGGAGAGGTGGCGATGCGAAGCAGCGACGGAGTGGGGGAAGGCGGTTCCAAAATGTGCCGCCGCAAGACAGCTACAACCCCTGCCTACCGGGCATCTCCGCCTCGCCCGATAGACGCCTAATCACTCATGCCGGTGCCCGAAGTGCCGGGCCGCCACCTCGACATGCGTATGGGCGGCATGCGCCTCGAAACGCTCGGTCTCGCTGACATCGTTGACCGCCTCGTTCGGCCACCAGGTGCCGCCGATGACGATGCCTTCCGACACCAGCCGCTGATCGGCGACCAGCGCAGCACCCACCGCGTCGACGAAGGTGAAACGGCCCGGCCGCTGGCGAAGGACAGTGACATCGCCGACGGTGCCGACCGCCAGCGTGCCGAGGTCCGGCCTGGCGATCGCCCGCGCCGGCGCTTGCGTCGCCGCGCGCAGCACCTCGACCAGCGGCATGCCGAGCGCCATCAGCTTCGACATGCAGACCAGTATGTCGAAGGCCGGCCCGTCGACGCAGTAGAGATGCACGTCGCTCGAGATGACATCCGGCGCCAGCCCCTCGGCCAGCATGGCGCGCGCCACGTCGAAGTCGAACGAACCCATGCCATGGCCGAGATCGAAGATGACGCCGCGTTCGCGCGCCAGCCGCATGTCCGGCCGCACCGCGCCCGAGGCGAAGACCGGCGCGTTGGGAAACGGCCGGAAGCAATGGGTGAGGATGTCGCCGCGTCGCAGCCGCGGCAGCACTTCCGAGCGGCCGGGCGGCGGCTCGTCAATATGCGCCATCAGCGGCAGGCCGGCCTTGTCGGCGGCCTCCAGCGCCAGGTCCACCGGCGCGATGCCGCTGGTGCCGCCGGCATGCTTGCCGGAGCGGACCTTCACGCCGACGACGACATCGGCATGTTCGCGCGCGGCGGCGACCACCTCACGCGGCTCGCAAAGCCTGAGATCGCTGCACTCGCCGACCGACACCGACTGCGAGAAGCCGAAGATGCCGGCAAAGGAAATGTTGACATAGGCCAGGATGCGCACCCTGGACCGCTCCATGACGTGGCGGCGGAAGCCGAGGAAATTGCCGGCGCCCGCACTGCCCGCATCGATGAAGGTGGTGGTGCCGCTTTTGGCCGCGAGCCGGTCGGCATCGACGCCGAGCGAGGTGCCGCCCCAATAGACGTGGCTGTGCAGGTCGACCAGCCCGGGCGCGACGATGCAGCCGGTCGCGTCGACGACCTGCGCGGCGCGATCGGCCGGGATGTCGGCATCGATCGCGGCGACCCGGCCATTGGCGATGGCGACATCGCGCGGCGCATCGATGCCGGACGCCGGATCGATCAGCCGTCCGCCCTTCAGCAGGAGGTCGAATTGCATGAGGGGAACCTCCGCTTCGTTGCGCCTGTCAGACCGGCCGATAGGCGACGGCCTCGACCTCGATCTTGATGTCGATCATCAGCCGCGATTCGACCGTGGTGCGCGCCGGCGGATTTTTTGGGAAATGCCTGGCGTAAACCGCGTTGAAGGCGCCGAAATCGCGCGCGTCTTCCAGCCAGACGGTGGTTTTCACCACATCGTCCAGGGTGCAGCCGGCCAAGGCCAGCGCCGCTTTCACATTGGCGAGCACCTGCTCGGTCTGTTCCGTGATGCCGCCCTTGACCACGATGCCGTCGTTGCCGACCGGAACCTGGCCCGAGACATAGACGAAGTCGCCGGCCCGCACGGCGGGCGACAGCGGCACGTGGGATGTTCCAAAAGTCTGCTTGGGCACGGGATCGCCTCCTCTGATTTTGCGACAGGACACCAGGGCGGCATCCGCCTCGCCGCAGATTTAGCGCGATCGGGCCGGTCCCGATAGGGCCCTTGTTGGAAAGCAACATTCTTCGAAATTCATGTTGCTTTATTACAGGAGCGCTTGCATCGTGCGCGCCTGCCGGACGGCTTTCAAGCCGCGACGGACCGATGCCTGTGCGAGACTGGAGAGACCGAGAATGACCTTCGACAAGAACCCGTTTCCGTCAGGCGACGCCGACCGCCACGCGCTTTGGGAGATGCTGGTGCGGCGCGACATCGACGCCTTCATCGGCCAGGACTGGTCCATGGTCGAGAACGATTTCATCGCCGAGAGCTTCTTCGGCATGCATGCGCATTTCCTCGCCAATGCCGACGCCTGGCGGCTGCAATTCCCGAGGCTGGAGATTTATCGCGACGAGTGGCTGCGCCAGGCCAAGGAGACGGCGGCGACCAAATTCGCCGAGCCGCTGCGCGAGGCGCTGTTTCGCGTCACCAACCTGCGCGATATCGACGTCGACGGCGACCGCGCCGTGCTGCACAAGAAGTTCGACGGCACCATTGCCAAGGCGGATGGCAGCGTCGACCGGCTGAAATGGCAGACGCTGTATTTCTGCAGGAAGGTCGGCGGCAGCTGGAAGATCGCCGGCTTCGTCGGCTACATGCCCTATCCGCTGGGAAGCTAGTAGTGCTTGGGTGGGACGGGTTGTTGGTGGCGGAATTCCGTCTCTCGTTCGTCGGTTATCATTGACGTTCGGAATTAGCCGGGACGATCCCGACTTCGAGGAAAGCCGCCGCCAATCCCCCAGACGCTATCGCCCGACCAGCACCGCGGCGCGGCAGGCCGGATTGCCGTACCAGGCCATCCGGTCGAGCTCCGCCGCCCTGACCGGGAGATCGACGACGTCCATCGCCAGTTCGAGCCGGTCGGGCTCGATCCAGGGATCGTTGAGGAAATAGACGCCGTCGCCATGGCCGTGGACGAGCACCCAGTGCGGGCAGGTGTCGCCCATCATCGGCGCATGGTCGATCAGCACCAGCGCCGAGAAGCCGCGGTCGAGCGCCTGGCCGATCTCTTCGACGGCAAAGACGCGTGCCTCGATCGGCAATGACGCGGCTTCGGCCTCGCGCCTGAAGCCGGCCTGGACGAAGCTCATCAGCCCGCGCCTTTCCTGCGAACTGGCGCGGTCGAGGAAGATCGGTTCGGCGCTGCTCATGAAGATTTCGACCCGCAGCCCGCGCCGGTGCGCCGCCAGCGCCAGGCCGTAGGGGTCGCAGCCGCCCGGACCGCTCGGGCCGATGATGGTGGTCGCCTCGCGCCAGAGCTCGACCTCCAGCGCCCGGTCCGGCAGCAAGGCCGGATCGAGCCCGGCCATGGCCATGGCAAGCGCCGACGGCCCGCAGGTAAAACCCGCCGTCTGCGGCCAGGACGGCGGAACCTGCCCCTGCGGGCGGGCGGGCTCGATGCCGATCCAGCGCTGCAGGAAGCCGTCGTGGCGCTCCCACCGGCCGCCGATGCGCAACGCGGTATCCTCGTCGGCGCGCAGGCAGAGCACGTCTTGCGCGAGCGCCTCCATCTCCAGCGCCTCGAGCAGGCGCGCGCCGTCACCCGCGCTGATGTTCGCGGCAGTCCAGAACAGGGCGATGCGCATCATCGCCGCCGCCGGCCGGCGCTGGCCGACCACGATCGCCTCCGGGCGATCCTCGCTGCAATGCGCCACGCCGGTGACCCCGGCGATCTTGCGCAGCCCCGCCAGGCGATCGCCGATCTCGGCCGGCACCGCCGCAATCAGCTCGGCCCAGGCGGCCGCGTGTTCGGTGGTGAAGACCATCACGCGGACCCCTTCGCTTTCAGCCGAGACTGCAGGCTCCTGGAAGTGCGGCATGACCCGCAAATTAGCCCGACAATGGCCGATCAGTACAGCGTGACGAAGGCCGGGAACAGCAGGCCAGTCTCCCGGAAATACTCGATCAGCTCGATGGCCGGGAAGATGGCGAGGAAATAGAGCCCGTCAAAGAAGGTGCGCTTGAGCGCGCGCGTCGAAAACTGCAGCTGGTCGTCGTCGCGGTAGAGCAGCGGGTTCGGCCAGAAGCGAGGCGTCGCCTTGATATAGGCGGTGTAGGTCGGGCCGAACTTGCCAAGCAGATATTCGGCCTCCTTGCGCGCCGTGACACGGAAGATGAGAAAGCTGGCGACGCCAAGCACGGCCGCCGCCACCAGCGAGCCGTAGAGCAGACCGATGCCGACCGCGCCGACCGTCGAGAAGAAATAGAGCGGGTTCTGGCTCATCGAGAACGGTCCCGTCGAAACCAGCTCCTCGTTCTTCTTGCCGCCGACATAGAGGATGCTCCACAGCCGGCCGGCAACGCAAGCAAGCACCAGGCAGAAGCCCAGGAACTCGAGCGTCTCATGCCCGTTCGAGCCTTCGCTGAGCGCCGGCTTGGTGAGAAACAAAAGCAGCACCGCCAGCACTGCCGCCGCCCGCACGAAGATCAGCCGCTTGCGCTGCACGAAGGCCTGTGAAACCGGCTTGAGCGAGGCATAGGTCATTCGTGTTTCCTGGGGCACGGATTTGGGTTCGGAACTGGGGCGCGCCATTGATGGCGGATACAAGGCGGTCACTTCTATCAGCGCAGCGAGCGGCGTTCGTAAAGGCCTTTTGCGCCAATCCCGGTCTTCCTTACGAATTTGTATGCCCCGCGACAGGCTGCAGTGAAGTCGCGTCCTTAATGTCCGAATGCCGGCCCGCCATTTAGGTCGGCTTCAATTACGGCGGCCGGACCACCGGCATAGATAGGGAATGGTTTCATGAGGCGATTTTCACTTGCCATCGCAGCGGGGACCCTCGCTGTCTCGGCAGCGATTTCCACCGCTTACGCGGCACCCACGCCTTGTGAGGAAAGCTTGAAGGCCCTTCGTGCCGCTGAAGCGGCAGCCAAGCTCAATGACGCCGACAAGAACAAGGTCTCGGAGCTGGAGACCAAGGGGATCGAACGCTGCAATGCCGACGACGACAAGCGCGCCGACGACTTCTTCGCCCAGGCGATGAAAGTCATGGGCAAGTAATTCATGCCGTCCAAAGCACCCTCGGGCCTCATCCGAGGGTGTGCAGGGGGCGGATCGCACGATCCCCCTCGCGATGCGCTTTCCTCCCGCCGCAACCATCAACCTCAGGACTTCAGCCATGCTCCCAACCAACAAGCAGCCTGCCGTACAGAGCCTGAACAGGGTTCCGGAGGTTACGCTCGACTTCTGGCTGATCAAGCTGATGGCGGTCACCATGGGCGAGACGGCGGCCGACTATCTCGCCGTCAATCTCGGGCTCGGGCTGACCGTCACCTCGCTGATCATGGCCGGCGTGCTGATCGTCGCCCTTGGCCTGCAGTTCGCGCAGAAGCGCTACGTGCCCTGGGCCTACTGGCTGGCGGTGGTGCTGATCAGCGTCGTCGGCACCTTGATCACCGACAACCTCGTCGACACGTTCGGCGTGCGCCTGCAGACGACGACGATTGCCTTCTCGGTCGCGCTCGTGGCCACCTTCGCGGTCTGGTACGCCAGCGAAAGAACGCTGTCGATCCACACCATCTTCACCACCCGGCGCGAGATCTTCTACTGGCTGGCGATCCTGTTCACCTTCTCGCTCGGCACCGCCGCCGGCGATCTCGTCGCCGAGAGCTTCGAAATGGGCTATCTCACCTCGGGCCTCATGTTCGGCGGCGTCATCGCGCTGATCGCGCTTGCCTATTATCTCATCCACCTCGACGCCATCCTGGCCTTCTGGCTGGCCTACATCCTGACGCGGCCGCTCGGCGCCTCTTTCGGCGATCTTCTGTCGCAGCCGGTCGAATATGGCGGCCTCGGCTTCGGCACCACCTTCACCAGCCTGATCTTCCTGGCCTGCATCGCAGCACTTGTTCTCTACATGACACTGAAGAAAACCGCCGATGATGCCGACGAGATCCTGCTGGGATCGGATTAGGCTTCGTCGGTTGCCGGTCCATGCCATCCTAGGAACGGGGCCATGCCGGTGATAGCCTGTGCCCGATATCGGCAATCAACCGGGACAGCGATGCGGCTTCTTCTCGTCGAGGACGACCACAAGACAGCGGACTATATCGTCAGGGGACTGACCGAGGCCGGCCACGTCTGCGACCTCCTGCGCAACGGCCATGACGCGCTCTTCGCCGCCACCAGCGGCAGCTATGACGTGATCATCGCAGACCGCATGATCCCGGGTCTCGACGGCCTGTCGATGATCAAGGCGGTGCGCGCGGCCGGCGTGCGCACGCCGGCGATCTTCCTCACCTCGATCGGCGGCATCGACGACCGCGTCGAGGGCCTGGAGGCGGGCGGCGACGACTATCTGGTCAAGCCCTTCGCCTTTTCCGAGCTGCTTGCCCGCATCAATGCGCTCGGCCGCCGGCCGGCGGCGCAGGAGCAGAAGACGGTGCTGCGGGTCGCCGACCTCGAGATGGACCTCATCATGCGGCGCGTCACGCGTCACGGCCAGCCGATCGACCTGCAGCCGCGCGAATTCAGCCTGCTCGAGGTGCTGATGCGCGGCGAAGGCCGTGTCATCACCCGCACCATGCTTCTGGAGCGCGTCTGGGACTTTCATTTCGACCCCAAGACCAGCGTGGTCGAGACCCATATCAGCCGGCTGCGGGCCAAGGTCGACAAGCCGTTCGAGGCTCAGCTCATCCACACCATCCGCAACACCGGCTACAGCCTGCACGCGCCGCTTGCGCCATGATCGGCACCTGGTCTCGCCTGCTGCGCAGCACGCCGTTCCGGCTCGCCCTGACATTCGGCTTCCTGTTCATGCTGGCCTTCGTGCTGTCGGGCGCCATCGTCTACCAGATGATGAGCGCCGATCTTGCCGAACGGCTCGACGAGAACATCAAGGAAACCTATTCGGTCGTCGCCGCCACCTATGCCCCGAACGATCTGGAGGACCTTGTCGCCACGATCGAAAGCCATGCAAAGCTCAGCCCGAAGAAAGAACAGCTGTTTTCGCTGACCGACCCGGCCGGAAACCACCTGGCCGGCAATTTCACCGCCGCCGGGCTTCCCGACGGGTTCTCGGCGTTCGACGCCGTGTTGCCAGGCGTGCCTCCGGATACGGAGTATCGCGCCTTTTCCGGTTTGGTCGGCGGCAACAATCTGACGGTCGCCTTCAGTCTCTCCGAAACGGAGGAGTTGGAAACCGTGGCGATGATGAGCTTCGGCTGGGCAACCCTGATCATCACCGGCCTGGCGGTCGCCGGCGGCGCGCTGCTTGCCTCGCGTGTCCAGCGCCGTCTCGACGGCATTGCCGCCACCATGGTCGATGTCTCGCATGGCCGGCTCGATACCCGCATTCCGTTGACCGGCACGGGCGACGACATCGACATCGTCTCCAGCCAGATCAACGCGGCGCTCGATCGCCTGTCGGGCCTGGTTGACGGCATGAAGCAGGTCAGCGCCAACATCGCGCATGATCTGAAGACGCCGCTCAACCGGCTGCAGATGATCCTGGAGGGCGCCGCCGACAAGGCAACGCGGCATCAGGACGTCTCCGATGATCTGGCCGACGCGCGTGCGGAGGGTCACCAGATCAACGAGACCTTCGATGCGCTGTTGCGCATCGCCCAGATCGAGGCCGGCGCCCGCAAGGCGCGCTTCACCGATGTCGATCTCGGCGAAATCCTGCAAACCATCGCCGAGATCTACACCGACGTGGCCGAGGATGACGGCAAGGCGCTGTCGTCGGCCGAGCTTCATCGGGCCGCCGGCCACATCCACGGCGATCCGGAATTGCTGACACAGATGTTCGCCAATCTGGTCGAGAACGCGCTGCGCCATTGCCCGCCGGGCACATCAATCAAACTGTCGGTGGCACGCCAGGGCGACCGCGTGCTTGCCGGCGTCGCCGACAATGGACCGGGCATCCCCGCCGAGGAAGGAGAAAAAGTCTTCCAGCGGCTCTACCGGCTGGACCACAGCCGCTCGACGCCAGGCAGCGGCCTTGGGCTGAGCCTCGTCAGGGCCATCGCCGACTTGCACGGAGCATCGATTGCGTTGGAGGATTGTGAGCCGGGCCTGGCCGTAGTGGTGAGTTTTCCGCTGGCGACGGATTAGACTTATGCTGCGCTGGTCGACCCCCACTCCGTCTCGGCTTCGCCGAGACACCTCTCCCCCGATCGACGGGGTAGAGGAAGGGCGCCAAGCTTTTTGCCGTCAACGCTTTTCCAGCAAAGCTCCCTTCCTTTCCCTCCGGAGGGGGGAAAGGTGGCGCTGCGAAGCAGCGACGGATTGGGGGAACCACGTGGCAATCAAGCCTCGCGCCAATCAGTTACGCCTGTCACACAAGATGTGTGCATAGCGTAGATGGGAGTGGGGGGCGAGGAACTCAGGCCCTGAGACGTTACCGATCGATCCGCGTCGACAGGATGATCGACGAAGAGGTCCGCTCCACTCCGTCCATGGCGCCGATCTGGTCGAGCAGCGCGTCGAGGTCGCGGATCGACGGCGCGTCGACGATGACGATCATGTCGAAATTGCCGCTGACGGAATGCAGCGTCCGCACGGGAGGCAGCGCCTGCAGCGCCCGCACCACCTTGTCGGCGAGTTTGGGCGTGACGGTGAGCAGCACATGCGCCCTGACCAGCCCCTGCTCATAATCGGCGGAGAGCTTGACGCCGTACCCCGATATGATGCCGCGCTGCTCCAGCCGCTCGATCCGGCTCTGCACCGTGGTGCGCGACACGCCGAGCTGGCGCGCCAGTTCGGCCGTCGATGCGCGGGCGTTGGAGCGCAGCAGGGAAAGCAGGGCGTATTCGGCTTCGCTGAGCATTTCGACGAATCCTTTCGGCAGATCGACTAAAGATAAGGTTCATTCTGCAGGATTTCACGCTTCTTTTCGACAGGCAAGCTGCGATGATTCCGCCAATTCAAGAGCGATTCCAGCAAGTGCGGAGCGGTTTCCGTCCGGGAATTGCTTAAAGCAAATCGAAATTGGCAGGGGTATGTGACCATAAACAACATCGTTATCGTCGGCGCCGGCAAGATCGGCTCGACCATCGCCGGAATGCTCGCCGCGACCGGCGACTACCGCGTCACCCTCGTCGACCGCTCGGCGGCACAGCTTGCCGCGGCCGAAGTGCCGGCCGGCGTCGAGGCGCTCGAACTCGACATCGCGGCCGCCGGCGCCCTGGAAGCAGCCCTCGCCGGCAAGTTCGCGGTGCTGAGCGCCGCTCCCTTCCATCTCACCACGCGCATCGCTGAAGCGGCGGCCAGTGCGGGCGTGCATTATCTCGATCTCACCGAGGACGTCGTCTCGACCCGCCGCGTCAAGGAACTGGCGCGTTCGGGCAAGAGCGCCTTCATCCCGCAATGCGGGCTGGCGCCGGGCTTCATCTCGATCGTCGCCAACGACCTCGCCAGCCGTTTCGATTCGCTGGAAAGCGTGCGCATGCGCGTCGGCGCGCTGCCGCAATACCCCTCCAACGCGCTGAACTACAATCTGACCTGGAGCACCGACGGCGTCATCAACGAATATTGCGAGCCTTGCGAGGCGATCGTCGAGGGCGAGTTGATCGAAGTGCCGCCGCTGGAAGAGCGCGAGGAATTCTCGCTCGACGGCGTGACCTACGAGGCGTTCAACACCTCCGGCGGGCTCGGCACTCTGGCCGAGACGCTGAAGGGCAAGGTGCGCACGCTGAACTACCGCACCATCCGCTATCCCGGCCACGCCGCCATCATGAAGGCGCTGCTCAACGACCTCGGCCTGCGCCACCGCCGCGACGTGCTGAAGGACATCTTCGAAAGCGCGCTGCCGGCGACGCTGCAGGACGTGGTCATCGTCTTCGTCACCGTCTCCGGCCGCCGCAACGGCCGCCTGCTGCAGGAAACCTACGCCAACAAGATCTATTCGCAGCGCGTCGGCAACCAGGTCCGCAGCGCCATCCAGATCACAACGGCGTCCGGCATCTGCGCCGTGCTCGACATGCTGGCCGACGGCAGCCTGCCGACCACCGGTTTCGTCAAGCAGGAAGACATCGCTCTGGATGCATTCCTGGCCAATCGTTTTGGACGGGCCTATGCGCAGCACGAGATGGTAAGCCGGCTCGCGAGCTGATCTCTTCACCCTCCCCCTTGTGGGGAGGGTCGGCTCGCAATCGGAGCGAAGCGGAGATTGCGGGACGGGGTGGGGGTGAGCGCCGACGATCGGTCAAGACCCCCACCCCGCTCCGCTTCGCGGATCGACCCTCCCCACAAGGGGGAGGGTAAGCGCTCTAAATATGCAGCGCGTGCCCGAGCGCCTTCAGCGCCGCTTCCTGGAACCCCTCGCCTTGTGTCGGGTGCGCGTGGATGGTGCCGGCGATATCCTCCAGCCGCGCGCCCATCTCGAGCGCCAGGCCAAACGCCGCCGACAGTTCCGACACGCCCTGCCCGACCGCCTGGATGCCGAGCACCAGATGGTTGTCCGCGCGCGCCACGACGCGCACGAACCCGTCCTCGCCGAGCCTGGTCATCGCCCGCCCATTGGCGGCGAACGGGAACAGGCCGATCTTGATCTCGCCCTGAGCCTTGGCTTCCTCCGGCGACAGCCCTGCCGTCACCAGTTCCGGGTCGGTGAAGCAGACGGCGGGGATTGAGCGCTTGTCCCAGCTGCGCTTGTGGCCGGCGACGATTTCCGCGACCATTTCGCCTTGCGCCATGGCGCGATGCGCCAGCATCGGCTCGCCGGTGACGTCGCCGATGGCGAAGATGCCGCGCATCGAGGTGCGGCACTGGTCGTCGATGCGGATGAATTTGCCCGCCCTGTCGAGATCGATCTGCTCGAGACCCCAGCCTTCCGTCACCGGCTTGCGGCCGACCGTCACCAGGATCCTGTCGGCGGTAACCTTGGCATTCTTGCCGTCCGCCGTCTCGACCAGCAGCGCGTCGCCCTTGGTCGACAATCCCTTGGCTTTGGCCCCGGTCATCACTTCGATGCCGAGCGCGGCGAGCCGCTTGACCACCGGCCGGGTCAGCTCGGCGTCATACTGAGCCAGCACGCGCGGCAAGGCCTCGACCACCGTCACGTCAGCGCCCATTTTCGCGAAGGCCATGCCGAGTTCGAGCCCGATATAGCCGCCACCGACAACCGCAAGCTTCTTCGGCACTTCGCTCAACGCCAGCGCGTCCGTGGACGAGATCACAGGCCCGCCAAAGGGCAGGAACGGCAGTTCGACCGGCGCCGAGCCGGTGGCGATGACGATGGTCTCGGCCCGGATCACCTGGCTTCCGGTCTCGGTCTCCACCTCCACGGTCTTGCCGTCGCGGAACGTCGCCCAGCCATGCACGGTCTTTACGCCGGCCTTCTTCAACAGCCCGGCGACGCCGCTGTTGAGCCGGCTGACAATGCCGTCCTTCCAGGCGACGGTCTTGCCGAGGTCGAGCGCGGGTGCGGCGACCGAGATGCCAAGCGGGCTCTTGCCGCCGGACATATGCGACACCTTTTCGAACTCCTCCGCCGCATGGATCAGCGCCTTGGACGGGATGCAGCCGACATTGAGACAGGTGCCACCCGGCTTGCCGGCCTCGACGATGACGGTATCGACGCCGAGCTGGCCGGCACGGATGGCGCAGACATAACCACCCGGACCAGCGCCGATGACGAGCAGCTTGCAGGAGATTTCTTTCATCTTGGCACGCTCATTTTGGTGAAGGCCCCTCATCCGGCCGCTTCGCGGCCACCTTCTCCCCGGTGGGGAGAAGAGACTGGCGCCGGCGTCGACGACCTCCTCTCCCCTCGGGGAGGTCGGATTGCCCCGAATTGCTCTTGGCAAGTCGGTCTTGGCAATCCGGGTGAGGGGGACCTTGCGACCGTTCTCATCGCCTCAATCCACGAAGATCAGCGCCGGCGTTTCCAGCAGCGCCTTGATGCGCTGCACGAACACCGCCGCGTCCCAGCCGTCGATCACCCGGTGGTCGAAGCTCGACGACAGGTTCATCATCTTGCGCGGGATGAACTGGGTGCCGTCCCACACCGGCCGCACCATCATCTTGTTGACGCCGATGATCGCCACTTCCGGATGGTTGATGACCGGCGTGGTCGCAATGCCGCCCATGGCGCCGAGCGAGGTGATGGTGATGGTCGAGCCCGAGAGCTCGTCGCGCGTCGCCGTGCCGGACTTGGCCGCCTCGGCCAGCCTGTTGACCTCGGCGCCGCAATCCCAGATGTCGCGCGCCTCGGCATGCTTGACGACAGGCACCACCAGCCCGGACGGCGTCTGCGCGGCGATGCCGATATGGATGCCGCCATGCTGGTGGATGATGCCGGCCTCGTCGTCGAACAGCGAATTGAGCTGCGGCTGGTCCGCGATCGCCTTGACCATCGCTCGCATCAGGAACGGTAGCAGCGTCAGCTTCGGCCTCTCTCCGCCACCCTTGGCCTGACGCTTCTCCTTGTTGAGCGCTGCGCGCAACTCCTCGAGTGCCGTGACGTCGATCTCCTCGACATAGGTGATGTGCGGGATGCGCGACTTGGCCAGCGTCATCTTCTCGGCGATCTTGCGCCGCAAGCCGACCACCTTGATGTCCTCGACCGCATCGTTGCGGGCAAGACCCGAAGCCTTGGCCACCTGCGGTCCGCGCGCCAGGAACGCTTCGATGTCCTCATGGCCGATGCGCCCGGCCGGACCGCTTCCCGCGACTTGTCTCAGATCGATGCCGGCCTCTTTCGCCCGCAGCCGCACGGCCGGCGACGCCAGCGGCTTTTCACCCTCCGGGCGCGGCGCGCCTGAGATGGACCTCTGACCGGTGCTTTTCGCGACGGCCGGGGCGGGTTTCGCCTCCGGGGCGGCGGCCTTTGGCGGGGTCTTCGCGGTTGGCGCAACGGTCTCGGGCTTCGGTGTCGGGAGTTTCGGCGGCGGCTCGGCGGCGACCGCTTCAGCCTCGCCACTCTGCGGCTTCACATTGCCCTCGCCCGCCACTTTCAGCCGCACGATCGGTGAGCCGATCGCCACCGTGTCGCCGATCTCGGCGCCCAGCCACAGGATCTCGCCATCGACGGGCGACGGGATCTCGACCGTCGCCTTGTCGGTCATCACGGCGGCAAGCACCGTGTCCTCGCGCACAATGTCGCCGACCTTGACGTGCCATTCGACGAGTTCGGCCTCGGCGACGCCTTCGCCGACATCGGGAAGCTTGATGATGTGTTCGCCCATCTTAAGCTCCCATGGTTTCAATCAGCGCGCGGCCGACGCGGGCAGGCCCCGGGAAATAGTCCCATTCCTGCGCGTGCGGATAGGGCGTGTCCCAGCCGGCGACCCGCGCCACCGGCGCCTCCAGATGATAAAAACAGTTTTCCTGCACCAGCGCCGACAGCTCGGCGCCGAAGCCCGAGGTCAGCGTCGCCTCATGCACGACGACGCAGCGCCCGGTCTTCTTGACCGAAGCGACGATTGTGTCGAGGTCGAGCGGCAACAGCGTTCTGAGATCAATGATCTCGGCGTCGATGCCGGTCTCCTCGGCCGCGGCCTGGGCGACATAAACCATGGTGCCGTAGGCGAGCACGGTAACCGCCGCGCCCGCCCTGCGGATCGCCGCCTTGCCGAGCGGCACGGTGTAGTGGCCGTCGGCGACCTCGCCGAGCTCATGCTTCGACCACGGCGTCACCGGCCGGTCGTGATGGCCGTCGAAGGGGCCGTTGTAGAGCCGCTTCGGCTCAAGGAAGATCACCGGATCAGGATCCTCGATCGCCGCGATCAGTAGCCCCTTGGCATCGTGCGGATTGGACGGCACCACGGTCTTCAAGCCGGAGACGTGGGTGAACAACGCTTCCGGGCTCTGGCTGTGCGTTTGGCCGCCGAAAATGCCGCCGCCGGTCGGCATGCGGACCACGATCGGGCAGGTGAAATCGCCGTTCGAACGGTAGCGCAGGCGTGCCGCTTCCTGGGTCAGCTGGTCGTAGGCCGGATACATGTAGTCGGCAAACTGAATTTCCACGCACGGCTTCAGGCCATAGGCCGCCATGCCGATGGCCGAGCCGACAATGCCGGATTCATTGATCGGCGCGTCGAAGCAGCGGCTCTTGCCGTATTTGGCCTGCAGGCCCTGCGTGCAGCGGAAGACGCCGCCGAAGAAACCGACATCCTCGCCGAACACGACGACTTTCTCGTCGCGCCCCATCGACACATCCATGGCGTCGCGGATGGCCTCGATCATGGTCCGTCTTGGCATGGCTCAGACTCCCGCCTGCTGGCGCTGGCGCCTGAGATGCGGCGGCATCTCGGCATAGAGGCCCTCGAACATGTCGCGTGTCGACGGCTTGCCGCCGGCATGCAGCGTGCCGTGGCTTTCCGCCTCTTTCTGCGCCGCGATCACCGTGTCGAGGATTTCCGCCTCGGCCTGTGCGTGCCGCTCATCCGACCAGACGCCGAGCCCGATCAGATGGTTCTTCAGCCGCACGATCGGATCGCCGAGCGGCCAGGCGTCGGATTCGGTCTTCGGCCGGTAGGCGGACGGATCGTCCGAGCTCGAATGCGCACCGGCGCGGTAGGTGACATATTCGACCAGCGTCGGCCCGAGATTCTTCCGCGCCCGCTCGGCCGCCCATTTGGCGACAGCATGGACGGCGAGATAGTCGTTGCCGTCGACGCGCAGCGACGGGATGCCGAAGCCGAGGCCTCGCGCCGCGAAGGTGCCGGAGCCGCCGCGTGCTATGCCTTGGAATGTCGAGATCGCCCACTGGTTGTTGACGACATTGAGCACGACTGGCGCCTTGTAGGTGGAGGCGAACACCAGGGCGGAGTGGAAATCGGATTCCGCCGTGGAGCCGTCGCCGATCCAGGCCGCCGCGATCTTGGAATCGTTCGAGATCGCCGAGGCCATCGCCCAGCCGACCGCCTGGATATATTGCGTCGCCAGATTGCCGGAGATGGAGAAGAAGCCGTGCTCCTTCGACGAATACATGATCGGCAGCTGCCGGCCCTTCAGCGGATCGGCCTCGTTGGAATAGATCTGGTTCATCATCGTGACCATCGGATAGCCGTCGGCGATGAGCAGCCCTGCCTGGCGATAAGTCGGGAAATTCATGTCGCCCGGCGCGAGCGCCTTGCGGAAGGCGCAGCTCACCGCCTCTTCGCCAAGATGCTGCATGTAGAAGGAGGTCTTGCCCTGGCGCTGCGCCATCTGCATGCGCGCATCGAAGGTCCGCAGCGTCATCATGTGGCGCAGGCCTTCCAGCAATTCCTCGCTGGACAGCAGCCCGGCCCAAGGCCCGACGGCCTCGCCATCGCGGTTCAACACACGGATAATGGAGAAGGCCATGTCGCGGATGGTGCGCGGATCGACATCGATGTCGGGGCGCGGCACCGAGCCGGCCGCCGCGAGGGTCACGTTGGAGAAATCAGGCGTGCCGCCCGGCCGCACTTCCGGCTCCGGAACGTGGAAACGCAACATCCCAGCATCGGCCATGACCTTCGTCCTCCAATGTTGCCTGGCCCCAATATCCCTAGCCAAGGATATTTGCACATCCGCGCGTCCAGTGCGAATTCGTCGAAGGTCATCGGACCGGCCGCGCCGGCCGACCCGGCCTCCCGCGCATGAGGATGGAGATATGTCCGCGAAATTTCTTGTCGATGTTGAGGGGAAGCGCGCAATTTGGCGCAAGGTTGCGCTTGGGTTTCCGCCAGATAAGGCGATTCACTTGTCGGGCGCTGGGGTTGATGCTGCCAATCTCCCCACGAGGGGGAGATCGAACTCTGTTCACGCCGCCGCCTTGCCATGCTAACCACCCGCCATGGCACAGAAGAAAGCTTTCGAGGTCGATTCCTGGCTCGCGCGGCCTGACGCGCGCTTCTCCATCGTCCTGCTTTATGGTCCCGATCGCGGCCTCGTCTCCGAGCGTGCGAAGGCCTTTGCCGAAAAGACCGGCCTGCCGCTCGACGATCCCTTTTCCGTGGTCCGATTGGAAGGCTCGGAGGTCGACCGCGACGAGGGCCGGCTGCTCGACGAGGCCCGCACCGTGCCGATGTTTTCCGACCGGCGCCTGCTCTGGGTGCGCAATGCCACCGGCCAGAAGGCGCTGGCCGAGGACGTCAAGGCGCTGACGGCGGAGCCCGCGCGCGATGCCATCATCCTGATCGAGGCCGGCGACCTGAAGAAGGGCGTCGGCCTGCGCGCCGTGGTCGAGGGCGCCGACAGCGCCATGGCGCTGCCTTGCTATGCCGACGAGGCCCGCGACATTGACACCGTGATCGACGATGAGCTGCGCAAGGCCGGCATGTCGATGACGCTGGAGGCGAGGCAAGCGCTGCGCCGCAATCTCGGCGGCGACCGGCTGGCTTCGCGCGGCGAGATCGAAAAGCTCATCCTCTACGCCCACGGCCAGAAGGAGATCGGCCTGGAGGATGTCAGGGCGACGTCAGGCGACGTGTCCGGCGCCTCCTTCGACGATGCCGTCGACGCGCTGCTCGAAGGCAAGGTCGGCGATTTCGACACCGCCTTCACCCGCCATTGCCAGTCCGGCGGCCCGCCCTTCCTGGTGCTGTCCTCGGCGATGCGGCAGTTGCAGCAGATCCAGGTCATGCGCGGCCAGATGGACTCCGCCGGGCGCAATGCCGCATCGGTCGTCGCCGGTGCACGCCCGCCGGTTTTCTTCTCGCGGCGCAAGCTGGTGGAGAAGGCGCTGGAGCGCTGGAGCAGCGAAGCCCTCAGCCGCGCGCTGACCCGGCTGCAGACCGCGGTGCTGCAGACGCGGCGGCGGCCGGACCTTTCGGTCGCGCTGGCGCGTCAGGCGCTGCTCGGCATCGCGGTGGAAAGCGCGAGGCTGGGGCAGCGTTAGAGCGTTTCACCGTTTCCGAGACCTCGCGGTTTCGTCATCCACGGGCGGAGCAAGGAGCGCAGCGACCCGCGCAGACCAACGACTACTCGCCAGACCAGTTGATCGGGGCGTAATGTCCGTTCCGGCCTGAATTGTCCCAGCTCATGCCCTGGTCGCTGAATGTACTGCCTTGCGACCCCATCGCCAAAGCGAGCCAGTCGGGATTGATGGGATGGCCGGTGGCCGCCCACATCTGCCCGTCCTCGCGCATTGTCGGCAGCGGCTCGACCGCCATCCGCATGACGCCCGCAATCGCCGCCGACCGCTTCTTGCCGTCTACCCGGTAGTCTATCGGCACCTTCCTGGCGCCGAGGTTGGTGGCGATCATGGGCGCCAACACCGCCGGCGGCGCCAGTGAAGATGGCGCCCAGCGCCTCTGTCTGCCTGTCATCGGCCCGTTCGTCTATATAGGCGGCAGCCGTCCAATTGCCGTTTGCCATCGGACCCGGCGTGTGAGCGACCATGGCGACACTGAGCCCATCCAGTGGAACGTCGCCGTAATTGCCCTTGTCGATATGAAAGGCCAGACCGACGTCGCAAAAGCCTTTCGTAGGCTTCGATGTCAGCTGTGCCTGGGTGGACAGCAGGCAAGGACAGACGACATCGCAGCTGCAGTTTTCGAAGTAACTTCCGGACAATTGCCAACGGACTGCCATTTGCACCTCCCGCTTTACGTCAGGCGCGTCGGCATATCGCTTTGGCGAGGCGGTGCCATTTCTCGACACGGCAGGAATGGCAAGCAGCCCTCGCCGCGATGGGCCGGCACGCCAGGGCAAATTATTTAAGCCATATCTAATATAGGTTACGCCGTTGGCCGGGAGTGTCAAGCCGCGCTGGCGGCGGTGCATCTTTCCTTCTCCCCTTGTGGGAGAAGGTGGATCGGCGCGCAGCGGCGAGGTCGGATGAGGGGTGTTCCAGCGGAGTGAGGCGTTGGCTTTCCCTGGAACACCCCTCATCCGACCTCGCTTCGCGAGGCCACCTTCTCCCGCAAGGGGAGAAGGGAAGTCGAAGTTCGCCGGCTAACTACCGCTCCTGCTTCAATCTCCGGCACAGCTCGTCCAGCTGCTCCAGCGACCGGTAGGACACCCGCAACTCGCCGCCCTTGCCCTTGTGATCGATGGCCACGATCATGCCGAGCGTATCGGTCATCAGCTTTTCCAGCGCCAGCGTGTCGGTGTCCTTTTCCGGCGCGGCCTGCGGCTGCTTCGGCTTGGCCGGCGTGGGGCCGGCCGGCATCTGCGCCAGCGCTTCGGCCTGGCGCACCGAAAGTCCTTCCTCGACGATGCGCTTGGCAAGGCCGGCCGGATCCTCCGCCGTCACCAGCGTGCGGGCGTGACCGGCCGACAGCGCGCCGTCGACCAGCATGTCGCGGATCACGTCCGGCAGCTTCAAAAGTCGCAGCGTATTGGCGACGTGGCTGCGGCTCTTGCCGATGACATTGCCGAGATCGGCCTGGGTGTAGCCGTGCTCGTCGATCAGTTGCTGATAGCCCAGCGCTTCCTCGACCGCATTGAGATCGGTGCGCTGGACGTTCTCGATGATCGCCAGCTCGAGCGCGGTGCGGTCGTTGACCTCGCGGATGATGACCGGAATCTCGGTCAGCCCGGCGCGCTGCGCCGCCCGCCAGCGCCGTTCGCCGGCAATGATCTCGTAGCGCCCCGCCTGCGTCGGCGACGGCCGCGCCACCACCGGCTGCACCACGCCATGTTCGCGGATCGACTGAGCGAGGTCGGTCAGTTCGGCGTCGCCAAAGTGCCGGCGTGGGTTCTTCGGGTTGGGGCTCACGAACTCGATCGGCACCTTGCCGTCGGCGCTCATGCCGGGCTTTTCCGGTGCCGCCGGGCGGTCGATCTCGCCGATCAGTGCCGCCAGGCCACGCCCGAGTCTTTTCCTCGAAAGGTCTTCGCTCATGTCTGTTCCGAGTCTATTTGGATAATCGTCTTTTGATCGTTTCGGTATCGAATCGGCTGTTAAGCATGCACCCGATTTAATCAAGCGGCGCGCAATTTACGCTCGCGGCGGATCACTTCCGAGGCCAGTTGCAGATAGGCCTGGCTGCCCGAGCATTTCAGATCGTAAAGGATCGCCGGCTTGCCGTAGGATGGCGCCTCCGACACCCGCACATTGCGCGGAATGACGGTTTCGTAGACCTTGTCGCCCATATGCTGGCGCACATCCTGCACCACCTGGTTGGCCAGATTGTTGCGGCCGTCATACATGGTCAGCACGATGCCCTGGATGGTGAGGTCCGGATTGATCGACCGGCGCACCTGCTCGACGGTTTCCAGCAACTGGCTGAGACCTTCCAGCGCGAAGAACTCGCATTGCAGCGGCACCAGCACCGAATCGGCCGCCGCCATCGAATTGAGCGTCAGAAGGTTGAGCGAGGGCGGGCAGTCGATCAGCACATAGCCGAAGGGCGCTCCGCGCTCGGTCGCGGCCCGCAGCGCATTGCGCAGCTTGAGCACGCGGTCCGGCGCCGAGGCTATCTCCATCTCGATGCCGAGCAGATCGAGCGTCGACGGCACGATCGAAAGGCCGGGAACGGCGGTCGGAATGGCCGCGGCTTCCAGCTCCAATTCGCCGGTCAGCACGTCGTAGGACGAGACGGTGCGATCCTTGCGGTCGATGCCGAGGCCGGTGCTGGCATTGCCTTGCGGGTCGAGGTCGACGATCAGCACCTTTTCGCCGATCGCGGCCAAAGCGGTGGCCAGGTTGATGGCGGTGGTGGTCTTGCCGACACCGCCCTTCTGGTTGGCTACGGTGATGATTCGAGGGCCGTTTTTCATCATGGGTCTATGCCAGAAATTCATTTTGGGTCGCCAAATAGCCCGACAGGTCGAAGATCAGACGGGTCGCAGGTTAGACAGTTCCAGGATGACGCCGTAGGGGTCCGTCACACTGGGATGTTCTACCAGATCGAAGGCCCACCGGTTAACGCTTTCTTGCACTTCGGCGCGATAATCCCGGCCTTTGTGGAACAGCCCGCGCGCGCCTGATATCAGCCACGGCGACGACAGATCCAACAGGACCGAAAGCGAGGCCAGGGCCCGCGCCGTGACGATTTGCGGTTGCGAAACAAGCGCATGGCTGTCCTCGATCCGGCGCGCCACGACCCGCGCCGGCAGGTTGAACTGGCCGATCACCGTCTGCAGGAACGAAGCCTTTTTGCGATTGCTTTCCACCAGATCGATGCTGGCGCCGTCGCGCTCGGCAAGCAGGAAAGCCATCACCAGGCCCGGAAATCCGCCGCCCGAACCGATGTCGACCCAATGCGTGGCATTTGGCTCTATGCGCGCCAGCTGTGCGCTGTCGAGAATATGGCGCTGCCAGACATCGCCTGCGGTCGACTGCGCGACGAGATTGATGCTGCGATTCCATTTCTGGAACATGGCTTCGAACGCCACCAGGCGATCGAATGTTTCACGTGAAACCGGGCCGGCGGCGTCCTGCAGGCTCTTCCAGGTGAAAGAGCTCACGCAACAACCCTTTGTACGCTCTGCGGCCTCTGCGCACTCTCATGATGCCGGACATGCGCGACAATGATCGCCAGCGCCGCCGGCGTCATGCCTTCCATCCGCTGGGCGTCAGCAATGGAGCGCGGCCGCCGCGCCTGCATCTTCTGCTTCAATTCATTGGACAGGCCGGGCACGCGGGCGAAATCGACCGTCTCCGGGATCAATCGGCTCTCTTCGTGCCGGATCAGCGCGACATCGCTCTTCTGCCGGTCAAGATAGACCGAATATTTCGCCTCCGTTTCGAGCCGCTCGGCCGTTTTGGCGTCGATCACCGCAAATCTCGGCTCAATTCTCGCCAGCCAGGCGATGTCGACGTCGGGATAGGCCAGCAGCTCATAGGCGGAGCGGCGCACGCCGTCCCGATTGATCTCCAACCCATGCCGCGCCGCCTCGTTCGGGGTCATCGCCACCGATCTGGCCAAATCCCGCGCCGCATCGAGCCGCTGCATGACATCGCCATAGCGCTGCAGGCGCTGCGCCGAAGCAATCCCCAGCCTCCCGGCGAGCGGCGTCAGCCGTTCATCGGCATTGTCGGCGCGCAGTGACAGCCGGAATTCGGCGCGCGAGGTGAACATGCGATAGGGTTCGCTGATGCCACGGCTGGTCAGGTCATCGACCATCACGCCGATATAGGCCTCTGTGCGGCTGAGCACGACCTGCTCACCGCCAGCCGCCAGCCGCGCGGCATTGAGCCCGGCGAGCAGGCCCTGGCCGGCCGCCTCCTCATACCCGGTCGTGCCGTTGATCTGCCCGGCGAGAAAGAGGCCGCCGACCCGCTTCGTCTCCAGCGTCTGGTGCAGCTCGCGCGGATCGACGTGATCATATTCAATGGCATAGCCAGGCTGCAGCATCACTGCCCGCTCCAGCCCCGGAATGGTCTTCAGTATGTCGAGCTGCACATCCTGCGGTAGCGAGGTCGAAATTCCATTGGGATAGACGGTATCGTCGTCGAGCCCTTCCGGCTCCAGAAAGATCTGGTGGCCGTCGCGGTCGCCGAACTTGACGATCTTGTCCTCGATCGACGGGCAATAGCGCGGCCCGACGCCTTCGATCGAACCGGAATACATGGCGGAGCGGCCGAGATTGGCGCGGATCAGCTCGTGCGTCGCCGTTGTCGTGCGGGTAATGCCGCACTCGATCTGCGGTGTCTCGATACGGTCGGTCATCAAGGAGAACGGCACGGGATCCTCATCCGCGGCCTGGCTTTCCAGCGAAACCCAGTCGATGGTCCTTCCGTCCAGCCGCGGCGGCGTGCCGGTCTTCAGCCGGCCGAGCTTGAAGCCGGCGCGGTCCATCGTTGCCGACAGGCCAAGGCTCGCCTGCTCGTTCATACGGCCAGCCACGATCTTTTTCTCGCCAATATGAATGAGCCCGCGCAGGAAGGTGCCTGTCGTCAGCACCACGGCACCGCAGGCCAGCCTGCGGCCGCCGGCCAGGAGAACGGCAGCGATCCGTCCCTCGACGATCTCGAAATCCAGCACCTCGCCTTCGACCACGTCCAGATCGTTCTGCTGCCGAATCGCTTCTTGCATGGCAAGGCGATACAGCTTCCTGTCGGCCTGCGTGCGCGGCCCGCGCACCGCCGGCCCCTTGCGCCGATTGAGCAAACGAAACTGGATGCCAGCGGCATCCGCCACCCGCCCCATCAGCCCGTCCATGGCATCGATCTCACGGACCAGGTGCCCCTTGCCGAGCCCGCCGATCGCCGGATTGCACGACATCACCCCGATCGTGTCGAAGCGCAGCGTCACCAGCGCGGTTTTGGCGCCGGCGCGCGCGGCGGCACTGGCCGCCTCGCATCCTGCATGGCCGCCGCCCACCACAACCACATCATAGTGATCGGTCATTTCAAAACTTCCTGGATTCAAAAGATTGACGGACACATGTCCCCGCGGGGCCAAGCTGTCAAGAAAACTTCGCAGCAAGTTTCACGTGAAACACGGTGAGGCCCCGTTCGGCGGATGTTTCACGTGAGTCATGGCCGCTCCGATTGTTTCACGTGAGTCACGCCACGGAGTGCCGAGGCGTTCATCCACGGGCAGAGCAGCCACGAAGTAGCGCGGCGGATTCCCGAGGATGACCAGGGGTTGACGCCGCCACCAATCATCAACCGAGGACCCAAGCCTCTCCCACTCAAGTCATTGTTTCACGTGAATCATTTCCCGATGCAGAACTGCGAAAAGATCACATCGAGCATATCCTCGGCATCGATCGCACCCACGATCCGGCCCAGGCGATCCGCCGCCAGCCGCAACTCCTCCGCGCGCAGTTCATGGCCCGCAGTGCCATCGTCGGTGGCGCGAGCCAGATGGCGATTCGTCTCGCTGAGCAGTTCGACATGGCGCAGGCGCGACGGCAGGACATCGCCGACATCATCGGCCGCCTCCGCCGCGCGCCGGCCGATTTCTGCCATCAGCGCCTCAACACCGGTCCCGCTTACAACTGAAATGACGAGGTCGTAGCGATCGGCCGACTCCCGGCCCGCCCCTTCGTCCAGCAGGTCAAGCTTGGTGCCGACACGCAGCAGAGGTGCCGTGCTCGGCAACGGCCCGATGTCTCCGGGAGACAACATGTCTTCCAGCAGCAGCAAGAGATCAGCGCGATCAGCCTTGGCACGCGCCTTCTCGATGCCGATCGCCTCGACCTTGCCCGGCGCCTCGCGCAGCCCCGCCGTATCCGTCAGCCTGACGCGCAGGCCGCCGAGATCCAGCGTCACCTCGAGCAGGTCACGGGTCGTGCCCGGTTCATCCGTTACAATAGCTGCATCGCGCCGCGCCAAGGCGTTGAACAGACTCGACTTGCCGGCATTCGGCGCGCCAAGAATCACCACCTCGAAGCCGTCGCGGATGATTTCGGCGGCGTGAAATCCAGCGATGTGACGATCGATCTCGCCGATCATCGCGCCGACATCCGACCAGATCGTATCCGACACGGATCCCGGCACGTCGTCCTCATCGGCGAAGTCGATCTCGGCCTCGATCATTGCCCGCGCATGGATCAGCCGGCGACGCCAACCCATATACAGATCGCTCTGGACGCCCTCGGCATTGCGGATCGCGAAGCGCCGCTGCGCCTCGGTCTCGGCATTGACCAGATCAGCCAGCGCCTCGGTCTCGACCAGGTCGACCTTGCCGTTGAGAAAGGCGCGGCGCGTGAATTCGCCTGCTTCCGCGTGCCTGACGCCTTCAAAACCGGCGATGACCTCCAACATCCTGGCCACGACGGCGCGTCCGCCATGGACATGGAATTCCGCGACATCCTCACCGGTGAAGCTGGCCGGACCGGGAAAGAAGACAACCAGGCCGCTGTCGAGCACGGTTCCATCCGGCGCCCTGAGCTTGCGCAGAACCGCAGCTCGCTCCTTAACCATGCCGCCGGCGATCGTTTCGACGACGAATCGAGTCTGTGGGCCCGAAATACGCAGCACCGCGACACCGGCTGGAAGCCGGCCGCTCGACAGCGCAACGATTGAATCGCCTGAAATCATTTGCCCGCTCTGTTGAACCGCCCTAGCCTCGCGCCTTCAGGACAACCGAGTTGCCATTGTGACATTGCCCGCGCAAAACCTGCTTGCCGACGAAGCCAGCCCCTATCTGCAGCAGCACAGCGGCAATCCCGTCCATTGGCGGGCCTGGTCGCCGGCTTCGCTCGAAGAAGCAAGGACGCTCGATCGCCCGATCCTGCTCTCTGTCGGCTACGCCGCCTGCCACTGGTGCCATGTCATGGCGCATGAAAGCTTCGAGAATGACGGCGTCGCCGCCGTCATGAACCGTCTGTTCGTCAATATCAAGGTCGACCGCGAAGAGCGTCCCGACATCGACCAGATCTATATGGCCGCGCTCTCCTCGATGGGCGAGCAAGGCGGCTGGCCGCTGACCATGTTCCTGACGCCGGACGGCAAGCCATTCTGGGGCGGCACCTATTTTCCGCGTGAGGCGCGCTATGGCCGCCCGGGCTTCATTCAGGTGATGGAAGCGGTCGACAAGGCCTGGCGCGAGAAGCGCGACAGCCTGCACCAGAGCGCCGACGGCCTGACCAGCCATGTCGAGGCGCGTCTTTCCGGCACGCATGCCAAACAAAACCTCGACCGCGGCACGCTCACCGACCTCGCCGGCCGCATCGACGGCATGATCGACCGCGATCTCGGCGGCTTAAGCGGCGCGCCGAAATTCCCCAACGCGCCGTTCATGCTGACGCTGTGGCTGTCCTGGCTGCGCGACGGCAACACTTCCCACCGCGACGATGTGCTCGTCAGCCTTGAACGCATGCTGGGCGGCGGCATCTATGATCATATTGGCGGCGGGCTCAGCCGATACTCCACCGATGCCGAATGGCTGGTGCCGCATTTCGAGAAGATGCTCTACGACAATGCCGAGCTGATCCGCTTCTGCAATTGGGCTTTTGCGGCAAGCGGCAATGATTTGTTCCGGGTACGAATCGAAGAGACCATCGACTGGCTGCTGCGTGAAATGCGCGTCGCCGGCGGTGCCTTCGCCGCCAGCCTCGATGCCGACAGCGATGGCGAGGAGGGGCTGTTCTACACCTGGAGCAGGCAAGAGATCGAAACCGTTCTTGGTGACGATTCGCCATTGTTTTTCAAATACTTCACGCTTTCCAGCCCGCATGGCTGGGAGGGCAAGCCCGTCATCCATCAGACCCGCGCCCAGCAAGCCCAAGGCGTGGCAGATCGCGCGAAGCTCATCCCGCTCAAGGCCAGGCTTCTTGCGGCCCGTGAAGAGCGGGTGAGGCCAGGCCTCGACGCAAAAACCCTCACCGACTGGAACGGCCTGATGATCGCCGCACTCGCCGAGGCCGGCCGCTCGCTCAGCCGACCCGACTGGACCGAGGCCGCGGCGAAAGCCTTTGTCCATATCTCGGGAGCCAGCCGCGACGGCCGCTTGCCGCATTCCATGCTCGGCGCCAGAAAACTGTTCCCCGCTTTGTCGATCGACTATGCCGCCATGGCCAATGCCACGATCTCTTTGTTCGAGGCGTCGGGCGACTGGAGCTATGTCGATCAGGCCAAGCAATTCATCGAGCAGCTCGACCATTGGCACGCCGACGACGCCGGCACAGGCTACTACCTGACCGCCTCGGACAGCACCGACGTGCCGATCCGCATCAGGGGCGATGTCGACGAGGCCATCTCCTCAGCCACCAGCCAGATCATCCAGGCGCTAACGCGGCTTGCCTCCATCACCGGCGATCTCGAATTGCAGGAGAAAGCCTGGAAGATCGCCGAGCACGCGGCAGGCCGGGCGGCGCACCAAGCCTATGGCCAGGCCGGCATCGTCAACGCCTGCGCGCTCGCCATCGAGCCGCTGAAACTGGTCATCGTCGATGACCTGGAGGATCCAAAGCTCGTTCCGGTTGCGAATCGATGCCCCGACCCGCGTCGCGTCGACATTGTCGTCGCAATTGGTTCGGAAACGAATCGACCCTTGCTCCCCGGCGGGATTCTGCCGCCGGCCGACAGATCGGGTGCTTGGCTCTGCACCGGGCAGGTCTGTCTGCCGGTGGTGACGGATGCTGGGGAACTTGAAGGTCTATTGCTTCGTAGGTAGGCAACCAAGCCGACTGTTCCTGCCCCACCTGTCAAACGTTCGCGCTGCCCCTCACCTGCCTGCCGGCATCCTTTCCCCGTATAGTGACGGGGAGAGGGAAGCTGTTATCGAGGGTTTCGCCAATCGCCGGCGTCGTCGAAGAAAGACGCCCGCTCGGATACTGCCTCTTTCTCCCCGTCTTTATACGGGGAGAAATGCCCGGCAGGGCAATGAGGGGCGGCGCCGACTTATGCGATTTGCCGCAAGGGGGCCGCCGACCTAACCCAGGCAAAGAAAACCCCCATCCCGGTTTCCCGGAATGGAGCTCTATACAGATCCGGAAGCTTCGGACCGACCCTTACGTATTCATCGAATCGAAGAAATCCGCATTGGTCTTGGTCTGCTTGAGCTTGTCGATAAGGAACTCGATCGCATCGGTGGTTCCCATCGGCGCGAGAATCCGGCGCAGCACGAAGATCTTCTGCAGGTCCTGACGCGGCACCAGCAGGTCCTCCTTGCGGGTACCGGATTTGAGGATGTCCATGGCCGGATAGATGCGCTTGTCGGCGACCTTGCGGTCGAGCACGATTTCCGAATTGCCGGTGCCCTTGAACTCTTCGAAGATGACTTCGTCCATGCGGCTGCCGGTGTCGATCAGCGCGGTGGCGATGATGGTCAGCGAACCGCCTTCCTCGATGTTACGGGCCGCACCGAAGAAGCGCTTCGGCCGCTGCAGCGCGTTGGCGTCGACACCGCCGGTCAGCACCTTGCCGGATGACGGCACAACGGTGTTGTAGGCGCGGCCGAGGCGGGTGATGGAATCGAGCAGGATGACGACGTCGCGGCCATGTTCGACCAGGCGCTTGGCCTTTTCGATGACCATTTCGGCGACCTGGACGTGCCGCACCGCCGGTTCGTCGAAGGTCGAAGAGACGACTTCGCCCTTCACCGAGCGCTGCATGTCGGTCACTTCTTCCGGCCGCTCGTCGATCAGAAGCACGATCAGATAGCATTCCGGATGGTTGGTGGTGATGGAGTGGGCGATGTTCTGCAAAAGCACCGTCTTGCCGGTGCGCGGCTGCGCGACGATCAAAGCGCGCTGGCCTTTGCCGAGCGGCGCCACCAGGTCGATGACGCGCGGCGAGATGTCCTTGGAGGTCGGAACCTCCATTTCCATCTTCAGCCGCGAGGTCGGGTAAAGCGGCGTCAGATTGTCGAAATGGATCTTGTGGCGGATCTTCTCGGGATCGTCGAAATTGATGGTGTTGACCTTGAGCAGCGCGAAATAGCGCTCGCCCTCTTTAGGGCTGCGGATCGGCCCTTCGACCGTGTCGCCGGTCTTCAGCGAAAAACGCCGGATCTGCGACGGCGAAATATAGATGTCGTCGGGACCTGGCAGGTAATTGGCGTTGGCCGAGCGCAGGAAGCCGAACCCGTCCTGAAGCACTTCGACCACGCCATCGCCGATGATTTCGACGTCCTGGGCGGCCAGTTTCTTCAGGATCGCGAACATCAGCTCCTGCTTGCGCATGACGCTGGCGTTCTCCACCTCGAGCGATTCGGCATAAGCGATCAGCTCTGGCGGTTTCTTGTTCTTGAATTCGGTAAGTTTCATTTCTTGCATAGACGGACTCTGGGTGAGCTTTGGGAAAAAATATCGGCGGGATGCGACAAATGCCGGGCGCGGCCGAAAACAATGAGGGGCGGCGCATGACGGGAAGGAAGACCCGTCTTTTATCGTCGGTCGGGGGAAAGAGCAAGCCGCGTTTTAAAAGGCCTGATCGGCCTCAGAACGGCTTGACGACAACCAGGATCACGATGGCGATCATCAGCAATGTGGGGACCTCGTTGACGATCCGCCAGTGCCTCGCCGGCTTTTCGTTGCCATCTCTAGCGAATTTACGTACCGCGCCGGCCAGATAGCCATGAACGGCGGACATCAGCAGCACCAGGCCGATCTTGGCATGCAGCCAGCCGCCCTGGAATCCGAAGATTTTCCAGGCGAGCCACAGGCCGAACACCCAGGTGACGATCATCGCCGGATTGATGATGCCGCGCAGCAGGCGCCGCTCCATCACCTTGAAGGTCTCCGACTGCACCGAGCCCTTCTCGGCATCGACATGGTAGACGAACAGCCGCGGCAGATAGAGCATGCCGGCCATCCACGAGATGACGGCGAGGATATGGATCGCCTTTGCCCAGGGATAGAAGCTCTCCGGCGCGACGAAAAACAGAAGCGCCGTCGCCACGATCAGCACAACGATGCTGACGACCATGCGCATCATCGCCTGGCCCGTGCTGTTGGTGTTGCCAGTGTCCTTCGTGTTGTTTGACTGAGCCATCAGCGTGTCGCGCTCCTCACCTGCTTCACCATCGCCTCGACATGCGCGATCGGCGTCTCCGGCGTGATGCCATGGCCGAGATTGAAGATCAGCGGTCCGTCTCCCAGCGCTTGCAGGATCGTCTCGACGCCATCCGACAGCGCCTTGCCGCCAGCCACGAGGCGCAAGGGATCGAGATTGCCCTGGACCGCACCTGAGCGCTGCAAGTCCTTCGCCGCCGCCAGAGGCACCGTCCAGTCGATCCCCAGCCCCGTCACGCCGGTCTTCTGGCGATAGGTCCGGTAGCGCGCGCCGGCGCCCTTGGGAAAACCGATGATGGGAACATCGGGATGGACAGCCCTTACCTGCCTGACGATCTCGGCCACCGGCCAGACGCAGAACTGGTCGAACGACGCATCGTCGAGCACGCCGGACCAGGAATCGAAAATCTGCACCACATCCGCGCCGGCTTCTATCTGGCGGATCAGATAGGCCGCCGAATGATCGGCCAGCACTTTCAAGAGATGTTGGAACGCCGCCGGCTCGCGATAAGCGAACAGCCGTGCCGGTGCCTGGTCGGGCGTTCCATGGCCGGCAATCATGTAGGTCGCCACCGTCCACGGCGCGCCGCAGAAGCCGATCAGCGTGGTCTCGTCAGGCAGTTTTGTCCGCAACCGGCGAACCGTCTCGTAGACCGGTTCGAGATTCACGTGAAACACATCGCCTTCCAGAGCCATGATCTCGTCAACCGAGATCGGCGTCAAAAGCGGTCCTCTTCCCTCTTCGAAGCGCACGTCACGGCCAAGCGCATGCGGAACGACAAGGATGTCGGAGAACAGGATCGATGCGTCGAAGCCGAAGCGCTCGATCGGCTGCAGCGTCACTTCCACCGCAAGGTCTGGATCATAGCAGAGGTCGAGGAAGGAACCGGCGCGCCGGCGTGTTTCACGATACTCCGGCAGATAACGTCCAGCCTGGCGCATCATCCAGAGCGGAGGCGGAAAATGAGCCTCGCCCTTCAGGACGTCCAGCATGATCCGGCTTTTGGGCATCGAGCGCTTACCCTCTCCCAGCCTCCCTATAATCAAAGATTCTTATATCTAAGATTCTTCTGATTCTAAGAGTCTGTTGGTTGTGGTGGTTGTCACCTGTCCCGCTTCACCAGTCAAAAAGCCAGCAAGCATATTGTCGCGCGCTTCGTTCTCCCGGCTGCAGGGTTCTGGGGATAGTTTGGAATCCACCATCGGAGTCAACGTCTTAAGGAGCTACGGAAAAAGTCCGCCCTGTGGATGGCCGAAAGGCAAAAGAGACCGTCCCCAGACTTGTCCCCAGCCGGCCGGCGAAGCTGACAGAGGACCGAATTGTGGACAAACTGCCATCTGATACAGTCGCCTCCGACCGGCCGCTCTTTCTGTCCCGGTTTATCCACATCCGCCCACAGCCTGGAGGCATCCCCTGTGAACAAACCCCAGAGCTTCTTTCACCTGCACCTGATTTCCGACGCGACCGGCGAAACGCTGCTCGCCGCCGGCCGGGCGGCTTCGGCGCAATACAAGGACGCGCGGGCGATCGAGCACATCTACCCGCTCATCCGCACCGAAAAGCAGGTGGCCAAGGTGTTCGAGGACATAGAGGAGGAGCCGGGCATCATTCTCTATACGGTCGTCGACCAGAAGCTGGCGCGCGGCATCGACGAGCGCTGCGCGGCCATGGGCCTGCCTTGCGTATCGGTGCTGGAGCCGGTGCTCACCGTCTTCCAGTCGTATCTCGGCACGCCGGCCGGCCGGCGCGTCGGCGCCCAGCACGTTCTCGATGCCGAATATTTCCGCCGCATCGATGCGCTCAACTTCACCATGGACCATGATGACGGCCAGCTGCCGGCCAATATGGACGATGCCGATGTCGTGCTGATCGGCATTTCCAGGACGTCGAAGACGCCGACCAGCATCTACCTCGCCAACCGTGGCATCAAGACCGCCAACATCCCGATCGTGCTCGGCGTGCCGGTGCCGGAAAGCCTGGTCAGCGCCTCGAAGCCGTTGATCGTTGGGCTGATCGCCACCGCCGAGCGCATCTCGCATGTCCGCCAGAACCGCATCCTCGGCAACAGCAGCACCTACGTGCCGACCGACTATGTCGACCGCGCCGCCATCAACGAGGAGCTCGCCTATGCCCGCCAGATCTGCACCCGCCACGGCTGGCCGATGATCGACGTCAGCCGCCGCTCGATCGAGGAAACGGCGGCGGCGATCGTTGCCCTGCGGGGGAAGAACAGATAATTGAACGAGGAGTGCGTTTTCCGAGACTTCTTTGCGGAAACTCGGCGCCGCCCCTCACCTGCCTGCCGGCATCCTCTCCCCGTATAGGGACGGGGAGAGGGGCGCTGTCATAGAAGGTTTCGCCAATCACCAGCGTAGCCGAAAAAAAGCGCCCGCGCCGATGCTGCCCCTTTCTCCCCGTCTCCATACGGGGAGAAATGTCCGGCAGGTGAGGGGCGGCGCCAACGTTGCAGATTGAAACCCATACCGCGCCTGTGTCTGCGCCGAGTGCTAAAATGACCGAAAAAATCATCCTCGCCTCAGGCAGTCCGTTCCGCAAGGCGATGCTTCTCAATGCCGGGCTCGACGTCGAGGCGGTGCCGGCCGATGTCGACGAGCGCGCGCTCGAGGCGCCGTTGCAGGATAGCGGCGTTTCGCCGGAGGATGTCGCCTTGGTGCTGGCCGAGGCCAAGGCCACCGAGGTCAGCGAGCGCCGGCCCGGTGCGCTGGTGCTCGGCTGCGACCAGACGCTGTCGCTCGGCGACGAGGTGTTCCACAAGCCGGCCGACATGGAGGGCGCGCGCCGTCATCTCCTGGCGCTGTCGGGCAAGACCCATCAGCTCAACAGCGCCGCGGTGCTTGTGCGCGACGGCAAGGTGCTGTGGCGCCATGTCGGCATCGCCGGCATGACCATGCGCAAGCTCGACCCCGGCTTCATCGGCCGCCATCTCGCCCGCGTCGGCGCCAAGGCGCTGACCAGTGTCGGCGCCTACCAGATCGAGGGCGAAGGCATCCAGCTGTTCGAGAAGATCGAGGGCGACCATTTCACCATTGTCGGCCTGCCGCTTTTGCCGCTGCTGGCGGAACTGCGCACGCTGGGGGCCATCGATGGCTGAGGCAATGAAAAAGGCCTTCGTCACCGGGCATCCGATCAAGCATTCGCGCTCGCCGAAGATCCATGGCCACTGGCTGGCAAAACATGGCATCGACGGCAGCTACGAAGCGATCGACGTGGCGCAGCAGGATTTTGCCGCATTCATAGCGGCTTTGCCGGCAAACGGGTTTCGCGGCGGCAATGTCACCATCCCGCACAAGGAGGCCGCCTTCGCGCTGGCCCATCGCCGCGACCAGGCGGCCGAGGAGATCGGCGCCGTCAACACGCTTTGGTTTGAGGACGGTGTCCTGTGGGGCGGCAACACCGATGGTCACGGCTTTGCCGCCAATCTCGATGATTGCGCGCCGGGCTGGGCGAACACGGGACCCGCCGTCGTGCTCGGCGCCGGCGGCGCATCCCGCGCGGTCATCCAGGCGCTGAAGCAACGCGGCGTCGGCGATATCAGAATCGTCAACCGAACGCTCGCCCGGGCGCAGGAATTGCGCGATCGTTTCGGCGCCGGCGTCTCCGCGCACGGCACGGCGGCGACCGACGAATTGCTGGCCGACGCCGGCCTGCTGGTCAACACCACCGCGCTCGGCATGGTCGGCAATGAAGGCCTGGCTGCCGATCCGGCCTTGTTGCCGGACCACGCCATCGTCACCGACATCGTCTACGTGCCGCTTGAAACGCCACTGCTTGCCGCCGCGCGCGCCAGGGGGCTGAAGACGGTCGACGGGCTCGGCATGCTGCTCAACCAGGCCGTGCCCGGCTTCGAACACTGGTTCGGCATCAGGCCGCAGGTCACGGCGGAGCTCCGCGCACTCATCGTTGCCGATCTGGTGCCGAAACCATGATCGTGCTCGGTCTCACCGGCTCAATCGGCATGGGCAAGTCGACGACGGCAAAAATGTTCGCCGAGGCAGGCGTACCGGTCCACGATTCCGACGAGGCGGTGCATCGCCTCTATGCGGGCGCGGCGGCGCCTTTGGTCGAGGCCGCCTTTCCCGGCACCACGGTTGGCGGTGTGGTCGACCGGGCAAAGCTCGGCGCCCGCGTGCTTGGCGACGCCGCTGCGCTGAAGCGGCTGGAGGCGATCATCCACCCGCTGGTCCGCGCCGATGCCGACGCCTTCCTGGCCAGGCATCGTAACGCTGGCGAATCGATCGCCGTGCTCGACATTCCGCTGCTGTTCGAAACCGGCGGCCGTGGCCGCGTCGACAAGGTCGTCGTCGTCACAGCGCCCGCCGAAGTGCAGCGCCAGCGCGTGCTGGCGCGGCCCGGCATGAGCGAAGAAAAACTGGCGGCGATCCTGGCCAAGCAGGTGCCGGATGAGGAGAAGCGCCGGCTGGCGGATTTCGTTGTCGATACCAGCCAGGGGATGGACGCGGCGCGTGCCCAGGTCAAAGCCATCGTTGCGGAATTGGTCGGGTAGACAAGCTTGGCCCCGACATCGCTTTGGCGCTCGACTGACCGATCTCGGCAGCTCAAACCTGTGGCGATTGTGCTAGGTAACGCCGTTCCCCATTGCCATTTTGTTCCGCTGTCCCGATTCTGCCCCCTTAGGAGCGACTGATTCGATGCGCGAGATCATCTTCGACACGGAAACCACCGGCCTTGATTCGCGCGACGACCGCGTCATCGAGCTGGGCGGCGTCGAGCTGGTCAACCGGTTCCCGACCGGCAGGACGTTCCACCACTACATCAACCCGCAGGGCCGGGCGATCCATGAGGAGGCGCAGGCGGTGCACGGCATCAGCGCGGCCGACCTCGCGGGCAAGCCGACCTTCGCCGAGATTGCGCAGGAATGGCTCGACTTCACCGACGGCGCCAAGCTGGTCGCGCACAACGCCACGTTCGACATCGGCTTCCTCAATGTCGAATTCGGCCGGCTCGGCCATCCCGTCGTCGATCCCGGCCGCGTCGTCGACACGCTGGCGCTGGCGCGCCGCAAGCATCCGATGGGCCCGAATTCACTCGATGCACTCTGCCGGCGCTACGGCATCGACAACACCAAGCGCACCAAGCACGGCGCGCTGCTCGATTCCGAATTGCTGGCCGAGGTCTATATCGAGCTGATCGGCGGCAAGCAGGCCGCGCTCATCCTCGACAGCGCCACCGCGCCGGCACAGGGCGAGAATATCAGGCACATCGAGATCATCGTTGCCGAGCGCCCGAGGCCGCTGCTGCCGCGCCTGACCGAAGCCGAGCGCGCGGCGCACGCCGCCATGGTCGCCACGCTTGGTGAAAAGGCGCTGTGGCTGAAGGCCAATTCATCCGAAGCAAGCGCTGCGGCATCCTCATAAATACGGCCACTCGCCCTTTCCCAGCACTGCCACCGCAGCAATGATCCGCGCGAACGCCTGGGCGGCAGCGGGCACTGTGGTGCGGGCGCGCAAAAAACTGTGCACGAGACGGGGCTCCTCATGCCACCACGCCTTGCCGCCGGCCGCAACGATGCGGTCGCGGTAGGTTTGGCCATCCGACGACAGCGGGTCGCACTCGGCTGAGATGATCACCGTCGGCGGCAGGCCGGAAAAATCGACGTCGCGCAGCGGTGAGAAGGTCGGGTCGTCGGGCGATTGTCGCTTGGCCGAGCGGACGTCGCGGTAGAAGGCGATGTCGGCGACGGACAGCAGGGGCGCCTCGGCATGTTCGACATAGGAGCCGGCGCCCTCGTCGCCGCCGAGACCGGGATAGATCAGCACCTGGCCGACCGCCGTGCGGGCATGCCGGCGCGTCGCCTGCGCCACGGCCGCGGCAAGATTGCCGCCGGCGCTCTCGCCGCACAGCACCAGCGGCAGGCCCGATGTCACCGCCGCCCACGCGAAAGCGGCCATCGCATCGTCGAAAGCGGCGGGATGGACATGCTCGGGCGCCAGCCGGTAGTCGACCGACACCACGTCGAAGCCGGTGCCGGCGCAGATCTCGGCGCAGATGTCGTCATGGCTGTCGAGGTTACCCAGGATGAAACCGCCGCCGTGGAAATAGACCACCATGGCGCCCGGGGCCTTGCCGGTTAGCTGATAGTGGCGGATCGGAATGCCGTGACCAGACGCCGCGACCAGGCCGTCGCTGGCCCTGACCCCCGGCGGGCGGCCTCGGTGGAAGGCCCGGCACATGCGGTCATAGACTTCGCGCTGCTTGTCGATCGGCAGGCCGATGATTTCGGGCGGGTACCAGGCGTTGACGCTGTCTATATAGGCCCACAGCGCCGGGTCGAGCCGTGTTTCATATTTGCCGCGGCCGCTCATGTCGCTCTGCTGTCATAGATCGGCGTAGAGCGCCGCCGCGTTGTCGAAGGTGAAGCGCAGCGGCACCGAGCCCTCGACCTGCCAGGCGGTGACCGTCTCGCCGGCCAGCAGCCGGCAGGCGCCGTCCGTGTCGGTGACGGCGCCGCCATAGAGCCGGTTGGCGAGGTTGAGGATCCCGGTCTGGTGCATGGCCGCGCTGCCGCTGCCGCAGGCATCCTTGACCAGAAGCACGCGAAATCCCTTTGTCACGGCGTCCTTTACGGTGGCGTCGATACAGGCCTCGGTCCAGACGCCGGCGACGACAAGCCATTCAATGCCGGAGGCCTTCAGCCGATCGGCGGCCGGACCGGTGCGAAAGGCACTGGCCTCGGCCTTGATCAGCAGCGCCTCGCCCTTGGCCGGCGACACTTCATGGCAGATCTCGGTCAGCGGATCGCTCTTGTCGGAAAAGGCCGACTTGCCATCGGCACCGAGCGGATGAAAGGGCCGATCCTGCTTGTCGAGGTCGACGACATAGGCCCAGTGCTGGAGCGGCACATTGTTGGCGCGCGCCGCCGCCTGCAGGCGCTGGACGTTGGCGAGGATGCCGGCAAAGCCCTCGACCAGATAGCGCGGATCCTGCCGATGCTCTTCCTGGAGGTCGATGAAGATTGCGGCCACGGTGCCGCGTTTGATGGAGATGGGGCTTTTCATGCTGCGCCTTCTTCCATCTGCCGGCGGGACAGGGAGGGAACGAGGCGCTCGTTATGAGCGTTGGTTGCCAGCATCAAACCTGCTTCTCCAAAAACTCATCCTCATAGGGAAAGCGCGACAGGAGCTCCGTACCCGTTTCGGTGATCAGGATCTCGTCCTCCAGCTTGACGCCCTCGCGGCCGCCCTTCTCGCCGATATAGCTTTCCACGCTCACCACCATGCCTGGCACGATATGGCCGTCGCGGCCATAGGTCTCGTAATCCATGGCATGGGCGATGAAAGGCGTCTCGCCATGCATGCCGACGCCGTGCATGACCGAAGTGTAGCGCTGGTCGACGAAGCGGTCCGGAATTGTCCAGGCCTTCTCGGCAATCTCGCGAAACGCCATGCCAGGTTTGACGATCGAAATATTGTGCTGAACCTGGTCATGCGCCATGCGGTAGAGCGATTTCTGGTAATCGGTCGGCTTGCCCGGTCCGCAGCGGAAGGTGCGCGAAAAGTCGGAATAGTAGCCGTAGCAGCCGATCGTATCGGTATCGAGCGCCAGCAATTCGCCGGGCCGGATTTTTCGCCCGCTGGCCTCGTTGAACCACGGATTGGTGCGCTGGCCGGAGGTCAGCAGCCGGGTCTCGATGAACTCGCCGCCCTGGCGGATGACCTCGCCATACATGATGGCAAACAGCTCGTTTTCGGAGACGCCGGGCTTGATCGCCTCGCGCACCGCATATACGGCGGCCTCGGCGCCGGCCATCGACACCTGCAGGCATTTGACTTCCTCCGGCGTCTTCACCGCACGCACCGCCAGGATTTCGCCCTGGCAATCCTTGACCTCGCAGCCGCGCTTTTCCAAAGCCAGGGCCTGCAGATGGCTGCAGCGGTCGAGCCCGAGCTTCATCGATCCGCCGCCGTGCTGCTTCAAGAGTTCGGCGATCTCGTCGGCGAAGGGCCCGGCGGTTTCGTCGTCGCGGCCGGAGACCGACGACCAGACCAGCTTGGATGGCCGCGCCTCATCGATCGTGTCGAGCACCATCGAGACATGGTAGCTCTGCGGGTACTCGAACAGCACAATCGGGCCAACGGTCGGAATGAAGAAATAACGGGTCGAGTTGCGCAGGAAATAGCCGAACATGTTGCGCGAGCCGGTGGCGTAGCGCTGATTGTAGGGGTCGAACAAGACGACGCCGCCATAGCCGGCGTCACGCATCCAGGCCCGCAGCTTGGCCAGCCGGCCTTTGCGCAGCGCATCCGCATCGATGAAGGATGGCTCGGTGTCCGACAGCCACATGCCGCCAGCCGGATCAGCCGCCGCGGGGTGTCGCATGCGGTCCTGGAAGTCGACGTCTTCGGTGCTGTCGGGATCGAATACGACGATGCTCATTTGTGCCTGGCCTTGGTGGGTTGGGAGGTCCGACCATGGCGCAGGAGGGGCGGAGGCATTGTGCGGAAAACCGCGTGTGTTGTGCGGGATACCGCTGACGCCTCGGTTAACCGATCAACACATGATCGAAGGCGGTCGGGCCATTCATCGGTATTGTGGCGGCATTCCAACTCAGCGAATATATCCATGCCTATTGGAGCTCAAATCGTGCCAAGAAAAGAACCGGCGATAGACATGAATGCGCTACGGCTCAGCGCTAGGAAAGAAGTGGCGCGGAATTATTCGACTTCGCTCATGTCCAATACAAAATGGCGCACTTTGTTCAAAGCACTGGAAGCCTCTGACGTTGATATCAAGGGAATCGCAGTCAAGTTCGTTGGCGACAGCCATGAATGCTCACCAGTATTCCCTGGTCTATACCCACCCCACGCTTACGTGGATCTATGGCCTTTGAATGTCCACCCATTGGTCGAGATAGAGTGGATTGAATTCCGGCGGATTGTGGTGAAGACAAGACCAAACAATGTGCCCCCGGCGCTTCTTCCGCAAGACGTAGACGCTATTCGCACAGTGATCGAGGCCACCGGCAAACGCTTCCCTATTGAAGTTACCGAACAAGGTTTGCGCATCGTCGGCCACCTGAAGTAGCCACGGCTACTTTCCGCCGATCTTCGCCGTCGGGGGCGAGGCCTAATGTCGTCTCGCCAATTTCGGCGGATGGCCATGCTCTTCGCGAAACGCTCGGGCAAAGCTCGACATCGAGGCAAAGCCGCAGGCCAGCGCCACGTCGCGCACTGCGAGCGTCGAATGTGCCAGCAGGTCGGCGGCGCGCTTCAGCCTGAGCCGCCGGTAGTAGCCGTTGGGCGAGATGGCGAGTTCGGAGCGGAAGGAGCGTTCGAGCTTGTCGGAGGACACGCCGAGCCGCGCGGTCAGTTCCGCCATGCCGAGCCGCTCCTCGACCGCGTCCTCCATGATGGCGATGGCCGACAGCACCAGCTCGTTCTGCACACCGGTGCGCAGCCTGAGCGGCATCAGCTTGCGGTCGACGCTGGAGCGCAGCTGGCTGTGCACGAACCACTCGGCGACGCCGGCGGCAAGCTCGGCACCGTAATCGCGGGTGATGATCTCCAGCATCATGTCGAGGCTGCCGACACCGCCGGCCGATGTAAAACGCTTGCGGTCGATGACATAGAGATCGCGGCGCAGTTCGATCGTGGGAAAGGCCTCGGTGAAGGCAGCCTGGCTGGTCCAGTGCAAGGTGCAGGCATGGCCGTCGAGCAGGCCGGCCCGCGCCAGGAAGAACGCCGCATCCGCCACCGCGCCGATATGCGCGCCATTGCGCAGGCTGCGGCGGATCCAGCTCACGGCGTCCTCGGCGACGAGATGGTCAGCGTCGCCGCCCGAGCAGACGACGATGCGGTCGACCTTCGGCGCGTCCTCGGCATAGAACCCCGGCTGGATGACGACTCCATTCGAGGCCTCGACCGCGCCTTTCGTGCCGCCGACGATGATCCAGCGATAGCATTCCTTCTTCGCCAGGATGTTGGCGGCGCGCAGCGGCTCGATGACCGAGCTGAACGCCATCATCGGAAAGCCGGGGAACACCAGCACCGCGAAGGTCAGGGTCTCGGTGGGTTTTTCGGGTTCGCGCGTGGCCATGGCGGTAGATTTCGGGCGAATGGCGCGCGAGGTCAACCGGGGTGATGCCGATCGATAATCATGAGACGTCAGCGCCGCCCCTCATCCGCCTGCCGGCACCTTCTCCCCGTATAGAGACGGGGAGAAGGGATATTGCGCAACCTCGGCGCCTTTCCTGCAACGTGGGCAGTTGGCGAAATCATCGATGCCAGCATCTTTCTCCCCGTCTCTATACGGGGAGAAATGCCCGGCAGGGCAATGAGGGGCGGCGCTGACCTTTACGATTTGAGGGTCTAGCCCCCCAGCGCCTGCTCCAGATCCGCGATCAGATCATCGCCATCCTCGATCCCCGCCGACAGTCGCACCAGCGAATCCGATATCCCGATTTCTTCCCGCTTCTCCGCCGGGATCGACCCATGCGTCATCAGGGCCGGATGTTCGATCAGGCTCTCAACCCCGCCGAGGCTTTCGGCCAGCGTGAACAATTGCGTGCGTTCAAGGAAGCGTTTTGTCCCGGCAAGGTCGCGGTCGAGCACAACCGTGATCATGCCGCCAAAGGCGTGCATCTGCTGGACGGCGATGGCGTGCTGCGGATGGCTGGCGAGGCCGGGATAGATCACGCGGCGCACATCCCTGCGCGCTTCCAGCCACTGCGCGATCTTCAGCCCGTTGTCGGAATGACGCTCCATCCGGAGCGCCAGCGTCTTCAGGCCGCGCAGCGCCAGGAAACTGTCGAACGGGCCCGATATGGCGCCGATGGCGTTCTGCAGGAATTTCAGCTGGGCGGCCAGCTCCTTGTTGTCGCCGACCACGGCCACGCCGCCGACCATGTCGGAATGGCCGTTGAGATATTTGGTCGTCGAGTGCACGACGATGTCGATGCCGAGCTCCAGCGGCCGCTGGATATACGGACTGCAGAACGTGTTGTCGGCGACCGACAATATGCCCTTGCGCTTGGCCAGCGCGGCGACGCCTTCGAGGTCGACGATGCGCAGCAGCGGGTTGGTCGGCGTCTCGACCCAGAGCAGCTTCGTGTCCGGCCGGATCGCTGCTTCCACCGCGGCAAGGTCGGTGAAGTCGACGAAGGAGACCTGGAGACCCGCCGAGCGCTTGCGCACCCGCTCCATCAGCCGGAAGGAGCCGCCATAGATGTCGTCGGTGGCGACGATATGCGCGCCGGAATCAAGCAGTTCCAGCACCGTCGAGATCGCCGCCAGGCCCGACGCAAAGGCAAAGGCGGCTGTGCCGCTTTCCAGATCGGCGACCGCGCGCTCGAAGGCGAAGCGCGTCGGGTTCTGGCTGCGGGCATATTCGAACCCTTTGTGCACGCCGGGCGACTGCTGGCCGTAGGTCGAGGTGGCATAGATCGGCACCATCACCGCGCCGGTCAGCGGGTCATGGCTCTGGCCGCCATGGATGGTGCGCGTCGAGAAGGCCAGGCGGTTTTTGCCGGCCGGCGGGGTGTGTTTGGTCATCGTGCGCGCCTCAGATGGTTGATCAGGTCGATGCGGGTGATCAGGCCGACGAACTCGTCGCCGTCGAAGATGATGGCGACCTCGTTGCGGTCGAACACCGGCAGCAGTGCGTCCAGCGTCTGGCTGGCCTGCAGCGTGTGCAGATTGGAGGTCATCGCGGTGCGCACCGGGCCGTTGAACCGCTCCCAGCGCCCGTCATAGGGACCGTCGACCTTGGCGAGGATATCGCTCTCGTCGACGATGCCGATGAGTTTGCCATTGTCGAGCACCGGCAGCTGCGAAACATCGGAGCGGCGCATGCGGCCATAGGCGTTGAGCAGGCTTTCGTCCGGGCCGACATAGACCGTGTCGCCGGTGCGGTGCGAGCGCATGACGAGGTCGCGCAGGTCGCCATGCTGCTCGTGCTCGGCCAGCCCTTGCTCGGCCAGCCAGAAATCGTCGAACACCTTCGACAGGTATTTGTTGCCGCTGTCGCAGACGAAGGTGACGACGCGTTTGGCCGTCGTCTGCTCGCGGCAGTAGCGCAAGGCGGCCGACAACAGCGTACCCGAGGACGAGCCGGCCAAAATGCCCTCGCGCGACAGGAGATCGCGCACCGCCAGCATGCTTTGCTTGTCCGTGATGGAATAGGCCTTTTTCACCAGCGACAGATCGGCATTGGGCGGCACGAAATCCTCGCCTATGCCTTCCACCGTCCAGCTGCCGGCCTCTTCCATCTTGCCGGTCTTGATCAGCGGCGCCAGCACCGAGCCGACCGGATCGGCGAGCACCATTTCGGTCTTGGGCGACACTTCGGCGAAGTAGCGGCCAAGCCCGGTCAGCGTGCCGCCGGAGCCGACGCCGACGACCACCGCGTCGACATTGCCGTCGAGCTGCGAAAAGATTTCCGGGCCGGTCGTCGTCTCATGCGCCAGCGGGTTGGCCGGATTGGCGAACTGGTTGGCATAGAACGCGCCGGGCACTTCGGCCGCGATCTTCTCGGCCATGTCCTGGTAATATTCGGGGTGGCCCTTGCCGACATCGGAGCGCGTCATGCGCACCTCGGCGCCCAGTGCGCGCAGATGCTGGATCTTTTCGCGCGACATCTTGTCGGGCACCACCAGCACGATGCGGTAGCCCTTGGGAATGCCGACCTGGGCAAGGCCGAGGCCGGTATTGCCGGCGGTCGCCTCGACGATGGTGCCGCCGCGCTTGAGCTTGCCCTCTCTCTCGGCCGCCGCGATCATCGACAGCGCGATGCGGTCCTTGATCGAGCCGCCCGGATTCTGGCTTTCCAGCTTGATGAACAGCCGGCATTTTCCGGTGTCGAACTTGGTCAGCTCGACCACCGGCGTCTGGCCGATCAGGTCGAGAACCGATTTGTAGGGCGGCCGCAAGCGTGAGGATTGGCCATCCGGGCTGCCTGGCGCAGCTTTTCCGTGCTCGCTCATATCGAAGCTCCCTGATCAAGCAACCGGCTCGGGGGCAGAGCGGCAGCGTAGCCTCTTTTCCAGCCGTTTGTCGCGGGAAAGAAGATAGAACGTGCCAATCAGACGGCCAGACAAGGAATGAAATTCCCGGTTGCGGCCTGGTCGATGGGGCACGCCCCCTCTGGCCTGCCGGCCATCTCTCCACGAGGGGGGAGATGGGCTGCCCTGCGGCTTTCGCCAATAACCGACGTTGGAAGGCGCGCGGGGGTCCGAAGCTGCCGATCTCCCCACCTGTGGAGGAGATGGCTGGCAGGCCAGAGGGGGGCGCCGTAGAGCGCAGCCCGACCATAAATTCACCCCAGCAACTGCTTGCTCAGCCGCGCGCACTGGACGCGGATGTCGAGGATGGCGTCGATCTCGAAGAAGGTGCCGCGCGTCAGCGGGCCGACGGCGAGGATCTTGCGCGAGACCGTGCCGTCGCCGGCGATGATCTCGCAATTGGCCGAGACGTCGAGGCCGATGCGCATAGGGTCGGGCCGCGCGAGCCCGCGGTCGACCAGCGAGCGCACCACGCTGTTCGACGAGGTCGAAATGTCCCGCACGATCCCCGAGCAATCATAGATGCGGGCGACCTCAAAAGTCTCGACAAGCTGGCTGTGGCGCGACTGGACGTCGACGGCAAGTGTCTCGCCGGGTGTGATGCCGACGACGCGGCCGGCGACAAGCCGGATGCGGCCCGACTGCACGGCTTGCGTCACCTCTGCGTAGACTTCCGGCGCCATGCGATGGCGGTGGATGTCCCACCAGGCCTTGGTGTGCTCGACGAAGCGGCGCTTGGCGGAGGCCGGCCAGTTCTGCCAGATCTTCTGGTTGAACGGCCTGAGCCCGTCAACCACGTCGCGCCAGTCGACGCCGGCCTTCTGGTTCTCGCGGATCAGGTCGCGGAACCAGCCGACGAAATAGGACAGCTGGGTGCCGAGCGGAATGTCGGCGACGTCGAGCTTGATCGGATTGCCCTTGCGGTGCGGCGACGGCAGCAGGCCGCGCCGGGAAACGGCGATGATTTGTCCCGTATGGCCGCGCTGTTCCAGCGCCAGGAACGCGTCGACCATGCTGAGCCCGGTGCCCAGCACCAGAACGGGGCTTTCCGGATCGAGCGCGGTGTCGGCCTCCGAGCCCATGCGGATCGCATGGCCTTGCGCCGGCTGTTCGTCATGGCCGGTGGCGAGTATGGCCAGATGGGCGACGACGCTGGTGCCGTTGGCAAGCGCCACCTCGACGCCGGAGGCGGTCGGCGTGATCGACAGGCTCTCTTCGTGGATCAGGCGCAGCCGCCCGCTCGGCTGTTCGCGCGCTTCGAGCTCGTCGAGCAATTCGCCGAGATAGCGGGCATAGAGGCTGCGCGGCGCGTAGAAAGGTGTCTGTGGCGTCTGCTCCGGGTCGACCAGGCCACGCCCCTGCAGCCAGCGCCAGAAATTGCCGGGATCGTCGGCATAGGCGCTCATGCCGGCGGCGCTGACATTCAGCACATGCGCCGACAGCAGCGTCGAATAGGCGATGCCTTGGCCGAAATGCGGGCGCTTTTCGATCAGCGTGACGCGCAGATCCGGATTGGACGATTTCAGGAGATGCGCGGCCATCACGACGCCCGAGGCGCCGCCGCCGACAATGATGATGGAACTTGGGATGATCGAATTGGCACGCCCGCTCATGCGCGCCTCCGCAAAAGGCGAGGCGTCAGGCCTGGACCTTCGCGGCCAGGGGAAGGTCGTCGATCTCCCTCGCGACCGTAAGCTCGTCGAGGCCGATGTCGCGCATCTCGGCGAGGCTGCGCTGGTCGAGCACCTCGGCGATCGCCTGCCGGACCTCGAGCATCAGATGTCGGACTTGGCATGTCGCCTCGTTGCAGTCTTCACAGCGCTGATATTGGGTGCGGCTGGCGCAAGGAATTGGCGCCAGCGGCCCGTCGAGGACGCGCACGACATGGCCGACCTTGATCTCGTCGGCCGGCCGCGCCAGGCGGTAGCCGCCATCCTTGCCCTTGCGGCTCTGGACGAAACCGGCATTGCGCAATTCGCCCAGTATGGCGTCGAGGAATTTCTTCGGGATGTTGTTGCCGGTCGCGATGTCGTTGACGAAAGCCAGCTGCCCGGCCGGCATGTGCGCGAGGTGGACCAGCGCCTTGAGGCCGTACTTGCCTTTTTTGGTGAGCATTGACCGAACGTTTCTCTGTCCTGCGATGGCGTGAAGCCATCCGTTACGAAACGCCTGGCGAGCCTCCCCGCCGCGCCCAAGCATCCATGACACATAAATTCTAGTGACATGATGTACAAGCCGAGAAACGTTGAATTTGCTTCGTTTTCAAGCCGCAATAGCCATTTTGTCAGGCCTTTGTGCCAATAACAGCACAGGAATGCATCGCGACGGCGACAAGGCGACAAACGGTTCCGCGCGGGACAGCCCTGCCTTGCGCCAACTCCCGCGGCGCCGGGAGCCGGCGCATGCCGCGAGCGATCATGGTGGTGGGGTGCCCGCTCATCGTCGTCTCCAATCCCTCATGTCGATAAGGATACTATACTTAACCTCGAACACCCGGAATGGGTTGTCAATTCCGCAGCTGTTCGAGGCATGGATTTTCGTGGTGCTTGGCAAAAGCGAAAATTTTCGTTTCGTAGGGGATGGGCGCGGACGATTGTAGAATTGCCCGAGCCCTTCCCACCTTCGCCCTAGTATGACGAAATCGGGGGCTCGCGGACAGCCATTCCCCGTTCGGTTGTCATCGGGGATGATGACAGCGGTTGCAGCCGCCCTTTGCGCTCTGGTCCTCCGACACCGACAAGTTTTTTTCAACAAACCCGCCTTCGTTGGAAGGATTTAACTCTACAAGAACGATAGAATTAGCGGACTATCATAGGGCAATCCGGTTTTCTCTGTTTTCATGGAGCCTTTTGATGTCCACCATTTCGCGACGCATTCTCCTTCTGTCGTCGGCTGCCCTTGCTGGGGCCGCCTTTCTCAGCCCGGCTTTGGCCGAGGACCTGAAGATCACCATCGGCTACCAGACGGTGGTCGAGCCTTCCAAGGTGCCGCAGGCCGACGGCGTCTATGAAAAGGCGACCAAGGCCACGATCGACTGGCGCAAATTCGATTCCGGCGCCGATGTCATCGCCGCGGTCGCTTCCGGCTCGGTCGATATCGGCTATGTCGGGTCGAGCCCGCTGGCCGCGGCCGCCAGCCGCGAATTGCCGATCCAGACCATCTTCGTCGTCGGCCTGATCGGTCCGTCCGAGGCGCTGGTCGCCCGCAACGGCGCCGGCATCGAGAAGGTCGCCGACCTCGCCGGCAAGAAGGTCGCCGTGCCCTTCGTCTCGACCACGCATTACAGCCTGCTTGCCGCGCTGAAGCACGAGAATGTCGATCCGAAATCGGTGCAGATCCTCAATCTCAGGCCGCCGGAAATCGCCGCCGCCTTCGCGCGCGGCGACATCGATGCGGCTTACGTCTGGGATCCGGCGCTGGGCCAGATCAAGACATCAGGCAAGGTGGTGCTGGATTCCGCGCAGGTTGCCGCCTGGGGCGCGCCGACCTTCGACGCCTGGATCGTGCGCACCGATTTTGCCGAAAAGAACCCGGAAGCGGTGCGCGACTTCGTCAAGGTGACGGGCGCTGCCTATGCCGAGTACCTCGCCAAGCCCGACGCCTGGTCGGTGTCGTCGCCTGAGGCCGGCAAGATCGCCAAGCTTACCGGCGCCAAGCTGGAAGAGGTGCCGGAGCTCTTGAAGGGCTATGTCTTCCCGACGCTTGAAGAGCAGGCCTCCGACAAATTCCTCGGCGGCGGCACGGTCAAGGCGGTCGCTGCGGCCTCCGCCTTCCTCAAGGAGCAGGGCAAGGTCGACGCCGTGCTGCCGGACTATTCGAAATATGTGACATCGAAATACGTCACCGAGGCGCTGGCCTCGAACTGAGCGCCGGGCGTCACCTGAACGCGCGGGGATCTCCTTCCCTGACGCCGCGCGTGCCGCCTGCCCCGGAACCGCTGACGAGGCGCGGTTTCGGGGCGGGCGAGTTCAATGACCTTCCTGAGAGGCCCCATGCCGCATCTCGTGTTCGACAAGATCTCGATCCACTACGACGGCCAGCCGGCCCCCGCCGTCGAGCGCGTGTCGATCGACGTCGCCGGGCATGATTTCGTCGTGCTTGTCGGCCGTTCCGGCTGCGGCAAGACCTCGCTGCTCAACGTCGCCGCCGGCCTGGTCACGCCGGCGCGCGGCAGCGCCACGATCAACGGCCGGCCGATCACGGCACCCGGTTCCGACCGGGCTGTGGTGTTCCAGAACGATGCGCTGTTTCCCTGGCTGACCGCGCGCGAAAACGTTGCCTTCGCGCTGCGCCTGCGCGGTATCAGGCCGGCCGAGCGCGCGCGCCGTGCCGATGAATTGCTGAACCTGGTCAAGCTCGGCGACGCCGGCGACAAGCGCATCTGGGAACTGTCCGGCGGCATGCGCCAGCGCGTCGGCCTTGCCCGCGCGCTCGCCGCCGAGCCGCAATTCCTGCTGCTCGACGAGCCGCTCGGCGCGCTCGATGCGCTGACGCGCGAGCGCATGCAGACGACGCTGCTCGACCTCTGGACGGCAAGCCATGYCGGCGTGCTGATGGTCACGCACGGCATCGAGGAGGCGCTGGTGCTCGCCACCCGCATCGTCGTGCTGGCGCCAGGCCCGGGCCGCGTGGTGCGGACCTTCGAGCCCGGCTTCTCCAGGCGCTACGCCTCGGGCGAGGCCATCCGCGCGATCAAGGCCGACCCGGCCTTTGCCGCGGCGCGCGGCGAACTGACCGACGCCATCTTCGAGGGAGAGGCGGCATGACCATTTCCTCTTACACCGAGCGGCCCGGCTCCAGCACCGAAGAGACCGACGGCCTGTCGGTGCCGTGGTCGCGGCCGAGCCCGAAACGCCGGGGCGTTTCGGCGCGCATGATCAGCGCGGTCACCATACTGGTGGTGCTGGCGGCGTGGGCGCTGTCGGCCCGCCTGCAATTGGTGTCGCCGGTGTTCCTGCCCTCGCCGGTCGCGGTGTGGAACAAGTTCATCGTGGTTATCAGGGACGGCTTCGTCGACGCGACGCTGCTGCAGCACACTGTCGCCAGCCTTGGCCGCGTGTTTGCCGCGCTGGTGGCGGCGCTCCTCATCGGGGTGCCGGTGGGTCTTGCCATCGGCATCAGCACGGTCGGCCGCGGCATCTTCGATCCGCTGCTGGAATTCCTGCGGCCGATTCCGCCGCTCGCCTATCTGCCGCTCGTCGTCATCTGGTTCGGCATCGGCGAGCCGTCGAAGATCCTGGTGATCGCTATTGCCATGCTGGCGCCGGTGGCGCTGTCGACCGCGTCGGGCGTCCGTGGCGTCTCGCAGGAACGCATCAACGCCGCGCGTTCGCTCGGCGCGACCAGGCGCCAGGTGGTCCGCCACGTCATCCTGCCCAGCGCGCTGCCTTCGATCCTGACCGGGCTGCGCATCGCGCTCGGCGCCGGATGGTCGACGCTGGTCGCGGCCGAGCTGGTGGCGGCGACGCGCGGACTTGGCTTCATGATCCAGTCGGCGGCGCAGTTCCTTGTCACCGACGTGGTGATCATGGGCATTCTGGTGATCGCGGCCATCGCCTTCGTGCTCGAATTCACCATCCGCCGGATCGAGCGCGCGCTCGTCCCGTGGGCGGGGCGGGAATGATCAACCGCAAAGCGCAGGAGAATGACGATGACGACCCATTCCACCGCCGTGCTGTTCGCCCATTTCGGCGCCTGGCTGCTCGGCCTTGCATCCGACGACAAGGCGGCGAGGCAGGAGCGCTCGCCGGCGCCGGTGCAATTCCAGGCCGGCCGCGACCGCCTGCCGCCGCGCGACGAAAGCTTTTACTGGGCCTGGCAGTACTGGTCGCAGTGAAGTCAGTTGCGCAGCCGGTAGCCGGTCTTGAAGATCCAGGCGACGATGGCGATGCAGGCGGCCAGGAAGACCAGCGTCATGCCGAGGCTGACGCCGACCGAGACGTCCGCCTTGCCGTAAAAACTCCAGCGGAAGCCGCTGATCAGGTACACGACCGGGTTGAACAGCGTGATCGTCTTCCAGATGCCCGGCAGCATGTGGATCGAATAGAAGCTGCCGCCGAGGAAGGTGAGCGGCGTGACGATCAGGAGCGGCACCAGCTGCAGCTGCTCGAAGCTTTTCGCCCAGATGCCGATGATGAAGCCGAACAGGCTGAAGGTCACCGCCGTCAGCACCAGGAAGCCGACCATCCAGAACGGATGCAGGATGGTGAGCGGCACGAACAAAGAGGCGGTGGCGAGGATAATCAGGCCGAGGATGATCGACTTGGTGGCCGCGCCGCCGACATAGGCGATGACGATCTCGAGATAGGAGACCGGCGCCGACAGGAGCTCGTAGATCGAGCCGACGAATTTCGGAAAATAGATGGCGAAGGAGGCGTTGGAGATCGACTGCGTCAGCAGCGACAGCATGATCAGCCCCGGCACGATGAAGGCGCCGTAGCTGATGCCGTCGATCTCGGTGATGCGCGAGCCGATGGCCGAGCCGAAGACGACGAAGTACAGCGATGTCGAGATGACCGGCGAGACGATGCTCTGCAGCACGGTGCGGAAGGCACGCGCCATCTCCATCCGGTAGATCGCCCAGACTGCGCGCAGGTTCATGCGTCTTTCCTCACCAGATTGACGAAGATCTCCTCGAGCGAGCTGTTTTGCGTGTCGATGTCGCGGAACTGGATGCCTGACGCCTCGAGATCGCGGATCAGCGAGGCGACGCCCGGCCGCTCGGCCTGGTTGTCATAGGTGTAGGTGAGCTGCCCGCCGTCGGGCGACAGCTCCAGCGCATAGCGCGAGAAGGTTTCGGGAATGGCGGTCAGCGGATTGCGCAGCTCCATCACCAGCCGCTTGCGGCCGAGCTTGCGCATCAGCTCGGCCTTGTTCTCGACCAGGATGATTTCGCCGCGGTTGATGACGCCGACGCGGTCGGCCATCGCTTCGGCTTCCTCGATATAGTGGGTGGTGAGGATGATGGTGACGCCATCCTCACGCAGCCGGCGCACCATCTCCCACATGTCCTGGCGCAGCTCGACGTCGACACCCGCCGTCGGCTCGTCGAGGAACAGGATGCGCGGCTCATGCGACAGCGCCTTGGCGATCATCAGGCGCCGCTTCATGCCGCCCGACAGCGTGATCGCCTTGGCGTCCTTCTTGTCCCACAGCGACAGATCGCGCAGCACCTTCTCGACGAAGCCTGGATTGGCCGGATTGCCGAACAGGCCGCGGCTGTAGTTGACCGTCGCCCAGACGCTCTCGAAAGCATCGATGGTCAGTTCCTGCGGCACAAGGCCGATCAGGCTGCGCGCGGCGCGGTAATCCTTGCCGATGTCGTGGCCGTCCACCGTGACGGTGCCGGTCGAACGGTTGACGATGCCGCAGACGATCGAGATCAGCGTCGTCTTGCCGGCGCCGTTGGGCCCGAGCAGCGCGAAGATCTCGCCGCGCTCGATGTCGAGATTGACTTCCTTGAGCGCGGTGAAGCCGGTGGCGTAGGTCTTGGAGACCCCGGAAATGGACAGAATGGAGGGCATGGGCTGAAAACGGCTGCCTGAAAGAGGTCCCCTGATATAGGCCGAATGTCGTCGCATGCAACCGCAAGTCAATGGCGCTGCTGACAGTTCTGGACAGCCAGCGCGGGACGGCCATTGCCTTAGCCCAGCGTGAACACGGTGCGCCTTGTGCTGTCATCCCTGGCCCATGCCTGTTCGACATCCGCCAGCGGAACCGGGGTGGTGTCGATTTGAAGGCCGGCCGGCACCACGGCGCGCAGCAGATCGCCGGTGCAGGCGATGAAGCGGTTGAGGGGACGCTGCCGATGCCGCTGCCCATAAGGGCAATCGCGGATGAGCGCAGAACCGCGCTCGGCAAGGTGATATCGGACCCGCTGACGGCGCCGATCTGGACGAAGCGGATAGGCACGGCGTCGGCACCGGCCTTGGCGGCGGCGATCAGCAGGCGTTGCGCACTGCTGCCCCAGAGATAGTCGACGACGACATCCACGCCCTCCTTGAACTGCCGCTTGAAATTTTCCTCAAGAGCCGCCCTGTCCTCGATGAGCGGGATCATCACATCCGCGCCAAGCGCCGCGACCGCGTCGAGCGCGGCTGCGTTGCGGGCAGTGGCGATGATTTTCCTGGCGCCGAGATGCCGGGCGATCTGGACGGCGAGGCGACCCGCAGTGCCGGTGGCGCCGTTGACCAGCACGGTTTCGCCCGGCTTGAGCTTTGCCCGCTCGGTGAAGGCGGCCCAGGAAGACATGCCCGGATTGGCGATGGCGGCGGCGGTGATGTCGTCCAGCCCGTTCGGCAGCGCCACGCAATGCGCCTCGGGAACGACGGTCCGCTCCGCCATGCTGCCATTGGGCGCCCTGGGCAGCGCGAAATAGACCTTGCTGCCGTCCTTGAGCCGGCCGACGCCATCGATGCCGACGATGAAGGGAAACTGGCCGGCAGAACTGTAATGCGAACCCGAGGCCCGGCTCTTGACGACATGGCTGATGGCGGTGGCGGTCACCGTGACAAGATTTTCACCCGGTGCCGGCACGGGGTCCGGGAAATCGCCGTAGACCGGTGTCTGCCCGGCGCTCGAAACAATCGCGGCTTTCATGATGGTCTGCCTTTCTGCTTTCCGAATTATGTGTATAATGCACATATGAGGAGTCCCGGCATGCCGTCAACAAAAAACGTGCAAAATACACATATCTCCGATCAGCTGCGCCAGGTCCATGGAGCGGTGCTCGATATTGTCGGCCTGATGAACCGGCCGCAGCGCGATGAGCTGCTGATCAAGGCGGCCGGCATTCCGCTCGACCGGGCGCTGTTCCCGCTGCTTGTCGGCATAGAGCGTTTCGGGCCGATCGGCGTCGTCGAGATGGCCGACCGTGTCGGGCGCGACTACACGACCGTCAGCCGCCAGGTCGCCAAGCTCGAGAGCCTGGGCCTGGTGCAGCGCCAGGCCAGTGCCGCCGACCGGCGCGTGCGCGAGGCGGCGATCAGCCCGAAGGGCAAGGCGATGACCGATCTCGTCGACGCAGCGCGCGAGAAGATCGGCCGCGCCATATTCGAGACCTGGGATGCGCATGACATCGAAGAGCTGGTGCGCCTGATGCGCAAATTCGCGGATGCGCTAGGCGCAGTGCCGGAGACTGGCGCCTAAAGGCCGCCGCAACCGGTAAAATTGTCCTGTGGCGTTGAGCCTCGCGGCAGGACGCCGCTTTGACCAACTCGCATTACGGGCATACGCTGCCGCCAGCAAATAGCAGCCGGAGCCCGCCATGGACCCGCTCATACTGTCGCGCATCCAGTTCGGCGCGAATATTTCGTTTCATATTCTGTTTCCGACGATCACCATTGCACTTGGCTGGGTGCTGCTGTTCTTCAAGCTGCGCTACAACGCCACCAACGATTCCGCCTGGATGCGCGCCTATTTCACCTGGGTGAAGGTGTTCGCGCTGTCCTTCGCCATGGGCGTGGTCTCCGGCGTCACCATGAGCTTCCAGTTCGGCACCAACTGGCCGGGCTACATGGAAAAGGTCGGCAACATCGCCGGGCCGCTGCTGGCCTATGAGGTGCTGACCGCCTTCTTCCTCGAAGCGGCCTTCCTCGGCATCATGCTGTTCGGCTTCCGCCGCGTCTCCAACCGCGTCCACACGCTGGCGACGGTGCTGGTCGCCGGCGGCACGACCTTGTCGGCCTTCTGGATCATCGCGCTGAATTCCTGGATGCAGACGCCGGCCGGCTTCGAGATGATTGACGGCAAGGCGCATGCCGTCGACTGGTGGGCCATCGTCTTCAACCCGTCCATGCCTTACCGCCTCGTCCACATGCTGCTCGCCTCGGGTCTCACGGTGTCGTTCCTCGTCGCCGGCCTGTCGGCGCTGCGGTATCTCAACGGCGACCGCTCGGAATCGATGTGGAAGGCGCTGCGCACCGGTGTCTTCACCGCGGCGATCCTGATCCCCATCCAGATCTTTGCCGGCGACCAGCACGGGCTGAACACGCTGGAGCACCAGCCGCAGAAGATCGCCGCCATGGAGGCCAACTGGAACACCGGCCCCAACGTGCCGCTGGTGCTGTTCGCCCTGCCCGACGAGGCGGCCAAGGAGAACAAATTCGAGATCGCCATTCCCGACGGCGCCAGCCTGGTGCTGCGGCACTCGACAAGCGGCGTGGTGCCGGGCCTCGACGCCTATCCCGGCAACCATCCGCCGGTCTTCCCGGTGTTCTGGGGTTTCCGCATCATGGTCGGCACCGGGCTGTTGATGCTCGCCGTCTCCTGGTCGGCCGCCTTCTTCCTCAAGCGCCGGCACAGCCTGCCGAAGCCGCTCGCCATGCTGATGGTGCCGATGGCGCTGTCGGGCTGGCTGGCGACGCTGGCCGGCTGGTACACGACCGAGATCGGCCGCCAGCCCTGGCTGGTCACCGGCGTGCTGAAGACCGCCGACGCCGTCGGCCCGGTGGCCGGCAGCCATGTCGCGCTGACCTTGGCCGTCTATCTCATCCTCTACGTGCTGCTGCTGATCGCCTATCTCGGCGTGCTGGTGCATCTGGCGCTGAAGGCGGCCAAGGATGGTGATTCATCACCGCTGCCGGGGGTGATGAAAGCAGCCATGTCGCAGCCGGCGGCTGGGGAGTAAGAAAAATGAGCTTCGACTGGCCAACCGCTCTCCCCCTGATCTTCGCCGGACTGATGGGGCTCGCCATCCTGATCTATGTCATTCTCGACGGTTTCGACCTCGGCATCGGCATATTGTTCGCCGTGGCCGAGGACACAGAGCAGGACACGATGATCGCGGCCATCGGTCCGTTCTGGGACGCCAACGAGACCTGGCTGGTGCTGGCCGTCGGCCTGCTGCTGGTCGCCTTCCCGATGGCGCATGGCGTCATCCTCACCGCGCTCTACATTCCGGTCTTCGTGCTCCTGGTCGGGCTGATCCTGCGCGGCGTCGCCTTCGATTTCCGCGCCAAGGTGCCGAGCGGCAAGAAGCATCGCTGGAACCGCATCTTCTTCCTCGGCTCCGTCATCGCCTCGCTGGCGCAGGGCTATATGCTGGGCGTCTATGTGCTCGGCCTCGATGTCGGCCTGGGCGGCATGGCCTTCGGCGTGCTGGTGGCGTTCTGCCTGGCCGCCGCCTACGCGGCGATGGGCGCCGCCTGGGTGATCTACAAGACCGAGGGCGAATTGCAGAAGAAGGCCGTGCGCTGGCTGCGCACCGCGCTGGTGCTGACCGCGCTCGGCATGGCGGCGGTGTCGCTGGCGACACCTTTCGCCAGCCCGCGCATCTTCGACAAATGGTTCGTCTGGCCGCAGATGCTCTATCTCTCGCCGCTGCCGATCCTGTCGGCGCTCCTGTTCCTGTGGCTGTGGCGGCAGACCTTCCATCTGCCGAAGCCCGACGACCGCCATGCGCTGACGCCGTTCCTGACGCTGGCCGCCATCTTCGCGCTCGGCTTTGCCGGTCTTGCCTGGTCGTTCTACCCGTTCGTGGTGCCCGATAAATTGACCATCTGGCAGGCGGCATCGGCAACCGAAAGCCTGGCCATCATCCTGGCCGGCACCGTGGTGGTGCTGCCGATCATCATTTTCTACTCGTTCTACGCCTACCGGGTGTTCGGGGGGAAGGCGACGGATCTGACGTACGATTGAGGAGCGTCTTCTCCCCGTCGCTATACGGGGAGAAATGCCCGGCAGGGCAATGAGGGGCAGCGCAACCCTGTCAACCAGGGGACCGTTTGGTCCCATACCTCTCGATGCCGGCGCCGCCCCTCATCCGCCTGCCGGCACCTTCTCCCCGTATAGTGACGGGGAGAAGGCCGCAAACCTCAATTGCTGGCCGACAGCACCAGCACCGGCTTGTCGCTGTACAGCGCCGGGAACAGCTGCTTCAGGTTCGCCACCTTGGGCAGGTCGTTGTAGACGATGTAGGGATAGGTCGGGTTCAGCGTCAGGAAATCCTGGTGGTAGTTCTCGGCCGGATAGAAGGTCTTGCCGGTCTCGATCGTGGTGACGATCGGCGCCGGATAGAGCTTGGCCTTGTCGAGCTGCTCGATGTAGCTCTGCGCGATCTTCTTCTGCGCGTCGTTCTCGGCGAAGATGGTCGAGCGGTACTGGGTGCCGGAATCCGGGCCCTGGAAGTTCAGCTGCGTCGGATTGTGGGCGACCGAGAAATAGACCTGCAGCAGCTGGCCGTAGGTCACCTTCGACGGATCGTAGGTAATTTCCACGGATTCGGCGTGGCCGGTGCGGCCGGTGCCGACTGTCTCGTAGACGGCGTCATCCTTGGCGCCGCCGGTGTAGCCGGAAACGGCCTTGCTGACGCCCTTGACGTGCTGGAACACGCCCTGCACGCCCCAGAAGCAGCCGCCGGCGAAGATCGCCGTCTCGCTGCCCGGGGCGGCCTTTTCGTCCATTGCCGGCGGCGGGATCACCACCGCGTCCTCGGCCGAGCGCGCCGGCGTCTGCCAGAAGGCGGCCGCCGCCACCGCCGCAAAACCGAGCACGGCCATCGCGCCGCGGGTGAAGAACGGCCGTGTCTTTTCGATACCGGTCATGTTCTGATCTCCTGTTGTTGTTGCAATATATACGACGCAGGCCGGGAAGAGGTTCTCAATTTGCCGTGCGGCGGGGACTCCCCCTCATCCGGCCGCTTCGCGGCCACCTTCTCCCCAAGGGGAGAAGAGAAAGCTGGCGCCGGCGCTCGTAGTCTCCTCTCCCCCTTGGGGGTCCGAAGGACGGGCGAGACAAGCGGCTCGCCCCGCAACGGTCAGCCGAGCGAAGCGATGAGGGGCAGCCTACCTGGCTTACTGCGCCGGCTTCATCGCATCCGCGGCAGGCTTCATGGCGTCCGCCGCCGGCTTCATCGCATTGGTGGCCATCGGGTCGGCCGGCTTCATCGCGTCGGTCGCCGGCTTCATGGCATCCGCCGGTTTCATGGCGTCGGTGGCCATCGCATTGGCGGGCTTCATGGCGTTGGTCGCGTCGTCGGCACGGGCGCCGGCGACGAAAACGGCGGCCGAAAGCGCGAAGGCGAGCGCCGGCAAGGTCAGGTACTTGGTCATGATAGTCTCCTTGGGTTTTGGCGCGCGGAAGCGGGCCGGGTGATGCGTTGCCGCTCAAATGCGGCTCCGCGCGAAGGGAAAGAAAAATCAGTTGGTGGCGGCGGCGAGGATTGGTCCGCCGCCTGGCGTTTGCACCAGCACGGCGGTGCTCAAGCCGCCGGGGGCGGCGGGCAGCGCATAGGCGGTGGCGCCGCCGGTCCAGCTGCCGAGTTTTGTCAGCGCGTGCACGACATTGGCATGCGGCAAGGTGCGGCCGGTGTTTTCGCCGCGCGCCACCGGCACCTGCACGACGCCCTTGGTGTAGCGCACCAGCCAGACATCGGCCTTGCCGCCCGGTGCCGCACCGGCGCCGACCGCGACCTTGCCGCCTTCGAGCGACAGCGCGGGGCCGCCGGTCCTGCCGGTCGCGGAAATCAGATGCTCGATCTCGCCCGGTGCGGCGCCGACCACGTCGGCATGGCCGTTGACCACGACTTGCGGCGTGAACGGCCCGTCATGGCCGAGCGTCGGCTCGTAGGAAACCTGGCGCTGGGTGAACTCCTGCTTGCCAAAAGTGTCCTTCCAGCCGAGATAATCCCAGTAGGTGACGTTGAAGGACAGCGCCAGCACGCCGGGCTGATCCTTGACCTTGATGAGATTGGCGTTGGCCGGCGGGCAGGACGAGCAGCCCTGGCTGGTGAACAGCTCGACCACGCTGAGCGGCTGCGCGGCTGCGGCGCCAAGCGAGGCGGTGAGCGCCAGCGCCCCCAGGCTGGACAGGGCAAAGAACTTTCTTGCGGGGGATCTCGGCATAAGCGGGCTCCGTGGGGGACGGCGCTCAGACGCGCCGGTCATTCCCCCACTTCGCCGCCATTTGCCGCTTCGTTACAGCGCTCACCGGTTTGTGATCGTGGCCTACGCGCTTTGCCCGAAACGCCACAGCGAGGTGTAGTGCATGATCGGCCGCTCGAACCTTGCGCCCTCGGCGACAAATCGCTTTCCCGCATCCAGCATCGATTGGAACGTATCGAGTTGCCTGGCGTGCTCCAGCGTGTCCCAGACACTGGTGTTGATCAGCGACGATGTCGCCTCGTCGGCGCCGGCGTAAAAGCTGAGCAGCCCCGGCATGGCCTCGATGCCGGGCCGGAGCGCTGCTTCGGCCTCCAGCATCATCTCTCGCAACAGCGCGAACTTCGCGGCATCGCAGCGCAGAATGGATACGCGTGTCACGGGACCGGACATCGGAATTCTCTCCAGGGGCTGATGACGTTGAAGGCCGCCATGATAGGCGATCTCCCCCCTCGAGGGGGAGATGGCCGGCAGGCCAGAGGGGGTCGGTCCGGCTGGGCGCGGCCTTTTGCGGCATTTGAAGGTTGGCGTCCGGTCGTGCCGACCGCCTCTGTCGCCTTCGGCGACATCTCCCCCCCTCGAGGGGGGAGATTAGCAGCGCCCTACTGCGTCAGCGCCGTCAGCGAGGGCCGCTGGTTGAAGTCGCACTTGCCGGTGACGTTGTAGAAGAAGTCGGCATTGGACGGCGCCGCCGGCACCGTGGTTCCGCCGTCTTCCCAGGCCTGATAGCCCGTCTGCCCGCATGGCACGATGGAGAAGATGTCGACGGTCTGGCCGGTGGCGGTCTCGACCAGGCTGTTGGCGGTTGCTCCGCTGTAGAGCCGGTTGGACGTGTTCGGGTCGTTCGAATAGAGGTTCTGCGGGTTGCCCGACGGCACGTTCATCTGCAGATAGAGACCGCCCATCTGGCTGACGTCGATGGCCGCGCCGGCGCTGTTGGCCGGGTACATCGTATCGACGCAGTAATAGTTCGTGCCGTACGAATCCTGCTTGAGCGCCACTCCGTTGGGCGGGTTGTTGCCGACGGAGCAGACCTGTTTCTGCACCATGGTGGAGACGGTCTGGCCGCTTGAATTGGTGGTGAGGGTGCTGACGATGGTGGTGCCGTAGCCCTTGGGATCCTTGGTGTTGCCATAGGTATAGGCGATCGTCATCAGCGGCTTGGCCACCGTGGCGCCGAATTGCGTCCCGTAGAGCGTCATCGTCTTGCTCCACCAGCCCGAGACGCCGCTGACCTTGAACGTCGCCTGCACCAGGCCCGGCGCCTTGTGGACGCCCGACGTGACGGCGACCGGCACGGTGGCAATCCTGGCGATGGTCATGAAATCGGTCGGCATGGCGTAGCTTGCCGAGGTCTGCGCGGTGACGGTGCCGTCGGCGGCGACGTTGAAGTTCACCAGCGTCGTGGTGCCCTCGCCATTGTTGGCGGTGAAATTGTCCTGCAGCGCCTGCTGGCGGGCGGGCAGCGTCGTGGCAGGCGGCAGCGTGGTGATGGCCAGCGTCGCGGCATCCAGCGCTTCCTGCATGTTGGAGCGGGTCTGGACGGCATCGGTGTAGTCGACCGAGAAGCCCACGACGGTGATCAAGGGCACCAGGCTCAGGAAAAACAGCGGCATCATCGAGCCGCTGCGCGAACGGGCGAACCCGCCTGCAACTTTCAGCATTTTTCTACCCCCAGGGATATTAGTGATCGCGCAGATACCATGCGGCCAGCAAATCAAGGTCTAATGCGATCGATCAAAGTTTAATCATCCACGGCCGCCGGACCGGTATTTGGCGCGGCTCACCGCTTTGTGATCGATGGCGCCGCCCTTGCGCCGCAAGCCTTGCCGCCGCAGGCCACCCCTGCTAAAGCGCGCGGATGAGCACGCCCCTCGACCACATCAGAAATTTCTCCATCGTCGCCCATATCGACCATGGCAAATCCACGCTTGCCGACCGCCTGATCCAGCTGACCGGTGGGCTGGAGTTGCGCGACATGAAGGAACAGGTGCTGGACTCGATGGACATCGAGCGTGAGCGCGGCATCACCATCAAGGCGCAGACGGTGCGGCTGAAATACCGCGCCAACAATGGCGAGGACTATATCCTCAACCTCATCGACACGCCCGGACATGTCGACTTCGCCTATGAAGTGTCGCGCTCGCTGGCCGCATGCGAGGGTTCGCTGCTGGTAGTCGACGCTAGCCAGGGCGTCGAGGCGCAGACGCTCGCCAATGTCTACCAGGCCATCGACAACAACCACGAGATCGTCGTGGTGCTGAACAAGGTCGACCTGCCGGCCGCCGAGCCCGAGCGCATCCGCGAGCAGGTCGAGGAGGTGATCGGCATCGACGCGTCCGGCGCCGTGCTGATCTCGGCCAAGACCGGCCTTGGCATTCCAGACGTGCTGGAAGCCATCGTCCACCAATTGCCGCCGCCGCGCGAGGGCGACGCCACCGCGCCGCTGAAGGCCATGCTGGTCGACAGCTGGTACGACGCCTATCTCGGCGTCATCGTGCTGGTGCGCATCATCGACGGCGTGCTGAAAAAGGGCCAGACCATCCGCATGATGGGCACCGGCGCCAAATACCTGGTCGAGCGCACCGGTGTGTTCACGCCCGCCCGCATCAATGTCGACGAGCTTGGCCCCGGCGAGTTCGGCTTCTTCACCGGCTCGATCAAGGAAGTGGCCGACACCCGCGTCGGCGACACCATCACCGAGGACAAGCGCCCGACCGCGCAGGCCCTGCCCGGCTTCAAGCCGGCGCAGCCCGTGGTGTTCTGCGGCCTGTTCCCGGTCGACGCCGCCGATTTCGAGGATCTGCGCGCCGCCGTCGGCAAGCTGCGCCTCAACGACGCGTCCTTCTCCTATGAAATGGAAACCTCAGCGGCGCTCGGCTTCGGCTATCGCTGCGGCTTCCTCGGCCTGCTGCATCTCGAAATCATCCAGGAGCGGCTGGAGCGCGAGTTCAACCTCGACCTGATCGCCACCGCGCCGAGCGTGGTCTACCGGCTGCTGCTCAATGACGGCTCGGTGAAGGAGCTGCACAACCCGGCCGACATGCCCGACGTGGTGAAGATCTCGGCCATCGAGGAGCCGTGGATCCGCGCCACCATCCTGACCCCCGACGACTATCTCGGCGGCATCCTGAAGCTCTGCCAGGACCGGCGCGGCATCCAGGCCGACCTCTCCTATGTCGGCAAGCGCGCCATGCTGACCTACGACCTGCCGCTCAACGAAGTCGTCTTCGACTTCTATGACCGGCTGAAGTCGATCTCCAAGGGCTACGCCTCGTTCGACTATCACCTGACCGACTACCGCGAGGGCGACCTGGTGAAGATGTCGATCCTGGTCAATGAGGAGCCGGTCGACGCGCTCTCCATGCTGGTGCACCGCACGGCGGCGGAAAAGCGCGGCAGGCAGATGTGCGAGAAGCTGAAGGAGCTGATCCCGCACCACCTGTTCAAGATCCCGATCCAGGCCGCGATCGGCGGCAAGGTCATCGCCCGCGAAACCATCTCGGCGCTCCGCAAGGACGTGACCGCCAAGTGCTACGGCGGCGACGTCTCGCGCAAACGCAAGCTGCTGGACAAGCAGAAAGAAGGCAAGAAGCGGATGCGGCAGTTCGGCAAGGTGGATATCCCGCAGGAGGCGTTTATCCAGGCGCTGAAGATGGGGGATTGAGAAGCCGGTTGGCGCGCTGAGCGCGCTAAGTCATCGATCCGGTGGATCGATGGCAGGCTTCGAAAGCGGGGGAGCTGCCGGAGGCAGCGGGCCCCCCGCCAGCGCGGCGGTGGGGCTGCGCGGTTTGTTCGCCAGAGGTCGCGGCGATCCGTCTTCCGGTGAGCGGCATCAGCCATATTGCGTCAGAAGCAAGCGAGTGACTTGTTGAAAGGTTGTTAAAGATCTGACTGCGGTTGTAGCCGAAAGCCCTTTCGACCACGACACGGTGTCGAAATTCAGCGCTGACAAAACGAAAAAGTGGACTTCGAACAGATAAAAACCGATTCATAAACAATGGCTTACGCCATAAACCATTGATTCAAATAGATTTTCTCTCAATCCCTATTGAAACATACCGGGAACAATGCCATATTGGCGTCAGGCAGCCATGCGCCGGAACACCCCAAAGCAGTCGCGAGATTGCAGGCGAGAAATCGCAATTATGGGCCGGGGGCTGCCGCTTTTATTTCCAGATTTCTAGCATCTTCAGTTGCTGCTGATCCAAATTGCATTGGTCGTGATGCGGGACGATTTTTATTCCGTAGCTGAGATACTTTCTCTTACGGCTGTAAGTTACAGGCTTAAGCGTCTCGGCATAACGCGGTTCACAATTTCCATACCGATCAGGTTCGAAACCAGCGGCCATCGCGGAGGCAATTGCATCGGCAAGCTGAAGGCTCGCGCTCTTGCTATGATCGGCTGCTGTCACGGCATCAATGTCAATCACTGGCCAGTGTATACGAACGTCGCCCGACTTGTCGGCCTTCAAACGTTCAAGGTATTCGCGAAACTCTTCGTACTGCATCCCGCCCCGGCGGGAGAAAGTGATCGCCACTCGCCCATCGCCTTCAGGGGCTAGGGGACGGTGATCCCGACAGAGCCAAGACAAGCGCTCGATTAGATAGCGCGTCATGTAAAAATAAAGCTGGTTCTTTTCCTTATAGACTTCCTTTGGGATAGGCTCTTTCGCCGCCACGACGCTCAAGGCACGGAGAGGTTTGTCGGCTATCGTCTGGACAGTGGCAAGCTTCTGGCCATGATTCAACTTTGCGAAATGCAACGTGCGCGACTGACGCTCTGGCATCTTGTTTGAGATTTCGTCGCGCCATTTTACGGCGTCCAAGCTATGCGTTTTGCGAAACAAGCAAGCTGAAATGACTAACCATTTTGAGGGACCACCAGCGTTGCCGACCTGACGGAAAGGCTTATCGAGGCCGTCATCGCCAGATTCATCAATATATGCAACGTAGGTGTGCGTCATTTCGAAGTGCGCCTAATCCCCTGATCCCTGATTTGAGGGCGGGGTGCAACCGCTAATTCGCTTGGCGCAAAGTAACACAAACTGAACGATTCCTAATGTGCGTTGTGTTGCTTTTCACGAACCTGCTACCTCGACACCAACTCCCGCTTTCGGCTTCACTCCACCGCCCTTGCCCGAAATCCGCAACAGCGCCTCCGGTCTGCTGCCCTGCTGGCCGTTTCGAACTGATAGCGGATTGCCGACGCTACGCGCTTAGCACTGCCTTTCGGAAAAGAGGCCATTCTTTGAGAACAGCCTGCCATGAAGTATCCTCCCCCAGCTTGGGGATCACTCACATGCGCTCCACCTCAGACACCGTCGCCTCTCTCGGCCTCGCCATCGGTGGCGCGTTCGGCCTGGCCGGCACCTTCGTCGCCAGCGCCCCACTGCGCGAAACGCTGTGGACGATCGACGGCGTGGCGCTTGTCGTGGCCGCCGCGCTGCTCACCATGAAATACCAGCGGCTGGGCCATGATTGCGTCGCCGCAGGGTTCCTGACCTTCCTGGCCGGCGAGAGCCTGCTTTTGGCCGGCAATGCGGCGGGGTTGGAGGCCAGCGTGCCCTCCTATGTCGGCGGCATTTCGCTCTGGGCGGCGGGGCTGGTCCTGATCAGCGCGCCCAGCACGTTCGCGCTGTGGATGCGGCTCACCGCGCTGGCGGCCGCCGTGCTGTTTGTCGTGTCGGCCGGCATGATCCTGTGGGGCGCGCCCTTGCTGCCGATTTCGGCGCCGCTGCCGGCGGCGGGCTATCCGTTCCTGGTGCTGACTTTTATTGGGTGGATCTGGACGCTTTTGCGGCCGGCGCGATAACTGGTGCCCACGTCAGCGTCCGTCGAAGTCCGCGACAGGAAGATGAGCGTCAGCGCTGCCCCTCATTGCCCTGCCGGGCATTTCTCCCCGTAAACGGGGCGAAAGGGCTGTTGTCACCGCTTTCGCCAATCCCCAGCGTCGAAAGAAAGGCGCCGGCGTTGCCGCCAGCCCCTCTCGCCCCGTTTACGGGGAGTTGAGGAGTGGTCCGCGCAGCGGACGAAAAGCCAACTGCTTGGCTTTTCGAACGACGAACGCCGGCAGGACAGTGAGGGGCGGCGCTGACGGTGAAGGTGAGGCGGCAGGCTCGGAGTTGCTTGCCTTCTCCCGCAAGGGGAGAAGGCAGAAGCGCCGCGCCTCAGCTTTCAATCCAAACCTTCTCGAAATGCTGCTCCAGCGCCTGGTGCTGCTCGCACCCCTCGACGCCCTTGCGATAGGTCCGATACACCGAGCGCCAGTAGGGTTGGATGATGATGCCGGAATCGCGCAGATTCTTCTCGATGCCGGCCATGATCTCCTTGCGCGCCTTGGCGTCGGGCATGGCCAGCGCCTTGTCGAGGCGGTCGTCGAACTCCTTGCTGGCGTAGGCGCTTTCGTTCCAGGCGGCGCCGGACTTGTAGGCGAGGGCCAGCACCTGGACGCCGAGCGGGCGGCCGAGCCATTCGGTGCAGGAGAAGGGATATTTGCTCCAGTCGTTCCAGAAGGTGGCGGCGGGCAGCACGGTGCGCTTGATCTTGAGGCCGGCCTCGCGCATCTGCGCGGCAATCGCGTCGCCGGTGCTCTTCTGCCATTCGACGTCGACCGAGATCAGCTCATATTCATGGTCCGGTTTGCCGGAGGCGGCGAGCAGCTTCTTCGCCTCCCCGACGTCGCGTTTTGCCGGGCCGATATCGGCATATTCGGGGTGCATGGGACCGACATGGTGGTTGTCGGCGGGCTTGCCCCGGCCGCCGAGGCCGAGCGCCAGCACGGCTGAATTGTCGACGGCGAGCTGGGCGGCGCGGCGTAGCTTGATGTCGTCATAGGGCGCGTTGCCGACATTGAAGCGGGCGACGATGGTCGAGCCTGTGGCGATCTCGGAATTCTTCAGCCCCATCTTGTCGGTCTGCGAGACGGCGTCGGAGGCGGTTTCGTGGTCGGTGTCGATCTCGCCGGATTCGAAGGCCGACAGCATGGCGTTGGGGTCGGAGCCGTAATCGATCCACTGGATGCCATCGAGATAGAATTCGCCCTTCCACCAGGGCTTGTCCTTGCGCTTCACCTCCGCGCCGGTCTCGGCGTCCCATTTCACCAGCTCGCAGGGGCCGGTGGTGATGGCCAGCGCCTTCATGGGGTCGCCGTCGCCCTCATAGGAGCGGTGCATGATCAAAGCGGGATAGTCGGCCATGCCGGCGATCAGCGAAATGTCCGGTTTGGGCAGGTTCAGCTTGACGGTGAAGTCGTCGACCTTCTCGATGCCGCCATCGACCACCTTCTTGGTGTCGGCATTGACCAGCGCGCCCATGCGCGCGGCGACCGAATTGCCGGCGACGCCTGCCTCGCACCAGCGGGCGAGGTTGTGGACGACATCGTCGGCGTTGAAGGCGTCGCCATTCGACCAGGTGACGCCCTTGCGCACATAGAGCGTCAGCGTCCTGGCGTCGTCGCTCATCTCCCATTTTTCGAGCAGCCAGGGCTCGAAGGAAAAATCGGTGTTCCAGCGCACCAGATATTCGTTGCAGTGGCGGGCGACGTTGGACATTTCGACGCCGTCGAAGGTGCGCGGGTCCTTGAAACCCTTGACGTTCATGGCGACGCGGAGGATGCCGCCCTTCTTCGGCTCGGCGGCGCGGGCAGGCGTCGCGCTCAGGCCACCCAAGGCAAACGCCCCGGCGGCGCTTACGCCGAGGCCGGCCATGAAGGCAAAATATTCGCGGCGGTTGATGCCGCCGGTCTTGAAATCCGCGGCGACGGGCTTGGCCCGCGGATGCAGCTTGCGGTCGGTCAGCATGAATCTCATCGTCGTTCCCTCTTGTCGTTGGTGCATGCCGCCCAAAAGTGCGGGGTTTGGGACATGCACGGAATCAGACTCGTCCCGGCGAATCGCCGACGCGGGAGCGGCTGCGACCGCCGGGACGCTTCTGCCTGACGCGGCGATGATAGGGCGGGGTGACGTTGGGAAGTGTTCTGGAATCCGCAGGAGTTGTGCGACGCTCCGCAGAGACGTGGCCTGTGGGGCAATCCATTTCTGGTGGCTGCCGAGGTCCGCCCCCTGGCCTGCGGCTTCGCGTTTCACCAGCGGCTTCCCCCACTCCGTCTCGGCTTTGCCGAGCCACCTCTCCCCCCTCCGGAGGGAGAGGAAAGGCGCCAGGATTGGCGAACTCGCGCCCTTCCTCTCCCCCGTCGATCGGGGGAGAGGTGTCGAGCGAAGCTCGACGGAGTGGGGGTCGACCATGGCTCGACCGTTGTATTTCGATCGACCAGAACCGTTAGGTGGTGCAAATGGGTGCTGTCCCACCGGCGTTGCCAAGGGTCACCAAGGCAACAAAAAACCCGGCTCAAGGCCGGGTTTTTCGAGGCATTCCGTAGATATAGCTCAGCTCACCTGGACCTTCGACGCTGCCTGGTCCTCGGCGATCTTCTGCTGGAACATCTGCGCGAAGTCGATCGGGTCGAGCATCAGCGGCGGGAAGCCGCCATTGCGGGTGGCCTCGGCGATGATCTGGCGGGCAAAGGGGAACAACAGGCGCGGGCATTCGATGAACAGGATCGGCAGCATGTGCTCCTGCGGGAAGCCCGAAATGGCGAAGACGCCGCCATAGACCAGCTCCACATTGAACAGCACTTCCTGGTCGAAGGAGGCCTTGGCGTTCAGCGTCAAATTGACGTCGAACTGCTTGTCGGAGAGCGGGTTGGCGTTGACGTTGACGTTGATGGCGATGCCGGGGGCCTTGTCGCGGCCGCGCAGCGAGTTCGGCGCGCCGGGGCTTTCGAAGGACAGGTCCTTCACATACTGGGCGAGCACGTTGAGCGACGGCTGCGCCGCATTGCCGTTTCCGTTGGCTGCGCCGGTCGGCGCGTCATCATTGCTGGCCATGAGCCTTAAATCCTTTTCCCCTGGGCAGCGTTGCTGACCGAATTGAAATCGGGCGTTCGCTACCATGGTCGGCATGACAAGACAAGGTTTGCCGCCTTGGGGTTCGGGGGCAATCGCTGTGGGCTGTGTCTGCTGCGATTGGGTGTAGAGAAATCATCGTCGAGGTCGGCGCTGCCCCTCATTGCCCTGCCGGGCATTTCTCCCCGTAAACGGGGCGAAAGAAGCTGCCGCAACGTCGGCGCCCTTCCTGCAACGGTCGCGATTGGCGAAATCGGCGATGGCAGCCCCTTCGCCCCGTTTATGGGGAGAAGATGGCGGCAGCCAGATGAGGGGCAGCGCTAACGTTCGCGAACAGGGCAGAACAGCGACCTAATCGTCCTTCAACCGCCGCCACGGCGAATTATGATCCGGGCCGCGCTTGAAATCGTCCTCACGCGAATAGTCGCCGTCGTCGAGGTCGATGACCTTGTCGCGCGACCGGCGAAAACCGCCGGCCGAGAAATCCGTGGCCACCACGATGCGGCCCTTGAACCGGCGCCAGGCCAGGTCGCGCACCGGCGGCAGGAACAGCAGCAGGCCGATAATGTCGGTGATGAAGCCGGGGATGATCAGAAGGATCGCGGCGACCACGATCATGGCGCCGTGGGCGAGATGGCGGCTCGGATCATGGCCGGCGTCCATCTCGGCGCGCACCCGCGCCATGACGCCGAAACCCTGGTGCCGGAGCAACAGCACGCCGGCGATGCTGGAGGCCAGCACCAGGCCGACCGTCGCCAGCGCGCCGACCTCGCGGCCGACGATGACGAAACCGGCGATTTCCAGCAGCGGCAGGGCGAGGAGAAAAAGGGGAAGCAGCGAAATGCGCAAGTCTTGCCAACCTTCCGGTCGTTGGTCGTTTCGATTGTTTTGGCCTTGGCGGCAATCGCCGCTGGCACTGAGGCCGTTAGATAGGTATGCCTGCCTTTAATTTGAATGATTGCACCTTGCGTTCTATATGCTTTGAATGTTGAACGCTATGCGACCGCGGCCTGTTGGCCGGATGGTCCGGCCTAGAGGCAGGGATTGATTGGCGGAAGATATGGGCTTCTTCGACTTCGGCACGATTTTCTTCCTGATCGCGGCGGTGGTGATCTTCTTCCAGCTGCGCAACGTGCTGGGCCGTCGGACCGGTAGCGAGCGGCCGCCCTTCGACCCCTACACGGCGGCGCGCACCGACAAGGACGCCACGCAGAAGCCGGAAAATGTCGTTTCGCTGCCGCGCAAGCGGCAGCCGGGCGAGCCGGCGCCGGCCGACGCCTATACGGCCATCGACGCCTTCGCCAAGCCCGACACCGACCTCAACAAGGGCCTGCGCGCGATCAAGGACAATGACCCGTCCTTCGATCCGAAGGGTTTCATCGACGGCGCCAAGATGGCCTATGAGATGATCGTCATGGCCTATGCCGACGGCGACCGCAAAACGCTGAAGAACCTGTTGTCGCGCGAAGTGTTCGACGGTTTCGTCGCGGCAATCGGCGAGCGCGAGGCGAAGTCGGAAAAGATCCAGTCCTCCTTCGTCGGCATCGACAAGGCCGACATCGTCTCGGCCGAGATGAAGGGCGGCGAGGCGCATGTGACGCTGCGCATCATCAGCGAGCTGATTTCGGCGACGCGCGACAAGGCCGGCGCGGTGATCGACGGCGATCCGGAAACCGTGGCCGAGGTCAAGGATGTCTGGACCTTCGCCCGCGACACGCGCTCGCGCGATCCGAACTGGAAGCTCGTCGCCACCGAAGAAGAAGACTAGTCCCGGCAAACGCGGCGAGGCTCCGGTGTCGCTATCGCCTCTCTTTGTCGAAAAGTCCTTCGAGGATCTCCCCGGCTGGGGCGATGACGACCCCCTGCCGGCCTTCGAGGCGTTCCGCCGCTCCGCTTTCCATGTGCTGACAAAGCCCTATCGCAGCGGCGCGCTCGGCGTCGATTTCGGCGCCTTCGCCGCAGCCTATGCCGAGGCGCGCACCGCAGCACCCGCCAGCCGGGCGGAGGCGCGAACTTTCTTCGAGCGCCATTTTGTGCCGATGCTGGTGCGGCCCGAGAGTGGCGCCGGCCTCGTCACCGGCTTTTACGAGCCACAGGTCGAGGCCTCGCCGGTGCGGACCGGGCGCTTCACCGTGCCGCTCATGTCGCGGCCGGCCGATCTCGTCGATGTCGACGACGCCAACCGGCCGCAGGGCATGGATTCCTATCTCGCCTTCGCGCGCCGGACGGCGGATGGACTGGCCGAGTATTTCGACCGTGGCGCGATCGAGCGCGGCGCGCTGGCCGGCCAGGGGCTGGAGATCGCCTGGCTCGCCGAAAAGGTCGACGCCTTCTTCATCCATGTGCAAGGCGCCGCACGGCTCGCCATGACCGACGGCCGGCTGCGCCGCGTTACCTACGCCGCCAAGTCGGGCCAGCGTTTCACCGGACCCGGCAAAATCCTGAGCGAGCTCGGCGAGATCCCGCTGGCTGAGGTGACGATGCAGTCGATCCGCGCCTGGTTCAAGGCGCACCCCGGGCGCATCGACGAGATCCTGTGGCAGAACCGCTCCTACATCTTCTTCCGCGAGGCTGACGTCGAGGATGCAGCACTTGGCCCGATCGCCGCCGCCAAGGTGCCGCTGACACCGGGCCGCTCGGTGGCGGTCGACCGCCTGCTGCACACTTTCGGCACGCCCTTCTACATCGACGCGCCGACGCTGACCGCTTTCGACGCAAAACCGTTCCGCCGGCTGATGATCGCGCAGGACACCGGCTCGGCCATCACCGGGCCGGCGCGAGGCGACCTGTTCGCCGGCTCCGGCGACGCGGCCGGCGAGATCGCCGGCGTGGTGCGCAATACCGCTGATTTCTACGCGCTGGTGCCGCGCGCGCTGGCCGGAGGCGCAAGATGAGCAAGCGTCCGGACAGGCTGAGCGAGGACGACCGGGTGCTGTGGAACCTGGTGGCGCGCACGGCCAAGCCGCTGAAGGGCAAAACCTCCGTCGAGATTCCCGACATGGCCATCGAGGCCAAGCCGTCCGCGCCGCAGACGGCCCAGCCCGCCGCCAATTCGCCGGGCGCGGCAAAGCCGAAGGCGCAGCATGTCACGCACCGGCTGGAAGAGCCGACGCTGGACAAACTGTCGAAGGGCCGGCTGCCGATCGAGGGCCGCGTCGACCTGCATGGCATGACGCAGGACGAGGCCTATTCGCTGCTGTTCTCGTTCTTGCACCGGGCGCATGCCGGCGGCGTCCGCTATGTGCTTGTGATCACCGGCAAGGGGTCGTCCTCCGGCGGCGACGGTGTTTTGCGGCGCGCGGTTCCGGCCTGGCTGTCGACGCCGGCCTTCCGGCCGCTGGTCTCCAGCCACGACCATGCCGCCCGCAACCACGGCGGCGCGGGCGCGCTCTATATCCGGCTGCGGCGGGCACGCGCATGAGGGCGGGCGCCGTGAGTTCGTGCATATGACGCCGTTCGGCGAGAGGCTGCGGGCGCTCAGGCTCGAGCGCGGCGTCAGCCAGAAAGACATGGCGGCGACGATCGGCGTCAGCGCCGCCTATCTCTCGGCGCTCGAGCATGGCAGGCGCGGCGCGCCGACCTGGACGCTGATCCAGAAGATCATCGGCTATTTCAACGTCATCTGGGACGACGCCGAGGAGCTGGCGCGGCTGGCCGAAGCTTCGCACCCGCGTGTAAAACTCGATACGTCGGGCCTCAATCCCGCCGCCACCGAGCTCGCCAACCTCCTGGCCGAGAACATCGAGAAGCTTGACGAAGCGGAACTGCGCCGCATCACCGCCTCGATCCGCGCTGCACTCGGCCGGCTGAAGTAACAGGTTTTACCCGGATTTCGCGGAGGGTCTGCCGGAGCACAGAACAGTGCCCGCCGGCGAACCGCCAGCGGGCAGCTGTGGCTGGATCAAGGCTTGCCGGCCGTGCTGCCATTGGGGTTGCCGCCCTTGGTGCCCGGGCGGTCATGGTCGTGGCCATTGTTGCCGCCGCCCAGGCAGTCCGACGCGCCGGCGGTGCCGCAACAACGGCCGGCCCAAAGGTCATTGAGGTTGGTGTGCACGCAGCTGACCGTCTGGTCGGCCATCGCGGATCCGCCCAGGGCCGACACGGCGGCGAAGGCGAGAAGGGTGTTGCGCAGAAGAGCAGTCATTTGAAGTCTCCATGGTTGGGTTTCGTCGTTCACGGCTGTGTGTCGCCGGGTGGACGGAAATGGTTCACGGAGAGGTGGAGATTTTTTTGGGAGGGATGCGTGGAGGCCTACGAAAGGGGACTAGCCGGCAACGTCGGCGCCGCCCCTCATCCGCCTGCCGGCACCTTCTCCCCGTATAGAGACGGGGAGAAGGGAACAGCCGCGCCGTCGGCGCTTGTCTTGCGGCGTTGATGATTGGCGAAAGCGGTGATGACAGCATCTTTCTCCCCGTCACTATACGGCGAGAAATGCCCGGCAGGGCAATGAGGGGCAGCGCCAGCCTCGGCAGTTTGCTGAAGAGAACGTCAGAGGGACCGCGAAGGCGGCCCGCCCCTACTCCACCGACCCGACCAGCACCTGCTGGCCGCCGCGGATGGAGACCCAGCGGCCGGTGTTGTCGATCGCCTGGCGCTTGAGGAAGCGGTAACCGGTCTGGTCCCAGGCCTTGACCTTGTCGTTCAGATTGTCGAGCACGTAGTCGCCCTTGTCGGTGCGCACCGTCAGCACGGAATGGCCTTCGCCATCGGGCTTGCGCACCACGGTGATGAGCAGGTCGGAAAGCGATATGCCCATGCGGGACAGCCGGCGGCGCTTCTCCAGCACGTAGTCCTCGCAATCGCCGACGCCCTTGTCGGGATAGGCCCAGACCTCGTCCTTGCCGTAAATGTCCATGTCGCTCATCGGCTTGACGGCGGCGTTGACCCGGGCGGTGACGCCTGCGAGCTTGCTCATCAGGCCGTTGGTCATCCTGGCCGGTGCCAGGTTGCTCGGACGGATCGAGCATTCGCCGGGGTGCTGCTTGCAGAAATCGTAGTGGCCGATCGGCTGCGAGGTGATGCCCCCGGTCGCCATCGCTCCGGCAGCCATTGCCGGCCAGCTTCCCGTGGCTGCCAGACCGGCCGCAGCCACGCACAAACGCAGCCTTCTCGCCATTGTTGAGGAATTCATTGTCCCCGCTCACCCTGTTGTTAACGAAACGTTAAGGGCGATTGACAGTCCGTGTCAATTACGACGACGGACTGATTTGCGGCATGGTTACCCGCGGGCAGGCACAGCGTCTATTGTGCAACAGAATCGGCCGGCGGCCGATTTCTCGGACTTTGTTCCGGAATGGCCTACCGCTTGGCGGTGCGGACCAGTTTCGGCTTCACCGCGACGCGGGTCTGGCGGCCATAGCTGGTGATGAAGTCGACGATGCGAGGCACGATCTCGGAGCGGAAGCGCGAGCCGTTGAAGACGCCGTAATGGCCGACCGCCGGCTGCATGTAATGCGCCTTCTTGTCGGCCGGGATGTTGACGCACAGATCCTGCGCCGCCTTGGTCTGGCCGAGGCCCGATATGTCGTCGTTCTCGCCCTCGACCGTGAACAGGGCGACGTTGCGGATGGCCGATGTATCGATGCGGGTGCCGCGATGCGTCATCTCGCCCTTGGGCAAGGCATGGCGCACGAACACGGTGTCGACGGTCTGCAGGTAGAATTCCGCCGTCAGGTCCATGACCGCCAGATACTCGTCATAGAAGTCGCGGTGTTTTTCGGCATTGTCGCCGTCATGCTTCACAAGGTGCATGAAGAAGTCCTTGTGGGCGATGATGTGGCGGTCGAGATTCATGCTCATGAAGCCCGACAGCTGCAGGAAGCCCGGATAGACCTCGCGGCCGAAGCCCGGCACCGGCCAGGGCGCGCGCATGACGACATTGTCGCGGAACCAGTCGATGCCCTTTTCCTCGGCCAGCAGATTCACCGCGGTCGGGTTCCGGCGTGTGTCGATCGGCCCGCCCATCAGGGTCATGGTCGACGGCACGAAGGGATCGCCCTTAGCCTCCATCAGCGCCACCGCCGCCAGAACCGGCACGGAAGGCTGGCACACCGCCATCACATGGGTGTCGGGCCCGAGCGCATGGAACATCTCGATGATGTAGTCGATATAGTCGTCGAGATCGAAGCTGCCGTCGGCCAGCGGCACCATGCGGGCGTCGACCCAGTCGGTGATGTGGACATCGGCATAGGGCAGCATGGCTTCCACCGTGCCGCGCAGCAGCGTCGCATAGTGGCCCGACATCGGCGCCACGATCAAAAGCTTCGGATCCGCCTTGCGTCCGGCGGGAACGGCGCGCTCGAAGCGCACGAGATTGCAGAACGGCTTCGACCAGACGGTTTTTTCGGTGACCTCGACGCTCTTCCAGTCGACGACGGTCTTGTCGAGGCCGAAGACAGGCTTGCCGTAGCGGCGCGTGGTGCGTTCGAACAGTTCGGCGCCCGCCGCGACCGAACGGCCCCAGGGCGTGTGCGCAATCGGATTGAGCGGGTTGGAATAGAACATCCGCACCGCGTCGGCATAGAGCCGGGCCGGCTGCAGCGCCGCATGGTTCCATTCGTAGAGCTGGTAGAACATCGACAACCCCGCTGCTGCTGCGACCGAAGGGACGACGAGCAGCGCCGAGCCTCAAATGTCTCGTGGCGAAGTTAACAACTAATTGCTGCGATGCAATACGTCACGTGGCGTGACCAATGGTTCTTTCGTCCAAAGCGCCGGAAATCGGGCCTGAACGGCCGAGCCGGCTCAATGTGCAGTGCCGAAATGTGTAGGAAATGTGTCCGGCCCTGCTGCCGGACACCAGACATGATCCCGAAAAGTGGTTGCCGGTTTTTGCTTCGCTGACCTGCGGTTCGGAAGAGATCATGGTCCAGGGAAATGCAATCAGACACGCGCCATGCAGACCGAGGTATGGCCGGAACCGATGAAGCCGAGCTGGCCGGCGGCGCCCTTCGACAGGTCGAGCACGCGCCCCTTGATGAACGGGCCGCGATCGTTGATGCGCACGATGACGCTTTTGCCATTGTTCTTGTTGGTGACGCGCAATTTGGTGCCGAACGGCAGGGTGCGGTGGGCGGCGGTCATCGCCGACGGGTTCATGCGCTCGCCCGATGCGGTGCGCGAATGCAGCGCGTACCAGGAAGCACGGCCGCACTGGCCGGCGGCGGCGGTTGCCGAAGTGGCGGAAGCGCCGACCATCAGGCCAGCAGCGATCGTTACCGCGACAAGCGCGGTCTGATTTAGCGTCTTCATATTTGAGGGATGGCTCCGTTTTTGACAGACCCCAGCCGTTAGGTGCCAAATAAGGCAGGAAATGCGGCAATGATCTGTCAGTTCCGTGGCAAGGTCACACGTTTGGAGTCGGCGGGTAACAGTCTGTCAGGGATTTTCCGGCACGGTTTGATCCAGTTTCGATGATCTTCGGGCCGATTCCGAGAGTCGCTTTGACAAGATATCGGATTAATATCCAAGTAGAATTCGGCGTGATTGAGCCACTTCCTTTGGCTCTTTCATCACGCTCCTCACGCGCGAAACGATCGACTTGAAAAGCGAGATCCGTCAATGAGACTGACCAAAAATCTGCTGGCCTTGATTGTGCTGGCTGTCGGCGCGGTGTGGGCGCTGCAAGGCATCGGCGTGGTCGGCGGCAGCTTCATGACCGGCCAGTCGCAATGGCTCTATATCGGCCTCGTCGCCATGCTTGTCGGCCTGGCCGGGCTGGTATGGGCGAACCGGTAGGGGTGATGAGTGGCGCCAGACTGCGTTGCAGATGCCCGGCAGGGCAGAGGGGGGCGCTGTCCCGCCGACGTCTCGAGGTTCGCGCCGCGCCCCGACAACCCTAACCGAACAGCCGGTCCAGGATCATCCCCTCAAGCCGGGCGAGCTCGGTGGAGCCGCGCCGGCGCGGGCGGGCGACCGGCACTTCCAGGTCGAGCGCGATCCGGCCTTCGCTGATCACCACCACACGGTCGGCGAGCGCGACCGCTTCGGCGACATCATGGGTGACCAGCACGGCGGTGAATTTCTGGGCGAGCCAGATGCGTTCCAGCAATTGCTGCATCTCGATGCGGGTCAGCGCGTCGAGTGCGCCGAGCGGCTCATCGAGCGCCAGGATCTGCGGGTGGCCGACCAAAGCGCGGGCGAGCGCCACGCGCTGCTTCTGGCCGCCTGACAGCACCGAGGGCCATTCGCCGGCGCGATCGGCAAGGCCGACCTCGCCCAGAATGCCGAGCGCGCGTTGCCTTGCATCGGCGCCGGCAGCGATGCCGGTCAGCCCGACCTCGACATTTTTCACGACACTCGCCCCTGGCAGCAGGCGCGGCTCCTGGAACATGAAGCGGGTGCGGCTGTGGCCTTCTTCCTCGGCGCCCAGCGTCAGCGATCCCGATGTCGGCCGGTCGAGCCCAGCCAGCAGCCGGAGCAGCGTGCTCTTGCCGCAGCCGCTCTTGCCGATGACGGCGACGAACTGGCCGGCCGGCACGTCGAGGTCGATGCCGTCGAGCACGATCTTGTCGCCGAAGCGTTTTTCCACGCCCTTGAAGGCGAAGGCGCGGCGGCCTTCGACAGAAATCGCCGGGCGCGCCGGGGCAGGTGCTGCGACGAAGGAGCGGACGGAGGTCAGGCTGGCGGCTGGCATCGGAACCTCATCCGTTCTGGAAGGCGGGATGCCAGCCGAGCGACAGCCGCTCGAGCAGGCGGGCGAGGCTGTCGGCGAGCTTGCCGAGCAGCGCGTAGATCAGGATCGACAGCACGACGACATCGATCAGCAGGAATTCGCGCGCCTGCATGGCCATGTAGCCGAGGCCGGAACTGGCCGAGATGGTCTCGGCAACGATCAGCGTCAGCCACATGATGCCGAGCGCATAGCGCAGGCCGACGAAGATCGCCGGCAGCGCGCCGGGCAGAATGACGCGGAAGAACAGGGCGCGCCGGTCCATGCCGTAGACGCGGCCCATCTCGACCAGCTGCGGATCGACGCTCTGGATGCCGAGCAGCGTGTTGACGTAGATCGGAAAGAACACGCCGAGCGCCACCAGGAACAGTTTTGCTTCCTCGTCGATGCCGAACCACAGGATGACGAGCGGGATCAGCGCCAAGTGCGGGATGTTGCGGATCATCTGCAGCGTGGTGTCGGTCAGGCCGCGGCTGAGCCGCGACAGGCCGTTGGCGAGGCCGAGCGCGAAGCCGATCGAACCGCCCACTGCAAAGCCGGCAAGCGCGCGCGCCGTCGAAACGCCGATGTTGCGGATCAGCTCGCCCGACAGCGTCAGCCGCCAGAAGGCCTCGGCGACGGCACTCGGCGCCGGCAGCACATTGGCCGGCATGACGCCCGCGCGGCTGGCAATCTCCCAGCCGGCGATGACCAGCACCGGCAACACCCAGCCGATGGCGTTTGCGTGGAGGCGCGCCGAAAAGCTCATGAGGAGGCCTGCAGGCGGGTGGCACCATGGAAGCCGACCGAGAATTCGTTGGCGATGTCGCGATGCGCCCCCTGCCGGCTGGTACCGAGCCCGAGGCGCGGGAACAAAAGCTCGGCGACGCGGTAGGCTTCCTCGAGATGCGGATAGCCGGAGCCGATGATGGTGTCGATGCCGATCGCCTGGTATTCGCGGATGCGCCCGACGATCTGCTCCGGCGTGCCGACCAGGGCGGTGCCGGCGCCGCCGCGCACCAGGCCGACGCCGGCCCACAGATTGGGCGAGACGACGAGCCTGTCGCGGCGGCCGCCATGCAGTTCGGCCATGCGGCGCTGGCCGACCGAGTCCATCTGGGTGAGGAAGCGCGCCTGCGCGTTTTCGATCTGGGCGTCGGTGACATGGCTGATCAGCCGGTCGGCGGCGCGCCAGGCTTCGTCCTCGGTCTCGCGCACGATGAAATGCAGCCGGATGCCGAAACGCAGTTTCCGGCCGCGCAGCGCCGCCTTCCTGCGCGCCGAAGCCAGTTTTTCGGCCACCTGCGCCGGTGGTTCGCCCCAGGTCAAATACATGTCGACGAGGTCGGCGGCGAGTTCCTGCCCGGCATCGGACGAGCCGCCGAAATAGAGCGGCGGCCGTTCCTGGCTGGGCAAAAGGTCGAGGCGGCCATTCTCGACGCGATAATACTTGCCGTCGAAATTGACGCGCTCGCCCGACACCAGGCCGCGCCAGATGGTCAGGAATTCATGCGCCTGGGCATAGCGTTCGTCATGCGGCAGGAAGATCCCGTCGCCGGCGAGTTCTGTCGGGTTGCCGCCGACCACGACGTTGAGCAGCAGGCGGCCATTGCTCAGCCGGTCGAGTGCTGCGGTCTGGCGCGCGGCGAAGGTCGGCAGGGTCACGCCCGGCCGCAGCGCCACCAGGAATTTGAGTTTTTCGGTGAGCGTGGCGAGGCCTGTCGCGGTGATCCAGGAATCCTCGCAATTCTGTCCGGTCGGCAAAAGCACGCCGGGAAAGCCTAGCCGGTCGACGGCCTGGGCGATCTCCTTGAAGTAGCCGAATTCCGGCGGCCGCTGCTGTTGCTCCGAACCGAGATAGGAGCCGTCGCCATGCGTCGGGATGAACCAGTAGAAGTCGAGCGGGCTGGCGGGCGGGGTGATGTCTGGCACGAGCGGAACTCCCGGAGATACAGGCACAAACGGCAACGGCGCCGAACGTTTCCGCCCGGCGCCGCATGAGAGAAATCAGTTTCCCGGCGCGGTCCACACGGCGTCGGAGATGCGGACCGCCTTCGGGATCAGGCCGAGCTTGTAGAAACGGTCGGCGGTCACCTGCTGACTGGCGACGATTTCGTCGGTGATCGGAAAGATGCCGAACTTGGTGCGGTTGGCGGCGATGGTCTGGGCGTCGAGCGGCACACCGGTCACCTCGTGCAGCGCCTCGGCCACCTTGTCACGGTTCTGGTCCGCCCATTTCGCCGCTTCGCCGAGCGCTGATATGGCGGTGGTGATGATCTCGGGATGCGCCTTGGCGAAATCCTTGTTGGCGAGGAAATAGGTGTTGACCTTGAGCACCTCGCTGGAGCGGGCCAGCACGCGCGGCTGGTAGCGCGTTTCGGCAATGGCGAAGAACGGATCCCAGACCGCCCAGGCGTCGATCTGGTCGCTGGCGAAGGCGGCGGCGGCATCGGCGGGGCTGAGATAGACAGGCGTGATCTGATCGAAGGCAATGCCGGCCTTTTCCAGCGCGGCGACGAGCAGATTATGCGCGGACGTGCCCTTGCCGACGCCGATGCGCTTGCCCTTGAGGTCGGCGACTGACTGGACCGGCGAGGCCGGCTTGACGAAGATCGCTTCGCCGTCGCCATTGGACGGCAATGCCGCCGCATAGACGATGTTGGCGCCGGCCGACTGACCGAAGATCGGCGGCGCGTCGCCAGTCCAGCCGACGTCGATGGCGCCGACATTGAGGGCCTCGACCAGGGGTGGGCCGGCAGTGAATTCCACCCATTTGACGGCGACGCCCTTGTCGGCGAGCGCCTTCTCGATCACTTGCTGCTGCCGGGCGATCACCGGCAGGCCGGTCTTCCGATAGCCGATGTTGAGCTGCGTCAGCTCCTGCGCGGCGGCGCCGAACGACAGGGCGACGGTAGCGGCGAGCAGGCCGATGCCGAAAACGCGTCTCGTCAGATTGAACATGGTCCCTCTCCTTCGCTGCGGATCGGCGCCGGGAAAACGTCCTCGCCGGTTGGATGAGGGACAAGGCTAGGTAGTTCTATAAATTTAGTAGAGGAATGATTTTGCGAGTTGACGCTGTGGCGCGGAAATATCTTCCATGGCAACCCGGCATTCGTCATCCGCGCGAGGCAAGGAGCGAAGCGGCGCAGTGTAAAAGGTGACGAATAAAGGCTTTGGCCAGGACCGTGCGCCGGGGATTATATCGCTTTCACCAGCCGCAGCAGGCCCAGCATCTCGACATAGGTCCCCTTGCGGAAGGCGATGTAGACCGGCTCTTCCATGCCATGGAAGCGGCGCTTGAAGGCCGCCTGGCCCTGCAGGTTGAACCTGCGGCGGTTAACCCATGGCGAAGCGTAGGCGCGCTGGAAAGTGTCGCGCCAGAAATCGCTTTCGGCAAATCCGCTCGGGGTGATGTCGACCAGCGGCGACAGGCCGAGCGTGACCACCGAGATGCCTTCTTCGCGAAACCGGTCGACGGCGAATTTGGTCAGGCCGATCTCGGCATGCGGCGAGGCATCGATGTGCTTGCGCTTGAAGGCTGTGGTGTAGCCGATGACCTTGCCGTCGGCAAACAACGGATCGAAATCGAGCAGCGCGATCAGCTCGCCATCGGGACTGTGCAGGACGAAGCGGCGCATGTCGGTGCCGAGCTGATCGTAGAACGGCCGGTTGAGAAAGCCCATTTCCCAGCGCTTGACGATGCGGTCGCCGCGCCAGTTCTCCGACAGCCGGGCGATCTCATCGAGGAAGACCGTCCGCCTGTCTTCCTCGAACGAAAAGCCCTTCTTCAAGAGCCAGCGCTCGGAATAGCGCACGGTCTCGTTGCGCTTGCCGGAAAAGTCATGCTCGGGCAGGTCAAGGCGGGTGTCGATGCCCAGCCGGTTGACCTTGTAGCCGAGCCCGGCCAGCACGCGCGCGGTCTGCGCGCTGATCTGCACGAACCACGGGTCGCCGGCGGCCTCGACGAAGCGTCTGATATAGTCAGGCCGCCGCGCGGGTGCCGCCACCGGGTCTCCAAGCGCGAAATGATGTTTCATCTTGGTGCCGAAGGCGATGTAGCCGTCGGCGTCGCCAAAATAGGAAAGCTTGTGCTGCACGGCAGTCGAATAGGCGAGCGAGAAGTCGCCATGGCGACGGACAATTGCCAGGCGTTCGACATGCGTCAACGCCTGGCGCTCGACCTTGGGCGAGGCACCCTCGAGGATTTTGTCGAAGTAGATCCGCAAGGAGGGCATGGTCGAGATTCCGCGTGCCGTCTGTGGCGCGACGTGCCTTTCGGTACGCAGGACGCGCCATGGCGCCTTGATTTTCGCGGGAAGCCGAAATCGCTGCGGTTTCGAATTCCTGCGTCGGTAACGAGATCCGCCAGCCCCCGGAGCTCGAATCAATCACATTGCCGCGACCTGATTATCGCCGATGCCGCTGATATGCCATATAGGGCTGCATGGTTTCGGACAGAAGCGGGGATTCCGCTCCATCTCGTTGTTTTGGCAGCATCCGCGCGATGGAGTTGTTTGCGCCTGAAAGTGCCATGCTCCGGAACGCGACCGCGGCCCCGCGCAAGGCCTCGGCAATCGGCGCCGATCCGCTGTTTGGGTCTGCGCGCGATCAAACGGTTACAGCGTGCTGCGAGCGTGTCGGGATGCCGCAGGGGTGAAAGGGTTTTGAGAGTGAATGGCTGATACGACAACCAGACCGATGGTGGAGCAGGTGGCGGCGGTCGAGCCGGCGATCGTCATTGGCGCCGGCGCCGCCGGGCTGGCTGTCGCGCAGGCCCTGATCAAGGCCGGCGTGCCGGTGGCGATCCTGGAAAAGGAGAGCCGGCTGGCCGAGCCCTGGCATCGGCGCCACCAGCAACTGCATCTCAACACCCATCGCGATCTGTCGGCGCTGCCCGGCCTTTCCTTTCCCGGGGATACGCCGGCCTTTCCGCACCGCAACGTCGTTATCCGCCATATGAATGACTTCCGCCAGGCGAACCAGCTGCCGGTGGAGTTCGGCGTCGCCGTCGAGACCCTCGTGTTCCGGGGCGACCATTGGGCGGTGCGCACCAGCGCCGGCTCGCGCCTGGCGCGTCATGTCATCGTCGCCACCGGCCGCGACAAGGAACCCTTCACGCCGCAGTGGAAGGGCATGGAGGCCTTCGCGGGCCGGATCATCCATTCGGCGGATTTTGGCGACGCCAAGGCCTATGCCGGCAAGAAGGTGCTGGTCGTCGGCGCCGGCAATTCGGGCTTCGACGCCCTCAATCATCTGTCCGGGGTGGATGTGGCTTCTCTCTGGCTGTCGGCCCGCAATGGCCCCGCGCTTCTGCCCAAGCGCATCGGCCAGATCGCCGTGCACCGGCTTTCGCCGCTCATGGCGCGGCTGCCGCTGCGCGTCGCCGATGCGGCGATCGCCGCGACGCAGCGCCTGGTTTTCGGCGATCTCACCAAATTCGGCATGCCGCCCGCGCCGTCGGGCGGCGCCAGCCGCCTGACCTCGGACTACACCGCGATCGCCGCCGATGACGGCGCCGTCGACGCCATCAAATCGGGCAAGATCACCGTGGTGCCGGCGATACGGGAATTCACCCGCGACGGCGTGATCCTGGCCAATGGCAGCCTGATCGACCCCGACATCGTCATTGCCGCGACGGGCTACCGCACCGGGCTGGAGCGCATGGTCGGCAATCTCGGCGTGCTCGACAGCAAGGGCGTCCCGCTCTTCAACGGCGGCGAGGCCGATCCGAAACTGCCGGGCCTGTGGTTCACCGGCATGCGGCCGAGTATTCGCGGCTGCTTCGCCAATGCCGCCATATTGGGCAAGGCGATCGCCAGGCGGATCGCCGGTGCCGGCCGCCAGCAAGCTGGCGCCTCACGCTGATTTGATCGCAGATCCGCGCGAAAAGCATATGACCGCTTTTGACATCACGCCGATTTCGGCTCCAGCCGGCGGAAACCGACGGCGTCCGTCAGCATCTCCTCGTCGACCATGCCGGCATTGTGGAGCGCGAGCAGGTTGAGGGCGATCTCGCGCGCTTCCGGCGAATCGGGCCGTGCCTCGCGCCGCAGGCAGGCTTCGTCAAAGACGCGCTGCAGCCTGGCGATGTCGGCGGGCTTGAGCAGGCCGCGGTCATAGACTGACTTCGACATGGCGATGGTCTCCTGAGAACGACCTAGGGCGCCACCAGTAAATTGCCAATCTTTCCCGAGGCTTGAATGCAAGAAGAAGGGCTTCGCGATCACCGAAGCCCGTCCACGCATAGCCTCGCGGGATATCAGACCGCGATCTTGCCGCCGCCTTGCCTGGTGATGGCGACGACCGATGGCCGCACCGGCATTTCGGGCTTGAAGTCCGGCCAGCGCGTCGACGGATCCTCATAGTAGGACGGGCGGCCGAAACCTTCCCAATCCTCGCCGCCATCGCCCGGATGCTGGACGGCGACGAAAGCGGTTTGGTCGTCGGGCGCAAACAGTGGGCCGCACATTTCCGCGCCGATCGGCACGCGGAAGAACAGCTTTGAGGTCGCTCGCGCGGCCCCCTCCGTGTCGACCGCCCACAGGCCATCGGTGCGGCCCGTGGCCTTCGGACCCTGGCCGTCTGTGGCGACCCACAGGCGCCCGGCCGAATCGACCGCGCAATTGTCGGGCATGCCGAACCAGCCATTGGCCGTCGTCGCCGTCGAGAAGGTGGCGCCGACATCGGCAACCGAGGGATCGCCGCATTTCAAAAGCACCTCCCATTTGCCCTTTGCGGCGGTGAAATCACCGTCGGTCTCGGTGATCTCGATGATGTGACCGAAGGCATTTTCGGCGCGCGGGTTGGCGGCGTCGACCTGGTCGGCCTTGCGCTTCGAATTGTTGGTCAGCATGACATAGACCTTGCCGTTGACCCCGTTGGGCTGGATGTCCTCGGGCCGGTCCATCTTGGTGGCGCCGAGCAGATCGGCGGCGCGCCGCGTCTCGATCAGCACGTCGGCCTGGCTGCCAAAGCCGTTTTCCGCCGTCAGCGGCCCCTGGCCGAAGACGATCGGCAGCCAGTCCACCGTGCCGTCCTCGGCGAATTTGGCGACATGCAGCGTGCCGTCGTCGAGCAGGTCCTTGTTGGCGGCATGGTCGTTGGCGTTGAACGTGCCCTTGGTGACGAATTTGTAGACATAGTCGAAGCGCTCGTCGTCGCCGAGATAGAAGACGACGCGGCCGTCCTTGGCGACGATCGATTCGGCGCCTTCATGCTTGAAGCGGCCCATGGCGGTGCGCTTCCTCGGCGTCGAATTCGGATCGTTGACGTCGACCTCGACGATCCAGCCGAAGCGGTTGGGTTCGTTCGGCTCCTTGGCGAGATTGAACCGGTCGTAATGCGCGCCCCATTCATAGGCGCCTTCCGGAATGCCGAGCCGCTTGTAGTTGGCGGCTTCCTTGTGGCCTTCCGGCAGTTCGCCGGAGAAATAGCCGTGGATGTTCTCCTCGGCCATCACATAGGTGCCCCACGGCGTGACGCCGCCGGCGCAATTGTTGAAAGTGCCGAACACTTTTGTGCCGGACGGGTCGGCATTGGTCTTGACGCGATCATGGCCGGCGACCGGACCAGATAGCGCCATTTCGGTGGTCGAGGTGATGCGGCGGTTGTGCTTGCCGTCGCGCACCACTTGCCATTTGCCACCTTGCTTGCGGATCTCGACGATGGTGCCGCCATGCGCCGCCATCTCGACATCGACCTGCTCCTTCGAGAGCGGGGCGACCTCGGCCTTCTTCTTCCCGTCCTTCTCGACGATCGAAACGATGCCCGGGAACATCAAATGCGGGTTGGTGTATTCGTGGTTGACCACGAGCAGGCCGTGCTCGGCCGAGCCGTCGATCGCGATGTAGCCGACATAGTCATTGTTGTAGCCGAACTGCCTGGCCTGTGCCTCAGCCGACTGTTTCGTCGGATCGAACTCCGGCGAATCGGCAAACAGCGGATCGCCCCAGCGCAACAGCACGTCGGCGTCGTAGCCCGGCGCGACATGATGCCTGTCGTCGATGCCGGCCTGGAGCTCGTCGAATTTGAAGGCCGATCCTTCCGCGGCGCGGGCATCGTCGGCGGCGGTCAAGGCCAGCGGGCCGACGGTCGCGGCGATCGCCGAGACGGCGAGCGATCCCTTCAGGAACCCCCGGCGTGAGAATCGCGCGGCGATGATCTCGCCCATGGTGCGGTTGTCGGTGGGGTTGATGGCCGGACCGTCGTTTTCCTCGAGCAGGCTGGTGCGGAATCGGGTGTCGGAGGAGCGATGTTCGGTCATGAGGGGCCTCTGGCTTTGGAGTGGCTGGAGCTTTTGTCGCCCTTCGACCCCTACAGCCGGCTGATCACATTTTCGTGACATCATACCTGCCCCGACGCTCCGGGCGAGGCGGATGTCACCCGTGATGTCGGACTTTAGTCCAACCTTGCGCTTGCAAAGGTCCTGGAGGACAAACGCAACGGTCGGAGGTCGCTTCCGGCCAATACATCTTTCGGCGATGTTGCGGGTTGCAACGTTGGGGTGGGCGCGCCGGCTCAATCGACGGAGATCATGATGCACGGATCGATCACGGCCCGGTGTGGCCGGCTGACGCTCGTTTCGGCGGCTGCCCTGGCGCTGACCATCATTCCCTATCGAATTGCCCTGCACCACTCCAACCCCGGAATCGACGCCGCGTCGGCACAGGCCGCCAGTGGCGGCAATGGCGGTGGTAACGGTGGCGGCAATGGCGGTGGCAACGGCGGCGGTAACGGCGGTGGCAACGGCGGCGGTAATGGCGGTGGCAACGGCGGTAACAGCGGCGGCGGTAACAGCAGCAGCGGCGGCAACAGCAGCAGCAGTGGCGGTAGCGGCGGTAACAGCAGCGGTGGCAACAGCAGCAGCGGCGGTGGTAGCGGCGGTAACAGCAGCGGCGGCAATGGTGGTAACAGCGGCAACGGGAATGGAAACAGCGGCAATTCCGGAACGGATGGCAAAGGTGACAACTCGGCATCCGGCAAGGGTCAGAGCGACAATGGCGTCAGCCATGTCAACGTCTCGACCGGCGACAAGGTCGAGGTGAGCGGCAACAAGATCACCGTCACGCATCCCGACGGCATCACCGAAAAGATCGAGAACGGCCGTTTCAAGATGAAGGATGCGCTGGGTCGCACGATCATCGACCGCCGAGCCACGCCGGCCGACTTCAGCCGGCTAAAGGCCTTGTGAAACCGGCCAACAGGCAACGGCCGGTTTCACATGTCACCTCCGCCGCCCCCGGCGGAGGTGACATTTCCTTGTCCGGGCCTCGCGCGGTCCCGCAATGGCCTGGCTCTTTGTTTTGACGCAATTCCCCAGGGAAAGCGCTACGCGCTTTTCCCGGAAAAACCGCTTTCCTGGAGTTGCTCTAAGAGCGGCTTCTGTCCCGGTCGCGCAATTCGCGCATCATGAGCGCCGCTTCAGTGCGGTTTCGCACATTGAGTTTCGACAGCACCCCGGTCATGTGGTGCTTGACCGTCTTCTCCTGCAACTCCAGGCGCAAGGCGACCTCCTTGTTGGAGAGCCCTTCCGCCACCAGCCGCAGGATTTCCGTTTGCCGTTCGGTGAGTTGCCGCAACCGGTCCGTCACGCCGTTGGTGGCCTGCGGGGATTGGAGATCGGAAAGCAGCCGCGCCGACAGCGCCGGCGAAAGATAGCTCTCGCCGGCCGCCACATTGCGCAGGATGTCGGCGAGCGCGCGCGATCCGACACCCTTGAGGATATAGCCCTGCACGCCTGCGTTCAGCGCCGTGGTTACATCGGCATTGGTCTCCGAGACAGTCAGCATGACGATCCTCTGGGCGGGATGGTCGGCAAGGATGCTTGCAACCGCGGACAGGCCGCCGCCCGGCATCGAGATATCGAGCAGCAATATGTCAGGGCGCACCGTTGAGGCGATGCGTTCGGCATCTTGCGCTGTCGCGCCTTCGCCGACGATCTCGAAACCTCCGATCTCCGACAAGCTGCGCGTCACGCCTTCGCGAAACAGCGGATGATCGTCGACAATAGCGATACGGATAGCCCCAATCATGCTTGCTCCTCGACCGAAAGACTGATCACCAATCGTGTGCCTTGCGCTCCCGTCAAGGTCTCGAACTGGCCGCCAATGCTTTCGACCCGCTCCCTGAGACCGGCGAGCCCCAACCCGTCGACCCGCGCCGGGTCGAAACCCGGCCCGCCGTCCGACACTTCGACAAAAAGCCTGCCATTCTTCATCCCGGCCCGCACCGTCTGATCCTTGGCCCGCCCGTGGCGATAGGCATTGTTCAGCCCTTCCTGCACGAAACGATAGATGCTGATCTTCTCGGAAGCGCCGAGTTCAGGCAAATGCCTGGGCAGTGTGAGCGTCACCGACGTTCCCGTCCGGCGCTCATGTTCATCGACGGCCAGCCGCAATATGTCCGTTGCCGCGGCCGTTTCTATCTGCGGCAAGACGAGACCGGTGCAGATACCGCGTATTTCGCGCATCGCATCCTCCAGCGTCTTGCGGATCATCGCGACCTCGGTCGCGCGGTTTTCGCCCCAATTGCCGTCGCCGGAGAATACCGGGCTGTCCATGCGCAGCGCGGCCAGGGCCACGAGTTGCGCCGGTCCGTCATGCAGGTCGGCGCCGATCCGGCGCAGGTATCGTTCGTTGAGGGCGGTGGCCCGGCGGGACGCCCGTTGCACACGCTGCCGCAAGGCGCTGTTTTGCGTCACCAGCCCCTGCAACTCGGACACCTGGCGGCGCAGCGCTCCGCGCTGATCGTCGATGGTGCGGCTCGCGCGCAGCACGATGCTCGACAACAGCAGAAAGGCCGTCAAGGTGGTGCCGGCCACGATCAGCCAGCTCGACAGCAGGGCGGAGGCCAGCGTGGCTTTGAAATCGGTGGCGACCTCGAAGAATTCGGTGACGGCCACCACCTCGCCGGACCAGGGTTCGCGCACGGGGTTGTAGATCTCCAGCAACGGCACGCCGACGGTCCGCTCCTTGACTTCGTCTCCATCGAAAACATCGAATTGCGCGGTGACGTTGCCCTGGAAGGCGGACCGGAGACTGTCTGTCAGATCGAAGCGGCGGCCGATCAAGGTCGGGTCCTTGGCATAGAGCACGGTGCCGTCGGGGCGCCAGAGCCTGAACGAGACCAGGCGCTTGCCGAGCGCGCCCTGGCCGAGCGTCTCGTCGAGCGCCTGCTTGGCGGAATCGCTGAGCTCCTCGCTCTTGCGCAGGTCCGGCAGCAGCGGCGCGATCACGCTGTCGACATAGAGCGCCGTCGTGGCGGCCGAATTGCGGATGACGCCGTCCCGGATCTGCGACGTCACCCAGGCGCCCACCACCAGCATGACGGCCAGAAGGCCAAAGCCTCCGGCAACGAGGAATTGCAGGGCAAGGGAAAGCTCGCTCCAGCGCCGCGTCAAGTTATGCAGAATACGAATCATGAGCCCCTGACCGCCCCTCCATCGATCAGCTAGGCGATATCGGCACATTGAGCCTCAGTCTTGCCGTTGCCAAGACCTTCGTTAGAACGAGGTCGCTTGACGTCTCGAAGCGCTTGCGAAACAAGGTCCGCGGCACATGCGGCGGCAGCCGCTTCGAGGGGGATGGGACGTTGAGTTTTTCGGGACTGCTGCAGCTTGGCTTTTCGACGGTGATCTTCCTTCTGGCCGCAACCGCCGCCAAGCAATGGGGACTGGCGCCGAGCCTGGGCAAGATCCTGTTGACGCTGGCGCTCTATTCGCTGGGCAATCTGATCATGCTGCGGCTGATCCGCGAGTTCGGTATGTCGGTGTCGTTCAGCCTTTCGGCAGTCATCCAGCTGGTCTCGGTCAACGTCGTTGCACTGGTGTTCTTCGGCGAGCGCGTCAACGCGCTGCAGGCCACCGGCATCGTGCTGGCGATCGCCGCCGTGGCGCTGATCACGCTCGGACCCTATCTGCAAGGGCGCTGATCCAGATGAGGACTGCGATACCGTTGTGATGAAAGACACCGCAAACACCCTGCTCAACCGCATCGAATTCCCGGTCCTGCTGGCCGGCCTGGTCATCGCCGGCGGCCTGTGGGGCTTCGAGGAGCTGATGGAGGCGGCGCGGGCAACCGCGCCGCACGCCTTCGACACCGAAATCCTGCTTGCCTTCCGCCAGGCGGGCCAGCCCGGCATTCCCTTAGGCCCGCCATGGCTGGAAGGGGCGGTGCGCGACATCACCAGCCTCGGCAGCGCCAGCGTGCTGGTGCTGATCACGGCGGCGATGATCATCTATCTTCTGTTGATCCGCAGGCCGGGGACCGCGCTTCTCATCTTCGTCGCCGTGGCCGGCGGCCAGGTGCTGTCGAGCTTGCTCAAGGTCGGGGTCGACCGGCCGCGGCCCGAGCTCGTTTCGCATCTGGTCAGCGAGACGTCGCTTTCCTTCCCGAGCGGCCACGCCATGCTTTCGGCGGTGACCTACCTCACGCTCGGTTCTCTCGCCGCGCGCTTCCTGCATGGAAGGGCGACGAAGATCTACGTCTTGTCGCTGGCCGTGCTGACCACGGTGCTGGTCGGCGTCAGCCGCGTCTATCTCGGCGTCCACTGGCCGTCGGATGTGCTGGCCGGCTGGTGCGCCGGCTTCGCCTGGGCGATGCTGTGCTGGCTGGTGGCGCGCGCGTTGCAGCGCCGCAAGGTGGTGGGCGACGATGCCGATGGCGCCTGACTGCACTCCAGCCTTGCGCTCAGATCAATCTGTTGATGAGGTGTCCACCACAGCCTGCCAGGGCCAGAACCATCGACAGCAAGCACGCCGATGTCATCAAGGTCTTGAAAACAGTCAACCGCATTACCCCCTGCCCCAGATGGACGACACCCTAGCTCGCAATCCCCGGAAAGTATCGGAAAATGGACAACCGGGCATGAGGGTTACGCCTCAGACATTCATATTGATGCTTGAAACATCATGACGATGGTATTATACCTTACTCCTGCAGACTCAGACATGGGGTCCGACCAATGATCACTGCCGCACAGATGCGTGCCGCAAGGGCCTTGGCCGGCATCGACCAGAAAACGCTCGCTGAGCGCGCAGGCGTTTCGCTTCCAACCATCCAGCGCATGGAAGCGAGCGACGGCGTGGTTCGGGGCGTGGTCGATACGCTGATGAAGGTCATCCAGGCGCTCGACGAGGCCGGGGTGGAGTTGATCGGCGAGAACCAGGCCAGCGAGCGTGGCGGCAGGGGCGTACGCCTCAAACCCGCCGTGCCGCCAGATCCCAGGGCTGAGCCGGCATAAGTCGCGACGGCGACCGCCGACACTCCTGCCGACGATCCCGCCGCCCTCATGTGCGGAAGGCAGTCCATGGATCAGACACGGCAGGCAGCGCGTCAACCGACCCATAAGTCGGTCAACAAATCGACCCATCGGTCGGCCCAAAAGTCGGCAAAGCCGACATTTGCCGAACTGTTCACGCCGAAGCTGGTGACGGTCTGGCGCGAGGGCTACCACCTGCCGCAGTTCAAGGCCGACTTCATGGCCGGGCTGACCGTCGCCATCGTCGCGCTGCCGCTGTCGATGGCGATTGCGATCGCTTCGGGCGTGACGCCGGAGCGCGGCCTGTTCACCGCGATCGTCGGCGGTTTCATCGTCTCGGCGCTCGGCGGCAGCCGCTTCCAGATCGGCGGCCCGGCCGGCGCCTTCATCGTGCTGGTGGCTGCAACGGTGCAGCGCGAAGGTGTCGACGGCCTGCTCCTGGCGACGATTATGGCCGGCGTGTTCCTGCTTGCCATCGGCTATCTCAGGCTTGGCACCTACATCAAATTCATTCCCTACCCGGTGACGGTCGGCTTCACCGCCGGCATTGCCGTCATCATCTTCTCCGGCCAGATCGTCGAGCTGTTCGGGCTGAAGCTTAGCGGTCCGGAGCCCGGGCCGCTGCTTCCGAAACTGATGGCGATCGGGCAGGCGGCCGGCACGGTCAACATCTCGGCGACGCTGGTGGCGGTGCTGACCATTGCCACCATTGTCGCGGTCAAGCGCTGGCGACCGGGCTGGCCGGGCATGCTGATCGCCGTAGGGCTCGCCTCGCTGGTGGTGGCGCTGCTGGCACTGCCGGCGGAAACCATCGGCACGCGCTATGGCGGCATTCCGCGCAGCCTGCAATGGCCGGCGCTGCCGGCGCTCAGCCTGGGCAAGGCGGTCGCGGTGCTGCCGGACGCCATTGCCTTTGCCTTGCTCGGCGCCATCGAATCCTTGCTGTCTGCCGTCGTCGCCGACGGCATGACTGGACGGCGCCATCGTTCCAATTGCGAACTGGTGGCGCAAGGTTTCGCCAACATCGCTTCGGCGCTGTTCGGCGGCATTTGCACCACCGGCACCATAGCCCGCACCGCCACCAATGTGCGGGCCGGCGCGCATGGGCCGGTCTCGGGCATGCTGCATTCGCTGTTCCTGCTGGTCTTCATGCTGGTGGCGGCCCCGCTGGCCAGCTACATCCCGCTTGCCGCCCTTGCCGGCGTGCTGGCGGTGGTCTGCTGGAACATGTTCGAGAAGCAGGCCTTCGCGACGCTGCTGCGCGCATCGCGCGGCGATGCGCTGGTGCTGATGGCGACCTTCCTGATCGTCGTCTTCCGCGACCTGACCGAAGGCATCGTCGTCGGCTTCGCGCTGGGCTCGATCCTGTTCATCGACCGCATGGCCAAGTCCGTCGCGGTCGAGGCGGACCTGGTGCAGGACGACGTCGCCGACACCGTCAACGCCGCCGGCGCCTACGATGCCAGTGAGGCGAGCGACGYCGACACCATCGTCTACCGCATCTCCGGCGCCTTCTTCTTCGGCGCCGCCTCCACTGTCGGCAGCGTGCTCGACCGCATCGCCGACCAGCGCAAGAACTTTATCCTCGATTGTTCCGCCGTGCCGCTCTTCGATTCGACCGCCGCCAATGTCATCGAAAGCGCGGCCCACAAGGCCAGGCGCGCCGGGATCCGCTTCGTCATAGCGGGTGCGGCGCCGCAGATACGACGCATGCTGATCAACCACGGCGTCAAGCGCCCGCTGGTGACCTATGCCGCCTCGATCAGCGATGCGCGGGCGCAACTGGCGGGGACGCCGGCGCGTCCTGTCACGCACTAGGCTGTGTTGCGGCTCTGGTATCAGCCGCCCCGCAATTCTTCAGCGTGTGCCTTCGCCAGGTCCGCCATGCTGTCGAAGCGGAAATCCACGGTCGGCAGGTCGCCGGGGTTCATCGTGGCGCCGAAGCCCCGATCCGCATGCCGCCGATGGATCCAGCACGATGTCAGGCCGATGCGGTTGGCCGTAGCGTGATCGTGGAACATGCTTGCCGCGGTGTGCAGGATCTCTCGCTTCTCTATGCCGATTGTACCGAGCTTTTCGAGCATATAGTCGAAATTCCCCAGGGACGGCTTGTAGGAGCCGATATCTTCCGCCGTATAGATCGCGTCGAAATCCACGCCGAGCTTCCTGTTGCTGAACGAGAAGCTTTTGTTGTCGACGTTGGAAAGGATGATCAGCTTGTAGTGCTTTTTGAGGTACTGCAAGGCATCCGCGGAGTCGGCAAAAGCCGGCCAGTCCTTCACGCTTTCGCCATACGCCACACATTCCCCGGGCGTGACGATGACACCCCACTCCTCCGCAAGTCGCTTGTAAACGATCGCCAGAAGGTCGCGGTAGCGTTTCCCCGGCGTCCATTTCTGCTGGCTGGCTTCGTGCCGGGCGTGCGCCTCCAGAATGTCGTTCCGGCTCAAGCCGCGGGGGGCCCGTTCGGTCAGCGGCTTCAGCCCGTCGATCATGCCGGATTCACAATCGATCAAGGTGCCGTAGCAGTCAAAGGTCAGGGCTTTGAAATCTGTGAGCTTCATGGGTTTGCCTCCTTGATGTCCGTGAGCGAAGCGGCGGCGGCGTGGATCGCCATCAATCATCAGGTCGATTTCGCCTCGGGGATCAGCCGCTCTGCTGCCGGCTGAGCTGAAAGTTCTTCGACGCTGCGCTGCCCGACGAGGTGAACCAGACACCGAACAATGTCACCGCAAGGCCAACCAACATCGACTTTGAAAGCGGCTCGCCGAACATCGACCAGCCCCACAGCATCGTCACCGGTGGGCTGAGATAGATGACGCTGCTGACCTGCGAGGCGGTGTAGAGGCGCAGGCTTGCATAGTAGGCGCTGTAGCAGAAGAAAGTCGAAAACAGCACCAGCCAGGCGATGCCGAATCCGAACCGGGCATCGAGCGGCGGCATCAGCCCGCCATTCCATTTTGCGCAGGCGGCGAAAAGCATCGCTGCCGTCAGGCATTGAATGCACAGGCTCTGATGGATGGGCATATGGATCGTCCCCATCCGCTTCTGCATCAGGATGGCCAGCGCCAGAACCATCATGGAAGCGACCGTCAACAGATATGCCCAGGCCGGGGCCGTCCCGAGGCTCAGGCTGTCCACCGAGACGATGAGAACGCCCGTCACGCCCAGCGCCGTTCCGATCCATTGTCTCCCGGTCAACCGGTGTCCCAGAATCGGCTGCGACAAGGCCGCGATGGCGAGCGGCACAAGATCGGAAATCAGCGCGACAAGGCCGGTCGGCACGCGCTGGCCGATGGCAAGCGCGAATCCGCCGAGATAGAGGAACATCATCGCCACGCCGAAGACCATCTGCTGGACCAGGGCGCGGGCGCTTATGTGCGGTCCGATCAGGAGAGCAAACGGCAAGAGGATCAATCCGGACATCAGTGTCCGCCAGAACAGCACGAGCATGACATCGGCATTCTCGCTGGCGTAGCGGATGCCGACGAAGCCGGAACTCCAGCTGACGACCAGCGCCGTCGCCATCATTGGCCACACGAGGCGATGGGCTGTGGTGTGCGTCATGTCATCTCTTTGGTCAGCCGCCTGTGACCGCAAGCGGATCACGGCCGATTTTGGCGCGGACTATTGACGGCACCCACACGCCTTTGCACATGACAAATTTCGATATGATCATGAAGTTACCCGAAAACCAGCATACCAACTTGCCTAAGAGGCATGAGGGGATCAGAAATTGGCGCATCTGGTTGGTTTCGAGCGAGGATTGTCATGGCCGGAGTGATCAGCCGCCGCCTGGATGTCGACGCCTTGCGCGCACTGGTCGCGATCGAGAAGCATGGCGGTGTGACGCGCGCGGCCGAAGTACTCGGCCTGTCGCAGTCGGCCGTCAGCCATAAGATCAAGCGACTGGAAACGAGCCTCGACTGCGAAATCCTTACCCGGAAGGCCAACGCGCCGATGTTCACCACGGCCGGGCAGGATCTGCTGGGCTATGCCAGGCGCATTCTGGGCATCCATGACGAGGCGGTGCTCAGCCTGTCGAAAAGCACTTTGCAAGGCAAGATCGCGCTGGGAATGACCGAGGATACGACCTGTACGGACCTGTCGCGCATTCTTGGCCGTTTCCGCCGGCTCTACCCAGACGTGAGCGTGCGCACGCAGGTGCGCATGAGCCTCGTCTTGCAGGATCTGGTAAGCCAGGGAGCCCTCGATGCCGCCATCATCCAGGTTTTCCAGCACGAGGTCCGCCCGGCCGACATCCTGCTGTTCCGCGAGACGCTGCATTGGGTGAAATCGCGCGATCTGGTTCTGGCGACCGGCAAGCCGGTCCCGTTTCTGTCCTTCGATGAGAATTGCTTTTACCGGCGCTGGGGCATCGATGTCGGGCAGGATGAGGATACGGTGTTGGAAACCGTGTTCGAATGCTCCAGCGCGGCAGGAATCATTGCCGGCGTGACCGCCGGGCTCGGCGTCGCCCTCTTGAGCCAGCGCCACCTGCAGCCCGACATGGAGATCGTCGACGGCAAATTCCCCAAACCTCCGGACTTGGCCTATGTCATCCGGCGCGCACGCGCGCCCAGGAACCCCGCGCTCGAGACGTTGGTCAGGGAGATCGAGGTCGAGGTAAGGCGTTACGGGACGCTGCAAATCGCGGTCTGAGCGCGTCGCGCTGCGACTGTGGCGGGTCTTTTATTCCCGAAGCGATCTCGGACCGCTGACGAACGGGCTGCCCCTGACATAGAACCGCAGCAGCCGGTCGGCGTCCTTGGTGATGCCGATCCTGATGCTCTGCCCGATCTTGCCTGGTTCAAGATCATCCCTTGCGAGCCACAAAGGCCCTTTCCGGCAGAGATCGAGCCCATCGAGCGAACGATCGATGCGCAGCGCCGTAGCCAGCCGTCCCGGCCCGCGCGCCAGGTCGCGCAAGCGCTCGACGCCGCGATTGCGCCGCATGATTTCGATGCCTTCAAGCGGCTCCAGCGCCCGGATCAGCACCCCGGTTCCAACGCCTTCCGCCTCGCTCGAGACGTTGAGCATCATGGAGGTACCATAGGCGAGATAGACATAGGCGTGGCCGCGCTCGAGGAACAGCGAACGGTTGCGCGGGGTCATCCCCCTGAAACCATGCCCGGCGGCGTCGCCGACGACATAGGCCTCGGTCTCGACGATGCGGCCGCTGACCATGCCCTCGGGCAACGCCCGCACCACCAGCTTGCCGATCAGGAAGCGGGCGAGGGCGACTGTATCGTCGGGCAGCTCCGAGCGACTGAGCGGCATATGATCGTTGCTGTGGCTCACGGTATCCGTTCGACCCATTGCGCCCGCGACGGTCCCGGGTCGAACGGCTCGCTGAAATACTGCGTCTCGCGGGCCACCTTGCCGCCGACGAACTCCATGATGCTGACGGTGAAGGAGGGCCGCCCGTCATAGTTCAGGACATATTCGGTGACCCACAGATTCTCGGCGCCGGTGATCCGCCGCACCGCAAAACGCTTGCGGTTCGGCTGCGCGGCGCGGGACGACTGGATGTTGCGCCGCCCGCGGATGCGCTCGCCCGACTGCGGATAGTCGAGCACCGCATCGTCCCGGTAGATCTCATGCTCGGCCTCGAAGTCGCCGGCATCGGAAGCCGCCCAGTGGCGATCCAGAGCCGCAGGGATTTCCCCATCGTCCATGTCAAACCTCCTTGGATGGACCGTCGTAGCACGGTCCATCCACGGCTGTTAGCGAGGAGTGCGGATCGGCCCCAGGAGCGCTCTCAATCGAGCTTCAGCGCCGCGACCTCGCCTTCGTTCATCAGCGGCACGTAGAGGATCGACTTGCCGTCGGTGCCGATGTCGGCGCTGCCCGGCTTGAAATGCGCTATCGCTTCCGGCGCGCCGCCGGTTTTGTAGCGATAGAGCGTGCCGGTCATGTAGGCGGTGGCGTAGATGGTGTCGCCGATGACGATGACGCCGTCGAGATCGGCGAATGTCTGCGCGCCCGGCAGCGGCGAAATCGCCTTGCTGGCGAGATCGACGGCCAGCAGTCCGCCTGGCTCCGCCGTGCTGAAGTCGGGCTTGATGCCCTTGCCCCAGGAGGCGACGATCAGCCTGTCGCCATCGGCGAAGACGCCGTTGGGCGAGGCAAGCAGTGCGTCCTTGACGAACAGCTCCGGCCGGTCGCCGTCGATGCGGTAGATTGTGTCGGCCAGCATGTCGCTGACATAGACCTTGCCGGTGTGGTCCGAGGTCATGTCGTTGAGGAAGACGGCATTCGGCACCGCGATGCTGGCGATCAGCCTGCCGCTGGCCAGATCGACGACGCGGACCTTGGTGATGTCGGCCACATAGAGCTTGCCGCCCGATATCGCCATGCCCTTGGGCGCGTCCATGCCGTCGGTCCAGTGCTGGGTCACGGTCTTGCCGTCCAGCGACAGCACCGAGAGATAACCGTTGCCGTCGGCGGCGCCGGGATCGCCTGATATGTTGGAGACGATGATGCGATTGTTGGCGGCGTCGAACAGCGCCGATTCCGGCTGTTCGAGGCCCGTGGCGCGCCAGAGCTCGCCGGCCTGGGCGACGGGCGCGGCCGCCATGCTGATGGTGGCGGCGAAGGCTGAGAGGATGAGGCGGTTCATGGCTGTTCTCCTGTAATGACAGGCGAGAGCTAGGGTTTTCGATACTTTTCCGGAAGGCCGATTACCACTAGTATCGAATATCGATACGAAACTGCCGGCAAGAGGTGCATGCCATGAACGGTCTGATCTTCGAGGCGCTGAAGCGGACGCTGAAGGCCAAGGGCGTCACCTATCGCGAACTTGCCGAACGCATGGGCGTTTCCGAGCCGACGGTGAAGCGCATCTTTCACGAGAAGAACTGCAAGCTCGACCGGCTGGTGGAGATCTGCGCGGCCGCCGGCGTCGAACTGGAAAACGTGCTGGGCTCGATGAACCGCGGGCCGGGGCCGGCCAACCACATCGCGCCCGAGATCGAGCGCCGGCTCGCCGGCCGGCCGGCGCTGCTGTTCATCTTCGTCATGCTGTCGGAAAAATTCACGCCGGAAGGCATCATGCGCTCGCAAGGGCTGAGCGAGGCCTCGATGTTCCTCTATCTGCGCGACCTCGAGGAACTCGGCCTGATCGCGCTCGGCCGGGGTCTTTCGGCAAGATTGCTGGTCGAGACGCCGATCCAGTGGAATTTCGAAGGGCCGCTACGGCCGCTGTTCGAGATGACCAACAAGAATTTCATCGGCTGGGCCATCACCCATATCGACAAGGAGGCGACCTTCGTCAGCTTCTCCAGGCGGATGCGGCCGCAGACGGCGGAGATGGTGCGGCGCGAGGCCGAGGAACTGGCCGAGCGCGCCAAGCTGCTGGCCCATCACGACCAGCATACGACGCCCGAGGGCGGGCTCACCGGCTACAAATTCACGTTTGCCTTCGGCGCGACGCCGTTCCCCGCGATCATGCCTATCGGCCCGCACCCGCGCGATGCCGGGGCGACGATGAAGGATCAGCCGCCCCAGGCGAAAAAGCTACCATTGCCGGCTTAGCAATTGGTCAATAGTTCGCGCCGCCGCCGCAATCGCATTCCGCCTCGCTTGCCCTGTCGTTCCAGCCGCTACCGACATAGGAATAGCTCCTTCCGGATCGAAAGTGATGTCCGCCGCGCTCGACATGTTCCCACAGCGTGATGGTGCAGCCGCGTCCGACCTTGAACGACGACACCTTGTCGTTCCAGGAGGGTTCGTAGATGAAGCGATGAATGCCGTCCGAGATGCCGAATTCGGGCGGGTTCACCATCTTCATGTCATCGCGATGCCCCAGCGTCCAATGAGAGCCGCCGTAGTCGCGATCCGAGTAGATCGTGCATGTCCGGTTCGCGGCATTGGCCGCGCTCACCATGAGGCCGACCGTAATACCCGCAATGAGGATTCGCAATTTCGCCTGTTTCATATCCCTCTCCTGCTTGGCGATTTAGGAAGATGCGAGAATTGCCGCACGAAAAAGCCGCCATCGGTAACAAGCCCAGGTCGATCGGCAATTCAGATCAGTATATGACGTTGCAGTGTAAGTGATGCTGTCGAACGATCCGTCCATGCGACTGGACGGTGACAAGATTACAGCAGCTCTGCTTAAGCAACAAACGGGAATTTCATCTTCCGGTCGCCTGGCGCCTGGAATCGGCTGATGGGCGGGTTTCGAGGCAGGCGGCCGCTACTCGGCGGCCTTCGTCTCGGGGGCCTTATCGTCCCAGACCATCTGCCGGTAGTCGAAACCATATTCCAGCGTCGGCTTGACGATGCGGAAGAACGGCGACAGGTCGAAGTCGCGCGGCGTGTAGAGCGAGTGGTGGCGGATGTGCAGGATTTCCTTGCGCATATAGCTCGACTGCGCCGAAGCGCGGCCCGGCGCATGGGTGATCTCGGGCAGGATCGGGTAGTGGATCTGGCCATAGGCCTCGGCGATGAGCGAGGAGCAGATGGCGCGCGTCGGGTCGCCGGAGCCGAAGGCCAGCATGCGGCGGCGCCAGCGCACCGGCACCGGCGGTGTCGGCAGGAAATAGCGCAGCATGTCGAAAATGTTCTTGAGGTCGTATTTCAGGCCAAGCTTGCCGATCATGAAGGCGACGACATGATCGCGGTCCTCCGGGGTCAGCCCGCTCGCCCGGCAGATGCGGGTGTTGTAGGTGCGATAGCGCGACAGGGGCACCGCCACGCAGCCTTCGCCGAGCGTCACCTCGACCAGCCGCCGCCGCTCGGTTCCGTCCTCCGGTTCGGCCAGCGCGTCGCCGACATAGAAGGCCGCATGCGACCAGGTCGACTGGGTGAGGTACTTGATCGCCGCCGAAATCTTCTGGTTGCCCTCGACCAGCAGTATGTCGCCGGGCTCCAGCGTGCGGCGCAGCGTCTCGGCGTCCGACGGCGTGTAGGGCTCATAGCCGGAGGATTCTTCCTGCAGCCGGCCGGCGAGCCAGCGGCCAAGTCGGTCCAGAAGCGTGTCGCCGGGCTCGGTCATGGTGGAGTGTGACTAAAGCAATTCCAGGAAAAGTGTGAGCGTTTTCCGTCCGGAATTGCGTTGAGATAAAGCACGGGCCAGCGGGGAAGGGCCAGCGCGCCGCCGCCTGATCAGCCGGCGGAAGCACTCGCCTCGTCATGCGGCGGGCTGGCCAGGTCGTCGCGCACCTTGCGGGCCAGTTTGCGTGTCGAGCGCTTGGGGCTGTCGCCGAACAGCTCGGCTGCTTCGGCAAGACAGGATCTCCTCAGGCTCTTCTCCGAGCGTTTCAAGAGCTTGCCGAGAAGCTTCGTGTCCTCACGCGGCCCCAGAGGCTCATCGTCGGCCTCGAGCAGCGCGCGCATGACGAACAGGTCGTGCAGTTCGCCAAGCCGCTCGCCCAACTCATCGACGGCCTTGCGCCGCGCCTTGATCGGCGTCGGCCACAGCCTGCCCAGCAGCGACAGGTGCATGCCATGCGTCTTGGCCGCCTTGCGCAGATCGTGGAAATCATTGGCTTCACCGCGCGCGCCGGCCCTGTCGAGCGCCTTTTTGGCGCGCCGCAAGGTGACACGGGCGCCTTCGGCAAGCACGTCGGCCGCCTGTTCCGGCTGGTCGGGCAAGGCAAGGCTTTCGATCCGCTTCATGCCGTCTTCGCAGGCGGCGGTCGCCGCGCCGATCGTCGCTTCGAGGCCGGCGCCCTCATGCAGATCGTGCTGACGCGCGATCAGCCTGTCGCGCACGGCATCCAGCCCGCCATCGGCGCTCTCCTTGGCAAAAGCCGCCGCCAGCCGGTCGACGGTCTCGATCAGCGCCGTCGCCTCGCGCGGTCCGGCAAGCAGCGCCGCCACGTTGCGATAGCATTGGTTCTCTGTCGTACAGAATGTTTCGTCACCGGAATGAACCAGGCGCAGCAAGGCGCGAACGCTCTTCAGTCGCTTGCGGCATTTGTGCAGTCCCTGTTCCGGCCGGCTGCGTGCCGCATCCAGATGCTGCAGCGCCTTGCCGATTTCCTCGGCAAGGATGCGCCGGACCTCGCCGGTCAGCGGCAGGCGCGGGTCGATGCGAAAGCTCATGCGGCGATCTCCGGTATCCCCCCGAGGGCGAGCGACGCGTTGTAGAATTTCTGCTCGCCGGTCACTTCACGGCCGAGCCAGTCAGGCAGCATTTCGTCCGGCACATCTTCCGGAGTCTCGAGTTCGGCCACCACAAGTCCCGCGAGTGCGCCGCCGAAGACATCGACTTCATAGAGATAGCCGCGATGCCTAACATGGTGACGTGTCTTCTCGATGACACGTCCGATGGCGAAGTCCAGCATCTCCCGGGCATCCGCCAGTGGTATCGGATATTCGAACTCGTCGCGCTCGCGCACGCCGCTGCCGAATTTGAGCGTCAGCTTGGCGGAAGCGCCGTCGCTGATGCGGATGCGGACGGTTCGCCCCGGCGCCGTGGCGAGATAGAACTGGAGAATGCGGATATTCGACTCGGCCAGCTCCCGCCATACGGTGCTGGAGACCAGGAACTTGCGCTCGACTTCCTTGCCCATGGCCGCGCACTAAAGCGTCTGGCGCGGGCGATGGCAAGACGACTCCGAACACAAGTTGACTTTAATCAATCGATTGATTAAAGACCTGCCATGACCAGATTGCCCGACGCGAAAAATCCACGCCGCGAGACCTCTCCGGAGCTGACCCGTGCCGCACTCGTGCAGGCGGCGCTGAAACTGTTCGGCCGGCAGGGTTTCGACGGCACCTCGACCCGTGAGATCGCCGCCGAGGCGCAGGCCAATATCGGCTCGATCGCCTATCATTTCGGCGGCAAGGAAGGCCTCCGCGCCGCCGCCGCCGACTATATCGTCGAGACYATCCAGGCGGTTGCCGGTCAAGCACTGGGCGCCGGCAGCCAGGCGCCAGGCAGTGGCCAGGCCGCGCCGGCCAGGGATGCGGAGGCGGCGCGCGCGCAGCTTTTCGCCGCAATAGAGGGAATCGTCGGCTTTGTCGTGGTGCAGCCGCACGCCGGCGAAATCGTGCAGTTCTTGCTGCGCGAACTGCAGCAGCCCACCGCTGCGCTCGACCGCATCTATAACGGTGTGTTCGAGCCGACGCATCGCCGGCTGTGCCATCTCTGGGAGCAGGCGACCGGCGAGCCGGCCGAAAGCGAGCGGACCCGGCTCACCGTGTTCACGCTGGTCGGCCAAGTCGTCTATTTCCGCATCGGCCGCGAGGCGGTGAAGCGCCGCATGGGCTGGCACGACATCGGCGCCGCCGAGGCCGCCAAGGTCGTGGCGGTCACGACGGACAATCTCAGCGCCATCCTGGCCGCCCGAATGGGATCAAAACCCAAAATGGGATCAAAAGAATGAGTTTCCTCTGCTCCTTGCCGCTTGCCGCCCAGATCTTCGGGGCCTGTGCCCCCGCCGCGCCACTCGCCGTCGGCTATGTCGAGGGCGACTATGTGCTGCTGGCGCCCATCGAGGTGGCACAGGTCGATACGGTCACCGTCAAGCGCGGGGATCGCGTCACGCCGGGCACGCCCGTGGTGACGCTGGAAAGCGCCGACGCCAGGATCGCGGTGGCGCAAGCCGAAGCCGGTCTTGCGCAGGCTCAGGCGCAGCTTGCCGACCTGCAGGTCGGCAAGCGGCCGGAAGAGATCGCCGTGCTCAAGGCCGAGGTCGACATGGCGAGAGCCCAGGCGGCCGACGCCAAGCGCAAATACGACCGCGCCGCCGATCTGTTCAAGCGTGGCGCCGGCACGCAGGCCGACTATGACACCGCCTCGGCGACGCTGGAGACCGCCAACGCCCAGGTCGGCCAGGCCGAGGCCAATCTCGCCGTCGGCGGCCTGCCGGCGCGGCCCGAGACGATCAAGGCCGCCGACAATCAGGTCAAGCAGGCTCAGTCGACGCTCGAGCAGGCGCAGTGGCGATTGTCAAAACGGGTGCTTGCGGCACCCTCACCCGGCCGCGTCAACGACGTCATCCGCAATCCAGGCGACACCGCCGGCCCGACCGCGCCGGTCATCTCTATGCTGCCGAACGGCGCGGTGAAGCTCAGCGTCTACATACCGGAAGCCGCCTTCGCCTCGGTCAGGACCGGCAGCCTGCTCAGCGTTCATTGCGACGGCTGCGGCCCGAACGTGAGGGCGCGCGTGAGCTATGTCTCGCCCGATCCCGAATTCACCCCTCCGGTGATCTATTCGCTCGAGAACCGGCAGAAGCTGGTCTATCTCGTCGAGGCACGGCCGGAAGGCGATGCCGGCCCGCTGCAGCCCGGCCAGATCGTCGACGTCGATCTCGCGGAAACGGCAAAATGAACGCCATCGACGTTCATGGCCTGGTCAAGCGCTTCGGCGACAAGACCGTCGTCGACCATGTGACGATGTCGGTCGCCGAGGGCGAGATCGTCGGCTTCCTCGGCCCCAACGGCTCGGGCAAGACCACCACCATCCGCATCATGTGCGGGCTGCTGACGCCGGACGAGGGCGAGGGCACGGTGCTGGGTTTCAACATCCGCACGGAATCGCTCAGGATCAAGCGCGAAGTCGGCTACATGACGCAGAAATTCTCGTTCTACGAGGACCTGACCATCGGCGAGAATCTTCAATTCGTGGCGCGGCTCTACCAGCTGAAGCCGGTCGAAGACTATGTCGCAAAGACGCTGGACGAACTCGGCCTTACGTCGCGCCGCAACCAGCTGGCCGGTACGCTGTCCGGCGGCTGGAAGCAGCGGCTGGCGCTCGCCGCCTGCATCATGCACAAGCCGAAGCTGCTGCTGCTCGACGAGCCGACGGCCGGCGTCGACCCCAAGGCGCGGCGCGAATTCTGGGACGAGATCCATCGCCTCGCCAGCGGCGGGCTGACCGTGCTGGTCTCGACCCACTACATGGACGAGGCCGAGCGCTGCCACCGCATCAGCTACATCTCCTACGGCAAGATGCTGGCCACCGGCACCGTCGACGAGGTGGTCAGGAATGCCGGGCTGACGACCTTCGTGGTCCAGGGGCCGCTGCTGGCCAAGGTGGCGCAAGAGCTGCAGGGCCGCCCTGGCGTCGACCAGGTGGCGCCGTTCGGCGCCACGCTGCATGTCGTGGGGTCCGACAGGAAGAAGCTCGAAGCGGCCCTTGCCGGTGTCGAGAAGGAGCACAAGGGCGTGACGGTGGCGCCGGGCGAAACCAGCCTGGAGGATGTCTTCATCCAGTTCATGTCGGGGTCGAAGGACAACATGGCATGAACGGCGTCTTCTCCTTTGCCCGGCTTGGCGCGCTGCTGATCAAGGAATTCATCCAGATGCGGCGCGACCGCATCACCTTCGCCATGATGCTCGGCGTGCCGCTGCTGCAGCTGGTTCTGTTCGGCTTCGCCATCAACAACRATCCCAAGGGCTTGCCGACGGCGCTGGTGGCGATGAGCAACGACCAGTATACGCGCGCCATGGTCTCGGCGCTGCAGGTGACGGGCTACTATCATTTCGACCATGTCACCGAAAGCGCCGAAGAGGCGGAGTTCCTGATGGCGCGCGGCGACGTTTCCTTCGTCGTCACCATCCCGGCCGACTTCGCCAGGCGCGTCGAGCGCGGCGACAATCCGCAGATCCTGATCGAGGCCGACGCGACCGATCCGTCGGCGGCGAGCGGCGCGATTTCCACGCTGAGCACGGTGGCGAGCCAGGCGCTGCTGCGCGCGCAAGGCATGCAGGCGGCGGCCGCCGAGAATGCCAGGCAGCAGCTGCAGGTGGTGGTGCACCATCGCTACAATCCCGAAGGCATTTCGCAATACAACATCGTGCCCGGCCTGCTCGGCGTCATCCTGCAGATGACCATGGTGATGATGACGGCCATGGCGCTGACCCGCGAAACCGAGCGCGGCACGATGGAGAACCTGCTCGCCATGCCGTCCAGCCCGGCCGAGATCATGCTGGGCAAGGTGCTGCCCTTCCTTGTCGTCGGCGCGGTCCAGGTGGCGGTGGTGCTGGTGGCGGCCAAGCTGTTGTTCGACATCCCGTTCGTCGGCAGCCTGACGCTGCTGTTGTCGTCGGTGCTTGTCTTCGTGCTGTCGCTGGTGCTGCTCGGTTACACCATCTCGACCATGGCCCGCTCGCAGATGCAGGCCATGCAGCTCACCTTCTTTTTCTTCCTGCCGTCGCTGCTCTTGTCCGGCTTCATGTTCCCCTATCGCGGCATGCCGGGCTGGGCCCAGACGCTGGGCGAAATCTTCCCGCTGACGCATTTCCTGCGCATCACGCGCGCGGTCATGCTGAAGGGCGCCGACTTCCACGCCATCGCCACCGAGATCGGCTGGCTGGCCGTGTTCGTGCTGGTGTTCGCGGGAACCGCGCTTTTGCGGTTCAGGCGCACGCTGGACTGACCACGCGCAAGGAGGCTGCTGGTGATGCGACCTTCAGACGCCAGGATTGGGCGGGACAGCGATCAGGCGGCCGCCATGATTTCGGCATAGGTGCCGAAATCGACATTGCCGCCGGACAGCACCACGGCGACGCATTTGCCTGACAGATCGATCTCGCCCGAAGACAGCGCAGCCAGCGCCACGCATCCGCCCGGCTCGACCACCAGCTTGAGATAGGCCATGGCGTCGCGCATCGCCTGCGCCGTCGCCTTGTCGGAGACGGCGATGGCGCCGGCGAGGTTCTTGCGGTTGATCTCGAAGGTGATGGCGCCCGGCTCGGCGGTCAGGATCGCGTCGCAGATCGAACTGTAACCCGGTTCGTTCGAAACCCGGGCGCCGGCGACGAGCGAGCGGCGCGTGTCGTCGAAATGCTCGGGCTCGACCGCCCAGACCGCGGTGTCTGGCGAGGCATCCTTGACCGCGACCGAAATCCCGCTCGACAGGCCGCCGCCCCCGCAGGGTATGACGACAGCGTCGAGGTCGACGCCAAGCGCCCTGGCCTGCCGCATCAGTTCAAGGCCGATCGTGCCTTGCCCGGCAATGATGGCCGGATCGTCGAACGGCGGTACCAGCACCATGCCCTTGTCGGTATAGGGGCGAACCACGGTCATGCGGTCATCGCGAAAGCGGTCGAACGGCACCACCTCCGCGCCCATCTTGCGGACATTGCCGATCTTCATCGCCGGCGCATCCGCCGGCATGGCGATGACCGCCTTGACGCCGAACATGGCGGCGGAAGCGGCGACTCCTTGCGCATGATTGCCCGAGGAGAAGGCGACGACGCCACGGCTGCGCTCTTCCTCGCTCAGCGACGACAGCTTGTTGTAGGCGCCGCGGAACTTGAACGAGCCGGTGCGCTGCAGCGTCTCCGGCTTGAACAGGATGCGCCCGCCGAAGCGCTTGTTCAGCTCCGCCGATTCGAGCAGCGGGGTTTCGACGATCAGGCCGGAGAGGCGAGCCGCGGCGGCGTGGATGTCGGCGATGCCGGGAGGGGTGGTGGCGGTCATGCGAGGTCCAGTGGAAGAGGCATTCTCTTCTCATGATGCCCGCAAAGACACGCGGCGTACCATTGAAAAAATGTGACCGTGACAATGTTGGTGAGTCACTGCCAACGGCAGCGCTGCCCCTCACCTTGCCTGCCGGCATCCTCGCCCCGTATAGCGACGGGAAGAGGAGCGATGTTGTCGGCGGTTTCGCCAGCGAGTGAGCGTGGCAAAAGAGGCGGCGGCGCTGAAACAGCTTCTTTCTCCCCGCTTACGGGGGAGAAATGCCCGGGAGGGCAATGAGAGGCGGCGCTGAGATCGCCAGTTGGCCGCTTCCTGTCCACCAGGCCGTTTAGCCCAGGCCTAGCCAAGCAGCGTCCGCTGCCTCTTCGTCCCGCCAAGCTTGCGCCAATTGTTGAAGCGGTGCGTCGCGGCGGCGAACGAGATCTTCATCTGCTGGGCCACCGAATAGCGCGACTTGCCTTCGTCGAACAGGCGGTAGCAGCACTCGACCCCTTCCTCGGTCAGCTTGCCGTCCGGGGCCTTGTTGTGCGGGTTGGCGGGGTCGAATTTTTCGATCTGCTGCTCGACCAGGCCTTTCAGCCGCTGCAGATCGGCCTCGATGCTGGCGATGAGATCGAGGACGGGTTTCGGATCGAAATGCTGGGGGTGCGGTTTCGTCATGCGGGATCCTCACTCTTGTCTTAGGTTCAGCTATATAGGTTAATCTTCATCAATAATGAAGAGGTGGAGCCGCTTGCACTCTTCAACAATTCTTGAACCCGTGACCCTCAGCGCGATTGACCCGGAGCACGCCAAACCCTAGTTTAGAACAATTCTAAACTAGGGTGATTTTCTCATGCTTTCCCGTGTTTTCGGCTTCGGCCGCCGCCCCTTCGAATCGCTCTCCGAGCAGGAGATCCTGGCGCTGGCCATTTCATCCGAGGAAGATGACGGGCGCATCTACCGCGCCTATGCCGACGGGCTGGCGGAAAGCTTTCCGCAATCGGCAAAGGTGTTCGAGGCGATGGCCGAGGAAGAGGACGGCCATCGCGACTCCCTCATCGAGCTCTTCCGCAAGCGCTTCGGCGAGCGCATTCCGCTGATCCGGCGCGAACATGTGAGGGGCTATTATGAACGCAAGCCCGATTGGCTGGTGAGGCCGCTCGGCATCGAGCATGTCCGCCGCCAGGCCGAGGCGATGGAGCAGCAGGCCTACCGTTTCTATGTCGAAGCGGCCAAGCGCACCACGGATGCCTCGACCCGCAAACTGCTCGGCGACCTGGCGGCGGCCGAGCAGGGGCACGAGAACTCGGCGCACCAACTGGAGCAGAAGCATGTTCCGGGCGACGTCAAGGACGAAGAGGCCACCGCCGAACAGCGCCAGTTCATCCTCACCTATGTCCAGCCGGGCCTTGCCGGATTGATGGACGGTTCGGTGTCGACGCTGGCGCCGATCTTCGCCGCCGCCTTTGCCACGCACGACACCTGGCAGACGCTGCTGGTCGGCCTTGCCGCCTCGATAGGCGCCGGCATTTCAATGGGCTTCACCGAGGTCGCCTCCGACGACGGCAAATTGTCGGGCCGCGGCTCACCGGTCAAGCGCGGCCTGACCGTCGGCATCATGACGACGCTCGGCGGTCTCGGTCACGCGCTGCCCTATCTCATCCCGAGCTTCTGGACGGCGACGGCGGTGGCGGCGGTCGTGGTGTTCTTCGAACTGTGGGCCATCGCCTTCGTCCAGAACCGCTACATGCAAACCCCGTTCCTGCGCGCCGCCTTCCAGGTAGTTCTGGGCGGCGCGCTGGTGTTCGCCGCGGGCGTGCTGATCGGGAATGCCTGAGGGCTGGACTCCCCCTCATCCGGCCGCTTTGCGGCCACCTTCTCCCCTCTGGGGAGAAGAGATTGGCTCCAGCGCCGGTGATCTCCTCTCCCCTCGGGGAGAGGTCAGCCGAGCGAAGCGGAGGCTGGGTGAGGGGGACTGCACGGCCTACCCATTCACCGCCCGGCTGTCCGCCGGCGCCTCGTCCCGTTGCGTCAGCCCRTAATCGCGCACCACATGCGCGATGCGCAGTCGGTAGCCGGCAAAGATACCGCCCCGGCCGGCCTGCTGCGCCTGCCGGTGCTCTTCGGTGTTGCGCCAGGCCCTCACCGCTTCCTCGTCGCGCCAGAACGACAGCGACAGGATGCGTTTGGGGTCGGCCAGGCTCTGGAAGCGTTCGATCGAGATGAAGCCGTCAATGCCGTCGAGCAAGGGACGCAGATTGGCGGCGATGCCGAGATAGGCATCGCGTTTGCCTTCCGCCGGTTCGACCTCGAAGATGACGGCGATCACGGCAGCACCAGCCTGGCGTGTGGCCCGGAGACGTGTTTCAGGAACATGCGGTCCTCCTTGAGGATGAATCGTTCACGCTTGGCAAACTCATAGTTTGCCTTGCCGGCGGGATCGGCGGCAAGCCGGGCGCGATAGGCTTCATAGGCCGCCAGGCTCTCGATGTTGTAGGCGGCGTAAGCGGTCGTCGCCGAGCCTTCATGCGGGGCATAGTAGCCGATCAGATCGGCGCCGCAGCGCGGAATGGCCTGGCCCCAGTTGCGGGCATACTCCTCGAAGGCGGCCTTGCCGAACGGGTCGATCTCATAGCGGATGAAGCAGGTGATGGGCATGGTCGTCTCCTTGAGGGTCGTGGTTTCGCATCGATAGTTCGAGCGGCGTCGAAACGTTGTGCTGTGCGATCTGCTAGGCAATTCCCTTGCAGGTCATGCCTGCCAGAAGGACTTCGCGCATTCGCGGCGCACGTCTTCCGGCGTCAGGCCGATGTCGCGCAGCAGGTGGTCGTCGATCTCCGAGAGGTCGCGACGTTGCAAATGGCGGTCATACCGGCGGGCCGGCAGCCGCGAGCGGACCCAGACGATGAACGGGAACGATCGGCGGCCGGGCAACGGTGCGAGGGTGAAGGTGGTTCTTACGGTCATCGTCGTCTCCTTGATCTGCTCGGAGAATAATGGTTATCTGACGAGAATGCTTCGACAAGGATCGAACTATGCGTGAAGGACCCGACATTGCCCGTATCGCCAGCCTGGTCGGCGACCCGGCGCGCGCCAACATGCTGAACGCCCTGATGGGCGGCACGGCGCTGACGGCGAGCGAACTGGCGCTGGAGGCCGGCGTGTCGCTGCCCACCGCCTCCTCGCATCTGTCGAAACTGATGGAAGGCGGGCTGCTGACTTTGGCCAGCCAGGGTCGCCATCGCTACTACGGCCTCGCCGGCCCGCAAGTCGCGGGCATGATCGAGGCCATAACCGGTGTCGCGGAAGCTGTTGGCCCCAAGCGCGTGCGGCCGGGTCCGCGCGACGGCGCCATGCGCGTGGCCCGCGTCTGCTACGACCACCTCGCCGGCGAGCAGGCCGTGGCCATGCTCGACCGTCTGGTCGAGAAGGAGATATTGCTGCGTGACGACAGGGAGATCAGGCTCGGCCCGTCGGCGGCATCGCATTTTTCCGCCATCGGCATCGACGTCGACGCCAGGCCGCGCCGGCCGGTATGCCGCGCCTGCCTCGACTGGAGCGTGCGCCGCTCGCACCTCGCCGGCACGCTGGGCGCCGCCATCCTCGACAAGATCCTCGCCGAGAAATGGGCGCGCCGCGAGAAGGACAGCCGTGCGGTGGTGTTCTCGCCGCCGGGGAAACAGGCGTTTGAGAGAGTGTTTTTGGCTTGAGCGGGGCAGCTCACCCGCGCTTCAACACCTTCCCCTGCTTGAAAAAATCCTTCCACGGATCGGCTTGCGCCAGCTTCGCCAGCGTCGTCTTGTCACCGATCGGAAAGGCGTTCGGCGCCAGGCCGGCCTCGATCTCGGCCCAGGTCACCGGCATCGACACGGTGGCGCCCTTCTTGGCGCGCGACGAATAGGGCGCGACCGTGGTCGAGCCCCTGCCATTGCGCAGATAGTCGACGAAGATCTTGCCGGTGCGCGCCTTTTTCGACAGCGTCGCCGTGTAGCGATCGGGGGCACCTTGTTCCAACGCCTTGGCGAAATCATGGGCGAAGGTTTTCACCGCCTCCCAATCCGCCGACGGTTTCAGCGGCACCAGCACATGATAGCCCTTGCCGCCCGACGTCTTGACGAAATTCGGCAGGGACAGCTCATCGAGCTTGCCCCTGATATCGAGCGCCGCCTCGCGCACCGCTTTCACATCGACGCCTTCATCGGGATCGAGATCGAAGATGATCTGGTCGGGTTGCTCGAGCTTGTCGATCGTGCAGCCCCAGATGTGGATCTCGACCACGCCGTACTGGACGAGTGCGGCGACCCCATCGAAATCCCGCACGAACAGGATCTCCTCGCCATCGGTCGGGTCCTTCATCCGGGCAATCTTGTCGCTCATCCCGGCCGAGGCATGTTTCTGGAAGAAGCGCGGACCGCCGACGCCGTCCGGCGCACGCACCAGGCTGAGCGGCCGGTTGACCACGAACTGCTCCATGCGCGGCCAAACCTGCGCGTAGTGCTCGAGCAGCCCCTGCTTGGAGATCTTTTCCTCGGGCCACAGCAGCTTGTCGGGATGGGAAAGCTTAACCGTCGTCGTCATCGTCCCGGCGGATGTTCCGGCGCCGCTTGACGCCGGCTTGGCCTTGCCTGTCGCTGCCTTGGGCTTTTCCTGCACAATTTCCTCCGCCGGCTTGTCCTCGCGCAGTCCCTGGAACGAGGCATGGCGTACTATACGGTCCGATGTCCAGCTGCGGAACTCCACTTCGCCGACAAGCTCCGGCTTGACCCAGACCATGCCCTTGCCCTTCGGCACGGCCTTGTCGAAAGGCGATTCCTTGGCCGTCAGCGCATCGAGCTTCTTCTTCAGCTCCGTCGCGCCCTTCGCGGAGAAACCGGTACCGACGCGCCCGGCATACTGCAGTTTGCCGCCCTCGTAATAGCCGACCAGCAGCGAGCGCAGCCCGCGCCCGGTCTTGTCCGAGGGCAGATAGCCGCCAATGACGAATTCCTGCCGCGCCGTGCATTTCGACTTCACCCAGGTCGGGCCGCGCCCGCTGCGATAGGGTGCGTCGGCGCGTTTGGAAACGACGCCTTCCAGCCCCATGCGGCAGGCATGCTCCAGCATGATCTTGCCGGGCTCGGAAAAATGGTCGGAGAAACGCACCGCCGCGTTTTCCGGCTGCTTGCCAAGCAGTTCCTGCAAGGCCTGCTTGCGCTCGACCAGCGGCTCGCCGCGCAAATCCTTGCCGTCGAGGCGCATCAGATCGAACACATAATAGAGGAAGCGGTTCGTCCGCTTCGCCGACAAATCCTGCTGCAGCAGCGCAAAGGACGAGACGCCGCTGTCGGCCAGCACGACGATCTCGCCATCGATGATGGCATCGTTGCATTTCAACGCGGCGAGTTCGGCAACGATCTCGCCGTCGAATTTCTCCGTCCAGTCGAGGCCGGTGCGGGTCAAGAGCCGCACATCGGTACCGGCGATCTGCGCCTGCATGCGATAGCCGTCGAATTTGACCTCGTGCAGCCAGTCCTTGCCGGGCGGTGCGTCCCGTTCGAGCGTCGCAAGCTGCGGTTCGATGAAGTCGAGTTTCCGGGCCGTGGTCTTTGCCTTGCCGGCGGCAGGCTTGTTGGAGTGCCAGACTTCAGGCTTCTCGCCCTTGGCCGCCTTGCCCTCGCCGACCTCCTCGATCGTCAGGCCCGACTTCACCGATTCCGGCTTGTCCTTCAAAATGTCTTCGCCCGGGCGCGCCGCGGCATCGTCCGACTTGATCAGCAGCCAGTTGTCGCGCTTTTCACCCGCCCGCGGCTTCAACCGCACCAGATGCCAAAGCCCATGCAGCTTGTGGCCCTTGAGCTCGAAGCTGATATGGCCCTTCTTCATCGCCTTGGCCGGGTCGGTCTCGGGCAGCCATGTGCCCTCGTCCCAGACGATGACGGAACCGCCGCCATATTCGCCCTTGGGGATCGTGCCCTCGAACGGCGCATAGTCGATCGGGTGGTCCTCGACATGGACGGCCAGCCGCTTCTCATGCGGATCGAGGCTGGGTCCCCGTGTCACCGCCCAGCTCCAAAGCACGCCGCCATGTTCCAGGCGAAGGTCGTAATGCAGCCTGGTCGCCGCGTGCTTGTGGATGACGAAGATACCGCCCGCCTCGCCCTTCCCTGTGCGCGCCACCTTGCCCGCCGGCTCCGACGTCTTCTTGAAATCGCGCTTGGCGTGATATTGTTCGAGGCCGGCCATCGTTCCCTGTCCTCAGGCCGATTTGCGCTTGGGCGCGGCAGCTTTCGGCTTGGCGCGTTTGGGCGCCGGCTTGGCTTTCGCGGATGATGCGTTTGCAGAGCGGGAATCCCCGGAATCCGACGACGACAGGCTCTTCTTCAGCGCGTCGAACAGATTGACGACGTTGGAGGGTTTTGGCGCCGCCTTGGCCTTAGGCGCCTTGTGCCCGGCCTTCTTGGCACGGATCAGTTCGAGCAGCGCGTCCTCATACTTGTCGTCGAATTTCGACGGATCGAATTTCGCTTTCTTCTTGTCGATGATCAGTTCGGCCAGATCGGTCATCTCCTGGTCGGTCTTCACCGCCTTGATCTCGTCGAACACGCTGTCCGGCTGGCGCACCGTATTGTCGTAGCGCAGCGTCGTCAGCACCATGCCCTTGCCCAGCGGCTCAATCACCACGGGGCGTTCTCGGCTGTAGAGCACGATGCGCGCCAGCCCGGCCATCTTCTTGCCTGCCATGGCATCGCGGATGACGGCGAACGCCTCCTCCGACACCTTGTCGGCCGGCGCCACATAGTAGGGCGTGTCGAGATAGATCTGCTGGATCGAGGCCTTGTCGACGAAGCCGTCGAGGCTCATCGTGTGCGAGGATTCGATTTGCACCGCCTCGATCTCGTCCTCCTCGATATGGACGAAATCGCCGTCGTCCAATTCATAGCCCTTGATCTCGTCGCCCTCATCCAGGGGCTTGCCGGTTTCGGCATCGACATAGATGCGCTTCACCGTGTTGCCGGTCTTGCGGTTGAGGATGCGAAACGAGACCCTTTCGGTGTGGGTGACGACATTGGTCAGTTCGACCGCGCAGGTGACCAGCGACAGCTTCAGATAACCCTTCCAGGCAGGTCGCGGCGCCATGGCAATTTCCCTCTAAGCGATCAGATGAAAGTCAGAACGGCCAGAGCCCGCTCCAGTTCCGCCCGCGCGCGACATTACGCATGCCAGGCGCGCCCGAGCCATCGGGGCGGCACGAACGGAAATTTCGCCCGCCGGCCAGAAATTGAAACAGAACCGCGCGCGGGCGACATTCAAACGAAACATATGTGATGCAAAAGTCACACAAGCCGGAATGGCGACAAAAGGCACGGAAACACCCCGAATCAGCCGCATTCCGGCCACGAAGCAACGGGTTTTCGACCAGATATTAACATCGTGTTCACCGACTATTCACGCCTCGATGCTATCCTTCGCGCAATTCGGAAGGGACATCCGAAAATCGGGACAGGGACAGGGTAAATGAACTTCCTCACGCACCTCATCGGCTACGCCGCCGCCATCCGCGAATTCGTCGCGCCGACCTATCGGCCGGAGCGCTATTACATGCGCGGCCCCGGTCCGGCTTGCGCCCGCCGCGGCACCTCGCTGGGCGTGCACTGACCATGACCTTCGAGAGCCGCCACAACAGCCGCATCTGCAGGCCGGGCGCCAACAGCCGCGCCACCACCTATCGTTCCGAGCGCCCGGCTCTGAGCGACGGGCGGCGTGCGACAACGCCACGTCTTTGATCCCGCCTCCGGCTGGCCTAGTGTCTGCGGACACGAGCAGCCGAGGCCCGCGTGACCGACCTTCCCCAGTCAAGTCTGTCCCAATCAATTCCGGCCCAGCCAAATCGGCCAGGCCCGGCCCTCCCGCTGAACCGTCTCTCGATGCAAGCCATCCGCTGATCGTCTTCGACGGCGTCTGCGTGCTGTGCTCCGGCTTCGTGCGCATGGTGGTCAGGCTGGATCGTCAAGGCCGCTTCCGCTTCGCCACCGCGCAATCGCCCTTCGGCGAAGCGCTGTTCAGGAAGCATGGGCTGCGCACGGACTCCTACGAAACCAATCTCGTTCTCATCGATGGCGTCGCGTTCACGAAGCTCGAGAGCTTTGTCGCGGTGATGTCGGCACTCGGCTGGCCGTGGCGCGCGGCAAAGGCGCTGTTGCTGCTGCCGCGCCCGCTGCGTGACTGGCTTTATAGGCGTATCGCCGGGAACCGCTACGCCCTGTTCGGCCGGAAGGACAGCTGCGACATCCCGTCGGTCGAGCTGCGCGGGCTCCTGATCGGCTGAAGGCCAATGCTTGTCTCTCAAAAGCGGCCTCGGTTTTGGGAGGCGACATGCACAAACAGAGAGCCGGAAGCGTCGCATGAATCCGCTTCGATGCGGCGCGCTTTCGGGCGGCAGCGCATGAGCCCAAGCCTTGATCAGCACGGGTGCGGGCTCCGCGCTTGCGCCGCGCCCGATCAGGACCGAAAGTTTTTTCTTGCGCCCTGTCGAAATCGGTCGACGCTGCGCGACATACGTCTTGGCCCCGCAAGGACGCGGCCTTCGAATCACGGGAGAAGACCCATGCGATACATGCTGATGATCAACAATGACGAAGCCACAATGGCGGCCATGCCGGTCGAGAAGGCCCAGCAGATGAGCGCGGCCTACAGCGCCTATACCGACGCGTTGAAACAGTCCGGCGCGTGGCTGGCCGGCGAGCGGCTGCGCCCGACCCAGGCGACCACCTCTGTGCGCATTGCCGACGGCAAGACCAACGTGATCGACGGCCCCTATGCCGACACCAAGGAGCAGCTCGCCGGCTTCTATATGATCGAGGCGGCCGACATCGACACCGCCATCGAATGGGCGGCGCGCTGCCCTGCGGCCAGCACCGGCACGGTCGAACTGCGGCCGATCTGGGAAATGGCCGACTACATGCCCAAGAAATGACGACCTGCCAAGAAATGACCATGTGATGGACAGTCGCCCGGAGATCGCCCGGGCGGCCGCCGAGGCCGCCGCCCGGCAAAGCTATGGCAAGCTGGTCGCCTGGCTCGCGGCGCGCACGCGCGACGTGACCGCGGCCGAGGACGCGCTGGCGGACGCCTTTGCCGCGGCGCTCGAACGCTGGCCGAAATCGGGCGTGCCTGAGAAGCCGGAAGCCTGGCTGCTGGCCGTGGCGCGGCGCCGGCGGGTCGATGCGGTGCGCCGGCGGCTCACCCGGGAAGCTGCCCGCGATCATCTCAAGCTGATTGCCGAGGAGATGGAGGCGCGCATGACCGACGAAGAACTGCCCGACGAACGGCTGCGGCTGATGTTCGCTTGCGCGCATCCGGCGATCGAACCCGGCGTGCGGGCGCCGCTGATCCTGCAGACCGTGCTGGGCTTCGATGCCGCGACGATCGCTTCCGCCTTCCTGGTCTCGCCGGCAACGATGGGCCAGCGCCTCGTGCGCGCCAAGACGCGCATCCGCGAAGCCGGCATTCCGTTCCGTGTGCCGGAGCGGGCCGAACTTGGCGAGCGGCTGGGCGCGGTGCTGGAGGCGATCTACGCCGCCTTCGCCGAAGGCTGGTCCGATCCGGCCGGCACCGAGACGCAGCGCCGCAACCTCGCCACCGAAGGCATCTGGCTCGGCCGCCTCGTGGCGAGGCTGATGCCGCAAGAGCCGGAAGCGCTCGGCCTGCTTGCGCTGATGCTGTTTGCCGAGGCGCGCCGCACGGCCCGGCGCAGTGCCGAAGGCGACTTCGTGCCTCTGGCCGAACAGGACTGCGACCTGTGGGACCGCGCCCTGATCGACGAGGCGGAGGCGCTTCTGTCCCATGCCGCGTCGAGCGGCGTCGTCGGCCGTTACCAGCTCGAGGCGGCCGTCCAGTCCGCCCACGCGGCGCGGCGGCTGACCGGCCGCACCGACTGGCCGGCGATCCGCGCGCTTTACGACGCGCTGTTTTCGATCGCCGGATCGCCGGTGGTGGCGATCAATCGCGCGGTGGCGCTTGCCGAGACGGAGGGTGCCGTGGCGGGGCTGGCGGCGCTTTACGTGCTGGGCGACGACAAGCGGCTCAATGAGTATCAGCCCTATTGGGCGGCGCGCGCCGGTCTCCTGGCCAGGCTTGGCCAGGTGCCGCAGGCAACCGAGGCCTATGACAGGGCAATCGGCCTCGAACGCGACCCGGCGGTGCGCCGGTTCCTGCAGGGTAAGAGGGCGGCGCTGCGAAACTGACCGTCAGCCGGGCCACATCTCATGCGATGTGTTGAGCGTCTTCATCAGGGGATGCTCACGCAGCTTTGCCCATAAACGTTCGATGTTCGGCCAGGCGGTCCGCGCGGTGTCGATGTCGGGATGCCAGGCAATGAGCATGACGAGATAGATGTCGGCCAACGACAGGCCGTCGCCGACCAGCCAGTCACGGCCTTTGAGAGCGACATCGAGAACGGCGAAGCCGCGGTCCATCTCGGCGATGGCCGCCTGCTTGACGGCTTTCGTGCCCTCGGCGTCGGCCGTGTAGCGATGGGCGTAGTAAAACCGCAGCACCGCTGGGTAGAGCACAGACGACATGAACGCCATCCAGCGCAGGAAATCGGCGCGGGCCGGTGCGCCGACCGCCGGCGCCAGGCAGGCCTCCGGATGGCGCTCGGCGATCAGGATGCAGATCGCCGCCGATTCGGTCATCGAGCGTCCGTCCGGCAAGGTCAGCACCGGCACCTGGTTCAGCGGGCTGATGTCGAGGAAGGCCGGACCGGGTCTGTCGGATTTCGGCACGTCGATCTGCTCGAACGGTGCGTTGGCCAGCGCCAGCGCTGCCTCGACGACGAACCCGCCGCTGCCCGGACGGGTATAGAGCTTGTACATGAAATCCTCCCCGGCCCGCGCAAAGCGGGCCGGGGGCGATATGAACCGGAAGCAGGGTTCTGCTCAAGCCGGATTGCGGGCGCCACGGAAGGATTTTCTGCGGGCCAGCCGATTCGTAAAAAAGGCGGTGGCCTACGCCCCCAGCCCTTCGAACAGAATCGTCGATAGATAGCGCTCGGCGAAGGATGGGATGATCACGACCAGCGTCTTGCCCTTGTTCTCCGGCCGCGAGCCGACGACGATCGCCGCCTGCAGGGCCGCACCCGACGAAATGCCGACTGGTACGCCTTCGAGGCGGGCGACGAGGCGCGCATTGGCGACGGAATCCTCGTTCGAGACCTTGACGATCTCGTCATAGATCGTGGTGTCGAGGATCTTTGGCGCGAAGCCGGCGCCGATGCCCTGGATCTTGTGCGGGCCGGGCTGGCCGCCCGACAGCACTGGCGAAGCCTCGGGCTCGACGGCGACGATCTGCACCGAGGGCTTGCGCTTCTTCAGCACCTGGCCGACGCCGGTGATGGTGCCGCCGGTGCCGATGCCGGCAACGAAGATGTCGATCTCGCCCTGCGTGTCGTTCCAGATTTCCTCTGCGGTCGTCGTGCGGTGGATTTCCGGATTGGCGGGGTTTTCGAACTGCTGCGGGATGATGGCGTTGGGGATCGTCGCGGCCAGTTCGTCGGCCTTGGCGATGGCGCCCTTCATGCCTTTCGGACCCTCGGTCAGCACCAGCTCGGCGCCGAGCAACGCCAGCATTTTGCGGCGCTCGACCGACATCGTCTCGGGCATGGTCAGGATCAGCTTGTAGCCCTTGGCGGCTGCGGCGAAGGCAAGGGCGATGCCGGTATTGCCCGAGGTCGGCTCGATCAGCGTGGTCTTGCCGGGCGCAATCTTGCCGGCCGCCTCCAGCGCCTCGATCATCGCCACGCCGATGCGGTCCTTGACCGAGGCGATCGGGTTGAAGAATTCGAGCTTGGCGACCAGATTGGCGACGACGCCCTTCTCCTTGGCGAACTTGTCGAGCCGGACCAGGGGCGTGTCGCCGATCGTGTCGGTGATCGAACTGTAGATGCGGCCGCGGCCGGGGACGCGGGCGGAGGTGGCGGGCTTGTTCATTGGTTTCGCTCCCAGGATTTCAGGCAAGTGGCATTGCAGCCGGCAAGATAGGGCTTTCAGCCGCGCAACATAAGCTGTCGGCCGGAAATATCCGAGTGGGCCTCTTGTCTAAAACGCCCGTGTCCCGGAAAAGCATTTCGCGGCGAAGCCCGCCCCCGGAATGTTTTGGCGGAAAGGGCGTTACTGGCGGGCCGCGATCGCTGCCGCCGCGCCCACCATGAAGCCGGCGGCGGTGCGGTTCAGCACCTTTAGCGCACGCGGCGATTTCAGGAACCAGCGCGCCTTGGCGGCGAGCGCCAGGTAAGGCACCAGCACGACGAACAGGACGGCCACCGTCAGGGCGGCGAGAATGCCGTAGTCGGCCAGCGTAATGGTCTTCAGGTCGACGATAGTCGGTGTGATGGCAAGGTAGAAGATCATCGTCTTCGGATTGCCGAGCGTGACGGTTAGGCCGGCTATGAAGCTCGAAATCAGTCCGCCCTTGCCCTTTTTCGCCTCGACCGTTTCGGGCGTGATGCCCGCGGTCCAGAAGCGCCAGCCCAGAAATGCCAGATAGGCGACGCCGGCCCATTTGATCGCCAGGAACACCATGCCGAAGGTCTGCGCGACGAAGGCGAGGCCGAGCACCACGGCGGTCAGATAGGTGAGGTCGCCCAGCATCAGGCCAAAGGACATGGCCAGCGACGAGCGAAAGCCCGAGCCCAGCGCCCGCGCGACAAGCGCGGTGACGCCAGGGCCGGGAATCGCGGCGGCGATGCCGAGGGCGGCACTGTAGGCGAGGAAGCCGGTGAGGGTCATGGATAGGGTCCCAGATCAGCGGGCTTTATCGCATACATCCAAATAGAATTGAATTTCCTGGGGATTGGATTTGATTGCACCAGACAGCCCGGTCTTCGCCTTGTGAAGCCCCCTCATCCGGCCGCTTCGGGCCACGTGGGGAAGAAGAGGAAAGCGACGGCGCTCGCAGGCTCCTCTCCCCACCGGGGAGAGGTCAAATTACCCCGAATTGCCCCTGCAATTCGGTTTCGGCAATCCGGGTGAGGGGGCCTGCGCTGCCGAGTAATGTCCCTCAGGAACGCCCGCCATCATAGGTCACGCGCCAGATCGTGCCGTTGCCGTCCTCGGTCACGATCAGCGCGCCGTCATGGGCTACGGCCACCCCCACCGGTCGGCCCCAGACCTCGCCGTTGGAAACGACGAAGCCGGTCATGAAGTCCTCGTATTCGCCGGTCGGCTTGCCGTCCTTGAACAGCAGGCGGACGATCTTGTAGCCGGTCCTGTTGCCGCGATTCCACGAACCGTGCAGGGCGACAAACGCATCGCCCCGGTATTCCTTGGGAAAACCGCTGTCGGCGGGCAGGTCCTTGCGGTCGTAGAAGGCGATGTTGAGCGGCGCCGAATGCGCCTGCATCAGCACGTCGGGAATGGTCGCCTTGCCGGCGAGGTCGGGGCGCGCGCCCTTGTGGCGGGGATCCTCGTGGTTGCCGATATAGTACCAGGGCCAGCCATAGTACGCGCCGTCCTTGACCGACGTGGCGTACTCGAACGGCACATTGTCGCCCAGCGCGTCGCGCTCGTTGACAACGCACCACAGCGCCCCCGTCGCCGGCTGGATGGTCATGCCGGAACAATTGCGCAGGCCGGTGGCGACGATGCGGCCGTTCTTGCCGTCCGGATCGAAGGCCTGCACGTCGGCGCGCCCCTCTTCGGAGCCCCAGGCCGCGCCGAGCGGCTTCGACGCCACCCAGGCGTCGAGGCCGCCCTCGGGCGCCTTGCCCATGTCCTCGGCGACATTCGAGCCCGAACCGACCGACAGATAGAGCGTCTTGCCGTCAGGCGAAAAGGCGATGTCGCGGGTCCAGTGATGGTTCGCGGGAATGTTGGCGACGATGATTTCCGGTTCGCCGGATGCCTTCAGTTCGCCCTTCTGATAGGCAAAGCGCACGATGCTGTCGCTGTTGGCGACATAGACCCATTGCGGGTCATCGCCCGGCGGATAGAAGGCGATGCCATAGGGCTGATTGAGATTGCCGGCGAAAATGCCGTCCTCGGCGGGCCTGGCGCTGTCCTTGGCCAGGCGATAGACGCGGACTTGGTTGGCCTCGCTGTCGGCGACGAACAGGTCGCCATTGGGCGCGACGCGCACGGCGCGCGGATTGTCGATGCCGGACGCGATCAGCTCGGCCGAAAAACCCGGCGGCAATTGCGGCTTCGCGCCCGCCGGCATGTCGGCAAGCCCGGCGCTGTTCGAGGCCGACTTGGTGACATAGGGTTTTGGCAGGTCTTCCGGTTTGATCAGGCGGCGCACGCCCGGCCTGTCGGCGCGCCAGTCGCCGAAGGCGGCCGCACCCTTCAGGACGGGCTGATCGGCCTGCTGGGCGAATGCCGCGCTTGTCATGAGATAGAGTGCTGGAAGCACCAGTCCGGCCAATCGGATCACTTTGTCCTCCATCTGGTCGCGAAGGAAACCAACGGCCGATCTGTCCCCGGGTTCCGCCTCACACGACGAGTTGAGGGGAAGCAGGTTCCCTGCCTATGTCCCGGCAGCCAGGAAATCGTCGTCGAGGCGTTTTTCCAGCGCGACGAGATCGGCCGGCAGCGGCAAGCCCATGGCGCGCATTTCCTGCAGCTTCTCGCGCAATTGTTCCTGGATTTCGTGCTGGTCTTCCGGCTGGTTGACCATCTCCTCGAGCAGCAGGCTGATCCGGGCCTTGAGTTCTTCGAGCGCCATTGTTTTTCTCCTTGCTGCCCGTCTCTTGCCGTCCGGGGCGCTACCTTAGCATGCGCGAAATCAGCTGCGCGGTATAATCGACCATCGGCACGATGCGGGCGTAGTTCAACCGGGTCGGGCCGATGACGCCGAGCGCGCCGACGACGCGGGCATCCTTGTCGCGATAGGGCGCGACCACCAGCGACGAGCCCGACAGCGAGAACAGCTTGTTTTCCGAGCCGATGAAGATGCGCACGCCCGATCCCTGCTCGGCGAGGTCAAGCAGCTGGATCAGACCGTCCTGCGTCTCCATGTCCTCGAACAAGTGCCGCAGGAGTTCGATATCGGCCTGGGCGGTGACGTTTTCGAGCAGATTGGCGCGGCCGCGCACGATGAGCCGCGCCGGCAGGCCGCTTTCCGCGCCCGCCCACACCGCCAGCCCTTTCTCGACGAGGTCCTGCGACAGTGTATCCAGCGCCGCTCTCGTCTCTTCCTTGATGCGGGCGATTTCGGTGCGCGCTTCGGCCAGCGTGCGGCCGCGGATATGCGCGTTGAGGAAATTCGAGGCTTCATGCAGTTGCGAGACGGTGATGCCGGCGGGCAGCTCGACGACGCGGTTCTCGACGTCGCCATTCTGCGACACCAGCACGGCAAGCGCCTTGGTCGGCTCCAGCTGGATGAACTCGATATGCTTCAGCGCCACCTCGTTCTTGGCGGCCAGCACCAGGCCGGCGCCGCGCGACATGCCCGACAGCATCTGGCTGGCCTCGGTCAGCATGTGCTCCAGCGTCGCGCCCGAGCCGGAGGCCCGTACCTGCGCCTCGATGGTGCGGCGCTCCTCGTCGGAGAGGTCGCCAAGTTCCATGAAGGCATCGACGAAGAAGCGCAGGCCCGCCTGCGTCGGCAGCCGGCCGGCGGAGATGTGCGGTGCGTAGATCAGCCCGAGATGCTCGAGGTCGCTCATCACATTGCGGATGGTGGCCGGCGACAGCGAGGAAGGCAGGATGCGCGACAGGCTGCGCGAGCCCACGGGCTCGCCATCCCTGAGATAGGAATCGACGATGCGCCGGAAGATGTCACGAGAGCGCATGTCGAGTGATTGAAGTGCAAGCGACTGCGAACCGGGATCGATTGCCTTGGTCATTCGGCCAAAAACCTCCTTGTTCAGGATATAGACTTCGGCGCGGTGGACGCAACCCGGTCTCTCGCGTCGGCTCACCGGGTCCGTTTTCCTTTGCGCGCCGCCCCCCATGCGTCTAAAAGCCGGCCACGATTCCGAAAAATGACTGGAAAGAAGCCTGAATGCGCCCCTCCAAACGCCAATTCGACGAAATGCGCGCCATCTCCTTCGAGCGCGGCGTCTCCAAGCACGCCGAAGGTTCGTGCCTGGTGAAGTTCGGCGACACCCATGTCCTGTGCACCGCCAGCCTCGAGGAAAAGGTGCCGGGCTGGATGCGCAATTCCGGCAAGGGCTGGGTGACGGCCGAATATGGCATGCTGCCGCGCTCGACTGGCGAGCGCATGCGCCGCGAGGCCTCCGCCGGCAAGCAGGGCGGCCGCACGTTGGAAATCCAGCGCCTCATCGGCCGCTCCTTGCGCGCGGTGGTCGATCTGCAGGCGCTGGGCGAACAGCAGATCACCGTCGACTGCGACGTCATCCAGGCCGATGGCGGCACCCGCACCGCCTCGATCACCGGCGGCTGGGTGGCGCTGTACGACTGCCTGCGCTGGATGGAAGCGCGCCAGATGGCCAGCGTCGCCAAGGTGCTGAAAGACCACGTCGCGGCGATTTCCTGCGGCATCCATGACGGCCAGCCGGTCATCGATCTCGATTATCTCGAGGATTCCGCGGCCGGCACCGACGCCAATTTCGTCATGACCGGCAAGGGGGGCATCGTCGAGATCCAGGGCACCGCCGAGGGCGAGCCTTTCTCGGAGGACCAGTTTGCCGAATTGATGGGCCTGGCCAAGAAAGGCATCCAGCGCCTGGTGAGTTTGCAGCAGATGGCGGTGGCTTAGGATTTAGATGCCGAGCGTGAGTGCCCCCCTCTGGCCTGCCGGCCATCTCCCCCACTTTGGGGGAGATCGGCTGTGGTCTCGGATTTCGCCAACCGTCAACGTCGAGGCGCTGTCGGCGAAGCTGCCAATCTCCCCCCAGGTGGGGGAGATGCCCGGCAGGGCAGAGGGGGGCGCCTCGTGATACCCTCTGCAATCCTGGAATCCGCACTCTACGTCACCGACCTCACCGCCGCCGAAGCCTTCTACACGGACATCCTCGGCCTCATCCTCCTCGGCAAGGTCGAAGGCCGCCACCTCTTCTTCCGTTGCGGGCCGGGCGTGCTGCTCATCTTCAACGCCGAAGCGACGAAAATACCTCTGGCGCCGGATGCCCGGCTGCCGGTGCCGCCGCATGGCACGGTCGGCGAGGGTCATCTCTGCTTCGCGGCGACCGCCGACGAGCTCGCCGGCTGGAAAGCCCATCTCGAGGCGAAGAAGATCGCCATCGAAAGCGAATTCGAATGGCCGCAAGGTGGCCGTTCGCTCTATATACGCGACCCCTCGGGCAATTCGATCGAGTTCGCCGAGCCGAGAATCTGGGGCCTTTGATGCATACACTTGATGGCAAGAAGATCGTCGTCGCCAGCCACAATGCCGGCAAGCTGCGCGAATTCGCCGATTTGATGGGGCCGTTCGGTTTCGAGGCGAAGTCGGCCAAGGACTATGGCCTGCCGGAGCCTGACGAGACCGGCACGACTTTCGAGGAAAACGCCTACATCAAGGCGCTGGCCGCCGCGAAGGCGACCGGCCTGCCGGCGCTGTCGGACGATTCTGGGCTCTGCGTCGACGCGCTCGACGGCGCGCCCGGCGTCTACACCGCCAACTGGGCCGAAACCGCTGACGGCAGCAGAGATTTCGCCATGGCCATGCAGCGCACCGAAGTGGCGCTGCAGGAGGTCGGCGCCGCCTCGGCCGAGCAGCGCAAGGGCCGCTTCGTCGCCGTCATTTGTCTCGCCTTTCCCGACGGCGCGGCCGAATATTATCGCGGCGAGGCCGAGGGCACGCTGGTCTGGCCGCCGCGCGGCGAGCTCGGCTTCGGCTACGATCCGGTGTTCTTGCCCAATGGCTTCGACAAGACGTTCGGCGAGATGAGCGCCGAGGAAAAGCATGGCTGGAAACCCGGCCAGCCGACGGCGCTGTCGCATCGCGCCCGCGCCTTCCAGAAATTCGCCCAGGCACGGTTGAATACGCCGGGATCGGGCTCGGCATGATTGGACACGGCATGACCATGCCGCTCGACCGGACGCCCGGCTTCGGCGTCTACATCCACTGGCCGTTCTGCGCGGCCAAATGCCCCTATTGCGACTTCAACAGCCATGTCCGCCACCAGCCGGTCGACCAGGAGCGCTTTGCCGCCGCCTTCGAGGCGGAGCTGGCGACGATGCGCCAGCGCACCGGGCCGCGCGAGGTCACCAGCATCTTTCTCGGCGGCGGCACGCCGTCGCTGATGAGGCCGGAAACCGTGGCCAGGGTCCTGGACGCGGTGGCCAAGAACTGGACGGTGCCTGACGGCATCGAAGTGACGCTGGAGGCCAACCCGTCCTCGGTCGAGGCCGAACGCTTTCGCGGCTATCGCACCGCCGGCGTCAATCGCGTCTCGCTCGGCGTGCAGGCGCTGAACGACAAGGATTTGCGCTTCCTCGGCCGTCTGCACAATGTCGATGAGGCACTGCACGCCATCGGGCTCGCGCGCGAAATCTTCCCGCGCCTGTCCTTCGACCTGATCTACGCCCGGCCCGGCCAGACGCCGGAAGCCTGGGCAGCCGAGCTTGAACAGGCGATCGGCCACGCCGCCGACCATCTCTCGCTCTATCAGCTGACCATCGAGGAAGGCACGCCCTTCCACGCCCTGCATGCGGCGAAGAAATTCATCATTCCCGACAATGACCACGCCGCCGACCTCTATGCGTTGACGCAGGAGATCACCACGGCGCACGGCCTGCCGGCCTACGAGATTTCCAACCACGCCCGGCCGGGCGCCGAGAGCCGGCACAACCTGACCTATTGGCGCTATGGCGAATATGTCGGCGTCGGCCCCGGCGCGCATGGCCGTTTTGTCGAGAACGGCCATCGCACGGTGACGATCGCCGAGCGGATGCCGGAGACCTGGGCCAACCTGGTCGAGGCCAAGGGCCACGGCGTCACCGGCGGCGAGATCCTGACCCGCTCGGAAGAGGCCGACGAGTTCCTGCTGATGGGGCTGAGGCTGGCCGAGGGCATCGACCTGTCGCGCTACGAGGCGTTTTCCGGCCGCGGCCTGTCGAGCGCGCGGCTGTCGGTGCTGCAGGGCGAGGGGCTGGTGGCGCCTATCGGCAATGCGCGGCTCCGCGCCACGCCGGCCGGCATGATCGTGCTCGACGCCGTGGTAGCGGATCTGGCGCGGTAGGCCCAGCGGCGCATGGCCGGACCGTGGTCGACGATTTATCGACTTGAACAAGGATGCTAGAAATTCGGCTTGCTCAGCCGAAGGCGCGTCGCGCGCCGCATCCAAGATAGGTCCTGCGATGAAGTTCCTGATCCATGAGACGTTGCGGACATTGAACACCGATGATGTGTTCGAGTTTGGGCTGGGCGAGATATCGAAACCTTCGGAGGATGAAGATTTCTACGAGGCAGAGGTGATTTTTATCAAGAATGGAAAGGTCCTGACCAAGGGAAAGACGGGCAATCTGAGCAAATTCAGCGTCGTAACCAGCTTTATCACCTTCATAGGAATCAGGCTTAGAGCGGTCGCCAAGGACGATTCGATAGAGTTCGACCTGAATGGACTTACCATGGATCAGTACATCCCCTTGAGCAAAAAGATACGAGAGATATGGGATGAGTAATTGCGTGCGGTTGAGGGTTTCTGGTCGTAGAAATAACCGAATTGAAGATCGAAGCTTTTGAAAAACGTTCTCTTTGTCTGCAGCCAGAACCGCTTGCGAAGCCCGACCGCCGAGCAGGTGTTTTCAACGCGCAGGGATATCGAGGTCGCGTCGGCGGGCACAAACCACGATGCCGACACGCCGCTGACGCATGAGCTGGTCGCCTGGGCCGACATCATCTTCGTCATGGAAAAGGTGCACCGCACCAAACTGCAGAAGAAATTCAAGGCGAGCCTGAGGAAGGCCCGGGTCATCTGCCTCGATATACCTGACAACTACGAATTCATGGATCTGGAGCTGATTGACCTTCTGAAGGCGCGAGTCGCACGGTATCTCCAGTGAACCAGATCCTCGCCATCCTCTGATCCGCGCCGCATCACCCCGCCCAAGATGACGAAGCGCGAGCAGTCACGGAGGTCGCGCTGGTCAGGCGTCGTGCTTGAAACGGCGCTTGCCGCGATCTTTCTCGGCATGCGTTTGTCCGCTCCGCGCCGGTTTGGCGTCGGCCTTTTCGCGGCGAACGCTGTGCTGGTCGTTCATCGGATGCGGCGGCACGCCTTCCCTGGCGGTTTTCGTTTCAAGGCGGGTGATGAAGATATCGAAGCGATTGGGCATCGTACGGTCAGTGCTCCGTCGTGCTGTCTGGTTCGTTGTCGGAAAGCCTGACATTCGTCGGCAAGGCGGTTGCCGCCTGCTTGGTCAGGCTGGTGTCGGTCTTGGCAGGCAGGCGCTTGTCCCTGGGTGCGGCAACGCGCTTGCGGCCGGCATAATAGGGTTCGAAAGCGTCCTGTATCTTCAGGCTGTCCATCCTGTCCTCCCTTTAGGAATCAGGGGCTAAATCTGCCAATTCCGGTTTGGTTCCCCACTGTGGCGAAGGCATGGCGATTGCCTTACATCGGCGTGAGCTTTTGCAAGCCGGCATCAGCCATGCCAAACAAGGGTTTGGCAGGCCAAACAAGATCTGGCAGGCCAAACAGGGCCGAATGGAGACTTGGTCAGTGACCGACGAGACGGGCAGACGCAGCTATGTGGTCGGGCAGACCGAAATTCCCGCCCGTCCGCTCGAGCCGGCGCTCTATCTGGTGGCGACCCCGATCGGCAATCTCGCCGACATCACGCTGCGCGCGCTGGAGACGCTGGCCGCCGCCGACATCGTCGCTTGCGAGGACACCAGGGTGTCGCGCGTGCTGCTCGACCGCTACGGCATCCGCCGCCGCACCACGGCCTATCATGAGCACAATGCCGGCGAGGCCGGGCCGAAACTGATCGCAGCACTTCAGGCCGGACAGAGCGTGGCGCTGATTTCCGATGCCGGCACGCCGCTGGTCTCCGATCCCGGCTACCGGCTGGTCGGCGAGGCGATCGAGCACGGCATTCGCGTCGTGCCGATCCCCGGCCCGTCGGCACCGCTGGCCGCGCTCACCGCGTCCGGCCTGCCGTCCGACGCCTTCCTGTTTGCCGGGTTTCTGCCTGTGAAATCAGGGCAGCGGCTGACGCGGCTGGAAGCCCTGAAGGCCGTGCCGGCGACGCTGATCTTTTTTGAATCGCCGCGCCGGCTGGCCGAATCGCTTGGCGCCATGGTCGAGGCGCTCGGCGGCGAACGCAAGGCCGCCATCGGACGCGAATTGACCAAGACCTTCGAGGAAATGCGCACCGGCACACTGCAGGCGCTGGCCGACCACTATGCGGCGGCCGACACACCGAAGGGCGAGATCGTCGTCTGCGTCGGTCCGGCCGAGGCCAAGGCGGACGAGCCAGCCGATATCGATCGCCTGTTGCTGTCGCTCGCCGCCGAAATGCCGGCCTCCAAGGCGGCGGCGGAAGCGGCAAAGATGACCGGCGGCCAGAAACAGGCGCTCTATCGGCGGCTGCTGGAACTCAAGGATGCCTCCGGAGAGGGCAGTGGCTGAGCGCCCGAGCGCCAGCCGCCAAAAGGCCTATCGGCGCGGCCATCGCGGTGAGTGGCTGGCCGCCGCCGCGCTGATGCTCAAGGGCTACCGCATCCTCGCGCGCCGCCATCGCACCCGCTTCGGCGAGATCGACCTGATCGCGCGGCGCGGCGACCTGGTTCTGTTCGTCGAGGTCAAGGCGCGGCGTTCGCTGATGGAAGCCATGGAAGCGATCGGCCACGAATCGGAACGCCGCATCGAGGCCGCCGCCGACATTTGGCTGTCACGCCAGCCCGACTATGGCAGGCTGTCGATGCGCTTCGACATGGTCGCGGTGCTGCCCTGGCGCTGGCCGGTGCATGTCGAGAATGCGTTTTATGGGCGGAATTGACCAAAAGCTTGTGCGAGGCCGCCCCCTCATCCGGCCGCTGCGCGGCCACCTTCTCCCCGTTGGGGAGAAGAGACTACGCCAGCGCTGACAGGCTCCTCTCCCCTCGGGGAGAGGTCGGATTGTCCCGAATGGCCCTTCGCAATTCGGTTGGCAATCCGGGTGAGGGGGAGCCTACAACGATGCGCGTTCGCTCACCCCCAGATCATCAACGCCACCAACCCGACACCACCCACCACCAGCCGCCACCAGCCGAACAGCGAGTAGCCGTTGCGCGAGACGTAATCGAGCAGGTAGCGCACCACGATGAGCGCGGTAACGAAGGCGGCGACGAAGCCGATGGCGATGATCGGCAGGTCGGCCGATGTCAGCACGTTGCGGTTCTTGAACAGGTCGAAGGCAAAGGCGCCGACCATGGTCGGGATGGCCAGGAAGAAGGAAAACTCAGCCGCCGCGCGCTTGTCGACACCCAAAAGCAGCGCGCCGACAATGGTCGAGCCGGAGCGCGACGTGCCGGGGATCAGCGACAGGCACTGGAAAAGCCCGATCTGCAGGTAAAGCCGGGTGGGGAAGCGCTCGACGTCGCGATAGACCGGATTCAGGTTCATGCGGTCGACCGCCAGCAGGATGACGCCACCGATGATCAGCATGATGCAGATCAGCCGTGGCGATTCGAACAGCACCGTCTTGATGAAATCATGCGCCAGCGCGCCAATGATCGCCGCCGGCAGGAAGGCGATCAGGATGCCGATGACGAAATGCCGCGTCAGCCGGTCATGCGGCAAATCGAGCAGCATCTGCCACAGGCGACGGAAATAGACGCTGAGGATCGCCAGGATGGCGCCGAGCTGGATCAGGATCTCGAAGGCCTTGCCGGTGGAGTTGAAGCCGAGGAAATGGCCGGCGAGCAGGATATGGCCGGTCGAGGACACCGGAATGAACTCGGTCAGCCCCTCCAGCAGGCCGAGCAGCAGGGCTTCGACGATGGTCTGGCTTTCCATGGCTACCTCGGCTTTGCGCGACGGCTAACAGAACGGCTTGCTTGTCATGGCGTTGAACTCCCCCTATAGGTCGCAACACCCCTGACGGCCCGCTAACCGGGCGGCCAAGACTTACCGGTGCGCCCGGCGATTCGCCAGTGCGCTTTATCATCGCGGAACCATGCTGACGCTTTTCCACCATCCGATGTTCGCCACCTGCCGCTTCGTCCGCCTTGCCTTCGGCGAGTATGGCGAGGAACTGGCGCTGATCGAGGAAAAGCCGTGGACGCGGCGCAAGGAGTTTCTGGCGCTGAACCCGGCCGGCACGCTGCCGATCCTGCTCGCCGAAGGCGACGTGCCGATTGTCGGCGCGACGGTGATCTCGGAATATCTCGACGAGACGCGCGGCGTCTTGAAGCGCGACAAGCGGCTGTTCGCCGAGGATCCGATGCAGCGCGCCGAAATCCGCCGGCTGATCGACTGGTACCTCAACAAGGCCGAAAGCGAAGTCACCCGCCATCTGGTGCGTGAACGCGTGCTGAAGCCCGTCATGCCGGAAACGGCGGGCGGCGGGTCGCCCGATTCGGGCGCCATCCGTGCGGCGCGCGCCAACATCCGCCAGCACATGAAATACACCAACTGGCTGGCCGGCACCCGCCATTGGCTGGCCGGCGGCCGGGTCACCTATGCCGACCTCGCCGCTGCGGCGACGCTGTCGGTGCTCGACTATCTCGGCGAGATCGACTGGCGCGAACACCCTGCTGCGCGCGAATGGTACACTAGGGTGAAGTCGCGGCCCTCCTTCCGGCCGCTCTTGACCGACCGCGTGCGCGGCCTGTCGCCGGTGTCGCATTATGCGGACCTCGATTTCTGACGCCGCAAAACTGCGCGCGCTGATCGACGCGGAGGCGCAGCGCGCCGGCTTCGATGCCATTGCCGTCACCTCTCCCGATGCCATCCCGCTGGCGCCGGCGCGCCTGGCCGAATTCGTCGCCGACGGTTTTCACGGCTCGATGGAGTGGATCGCCGAGACGATTGCGCGGCGCAGCGAGCCTTCCACGCTTTGGCCCGACGTGCGCTCGATCGTCGTGCTGGCGATGAATTACGGGCCGGATCATGATCCGCGCGACCTGCAGGCCAGGCACAACCTGGGCGCCATCTCCGTCTACGCGAAGAACCGCGATTATCACGATGTGATCAAAGGCCGGCTGAAGGAAATCGCCGGCAAGATCGTGGCGCGCGCCGGCGGCGACGTGAAGGTGTTCGTCGACACCGCTCCGGTGATGGAAAAGCCGCTGGCGCAAGCCGCCGGCCTCGGCTGGCAGGGAAAACACACCAATCTGGTCAGTCGCGAACACGGCTCCTGGCTGTTCCTCGGCACCATCTTCACCACGGCCGAACTCACACCCGACCGCGCCGAGATCGACCATTGCGGCTCATGCCGCGCCTGCCTCGACGCCTGCCCGACCGATGCTTTCCCGGCGCCCTACCGGCTCGATGCGCGGCGCTGCATTTCCTACCTCACCATCGAGAACAAGGGGCCGATCCCGCATGAATTCCGCGAAAAAATCGGCAACCGCATCTATGGCTGCGACGATTGTCTGGCCGCCTGCCCATGGAACAAGTTCGCGCGGACAGCGTCGGAAGCCAAACTCGCCGCGCGCGACGATTTGCGCGAGCCGGCGCTCGCCGACCTGCTCGAACTGGACGACACGGCCTTCCGCGCCTTCTTCTCCGGCTCGCCGATCAAGCGCATCGGCCGCGACCGTTTCGTGCGCAACGTGCTGATCGCCGCCGGCAATTCCGGCGATGCCGCTCTGGCCGTCCCGGTGCGTGCGCTGCTCGCCGATCCCTCGCCGCTGGTGCGGGGCGCGGCAATATGGGCGCTGGCGCGGCTGGTGGCTGATGCCGAATATGCGGAGCGGGCCGTGACCGGTCTGGAAACCGAGAACGATGCGGCGGTGCGCGAGGAATGGCGCCTGGCGCGGCCAGACAGGGCGCATGCATGAGCCAAAAGCAGATCTTCATCTTCGGCGCCGGCTATTCCGGCAAGGCCTTTGCCCGCGCCAACAAGGATGCCGTTGCCATCCTTGGCACGACGCGGTCCGAGGAAAAATTCGCGTCGCTGCGCCAGGCCGGCATCGCCCCGCTGCAGTTTGACGGCACGCTTACGGACGAAATCGGCGCGGCGCTGGAGAAAACGACGCATCTGGTGATTTCGGTTGCCCCGGAAGAGGCCGGCGACCCCGTCTTGAATGCCGCCCGGGCGGCAATCGCAGGGATGCCGGCACTGGAATGGATCGCATATCTCTCGACCGTCGGCGTCTATGGCGACTACGGCGGCGCCTGGGTCAACGAAAAGACCACGTGCCGGCCGGTGTCGAAGCGCTCCGTCATGCGGGTCGAGGCCGAGCAGGCGTGGCTGAAACTCGGCGAGGAAATCGGCCGGCCGGTGGCGATCTTGCGCCTGTCCGGCATTTACGGCCCGGGCCGCAATGCGCTGGTCAATCTGGAGAGCGGCACCGCGCGGCGGCTGGTCAAGCCCGGCCAGGTGTTCAACCGCATCCATTGCGACGACATCGCAGGCGCGTTGTGGCAGCTTGTCGGAAGCAACAAAGGCGGCATCTTCAACGTCACCGATGACGATCCGGCGCCGCCGCAGGATGTCGTCGCCTATGCCGCATCGCTGATGGGCGTCGAGCCGCCACCGGAAATTCCTTTCGAGACCGCCCAACTTTCGCCCATGGCGCGGTCCTTCTATGGCGAGAACAAGCGTGTCGCCAATGCGGCGATCAAAGCGGCGGGCTATTCCCTGCGCTTTCCGGACTACCGCGCCGCCTTCGACCATATGTGGGCAAGCGGCGACTGGCGCGACGGCGAGGCACGCAGCCCGATGAAGGGCTGATCGGGCGAAAGAGCGGGCGATCGAAGCAGGCCGCGTTGCGTGCTATGATTCGGCCTTGGGATGCGGTGGGGATCCGGTTTCATGAAGACAGCGATGTGGCTGGGCAAGAAATCACTGCTGGCGGCGGTGTTCTGTCTGCTTGGTCTTGCCGCGCAGCCGGCACTGTCCGAGGAACGGGCCAAGGACCTGTTCGGCGCCGAGAAACTGCCGACCGCGACCGCTCCGCAATCCTTCGGCTTCTATTCCAAGGGCTGTTTCGCCGGCGGTGTCGCCATCCCCATGGACGGCCCGACCTGGCAGGTCATGCGGCCCTCGCGCAACCGGCGCTGGGGCCATCCGGCGATGATCGCGCTGATCGAGAAACTGTCGCGCGACGCTGCTGCCGATGGCTGGCCGGGCCTTTTGATCGGCGACATTTCGCAGCCGCGCGGCGGCCCGATGATGACAGGCCATGCCTCGCACCAGATCGGGCTCGACGCCGACGTCTGGCTGACGCCGATGCCGGACCGCACCATGACCAGGGCGCAGCGCGAATCGATGAGCGCCACCTTGATGGTCGACGAGAAGACCCATCTGGTAAAGGACGCGCTGTGGACGCCGCAGCACACCGCGCTCTTGAAGCGGGCGGCGAGCTACGCGCAAGTCGAGCGCATCCTGGTCAATCCCGGGATCAAGAAAAAGCTCTGCGACACCGTCAAGGGCGACCGTGGCTGGTTGCGCAAGATCCGGCCGTTCTGGGGCCACGACTATCATTTCCACATGCGCATCGGCTGCCAGCCCGGCTCGCCCAACTGCAAGGCGCAGGAGGCGACGCCGGATGATGACGGCTGCGGCAAGCCGCTGGCCTGGTGGTTCACGCAAGAACCATGGCGGCCCAACAAGAACCCGGATGCGCCGAAGGCACGCGACGTGATGACCATGGCCAACCTGCCCAAGGAATGCCGCGCCGTGCTCGAAGCGCCGGGGCCAGAGTCAGCCGAGGCGGCGACCTATCATGGCGGCGCCGTGCCGGTCGCGGTCGCCGCACCCGAACCGGAAACGCCGCCGCAGCCTGCCGCCACGGCCAGTGGCGAGGCCGATTTGCCAGGCGCGGCAAATGCTTTCGCGGCGACCCCCAGAATGGGCGCGCCGGTGCCACGGCCACGGCCGCCCGCGAAATGACGGCGCTCTAGCGTCCAATTTGAGCTGGGGAATGGGCAAACCTCCGAAGTCGGCGCCGCCCCTCATTGCCCTGCCGGGCATTTCTCCCCGTAAACGGGGCGAAAGAAGCTGGCCTCGACGCGGGCGCCCTTCTTGCCGCGTCAATGCGGGGCGGCGCCAGCGCTCGAAAACTGACACTCAAGCGGCTTTCCCTTTGCGGGGCCATGCGCTAGTCAACGACGAGGCGGTGAGAGGCTGCCGAGAACGAGGCGGACGAAGAGCATGGCAGGCGAAGACGAAACAGCTTTGCGGTTTCCGATCCTGATCGGCGACATTGGCGGTACCAATGCGCGCTTTTCGATCGTGCTCGACGCCAATTCCGAACCGACCGAGCCGCAGATCGTCCAGACCGCCAATTTCAACACGATCGACGAGGCGATCCAGGCGGCGGTGCTCGACCGCTCGTCGGTCCGCCCCAATTCGGCGGTGCTGGCGGTGGCCGGTCCGGTCGATGGCGACGAGATCGAGCTCACCAACTGCCCCTGGGTCGTCAAGCCCAGGCAGATGTTCGCCAATCTCGGCCTGAGCGACATCGTCGTGCTCAACGATTTCGAGGCGCAGGCGCTGGCCGTCGTGGCGCTCGGCGAAGAACATATGGAAAAGATCGGCGGCGGCACGCCGGAGCCCAATGCCGGCCGCGTCGTGCTCGGCCCCGGAACCGGTCTCGGCGTCGCCGGGCTGGTCCATGCGCTGCGCCACTGGATTCCGGTGCCCGGCGAGGGCGGCCATATGGATATCGGCCCGCGCACGCCGCGCGATTTCGAGGTTTTCCCGCATATAGAGAAGCTCGAGGGCCGCATTTCGGGCGAGCAGATCCTGTGCGGGCGCGGCCTCGTCAACGTCTACCGGGCGGTGGCCAAGGCGGACGGCAAGCCCTCGCCCTTCACCACGCCGGCAGAGATCACCGGCGCGGCCCTGGCCAAGACCGATCCGGTGGCTGAGGAAGCGCTGGAGACCTTCGTTACGTGCCTCGGGCGCACCGCCGGCGATCTTGCCCTGGTGTTCATGAGCCGTGGCGGCGTGTTCTTGACCGGCGGAATCGCGCAGAAGATCGTGCCGGCGCTGAAGGAGGGCAATTTCCGCGCCGCCTTCGAGGACAAGGCGCCGCACAGCGCGCTGATGCGCACCATGCCCGTCTATGTCATCACCCACCCGCTGGCCGCACTTCTCGGCCTTGCCGCCTATGCAAGGAACCCCTCGCTGTTCGGCGTCCAGACGGCGGGCCGGCGCTGGCAGGCCTGACCCCCCGGGCACGAAGCGCCCGGGCCGCCCGCGACGAAGTTAATCAGCCGCGGGCATAGGCAAGCCGGCCGCATGGCGCTAAGAGGAGTGCCGAATTACAGCCCGGTCCCAGGCGGAAAACCCACGAAGCTCCCGATTTGACACTTCAAGCTCCAAACAAGCAGAAAGCCAGCGTTGGCGAGGTCAACGCCGTGCTGCGCCGCATCCTCGCTGAAAACGGCCGCGATCATCGCTGGTCCTATGTCGTCGCCGTCTCCTGCATGCTGCTGGTGTCGGGCACGACCGCCTTCACGGCGTGGATCATGAGCCCGATCGTCAACCAGATCTTCTACGAACGGCGCGGCGACCTGGTGGTGTGGATTTGCGCCGGCATCATGGGCGCCTTCCTGGTGCGTGGTTTCGCCGGCTACGGCCAGGCGGTGGCGCTGGCCACGATCGGCAACAATCTGGTGGCGCGCTACCAGAAGCGCATCTTCGACCATCTGATGAAGCTCGGCGTGGGCTTCTTCAACGACACCCGCTCCGGCCGGCTGGCGGCGCAGGTCAACGAGAATGTCGGCGGCATCCGCGACCTCCTGTCGATCACGCTGACATCCATCACCCGCGACGCGGTGACCCTGGTCGGCCTTGTCGGCATCATGATCTACCAGGATCCGATCCTATCGCTGAGTTCGCTGCTGATCGGACCGCCGCTGATCTGGGCGGTTGTCTACCTGACGCGGCGCGTCCGGCGCATCACGCGGGAATCCGTGCTGATCAATTCCAGGCTGATCGGCGCCGTGCAGGAAGCCACGCAAGGCATCGCCATCGTCAAGGCCTTCACCATGGAGGACCAGCTGGCAAGCCGCATCGGCGCCTTGGCCGACACGGCGGAGCAGCGCTCGAACAAGATCGCCCGCGTCTCGGAGCGGCTGGCGCCGATTTCAGACATGCTGGCCGGCCTCGCCGTCACCTCCGTCATCGCCTATTCCGGCTACCGGGCGCTGGTTCTCGGCCAGCCGCCGGGCGCGGTGTTTTCCTTCATCACCGCGCTGATCCTGGCCTACGACCCCGCGAGGCGCCTGGCGCGCATGCAGGTCGGCATGGAGCGCGCGCTGGTCAACGCCCGCATGATCTACGAACTGCTCGACCTCGAGCCGCAGCAGGGCGACGCGCCGGATGCCGTCGAGGCACACTTCACGTCAGGCGAAGTGCGCTTCAACAATGTCTCCTTCCGCTATGTCGAGGAGATGCCGGTGCTGCAGGAGCTGAGCTTCGTCGCCGCCGCCGGCAAGATGACCGCCATCGTCGGCGCGTCGGGCGCCGGCAAGACGACGCTGGTGGCGCTGCTGCAGCGCTTCTACGATGTCGAGTCCGGCTCCATCGAGGTCGACGGGCAGGACATTTCCAAGGTGACGAAGCAGTCGCTGCGCGGCTCGATCGCTTATGTCTCGCAGTCGCCCTATCTGTTCGAAGGCACGATCCGCGACAACATCCGCTATGGCCGCATGTCTGCCACCGACGCCGAGATCGAGCGCGCGGCGAAACAGGCGGCGGCCGACGAGTTCATCCGCCAGCAGCCGCAAGGCTACGACACGCCGGTCGGCGAAGGCGGCTCGACCCTTTCCGGCGGCCAGCGCCAGCGCGTTTCGATCGCCCGCGCCATCGTGCGCCAGGCGCCGATCCTGCTGCTCGACGAGGCGACCTCGGCGCTCGACAACGAGGCGGAAGCGCGCGTCCAGGAAGCGCTGACCCATGTCATGGAAGGCCGCACGACGATCGTCATTGCCCACCGCCTGTCGACGGTGGTCAATGCCGACCACATCATCGTCATGGAACAGGGCAGGGTGGTCGAGGAAGGCTCCCATGCCGCGCTGATGGCCGACCCGCACAGTGTCTATGCACGGTTCCACCGGGTGCAGGGCAAGAAGGGGCTGGGGCTTGTCGACGACAGCGCACCGATCCAGACTTCGTCCCAGGACTTTGAGACCGAGGCCAGCGCCGGGAGCAAGGCATGAGCGAGACATCGGCAACAGCCGGCAAGCCGGCAGGCGACATGGGCCTTGTGGTGGTGGGCGCGGCCGGCCGCATGGGCCAGACGCTGATCCGCGCCATCCACACCATTCCGGGCGCCCGCGTCATCGGCGCGGTCGAACGCGCGGATTCGCCGCATCTCGGCAAGGATGCCGGTGAGCTGGCGGGCATCGGCATCATCAACGTGCCGATATCAGACGATCCGCTGCCGGTCTTTGCCAAGGCCGACGGCGTGCTCGACTTCACCACGCCGGCCTCGACCGTGGAATTCGCCGGCTACGCGGCGCAGGCGCGCATCGTCCATGTCATCGGCACGACCGGCTGTTCGGTCGACGACAATGCGAAAATCGCGGCGGCCGCGCGCCACGCGACGATCGTCAAGTCGGGCAATATGAGCCTCGGCGTCAATCTGCTGGCGGTTCTGGTCGAGCAGGCGGCGCGCGCGCTCGATGCCGACGATTTCGACATCGAGATCCTGGAGATGCATCACAAGCACAAGGTCGATGCGCCGTCGGGCACCGCACTGCTGCTCGGCGAGGCCGCTGCCGCCGGGCGCGGCATTGCGCTGGCCGGCAACGACGTGCGTTCACGCGACGGCCATACGGGCGTGCGGAAAACCGGCACGATCGGCTTCGCCACGCTGCGCGGCGGCTCTGTGGTCGGCGACCACAGCGTCATCCTGGCCGGCACAGGCGAGCGCATCACGCTGTCCCATCACGCCGAGGACCGCGCCATCTTCGCCCGCGGCGCCGTCAAGGCGGCGCTCTGGGCACGCGGCAAGAAGCCGGGACTCTATTCGATGCGGGACGTGCTCGGCCTGAGCTGAAACGGCCAATCTACCAAATTGCCAATCTGAAGGGAGCAAACATGTCGAGAACCCTCGTGCTCGTGCGCCATGGCCAGAGCGAATGGAATTTGAAAAACCTGTTCACCGGCTGGCGCGACGTCGATCTGACCGAGCAGGGCCACGCCGAGGCCAAGGCCGCCGGGCAAAAACTCAAGGCGCGGGGCCTGATGTTCGACATCGCCTTCACCTCGGCGCTGACCCGGGCGCAGAAGACCTGCCAGCACATTCTCGACGCGGTGGGCCAGAGCGATCTGAAGACCATCCGCGACCAGGCGCTCAACGAACGCGACTATGGCGACCTCTCCGGCCTCAACAAGGACGATGCCCGCAAGAAATGGGGCGAGGAGCAGGTGCATGTCTGGCGCCGCTCCTACGACGTGCCGCCGCCCGGCGGCGAGAGCCTGAAGGACACCGGCGCCCGCGTCTGGCCCTACTACCTCCACGACCTGCAGCCGCACGTGCTGCGCGGCGGCACGGTGCTTGTCGCCGCCCACGGCAATTCGCTGCGCGCACTGATCATGGCGCTGGACGGCAAGTCGGGCGAGGAGATCGTCAAGCTGGAACTCGGCACCGGCGTACCGGTCATCTACCAGCTCAACGCTGATTCGACCGTGGCGTCGAAGGAAGTGTTGGAGGGCTGACGGCGATAAGCCTCGGTCATCAATTGTAAAAGTCGGCGCTGCCCCTCATCCCCCTGCCGGGACCTTCTCCCCGTATAGTGACGGGGAGTAGGGGCTGCTGGCCGAAACGCCGGCGATTGGCGAAATCGGTGATGAGAGCGTCCCTCTCCCCGTCTCTATACGGGGAGAGGATGCCGGCAGGCAGGTGAGGGGCGGCGCCAACGCCCGAAACTGAGCCGGCGAGCATCGGCCCTCAAAAAAGCGCGTTGACAGCCATCGCTTGCCCGCTTACATGAGCCCGCACCAGCCCAGATGGCGGAATTGGTAGACGCGCACGGTTCAGGTCCGTGTTCCGCAAGGAGTGGAGGTTCGAGTCCTCTTCTGGGCACCATTTTTTCCCGACTACCAACGGGACGAGCGAATTCCTTCTCATAAATCTTGCCCACGGACTTGGTCATTTCCGGGCGGATCATCGTCGCGGATCCCCGGGCTGAGGATGACGAAGCGCAGAGGGCAAACCTCCCCTCCTGGCCAGTCCCCGAACAAACCGCTTCAAACCGCGCGGCCTCTTCGCTACGCTCCCGCTCATGTCTCAATCCAGCACCGCAATCTTCGGCGCCCGTCGCGATCAGGCCTTTCCCACGCTGAGCGAGGCTGACATCGACCATATGCGCCGCTTCGGCGAGGCCAGCGCCTATGCCGCCGGCGAGCACATCATCAAGGCCGGCGATGTCGCGCCCGGCCTGATCGTCGTGCTGTCGGGCAAGGTCGATATCACGCAGGATGGGCTCGGCCGGCGCGAGACGATCGTCACCCACGGTCCGGGCAGCTTTGTCGGCGAGCTGGCGCAGCTTTCGGCCCGGCCTTCACTGGTCAATGCCGAGGCCGCCGAACCGGTCGAGGCCTTCGTCATCCCCTCGCGGCGCGTGCGCGACCTGATGGTGCAGGAGGCCAATCTCGGCGAGCGCATCATGCGGGCGCTGATCCTGCGCCGCGTCGGACTGCTGGAAAGCGCCACCAGCGGTCCGATCATCATCGGACCATCAGGCAATGCCGACGTGCTGCGGCTGCAGGGTTTCCTGGCCCGCAGCGGCCAGCCGCACCGCGTGCTCGATTCCGGCAGCGACCCCTGCGCCAAAACCCTGGTCGAGCGCTTCGAGGTCGATCCGCACCATCTGCCGGTGGTGCTGTGCCCGAACGGCAGGCTGCTGATGAATCCGAGCGAGAAGGACCTCGCCCGCTGCATCGGCCTGCTTAGGCCGATCGACGCGGACACGCTTTATGATGTCGCCATTGTCGGCGCCGGGCCCGCGGGGCTGGCCGCGGCCGTCTATGCGGCGTCGGAAGGGCTGTCGACCATCGTGCTCGATTGCCGGGCCTTTGGTGGGCAGGCCGGCGCCTCCTCGCGCATCGAGAATTATCTCGGCTTCCCCACCGGCATCACCGGCATGGCGCTGATGGCGCGCGCCTACAACCAGGCGCAGAAATTCGGCGTCGAAATGGTGATCCCCGACGAGGCGAAGCTTTTGAGCGCGGCGACCGACAATTCAGGCGCCCGTTACCTGCTCGATGTCGGCGATGGCGAGACGGTGCGCACGCGCAGCGTGGTGATCGCCAGCGGCGCGCGCTACCGCCGCCTCGACGTCGCCAACCTGTCGCAGTTCGAGGGCACCTCCGTGCACTATTGGGCCTCGCCCATCGAAGGCCGGCTTTGCGCCAGCCAGGAAGTGGCGCTGGTCGGCGCCGGCAATTCGGCCGGCCAGGCGGCGGTCTACCTCGCCAGCCATGCGCGCAAGGTGGCGCTGCTGGCGCGCGGCGGCAGCCTCGATGCCTCGATGTCGCGCTATCTGGTCGAGCGTATCAAGGCGCAGCCGAACATCGAGGTGCTGACCGAGACCGAAATCGAGGCGCTGGACGGCGAGGACGGCAACCTTGCCACTGTCCGCTGGCGCAACCGCGTCAGCGGCGAGGAGACGACGCGCCCGATCCGCCATCTCTTCCTGTTCATCGGCGCCGACCCGAATACGGACTGGCTGGCGCAATGCAATGTGGCGCTGGATGCCAAGGGCTTCATCCGCACCGGATCGGAGCTCGGACCGGAACATGGCCTGATGGAGACCAGCCGCAGCGGCGTGTTTGCCATCGGCGACGTGCGTTGCGGTTCGGTCAAGCGCGTCGCGGCGGCCGTCGGCGAGGGCGCCCAGGTGGTCGCGGCCTTGCATGCCTATCTCGCGCGGGACGGTGACCACGCCGGCGCAACGCAAAGCATGATCCCGAAAAGTGGGAACCGGTTTTCGGAAAAGATCATGCTTCAACGAAAAGATAGCTAGGAGAGTGTGATGGCGGACGAATGCAAGCATGCGGCCGGGATCAAGGACGTGACGCCGAGCGCGCTCGGCTGCGAGGAATGCCTGAAAAGCGGCTCGTGGTGGGTGCATCTGCGGCTTTGCCGCACCTGCGGCCATGTAGGCTGCTGCGACGACTCGCCCAACCGCCACGCGACAAAGCATTTCCACGCCACCAGCCATCCCGTCATCGAGGGCTACGATCCGCCGGAAGGCTGGGGCTGGTGCTATGTCGACGAGGTCTTTCTCGACCTCGGCGACCGCACGACACCGCAGAACGGCCCGATCCCAAGGTTTTATTAAGCCGGCCGGAAAGCAGAGTTCGAACCGCTCGACGATCAAGAATCCGAAAAGCCCGGTTCGTCCGGGCTTTTTGTCGTTTTCGGGCGCGGCCAACGGGATCGTCGCCGGACAAAGCTTTGACATGATCGCGGCTAGTTTAGAAACATTCAAAACTGGAAGCCTCGCATGCAACCCACCTACACAAGCGCGCAGAAGGCCATTCACTGGGCGGTGTTTCTGCTGGTCATCGGCCTTTATGGCCTGACCTATCTGGAGGAGCTCTTTCCGCGCGGCGATCCCGGCCGCGCGTTCGTCTGGTGGCTGCACATTTCGTTCGGGCTGCTGCTTTTCGCGCTGGTCGTCATCCGTGTCGGCCTGCGCCTGACGCTTGGGACGCCCGGACTGCCTCAGGAAATGTCACCGCTCGAACGATGGGCGGCCAAGGTCGCGCATCTTCTGCTTTACGCGCTGCTGGTGGCCATTCCTGTGCTCGGCATCCTGCTGACCTGGTACAGGGGCGATGCCTTGAGCTTCTTCGGTCTTTTCACCATCCCGGCTCCGGTTTCGCCGGATCGCGACACGGCCCGGTTCATCAGGGAGCTGCACAGCCTCTGCGCCAATTCGATCCTCATCCTTGCCGGCGTGCATGCGGCGGCGGCGCTGTGGCATCATTTCATCCGCAAGGACGACGTGCTCAAGCGCATGCTGCCGCAAAGCACGCCCTGACAGCGATCAGTCCCGCTTTGGCGTCGCCGGCGCGGGCGCCGGATTGTCGACGCTGTTCTCGTTCACCTGGAAGGCTTTGCCTTCGACCGGCTTTTTCTTCAGACGGTCGCCGGTCCGCGGCTGCGGCGGGTGCTCCGGGTTTTCTTCGGTGTTGTCGTTGACGTCGAGGGCTCGGGTCATCACGTCCTCCAGGTTCTGTCCTGGAACACAATGTCCGGCAGCGCGTGGGGTTCCTCGCGTCAGGGAAACGTCATGCCGGCTTGTGCTGTCGCACGATCCGCCATTCGTGCCAGATCAACACCATGACGGCAGCATCGAAGACGGTCAGCACCAGCAGGCCGAATGACTGGGTGTATGAGTAGCGGTAGACCTGGTAGATCATGAACAAGCCCAACGCCGCGAGCGATGCCGGATAAGACCAGAGCTTGCCTCGCAAAAGCCCGATAACCAGGGCAAGCTTTATCAGGCCGTGGCTGAGCAGGTAAAAGGCATAAAACTCCTTGCTGGCGATCGAGAAATGGCTGGCCATCTGCGACAGATGGCCAGCTATGAAATCATTCGGATCCTCGATCAGTTCATCCGCGGTGAGGGCGTTGACCCAGGAGGCGATGGTATCGGTCGTGACGACATAGAGCAGGATCCCGCCGATGGATTCGATCAGGGCGTGCACACCCTTCAGCCATACGCTGACTTCGAAGATCTGATGGATGCGGTGTTCATCGACGGGTTTCAAGAATCCACCTCACAACCAGCCACGGAAACCCACGCCAAATCGATGTAGCTTTAACACACTGGATAAATGCCGCGGCCGGCATCAGCCCGTTTCTCGATGAAACGATGATGGGCGTCTCCCAGATCGGGGTTCCTCTCATGGTGCGGCTGGCTTACTGCGAGAAACTCCCGTCTGGACAATCTGGTGACCAAAATCCCCTAGCCAGGCGCGGGACGCGGCTTCGATCAGCCCACGAAGTAGCGATAGCCCAGCCATCCCGCCAGCGCGACCGAAGCGACCCAGATACAGGCGATGATCACCGCCGCGCCACGGCTCACCGGCCTGTCGACGGCAAGGGCGGCGGCCTCCCGGTGTTCCGCCATGACCTCGGGCGGTATCATCTTGACCACGGCAAGGATGCCCAAGGGGACCAGGATCGCGTCGTCGAGATAGCCAACCAGAGGGATGAAATCGGGAATCAGGTCGATCGGCGACAAGGCGTAACCTGCGACGCACACGGCAAGCGCCTTGGCGTACCACGGCGTTCGGGGATCGCGCGCGGCGAGGTAGAGCGCATGCACGTCGCGCTTGATCGTTCGTGCCCATTCACTCAGTGTCGCGGCCATTGGCGACCTTAGCGCCAAATGATGAGGCGCCGATAGCGCACGCCAACCGCCCGACACACCTTCATGGCGTCCGCCTGTCAAGGCATGACACAAGTTCGGGGCTTCCCGACAGGCGGCTCGGAGCCGCTCCGCCTATCGCACGGACCCGGTGACCGTGCGGTCGACGTCGGGAACGGATTTGCGGTCGTTGCCGGCAAGGGCGGCTATGATCAGCAGGCTGGCGACGACGGGAACGAACAGCACCGCGACGCGGGCCTGTACATGAAGAATGGCGCGCCATTCGCTGCGCTTGTCGGGGCTGTCGCTCATCATACTCACTTTGCCATGGACCCCCCGAGGGGTCACATAGAGGTGAACGGTTAAGCAACTCCTTCCGACTTCGTTAACGGCGGGCTTCAGGCGCGAAATCAGCTGAGCCCGATCCTTCTGGCGCCTTGCCGGAACAGCGCCTCGGCATCGGGGTCGAAGCGGAAGGTGCCGATGAAATCGTCGGCGCGATAATCAGGCAATGTCTTGCGGATGGCGGCGGCAAAGCCGCGCGCCTCGTCGAGGCGGCCGGCCAGCGCCAGGCAGTGCGCGGCGATCGCCAGGATGATGGTGTGCGCATTGGGCCGCGCCGCCGCCTTCAGTGCCCACTCGGCCGCCTCCTCGAACTGGCCGAGCCGGACATGCGACATGGCGCGCGACCCCAGCATGCCGAACAGCAGCGGGTCGAAGGGGCTGAGATGCCGCGAATGGTCCGACGAGCTTATCGCCGCCTGCGGGTCGCCCGACTGCGAATGGACGAAGGACAGCGCGTAATGGCCGAGCGCGAAATTGGGGCTGAGGTCCACCGCCCGCCCCAGTTCGGCGAGCGACCCGTCCCGCTCGCCGCGCAGCCACAGCGCCCGGCCCATCGCCCAGTGTGCGGCCGGATTGTGATCGTCGATCAGCAGGCTGTGGCCGGCGCTCTCATAGGCCAGCGCGCTTTCGCGGTCGCGGTCGCCCCAGCGCTGGAAGGCATTTTGCCAGTGGGTGAAGGACAGACCGGCATAGGCGCGGGCAAAGGTCGGGTCGAGCTGCAAGGCCTTGTCGAAGAAATGCCGCGCCTGCTCGTTCTCGGCCTGGGTGAAGCGGTACATGTGCCAGAGGCCACGATGATAGGCCTCCCAGGCGTTGAGCGAATTGGGCGCCTTCAGCATGGCGCGGTTGCGCTCGACCGTTTCGATCTCGGCCGAGATCGACGACACGATACTGTCGCCGATATCGTCGAGCACGGCGAAGAGGTCGTCGGGCCTGCGCTCGAAGGTCTCCGCCCAGACGATCCTGGCGGTGCGCACCTGGACCAGCTCGACGCTGACGATCAGCCGGCTGGCCGTGCTGCGCACCGTGCCGGTGGCGACATAGTCGACGCCAAGCTTTCTGCCGGCCTCCTCCGGTGCGATGGCTTTCTCGGCCAGCGCGAACACCGACCCGCGCGCGATGACGAAGAAATCCCTGAGCTTGGCAAGCCGGGTGATGATGTCGTGGGTGAAACCGTCGGCCAGCCCGCCGCGCGCGCCGCTTTCGTCGACAAACGGCATCACCGCCAGCGAAGCGTGGCTGGGTTCGACCGGACCGGCATCACCCGTTGGGGCCAATTGCGGTGATGTGGACGGGCCGGCCGGCTGCGCCTTGAGCGAGGTGCCGGACGGTTGGTCGCGGATTGTCTGCCAGGCCGCGCGAAGCGGGGCGAAATCCAGGTCCTCGGACCGAAACAACCGTTCCGCCGAAGCCAGATGCTGCTCGGCCGCGCCAATCTCGCCGCGCTTCGCCAGATTGGACAGCAAGGCCAGATGCGCGCGGGTGTCGAAGGGCGCCAGCTCGACCCATTTGTCGAGATGCGTGGACATTTCAGGCGAGCCGGCCGGATCGGTTGCAGCAAGCTGTTCCAATATGGCGGCGTGGAATGCGTGAAAACGCCGGCGCTGGGCGATCAGCCAGCTGTCGAAGAGCGGGCTTCGCTCGAGCACCAGTCCGTCGAGCAGATCACCGGCGAAGAACTCTGCCAGCGCGCGCAGCCGCTCCGCATCCAGCGTGGCGATTCCTTGCGCGGCGGCGTGGCTAACCTCCAGCGCGTCGACAAGGCAGCCGTCGAGATCGAGCGCGACCGTATCGCCCTGGGTGGTGACCCGGCGCCGGTCCGGCGTGTCGAGGGCGGCGCGCAGCTTGCTCAGGCACCAGCGCAATTCGCCGCGGGGATCGTTGGGCACGTCCCACAGCAGCTCGCACAGGCGGCCGCGACCCACGGCGTGCGGCGCCAGCGCCAGATAGGCCAACAGCGCGCGCAGCTTCCGCGAGGCCGGCAGCGCCACCGGCGCGCCATCACGCAGGATCTCCAGCGCTCCGAGCAGGCGCACGGAAAGCACCGGCCTGTCGCCGTCCAGCCTCGATGGTGCGGATTCCACGTCAGTTTCCACGCCTGCTCCCACGCTGGCCCGTCGGCCCATGCCCTATGACCAAACACGACACGGCGCATCCGGCGGCAAATCGCGCGCCGCATGCGGCTGTTGCCGCATCGCCGGCACGTCAGTCCTAGCGCGGCAAGGTCTCGAAATCTCGCCGCCCAACCCGCCGGTTTGTAACCGGCCTGTGATGACAACGAGCACAGACAAGGAGTTCTTCCATGTTGCAGCAACGGAAAATCAGAACCACCGCCGGGCGCGGCCGCCTGTTCGACAGCATTCTGGACACGGTCGGCGACACGCCGGTGATCCGCATCAACAATCTCGGACCGGCCCATGCGACGATCTACGTCAAGGCCGAGTTCTTCAACCCCGCCGCCTCGGTGAAGGACCGGCTGGCGCTCAACATCATCGAGGAGGGCGAGCGCAGCGGCGCGTTGAAGCCCGGCCAGACGGTGGTCGAGGCGACCAGCGGCAACACCGGCATCGGGCTTGCCATGGTCTGTGCGCAGAAGGGTTATCCGCTGGTCGTCACCATGGCCGACAGTTTTTCGGTCGAGCGCCGCAAGCTGATGCGCATGCTCGGCGCCAAGGTGGTGCTGACGCCGCGCGCCGAAAAGGGTTTTGGCATGTACAAGAAGGCGGTCGAGCTGGCCGAGGCCAATGGCTGGTTCCTCGCCCGCCAGTTCGAGACCGCCGCCAACGCCGCCATCCACGAAGCCACCACGGCACGCGAAATCGTCAATGATTTCACCGGCTCGCGGCTCGACTGCTTCGTCACCGGCTATGGCACCGGCGGCACCGTCGTCGGCGTGGCGCGCGTGTTGCGCCGCGAACGGCCGGACACCCGCATCGTGCTCTCCGAGCCGGCCAATGCCCAGCTTATCGGCAGCGGCAAGGCGCAGCAGCGCGGTGCCCATGGCGCGCCTGCGGCCAGCCATCCGGCCTTCGAGCCGCATCCCATCCAGGGCTGGACGCCGGATTTCATCCCCAATGTCCTGCAGGAAGCGATCGACACCAGCCTCTATGACGAGGTGATGCCGATCGCCGGGCCCGAAGGCATCAAATGGGCCAAGGCCCTGGCGCAGAAGGAAGGCATCTTCACCGGCATTTCCGGCGGCGCCACCTTCGCCGTGGCGCGGCAGGTCGCGGAGAAGGCGCCAGCCGGATCGGTGATCCTGTGCATGCTGCCCGACACCGGCGAGCGCTATATGTCGACGCCGCTGTTCGACGGCATCGAGGCCGAGATGGACGCCGACGAGATGGCGCTGTCGCGCTCGACGCCCGGCTGCCAGTTTCCGGCGGCTTGACGGGAGCCCGGCCATGGACATCGCGCAGGAATCCCTTGGGCTGCTGGCCGAGGAAACGCTCGACCCCGCCGACTGGGCCGCCGTCCAGGCCCTGTCGCACCAGGTCATCGACGATGCCGTCGATTACCTCGGCAATGTCAGGGACCGCCCGGCCTGGCGGGAGATGCCGGCCGAGGTGCGAGAAGCCTTCGCGGCACCCTTGCCTCACTTCCCCGCGCCGCTGGCCGCCGTCTACGGCGAGGTCTCGCGCACCGTGATGTCCTACCCTATGGGCAACATCCATCCGCGCTTCTGGGCGTGGTATATGGGGTCGAGCAACTTCACCGGCGCGCTCGGCGATTTCCTGGCGGCAATCCAGGGCTCCAATCTCGCCGGCGGCAACCACGCCGCCGGGCTGATGGACAGCCAGGTGGTCAACTGGTGCAAAGAGATGCTGGGCTTTCCCGCTTCCGCCTCCGGCACGCTGGTCAGCGGCGGCTCGGTGGCCAACATCATCGGCCTGACCGTGGCGCGCAACACCAGGGCCGGCATCGACGTGCGCGAGCACGGCGTCGCGGCGATCGAAAAGCCGCTGCGCTTCTATGGCTCGGACCAGATTCACTCCTGCCACCGCAAGGCGATGGAAGCGCTGGGCCTCGGCAACAGGGCGCTGCGCCGCATCCCAACCGACGCCGGCCTGCGCATCGACATACCGGCCCTGCGGGCGGCGATCGTTGAAGACCGCGCAGCCGGCTTCAAGCCGGCCTGCGTCATCGGCAATGCCGGCACGGTCAACACCGGCGCGATCGACGATCTGCGGGCGCTCGCCAAGCTCGCGCATGAGGAAGGCCTGTGGTTCCATGTCGATGGCTGCATCGGCGCGCTGATCGCAATTGCGCCGGACAATGCGCACCGCGTTGCCGGCATCGAATGGGCGGATTCGGTAGCGCTCGATCCGCACAAATGGCTGCACGCGCCGTTCGAGGTCGGCTGTGCGTTGGTCAGGGATGCGGTGGCGCATCGTCGGACCTTCGCGGTGACGCCGGAATATCTGGAATCGACGCCGCGCGGTCTTGCTTCCGGCGAGTGGCTGCACGATTACGGCCTGCAGACCTCGCGCGGCTTTCGCGCGCTCAAGGTCTGGATGGCGCTGAAAGAGCATGGCGTCGACAAATTCGGCCGCCTGATCGACCAGAACATTGCGCAGGCCTCCTATCTCGCCGGGAGGATCGAGGCCGAGCCGTCACTGCAGCTGGCCATGTCACCGACCATCAACATCGTCTGCTTCCGCTATCAGCCCGGCGTTGCCGGCGAGGCGCTGAAGACGCTCAACACCGAGATCATGCTGCGGTTGCAGGAACTGGGCATTGCCGTCCTTTCCGATACCACCGTGCATGGCGAACACTGGCTGCGCGTGGCGATCGCCAACCACCGCACAAGGCGCGAGGACCTCGACCTTCTGATCAGTGAAACGGTGCGGCTGGGACGCGAGATCGCGGCGGAAGGTCCTTACGCGAAATAGGTCCAAAAGCGGGCGACAGGCATGGGCGGCCATGCGATTCTGCGGCGGTGATTCGGGGGACCCGACCGTGACGCTGTTTCGTATGGCCGTGCTCGCGGCGCTCGTCTGCTCCAGTGCGGCCCAGGCTGCCGACATGGCCTTCTTCGTCAAGAACCTGCGCAAGGAAGCAGTTGCGGTCGAGCTGTTCAGCCGCGACCGCGAGACGGTCTGGCCGGGCAACGGCAAGGTGTTCCTGATCGACCCGAATTCGCAGAAATCGGTGCCGCTGTCCTGCAATTCCGGAGAGCGCATCTGCTATGGCGCCTGGGTCGACGGCAATGACCGGATATCCGCCGGCGTCGGGCCTGACAACGACCAGCCTTGCGACACCTGCTGCTTCATCTGCGTCGAACACACGACCGAGACCATCGATCTGGTGCCGTGATTGGCGCGCCTCCGCGCAGGAGGTCACGTTAATCCGGAAGACCGGCCTTGCGAAAACCATCGACGAAATGATCGCGCATCGCGTCGTCGCGGAAAGGCTCCGTCCAGACCCAGTGGCTGGTGGTGAAATGCGGGTTGCCGATGAGGAACATTTCGACTTCGGCGCGCGCCTCGTCGAGCCGGCCGAGTTGCGCCAGGCTTGCCGCCAGGAAACGGCGTGAGCTCGTCCGGTAGGTTTCCTCCCGGCGCAGGGTCTCGACGGCTGCTTCGTAATCGCGCGCCGCATATTGCGCCTCGCCGAGCGTCAGATAGTACCAGCTTGCCGGATAGGGATTGAGCCGGAACGCCTTGCGGATGTGCTCGAGGCCTTCCTCGACCTTTCCGGCCAGCACCGCGATGTCGGACAATGTCGCCCAGGCGTCGGCCTCGTTCGGGTCGAGTTCGAACGCCTTGGCGAATTCGGCATCCGACTCTTCGAAGCTGTGCTCGTAGGCCAGCAGATTGCCGAGCACCCAGCGGCAGCCGGCATCGTTGGGATCGATCGCCACGGCCTTGCGCGCCAGTTCCAGCGCGATGCGGCGGTTGGGTTCGACCGGCTCGCCCCAATGCACCCATCCCATCCAGTGGTTCATGGCAAGCCAGCGATGAGCCTCGGCATAGTCTGGATCGAGGGACACCGCGCGCGTCAGCAACAGATGCGCTTCCCGCGCCGTCTGCGGGGATTCGTCGATCAGCTTGCGCGCCCGCACGCACAGATCGTAGGCCTCGAGATTTGTCGGCCGGTTGCGCGGCGGCGCCGCGCGCAGCCGGCCGAGCAGCGCCTCGACGATCTTCGCCGTGGCCTCGTCCTGAACGGCGAAGATATCGTCCAGGCCGCGATCGAAGCGTTCGGCCCACAGATGCTCGCCGCTCTTGGCGTCGACCAGCTGTGCGTTGATGCGCACGCGCCCCGCGGCGCGCCTGGCGCTGCCCTCCAGCAGGTAGCGCACGCCAAGCTCCTCGGCGATCGCCCGCACGTCCATCGCCTTGCCCTTGTAGGCAAAGGTCGAGTTGCGCGCGATGACGAACAGGCCCGGGGCCCTGGACAGGTCGGTGATCAAATCCTCGGTCAGCCCGTCGGCGAAGGCCTCCTGCTCGGGGTCGTTGCTGAGATTGACGAAGGGCAGCACCGCGATCGATGGTTTGTCGGGCAGCGGCAAGGGTTTGCGCTTCGTCCGATCGAGCTGTTCGATGGCGCCGGTGAAGCGGTAGCCGACGCGTGGCACCGTCGATATCCATTCGCCGCCATCGGCGGGCGGCCCAAGCAGCTTGCGCAGCTGCGCGATCTGGACGGTGAGGTTGCCTTCCTCGACCGCTGTCCCCGGCCACGCCGCGTCCATCAGCTCGGCTTTTTCGAGGATTTCGCCGGGCCGTTCGACCAGTGCGGCAAGCAGCTTCAGCCCGCGATAGCCGACGGCAACGGGATCGTCGTTCCGAAGCAGCGTTCCCGCACCCGGATCAAGCACGAACGGACCAAAGGCAAAGCGTGATCCCTGCATACGCGCATCTATAGAGCAATTCCGGGAAATGTGTGAGGCGGTTTGCCGGGAAAAAGCGAACGGCACGTTCTCCGGGAATGATGCCAAAACAAAGAGTTAAGGTCCATTTGGAACTTTTGGGAACTATTTGGGAGGGCTTAATTACGGCGCCCTCCATATCCTGCAGAATTCAACCACTTTCAGAACAAGGGCTGCCCATTCTCAAACCCATGGGCGCCAAACCACATGGAGGTTGCCATGACCAATATTCTTGCATCGGCCCCGCATCAGACAGTGCGGCTGGGAACGTGCGCGGGGCAGGCATCGCGCCGGCGCTATAGCCTCGCGAGCCTGCAAAACGCCATCGCCACATGGCGTCGGCAGACACGCTTTCGCTGGGATCTCAAGCGGATGTTGGAAGTCAATCCGCATCTGATCGACGATATCGGCCTGACCAGACGTGAGGTCGATGAAGAGATCGCCAAGCTGCCTTTCTGGCAACGATAGACGACGAGTGCAATGACACCGGTTGGCCGGTCTGCGCGTGCGATTATATCAGGGATTGTCGTCATCCCTCTTTAGCGCCGGCCCCCGTCATGGCATGATCCCCGATCGGCCGTGGGGGCCGATTCTTCATCGGGGGTTTCCATGTCTTTCATACCAGCGCGCCGGCTTACCGCCGCGTTTTCGTTCGCCGTCCTGTTTGCATCATCAGCCCATGCCGGCGACGTCACCTWTTCCGTCAAGAACAGCCATCCCAACGCCATGCGCCTTGAGCTCTACAGCCAGGACCGCGACTATGTCTGGCCGGGCAACGGCAAGGACTTCTACCTCGACGATGGCGAAACCAAGTCGCTGCCGATCTCCTGCAACGAAGGCGAATCGATCTGCTACGGCGCCTGGGTCGATGGCGACGAGGGCACTTATTGGGGCGTCGGCCCCGGCAACAAGGAAAAATGCGAGGATTGCTGCTACACCTGCAGCGGCGGCGAGACCGAGGAGATCAATCTCGTCCCCTGACCGGTTTGCCAGCTTGACGGTCTCCCCCATGGGAGCGATAGCCTGTGCCGATACCCAAAGCGCGCCGCGTCTGTAGCCGCGACGCGCTCCAGGCAAGAGGAGCACGGCAATGGCAGGCCCGGTCGAGGGTGAGAAGATCGACGTCGGCTTTGCCGGCAAGCGCTGCATCCATTCGCGCAATTGCGTGCTCGGCGACCCGCATGTCTTCGTGCCCAACGCGCCGGGACAATGGATCCATCCCGACGCGGCCAGCGTCGAAAAGATCGTCGCCATCGCCGAAAGCTGCCCATCCGGCGCCATCACCTATGTCAGGAAGGATGGCGGGCCGCAGGAACAGCCGCCGGTGGTCAACACCGCGCGGTTGCGCGAAAACGGCCCGCTCGCCGTGCACGCCGAGATCGTGCTCGACGGCGAAACCTTCTATCGCGCCACGCTCTGCCGCTGCGGCGCGTCGGAAAACAAGCCGTTCTGCGACGGCAGCCACGGCAAATCAGGCTTCACCGCCACCGGCGAACCGGCGCTGAAGGATGCGCCGGCGCTCGACGCGAGGAATGGCCCGCTGAAAGTGACGCCGACCACCAACGGCCCGCTCAAGCTCGAAGGCAATGTCGAGATCGTCACCGGCACCGGCCACACGATCGACCGCACCCAACGCACCTTCCTCTGCCGCTGCGGCCACTCTGCCAACAAGCCGTTTTGTGACGGATCGCATAAGCGGGTGGGGTTTGTGGGGTAGCCAATCGGAGAAGTTGGTGCGAGGCGCCCCTCTCTGCCCTGCCGGGCATCTCCCCCTCAAGGGGGGAGATCAGATGCATCCTAGGGTTTCGCCAATCGCCAACACCGCAGGACGGGCGCCGGCGTCCATACAGCCAATCTCCCCCTTAAGGGGGAGATGTCCGGCAGGACAGAGAGGGGGGCCTCGCGCCGGCATCTCGATAAAACCCTCCATCGCACCACCCTCTCCTTCGGTGGCCCAGCGCTCGCGGCTTTATCGGCCCGCCCGTATCGGCTAATGGGCTGGGGCAGATAAATCGGACCCCCATCAGCCATGACCGCCAAGCCAAAACCCCTCTTCCTCGGCATCGACACCGGCGGCACCTATACTGACGCCGTGCTGTGGTCGGAAACCGAGGGCCCGCAGCAGGGGCCGAACAAGGGCAAGGTGCTGGCCAAGGCCAAGGCGCTGACCACGAGGCATGATCTTGCCGTCGGCATTTCCGGCGCGGTCGACGCGGTGCTCGAAAAGTCCGGCACCGATCCGGCCGCGATCAAGCTGGTCTCCATGTCGACGACGCTTGCCACCAATGCGCTGGTCGAAGGCCAGGGCGGCCGCGTCGCGCTCGTCATGATCGGCTTTTCCGAAGCGGATCTCGCTCGCGACGGGCTGAAGACCGCACTCGGCACCGATCCGGTGGTGTTTTGCCCGGGCGGCCATGATGTCCACGGCAATGCCGCCAAGCTCGATCTGTCCGGGCTGGAAGAGGCCCTGCCGGAACTCGGCGCCTCGGTGTCCGGCTTTGCCGTCTGCGCCTATTTCGCCACCCGCAATCCGGCGCATGAGGTCGCCACCCGCGAGTTGATCCGCGAGAAGACCGGCCTGCCGGTCACCGCGAGCCACGAACTGTCGGCCAAGCTCGGCGGCCCGCGCCGGGCGCTGACCACACTGCTCAACGCCAGGCTGATCTCGATGATCGACCGGCTGGTGGCCGCGACCGAAGGGTTTCTGCAAGCCCGCAACATCGCCGCCCCGCTGATGGTGGTGCGCGGCGACGGCGCGCTGGTCTCGGCGGCGTTCGCCCGCCAGCGGCCGATCGAGACCATTTTGTCCGGCCCGGCCGCCAGCCTCGTCGGCGCCCGTCACATGACCGGGCTCGACAATGCCGTGGTCTCCGACATTGGCGGCACCACCACCGACGTCGCGGTGCTCGACCAGGGCCGGCCGCGGCTTGATCCCGAGGGCGCCACCGTCGGCGGTTTCCGCACCATGGTCGAGGCGGTCGCCATGCGCACTTTCGGCCTTGGCGGCGATTCCGAAGTGGCGCTGGAGGACGGCGCGCTCAATCCGAAAATCCTGCTCGGGCCGCGCCGCCTGGTGCCGTTGGCGCTGGCCGGCATGGCGCATGGCGACGCCGTCCGATCGGAACTCGAACGCCAGCTGCGTTCGCCCAATCCCGGCCGCATGGACGGCCGTTTCGCGGTGCGCACCGGCGTGCCGGACAGGCTCGCCGCGGGGCTCACCGCTCCGGAAGCGCGGCTCTACGAGGCGATCGGCGCGACCCCGCTTGCCCTCGACAGGCTGCTGTCGTCGAACGCCCAGAACGCCACTCTGAACCGGCTGGTCTCGCGCGGCCTGGTGCATATCTGCGGCTTCACCCCGTCGGACGCCGCACATGTACTGGGCAAGCAGGCCAACTGGGATGCCGCCACCGCCCGCCTCGGCGCCGAACTGTTCGCCCGCAGGCGCGATGGCCGCGGCCAGCCGATCGCCGCGTCGCCGGAAGTGATCTCGGAGCGCGTGCTGGTGACGCTGACACGCTGGTCGGCCGAATACATCCTGGAAACCGCCTTCGCCGAGGACGGGCTCGACGGCGCCGCGACCGTGGCACATGCGCTGGTGCAGCGCGCCGTCGACGCCCATCCAGGGATCGCCCGCCTCAGCGTTGCGCTCGACCGCCCGGTCATAGGCCTCGGCGCTTCCGCGCCGCTGCACTATGCCGGCCTGGCGCCGCTGGTTGGCAACGACTGCGTGGTGCCCGAAGACACCGATGTCGCCAACGCGCTCGGCGCCGTCGTCGGTCAGGTCAGGGTTTCGGCCGAAGCGCGGGTCAGCCAGCCCAAGGAAGGGCTGTTCCGTCTCGCATCCGGAGAAACAGTGCGCGATTTCCTCGACGAGGCGGCGGCGATCGCGGCCGCCGAGGCCGATGTGCGGGCGATCGTCGCCGAGCGCGCCCGGGATGCCGGCACCGACAGCGCCGAGATCGACGTCGCGACCGAGTTCAAGGTCTCCACGGTCGAAGCCCAGCGCATGTTCATCGAGGCGCATGTCGTGGCGGTGGCCTCGGGACGGCCGCGAATCGCGGTGTAGCGGCTGATCTCCCCCCTTGAGGGGGAGATGTCGCCGAAGGCGACAGAGGGGGGTTGGTTCGACGGGACGCGACCTTCCCTTTGAACAGAAGAGGCTGGCGCCTTATGTCCGGCGACCCCCTCTGGCCTGCCGGCCATCTCCCCCTCGAGGGGGGAGATTGGCAGCGTCGCCAACTTGCCAAAATGCCCCACCTTCACCCTAAGCTGAATTGACCCTGCAACCTCAACATGCCAAACGCCCCGCAAAGCCTTTCATCTGGAGTAGCCTGATGACCGATCGCATCGAGATCGCCGGATTGCGGATTGCCCGCGCGCTGCATGAGTTCGTGGCTGGAGAGGCCTTGCCCGGTACCGGCATCGCCTCCGATGCGTTCTGGGCCGGCTTCTCCGCCATCGTCCACGACCTCGCTCCGAAGAACCGGGCGCTGCTCGCAAAACGCGACGCCATGCAGGAGAAGCTCGACGGCTGGTATCGCGACAATGGCGCGCCCGTCGACATGGAGGCCTACAAGGACTTCCTCAGGGAGATCGGCTATCTCATCCCTGAAGGGCCGGCCTTCAGCGTGTCGACCGACAACGTCGATCCGGAAATCGCCGTCGTCGCCGGGCCGCAGCTGGTCGTCCCGGTGATGAATGCACGCTATGCGCTCAACGCCGCCAATGCGCGCTGGGGTTCGCTCTACGACGCGCTCTACGGCACCGATGCCATTCCCGAGTCCGGCGGCGCCGAAAAGGGCAAGGGTTTCAATCCGGCGCGCGGCGCCAAGGTCATCGCCTGGGCCAAGGATTTCCTCGACCAGTCGGTGCCGCTCACCTCCGGCAAATGGGCTGGGGTCAACGGCCTGTCGGTGGCGCATGGCGCGCTGAAGCTTGGCGCCGGCGCCGGCGGCACCACGCTGGCCGACCCCAGGCAGTTCGTCGGCTATCGCGGCGATGCCGCCAACCCCGATGCCGTGCTTTTGGTGAAAAACGGCCTGCATATCGAGATCGTCATCGACCGCGCCAACCAGATCGGCCGCACCGATCCGGCGGGGATTGCCGACGTCATCCTGGAATCGGCGCTGACCACCATCCAGGACTGCGAGGATTCGGTCGCGGCGGTGGATGCCGAGGACAAGGTCGTCATCTACCGCAACTGGCTCGGCCTGATGAAGGGCGATCTGGCCGAAGAGATCGTCAAGGGCGGCAAGAGCTTCGTCCGCAAGCTCAATCCCGACCGCGTCTACACCGCGCCCGCCGGCGGCACGCTCACCTTGCCCGGCCGCTCGCTGATGCTGGTCAGGAATGTCGGCCACCTGATGACCAATCCGGCGATCCTGGACCGCGACGGCAACGAGGTGCCGGAAGGCATCATGGACGCCGCGCTGACGGCGCTGATTGCGCTGCACGATGTCGGTGCGAAGGGCCGACGCGCCAATTCCCGCGCCGGCTCGATGTATGTCGTGAAGCCCAAGATGCACGGGCCGGAGGAAGTCGCTTTCGCCGTCGAGATTTTCGACCGCGTCGAGGCGCTGCTCGGCATGGCCAAAAACACCATCAAGATGGGCATCATGGACGAGGAGCGGCGCACCACCGTCAACCTCAAGGAAGCGATCCGCGCCGCGAAGGAGCGCGTCGTGTTCATCAACACCGGCTTCCTCGACCGCACCGGCGACGAGATCCACACCTCGATGGAAGCCGGGCCGATGATCCGCAAGGGCGACATGAAGCAGGCCGCCTGGATTTCCGCCTACGAGGCCTGGAATGTCGACACCGGGCTCGAATGCGGGCTGGCCGGCCACGCCCAGATCGGCAAGGGCATGTGGGCGATGCCGGATCTGATGGCGGCGATGCTGGAACAGAAGATCGCCCATCCCAAGGCCGGCGCCAACACCGCCTGGGTGCCGTCGCCGACAGCGGCGACGCTGCATGCCACGCACTATCACAAGGTCGATGTGCATGCCGTGCAGGCGGCGCTGAAGAGCCGGCCGAAGGCCAAGCTCGACGACATCCTCTCGGTGCCGGTGGCCGTGCGGCCGAACTGGACGCCGGACGAAATCCAGCGCGAACTCGACAACAACGCGCAAGGGATACTGGGCTATGTCGTGCGCTGGATCGACCAGGGCGTCGGCTGCTCCAAGGTGCCCGACATCAACGATGTCGGCCTGATGGAAGACCGCGCCACGCTGCGCATCTCCTCGCAGCACATCGCCAACTGGCTGCGCCACAAGGTCTGCTCGGAAATCCAGGTGCGCGATTCCCTGCAGCGCATGGCGGCCATCGTCGACCGCCAGAATGTCGGCGATCCGCTCTACCGGCCGATGGCGCCGGATTTCGACAATTCCATCGCCTTCCAGGCCGCCTGCGACCTGGTGTTCAAGGGCACCAGCCAGCCCAACGGCTATACGGAGCCGGTGCTGCACGCGCGGAGGCAGGAACTGAAGGCGCAGCAGGGCTAAGCGGATTTGCGTTGAAATGACCTGATGCAGCGGGTCGATTGGGTATCGTCGATCCGCGCTGCCCCTCATTACCCCGCCGGGCGTTCGTCGCTCGAAAAGCCAAGCAATTGACTTTCGTCCGCCTCGCGGACCGCCTCTCAACTCCCCGTATAGTGACGGGGAGAAAGACGCTGCTATCGCCGATTTCGCCAATCACCCACGTCGCAGGAAGAGCGCCGAGGGCGCAGTAGCTCCCTTCTCCCCGTCACTATACAGGGAGAAGGTGCCGGCAGGCGGATGAGGGGCGGCGCTGCGATTGGTTAGACAGCGAACCGGCGTCACGAGATCAAGCCACCGATCACATAAATGCGATGTCGATTGACTGGCGAACCGGTTCTTGGCGCCTTGACGATCAGATGTCTACCTACTAGTTGGTAGACAATCGAAACGAGAGATCCCATCATGCCTGGACAAATGAATGACCAGAGCCGCGCCGCATCATCAAACGCATGGCTCAGAAGCTACTATTATCTGCGGTTTGCCGTATCGGCGGCCTGGGTTGCGGCGGCTTTCACCGTCGCGAAGAGCAGCCCGCCGCTCGCTGCCGCTATGCTGGTTGCCTACCCCGCATGGGACGCGCTCGCGAACTACATCGACGCCAAGCGTAGCGGCGGGCTCGGTCGCAACAAATCGCAGCTGCTCAACTTCGCCGTCAGCATCATCACCGCGATTGCGGTCGCCATCGCGCTTGGTCACAGCATGAACGGGGTGCTCTCGGTCTATGGCGTCTGGGCCGCTTTTTCCGGCATCTTGCAACTCTTGACCGCAGTGCGCCGCTGGAAAACCAACGGCGCGCAATGGGCGATGATACTGAGCGGCGCCCAATCCGCGCTGGCAGGTGTCTTCTTCATCAAGATGGCCGGCGGCACGGAGATCATTGGCATCACCAATGTTGCGCCCTATGCCGCGTTCGGCGCCTTCTACTTCCTCGTGTCCGCTCTATGGCTGTCGGTCAGCGACGTCCTTCGCAAGTCGCCGCGGGTCGCAAGTTAAAGTCCCCTTGCGGAAAGGCAGGTACGTTTATGAGCAAGCCTTCAAACACTGCCGATGAGATCCTAGCCGCAGCGCGAACCTTCATCATCGCCGGCGGATACAATGGCTTCAGCTACGCCGATATCGCCGAAGTGATCGGCATCCGCAAAGCCAGCATCCATCACCATTTCCCCAGCAAGGTCGACCTCGTGCAGACCTTGCTCAAACGTTACCTCGAGGAGGCCGTCACGGGTCTGGGAGGGCTTGAGCGCGACGTCCCCGAGTCGCCTGAGTTGCTGCGAACCTATGCCGGCATCTGGGCCCGGTGCATCGAGGATGCGAGCATGCCGTTCTGCGTCTGCGCGCTGCTTGCCAGCGAGCTGCCGGCCCTTCCGGCGGAGGTTGCCGTGGAAGTGCGGGCGTATTTTCAGTTCCTCTCGGGATGGCTGACCGGCGTCATCGAACGCGGCGCCGAAAAAGGCACGCTGACAATTTCCGCTTCGCCTCGCGTCGAGGCCGAGGCCTTCATGGCAACCGTGCATGGCGCAATGCTTTCCGCGCGCGCTTATGGCGATGTCTTGACCTTCGGCATGATCCTGACGCCGACGCTTCAGAAGTTGATCCCCGCGACCGTTTGATCCGGGCAAAAGAGGATCGGCGCGGAGAAACGGACCGGGCGAAGCTGCCAATGCCCTTCGACTACGCCGCCTGCGCCACGCACTCCGAACTCATGCGATAGGAGATCGCCTCGGCCAGATGGATGCGTCCGACGGTTTCGCTGGCGTCGAGATCGGCCAGAGTGCGCGCCACTTTCAGCACGCGATGGTAGGCCCGCGCCGAGAAGGCGAGCTTCTCGCTGGCGTCCTTGAGCAGCGACAGGCCAGCGGTATCGGGCATGGCGATGTCTTCGATCACGGAAGGCGCGCAATGGGCGTTGGTGGTGGCGCTGGTCACGCCGAGCCGCTCGAAACGCTCGCGCTGCAAGGTGCGGGCACGTGCCACGCGCAGCGCCACATCAGCACTCTTCTCCGCCCGGTCCGGCCTTATCAGGTCGCTGGCCGAGACCGCCGGCACTTCGATCCGCAGGTCAATGCGGTCGAGCAGCGGACCGGAAATGCGCGCTTGATAGTCGGTGCGGCAGCGTTCGCCGCGCAGGCAGCGATAGCCTGGTTCGCCGGCCATGCCGCAGCGGCACGGATTCATCGCCGCCACCAGCTGGATCCGCGCCGGATAGGTGACGCGGTGGTTGGCACGCGCGATCATGCAGTCGCCGGTTTCCAGCGGCTGGCGCAGTGCATCCAGCGTCTGCGGCGTGAATTCGGGGAATTCGTCGAGGAACAGCACGCCGTGATGCGCCAGCGACACCTCGCCCGGCCGCGCGCGCAACCCGCCGCCGACCATCGCCGCCATCGAGGCCGAATGGTGCGGGGCGCGGAAGGGGCGCCGGTCGGTCAGCTTGCCTTCGCCGAGCTCGCCCGCCACCGAGGCGATCATCGAGACCTCGAGCAATTCCTTCGGCGCCAGCGGCGGCAGGATCGACGGCAGCCGCTGCGCCAGCATCGATTTGCCGGAGCCTGGCGGACCGACCATCAGCAGATTGTGGCCACCGGCCGCCGCCACTTCCAGCGCCCGCTTGGCGGTCTCCTGGCCCTTGATGTCGGCAAGGTCGGGCAGGTCGCGCGCCGCGGCATGGATGCCGGCTTCGGGGCGCGACAACACCTGCGTGCCACGGAAATGATTGGCGATGGCGATCAGGCTGCGCGGCGCCAGAATGTCGAAGTCCTTGCCGGCCCAGGCCGCCTCCGGCCCGCAGGCGAACGGGCAGATCAGGCCCTTGCCCTCGGCATTGGCGCCGATCGCCGCCGGCAAGGCGCCGGCGACGGCCGCGATCGTGCCGTCGAGCGAGAGTTCGCCAAGCACGACATAGCCGGCCAGCATGTCGCCCGGAATGGCGCCAAGCGCGGCCATCAGGCCCAGCGCGATCGGCAGATCGTAGTGGCTGCCTTCCTTGGGCAGGTCGGCGGGCGCGAGATTGACCGTCACCTTCTTCGACGGCATCGACAGGCCGGACGCATGCAGCGCCGCCTGCACCCGCTCGCGGCTTTCGGCCACCGCCTTGTCGGGCAGGCCGACGATCTGCATGCCGACCTTGCCCGGCGCGATCATCACCTGCACGTCGACCGGCACGGCCTCGATGCCCTGGAAAGCGACCGTGCGAACCCGCGCCACCATTTCCCCACCCCAAATAAGGGCCGCAACCCCTGCGATTGGCCCGGAACGTGGGCCCCAGTGGAAGACAATCACAGATTGCCGGTCAAATCAAGAACATTACAGGAACAGGCAAACGCAGGGGTTGCGGCGGGATTGAGCCCGGTTGCAAAAGCGGAACATGGTTAATACAAACTGAAAACGGCTTGCTCCACCGTCTCTGTCGGCGCCGCGAAGGGGCGCACGTCACGCACGGTTGGCGGCCTGACGGCTCCGCCGGGAGGGCGTCACCCTTCCATTCGCCGCCTCTGCCGCACCAAGGCGAACGATCGTCAGCAGTCCCTCGCGAACGAGGCGCTGGGCGAGCACCACCTTGTCGGTGTCTGCCAGACAATCCGGCAGGTCGCGGACCGCGAATTTCGGGGTAGCGGCGATGAACTGAAGTGCGGGCTGTATGGCCGCAGGCCCCGAGACCACATTTCCGGGATAGTGGATCGCCGCGGAGCCTCCGCTCGAGGTCACCTTGCACATCATCCCCGCGCGCTGGGCGACAAGGCTGTTCAGGTTCAGCTGCGGCAGTTGCTCCAGCGTGGTGAAATGACCGTCCGGTTGAGGCTGGCCATTGGTCAGAAGCCGCTGCCCCACCCGCCAGATCGAGCTCTCGCAATCGGCCATTTCCGCAAAAACCGACAGAAGAGCCTTGAACGGTTCGCGAAAGTCCCCCGCATCACGATCCAGGAATCCCGGCGGCAGCGCCTGCCGGAAGCGGCTGTCTTTCCGCGTCGCCATCGTCAGCGCTTCCGAAAGCACATCCGCCCAACGAAAGACATGGACACCGATCGTCAGGTGCAGCGAGGCTTCGCCGAGCGTCTGCGCCTCGTGCGCCAGGCCGCGGGGCAGGTAGAGCAGATCGCCTGCGACAAGATCGATGGGGTCCCGTGGTTCTCCTGCTTCGCCTGGCGAGAGGGCCGAGGGAGTATCCGCGAGAGGAAGGACAACGGGCGTACCGTAGATCCGCCATCTCTTGGAGCCTGCCAGCTGCAGCACGAATACATCGTGCGTATCGAAATGCACCGGAAATGCCTGTGCTCCGGGTGGCGTCATGTAGAGATTGGCTGCCACCGGGTAGTGCAGCTTGCTCTCCAGTTCCTTGCAGAGGGCCGAGACCTGCTTCCAGCGCAGATCGAGACGGTCGACGCTCAGCGAATAGCCCTCGTCATGGTAAGACCGATAGATCATGTACATGTTCGGCACGCCATCACCCGTTAGTGGCAGTGCCTTCGAAATGACGCGCCCATCGCGCCACTGGACGAGACGTGCATTGCCTCCGGCCGTGAAGGCCAGAAGCGCGTCGATGTCGGACATCCCAAACAGGGACGCGTAATAGTCTGTATCCCGGCCCGCGACGCGCAACGCATCGGTTTCCCAGTGACCGTCGTAGAAGGATTGCGTGCGAAACGGGGCAAGCAGCCGCGGCAGGTCCCAGGAGCCGTTACGCATGGACAGGTTCCTTCGAGGCGTTCCGCTCCAGGTGGTGAATCAGGCGGCGTCCGAACACATCGGGGAGTTCATCGAACAGCTTGCGCACGGACTTTGCGACGTCGGCAGGCGGTTCGTTGCCCGCGGCGAGGCAATCCGCCAGCATTTCGATGCGCGGGCTTCCGTCGACGGCGAGCGCCAAATACCGATCATCGAGATAGATCACGATGCGCAGGCCGACGAGCTTCTCGACAATACGGTGGAGGGAAGCTTCGGATGCGGCTCGACCGGCTGCGGTCAGCGAGCGGGCGATCGCGGCGAGCGACGCGCCATCCTCGCAAAGATGATAGACCTCGCGATCGAGGCCGGCCAGCACGATCCGCTTCTCGACCGACACGGGCCGACGGTCGGCGATGATGATCTTCTTGCCGTCGTCGAGATAGACCAGCGCGTCGTGGGCATTCAACGCCTTCCAGCGACCGACCGCGTCTCGCAAATCGCTTAGGTAGATTTCGGGCATCTCGCCATCGCGATAGTCGAAGTCGAAAAAGTAGACCAGATTGGTGAGCTCGTTCTGTGCAAACGGATAGATGTAGCGGTAGGCCGCCATCGGGCGGACGCTGCCGACGCCCATTTCCGTCGCGTGCTCGAAGAGCGGGCTGAAGCGGTCGAGCCGAACACAGCCGACATAGATCGGCGGCGTCAGATGGACGATGAGTTCCGTCAGGTCGGCCTGACGACGGTATTCGTCCGGATCTTCGCCGGGAAACCCGCCAAGGATGTTCCAGCTGGGATGCACGAGATACTCCGCGCACAGGCGCAGGAGCCGGATGTTCTGGTAGGCGTGCACGCCCTTGCGCATGAGATTGAGGGTGGCGGTGCTCAGGCTCTCGATGCCAGGCTGGATCTGTGTCACGCCGGATTGCCTCAGCAAGCGAACGTGCGACCGGTTGAGGTTGGCCTTGGTCTCGTAGAACAGCGTCACGCCGAGATCGCTTTTCGCCAGCCTCGGCAGCACGGACTGGAAATATCGCATGTCGATGATGTTATCGACGGATGCGAAATTGCGAATCCCGTAGTGGCCAACCAGATCCGTCAGTTCCCCGAGAAACCGATCCGCGGATTTCGTCCTGAAGGCCATGGTGCCGCCGTTGAGGCCGCAGAAAGTGCAGTGCGCGGTCTCGCCCCACCAGCATCCGCGGGAGGACTCGATTGGAACGGTCAAATCATCCGCCGCTCCGGCCAGCTTGAGACGCGTGTCGAAAAAATCGCGGTAGTCGGGGACGGGCAGCCAGTCCATGTCCTGGACCGGATTGGCAAGCGCCGGCGGAACCAGCGTTTCACCGTCCACGCGGCGGATGATGCCGTTGATGGTGGGGGGTACTTCGCCGGCCGCGAGGCTGGCCGCGAACGTTACGAAGCTCTTGTCGCCTTCGCCTGAGCAGACGATGTCGATGAAGGGAAAAAGACGGTGCATGGCCACACCCATCTTGCCTTCGCAGTTCGCGCCTCCGAGCGCGGTGAGCACGCCGGGGTGTCGGCTCTTGACCAGCCGGGCGAGGCTGAGCGACGGCGTGTTCTGTTGGAAGGTCGATGTGAAGCCGACGATGTCGTACCGCCCCCAATCGAAGGCGTTCAGGCATTCGTCCAGGAAATCGGCGGCCTGTCGGCGAAGGCGTGTCAGGCCGGCGACCATTTCCAGGTCCTCGGTCTGATCGGCCATGAACGCTGCACTTCGGCCGAAGGGCTCGGCCATCGCCGGTCGCAAAACCTCATTGTAGTAGGTCGCGACGTCGGGCAGGCCGGGACCGCACAGAGCCTCGGCGAAAAGCCATTCGCCAAGTTGCGGGGCGCCATTGAACCGGTCGATGTGGCCGTAGTTTTCGACGCCGATATGCCTGGCGAAATCCAGGTTGAGATAGGCGATGTCGCAGGCGATGCCGACACGGGCCAGCCCCGCCTTCAGAAGGCTGATACCGATCGACGGACGGTTGATGTCGGCAAACGGCATTTGAACAAGCAGGACGCGGAACATGGACCTTCCTTTCGGGTAAGCCGAAGGCTTGTCACGCCATGGCAAAACGTCGGGCGCATGCTTCAAGACAGCTCGAAGCCACCTCCGTGGTCTGTGCGGCGACGGCCAGTTCACGCAGCTCCGGGTTGAGAAACTGGACGCCGATACAGCCGTCCTGAAGTTGCTGGCGTGCGAGGAACAACGCGCCCTCGATCAGGGTCGGAGATGGTGGCAGCGGCATCGCCAGCATGGTTTCGATCGCGATGATCAGCTTCGGCAGGTCATAGCGGCGGGCGGCATGGATAATCGCGGCATCGCCCAGGACCTGCGCCAGGAGGGCGGGCTCGAACGAATGCGCCTGCAGGACTTTGCGCCATTGGCGATGCTCCTGCAGCATATTGTCAAGCAGGTCCGAGACGCGCGTGAGCGCTGTCGCGGGGTCTATCGTGCGCCCGGCTATCGCCTCGGCGTCCTGGCCCTCGACCGGCACGCGGGCGAACATCCGTCCCCGCTGCGCGGCATCGGCGCACGCCGCTGCCGCTCCGTTCATCGACACTCGTGGTGCCGTCCAATCGCCGGAGACGCCCGTTGCCTCCGGGGTCAACAGGATCGCACTGAGCAGTCCCGCCACATAGACGGTGTGGTAGACATGACGGAAGGCGTAAGCGGCGGCCTCGTCACCTTGCAGAGCGGCGAACTGGGCCGGATCGAAACTCGGGCTTGGCAGGAACCCGAGTTCTTCAACGACCCCGTTATAAAGATCCCAGGCCAGCCAGACATACGGCGACCACGGCTGCCGCAACAGCGTCGTCGCAATGATGAACTCTATCAGGAGATCGAGGTCGTCATTGACGAGAACCCAGGCAACCGCGGCGTCGATGCGTCCACGCGCCAGGGACACGTCCACGCAGCATGGCGGCGGACGGGACCCGAAATCGGTCGCATACATGAGACCGTGGGTCACGCCGTAGCCTGTCGAACGGCTCATGCTGATCGGATGGACTTCCTTCATCAGAACGTTGCTTGGGAAAGCAGCCTCGAAATCCGGCCGGAACCCGAGATTGAGCAGCGATTCCACCCATTCGACCTCCATGGCGCGATAGGGTATGCGCTCGAGCGTGTCGGCCAGTCCGTCCCTGAAAATGTTTCGCAGAATAGTTTGCGTCTCGGCGTCGCCGCGTCCGCGTTGCGCGAGCACGATCTGCGTCAGGCCCAGGGGCGCGGCCATGTGTGGACAACGCAGCAGCAATTCCTTGGTCCGGTTGTCGGTGCTGCATCCTTCCAGGACGTCGACCAACTGCTCGATCAGACCAGCAATTCGCCCCGTCTGCTCGACGCGCGATGCCAAAAGGACAAGGATCGCCGTTTCGGCCAGGACCTTGTCCCGCATCTGAACGGCGTCCTCATTGGGATCATCCGGCCACAGCCTTGAATATCGGTCGAGACTCGGCAGATGCCTGAGCGAAAACTCGAGGACGTCGGCGAGACGGTTGCCAAGCAGCTCTGGATCAATTGTCGGAACCATCTCGCCGAAACCCCGTAGTCGTCCCATTCGCCCGGCCAATGCATGTCGCCCAAAAGTGACCTCGGTTTTGGGGAGACGACATGCATGAAAACAACGGCCTAAAGCGCGTCGCATGAATCCGTTTCAACGCGACGCGCTTTAGGCGTCGCTTCTGCGGCGCGAGCCGGCGGCAGGGCTACTCACTCGTCTTCTGGGCACTCGAGCCAAGCTGCTGGCGGATGCCCTGGCCAAGAGCCGACACTTCGCCGATGGACGCGACATTGCCCTTGATTACGAGGCCATATCCGTCCCAGGCAACGACCGAGGTCGCGACCTTGCCGCCTGGGTCGAGCTCGTCCAGCGCGGAGGGCTGGAGGACGGACTTCAGAGAGGTGTCGAGATTCACGATCTTTCGGTCGTGAAGTTCATTCAGAAGGTTTGCAACGTCTCTCGCTTTTGGCATGACTTTCCTCCTGGTGACTGGCTGGTTACCCGCGCTCCGAGGTGGCAAGGGTATTCACAATTCTTCAGTCGAGTGGAGTCGAATGCCATCTATCGGCGCACGGTCATTAAATCATTATCCATATTTATTAGGAGCACTATAGATATTTGAGTAATCTCTAATGAAGGTTGCAAAAAAACTAACAGGATAGAGACAAATTCACGTGATATTTGTTTGTATACATGGAAAATTTGGCTATATTTTTATGTTTCCCCCTGGCGAGAGCGGAAATCGCGATCTGGCGAACGGGAGATCGTCGCTGATCTCGGACAATCAGCGGAAAGCGCGCTGAACGACTCGATGGTCGCCAGAACTCATCTGTTGTTGGGCATCGGCCGATACGATTTCGAGGCCGAAGGCTTACGTCCGCTTCCCCTCGACAGCGTCCCAGAACAGGCTGGCAATGTCGGCGCCGCCGAAACGCTGCACTTCGCGCACGCCGGTCGGCGAGGTCACGTTGATCTCGGTCATGTAGTCGCCGATCACGTCGATGCCGACCAGGATGAAGCCGCGCTCTTTCAGCGACGGCCCGATACGGGCGCAGATCTCGCGCTCGCGCTCGGTCAGTTCGGTCTTTTCGGCGCGGCCGCCGACATGCATGTTGGAGCGCGAATCGTGCTCGGCCGGCACGCGGTTGATAGCGCCGACCGGCTCGCCGTCGATCAGGATGATGCGCTTGTCGCCCTTGCGCACGTCCTTGAGGTAACGCTGCACGATATAGGGCTCGCGGAACAGCTGGCCGAACATTTCGAGCAGCGAGGCGAGGTTGCGGTCGGCCTCGTGCAGATGGAAGATGCCGGCGCCGCCATTGCCGTAGAGCGGCTTGACGATGATGTCGCCGAACTCCTTGCGGAAGGCGGCGACTTCCAGCGGATCCTTGGTGATCAGCGTGTCCGGCATCAAATCGGCAAATTCGGTGACGAAGATCTTTTCCGGGCTGTTGCGCACCCAGGCCGGGTCGTTGACGACCAGCGTCTTGGGGTGGATGCGCTCGAGGATATGCGTGGTGGTGATGTAGTTCATGTCGAAGGGCGGATCCTGGCGCAGCAGCACCACGTCCATCTCCGACAGGTCGGTGCGCACCTTTTCGCCCAGCGAATAATGGCTGCCCTTCTCGTCGCGCACCTGCATCTCCTCGATGCGGGCAAACACCTTGCCGTCGCGCAGCGACAGCCGGTCGGGCGTGTAGTGGAACAATTGGTGGCCGCGCCGCTGCGCTTCCAGCGACAGCGCAAACGAGGTGTCACCGGCGATCGACACGGTGGAGATATGGTCCATCTGGACGGCGATTTTCAGCTTCATGGCGGGTCCCCAGCGCAGTCGACGAGAGCGATATAAGGGTCGCCGGGCCTTCTGCCAATCGCGACATCCGAAGATCGGCGACTGCAGGATGCAACCCCGCCTGCCTGATCGCGACAAGGCAAGCGGCCGCGTCATCGTTTTCTTAAGCCTTGCCGTACAAGAATGGGCCTCGAATGCCCCAACGGCAGGCGCCGGATGGGGATCCTCGATGGAACAACGACCATGAACGCGCTCACCGCCATTCGCGCCGCCGCGACCAAACAGCTTGAACTCACCATCCTGATGCCGTGCCTCAACGAGGCCGAGACGCTGGCCGTTTGCATCGGCAAGGCCAGGGCCTTCCTCGACAAAGCCGGAATCCTGGGTGAGGTGCTGATCGCGGACAATGGCAGCACCGATGGTTCGCAGGAGATCGCGGCAGAGGGTGGCGCCCGCGTCGTACCGGTGACGCAGAAGGGCTACGGCGCCGCACTTCTGGGCGGCATCGCCGCCGCCAGGGGGCGTTTCATCATCATGGGCGATGCCGACGACAGCTACGATTTCGGCGCGCTGGATGCTTTCATGGCGCGCCTGCGCGACGGCGCCGACCTGGTCATGGGCAATCGCTTCCAGGGCGGCATCGAAAGCGGCGCCATGCCGCCGCTGCATCGCTATCTCGGCAATCCGGTGCTGAGCTTCGTGGGCCGCCTGTTTTTCCGCATCAAGACCGGCGACTTCCACTGCGGCCTGCGCGGCTTCAACGCCGAGAGCATACGCAAGCTCGACCTGCAGACGACCGGCATGGAATTCGCCAGCGAAATGGTCGTGCGCAGCGCGCTTGCCGGCCTGCGCATCGAGGAAGTACCGACCACGCTCAAGCCCGACGGGCGCAGCCGGCCGCCGCATCTCAGGACCTGGCGCGACGGCTGGCGGCATCTCAAATTCCTGCTCGTCTACAACCCGCGCTGGATGTTCTTCATTCCCGGCGCGGTGCTGTGCGGCCTGGGCACGCTGTTCGCGGCCCTGCTGGTGTTTGGCCCGCTGCGGGTGATCGACAATCTTTCGCTCGACCTCAACACCTTCGTCGCCGCCTGCTTCATGATCATCACCGGCATCCAGCTCATCACCTTCGGCGCCATATCGCGATACTATGCCGAGATCACCGGCATCCTGCCGCGCAGCCGCGGGTCCGACTGGCTGACCAGGACCATCAGCACCGACCGTCTTGCCGCCAATGCCGGCATCTGCTTTGCCGGCGGCGTCTTGTTCTGCGGCTATGCGGTAATGCGCTGGGCGCATCTTGGCTTCGGCCCGCTGAACGATTCCGAAATCCCGCGCATCGTGGTGCTCGGCCTGAGCCTGGTCGTCATTTCGTTCCAGGCCTTCTTTTCGGCATTCCTGCTCGGCGTCCTGGAGATCCCGGTCAAGCGGCTGAAAGCCGGCCAGGCCAGCGGGTCAGCCGAACCCGCCGCGGCCGCCGAAAAATGAGCCGGCTTCTGGAAAAGTTCACCGCGATACGGCTTGTCCGCTTCGCGGTCGTCGGCATCGGCGCGGCGCTGCTGTTCTTCGTGCTGTCATGGGCCCTGGTGTCGGCCGGCCTGCCGCCATTTGTCGGAAGCGTCATCGCCTACATGCTGGCCTTTGTCGTGGCGTATTCGGCACAGCGTGGCTGGACGTTCGAGGGACAGCACGACCATCGCCGTACGCTGCCGCGCTATCTCGTCACGCAACTGGTCTGCGCGGTGTTTGCAGGCCTGTCCGCCCATGTCGCGGTGTCGGTATTTTCCGCCTCGCCGCTGGTCATGTCGGCCATCATCACGCTCGCCGCGGGCGCGGCGAGTTATGCGCTGTCATCGGCCTGGGTGTTTCGCGACGATCAAAGAGCCGCGTGAAGAGCGGTTCGATCGCGGCCGGCGGCTACCGAAGCAATGCGACGAAGTGCAGGCCTCTGTCGAACAGCAGGTTCGCCGGAAAGGGATAGAGCGCCAGGTCTTCGCGCCAGCTTTGGGCTTTAAGACCAATCTGGCCGAAAATCGTGTCCCATTCCTGCCTGGACAGATAGTTGTAGGGCAGCCTGACATCGTGCCCCTTGTTTCCCACCCAGTCCATGAACCGAAGCGTGCTGTAGGCGAAGAGCCCGTCGCGCAAGTGATCCTTGATGACAACGCCCTTGCGGGCGACCCTTGCGGCCTCGGCGACAAGATGGCCGGGATTGTCCGTGTGGTGGAGAACGTCGACGATGGTCACCCAGTCGAACGATCCGGAAGCCGCCGGGATCGTGACGCCGTCGAAAACCTCTACGGGAATGGCCGTACGCGGCCGCACGAAGACATCGATGCCGCGAAAAATCAGCCCCGGTTTCCTGTCCATCACCGCCTTGGCGAGCGAACCATCGCCGCAGCCGAGGTCAAGAACGGTGCCTTCGGCACCCAGCATGGCGCCGACATGTTCGGAGAGGACACGGATGCGGCGTTGAAACACGGCCCGGCCGTGGGCCGCGTTCAGTATCTTTTTCTCGATCGCCACAACGCTCATGCCAAGGCCCCCGATCGAACCGCTGTTCATCGTCTGATCCGGACCATATCGGTGAATGGCAAACAAAGCGTTTCGCGGCATGGGATTGCTTGGCGCAAGGCCGATTTAAGGTTTGCGCAGTGAGTTCGCGATAGTTTCCCTCATCAAGAAAGCGCCCAGAGGCCGTGCCGTGACTCCTGCCGATACCATGATCTCCGTCGAGGCCACGCCACCTGCGTCACGGGGCAACGACCTTGCGTTCGCGTTCGTCGCCACGCTGGTGATGGTTGCCGTCAGCGCTCTCGGCGGATTCCGCGACTTGACCGACGCCGGCGGCGACAATGACAGTCTGCTGCGTCTGGTCGAGGTTCGCGACATGCTGGCCGGCCAGGGCTGGTTCGACCTGCATCAGTACCGGATGGGCGTTGAAGGCGGCTTCGTCATGCACTGGTCTCGGCTGGTCGATGCGCCGCTCGCCGCCATCGTTTTCATGGCCTCGGCGCTGACCGGCAGCGTGGCCATGGCCGAGACCATCGCCGAGGTGCTCTGGCCGGCGTTGCTCTTCTGTCTCGCCTTGCTCTTCATCATCCGCGCGGCGCGCAGTTTCGCCGGCGCCGCCGCCGTGCTGCCGTCCGTCGTCATCGGCGCCGCTGCGTTGCATTTCATCGGCATCTTTTCGCCTGGCTCGCTCGATCATCACAATGTCCAGCTGACGCTGACCGTGGCCTGCCTGAGCCTGCTGCTCGAAGCACCCGTGCGGCGCTGGGCAGCGCTGCTTGCCGGCCTGTGCGCGGCGCTGACGCTGGCCGTCGGCATGGAAACGGCGCCCTATGTCGCCACCATCGGCGCCTGCGTCGCCTTGCTGTTTGTCGCCGACCCCGGCGGTGAGCGGCGGATCGCCAGGGATTTCGGTCTTGGCTTTGCCGGCGTTTCAGGGCTGGTCTTCGTTACCACCATCGCCCCGTCGGCCTGGGGCCAGCCGCAATGCGATGCCTTCTCGACAGTGCAGTTCGTGGTGGCCGCGCTCGCCGGATGCGGCCTCGCCGCCGTGGCTTCGATCGGCGTGGCCAACGCCACGATGGGCCGGCGCCTGACGGCGCTCGGCCTGCTTGCGCTCGCGCTTGCGGCCGTCATGGTGCTGCTGTTCCCGCAATGCCTAGCCGCGCCCTATGCCGAGCTCGATCCGCGCCTCGGGCAGATATGGCTTGGTCATATCCAGGAGGCGCAGTCGATCATCCAGCTTGCCTCGAGCGATCCGGGCATGGTGGTGGCGCGTTTCGCCACGCCGGCGGTGGCGATCATGCTGATGGCGCTTCGCCTCGGCCGTGGCGGCTGGCGGCGGCAGGACAGCCTCGTCGGCGCGCTGCTGGTTGTGGCATTCCTGGTCAGCGCCTGGGAAGTGCGCGGCTCGACCTTCTCGATTGCCCTGGCGGTGATCCCGCTTTGCGCCTGGATCGCCAAGTGGCGGCAGCGGGCGGAGGCCAGCCCATCGCGCAGCGCCGTGCTCCGGATGGCGGCGGCGTGGCTGATCTCGGTCAACGCGATCTGGGCGGGCGCGGCCGGCGCGGCGTCAGGCGCCTTCGAAACCGGCGCGGCGGGCAAAGAGCCCGACACCGATGCGCTCTGCCACGCCAAGCCGTCCTTCGCCGCGCTCGGCCATTTGCCGGCGACCACGGTTCTCAGCATCTCCAATCTTGGCTCGCCAATCCTTGCCTTTACCAGCCATCGCGCGCTGGCCGGGCTCTACCATCGCAACGTCGCCGGGAACCTGCTCGCGTTGGACGCGCTGCTGGGTTCCGCCACGGACGCGAAAACGATCCTCGAAAGCCACCATGTCGGCCTTGTCGCGCTCTGCCGCGGCAATCCCGAAAGCCGGCTCTTCGCGGCCAGGGCGCCGGACGGCTTTCTGGGCGGGCTGATGCGCGGCGACGTGCCGGACTGGCTGGAGCCGGTGGCCGAGACCCATGGCGCGCCGCTCGAGCTCTATCGCGTCAAGTCCAGCGGCTGAAAATCGGCGCCAGAACAAAGGTTTGGCGCCTGGTTTAGCCAGCTCCCCGAAGGCGTCGGGCTTGCTGCCGCGGCAAATCGCCGGTGAAACCTGGCTTGCGTTTTTCCAGATCATGTCCGGGCTTCAAAAAATCGATTTTCGAGATACGTTTCCTAAAGGGTTTGCTGCCAGTCTCGCGCATAAATTCCGACGTCAAAAACAGGGACACCGATGCAAACTTCGTTTGGCACCGGTCAGGCAAACAGGGAGAGCACGGATCTGGCCTTCACAGATCCGTTGACCGGGCTTGGCAACCATCGCCGCTTCTTCGACAAGGTCGATCGCCTGATCAGCGACCGTGCCGACGATCCCGCGCCCTTCACCGTCGGCATTCTCGACCTCGACGGCTTCAAGCCGATCAACGATCTGTTCGGCCACAAGGCCGGCGACGACATCCTGATCCAGGTCGCCATGCGGCTGCGCGCCTCGATGGACGGCCATTCCACGGTCTGCCGCATCGGCGCCGACGAATTCGCCTTCCTCTATCCGCTGGTGTTCTCCGAGGAAGCGGCGGCGGAAAAGTCCCGCATGCTGATCGAAATCCTGTCGGCGCCCTACGATGTCGGCGAGCGCACCGCCAGGCTGTCGGCCTCGGTCGGCTGCTCGCTGTTCTATTCCGGCGACGAGACCACCGAGATCCTCATCAACAAGGCCGAGACGGCGCTCTACCACGCCAAGCGCTCCGGCCGTGGCCGGGTCGTCGTCTACACACGCGAGATGGAAGAGGCGGCCAAGCGCGTCACCCGCATCGAGCAGGCGCTGCGCCGCGCCGTTTCCGCCGGCGAAGTGGAGCCGCATTTCCAGCCGATCGTCGACCTCACCACGCGCCGCACCATCGGCTTCGAGACGCTGGCGCGCTGGACCGATCGTGATCTCGGCGCGGTGCCGCCGACGGTCTTCATCCCCATCGCCGAGGAACGCGGCATCATCGGCCCGCTGTCGCAGCTCGTGCTGCGCAAGGCGACCGAGGCGGCCCGAAGCTGGCCGAGCGACCTGTTCCTGTCCTTCAACCTGTCGCCCTCGCAGCTCGTCGACCAGAACACCGGCCTGCACATATTGGCGATTCTCGACCGCACCGGCTTCGATCCGCGCCGCCTGGAGATCGAGATCACCGAAACCGGCCTGATGAACGATCCGGCCTCGGCCGCGCAGATCGTCGAGGACCTGCGACGCGTCGGCATCCGCGTCTCGCTCGACGATTTCGGCACCGGCCAGTCCTCTCTCGGCCGCCTGCGCGAATTCCATTTCGACAAGCTCAAGATCGACCGGGCCTTCGTCTCCTCCATTCTCGACGACCGCCCGTCGGAACACATCATCCGCGCCATTCTCGCCATGTGCGAAGGGTTGGGCATGGATGTGGTCGCCGAAGGCATCGAAGAGGAAGCGCAGGCCGATCGCCTGGTCCAGTTCGGCTGCGCCGGCGGGCAGGGCTATCTCTTCGGCAAGCCGGTCGATGCCGACGCCACGCTCGGCTATCTCCGCGATTCTTTCCGCGGCGCGCTGCGCGCCAAGGCGATCTGATCGGCGATTTTCTCGCTGTCGGCCATCGCGACCTTGCGGCGAGTGCGGCGCATTGTCGTTTTGTCTGACATAAGCCAGCAAATCCGGCTTTTCGCCCTTGCCCGCGCGACTTGCGTGGCTAGGATGCGCGCCGTTCACGCTCGGAGATAATAAACATGATGCCATCGGCGGATTTTGCCGACCTCAAGGGCGCCTCGGTGCTGATCACCGGCGGCGGTTCCGGGATCGGCGCGGCGCTGACCGAGGGGTTTGTGCGCCAGGGCGCCAATGTCGCCTTCATCGACATCGCCGAGGGTCCGAGCACGCTGCTTGCCGACAGCATCGAGAAGGAATTCGGCCGCCGGCCGCTCTACCTCAAGACCGACCTGCGCGACATCGAGGCGTTGCGCGCCTCGGCGGCCAAGGCGGCGGAGGCGCATGGCGATGTCACCGTGCTGATCAACAACGCCGCCTGGGACGAACGACACGCCGTCGAGGACGTGACGGTGGAGTTCTGGGACAACAACCAGGCGATCAATCTCAGACCACATTTCTTCACCGCGCAGGCGGTGGCGCCGGGCATGAAGCGGGCCGGCGGCGGTTCGATCATAAACTTCACCTCGACATCGTATCTCATCAACCATCCCGACATGCCGGCCTACACCGCCGCCAAGGCGGGCATTCTCGGCCTCACCAAGGGGCTGGCCGGCAAGCTCGGGCCGGACCGCATCCGCGTCAACGCCGTCGCGCCCGGCTGGGTGATCACCGAACGGCAGCAGGAACGCTGGGTGACCGAAGGGGCGCTTGCCGCCCATGTCGCCAAGCAGTGCATCAAGGAGGTCATGCGCCCGGACGACATGGTCGGCACGGTGCTGTTCCTGGCCTCGGATGCCTCGCGCATGCTGACGGCGCAGATGCTGATCGTCGACGGAGGTTTTCTGTGAGCCAGGGGATCGCCAGCAACGCTCCGGCGGTCGCCGCCCTCGATTGGGGCACGACCCGGCTTCGCGCATGGATGATCGACAGCAGCGGCAAGGTGCTTGCCGAGCGCCGCGGCGATGACGGCCTAATCACCGCACGCGAAAAAGGCTTTTCGAACGTTCTGGAAGGCCATCTGGCCGCCCTGGGCGCACTGGATACATTGCCTGTCATCATCTGCGGCATGGCCGGCTCCCGCCAGGGCTGGATCGAGGCGCCCTATGTGAGCGTGCCGACGCCGATCGGCGCCATCCTGCTCGGCGCGGCCCGTATCGAGGGCGAGCGCCGCGACATCCGCATCGTTCCCGGCCTCGCCCAGCGCCTGGTTGATGCGCCCGATGTCATGCGTGGCGAGGAAACGCAATTGGCCGGCGCCGGTTTGCCGGCAAAGGGGCGGCATCTCGCCTGCATGCCCGGCACCCATTCGAAATGGGTGGTGGTCGAGGACGGCGCTGTTGCCGGCTTCGGCACGTGGCCGACCGGCGAGTTGTTTTCGGTACTGGCCGCGCATTCCATTCTCAAGCATTCGCTGGGCGAGCATCCGGCACCCGTCACGGCGGACAGTCCATTCTTCCGGCAATGGTGCGAACGGGCGCTTGGCGAGGGCGGCGACGTCACCTCGAAACTGTTTGCCATCCGCGCCGCCGGGCTGCTGCAGGACCTGAAATCGGAGGATGCGGCGGCCTGCCTGTCCGGGCTTCTGATCGGCGGCGAGATCGCCTCGGCGAAGCGCCGCTATGGCGCCGGCGATGCGCCGGTCGTGCTGATTGCCTCGGGTGCGCTCGCCGTGCTCTACCAGGCTGCGCTCGACCTTGCAGGGCTTGCCGTCCGCACCGTCGACGCGGATGAAGCGGTGCGCGCCGGCCTCATCGAAGCCGCGCGCGAAAACGGCATGATCGCCAGAACCGGAGCCTTGGCATGACCGAGACCGCAGCCTTCCCGAAACTCAAGCGCGGGCTGGTCGCCATCCTGCGCGGCCTGAAACCCACCGAGGCGATTGCCATGGGCCAGGCGTTGTTCGACGCCGGCATCGAGGCGATCGAAGTGCCGCTCAACTCGCCCCAGCCCTTCTCGTCGATCGCCAGGATTGTCCAGGTGCTGCCGAAATCGGCCCTGGTCGGCGCCGGCACGGTGCTGACGGCGGCCGATGTCGATGGCCTGCACCAGGCCGGCGGACGGCTCCTGGTCAGCCCTAATATCGACGCCGAAGTGATGGCGCGCGCCATGCACTATGGCATGGTGACCATGCCCGGCGTGTTCACGCCGACCGAAGCTTTTCAGGCGATCCAACTGGGCGCTTCGGCCTTGAAGTTCTTTCCGGCGAGCGCGCTCGGCGCATCGGGCATTTCAGCCATCCGGGCGGTGCTGCCGGCGCAGACTCTTGTCGGTGCTGTCGGCGGCGTTTCGGAGAAGGACTTTGCCAGCTACAAGGCGGTGGGCGTCACGGTCTTCGGGCTGGGCTCCAGCCTGTTCAAGCCTGGCATGAGCGTCGACGATGTCGCCGCCCGTGCGCACGCCGCCGTTGCGGCCTGGGATGCGGTGTTCGGAGACGCATGATGAGCGAAGTTTCGGTTTTTTCCGATTACATCTGCCAGCTCGGCGAAGGCCCGAGCTACGATCCGGCCACCGATGCGCTGTTCTGGTTCGACATCGTCAACGGCAAGCTTCTGGAAAAGCCGCTCACCGGCGCGCTGAAAATCCATGAGCTTGGCCAGATGGCCAGCGCCATCGCCATCATCGACGAGCAACGCCAGCTGATCGCCACCGAGACCGGGCTTTTTGTCCGCGACGTCGCGACCGGCGCGATGACGCTGCACACGCCCATCGAGGCCGACAATCCGCTCACGCGATCCAACGATTCCCGCGTCCATCCCTGCGGTGCCTTCTGGGTCGGCACGATGGCCAAGGACGAGAGCAAGGGCGCGGGCTCGATCTACTGGTTCTTCAGGGGCGAACTGCGCCGCCTGTTTTCGGACATCACCGTGTCGAACTCAATCTGTTTTTCGCAGGACGGGACGATCGCCTACTACACCGACACGTCGACCGGCCTGTTGATGCGCGTCGCCTGCGATCCGGCGACGGGCCTGCCGGTTGGCGAGTCCAAAGTGTTCGTCGACCACCGCTCGTCGAAGGGCTACATCGACGGCTCCGTCGTCGACCGCGACGGCGTGCTGTGGAATGCCGTCTGGGGCGGCAAGGCGGTGAAGGCCTATTCGCCCGATGGCACATTGTTGCGCGAAATTGCCATGCCGGCGACGCAGGCGTCCTGCCCGGCCTTTGTCGGCGCCAAGGCCGACCGGCTGGCGGTGACCTCGGCCTGGAAGGGCAAGGACGACAAGCAGCGCAAGCTCGACCCGCAGGCGGGCATGACCTTCCTCATCGACATCCCCGTCAACGGCCGGTTCGAACCGCGCGTGCTGATCGCCTGAGCAGGAGCGGCGGCTGATTGTTTTCGCCGGGCGTTGTCACGCAACCGCCCGGCACGGTCGGTTTCGCGAAAGCCGATGGCAGCCGCCGTGCGATGGTAATGCATGTCGTTTCGACGCGACGCGCTCCAAGTCATCGCCCCTGCTGGAATCCCGCTCCATCATGTCAAAGCACAAGCCGAAGCTGATCCTTGTCTACGAGCCGGAAAAGGCCTGCTTCGACCGGCTGCTCGCTGACGGCTTCCCGCCGCAGCGCGCCACCGAGATCTCGTCCTATCTGGCGCAGTCGACGGATATCGCCGCCGACTTCGCGGCACTTGCCGCCGCCTGCTCGGCGCGCGGTCTCGCCTTTGCGCCGGTAGCACTCGACGATGCCGGCGAGGCGCTGGAACGCGCGGATGCTGAGAACACGCTGGTCTGGACGCTCTCCGACGGCATTGCCTATTTCCGTGGCGGCGCCGCGCCGGCGCTCGCTCGGCTCAAAGGATTGCGGACGATCGGCGCCGATGATTCGCTGTTCGCGCTCTGCCAGGACAAGTTCCGCTCCGGCGCCGTGCTCGGCGCGCTCGGCTTGCCGGTACCGCAGGCCGGTCTCGCCCGCGACGGCAAATGGCTGGTCGAGCCGCCGGCCTCCGCCGCCGGCTGGTTCGTCAAGCCCAACCGGCTTGGCGCCAAGATCGGCATCTGGCCGGATTCGCGTGTGGGTGATCTCGGCCACGCGCTGGAGCTTAGCCGGCGGGTCTTCGCCGCCTATCGCGACGATGTCGTCGTCCAGCCCTATGTCGCCGGCCGCAACGTGCGCGCCAGCTTCCTCGGGCTGACGCCGCAAACCGGCACCGAAGCGCTCGGCGTCGCCTTTGTCGATTCAGGCGCGGATTTCCAGACCATGGCGGACAGCATGGCGCTCTACGGCGAAACCGGCGAGGCGGCGAAGGCGGCGGGACTTTATGCCGAACCGCAGCTCGTTGCCGTCGCCGATGTCCAGCCCCTCGCCGACGCCAGGATCAGGGCGATCGCCGGGCGGCTGATCGGCGGGCTCGGCCTGCGTGACGTGTTTTCCGTGGACCTGCGCGTCGAGGCCGACGACACCGTCCACATGATCGAGTTCGAGGTCTGCCCAGGCCTGCCCTGCTTCGACTTCCGCGACTATTGCCGAAAGCAATGGGGCCTCGAGCTGGCGGACGCCATGGCCGCGACGGCGGCGAGCCGGCTGACCAGCCAGCGGCGCTACGGCTAGGCTCAGCCTATATCGGCCGCGCGCCGGCCATGTACCTGTTGTTGTCGAAGGGTTCCGGCTGGTTGTCGGTCAGGCTCCACAGCTGGCGGTCGGTGCCTGGCAAGTCGCCGAGATAGACATGCAGGGCGCCGGAGCGGGCGCTGCCGGTATTGGCGACCGAGTGGATGGTGCTGGCAGACATATGCACCAGCGCGGGCGCCGAAAAATCCTGCCGCTCCGGCTCTTCGACCTTTTCGCCGGCGAGCGGGTAGATGAAATTGGACTCGCCGCCGCAATAGAGGCCGATCAGCGCGTCCATCAGATGATTGTGCGGCGGGTACTGCACCCCTGGCGAAAGCGTGATGTGGTAGATCGTCAGCTGCGGGCTGGCATGCAGCAACAGCTCATCCTCATCCTCCTCATGGACAAGCCCGCCGAGCGCATGGAAGCGGTTGGTATAGTCGCTCAAGACGGCCTTGACCTGATCGAAGGGATTGGCGCCTGCCGCCGCGTTGACGATATCCTTGATCGCGCGGTAGAGAGGGGAGTCGGCGGATAGAGGCATGCCACAGCTCCTGACTGAGATGCTCAGTTAGCACAGCTAAGATGGCCAATGTCAAGGCCGATGCAAAGAGAGAGAAGCATGAAGCCGACAAAAGCCACGCCATCGAAATCGGCCGCGTTCGAAGGCGGGACGCCGGCGCTGTCGACGGCGGATCTGCTGCGCAGCGAACAGGCTTACGAACAGCTGAAGAGCGATATCGTCGCTTGCGTCCTATCGCCCGGTGAAGCCTTGACCGAAAAGCAGATCGAGGCGCGCTACGGCATCAAGAAGGCGACCATCCGCTCCGCCCTTGCCCGCCTCATGCAGGAAGGCCTGGTGAGGAGCGAGCCGCGCCGCGGCTATGTCATCACGACATTGACCTTGCGCGACGTCAACGAGATCTTCGACGTGCGCGGCCTGATCGAGCCGGAAGTGTTCCGGGTTGCCACGTCAGGCATCACCGAGCGCGGACTGGAGGAGATCAGGCTGGCGGCGAGAAAGGTGCTGAAGCCCGAGACGCTGCGCAGCCCTGTCGCGTTCCTTGCGGCAGACCGTGCCTTTCGCCTGGCGATTGCCGAGCTTTCCGAGAATTTGCGGCTGGCACAGCTTCTCAGCCAGATCCTCGACCAGTCGGAACGGGCGCTCCATCTCGGCTTCAAGTCGCGTGATTTCATGCCGCTGATCGTCGAACAGCAGAAGCAGCTGCTTCAGGCATGCGAGAAGAGCGACGTTCCCGGCATCGTGAAACTTGCCCGCGCGCAGTGCCTTGCCCTCAAGCACCAGCTGGTCGGCGCGCTGCTTGGCGGGGCCAAGCTGCGCGACGTGAACCTGCAGGACTTGGTCTGAAGCAATTCCAGGAAAACTGTGTGGCGCTTTCCCAGGGAATTGCTTCAAAAACAAGGAAGCTAACCCTGCTGGACCGGGATAGGCTTCAGGCTCCTTCGACCAGCACGATCTCGCCGTCGGCGACTTTCTGGCGGATGGCGACGGCGCGCTGATATTCCGGCGAGTGGTAGCAGTCATGCGCGATCGCCAGCGATTCGAATTCGATGATCACGTTGCGGGCGCGGCCAGGCCCCTCGGCCAGCTCATGCGCCCCGCCGCGTGCCAGGAATTTCGCGCCAAAACGGTCGAAGGCGAGTTTCGAAGCGGCGATATACTCTTTGTAGCCTTCGGCATCGCGCACATCGACGCGGGCGATCCAATATCCCTTGGGCATTCTTCTCTCCCTTAATTCTATGCAGAGCGCATTTCGTCGAGGATCGCTTGCGCAGCCGCGCGGCGGTCGCTTGCCGCGACGATGGGGCGGCCGACAACCAGATGGCTGGCGCCGTTGCGGATCGCTTGCGCCGGCGTCACCACGCGCTTCTGGTCGCCATGGTCGCTGCCCACCGGTCGGATGCCTGGCGTCACCACGGCCATGTCGGGTCCGACGATGCGGCGCACCGCCTCGGCTTCCGCCGCCGAGCAGACGATGCCGCCCATACCGGCATGCAGGGCCTGTTCCGAGCGCCGCAGCACCAGCGTGTGCGGATCGTATTCATAACCGACATCGATCATGTCCTGCTCGTCCATCGAGGTCAGGACGCTGACGGCGAGCAGGCAAAGCTCGCTGCCCCTGGCCGCCTCCACCGCCGCCCGCATCGCCTTGGGGTAGGCGTGGATGGTCAGCATGGTCATGCCCATCTTGACGATGTTCTCGACGCCCTTGGCCACCGTGTGGTCGATGTCGAGCAGCTTCATGTCGAGGAAGACCTTGGTCCCGCCGCTGGCCAGTTCCCTGGCGAAGTCGAGCCCGCCCGCAAAGGCCAGCTGGTAGCCGATCTTGTAGAAGGAGACGACGCCGTCGAGTTCTCGCACCGCCTGCTCGGCTTCCCGCACGGTCGGCACGTCGAGGCCGACGATCAGTCTTTCCTGCATGGATTTGGCCTGCATGGATTGGGTCTGCATGGTTGCGGCGATCACGCCTCGATCCGGGTCGACAGCATGCGCGAGGTTACGATCAGCGTGCGGCATAAATGCTCCATCGATTTGTACAGTCTTTCGTCACGGAAATTGCCACCTTCGTCGAAGGCATCGCCGCCGTCCGGCACCGAGCATTCCGGCGTCACCACCTCCATCTGGCAGCGCACCAGCACGGCGCGCAGATGGCTTATGCAGCGTATGCCGGCAAAATGGCCGTTGGAGGACGAGCAGAGCCCGGCGACCTTGCCGGCGAGCGGCCTGACCGATCGGCCGCCATCCCGGCGCACCCGGCTCACCCAGTCGATCGTGTTCTTGAGCAGCGGCGGGATCGAGCCGTTATATTCGGGCGTGGCGATCAGCAGCCCGTCATGGGCAATGATCAGGCGGCCGAGTTTGACGGCGTTTTCGGGGACACCTTTTTCCTTCTCCAGATCCTCGTCGAGGATCGGCAAGGGATAATCGGCCAGCGAAATGCGGGTTACCTCGGCGCCTTGCACCGCAAGTTCCTTCTGCGCCACATCGGCCGTCCTGCCGCTATAGGCGCCGCTGCGCACCGAGCCGGCGAAGACGAGGATTTTCGGGATCACTGCCATTGGCCACGAAAGGTAAGGGAGTAGGGGAGTAAGGGAGTACGGCAGTAGGGCATGAACGGTTCGGTTTCCGAAGGCTTCCCTACTCCCATACTGCCTTACTCCCCTATTCCCCTATGTTTCACGCCGGTAGATCCACAGCTGCGTCGGCGGGATATTGCGGAAGATGAAATCGAAATGCTTGACCGTATAGTCGCCGCGGCCGGCCGGGATCGGCGACATCGGGCCATAGGTCAGCTGCACGATCGGGCGGCCCGCCGGGATACGGTCGAGCAGGCTCTCTATGTAGGCGATGCGCTGGGCGACCGGGAAATTGAGCAGCGGCACGCCGGACACGACGGAATCGAAGATCATCCCGCTTCTCTCGCCAAGCGTGGCGTTGAGGTTGAAGGCGTCACCCTCGATGACGTTGACGCCGGGATAGAGCTGGCGCAGATGGCGCACGAAATCCGTGTTGTATTCGACGGCATAGAGGTTTTCGGGCCGTACGCCCTGCGCGAGGATGGCGCGGGTGATGACACCGGTGCCTGGACCGACCTCGAGCACCGGCAGGCCGGACCTGGGATTGACGATCGAGGCCATCTTGCGCGCGGTGATCGAACTGGTCGGCACGATCGAACCGACCGTCTTCGGCTTGTCGATCCAGCCCTTGAAGAATTTGAGTTCGTCGTCGAACTTCTCGGCAAGCGCCTTCCGCAGTCCGTGACCACGTGTCATGCAAGCTCTCCTCAAGGCTCCCCGCAAAGCTACTTAACACCTGGTTGACGCAAGGCAAGGCGTTGCGAGACGCATGTCGTGGATAAGATAGATTTCGTCGCGTCTCAAGACACCGCGCGTTTCACCTGACCCCGCGCCGTTCTCGTCTGTCAGCGCTCGCCGAAGGACTCTAAGAAATCCTTCATGCGGGCGAAAAAGCCGCTCGATTGGGGCGAATTGTCCTGCGAGGAGAGCTGTTCGAACTCCTCCAGCAGCTCGCGCTGGCGGCGCGTCAGGTTCTGCGGCGTCTCGACAGCGGTCTGGATGTAGAGGTCGCCGACATTGGGCTGGCGCAGCACCGGCATGCCCTTGCCCTTGAGGCGGAACTGACGGCCGTTCTGCGTGCCTTCGGGTACTTTCACCTTGGTCTGGGTGCCGTCCAGCGTCGTCACCTCGAAGGAGCCGCCAAGGGCCGCCGTCGTCATCGAGATCGGCACCTTGCAATAGAGATCGGCGCCATCGCGCTGGAAGAATTCATGCGGCTTCACCGCCAGGAATATATAGAGGTCGCCCGAAGGCCCGCCGCGCAGGCCGGCCTCGCCCTCATTGGCCAGCCGGATGCGGGTGCCGTCCTCGATGCCGGCCGGAATGTTGACCGACAGCGAACGCTCCTCGGTAACGCGACCCTGGCCGGCGCATTTCGGGCACGGATCCTTGATCGTCTGGCCGCGACCCTGGCATTGCGGGCAGGTGCGCTCGATCGAGAAGAAGCCTTGCGTGGCGCGCACCTTGCCATGGCCATGGCACATCGAGCAGGTCACCGGCTGGGTGCCGGGCTTGGCGCCGCTGCCAGAGCATTCCGTGCAGGAGATCGAGGCCGGCACGCGGATCTGCGCGGTCTTTCCGGCAAACGCCTCTTCCAGCGAGATTTCCATGTTGTAGCGCAGGTCGGCGCCGCGTTCGCGGCCGCCCGACGAGCGGCGCTGGCGCCCGCCCATCATGTCGCCGAAAATATCCTCGAAGATGTCGGCGAAGCCGCCGGCGCCAAAGCCTTGCGCCCCGCCATTCATGCCGCCCTGTTCGAAGGCGGCGTGGCCGAAACGATCATAGGCCGCGCGCTTCTGCGGGTCCTTCAGCGTCTCATAGGCTTCGTTGATTTCCTTGAACTTGTGCTCGCAGGAATGATCGCCGGGGTTGCGGTCGGGATGGAACTGCATGGCGAGCTTGCGGAAAGCGCTCTTGAGCTCCTTCTCGTCGGCGCCCTTTTGCACGCCCAGCGTTTCGTAGAAATCAGCTTTCATTTTTTCCCGCTGTCCGGATGCCCAACGTCTTGATGCATTGTTGCTTCGTTTGCCGGCACGTCGCCTCGATTTAGGATCGGTGCCGCCCGGATGCCAGTGCTGGTAAGCGCCTGTCCGGGTTTTTCTGTCATTTTTTTGGTGAGGCCGCGCACTTTTTCAAAGATGGTTGCAAAAAAGCCCGGCTTTACGCCGGGCTTTTCGCTTTATCTTGCCGACAGGCGGCTCAGGCCGACTTCTTCTTGTCGTCGTCCTCGTCGATTTCCTCGAAATCGGCATCGACCACGTCGCTATCCTTGGCGGCATCCGCCTTGGCGTCGGCTTCCGCCGCTTCCTTCTGCGAGGCCTCGTACATGGCCTGGCCAAGCTTCATCGAAGCTTCGGCAAGCGTCTGGCTCTTGGCCTCGATGTCGGCCGCGTCGTCGCCTTCGGCGGCGGTCTTCAGTGCCGCGATGGCATCGGAAATCGCCGTGCGCTCGGCTTCCGAGACCTTGTCGCCATATTCCTTCAGCGACTTCTCGGACGAATGCACCAGCGCCTCGGCCTGGTTGCGAGCCTCGACCACGGCGCGCCGCTTCTTGTCGGTCTCGGCATTGGCTTCGGCGTCCTTCACCATCTTCTCGATGTCGGCGTCCGAAAGACCACCCGAGGCCTGGATGCGGATCTGGTGCTCCTTGCCGGTGCCCTTGTCCTTGGCCGAAACGTTGACGATGCCGTTGGCGTCGATGTCGAAGGTGACCTCGATCTGCGGCACGCCGCGCGGGGCCGGCGGGATGCCGACCAGGTCGAACTGACCGAGCGCCTTGTTGTCGGCAGCCATTTCACGCTCGCCCTGGAAGACACGGATGGTCACGGCCGACTGGCTGTCCTCGGCGGTCGAGAACACCTGGCTCTTCTTGGTCGGGATCGTCGTGTTGCGCTCGATCAGCCGGGTGAACACGCCGCCCAGCGTCTCGATGCCGAGCGACAGCGGCGTCACGTCGAGCAGCAGCACGTCCTTGACGTCGCCCTGCAGCACGCCGGCCTGGATGGCAGCGCCGAGTGCGACGACCTCATCCGGGTTGACGCCCTTGTGCGGCTCCTTGCCGAAGAACTGCTTTACGATCTCCTGGATCTTGGGCATGCGGGTCATGCCGCCGACCAGGACCACTTCGTCGATCTCGCCAGCCTTCAGGCCGGCATCCTTGAGCGCCGCCTTGCAGGGGTCGATGGTGCGCTGGACGAGGTCTTCGACCAGGCTTTCGAACTTGGCGCGCGTCAGCTTCAGCGTCAGGTGCTTCGGGCCGGTCGCGTCGGCTGTGATGAAGGGCAGGTTGATTTCGGTCTGCGTGGTCGACGACAGCTCGATCTTGGCCTTTTCAGCCGCCTCCTTGAGGCGCTGCAGGGCGAGCTTGTCGTTCTTCAGGTCGATGCCCTGTTCCTTCTTGAACTCGGCCGCCAGATATTCGACCAGGCGCATGTCGAAATCCTCGCCGCCGAGGAAGGTGTCCCCATTGGTCGACTTCACCTCGAACACGCCGTCGCCGATTTCGAGCACCGAAATGTCGAACGTGCCGCCGCCAAGGTCATAGACGGCAATGGTCTTGCCATCCTTCTTGTCGAGGCCGTAGGCAAGTGCCGCGGCCGTCGGCTCGTTGATGATGCGCAGCACTTCGAGGCCGGCGATCTTGCCGGCGTCCTTGGTCGCCTGGCGCTGGGCGTCGTTGAAGTAGGCCGGAACGGTGATGACCGCCTTCTCGACCTTCTCGCCGAGATAGGCTTCCGCCGTTTCCTTCATCTTCTGCAGGATCATTGCCGAGATCTGGCTGGGCGACTGCTTCTTGCCGCCGGCCTCGACCCAGGCATCGCCATTGTCGCCCTTGACGATCTTGTAGGGGACAAGCTTCTTGTCCTTCTCCGTCACCGGATCGTCATAGCGGCGGCCGATCAGGCGCTTGACCGCGAAGATGGTGTTTTCAGGATTGGTGACCGCCTGGCGTTTGGCCGGCTGGCCGACCAGACGTTCGCCGTCGCCAGAGATGGCGACGATAGAAGGCGTCGTGCGCGCGCCTTCCGCATTCTCGATTACCTTGGGCTCCTTGCCATCCATGATGGCGATGCAGGAATTCGTGGTGCCGAGATCGATACCGATTACTTTTGCCATTTTTCTAGTCTCTCCGCTAAGCAGGCTTTCAGGACCCGTGAAGGCGTTCCGACGAAAGCCCCTGTTCACAAGAAATCCCGTCCGGCAACCGGAGTTCCGGCGCCGCACGGCTTGGCGCGTATATAAGAACAGGCGGCATCGGGCGCAAGCATTCTGCGCAAGGCTTCCGTGAACCTTTCCACCTCCGGCCGCGACTGAGGTCCAGGTGCCGCATGGTGCGGCCCGGAAAGGAAGCCCCCCATGACCAGCAACCCCGAGACTCCTGGGTCTCCGGGAACAACAGGAGCTCGGCGCGACCACCGCCTTCGGGACGGGGTCGATGCGCTGGGCTTCCCGCTGATTCCGTTGACCCTGCGTAAGAGCAGGCGTATCGTGACAATGAGGAAAGCAGACAATTCGAGCAGGGAAGAACGAGCCGGACCGCCGCGCCTTGCCCTGGTTCGCGCGGCCCAACCGGAAGTTCCTCCCGTAGACTTCGGGGGGAGTTCCATGTCTTGCGATCACGGCCTGTTCGTGTCTTCTCGCACCAGCCGTTTACACCGCCTGATCAAGGCAACCGGCGGACTTCTTGCATTTGCCCTGACCGCCGGCATTTGGTTTGGCGGCGCCGCCCAGGCGCAGGACACCCAGATCATCTACCCCGGTTCGATGGCGGTCACCGGATTTTCCGGCACCGTCATCCCGAATTTCGATGAAGGCCTGCCGCCCGGCGTCGATCCGGTCGACGAAACCTTCATCGACACCACACGCGCCACCTTGCGCGTTTTCGACGTTTCGCATCTCGGCGGGCCGGCTTCGGGCCAGCTCGTCTTCACGCCGCCGCCTTTCGAGGTGACGGCGGGCCAGATCGGCCAGGTTTTCGGCGTCACCTATGATGACGGCGTGCGCGACGGCGTTCCGTCGGGCATTCCCAACCTCTACGCCGCCGCCACCTCGCTGCACGGCATCCGCATCGTCACGCCCGATACCGACAGCGACGGCAGGCCGGAGCGGCAGCGCCGCGGCACGGCGGGTGCCACCTTCATGGATGGCCAGTTCGGCACCGAAAACGGTGGCGGGCCGGGCACCATCTGGAAGATCGACGGCATCACCGGCCAGGTCGCCAAATTCGCCGATATCGATACCAACAGCGGTCCCGGCATCGGCAACCTCAACTTCGATCCCAATCACCGCCAGTTCTTCGCCTCGGACCTCGACACCGGCCTGATCCATCGCATCGACGCCAACGGTGGGCTGATCGACACGTTCGATCATGGCGTCGCCGGGCGCCCGGCGCACAGTCTGGCTCCGGTCGCCGACGATGGCGCGGTGATGGACATACATGGCGCCGCCTTCGACACGGAAGACCCCGAGACCTGGGGTTACACCCAGGACGAGCGCCGCGTCTGGGCCGTCTCCTATCATGGCGGCCGGCTCTATTATTCGGTCGGCGAAAAGTCGGAAATCTGGTCGGTGGGTATTGCCCGCGACGGCAGCTTTGCCGGCGACCCGCGCTGGGAGCTGACTGTGAAGGCCGACAAGGACTACGCCGTCACCGACATCGCCTTCGACAACAGCGGCTTCATGTATCTGGCCCAGCGCGGCCCGGTCGAAAACCGCTATGATTACAGCCAGTTCGCCGATTCCGGCAAAGGCGAGGTCATCCGCTATTTCAGAGAAAACCCTGACGATCCGGCAACGGAATCGGTCTGGGTGGAAGTGCCGCAGGAATATGCGGTCGGGTTCCCGCAGGGCAACAGGCAGTCGGCCGGCGGCCTCGACCTGCAATATGGCTATGACGCCGACGGCAATCTCGACACCTCGGTCTGCACGCAGACGCTGGTCAACACCGGCGACAAATTGCGCGACAACCCGACGCTTGCCGACCAGCTCGCCGCCGGCGGGCCGCTCGCCGTGCATGGCGTGCAGATCACGCCCAAGGACCTGGTCAAGCCGGCCAACGTGCCGCCCTTCGGCTCCTGGTTCGTCGATTTCGACGGCTATTTCGAGGATCCCGAGGTGGAAGGCCATGTCGGCGACGTCGCCGTCTGGCACCCCTGCGAGGGCCGCGCCGGCTATTATGAAGAAATCCCGGGCGGCTACCTGCCACCTTTCTACCCGCCGGACTTCCCACCGCCCGGCAATCTGCCTCCCTGTCTCGATGTCGAGGATATCAGGTATTACTGCACGCCTTCGGGCCTCGAGGCCGATCTCTATCTCCATGACCATGCCGGCTTCGGCGGCGATTCGATCAAGGCCCAGTCCAGGACGCCAGGCGTCGGGGTGACCTCACCCATGTCGCATGCGCCCGGCGCGCCTTACACGATCGGCATCACCGGCCACTATCCGGGCGACAGAGTGGATGTTGGACTTTGCTTCTACAGGAAGTCCGACAAGGACAAGGGTGGCTACTACCCTTGCTGCAAGATGACCTTGCCGCTCCGCACCCCAGCCGTCAGCTGCGAACGTTGAGGAGGGGAAGATGAACGATCTCGCACTCTCCCCGCTCGCGCAAAACAACTCAACCGTCATGGAGACGATCATGAAACCCCTGTCATACGCCAGGCGCGGCGCGCGCTGGCTGATGGCGGCCGGTATCGCGGTCGCCATGTTCACCCCTCTCGCAAGCCACGCGGAAGACGCCGCTCCGATCAGCCCGGAACTGAAGCTCGACCTCGACAATTCGCGCGTCGTCAATCCGAGGCCGGACCGGCTCGTGCCTTTCTTCACCAAGACAGGCACTCAACGAGGCTGCGACTACGTCGTCTACTCGCTGAGCTTCGGCTTGCGCGGCGATCCGCAAGGCTTTGCCGACCCAAGCCTCGCGGCCAGGCTGAACAAGCTCAAGCTCGACTTCAAGGACCAGCTTCCGCACGGCCTTGCCATCGTCAACGTCAATGTGTCCGGCGACGGCACGGATGCCTCCGGCGGGCCCCTGCCGGGCGCTTCGATCATCACCTCGGCAAATCCCAACGACACGGCGACGGTTTCCGATTTCCGGCTCTCCGCCGCCGATCTCGACGGCGCCGGTGCTGCGAACGAACGCGTCATCAATTTCCGGATCACCGCCAAGATCGACCACGCGGCGTTTCCCGCGCCGACGATCGTCGACAACCAGGGTGTGATCAAGGCGACGCCGGGCGTCGGCACCGGGGCCATCCTCCCGTCGCAGGATCCGAGCAAGCCCGACGACGGCGACTTCAAGACCGGCGTCAAGACCTCGATCAAGATCGATATCACCAAGTGCAACCCGCCACCGCCACCTCCCGGCAAGGAATGCTTCAAGGTGGAACGCGGCACGGTCGATTGCGTGCCCGGCGGCGGCGCCTTCATCTACCACATGCCTGTCGGCCCCGAGATGGGCGGCAAATGGGTGCAGGTGTCGACCACCACGCCCGGCATCACCATCATCCCCGACACCCAGCTGGTGCCTCCGGGCGGCGGCGTGCTCAACTGGAAGATCGTCGGCGCATCGCCCGGCGACGTCATCCACCTCATCGTCACCGGCATCGAGACCTATGCCGGCCCGAAGGAGGGCTGGGGCCTGTGCTGCACGCAGACCATCGACATCGTCATCCCGCGTGACCAGCGCTGCCCGCCCAAGGACAAGGAGCCGGACCTCAAGGTCGAGAAACGCGCCGATGTCGCGCGCTGCACCATGGCCGGCGGCTGCGACTTCACCATCCGGGTCACCAATGTCGGCACCGCGCCCTACAACGGCAAGATCGTGCTCGACGAGGTGACGTTGCCGGCCGGCTCGACGCTGAGTTCAGGGCCCAATCCGCCCTGGGTCTGCGTCCCCGGCTCCACCCCGATGACTTGCACCCATCCGGTGACCACGCTTAATCCGGGGGCCTTGGTCGACCTCAAGCTCGGCTTCAAGCCGGTCGGGGGCTGGCAAGGCAAGGTGCTGCGCAACTGCGCCACCTACAATTATCCGGCCAGCGGCAAGCCGCTGTTCGGCAGCCAGTCGAACGACCGTGGCTGCGCCTCGATCCCGATCTGCCGCCGTGGCGATCGTGACCGCGACTGCCAGCCGCCGGTCGAGAAGAAGGTCGACCTGATCCTGAAGAAGCGCGCGCGCATCCCGGTCTGCACGCCGGACGGCGTCTGCTACTTCGTGATCGACATCATCAACAACGGCACGTCGACCTATAACGGGCCGTTGACGGTGATCGACAACTATCCTGGCGGCGCGCCGGCCTCCTCGACCTTCGGGCCGAGCCCGCCCTGGACATGCGGTCCGAACGGCCCCGGCCAGTTCCGCTGCGACAATGCCGGCATCTCGCTGCCCGCGGGCGCCTCGACGCCGATCTTCGTCAAGGCGGTCATGCCGGCAGGCTATCAGTCGGACACGGTCGAGAACTGCGCCGCGGTGAAGGCCATTCCCGGTGAGGTCGACCTCACCAACAACAAGGCCTGCGCCAAGGAACGCATCCGCCGTCCCAATGGCGGCAAGCCAGGCCTGCGCATCACCAAGGTGTGCAACGGCTCGCTCGCCGGTGCCGCGGTCGTCTCTTGCCGCATCACCGTCTCCAACGCCGGCACGGCAGCCCCCACCGGTCCGGTGCGGGTCAACGATGCCGCCACGCTGGTGTCGGGCGGCGCGCCCGTCCAGATCCAGACCGTCACCCCCGACGGCGCGGAATGGGCGTGCGGGCCGGTTCCGGCCAACACGCTGTCGTGCCAGATTCCCGGCGCCGTCATGACGCCCGGAACCAGCCGGCACTTCGACGTGACGGTCTCGGCCAATGGCGAGTTCGAGAACTGCGCGCGCGGCTCCTACGGACCGGCGCCAGGCGACGACGTCGTCTATCCGATCGGCCAGGCCTGCGCCAAGGGCGGCGGCTCTTCGACCATCCGTGTCGAAAAGACCGGCGACCGCGAGTGCCGGCTGGGCCAGCCATGCTCGTTCGACATCACCATCACCAATGACGGGACGAGCCCCTTCTCCGGCCCTGTCCGCATCGGCGATGCGATCGGTGTGGAGGGTCTCGGCCGGCTGGACGGCGTTGCGATCACCTCGATCGACCCGCCCTTCGGCTGTTCGCCCGAACCGTCGACCCTGCCTCTGTCCTGCATCGCCAACCTGACGCTCGGCGCCGGCGAAAGCCAGTCGCATCACGTCACCGTGGTCATTCCCGACGACGGGCGTCTCGCCAATCTGCAGGGCAACGTCAATGGCCAGAACTGCGTTGGCGTCCTGTCTCCCGACTCGCGGGTGCAGGGCGGCGGCGACGTGCTGCCCAAGGATGCTGCCAATGCGCAGGGCGATCGCGGCAAGGCCTATGCGTGCCACCCCTTCATCATCACCCATGAGGTGAAGAAGGAGTGCTCGCCAGGCTTCGTCATGAACGATGCCGGCCGCTGCGTCTGCCCGGAAGGCACCACCTTCCGCAACGGCCAGTGCACTGGCGGCGGCACCAACATTCTGCCGACGCCACCGCCGCCGCCGAAGCGCTGCGTGCTGCTCGAAGGCCAGATCCGCACCGAGGACGGGCGCTGCATCTGCCCGCGCGGCACGGCGCTGGAGAACGGGAAGTGCGTCAGGACCGACAGGCCCGAGCAGTGCACCATCCGCGGCCAGATCCATGATGCCAATGGCGATTGYGTCTGCCCGCAAGGGACCGAGGTGCGCAACGGCGCCTGCCGTCCGGTGCGGCCGAAGCCTCARGAGTGCCGCATCCCCGGCCAGATCCGCAATGGCGATGGCGATTGCGTCTGYCCGCRRGGSACCGAGSTGCGCAACGGSGCCTGCCGTCCGGCGAGGCCGAAGCCTGAGCAGTGCGCCATCCGCGGCCAGGTGCACGATGCCAATGGCGATTGCGTCTGCCCGCGTGGGACCGAGGTGATCGACGGCGCATGCCGGCGCAAGCAGCCGCAACTGGAGCAGTGCGACATACGCGGCCAGGTCCACAACAAGCGCGGCGAGTGTGTCTGTCCGCGTGGGACCGAAGTGATCGACGGCGCATGCCGCAGGCCCAGGCCACAGACGGAATGCGCGCCGGGCACGCAGATGATCGATGGCCAGTGCCAGCCGATCTTCAAGCGGCGCTGCCCGGAAGGCACGATCGGACGGTATCCAAACTGCCGCCCGATCCGAGGACAACCATCGCTGGAGATCAACCCGGGACTGCTGCTGCAGCAGGTGCTGCCACGGCGTCAGCCGCAGGTCGATCAGCAGGATCCGGTACCAAACAGAATCCTGAAGCTCCAGCAGCAGTAAGGATCTGCTCGACGCCAGACCAGAAACCCGCCGGAGCGATCCGGCGGGTTTCTTCGTGACGCGGCGCAATCGGGGAGCAAAGACGCGGCAACGCCACCCAAGCCTGTGGAGCCGCCGTGTCTGCACCCTCGACAAGTCACCCGCCGCGCATTAGGCAGTCGGTCCAGAGCGACCGGTATGAAAAGGGCGCCCGGAAAGGCCTCGAGATGAGCAGAAAGACCTTGATCGCACCGTCGGTGCTGGCTTCGGACTTTTCGAAGCTCGGCGACGAGGTCGAAGCCGTCGCCGCCGCGGGCGCCGACTGGATCCATCTCGATGTCATGGATGGCCATTTCGTCCCCAACATCACCTTCGGCCCGCCTGTCATCAAGGCGATACGCAACCGCACCAAGGCCTTCTTCGACTGCCATCTGATGATTGCGCCGGCCGATCCCTATCTCGCCGCCTTCGCCGAAGCCGGCTGTGACGGCATGACGGTGCATGCCGAGGCCGGGCCGCATCTCGACCGCTCGCTGCAGACCATCAGGAATCTCGGCAAGAAGGCGGGCGTGTCGCTCAATCCGGCGACGCCGGAAACGATGATCGAATATGTGCTCGACCGGCTGGACCTGATCCTGATCATGACCGTCAATCCGGGCTTTGGCGGCCAGGCCTTCATTCCCGGGATCGTCGACAAGGTGAGAAGGGTCAAGGCGCTGATCGGTGACCGGCCGATCCGCATCGAGATCGATGGCGGTGTCTCGCCCGAAACAGCTCCCCTGGTCACAGCGGCCGGCGCCGATGTGCTGGTGGCGGGTGCGGCCATCTTCAAGGGCGACAGCGTCGAAGCCTACCGCGCCAACATCGAGGCGATCAGGACAGCGGCCGACAAGGCCGCCGGCTAGCGCATCGCGTTCCCTTCCGGCTCAAAATCCAACGGTCGGCTAAGAGTCCCCATGCGGACATGACCTTTCAGGGTCCGCCGCACCCGAATCACCGCGCACCGGAGGCCGTGATTCGGGAGAACCGGCCTGTCTTTGCGCGCGACAGAAAAGATGCTCGCACAAGCACACAAGAAACAGATAATCCTGCGTGCATACAAAACATGTTAAGTTTCTGCTGGTTGTAGAGATATGCGAATTTCCACGATCGGATGCAGATCGGGATATATTCCTTTGTGCTTAAGTACAATAGCGCCATCTTCTGCTTGAGCCCCTTGACGCAGACACTGTAGGGTACATGTACGGAAGATCCTTCTCGGACTCGCATTGCCCGGAAAACTGGGGACAAGGAGTGAGCCTTGACATACGGAGCTGCCAACCTGAACGACGACGGCACAGGATCCAAGAGCACACTTGCCAGCACGGTCTACCAACAATTGCGGGATGATCTTCTCGGCGGCGCTCTCGAAACCGAAAGCAAACTGCGTGTCGAGTGGGTTGTTTCCAAATATGGCGCCGGCGCTTCCCCGGTTCGTGAAGCCCTCAATCGCCTTGCCTCCGAAGGGCTTCTTGGTCGCCACGACCAGCGTGGCTTTTTCATCATGCCGGTCAGTGCGACGGAGCTCGAGGAGCTGACGCGCACCCGCTGCTGGCTCGAGGAGCGGGCGCTTCGCGAATCCATCGCCCACCGCACCGCTGAATGGGAAGAACAGGTGGTGCTGGCGCTGCATCGCCTGGGCCGCGCCTCACGTATGTCGCCGCAAAATGCCACGTCGCTCGATCCGGACTGGGAGAAATTGCACCGCACCTTCCATCGGGTGCTGATTTCGGCCTGCCGGTCGCACTGGCTGGTGGGCTTCTGCGATCAGCTTTCCGATCACGCCTATCGCTACCGGCAGATGGCCAATGACGGCGAAAGCGCCCAGCGCGACGATTTCGCCGAACACCGGCTGATCGCCGAATGCGCGCTGGACGGCAATGCCGACGGCGCCGTCCAGGCGCTGATCAATCACTACCAACTGACCGCTTCCATATGCATGGAACGCTTCAAGCAAGGCGAAGTCTCAAAGGTCGCCGCCTCGGCCGAACGCGCCCGGCGGTGATTACTCAGCTGGCGAGCCTTCGCGAGTAGCCTTTTAGTTGACGCGGTTGGGCGAACCGCCGCGACGCACTATTGTCCAGGCCAGCGCCGCCCCTCACCTGCCTGCCGGCACCCTCTCCCCGTATAGTGACGGGGAGAGGGGCGCTGTCATCGCCGCTTTCGCCAATTGTCAGCATTGCAGAAAGGGCGCCTGCGTTGCGGCCAGCCTCTTTCTCCCCGTCACTATACGGGGAGAAATGCCCGGCAGGGCAATGAGGGGCAGCGCCGACCTCGGCGATTGGCAGGTTCCGCCACAAGTCGGAAAGCGATTGCCTTTGTGAACCGCCATCTCCAGTCTTGACGGCATCGCGGAGAAACGCGAACGCTTCGCCGCCAACCCATGCAGCTTGCGACGCATGCAAGGCCTGCCGTTCCACCACCCCAGGAAAAGACTTCATGAGCAATCATCTGTTCGATGCGTTCCGGTCCCGGATGCCGGCGCCGGCAAGTCCGTTGATGGAAGCCGATGATGGGCGCTCGCTCAGCTATGGCGACATGCTGGCGCGGTCGGCACAGTTCGCGCATGCGCTTTTGCAGTTGGATGTAAAGCCGGGTGACCGGGTTGCCGTGCAGGTCGAGAAGAGCCCGGAGGCGCTGCTGCTCTATCTCGCCTGCGTGCGCGCCGGTGCCGTCTTCCTGCCGCTCAACACCGCCTACACGCTGACCGAGCTCGGCTATTTCTTCGGGGATGCGGAGCCCCGGCTCGTCGTCTGCGATCCAGCAAAGGCGGCCGATATCGGGCGCATGGTCGAGCCATCGGGTGCCGTCGTGGTCACGCTCGATCGCAACGGCCGGGGATCCCTGACGGACCAGGCCTCGCGTCTGCCGTCGGATTTTCACGACGTGGCGCGCGGGCCTGATGACCTGGCGGCAATCCTCTACACGTCGGGAACGACAGGCCGCTCGAAAGGCGCCATGCTCAGCCACGAGAACCTGGCCTCGAATGCGCGGGTGCTGGTCGAGCAATGGCGCTTCACGCCGGGCGACGTGCTGATCCACGCTTTGCCGATCTTCCACACCCATGGCCTGTTCGTCGCCACCAACGTCGTCCTGATGGCCGGCGCCGCGATGCTGTTCGAGCAGAAATTCGATCCGGCCCGCATTGTCGCGCTGTTGCCGCGCGCCACGGCGCTGATGGGCGTGCCGACCTTCTATACCAGGCTGCTGCAGCAGGACGGCCTGGATCGCGAGGCGGCGAAAAACATCCGCCTGTTCGTGTCCGGCTCGGCGCCGCTGCTGGCCGAAACGCACAAGGCCTGGCGCGAGCGCACCGGCCACGCCATCCTCGAACGCTACGGCATGACCGAAACCAACATGAACACGTCGAACCCCTATGAGGGCGAGCGGCGCGCCGGCACGGTCGGCTTCCCCTTGCCAGGTGTCGCTTTGCGCATCGCCGACCCCGACAGCGGCAAGCCGCTGGCCCAAGGCGAGGTCGGCGTGATCGAGGTCAAGGGTCCGAACGTATTTGGCGGTTACTGGCGCATGCCGGAAAAGACCAAGGCGGAATTCCGCACCGACGGTTTCTTCATCACGGGCGATCTCGGCATGGTCGACACCGATGGCTATGTCCATATTGTCGGCCGCGGCAAGGACCTGATCATTTCGGGTGGCTACAATATCTATCCGAAGGAGCTCGAAAGCGAGATCGACGCGCTTGACGGGGTCATGGAAAGCGCCGTCATCGGCGTCGCCCATCCGGATTTCGGCGAAGGCGTCACCGCGGTCGTCGTGCGGGCGCCGGGGACACAGATCACCGGGGCCGAAATCCTCGCCGCCATTGCCGAACGCGTGGCTAGGTACAAGCACCCGAAGCAGGTGATCTTCGTCGACGAATTGCCGCGCAACACGATGGGCAAGGTGCAAAAGAATCTTCTGCGCGACGCCTACAAGAATCTTTACGTGTCCTGACTACCGCTTCGCCGTCTTGCGCGGCTTTTCGGCCCTCGTGCCGGAGCCCCACAAGGCGCGCTGGAGCAGGCCGCGTTTGCGCTTGCGCGGCACGAGATCGATATCCCCGACCAGTTTCGCGCCGCCCTTGTGCCGCTCCAGCGTGATCTTGCGGGTGTGGAAGGCTTCCAGTTCGGCGCGGTGCGCCACGCTGACGATGGTGACCTCGGGCAATTCGCGGATCACCGTTTGCATCATCTGGTCCTGGCTCTTTTCGTCCAGCGCCGAGGTCGCCTCGTCCAGCACGACGATGTCGGGGCGATGCAGCAGGAGCCGCGCGAAGGCAACCCGCTGTTTTTCGCCGCCCGACAAGGTCTGGTCCCAGGGCGCTTCCTCCTTGATCCGCCCCGTGAGGTGGCCGAGGCCGACCTTGTCGAGGGCGGCCTTGATCTGTTCAAGCTTCCAATTGTCGGCGGCCGCGGGGTAGGCGACCACGCGGCGAAGCGTGCCGGAAGGGATGTAGGGCCGCTGCGGCAGCATGAACAATCGCTTGTCGGGATGGAAATTGACGCCGCCGCTGCCCCAGGGCCACAGGCCGGCGATCGCCCGCACCAGCGTTGATTTGCCCGAGCCGGATTCGCCCGACACCAGCACGCGCTCGCCTGCTTCGACCCCGACTTCGGTTTCCTTGACCACGGACGTGCCGTCATCGAGCGTCACGGAGAGATTGTCGAGGGAGAGCATCGTATCGCCCTTGGTCTCGCCGTGCTGGATGCGCCCGAGCTCGTCGCTCTGCTCGGCACGTTCCAGCCCGTCGAGCGACATCATCAGCGAGGCGATGCGGCGTGCCGAGGCGTTCCAGTCGGCAAGGCGCGGGTAGTTGTCCACCAGCCATCCGAAGGCGCCCTGCACGATGGCGAAGGCGGAGGCCGCCTGCATGACCTGGCCGAGCGACATCGAGCCATCGAGGAACTTCGGCGCGCACAGCAGGACTGGCACGACCGGCGCGAACAGGCTCGAGCCCTGCGAAACCAGCGCCGTGCGCATGTGCTGGCCGGTCAATTGCGCCCAGCGTTTCAACACGCCGGCAAAGGTCTTGTCGATGCCGCTTCGTTCCTCTTCCTCGCCGCCCAGCAAGGCGATGCTCTCGCCGTTTTCGCGCACGCGCGTCAGCACGTAGCGGAATTCGGCTTCCGTCTGGTTCTTCTCTTCGGACAGCCGCACGAAATCGCGGCCGATGATGAACATCGAGGTGGAGGTGATCGCGGCATAGATCACCGCGGTGATGACGAGGAAGCCGGGCACGGTGAAGGTCGAGCCTCCCAGGCTGACGCTCAACGCCCCGCCGATCGTCCACAGCACAACGATGAAGGTCGAGGCCGACAGGGTGGCGACAATGACGCCGGCAACGAAGTCGACGGGCGCTTCGGTGGCCACCCGCAGATCCTCCGAAAGGCGGGCCTCGGGGTTCTGGTGGTCGCCCTGCACGAGATTCAGCTGATAGTAGCGGCCGTTGGCGAGCCAGCGCGCTATCACCGAGGTGGTTAGCCAGGACCGCCAGCGGCGCTGCATGGTCATGCGCAGATAGACCTGTGTGACGACAAGGCTGATGCTGCCGAGCACAAGCGGGATGAACACCGCGCTCAGGAAATAGACGGTGTGGGCGTCGCGCTTCTCGATGGCGTCGAAGATGGCACGGTTCCAGACATTGATCCCGTACTGGAAGCCGACATTGACGCAGATCAGGATCAACAGTCCGATCGTCAGCGGCCAGGCGAGCTTGTCGCCGTGCCGTCCCCAATAGCCGCGCCCGCTGATCCAGAACCGCCTGAGCAGGTATTTCTTGCGCGCCTGTTCGGCTTCCTCGGGCGTCAGCTTGGGATCAGGTTCGACAGCCTCCGGCGGGGGCGCTTCACCAACGATCTCGGAAGCCGCCGCTTCGACGGCCGATGCCTTCTTGTTGCGTGGCTTCTTGTCGCGCGGCTCGTCCTCGCGTGGTTTCTGGCCACGCGGCTTTTGCCGTTGCGGCTTCGGGGTGCCGCGCGGGATGCCGTCGGCCGGTTTCGATCTGGGTTTCGCCTCGGACATACGCCCCGACAACGGCCTCGAAATCGAAAGGTTTCATGACATCAGCCGGAGGCGACAGATTCCCGGTGGCGCTTATAATCGAGTATACAAAAGCTCGACGACATGGTCGGCGATCGCCAGGCTTGCCGTCAGGCCGGGGCTCTCTATGCCGAACAGGTTGACGATCCGCCCGGCGCCATGATCGGCCGGACCCTGGATCATGAAATCGGCCGCCGCCTGGCCCGGGCCGGATAGTTTCGGCCGGACCCCGGCATAGGCCGGCTGCAGGGTGCCGACGGCGAGACCGGGCCAATAGCGCCGGATCGCCTCGTAGAAGACGGCGCTTCGGCCGGGATCGACGGTGTAATCGACATGATCGATCCATTCGACATCGGGCCCGAAGCGCGCGCTGCCGCCGAGGTCGAGCGTCAGATGGACGCCGAGGCCGCCGTCGACCGGAACCGGATAGATCAGCCTCGAAAAGGGCGACCGGCCCGGAAGCGCGAAATAATTTCCACGCGCCAGCCACTGCCTGGGGATGAGCCGCTGTGGGAAACCCTCGATCCGGCCGGCCACGGCCTGCGCATCGAGGCCTGCTGCATTGATGAAGGCGCCGGCCGCCAGGGCGAAGGCCTCGCCATTCGCGTCACGCGTGTCGATCCGGATCCGGTCGGCCCCGATCGTCGCCCCGGCAACGGTGGTCAGGAAGGCGAAGGATGCGCCGGCAGCTTCGGCGTCGCCACGCAGCGACTGCATCAGCGCATGGCTGTCGACAATGCCCGTCGATGGCGACAGCAGTGCGCCGGCGCATGTCAGCGCCGGCTCCAGGCTTTCGGCCTCGCTTTGCGTCAGGAATTGGAGATCGTCGACGCCGCAGCGTCGCGCATTGGCCTCGATCTTCCGCAACCCGTCCGTCTGGCCGTGCTCGCTGGCGACGATGAGCTTGCCGGTGCAGGCATGGGCGATGTCGTGTTCGGCGCAGTAGCCATAGAGACGCCGGCGCCCTTCGACGCAGAGCCGGGCCTTCAGGCTTCCCGGCGCATAATGGAGGCCGGCATGGATAACTTCGGAATTGCGCGAACTGGTGACGGTGCCGATCGCATCGGCCTGCTCGATCACCACCACCTCGCGGCCCGCCAGAGCAAGCGCCCTGGCGACGGCAAGCCCGACGACGCCCGCTCCGGCGACGACACAATCGATTGTCTGCATGGCCTCGCTCTCAGCGTGGAGGGCCGGCCTCGAACACTTTGGCGCCGCCGATCCAGACGCTTCCTATGCCAAGATCGTCCGATAGCGCAACGATGTCGGCCGCCGTGCCGTTGGCCAGGCGGCCAAGCCGGTGCGACTGGCCGATCGCCTGCGCCGGATAGAGCGAGGCCATCCGCAAGGCCTCGGACAGATCGATGCCGACGACATCGTGCATGAAGCGCACGGCCGAGATCATGTCGAGGTCGGCGCCCGCCAGTGTCCCGTCGGCGAGCCGCAGACTTCCGTCCCGGCGGTAGATGGTGCGGCCGTTCAGCGTGAACGAGGTCATGTCGGTGCCGATCGTCGCCATGGCGTCGGAGACCAGCACGATCTTGCCCGGCCCTTTTTTGGCATCGAGCGCCGTTCTGATGCTGGCCGGATGGACATGGATGCCGTCGGCGATCAGCCCGGCGGACAAGGTGCCGATGTCGATGGCCGCGCCGACGAGGCCAGGCTCGCGGTTGCCGATCTGGCTCATGGCGTTGAACAGATGGGTGACCACGCCGGCGCCGGCCTCGGCGAAGGCCTTTGCCGTGGCGTAACACGTGTCGGAATGGCCGAGGCTGACGATGATGCCGGCCTTGGCCAAGGCCGCAACGCGCGCCGGATCGACGGATTCAGGCGCGATCGTGGTGAGCAGCACCGGCAGCTTTTGCCGCGCCGCGATCAGCATCGCCTGGTCGGCATCCGTCATCGGCCGGATCAGCGCCGGATCATGCGCGCCCTTGCGCGCGATCGACAGATGCGGGCCTTCGAGATGCAGGCCGAGGAAGCCTGGCACCTGTTGCAAGGCGGCGGCCTCGCCGGCGGCGATGGCGGACGCGGTGATCTCCGGCGTGTCGGTGATCAGCGTCGGCAGCAGCGCCGTCGTGCCGAACGGCGCATGCGCCCGGCATATGGTTTCGATCGAGGCGACATCGGGGTGGTCGTTGAGCATGACGCCGCCGCCGCCATTGACTTGGATGTCGACGAAGCCCGGCGCCAGCATGCCGCCGCCGGTCTCGACGGTGCGGATATCAGAGCCGATGGCGCCTGTGGGCAAAATAGCCTCGACGAGGCCGTCGCGCACGACCAAAGCGTGGCCATCATGCCAGTCGTCGCCGTCGAAAATGCGGGCGCCAGTCAGGGCAAAACGGTTGCTCATACGGTCTCCGTCACCTTGCGAAGATTGCGCGGCGTGTCCGGATCGAGGCCGCGGTGGCGCGCGAAGGCCTCGACGAACACGTAGAACGACACGATCAGCGTCAGCGGATCGGTCAGCGGATGACCGGTAGCGACATGCGGCAGGCGCGTGGCGCGGTTGGCAAGCGCTGAGGTGACGAACACCGGCGCCCCCTTGGCCGCCAGACCGTCGGCGGCCTCTGCGACCGACGGCTCGGACGCGTCGCGCGCGGCCAATGCCAGCACCGGGAAGTCCGGGCCGATCAGCGCCAGCGGGCCGTGCATGACTTCGGCCGCACTATAGGCCTCGGCGTGCATGCCGCAGGTTTCCTTGAATTTCAGCGCCGCCTCGTTGGCCATCGCCGCCGACGGTCCGCGACCGAGGATGAACAGTGATTTCTGCTTCTCGATGGTTTCGGAGAGCACGCTCATCCAGTCGCAGGCGATCGCCTTGCCGAAATGCTCGGGCAAGCGGCCAAGTGCCGCCAGAAGCGCATCGTCGCCGGTGGAGTGCGCCATCAGCGCGAGGCCGGCGACGGCGGAATTGACGAAGGTCTTGGTGGCCGCGACGCTGCGCTCAGGCCCGGCGAGGATGTCGATCGCATAGTCCGAGGCGCGCGCCAGCGGCGAGTCGGCGATGTTGGTGACGGCGATGGTCAGCGCGCCGCCGGCGCGTGCGGTCTCGGCCATGGCGACGATGTCGGGGCTCTTGCCCGACTGCGAGATCGCCAGGCACGCCGAGCCCTCGAGCCGCAGCTTGCGGCCATAGATCGAGGCAATGGACGGGCCGACAGAGGCGACGGCAAGGCCCGCGGTCAGCTCGACGGCATATTTCATGAAGGTGGCGGCATGGTCGGACGAGCCGCGCGCCACGGTGACGACGAAATGAGGATTGCGCTCCTTGATGCCGCGTCCGGCCTCGGCGAGCACGGCGCCGGAGCCGTCGAGCAGGCGGGCGACGGCTTGCGGGATCTCCTCGATCTCGCGTTGCATATGGGTGGAGATCATGGTCGGCCCTCTTCGCTCGGCCCTGTCAGCCGCAGTTCGGCGACGAAATCATAGGCGTCGCCCCGGTAGATGGAGCGGGTGAATTCGATCACTTTGCCGCTCGCCAGATAGGAAATGCGTTCGATGTGCAGGCCGGCGATACCCGGCGGCACTTCGAGCAGGCGCGCATCGCTGTCGCCAAGATTGGCGGCCGAGATGCGCTGCACCGCCCGCACCGGCCGGTTGCCGGTCAATTCCAGCGCGGCATAGAGCGAGGAGCCGATGCCCGCCGGGTCGGGCAGCACGCTGGCCGACAGCGAGGCGCGTTCGATAGCCAGCGGCGTGTCGTTTGCGATGCGCAGGCGCGCCACGCGCGCCACCAGTTCGCTCGACGACAGGCCAAGCACCATCATCTCGTCGGGCGAGGGGGCGTAGAGCCCACGATCAAGCCAGGCCGAACGCACCGCCATGCCGCGCCGCGCCATGTCCTCGGTGAACGAGGTCAGCCGCGACAGCGATTGCTCGACGCGCTCCATGCGTGGCGCCACGAACGTACCGGAGCCATGGCGCTGGACGAGGATGCCGCCCTTGACCAGATCCTGCACCGCCTTGCGCACGGTGACGCGCGAAATGTCGGCCTTGGTGGCGATGTCGCGCTCGGAGGGCAGCGCGTCGCCGGGGCCGATCAAGCCTCGGTTGACGGCGTCCTCGATGCTCTTGCGCAGCTGCAGATAGAGCGGTGCGCCGCTCTGCGCGGATTGCTTCAGCGTGGCGAAGATCTGGTCGGCGGCGTCGCTCATCGCGCCGCCTCCACGGGTTTGGCGAAAAGCCGCGCCGCCATCTGCACCGCACCGCCCAGCGCGTCGTCGAGCGGCGGCTTGAGCAGCGAGCGGTAGCGCGCCGACAGGCGCGGCGCATAGAGCGGCGCCAGCCCGCCGAGCAGGCAAAGCGGCGCGTCATCCGACAGGCCGAGCGCATCGAGCGAGGCCTCGACATCGCTCACCGCCTTGTCGACGATCCAGTTGGCGACGGCATCGCCCTTTTCGGCATGCTCGAACACCTTGGGCGCGAAGCCGCCGAAATCGCCGGGCTTGGCATTGGTGGTGAATTCCACCACGTCCTCGGGATTGTTGCGGAAGATCGCCATCATGGCGTCGGTCAGCGGTGAGCGCGCGCGCACGCCGTCATGGGCAAGCAGGGTTTGTTCGAGCAGGTCGCGGCCGATGCGGGCGCCGCTGCCCTGGTCGCCGACCTGGAAACCCCAGCCGCCGATCGCGCGCGACTTGCCATTCTTGCGCGCCATATAGGCGGTGCCGGTGCCGAGGATGGCCATGGCGCCGTCACCGGAGCCGACCGCGCCTTCAAGCGCGATCTCCGCGTCGGTCTCGACGCGGCTGATGCTGAACGGCAGGATGGCTTCGAGCTGCTGCCGGTAGGTGCCGACATTGGCGCCGGCAAGGCCGAGAATGGCGGGTGTCTGCGGGATCAGTTCCGGATCCTGCCCGGCGGCGATGAAAGCCTGCCGCGCGGCGTCGACAATGTTCGAGCGCGCCCCGGTGAGGTCGGTGCGGATGTTGGCGGCGCCGCTTTTGGCGCGGCCAATGACGGCGCCGTCCACTGTTGCCAGGGCGGCCCTGCAGCTGGTGCCGCCGCCATCGATACCGAGCACGAATTTCACGCGATTTCTCCTCCAGATGGATAATACCAATAAAATACCAATAGCCAAGGATTAATTTCCGTTTCAAAAAGATTAAGCCGTATTTTATTGAAAACCCTACACATTTCGCCGGCTCATCGATTTCCTGTCCGCGATTTCGTTAATGCATGTGGACAAGTGGTATTTTTTTGGTATTGTTCTGGTATTGGAGGAACACGGATGGCTGAAACGCGCACCGAAGCGCTTCACAGGAATGCCGAGGGGCTGGATATCCAGGCTCCGGAAGCCATCCTCGTTTCGCTGGCCGATGCGCAGATCGAGGCTGCCAAGGCCGTCCGCGACGCCATTCCCGCCATCGCCAAAGCAGCCGAGATCATTGCCGGGCGACTGGTTAGCGGCGGCAAGCTTGCCTATGCCGCTGCCGGCAGTTCCGGCCTGATGGCGCTGGCCGACGCCCTGGAGCTTCCCGGCACTTTCGGCATCCGGCGTGACCGCATCGCCATCCTGATCGCCGGCGGCGACGACGCTTTCCGGACGCTGGCCGGCGGGCCCGAGGATGATACGGAGGAAGCCGCGGAGGCGGTCGTAAAGGCCGGCATCGGTGCCGGCGATTGCCTGATCGCCCTTTCCGCCAGCGGCACCACGCCCTATGCCGTGCGCGCCATCGAAGAGGCGGCCCGCCGGGGTGCGGCCACCATAGGCATCGCCAACAACCGGGACTCGGCCCTGCTGCGCCAGGCCGAAACCGCCATCCTCTTGGAAACACCGCCGGAAGTGATCGCCGGCTCGACGCGCATGGGCGCCGGCACCGCGCAGAAGATCGCGCTCAACATGCTGTCGACCCTGACCGCCGTCCATCTCGGCCATGTCCATGACGGCTATATGGTCAATCTCATGGCCGACAACATCAAGCTGCGCGACCGCGCCGCGCGCATCGTCGCCGCCATCAGCGGGCGCGACAGGGATGAAGCGGCCCTGCTGCTCGAAAAGAGCGGCGGCGCAGTCAAGACCGCCATTCTGCTCGCCGCCGGCGCCGACAGCGCCGATGCGGCGCAGAAGATACTGGAAGAGGCCGGCCAGAAGCTGCGGCCAGCCCTTTCCGCGTTGGAGCATGATCCCGGAAAAGATCATGCTCGAACAAAGAAGTAGGGCCTGTTTCATCCGATTTTCATCGGGGGGTGAAACCGGCTTGCGAGGGGAGCGAGGGGCCAGAAGCCTCTGTTCTCATCAAAACCGAACCTGAAAAAGGTCAACAGGGAGACTGAGCATGACAACGAAACTACTGACGGCACTGCTTCTGGGCACCAGCATTCTCGGCTCGGCCGGGGTTGCTTATGCCGAGGACGTAACGCTCAACATCGAAAGCTGGCGCGGCGACGACCTTGCCATCTGGAAGGACAAGCTGATCCCGGCCTTCGAAGCCAAGAATCCCGGCATCAAGGTGGTGTTCGCGCCATCGGCGCCGACCGAATATGACGCGGCGCTGGGCGCCAAGCTCGCCGCCGGCTCGGCGGGCGACCTGATCACCTGCCGCCCGTTCGACAAGTCGCTTGAACTCTACAAGAAGGGCAACCTCGCCGATCTCTCGGCGCTGCCCGGCATGGAAAACTTCTCGCCGGTGGCCAAGTCCGCCTGGCAGACCGATGACGGCAAGGCGAGCTTCTGCGTGCCGATGGCGTCCGTCATCCACGGCTTCATCTACAACAAGGACGCCTTCGACAAGCTCGGCATCAAGGTGCCGACGACCCGCGACGAGTTCTTCGCCGCGCTCGACAAGATCAAGGCCGACGGCACCTACATCCCGATGGCGATGGGCACCAAGGACCTCTGGGAAGCCGCGACCATGGGCTACCAGAACATCGGCCCCAACTACTGGAAGGGCGAGGACGGCCGCGCCGCGCTGATCAAGGGCGAGCAGAAGCTGACCGACAAGGACTGGGTCGCGCCCTATGAGGAACTGGCCAAGTGGAAGCCGTATCTCGGCGACGGCTTCGAGGCGCAGACCTATCCGGACAGCCAGAACCTGTTCACGCTCGGCCGCGCCGCCATCTACCCGGCCGGCTCGTGGGAAATCGGCCTGTTCAACACCCAGGCGCAGTTCAAGATGGGCGCCTTCCCGCCGCCGGTCGAGAAGGCCGGCGACACCTGCTACATCTCCGACCATACCGATATCGGCATGGGCCTGAATGCAGCCTCCAAGCACGCCGACGCGGCCAAGACCTTCCTGTCCTGGGTCGCTTCGCCTGATTTCGCCACCATCTACGCCAACGCGTTGCCGGGCTTCTTCAGCCTGAACTCGTCGCCGGTGAAGATGGCGGACCCGCTGGCGCAGGAATTCGTCTCCTGGCGCGGCAAGTGCAAGTCGACGATCCGCTCGACCTACCAGATCCTGTCGCGCGGCACGCCGAACCTCGAAAACGAGACCTGGGTTGAATCGGCCAACGTGATCAACGGCACCGACACGCCGGAAGCCGCGGCCAAGAAGCTGCAGACCGGTCTCGACAGCTGGTACAAGCCGGCGAAGTAAGAGCTCAGGCAACGGAGCCGGCCGGGCGCATGCCTGGCCGGTTCCGGATACCCTGGCTCTCAGAACAAATCCGTTCAGATAGCGATTGTCGGCACCGCCTCGCGGCCTTACCCTTGCTCGTCTTGGGGAAGGCTAGCTGATCAGTCGCAGGCCTTGGTTCTTGCCGCACCGGGCAAGGATTTCTGGGCCGTGCATCGAGGCATCATCTAGCATCACTATTCGTCTGGAACCGAGAGACGTCGGGGACCGAACTCATGGCCGCAGATATCAGACCGAAAAGACCGTTTCGCTGGCACATCGGCATTTTCCTGGCGCCGGCCGTGCTCGTCTACACGGCGATCATGATCCTGCCGCTCGCCGGCACGCTGCAGCTGTCGCTGTTCCGCAACATCGAGCAGCACCAGATCTTCGTCGGGCTGGACAATTTCCGCACCCTGTTCGGCGACCCGAACTGGTCGGTGAATTTCTGGAACGCGCTGCGCAACAATGTCTGGTTCTTCATCATCCACATGCTGGTGCAGAACCCGATCGGGGTCATGCTGGCTGCCCTCCTGTCCAGCCCGAGGCTCAGGTTCGCGGCCTTCTACCGCACGGCGATCTTCGTGCCGACCATCCTGTCTTTCGTCATCGTCGGCTTCGCCTGGAAGCTGATCCTGTCGCCGCTCTGGGGGGTCGCACCGCATATGATGGACCTGGTCGGCCTGAAAAGCTTCTTCACACCCTGGCTCGGCAAGGAAGAATACGCGCTGACCGCGCTCAGCCTGATCTCGGTGTGGCAGTTCGTCGGCATTCCGATGATGCTGATCTACGCCGCCCTGCTGTCGATCCCCGAAGAGGTGATCGAGGCCGCCGAATGCGATGGCATCACCGGCCTGTCGCAGTTCTGGAAGATCAAGCTGCCGCTGATCCTGCCCTCGATCGGCATCATCTCCATCCTCACCTTCGTCGGCAATTTCAACGCCTTCGACCTGATCTACACCGCGCAAGGCGCGCTCGCCGGGCCGAACTATTCGACCGACATTCTCGGCACCTTCCTCTACCGCGCCTTCTTCGGCTTCCAGCTGCAGGTCGGCGACCCCAACATGGGCGCGGCGATCGCCACGATGATGTTCCTGATCATCCTCGGCGGCGTCTGCGTCTACCTCTTCCTCGTCCAGACGCGCCTGCGTCGCTACCAGTTCTGAGGGGCAAGAGATGAGCACCGCCACCCGTTCGCTGCCCCGCACCATCGGCGCCCACGCGATCCTTTTGACCTACACGGCGATCGCGCTGTTTCCGGTGATCCTGGTGATCATGAATTCGTTCAAATCCCGCGCCGGCATTTTTGGCGCGCCATTGACGCCGCCGACGCCGAAGACATTCGACCTGATCGGCTACACCACCGTCATCGGCCAGGGCGATTTCATCCACTATTTCCAGAACAGCCTCGTCGTCACCGTCGCCTCGCTGTTCTTCGTGCTGTTGTTCGGCGCCATGGCGGCCTTCGCGCTGTCGGAATACCGCTTTCGCGGCAACACGCTGATGGGGCTTTACCTGGCGCTCGGCATCATGATCCCGATCCGGCTCGGCACTGTCGCCATCCTGCAATTGATGGTGGCGAGCGGGCTGGTCAACACGCTGACCTCGCTGATCCTGGTCTACACAGCGCAAGGCCTGCCGCTCGCCGTCTTCATCCTGTCGGAATTCATGAAGCAGGTGTCCGACGATCTGAAGAATGCCGGCCGCATCGACGGCCTGTCGGAATATACCATCTTCTTCCGCCTGGTGCTGCCGCTGGTGCGGCCCTCGATGGCCACTGTCGCCGTCTTCACCATGATCCCGATCTGGAACGATCTGTGGTTCCCGCTGATCCTGGCGCCTTCGGAAGAGACCAAGACGGTGACGCTCGGCGCCCAGCTCTTCCTCGGCCAGTTCGTCACCAACTGGAACGCCATCCTGGCCGCGCTCTCGCTGGCGATCATGCCGGTGCTGATCCTCTACGTCATCTTCTCGCGGCAGCTGATCCGCGGCATTACTTCCGGAGCCGTCAAGTGAGCGGAGACCAACAAATCTCTGCTGGAGCCTTCACCCTCTCGGAAGGAACAACTGTAATATCTGGAGTCGTTAGGTGAGCTCAAAACCACCCCTTCGCGTCGTCGTTGCCGGGCTCGGCAATATGGGCCGCAGCCATGCGCTGGCCTATCACACCAATCCGGGCTTCGAGATCGCGGCACTGATCAACCGCTCCGACGTGCCGCTGCCCGACGGGCTGTCCGGCTATGGCATCAGGCGCTCCTTCGACGACACGTTGCGCGACGAAAAGCCCGATGTCGCCTGCATCGCCACCTATTCCGACAGCCACGCCGACTACGCGGTGAGGGCCTTCGAGGCCGGCTGCCATGTCTTTGTCGAAAAGCCGCTGGCAACGACGGTCGCGGACGCCAAGCGCGTCGTTGCAGCGGCCAAGGCCAATGGCAAAAAGCTGGTGATCGGCTACATCCTGCGCCATCACCCGTCCTGGATCAGGCTGATCGCCGAGGCGCGCAAGCTCGGCGGCCCCTATGTCTTCCGCATGAACCTCAACCAGCAATCCTCAGGTCCCACCTGGGAGACGCACAAGCAGCTGATGCAGACGACGTCGCCGATCGTCGACTGCGGCGTCCACTATCTCGACGTCATGCTGCAGATCACCGACGCCAAACCGGTCGAGGTGCGCGGCATGGGCGTACGGCTGAGCAACGAGGTCGCGTCCTCGATGTACAATTACGGCCACCTGCAGGTGCTGTTCGATGACGGTTCGGTCGGCTGGTACGAAGCCGGCTGGGGCCCGATGATTTCGGAGACGGCTTTCTTCGTAAAGGACGTCATGTCGCCGAATGGCTGCGTGTCGATCGTCATGAAGGAAGGTGTGAAGTCGGATGACATCGACACCCACACCAAGACCTCGACCATCCGCCTGCACAGCGCTGAAACCGGGCCGGACGGCAAATTCGTCAGGGCGGACGAGATGCTGTCGATGGCGGGCGAGCCCGGCCACCAGGACCTCTGCGACCTCGAGCAGGCCTTCGTGCTGAAGGCGATCCGCGAGGACCTGGACCTCACCCGCCACATGGACGACGCAGTGAAGTCGCTCGCCGTCTGCCTTGCCGCAGACGAGAGCGTGCGCAGCGGCGCAGCCGTCAAACTCTAACGACAGGAACGAAGCCGTGGGCTCGCTGAAGATCGAAAATGTGAAGAAGGCCTTCGGGCCGGTCGAGGTGCTGAAAGGCATCAACCTCGAAGTGACCGATGGCGAATTCGTCGTCTTCGTCGGCCCGTCGGGCTGCGGCAAGTCGACCTTGCTGAGGGTCATTGCCGGGCTGGAGGATTCCACCTCGGGCCGGGTGGTCATCGACGGCGCGGATGTGTCGGCCACGCCGCCGGCCAAGCGCGGCATCGCCATGGTGTTCCAGACCTATGCGCTCTATCCGCATCTGACGGTGAAGAACAATATGGGGCTGGGCCTCAAACAGGCCGGCACGCCGGCTGCCGAGATCGACCGCCGCATCGGCATCGCCTCGTCCATGCTCTCGCTGGAGCCCTATCTCGAAAGGCGGCCGGCCGAACTCTCCGGCGGCCAGCGCCAGCGCGTCGCCATCGGCCGCGCCGTGGTGCGCGAGCCCAAGCTCTTCCTCTTCGACGAGCCTTTGTCCAACCTCGACGCGGCACTGCGCGTCAACACGCGTCTGGAAATCGCGCAGCTGCACCGCCGGCTCAAGGCGACGATGATCTACGTCACCCACGATCAGGTCGAGGCGATGACGCTGGCCGACAAGATCGTCGTGCTCAATGCCGGCCGCATCGAACAGATCGGCGGTCCGATGGAGCTCTACAATTCACCGGCAAACGAGTTCGTCGCCGGCTTTATCGGCTCGCCGAAGATGAACTTCATCGATGGCGCGCGTCTCGGCGAAACGGCCAAGACCATCGGCGTGCGGCCGGAGCATCTGACGGTGGATACGAAGTCGGGTGCCTGGAAGGGCACGGTGGTGCATGCCGAGCATCTCGGCGCCGACACCAACCTCTATCTCGACTGCGAGAAAGCCGGGCTGATCACGGTGCGGATTTTCGGGGTGTACGATGCCGAGCCGGGCGCGACGCTCTATGCGACGCCCGATCCGGCGAAGACCTATCGATTTGGCGCGGACGGGAAAGTGCTGAAGTAGGGCAGCGCAGCTCCCCCTCACCCAGCCTCCGCTTCGCTCGGTTGACCTCTCCCCGAGGGGAGAGGAGACTTGCGGCGCCGCTGCCCTTCTCTTCTCCCCAGCGGGGAGAAGGTGGCCGCGAAGCGGCCGGATGAGGGGGACTCATAGGGCTGCAGCGCCGGAATTCCGTAGTTTACAAATCCGCCTTGAACGTCTGCTTCTGCTGGCCCAGGCCCTCGATGCCCAGTTCCACCACATCGCCGGCCTTCAGGAACACTGGCGGCTTCATGCCGAGGCCAACGCCGGGCGGCGTGCCCGTCGAAATAATGTCGCCGGGGTGCAGCGACATGAACTGGCTGAGATAGGAAACCAGATACTTGACGCCGTAGACCATGGTCTTGGTCGAGCCGTTCTGCATGGTCTTGCCGTTGACGGTCAGCCACATCTTCAGGTTCTGCGGGTCGGCGATCTCATCCTTGGTTACCAGCCAGGGGCCGGTCGGGCCGAACGTGTCGCAGCTCTTGCCCTTGGTCCACTGGCCCTGGCGCTCGGCCTGGAAGGCGCGCTCGGAGACGTCATGGGCGACGGCATAGCCGGCGACATAATCGAGCGCATCGGCTTCGCTGACATATTTTGCCGTCTTGCCGATGATCACCGCGAGCTCGACTTCCCAGTCGGTCTTTTCGGAGCCGCGCGGGATCAGCACGTCGTCATCCGGGCCGACAATGGCAGAGCTCGCCTTCATGAAGATGATCGGTTCCGACGGCACGGTGGCGCCGGTTTCAGCGGCGTGGTCGGAATAGTTGAGGCCGATGCAGATGAACTTGCCGGTACCGGCGACGCAGGCGCCGAGGCGGGGCTTGCCGGGAACCGCCGGCAACGACTTCGCATCGAGCTTGGACAGCATCTCCAGTGACGCGGGATGAAGCACCGTGCCGGCAATGTCGGCGACATGGGCGGAGAGATCGCGGATCGTTCCATCCGCATCGAGCAGGCCGGGACGTTCGCTCCCCACCTCGCCATAGCGCAACAGTTTCATCTAAATTCTTCTCCTCGTTGCGGCCTTGCGGCCCTTTGCAATTCTCCGCCTGGGCGATGGCTCCTCGGGGCCGGGCGGACCGTACCCATCGAACTCGACCCCGGCAAGCGCGGACACCTGTCGAGCGGGCCGGCGCGTGGGATTTTCAGACTACCTGATCCCCGCGATGCGCCGCGATCGTCCCCGATCTGCCAGCGTCCGATGGTCAGATCGACCAGCCGCCGTCGATATTGTAGGCCTGCCCCGACGTATAGGTCGCGCCGGCCAGGTAGACGGCGAGATCGGCGATCTCTTCCGGCGTGCCGAGCCTGCCCATCGGCTGGCGGGCGATGAAGGCGGCGCGGGCGGCCTCATAGTCGCCTTGCGCGTGCATGCGGTCCTGCAGCGACGGGCTTTCGACCGTGCCCGGGCAGATGGCGTTGCAGCGTATGCCCTTGCCGACATAGTCGGCGGCAATTGCCTTGGTCAGGCCGATGACAGCGGCCTTGGTGACGCCATAGGCGAAGCGGTTCGGCACGCCTTTGCCGGCGCCGGCGACGGAAGACATGTTGACGATGGACCCGTCGCCGCGCTCCAGCATGCCGGGCAGCACGGCCCTGATGGTGCGGATCATGGCGCGGACGTTGAGGTTGAAGGCGAAATCGAGATCGCCATCCTTCATCTCCAGGATCGAGCCGGAATGGACGAAACCGGCGCAGTTGAACAGCACGTCGACGCGGCCGATCTCGGCGAATGCGGCGTTGACGGCCTCGTCGTTCAGCACATCCAGCTTGCGGGTCTTGATCCCTGGCGTCTTGGCGAGCTCGGCGAGAAGCGTCTCGTTGATGTCGGTGGCATGGACGGTGGCCCCGGTCCTGGCAAAAGCCAGCGCGCTCGCCTTGCCGATGCCTTGCGCCGCCGCCGTGATGACAACGACCTTGCCTGCCAGATCCGCCATATCTTTTCCTCGCCTGCTTGGGTCAACTGCCTTTATCGGCGGCCGGCGACGGCGTCATGTGCCAGCCAGGCGCTATCGTGCAGCCTGTCCCAGTTCACTGATAAAGATGTTTTTTCTCGTTAAAGAACATATGTCCGGGCGTCAAGCCCGAACACGATCACCAATGCGACAGCTTGGAAATGTCAGTCGCCGTAAGGCACCCAGACGTTCTTCACCTCGACGGCGCGGCGCAGGAAAGCGTCGCCGGCCGCTTCGTCCGACGCCCAGTCGAGGTTGCGGCCATTGCCGCTCCAGACGCGTTTGAGGCTGCCGATGGACTCGGCCTCCGCCTTGGCGCAGGTCTCGGCATCGGCGAACACCCAGAGCCCGTCGACATCGTCATGCTTGGCCAGCACGCCGGCAAGCTCCGCCGTGCGCCCGGTGACGATGTTGATGGCACCGGCCGGAACGTCGGAATACTCGATGACCTGGTAGAGATCGGTGGCGAGCAGCGGATAGCGCTCGGACGGCACAGCGACCACCGTATTGCCCATGGCGAGCGCCGGCGCGACCAGCGAGATCAGGCCGAGCAGCGGCGAAGTATCAGGCGCCACGATGCCGACGACGCCGACCGGCTCATGCAGTGCCAGCGTCACCGCGCGGGCCGGCGGCTGGTGCACGCGCCCCTCGAACTTGTCGGCAAGGCCGGCGTAGAGGAACAGCCGTTCGATCGACTGGTCGACTTCTTCGCGCGCCGCTTTTGCATTGGCGCCGGTCAGTTCGGTCAGACGGGCAGCGAATTCGCCGGCGCGGCCCGAAAGGTTCTCGGCCAGATAATAAAGCACCTGGGAACGGTTGTAGGCAGTCGCCTCCGGCCAGCCCTTGCAGGCGCGGGCAGCCGAAACGGCGTCGCGAATATCCTTGCGGCTGCCAAGCCCGACTTCGCCGGCGAGCTTGCCCTTGGCGGTGGCGACAGCCAGCGAATAATTGCCGTCCGGCCGAATTTGCTTGCCGCCGATGAACAGTTTTGCGGTGCGGTCGATGGCCGCGCCGTCAGCCTGCTCGACGGGCTGCGCCGAAACAACCGCCGGCTTGATGACCGGGCCGAGCGGCAGCTTTGCGGTGAGATATTCGAACATGCCTTCGCGCCCGCCCTCGCGGCCGAAGCCGCTTTCGCGGTAGCCGCCAAAGCCGCAGGCGGCGTCGAACATGTTGGTGCCGTTGACCCAGACCACGCCCGCCTTCAGCAGCGGCGCGACATGGAGCGCAAGGTTGACGTTCTCGCTCCACACGCTCGCCGCGAGGCCGTAGCGCGTGTTGTTGGCAAGCTCGATCGCTTCCTCGGTGTTGCGGAAGGTCATGGTCGCCAGAACGGGGCCAAAGACCTCCTCTTGCGCCAGAATATTAGCCGGCGAAACACCGGTGGCGAGCGTCGGCAGATGATAGTAGCCCGAAGCCGGCAGTGCGGCATCCGGCTGCCAGCAGACGGCGCCCTGTTTGGCGCCCTCGGCCACGAGGCCCTTGACGCGGTCGAGCTGTGTGATGTCGACCAGCGGACCGATATCGGTGTTCTTGTCGAGCGGGCTGCCGACGCGCAGCCGGCTCATCCGCGTCTTGACCTTGGCGATCAGGGCTTCGGCGATGCCTTCCTGCACCAAAAGCCGCGACCCGGCGCAGCAGACCTGGCCCTGGTTGAACCAGATGCCGTCGACCAGGCCCTCGACGGCGCTGTCGAGATCGCCGTCCTCGAAGACGATGAAGGCCGACTTGCCGCCGAGCTCCAGCGACAATTTCTTGCCCGAGCCCGCAGTGGCTTTCCGGATGATCTTGCCGACCTCGGAAGAGCCGGTAAAAGCAATCTTCTGGATGCCGGGATGGTTGACGATGGCAGCACCCGCTTCCGGTCCGCCCTGTACGATGTTGACGACACCCTTCGGCACGCCGGCACGCTCGCAGATCTCGGCAAACAGGATAGCGGTCAGCGGCGTGAACTCGGCCGGCTTCAGCACCACCGTGCAGCCGGCGGCCAGTGCGGGCGCGATCTTCCAGGCCAGCATCAGCAGCGGGAAATTCCATGGGATGATCTGGCCGACGACGCCGACACCCTTGTGCCCGGGAAAATCCTTATCCAGCGCCTGCGCCCAGCCGGCATGATGGATGAAATGGCGGATCGCCAGGGGCACGTCGATGTCGCGGCTTTCGCGGATCGGCTTGCCGTTGTCGATCGATTCAAGCACCGCGAACAGGCGCTGATGCCGCTGCATGGCGCGGCCGATGGCGTAGAGCACTTTTGCTCTGGTGTAGCCTGAACTGGCGCTCCATTTCGGCAGCGCCTTGGTGGCGGCCGCAACCGCCGCGTCGATATCCGCGACGCTGGCGTCGGACACCTTGGCCAGCAGCTTGCCGGAAGACGGCTCGCTGGTGTCGAAGGTCTTGCCGCCGGAAGCGGCTTTCCAGCCGCCGTCGATGAACAGCGCCTTGCCGAAATCGCGCGCGGCAAGCCACGCATCGGCCTCGTTGCGGGCTTCCGGCGCCGGGCCGTATTCCATGGCGTGATAGCGGTCGAGAATATTCATGGGGTGCCTCCTTCACCCTCCCCCTTGTGGGGWGGGTCGATCGGCGAAGCCGATSGGGGTGGGGGTAATAGGGTGCTCAAGCCATCGCGTGGCGGTGATTGGCCGAATAGTGCCCGGTCAGATGATGCTCGAGCTGCCGCTCTATGTCGGTCAAAAGGCTCGACGCGCCGAAGCGGAACAGCTCCGGCTCCAGCCATGGCCGGCCGAGTTCCTCCTTCATCAGCACCAGCCAGTCGAGCGAGGCCTTTGCGGTGGAAATGCCGCCGGCCGGCTTGAAGCCGATGAGATAGCCGGTTTCCTCGAAATAGGCCCTGATGGCACGCACCATGGCGAGGCCAACGGGCAGCGTCGCATTGACGCTTTCCTTGCCGGTCGAGGTCTTGATGAAATCGGCACCCGCCATCATTGCCACCATCGAGGCCAGCATGACGTTGCGCAATGTGGCGAGGTCGCCGGTGCCGAGAATGACCTTCAGATGCGCGTCACCGCAGGCGGCGCGCATCGACACGATCTCGTTGTAGAGCTCCCGCCATTTGGCGCCGAACACCAGCCCGCGCGGAATGACGACGTCGATCTCGTCGGCGCCGTCGCGCACCGAGGCTTCGATCTCCTGCAGGCGGGTCGACAGCGGTGCCAGGCCATGCGGAAAGGCGGTGGAAACGGCGGCGACATGAATGCCGGTGCCGCGCACGGCATCGACCGCCGTCGCGACGAAGGGATGGTAAACGCAGACCGCGGCCGGCCGGATGGTCTCACCCGCAATGCCGAGCCCCTCGACGATGTCGCGGCGGAACGGGTTGATCGCCTTGGCGCACAGCCGGCGCACGCGTTCTTCGGTATCGTTGGAGTTCAGCGTCGTCAGGTCCATGCAGGCGACGGCGCGCAGCAGCCAGGCTGCCTGGTTATCGGCCTTGATCGAACGCCGCTTGGTCAGGCTGGCGACGCGCCGTTCCAGCGCCGAGCGGTTGACGCTGCGCACCGATTCCATGAAGCCGAGGTCGAGCTTCATGCCGGGATTGCGCGCGATGCGATGGTCCAGCGCTGAGGGGGTGTTGGCGGCGGCACGCGCCGGCAGGGGCGTCACCTTGGTGCCAAGATCGGCTTCGCGGATTGTGCTGCTCATCTCCAGCCCTTTCATTCAGCGACTTGCGCTCATGTCTTTGTGCTCGTCGTTTTTTCCGGCACGCACAAAGATAGCCCGTGAAGTCGTGCTTCACGAGTCCTCAAGCGAGGCATAGCTGAAAAAGGCCGCAAAAGCAGCTAGTTTTTGACCGCATGGTCAAAATACGGGTTTGAGGTGCCGGCGTCCGGCTCAGYCGACGAAGGCGCGCTCGACGACGAAAGTCGCGGGATGGCTGAGCGAGCCTTCCTGGAAACCGAGGCTTTCGGCGAGTTCCTTGACGTCCTTGAGCATATGCATCGAACCGCAGATCATGATGCGGTCGGTCTCCGGATTGAGCTTCTCGATGCCGAGGTCGGCGTAGAACTTGCCGGAACCGATCAGCGCGGTGATGCGGCCCATGCGAGCGGATTCTTCACGGGTCGTCGAATTGTAGAGCGTGACGCGCCCTGTGGTCAGTTCGCCGATCAGCGGGTCGTTCTCCAGCGCCGCCACCAATTCCTGGCCGTAGGTCAGCTCGGCATTGTCGCGGCAGGTATGGGTCAGGATCAGCTGGTCGAATTTCTCATAGGTGTCGGGGTCGCGCAGCAGGCTGGCGAAGGGCGCGATGCCGGTGCCGGTCGAGATCATGAACAGCCGCTTGGCCGGGGTCAGCGCGTCGACCACCAGCGTGCCGGTCGACTTCTGGCGCATGATGACGGTGTCGCCGACCTGGATCTTCTGCAGTTCCGAGGTTAGCGGGCCATCCGGCACCTTGATCGAGAAGAATTCCAGCTCCTCGTCCCAGGCTGGGCTTGCTACCGAATAGGCGCGGAACACCGGCTTCTCTGCATTGGGCAGGCCGATCATGACGAACTCGCCGGAGCGGAAGCGCAGCGACTGCGGACGGGTGATGCGGAACGAGAACAGCCGGTCGGTGTAATGCTTCACCGAGACGACGGTTTCGGCATAGACATTGGCCGGTATAGGGAACTGCAGCGGGCGGGCGCTGGCGGTGTTGAAGGCGGATGTGGTGTTCATCAAATCCAACTTTCTGGCCCAACCAAGGACGCGGGCGCGAAACTTTCACCTGCGCGCCCGGACCGTTCAGGTCCCGGCGTGCTGCTCGCACACTCCAAAGCGGTAAGCTCTTGTGTCCGGAATTTATTAGTATACAAACGATATTTGCGTCAAGATACCGTCGCGAAACACCTTTCCAAACTGTGCCATATCCGTAGTCCCAGCATTTCGGGTTTCGACAATGAAAGAGAATTTTTCGGTGCAGCCGCCGGATTCCCTGGGCAGCGTCGTGGCCGGCATCGATGTCGGCGGAACCTTCACCGACCTGCTTCTTATCGACGGCAAGCACGGCGGCAAGGTGCATATCGCCAAGACCCCGACGACGGTCGACAACCAGGCCTTCGGCGTGGTTTCAGCACTTGGCGCTACCGGATTTGCGATCGACGGCATCGACCTCATCGTGCATGGCACGACCACCACCACCAACGCGGTGCTGGAGCGCCGGCTGGCCAAGACCGGCATGATCACCACGCGCGGTTTTCGCGACGTGATCGAGCTTGGCCGGCGCACGCGGCCGCAACCCTATGGAATGACCGGCACTTTCGTTCCCGTCATTCCGCGCAACCTCAGGCTCGAAGTGTCGGAGCGCGTCGAGGCTTCCGGCGCGGTGCGCATCCCGCTCGACGAAGCTGAAATGCGCGAGGCGGTGAAGGCGCTGATCGCGGCCGGCTGCGAATCCCTCGTCATCCATTTCCTGCATTCCTACGCCAACCCTTCCCATGAGCGTCGCGCCGCCGAAATCGCCGCCGAGCTCTGGCCGAACGGCTACATCACCACGGGCCATGCGCTGCTGTCGGAAGCGCGCGAATTCGAGCGCGGCGTGACGGCTTCGGTCAACGCCTCCGTGCAGCCGATCCTCGAGCGCTATGTCGAACGGTTGCGCAAGGAACTGGCGGCCAAGGGCTATGCCCGCGACTTCCTGATCATGAACGGCAATGGCGGCATGATCTCGGCCCGCTTCGTCACACGTGAATCGGCCAAGACCGTTATGTCTGGCCCGGCCTCCGGCGTCATCGCCGCCGCCTATACCGGAAAGCGCGCTGGCTTCGAAAACCTCGTCACCTATGACATGGGCGGCACCTCGACCGACGTCGCGCTGATCCGCAACGCCGAGCCGGCAGTCTCCAACGAGATCGAGATCGAATATGCCATGCCCATCCACGTGCCGATGGTGGCGGTGCACACGGTCGGCGCCGGTGGTGGGTCGATTGCCCGCGTCGATGCCGCCGGCCTGATTCAGATCGGCCCGGAAAGCGCGGGCGCCAATCCCGGCCCGATCTGCTACGGCCGCGGCGGCCTGGAGCCGACCATCACCGACGCCAATCTGGTGCTCGGCCGGCTGGCGCCGAAGAAGCTGCTGGCCGTCGACAACCCGGTCACATCGGAACGTGTCACCGGTATTTTCGAGGACAGGATCGGCAAGGCGACCGGCCTGTCCGGCGTCGAGGCGGCGGGCGCGGTGCTTAGGCTCGGCAACATGAAGATGGCCGGCGCCATCCGCATGGTGTCGGTGTCGCGCGGTCATGACCCGCGCGATTTCGCGCTGTTCGCCTTCGGCGGCGCCGGACCGCTGCATGCCACCGCACTGGCACGCGAACTCGGCCTGCCCCGCGTGCTGGTGCCGGCGCGTCCGGGCATCACCAACGCGCTCGGCTGCGTCGTTGCCGATCTGCGCCATGACTTCGTCAACACCATCAACCAGCCGGTGGCGGTGCTCGATGAAGCCCAGCTTCACAAGGTGTTGGAACGGCACCGAAACGAAGGCGAGGAGCTGATTGGCAAGGAGGCGGTGAAGCCGGAGACGATCCGCGTCACCCATTCCGCCGACATGCAGTTCGTCGGCCAGACCCACATCATCAACGTGCCTCTGCCGTCCTCAACAATCAGTCGCAACGAGCTGCAGGCGCTGTTCGAAAAGGCCTATTTCGCCCGCTTCAAGGTCGAGCTGCCGGAAATCCGCGCCAACCTCGTCAACCTCAACACTTCGGTGACCGGCGTGCGGCCCGCGATCGACCTGTCGCGCCTGATCGATCCGGCGGGACGTGCCAAGACACTCGAAGAAGCGCGGCGCGAGATCCGGCCGGTCTGGTATGCGGGCCGATGGCATGACACGCCGGTATATGCGCGCGAAAAACTGCCGCTCGATGCCGTCATCGAAGGCCCGGCGATCCTTGAACAGATGGACGCCACCACGGTGCTTGAACCCGGCGACCGCGCCCGCTCGGACGCCGACGGCAACATCATCATCGACATTGGCGAGGCCTGAGAATGCCTGACATTGATATGGCAAAGCTCGACGCCATCACGCTTTCGGTCCTCCAGGCCGCGTTGCAGCAGGTCTGCGACGAGATGGACCTGACATTCTCACGTGCCGCTTTCTCGCCGGTCATCGCCGAAGCCAATGACCGCTCCGACGGCATCTATTCGGCCGTCGACGGCTCGCTGATCGCGCAAGGGTCGCAGGGCCTGCCGGTGTTCGTCGGCGTCATGCAGTATTCGACGAAGACGGTGATCGAGATGATCGCCGACGGCCGTTGCCTGCCGCCGGAGCCCGGCGACATCTACATCGTCAACGACCCTTATCTCGGCGGCACGCATCTGATGGATGTGCGCTTCGCCATGCCGGTCTACCGCGACGGCAAGATTTTCTGCTGGCTGTCCAACACCGGCCATTGGCCCGACATTGGCGGTTCGGTGCCCGGCGGCTTTTCCGCGTCCGCGACCGCAGTCGAACAGGAAGGCCTGCGGCTGCCGCCGGTGAAATTGTTCAAGAAGGGCGTGCTCGATCCCGAGATCTACGCCATCATCTGCTCGAACATCCGCGTCGCCGACCAGCGCATCGGCGATATCAGGGCGCAGGCTGCCGCGCTGCTTATCGGCCAGGACCGGCTCAATGGAATCCTGGATCGTTACGGTGACGAAACGGTTGTCGAGGCGATCGCCGAACTGCGCCGCCGCGCCGCCGAGCAGATGCGCGCCAACATCGCGGCCATTCCCGACGGCACCTATCATTCGAAGGCCTTTGTCGATTCCGACGGTGTGGTCAACGAACCGCTGACCATCGCCCTTGCGGTGGGGAAACAGGGCGACACGCTGACCTTCGATTTTTCCGGTTCGTCGAAACCCTGTGCCGGGCCGATGAACAGCGTGCTGGCGACGACCCTGTCCTCGGTCTATCTCGCCATGCGCCACATTTTCCCGGACGTGCCGATCAGCGCCGGGGCCTTCGAGCCCTTGATCGTCAAGCGGCCGGAAGGCACCTTCCTCGACGCGAAGTATCCACGGCCGGTGTCCGGCTGTGCGGCGGAAGTCTCGCAGCGCATCGCCGAGGCGGTATTCGCGGCCATGGTGCAGGCGCTGCCGGACAAGGTGACGGCGGCGCCCGCCGGTTCCAGCGGCAATTTCGCGCTGGGCGGCAACGATCCCGTGCGCGGCCGCGATTACGTCATGTACCAGATCTCCGGCGGCGGCTATGGCGGCAATTCGAGCCATGACGGCCTGACCAACGGCTGCTCGACCATCGGCATCTCCAAATCGCCGCCGGTCGAGATCATGGAGCAGGCCTTTCCCGTGCTCTACCGCCACTATGCCTTGCGCGAAGGCTCGGGCGGCGCCGGCAAGCATCGCGGCGGCTTCGGCCTCGCCTATGAGGTCGAGATCCTGCGCGGCGACGCGCGCGCCTCCTTCGTCATGGATCACGGCCGTTTCGGCCCGCAAGGCGCGCTTGGCGGCAGCGACGGCGAGCCCAACAGCGTGACCGTCTTCCGTGGCGGCGTGGCGCATGTGCCGCCGCATCTGTCCAAGGAGCAGGACATCCCGCTCAAGGCCGGCGACCGGGTGCGCGTCGGCACGCCGGGCGGCGGCGGTTACGGCGATCCGCGCGAGCGGGACGCCGATCAGGTGCAGCGCGATGTGGCGCTGGGGTACTACACCTCGGAGGAAGCCAGCCAAAAATTCGGCGTGGTCCTGTCGGCAGGCGATCTCGCCGTTGACCGGGAGGCGACGGCCAAGCACCGCGCCGGCTAACACACTCGCCATGGCGCTCACAGCGCCGTGATCGCCGCAGCACATGTCGCTTCCGTCTCCGCCGCGCGCATGAAAGCCCGTAGACTTCGCCAGTCAACGGAGATCTGGAACATGCGTCTTTTCGGTCGTTTCGTGCTTGCCGCTTCCGTCGCTCTCACCCTCGCCACCGGCGCCGCCAGCGGCCAGGACAAGCTCAGGATCGGCACCGAGGGCGCCTATCCGCCCTTCAACTATGCCAGTGCCGACGGCACGCTGGGCGGCTTCGACATCGACCTCGGCAAGGCGCTGTGCGCCGAAATGAAGGTCGAGTGTGAATTCACCGTGCAGGATTTCGACGGCTCGATTCCCGCGCTGCAGGCCGGCAAGTTCGATGCCATCATCAACATCACCATCACGCCGGAGCGGGCCGAGAAGGTCGAGTTCACCCACAAATATTACCAGACGCCGCCGGCCATCGCCGTGCCGAAGGATTCGACCATTGCAGGCACCTCGCCGGACGATCTGAAGGGCAAGGCACTCGGCGTGCAGACCGCCACCATCCACCAGAAATTCGCCGAGCAGAAATATGCGGGTTCGACCGTCAAGGCCTATCCCACGGGCGACGACGCCCGCACCGACATGGCCAATGGCCGCCTCGACGCGATGATGGACGGCTCGATCATCCTGACCGAATGGCTGAAGAAACCCGACGGCGCCTGCTGCAAGCTGCTCGGCACGCTGACGGCCGATCCCGCCATTCACGGCCCCGGCGTCGGCATCGCCCTGCAGAAGGGCAACAAGGAACTGGCCGACAAGTTCAATGCCGCCATCGACGCTCTGCGCGCCAGCGGAAAATACAAGGAAATCAACGACAAATATTTTGCCTTCGACGTCTACGGCAACTGAGACTGAAAACAAAGGCCTTCGGCGGTGTCGGTCAGCGCCGCCGTTTTTCGTGATCATGGAGACCTTCTTGGCTGAGCGGCGTTCCCCTTTCTACAGCAGCATCGTCGGATTGGGCGCGACCATGGGTCGGGTCGGCGGCGATTTCATCTCGGCCAAATACTATTCCGGCATCGCCGACGAGCACCTGAACACCCGCGCGAATGTCGGCGTCCAGGATCTCAGCACCATGGGCAAGATGGACATCAAAGGGCCGGAGGCCGAGGCGCTGGTCAACCATGTCATCGTCAACGACGCCGCGGCGATGAAGCCGGGCCAGGTCCGTTATTCCACGGTCTGCCGCGAGGATGGCGGCATCATGGACGACCTCACCGTGTTCCGGCTGGGACCGGAGCATTTCATGCTGGTCACCGGCTCGGTCAACCGGCTGAAGATGCTGCCCTGGCTGCAGCATCATGCCCAGGGCCGCAAGGCCTATGTCACCGACATCACCGCGGCGATCGCCTTCCCGACCATCCAGGGCCCGCGCTCGCGCGAATTGTTGAAGGCGCTGATCTCGGATGCCGATCTCGACGGCCTGAAGCGCTGGGCATTCACGTCAGGCCATGTCAACGGCACGCGCGTCCTGATCTCGCGCACCGGCGTGACGGGCGAACTCGGTTTCGAACTGTTCGTGCCGGCCGACGAAGCCGCCTCCGTCTGGGCGGTACTGATGCGGACAGGGGCGGACTTCGGCCTGAAACCCTATGGCGTGCTGGCGATGTTCACGCTCGGCCTGGAAAAGGCCTATCCGGCGCATGGTATCGACATGGACGAGAGCCGGACGCCGTTCCATGTCGGCCTCGACCGCTGGATCAAGTTCGACAAGGGCGATTTCATCGGCCGAGAAGCGCTGCTCAAGATCCGCGACAAAGGCCTTGATGAGCGCTGGACCGGCCTGATCCTCGACGGCGACAAACCGGCCGCGACGGATGCCAGGGTTTTGGCCGATGGCGAGGATGCCGGCATCGTCACCTACAGCGACCACGGCTATTCGCTAGGCAAGGTGCTGGCGACCGCGCATCTGCGGTTGCCCTTCACGGCTGTCGGCACCGAACTCAGCATCGATATCGACGGCAAGCCGACCCGCGCGGTCGTGGCGCCGATGCCGTTCTTCGACCCGGAAGGGGTTAGGCTGAGAGGCTAGCGCGTCTTACGGAAGATCGTCGCTCATCCATCGGGTATGCCGACGGCAAGCAGGTCTCTACGAAGATCCTCAAGGATCTTTGGGTCACGATAAGGATCGATCAAGATGGCGCTTACGGTCGCATCGGGCCTTGCCGCGAGGCACTGTTCGGCTGCTTGAGCGGCGAGTTGCTCGTCGCCCATTCTCCAATGGCAGACCGCCAGAAACGCATGTGCCCAGAATGCGTAGGAATGGAGGTTCCGGTAGGAGGCTATCGCCTCGGGATAGCGTCCGAGAACCAGGAGAACCTGTCCGCGCAGATCCCAGAACCAATCGTAATTCAGGGGATCACGCGCGATACAGACGTCCAGGTCGAACAAAGCTTCCTCATGCCGACCGAGATAGCTCCAGCACAAGCCCCGTATCGCTCTCGCCCGGGTTTCGTTCGGATTGAGGTTCACACCCTGCTCGAGATGCAGCAACGCCTCCTCCAATTGTCCCATGAAGATAAGCGTGTGACCGACCGCTGTATGGCTCCATGCCTGTTTCGGCTCAAGTTTTAGAGCACGCAGACCGTGGCTAAGAGCGATCTTGAGCGTGTTCCCGCCCCCCTCGAGCAGCCATTTGCTTGTGAGCACAGTCGCCATCATTGCATGGATGGTGGCGACATTCGGGTCGAGTTCGATCGCCCTGGCAAGGTAAGGCTCTGCTTCCAGGGTGGTGTCATAGCGAACCATCAGGACGCGAGCCTGAAGATACAGATCGTAGGCATCGAGCTGGGTGATCGGAAGGCGCCGTATCTTCTCCACACCCGAGGTTCGGATTGTGCCGATGACGGTGATGGCGACACTTCTGGCGATCTCTTCCTGGAGCTCAAAAATATCTGTCAACTCCCGATCGAATCGATCGGCCCAGATTTGATTGCCGGATCTGGCCTCTATGAGTTGCGATGAGATCCTGACCCTGTCGCCGGCACGGCGAATGCTGCCCCGAAGCAGGTAGTCGACGGACAGTTGCTTCGCGATCGTGACGGCATCGACAATCTTTCCCTTGAACACAAAGGAGGAATTGCGGGCTATGAGATGAAGTTCGCCGAATCGCCCCAGTTCGGTGATGATGTCCTCGGTGACGCCATCGCTGAAATACTCCTGGTTGGGGTCGCTGCTCATATTCTCGAATGCAAGAACTGCAACGGCTGGCCCGCGGCTTGAAGCGCCACCGGTCTGCGGTTTGGGCGTCTCGTCCATGCTCCTGCGCAACAGCCGAAGCTCCTCGCCTGGCTCCAGATCCAGTTCGCGCTTCAGCAACAACTTGCAGGTCTCATACTGCTTGATGGCGAGCGCGGCCTGACCCAGGGCGATATGCGCCCGCATCAACGCGACATGCGACGGCTCCCGCAGCGGATCAAGAGCAACCAGCCGTTCGCAAATAGCAACGCGCTCGATGCCGCTCTCCGATTCCGCCAGAAGCTGGAACGCATCGATTGCCCGCAGGGACAGGTCGGCACGGACTTCGCGAAGCCAGTCCTCGAAAGCGTTGTCAAACGTGCTCAACCCATCGAGAAAAGGGCCGGCATATAGGGCGGCGGCCCGCCGCAGTTCAGCGATGTCACGGCTCGCGGATGCAGCCTCGAATTCAGTCACGTCGATGGTGAAGAGCTTCGGATTGAGCGCGACACGATCCCCGACCAGGGCCAAGGCATCCGCTCCCAACCCGGTAAAGTCCTTGCGGATAGCGGCCAGGGCTTGCCGCAGACTGTCCCTTGCCTGCTCCTCACCTCGATCGCTCCATAGAAGAGCAGCCAGCTTGTGACGCGTCGCCTCCTGGTTCGGCGCTACGGCGAGGACGCCCAGAAGCGCCCGGTTCTTCTTGGCGCGCACCTCCAGGGTTTCCCCGTCATGCGATGTCAGGCGAAAACCACCCAGGAGATCGAGCCGCGCCAAGCTCATCGCGATTTACCCTGAATTTCAGCGTTTTCCGCGATTTTCACGAGGCTTTTCACAGCCGTCTCACGCCCCGAATTCGATGCTGCCCCTCGCAACTAAACAACATCTGAGAGGAAACACCAATGTCGGTCGTCACAGAGGTTCTGGGAAAGGCAGGCGGGACTCTTAAGAAGAGGCTGTTGAAGTGGCCGAAATTCCGTCTGGGTCGCTTCTTGTGCAGCATAACCGAGGCATACGCCTCGGCGACCTGGAAGGCCTATAGCGCGGCGACCGGTCTCGATGAGAATAGTCCCGGGCGGCGCTCCGATGAGGGCTGCGACAAGTACTGAACGTCTTCGCCCGAACGCGGCGACGCAGGAGTCACGTCCGTTGGCTTGTACGTCACCCCCGTCGATCCAGCCGCGCGACCAGACGGTCCCCCGCCCACTGGATGCCGCAGACCAGGATGATCAGCACGATGACGACGGCGATCATCACCGACGTCTCGAAGCGCTGGTAGCCATAACGGATGGCGAGGTCGCCGAGGCCGCCGGCGCCGATGGCGCCGGCCATGGCCGAGGCGCCGATCAGTGTCACCAGCGTTACCGTGAAACCGGCGACGATGCCGGGGAGCGCCTCGGGCACAAGTACTTCGCGGATGATCGTCCAGCGGTTGCCGCCCATGGCGCGTGCCGCTTCGATCAGGCCGTGGTCGACCTCGCGCAGCGACACTTCGGCGATGCGCGCATAATAGGGCGTGGCGGCGATCGACAGCGGCACGATGGCAGCCCAGGTGCCGATCGAGGTGCCGACGATCAGCCGCGTCAGCGGGATCAGCGCCACCAGCAGGATGATGAACGGCACCGATCGGAAGCCGTTGATGACGGCGCCGAGCACGCGGTTCACCCACAGGCTCTCGGCGATGCCGCCGCGTTCGGTGGCGATCAGAGCGAGACCAAGCGGCAGGCCGAAGACCAGCGAGATCAGGCCGGAGGCGGCCGTCATCAGCACCGTCTCCCAGATCGACCGCAGCAGAAGCTCAAACAGGATTGGCGACATGGCCAAGCACCTCCACCCGCGCCTGGCGGGCCTTCAGGAATGTAATCACTTCGGCGAGATGGCTTGCATCGCTGCCGGGAACGGACAGAAACAGCGTGCCGACGGGCTGCTGCTGGATATGGTCGATGCCGCCATGGACGAGGCGGAAGGCGCCCGGAACGGCAATCGCCAGATCGGACAGCAGCGGGCCGGTTGCCGCTTCGCCCGCCACGTCCACGCGCAGGATCGTCTCCGCGCCGGAAGCCGGCAGCAGCCGCGCCGCCAGTTCGGTCGGCAGCTGCGGCCGGATGGCGCCGAGCAGGCTTTTGGTGATGTCCGACTGCGGATCGGCGAACACCGACCAGACCGGCCCTTGCTCGACGATGCGCCCGGCATCGATCACCGCCACGCGGTCGGCGATCGAGCGGATCACCTCCATCTCATGCGTGATCAAAAGGATGGTCAGGCCAAGCTGCCGGTTGATATCCCTGAGCAGCGTCAGAATGGAGCGTGTCGTCTCCGGGTCGAGCGCCGAGGTCGCTTCGTCCGACAACAGCAGCGCCGGTCGCGCGGCCAGCGCACGGGCGATGCCGACGCGTTGCTTCTGGCCACCGGATAGCGATGCCGGATAGGCCTTGGCCTTTTCCGACAGGCCGACCAGCTCGAGCAGTTCGGCCGCCCGCGCCAGCCGTTCGGCCTTCGGCCTGCCCTCGATCTTCAGCGGCAGCGCCACATTGTCCTCGACGGTCTTGGCCGACAGCAGGTTGAAGTGCTGGAAGATCATGCCGATGCGCCGCCGCAACGGCTGCAGGTCGCGCTCGCCGAGCCGGCTGATCTCGCGGCCCTCGATGAACACCTCGCCGGAATCCGGCCGCTCGAGCCCGTTCAGGCAGCGGATCAGCGTCGATTTGCCGGCGCCGCTGCGGCCGATAATGCCGAGGATCTCGCCCTTGCGCACCGTCAGCGAGATGCCGTCGATCGCCGGCGTGGCGCCAAAGCGGCGCTTCAAATCGACAAGGCGCACCACGTCCTGTGGTGGTGCGCCGGCCTTGTCGGCGGCCTCGGCGGCTACGGTGAAATGCTGGTTCATACGCGGATCCCGAAATGCGATTGCGGCCCGCGCATTGCGCGGACCGCCTTCCCGATCAAAGCAGGCATATCAATGCCGGATGGTCTCAATAGGCGCTGAGGCCGGTGCCCTTATAGACCTTGTCGAATTCGGCCTTGACCGCGTCGTTCTGGTAGGACGCGACCAGCGTCTTCACCCAGCCTTCGTTCTCATTGCCGACCTTGACCGCGATGAAGTTGCGGTACGGATTGTCTGCTATCGGCTCCTGCGCGATGCGGTTTTCCGGTGTCAGGCCGCTTTTCAGCGCCCAGTCGGTGTTGACCACGGCGGCGTCGAGATCCTCGACCGAGCGGCCGACGATGCCGGCGTCAAGCTCCTTGATCTCGACCTTCTTGGGGTTTTCGGCGATGTCGGCGGTGGTGGCCAGGATGCCGGTGCCATCCCTGAGCTTGATCACGCCCTCATTCTGCAGCACGCGCAGCGCCCGGCCTTCATTGGACGGGTCGTTGGGGACGCCGATGACCGCGCCTTCCGGCAGGTCGGCGACCTTCTTGAACTTCTTGGAGTAGAGGCCGATCGGCCAGACGCCGGTATAGCCGACGCGCACGATGTGATAGCCCTGCGTCTTGATCTGGTTGTCGAGGTAGGGCTGGTGCTGGAAGGCGTTGGCGTCGATCTCGCCGCGCTCGAGCGCCTCGTTGGGCTGGGTGTAATCGTTGAACACCACGGTCTCGATGGTCAGGCCCTTTTCGGCGGCCTGGGCGACGACGACGCGCCAGACATCCTCGTCCTCGCCGCTGATGATGCCGACCTTGATCGCCTTCTTGTCCTCGGCGAAGGACGCATGCGGCGCCATCAGGCTGCCGACCGCGACGGCCGATGCGAACAGCAGAGCAAGGCCGCCGCGCGGGTTGATGGTTGACCAAAGGGAAGAGGACAAAGTGTTCGACATGGTTGATCTCTGCGGTTGTGAAGTCATGGCAGCAAGGCGGATTGCCTAGGCTTGACCACATCGTCAGAAATTCTATCGATTTTATCAAAGAACGCCTTTCGCCATTCTCGTTAAAGCCGGGAATATTCTCTCAAAAATTTCAGGAGCGGGAGCACAAGACGGCGCCGGATCGACCACGGCGGCGCCGCGCTGCGATCCCATACACCTTGGACGGCAAGATCAGTTTCGGCGCGATCCCGATACCGCCACGGTCCTCAAAGCGCGATCCAGGCCGTCTTGAGCTCGAGGTATTTCTCCAGCGCGTGCAGTGACTTGTCGCGGCCGAAGCCGGATTGCTTGACGCCGCCGAGCGGCACGGTGATGTCGGCGCCGCCATAGGCGTTGACGTGGACGACGCCGGCATGGATGGCGCGCACCATGCGGTGCGCCGTGGACAGGTTTGATGTCCACACCGCCGAGGCCAGCCCGTAGACGGTCGAATTGGCGAGCCGCACGGCCTCTTCCTCGGTGTCGAAGCGCATGACGCCGAGCACCGGCCCGAACACCTCTTCGCGGGCAAGCTGCATGTCCTGCGTGACATTCTCGAAGATCGTCGGCGCCATGTAGCTGCCGCCGGTCTCGGCCAGAATCCGCTCGCCGCCGGTGACCAATCTGGCGCCTTCTTCCCCGGCCCTGGCGACGAAACCGAGATTCTTGTTCAGCTGTTCCGCGCTCGACACCGCGCCGATGTCGCTGGTGAGATCGAGCGGATCGCCGACCTTCAGCCGCGTCGTGGCCGAGAGCAGTTCGTCCATGAAACGGTCATAGACCGAGGATTGCACAAGCAGGCGCGAGCCGGCGACGCAAACCTGGCCGGAATTGCGGAAAATGCCGTTGGCCGAGACGACCGCTGCCTGCTTCAAATCAGGCGCGTCGGCAAAGACGATGTTGGGCGACTTGCCGCCGAGTTCGAGGAACACGCGCTTCAGATTGGAGCGGGCGGAATAGTCGAGCAGCCGTCGGCCGACCGGCCCCGAACCGGTGAAGGCGATGGCGTCGACATCCATATGCAGGCCGAGCGCTTCCCCGGTGACGGCGCCCCGGCCGGTCACGACATTGAGCACGCCTGCGGGAAGCCCGGCCTCGGCCGCCAGTTCGGCCAGCCGCAGCAGCGTCAGCGAGGCGATCTCCGGCGGCTTGACCACCACGCAATTGCCGGCGGCAAGGGCGGGCGCGATCTTCCAGGCGCCGATCATCAGCGGGAAATTCCACGGTACGATGACGCCGACGACGCCGAGCGGCTCCTTGTGGATCAGGCCCAGCACGTTCTCGGCGGTGGGCGCGATCTCGCCATAGACCTTGTCGATCGCCTCGGCGTAGTAGCGGATGGTGCCGGCGGCCGACAGCGGCTCGGCCTTGTAGGCCATGCCGATCTCGGTGCCGTTGTCGCGCACGCCAAGCACCGCCAGTTCGTCGACATGCTTCTCGATCAGCTCGGCGAGTTTTGTCAGCACCTTCTTGCGGAAGGCGGGCGCGGCGCGCGACCACGAACCCTTGTCGAACGCCTTGCGTGCCGATGTCACCGCGCGGTCGACATCACTGGCATTGCCGTCGGCGATGCTGGCGAAGGTCCGGCCGTCGATCGGCGAAATGACGGGCAGCGTCGCGCCGGTTGTTCCCGCCGACTGCGCGCCATCGATGAACAGGCCGCGCGCGCCGATTTCTATGTTGCGCAGGGTGTTGATGGCATTCTGGCTGATCATAATTGTCTCGCCTGAGGTAAATGGATTGCAGGGCAGCGTGTTGCGCCGCCCTGCGTCGGTCTCGATACGATGTTTCGCTCAATCCTTCAGCGGCAGGCCGAGGCTCTCGAAAGCGACCGGGTCGCGGCCGCGCAAGGCGCCGGCCAGCAGCAGGCCGACCACCGCGGCGATCAGCACCAGCCCCGGCAGGAGCACGCCGAGGAAGCCGCCGGCCCCCGACAGGCTGCCGAAATTGATGACGATCAGGTAGATGATGACGACGAAGGCGATGAAGGTCAGCCCGGGCAGGATGGTGGTCTTCACCGCGTTCTCCTGCGCCGACGGGTTGGCACGGAAGTACATCACCACGGCGAGCGAGGCGACCGCCATCATGACGATGACGCCGAGCGTCGCGACATTGGTCAGCCAGGAAAACAGCGCCAGCACCGGGTCTAGGCCGAGCACGGCGAACAGGCCGACGACAACCGCCGCCAGAACGCTCTGGATGACCGAGGCGACATGCGGGCTCTGGTGCGCCGAATGCGTCACGCCGATCGACTGCGGCAACAGCTTCTCGCGGCCCGAGACATAGATGTAGCGGGCAACCGCATTGTGGAAGGCAAGCACGCCGGCGAACAGACTCGACACGAACAGGATGCTCATGGCGTGGGTCAGCAACGTTCCGGCGTAGCGGTCGGACAGGCCGAACAGGAAGGTCGTCGGATCCTGCAGGCCCTGCAGCGCCGGCAGCAATTTGTCGACGCCGGCGCCCACCGCCATCAGCCACGCGGTGACCATGTAGAAGACGCCGATCAAAAGCACCGAGAAATAGGTGGCGCGCGGAATGGTGACCTTCGGGTCGCGGGCCTCCTCGGCATAGATCGTCGTCGCCTCGAAGCCGATGAAGGCGGCAAAGCAGAACAGGATGGCGATGGCTGGCGCGCCCGAGGTGATCTGGCTCCAGCTGAACGGCGCGGCCGACAGGCCGCTGTCACCGCCGGTCTTGAGGATGGTCAGATCGAGGATCAGCACCACGGCGTATTCGCAGAGAACCAGAACCGTCAGGATCTTCGCCGAGAGGTCGACCTGGCGGTAACCGAGCACGGCGACGATGGCGATGGCGATGAAGCTCCACACCCACCAGGGCAGGTTGATGCCCCAGCCGGCGAAAAGCCCGGAGGTCGCGGCACCGAGCAGGCCCATGACGCCGATCTGCATGGCATTGTAGGAAAGGATGGCGATCAGCGCCGTGGCGCCGCCGGCGAGACCGCCGAGGCCGCGCGCGGCATAGGCATAGAAGGCGCCGGCATTGCCGACATGGCGCGACATGGCGACATAGCCGACCGCGAAGAGGAGCAGCAGCACCGTCACGATCAGGTAGGTACCGGCAAAGCCCGCGCCATTGCCCATCAGCATGCCGAGCGGCGTGCCGCCGGCTACCGCCGTGAGGGGTGCGGCCGCCGAGATCACCATGAAGGTGATGGCGCCGACACCAAGACTGTTCTTGCGCAGCCTGTTGGCCGGCGCCTGTTCCGAAACTGCTGTCATTGGTCCCTCCTGTTTCGCGAACACCGTTGTCCGCCGGCCGCTTGGCCTGTCCCATACGCTCTGGATGCCGGTTCATTATGTGAACCCTTATTTTGAATATAGACTTGCAAACAAAGCGGCTTCCTGTCAAGTTAATTCACACGTTAATTGATTGGCCCGTGCTTGGAGGCAAATGTGGGTACGGTCGGCAAGGCGATTTCACTTCTGGAGCTTTTCACCGTGGCTGAGCCCGAACTCGGGCTGACCGATCTGGCGCGCCGGTCGAGCTTCGACAAGGCGACGACGCGGCGGCTGCTGGTGGCGCTGACCAACCATGGCTTCGTCGAGCAGGACGCCGCCACGCGGCACTATCGGCTCGGCGCCGGCCTGTCGCGGCTGGCGCGCATCCGCGAGGCCCGCTTCCCTTTCCTGCAGACCGCGGTGCCGCTGGTGCGGGATCTTGCAAGTGCCACGTCCGAGACCGTGCATCTGTCGGAATTCGGCATCGACAGGCTGGTCACCGTCCATGTCGAACATCCCAGCTGGGCGAATCGCGTCAACATCGACATCGGCCAGCTCCTGCCCCTGCATTCGACCGCGTCGGGCATCGCCTATCTGGCTTTCGCCAGGGAAGAAGCCATCAAGGCCTGCCTTGCGGCACCGCTCGAAGCTTTCACGGCGCATACGCTGATCGAGCCGGCGGCCATCTCCCGTTCCATGGCCGAGGCGCGCGAGCGCGGCTACTCGATCTGCGATCAGGGCCTGGAAGAGGGCGTTGTTTCCGTTGCGTCTGCAATCCTGGCGGCGGACGGCTTCGCGCTCGGCACCATCGCGGTGGCGGCGCCCAAGGCGAGGACGACAAACGCCGACATCACGCAACGGGGACTTGCGGTCATGGCAGCGGCACGGGAGATTTCGATGCGCCTCAACGGCGACAATCTGCAAACCTTGAGGAGGCAGGCCTGATGCCCGCACAGATCGCGCCCCGCATCCTGGTCATCGGCACTGGCGACACCAAGGCCGACGAACTGCTGTTCATGAAAGCCTGCATCGAGGCGTCAGGCGGCAGCGCCGTGATGATGGATGTCAGCGTTCTCGGCAATCCGCCCTACAGCCCCGATCACGACAAACATGCCGTGGCCCGCGCCGTCGACGTCACCATCGAAGAGATCGTCGCCAGCGGTGACGAAAACACCGCCATGACGCTGATGGCGGGCGGCGCCGTGCAACTGGTGCGCCGGCTGCACCGGAATGGCGAGATCGACGCCTTCATCGCCATAGGCGGCTCGATGGGCACCGATCTGGCGCTCGATGTGGCGCTTTCCCTGCCGCTCGGCGTGCCGAAATTCGTCGTCTCCACCATCGCCTATTCGCACCTGATCCCGCCCGAGCGGGTGGCGCCCGACCTGATGATGATCCTCTGGGCCGGCGGGCTCTACGGCCTCAACTCGATCTGCAAGCTGGTCCTGTCGCAGGCCTGCGGCGCGGTCGTCGGCGCCGCCAGGATCGTGCTGGAGAGCCGCGCCTCGGCCCCGGCGATCGGCCCGACCATCGGCATGACCTCGCTCGGCAGCTCCTGCCTGCGCTACATGAAGACGCTGAAGCCGGCGCTGGAACGGCGCGGCTATGATGTCGCCGTCTTCCACACCACCGGCATGGGCGGCCGCGCCTTCGAATCGATCGCCGGCCAGGACCATTTCTGCGCCGTCTTTGACTTCAGCCTGCAGGAGATCACCAATCATCTCGCCGGCTCCGTCGTCTCTTCCGGCAGCGACCGGCTGGAAAATGCCGGCGCCCGCGGCATTCCGCAGATCGCAGCCCCCGGCGCGGTGGACATGGTCGATCTGCCAACCTGGCAGGATTTGCCGGCTAAATTTTCCGAGCGCCCGTTCCACGCCCATAACAGGCTGATCGCCTCGATCACCGTCGATGCCGACGATCGGCGTGAGGTCGCCAGGACCATCGCCGGCAAGCTCGCCGCATCGAAAGGCCGCTCCGCCTTCATCCTGCCGGCGGGCGGCATCCAGGAATGGGACATGCAGGGTGAGCCGCTCTACGAGCCGGAAGCGCTTGCCGCCTTCGTCGATGAAATGCGCAAAACCATTCCCGCCGGCGTCGAATTCCACGAGATCGACGCGCATATCAACAGCGACGGCTTCGTCACCAAGGCTCTCGAAATCTTCGACCGCTGGGTCGAGGAAGGCATCATTCCGCGCGGCATGCCGGCCAATGGGGTGGCCGCGTGAGCGCTATTGCCGCCCAGGCGCTCGTCCTCGATTTCGGCGGCGTCGTCACCCGCACGCTGTTCGAGACCCATGCCCTGACCGAACAGGCGCTCGGCCTGAAGCCCGGAACGCTGCAATGGCGCGGACCGTTCGATCCGGACAGCGACCCGCTGTGGCGCGCCATGCAGGCCGACGAGATCAGCGAGCGCGACTATTGGCGCACCCGGACCAGCGAGGTCGGTCGGCTCGTCGGCGAGGACTGGCAGGCGATGGAAACCTTCGTCCAGCGCGCGCGCGGCGCCGAGCCGGAAAAGGTGGTGCGGCCCGAAGCCGACCATGCCATCCGCGCCGTCCATGCCGCCGGGTTCCGTCTGGCGATCCTGTCCAACGAACTTGACCTGTTCTATGGCGCCGACTTCCGCCGGCGGTTGCCGCTGCTTGGCCTGTTCGACGTGATCGTCGACGCCACCTATACCGGCATCTTGAAACCTGACCCGCGCGCCTATCAATTCGTCACCGAAGCGCTCGGCCTGCCCGCCGAAGCCTGCGTCTTCGTCGACGACCAGCAGCGCAATGTCGATGGTGGCCGTGCCGCCGGCATGCGCACGGTGCATTTCGACGTTGCCCGGCCAGCGCTTTCCTATGCCGAAGCCCTTGCCCATTTCGACCTCGTCCCCTGAGACATCTGCGGAGCCTTCCGATGCGCGACATCAATTTCCTCACCGAGACCAATGCCAAGCCGATCTGGCATCCGATGGCGCATCCGGCCGAGATGCGGGCCAATCCGCCCAAAGTGATCATGAAGGGCGAGGGCGTCAGCGTCACCGACATCGATGGCAAGAGCGTGCTCGACGCCGTCGGCGGCCTGTGGAACGTCAATCTCGGCTACAGCTGCGACCCGATCAAGAAGGCGATCGCCGACCAGCTCGGCGCGCTGCCCTACTATTCCGGCTTCCGCGGCACCTCGACCGGGCCGTCGATCGAGCTCGCCTACGAACTCGCCGAATGGTTCGCGCCGGAAGGCATGGTGCGGACCTTCTTCACCTCGGGCGGCTCGGATTCGGTCGAGACCGCCCTGCGGCTGGCGAGGCAATACTGGAAGATCCGCGGCCAGGGCGACCGCACCAAATTCCTGGCGCTGAAGAAAGGCTACCACGGCACGCATTTCGGCGGCGCGTCGGTCAATGGTAACGCCAATTTCCGCCGCAACTACGAGCCGCTATTGCCTGGGGTCTTCCACATCCCGGCGCCCTGGACCTTCCGCAACCCGTTCGACGAGACGGATCCGGCGCGGTTGGCCAAACTCTGCGCCAAGGCGCTGGAAGACGAGATCGCCTTCCAGGGTGGCGACACCATCGCCGCTTTCATCATGGAGCCGGTGCTGGGCGCCGGCGGCGTCATCGTTCCGCATGAAAGCTTCATGCCGCTGGTGCGCGAGATCTGCGACCGCCACGAAATCCTGCTGATCGCCGACGAGGTCGTCACCGGTTTCGGCCGCACCGGCGCCTGGTCCGGCTCGAGACTAACGAACGTGAAGCCGGATTTCATGACCATCGCCAAGGCGATCACCTCGGGTTATTTCCCCCTCGGCGCGACCTTGATCGGCGCCAAGGTCGCCGATGTCTTCGAGGCCGACAAGACCAGCTTTGGGTCCATCGGCCATGGCTACACCTATTCCGGCCACCCGGTCGGTTGCGCCGCGGGGCTGGCAGCACTTGCCGAGACCAAACGGCTTCGCCTGAACGAGAACGCCGCCGCGCGCGGCGTCGAGCTAGCGGCGGTGCTGGAAGGGCTGAAGGCCAGGCACGCCATCGTTGGCGATGTCAGGTACAAGGGCCTGATGGCGGCGCTGGAGCTGGTCTCGGACCGCGCCACCAAGAAGCCGACCGACAAGAAGACCATGGCCGTGGTCTCGGAGGCGGCCTATGAAGCCGGCGTCATGCTGCGCGTCTCCGGCAACAACATCATCCTGTCGCCGCCGCTCATCATAAGCGCCGCCGACGTGGCGAAGATCGGCGAAGCGCTGGATGCCGGCCTGTCGAAGGTCTGACGGGTCGACCGACGCAACGGAGTTTCGATACAGACATGCCACATCCGCAGAAGAATCCGCCGCATGGAACGCAGGCCGAGGAGACGCTGATCAGCCGGCGAGGCCGCCTGCTCGGCGCGAAATCGCAATTGTTCTATGACGAGCCCGTGCATCTGGTGCGCGGCGAAGGCGTCTGGCTCCACGATGCCGACGGCCGCCAGTATCTCGACGCCTACAACAATGTCGCCCATGTCGGTCATTGTCATCCGCATGTGGTCGAGGCGCTGTGCCGGCAGGCGAGCCTGCTCAACACCCACACGCGCTACCTCCACACCGCCATCCTCGATTATGTCGAGCGGCTGACCGCGACTTTCGATCCCAGCCTCTCCACCGCCATCCTCACCTGCACCGGCAGCGAGGCCAACGACATCGCGCTGCGCATGGCGCAGGCGACATCAGGCCAGATGGGCATCATCGCCACCGACGCCACCTATCACGGCAACACCACGGCGGTCTCGCAGCTCTCGACGCGCATGCCACCCGTCGGCGGCCGTGCGCCCTATGTCCGGCTGGTGCCGGCGCCCGACAGTTTTCGCCATCCCGACGCGATGGCCGACGGCAAGGCGTTTGGCGACGCCGTGCGCCAAGCCATTGCTTCGCTGGCAAAGGACGGCATCGGCCTGTCCGGCATGATCCTCTGTCCGCTGCTTGCCAATGAAGGCTTTCCGACGCTGCCCAGAGGCTTTTTCGACGACGCCGTGGGGGCCGTGCGCGAGGCGGGCGGTCTCGTTATCGCCGACGAGGTACAGCCCGGTTTCGGCCGCACCGGCAGCCATTTCTGGGGCCACCAGCGCGCCGGCTTCACCCCCGACATCGTCACCATGGGCAAGCCGATGGGCAATGGCCACCCGGTCGCCGCTGTCGTCACCACCTCGGAAATCCTGGCGACATTCCGCAATGCCTTCCGCTACTTCAACACCTTCGGCGGCAATCCGGTCTCCTGTGCGGTCGCCAATGCCGTCCTCGATGTTCTGGAAGACGAAAATCTCGTCGCCAATGCGCGCGATGTCGGCGCCTATGCGCTCGGCCTGCTGCGGCCGCTGGCTGACCGGCATGGCTGTATCGGCGAGGTCAGGGGCGCCGGCCTGTTCTTCGGCGCCGAGCTGGTCCATGACCGCGAGACGCGCGCGCCCGCGCCCGAGATTGCCGGGCGCGTCATCAACGCGATGCGTGACCGAGGCGTGCTGATGGGCAAGACCGGCATCCACGGCAATGTGCTGAAGATCCGTCCGCCCATGCCGTTCTCCCGCGCCAATGCCGAGCTTTTGATCGGCACGCTCGACGAGGTGCTCGGAGAAATCGGCGGAGTGCCGGCGTGAAGGCGGTTTCCGCACGATCCGAGCCCGAGAAGGAGGCGGATGTTACCGCACTTGCCCGGCACGCGCTCGAACATTGGGGCGTCCACGACTGTGAGCCTGAGCTGCTGAAATACCGCGAGAATGCGGTCTTCCGCGTCCGCCTGGGCGATGGTCGGCCAGCGGCCATGCGCATCCATCGGCTTGGCTACCACACCGACGTTGCGCTGCGCTCGGAGCTGCAATGGATGGGTTTTCTGCAATCCGCCGGTATCGCCACGCCGTCTCCGGTGCCTACACCCGCCGGCGATCTGTTCGTGCTTGTCGGCACGGCCGCCTCAGGGCCGCCACGCCAGGCCGATTGTCTAAGCTGGCTAGATGGCCGCGCCGTCGGCGCGCGGGGAGTACCCCTGACCTACACGCCGGAACAGACGAGGCAGGTCTTCACGGCGATCGGCCGAACCATCGCGAAGATGCACAATATCAGCGCCGGTTGGACCCCGCCCGCCGGCTTTGCCCGCCATGCCTGGGATTTCGAAGGCTTCTTCGGCGCGAACCCGACCTGGGGCCGTTTCGAGACCTCTCCCTTTCTCGATGGCCCGCGCCGCGAGCTCGTTCTGCGGGCACGTGACAAGGCCGTGAAGGCGCTCTCGGCGCATGAACGCAGCACCCGCAATTTCGGCATCATCCATGCCGATCTGGTGCGCGAGAACGTGCTCATCCATGACGGCGCGGTGCGCATCATCGACTTCGACGATTGCGGCTTCGGCTGGCACATGTACGACCTCGCCGTTGCTCTGTACCAGAATCGCGAGGAGGCGATCTATCCAATGATCGAAGCCGCCCTGCTCGACGGCTACCGGCAGGAGCGGGAGTTGACCGAGCAGGATGTCGCCGCGCTGCCGCTGTTCGCCGCATTGCGCGCCTTCGCCTTCCTCGGCTGGGTGCAGAGCCGCGTCGAGGGCGACATCACCAGGGAGGTCGGCCAGCGCATGTCCAACATCGCCGCCGATGTGGTGATTGCCTATTCGCGCAGCTCATAGGGCGCCGACAAGGGCTGTCGGCAGAGCCGTCAGCCCTTGGCGAAATGAATGCTGACCGTTCCCGAACTGCCGAAATCGGCGACGATCGTATCGCCGGGCCGCGCTTCGACCGGGCGCACGAACGAGCCCGACAGCACCACTTCGCCGGCGGCGATCGACATGCCGTAACGCGCGAGCCGGTCGGCCAGCCAGACAATGCCCATCGCCGGATGGTTGAGCACGCCGGCGCCGAGCCCGGTCTCCTCGACTTCGGCATTGCGCGAGACGATGGCGCCGATCCAGCGCATGTCGGCTTCGTCGGGCCGCTGCGGGCGGCCGCCGATGACGATGCCGGCATTGGCGGCATTGTCCGAAATCGTGTCGAAGAAGCTGCGCGCCTTCTTCGTCTCGGCATTGACGCGCTCGATGCGCGTGTCGAGGATTTCCAGCGCCGGCGTGATGTAGTCCGTGGCATTGAGCACGTCGAAGAGGGTCACGCCTGGACCCTTGAGCGGCGCCTTCATGACGAAGGCGATTTCGGCCTCGACGCGCGGCTGGATGAAGCGTCCGGCCGGAACCGTCGCGCCGTCGTTGAAGAACATGTCGTCGAACAGCACGCCGGAATCCGGCGTGTCGATGGCCAGCGCATATTGCATCGCCTTGGAGGTCAGCCCGATCTTCCAGCCCTTCGGCTTCAGCCCGGCATCGGTCTTGCGGTTCACCAGCGCCGCCTGGACGCGATAGGCATCCTCCATGGTCGCTTGCGGGTAATCGAGGCTGAGCAGCCGGATCTGGCGGCGCGAGCGCTCGGCCTCGAACAGCCGGTTGGCGGCATCCTCCACTTGCTCGGGGGTCATGAAGCTGCCTCGTCGACGACGCCGTTCCTGAGCACGCCGATGCCGTCGGCCTCTACCTCGATCACATCGCCCGGCTTCAGCCAGACCGGTGGGTCGAAGCGGGCGCCGGCGCCGGTCGGCGTGCCGGTGACGACGATATCGCCTGGCACCAGCGTGGTGAAGGTCGAGACATAGTTGATGATCTTGCGGAAGGAAAAGATCATCCGGCTGGTGCGGTCCTGCTGGCGTAGCTCGCCATTGACGCGGGTGGAGAGAGCGATGTCGGCGATCTGCGCCTCGTCCATGAAGGGCACCAGCCATGGGCCGATCGAGCCGGTACGGTCGAAATTCTTGCCTTGCGTGACGTTGAACTTGGCATGCCGCACCCAGTCGCGGATGGTGCCCTCATTGCACAGCGATAGCGCGGCGATATGGCCGAGCGCTTCGGTCTCGGCGATGCGCCGACCACCCTTGCCGATGACGATGACGATCTCACCCTCATAGTCGAGCTGCGGCGATTCCGGCGGACGCACCAGCGGCACGTTATGGCCAACGAAGGAGCGGGGGAAGCGGATGAACAGCGACGGATTTGAAGGCGCGGCCTGCCCGTCCTTGTACTCCTCGTTGCGGTCCGGGTAGTTGACGCCGACGCAGATGATCTTTTCCGGCGACGGGACGGGAATGTCGTAGACGATGCCATCGAGCGGGAAATCGGCGGCAAAGGCCTCGGCCTCTTCCGCCAGCCGCCGCAAGGCGCCGGCCTCGATCACTTCGCGCAATGTCGGCCACTGGCTGTGGCGGGCCGACAGGTCGATGACACCCTTGTCGCTGACCGCGCCATAGCGGGACTTGCCTTTGATGGTGAAGGTGGCGATCCGGTTCATGGTGCTGCTCACGGCGCCACAATTGGCGACGCCGTCATGTCCGGTTGCCGCGCGGTCGCGCCCGCAAAGCTGCTGCCCTCCTCGAACCAGCTTTTCGGCGCCGGCGCGCCCCACAGCGTCTGCCGCTGCGGGTCCTTGAGGTCCCATTTGATCGGCTCGAGGTCGGGATCGACTGTCTGGTAGTCCGAACAATAGATCTCGATGCGGTGGTTGTCCGGGTCTCTGATATAGAGGAAGAAAGCGTTGGAAATGCCGTGCCGGCCGGGGCCGCGCTCGATGTTCGGCAGATAGCCGGTCGTTGCCATCAGGTCGAGCAGGTCGATGATGTTGAGCGGTGTCGGCACCCAGAAGGCGACGTGGTGCAGGCGCGGGCCGATGCCGTTGGTGAAGGCGATGTCGTGGACCCCGCCCTTGCGGTGCGTCCAGGCCGCCCACAGCTTTCCGCTCGAGGCATCCTCGGTGTATTCGGTCACCCGGAAGCCGAGCTCGTTGTAGAAGGCGACAGACTCGTCGACATTGGGCGAGAAGCAGTTGAAGTGGTCGATGCGCAGCGGCTTCACGCCCCTGTAGAGCGCGTATTTCTGGTGGATCGGCGGCAGCCTTTCCATCTGCGCATAGAATTCGAGCGGAATGCCGTGCGGGTCGCGCGTGCGGAAGGTGCGCGACTGATAGGGTCGCTCGACCCAGTCCACTGGCAGGCCCTTGCCCTTGAAGAAGTGCGCGGCCTTGTCGAGGTCCTCGTCCGAAAACACCTTGAAGCCGAGGTCGCGCGCTTCCGGTGTCGATGCCTTGCGCAGCACGATGCAATGATGGCCACGTTCCTCCATGGCCCTGAGGTAGATGGCGCCTGACGTCTCGTCGGTGACCTGCAGGCCGAGCGTGTCGACATAGAAGGCGCGCGACCTGGCAAGGTCGGTCACCGCCAGCTCGACATGGCTGAGGCGCACGATGTTGAAGGCCGGATAGAGGTTGGGCTTGGGCAAGGGCATTCTGATCTCCTCCGGTCAGCCGCCGAGTTTCTGGATCGCGTGCGCTGTCGTCGCGAAGGCGATGTTCTTCGTCTCCATGTAGAAGTCGAAGGAATGGTCGCCGCCGTCCCGGCCGATACCGGAATTCTTGACGCCGCCGAACGGCGTCGGCAGATGCCGCACATTCTCGGAGTTGACCCAGATCATGCCGGCATCGAGCGCATCGGTGAAGCGGAAGGCCCGGGTCACGTCGGATGTCCAGAGATAGCCGGTCAGGCCATATTGCGTGTCGTTGGCGAGCGCCAGCGCTTCCGCCTCGTCCTTGAAGGCGATTGCCGTCAGCACAGGCCCGAAAATCTCTTCCTGGGCTATGCGCATCCGGTTAGTGGCGCCGGTGAACAGCGTCGGGCTGACATAGCAGCCGCCACCCGGGCCCGCGAACTTGCCGCCGCCGGCGGCAACCACCGCGCCCTCCGATCTGCCGATCTCGATATAGGACAGCACCTTTTCCTCATGCACCGGATGGATCAGCGGCCCGACCACGGTTTTCGGGTCGAGCGGATGGCCTATTGTGATGCGCTTTGCCTTCTCCGCCACCAGATCGGTGAACTGGTCGTAGACCGAGGCTTCGACGAGAAGCCGCGACGACGACGTGCAGCGTTCGCCATTCAGCGAGTAGATCATGAACACCGCCGCATCCGCGGCGCGTTCGAGGTCGGCATCGGCGAAGACGATCACCGGGTTCTTGCCGCCGAGCTCGAAATGCACGCGCTTCAGCGTGTCGGCGCCCTGTTTCATGATCATCGAACCCGTGCGGCTCTCGCCGACAAAGCCGATCGCCTTGATGTCGGGGTGCTCGGTCAGCGCCTTGCCGGCGTGCTCGCCGAGCCCGTTGACCAGGTTCCACACGCCTTTCGGCAGGCCGGCCTCCTCGGCGATCTCGACCAGCAGGCGCGCCGTCAGCGGCGAGAATTCAGCCGGCTTATGAACCACCGTACAGCCTGCAGCCAGCGCCGGCGCGATCTTCCAGGTCGACAGCATGAACGGCGTGTTCCAGGGCGTGATGATGCCGACCGGGCCGATCGGCACCCGCGTGGTCATATTGATCTGGCCTGTCGTCCGCAGCGTCTCGCCGTCACGCGCTTCCGGCGCGCGGTCGGCGAAGAAACGGAAATTCTCCGCACCGCGCAATGCCGCCTTGGCCATGAATTTCAGCGCCTGGCCGGTGTCCATGCATTCGACGAAGGCGATCTCCTCGGCGCGCGCTTCGATCGCGTCGGCGATTTTGTGCAGCAGCTTCTTGCGCGCTTCGCCAGGCATCGCGGCCCAGGCCGGGAATGCCGCCTTCGCCGCCTTGGCGGCGCGGTCGATGTCGGCGGCGCTGCCGCGCGCGACCCTGGCCAGCGGCTTCAAGTCGGTAGGCGACAGCGTCTCGAAGGTCGAGCCGTCGGCGGCCGGCACCGCCTGGCCGCCGATCTGGTTCAGCACGCCGTCTTTCTTGAAACGGGTGAGATACGCCTCGGCCTTTTTTAGATTGCTTTCGAGATCGGACATGTCAGTCTTCCGTCACTTGCCACGCAGCCGCGGGTGGATTGCATTCTTCTTCCAGCTCAGCACCGGATCGATTTCCCTGATCTCCAGCGACAAGGCGAAATGCGGGGTCTCGAACAGCGTGGCCAGATATTTGCTCACCGCCGCGAAGATGGCCTCGCCGGTTCGCTTCTTGTCCTCGACACTGCGGCCCGTCCCAATGCGAAAGGACATGTCGAGAAAGGCATTTTCCGGCAGATTGTCGGCAATGGCGTAGGCCTCGGCACGAAAGGCCCGCACCCGCACCGCGCCGATCTCGAACAGCCCGGTGTCGAGCACGGTGCGCGCCACCAGCGCGCACAATTCGCCCATGTCGACCTTGGCATCGAGATTGGCTGAATACTCGATGGAGAAGTGAGGCACCGCGTCTCGTTCCCTGGAACATTGCTTTGTTGTAATTAACGCGTTAATTACATGCGATATCGCCGAAGTCAAGCCTTGCATCCGGCCTGAGGCGACGATACGGGATGACGGTGACCGGCTTTAGGGCAAGCGCTTGGCAAAGCCCTCGCCGCCGGCCGCAAGCCTGCGCTGGAGAAAAATTCACTTGCTGCCCGAGAACACCCGCCGCTCCTTGCCAATGGCGCTGCTTCATGCCCGCGAAGTGGTGATGGCGCGGTTTCGCCCGATGCTCGCCGCGCATGACGTGACCGAACAGCAATGGCGCGTGTTGCGCGTGCTGAGCGAAGCCGGCCCCGTCGAGGCGACCGAGCTTGCCGATCGCGCCTCGGTGCTGCCGCCCAGCCTGACCCGCATCATCAAGGCGCTCGAGGGCCGAAGATTCATCACCCGCAACAAGGCGGAAGGCGACGGCCGCCGCGTCGTGCTGACCATCGCGCCGGCCGGCTCCGCCCTGATCGACGCCTTGTCCCCCGAGCGCCGCGTCATCTACGACGACATCGAGCGCCGCTTCGGCCATGAGCGGCTGGAGCAGCTGCTCGATCTGCTGGAGACGCTGATCGACGGCGAAAGCTGAGGCTTCACCCACCAAAGCTCCCCAGCCGTGTCGGCTGCGTATAGTTGCGGTCGACATAGAGCAGCGCCGAGCCGCCGCTGCCGTGCCGGACATCGATGACGCGGCCGATCATGACATTGTGCGTGCCGACGATATGCACGTCCTCGATCTCGCAGTCGAAATTGACGATCGCGTCCGACAGTGCCGGCGTGCCCGAGGTCAGCGTCTGCCAGCGCGCCGCCGAATAGCGGGCCTCCATGTCCCTGGTCGCGCCGGCAAACTTTCCCGCCAGATGCATATGGTCATGCGTCAGCACATTGACGCAGAAGCGCCGGTTGGCGAGGAACATGGCGGCCTGCGTCGAGCGGCCGTTCATGCACACCAGGAGCGTCGGCGGCTCGTCGGAAACGCTGCACATGGCGGTGGCGGTGAAGCCGCCGCGCCCCGCCGGGCCGTCGGTCGTGACAATGTTGACCGGTGCGCAGACCCTTGCCATGGCGTCGCGGAAATCGGCCTTCGAAATCTGCGTGGCCATGAGAGGTCACCCCGCCGTCGAGGTCAGCGGCGGCAGCCAGGTGTCGCCTGTCCAGCCATTCTCGTCATAATCGGCCATGCAGGTGTCGACCAGTTCCTCCATCGCCTTCAGCCGGCCGCCGCGTTCGGCGCCCTTCAATACTTGCAGCCGCACTTCTTCCGGCGCGCCGGCATAGTTCAGTTCATAGAGCGCGTGGCGGCCGCCGAACTCGGTGCCGGTCGCGTCCCACAAAAGCTTCATGATCTTGATGCGCTCGATGTGGCCCATATCGTTGGAGCCGCGCACATATTGCGCGAGATACTTGTCGATCTCGGGATTGTTGAAGTCGCGCACCGAGGACGGCAGGTAGATCAGCCCCGAGGCGATCACCCGGCGCACCGTGTCGATGACGCGCGGATAGGCTTCCGACATGAAGGTGCGGTAGGCGAGTGCGGCGTCGAGATTGGGCAGCACCGCGCCATTCGCCCACGGGATCGGATTGTAGGCCATGGCATTGGAAAAGCTCCAGAACATGTGCCTGAGCGCGATCACCTCGCCAAGTGCGGCCTGGTTGCCGCGGAAGGCGTCGCCGCCGGTGGCCCTGAGCGCCTTGGCCAGCAGACCGGCAAGGAAGTCGAGCTTGACGGCAAACCGCGTGCAACCCTGGAAGCAATAGCCGTGCATGAAGCCCGACGCCGGATGGAACGACAGGATCTTTTGCGCGTCGCGCAGCACCAGCACGTCCTCCCAGGGGATGAAGACATTGTCGAGCACCAGGATCGCGTCGTTCTCGTCGAAGCGCGACGACAAGGGATAGTCGAAGGGCGCCGCAACCGTGTTGGCCGTCTGCTCGTAGGAGACGCGGCAGAACATCTTTATCCCCGGCGCGTTCATCGGCACGATGAACATCACCGACAGCGACGGATCCTCGGTGACCGTCGCCGAGCCCTGCGCCAGGAAATTGTAGTGCGTCAGCGCCGACGACGTCGCCACCACCTTGGCGCCTGAGACATAGATGCCGGCATCCGTTTCCTTGGTGATGTGGACGAACACGTCCTTCACCTGTTCGGCCGGCTTGTGGCGGTCGATCGGCGGGTTGACGATGGCATGGTTCATGAACAGCACGGCTTCCTGCGCTCTGCTGTGCCAGGCAAGCGCATTGTCCTTGAATGGTCCGTACCACTGCGCATTGGCGCCGAGCGTGTTCATCAGCGCCGCCTTGTAGTCGGGCGTGCGCCCCATCCAGCCATAGGACATGCGCGACCATTCGGCGATCGCCGTCTGCTGCGCGGCGAGTTCGCCCGAGGATCTGGCGACGCGGAAATATTTGTGGGTGTAGCCGCCCGAACCGGTGTCGGTGGCCGAGGTCAGCGCGTCGCGCCGCTTCGGATCATGCAGCGCATCGTAGAGCCGCGCCAGCGACCGCACGGAATTGCGCATTGCCGGGTGCGTGGTGACGTCAACGACGCGTTCGCCGTTGATATAGACCTCGCGGCCGTCGCGCAGGCTCTCCAGATATTCGGCCCCGGTGAACGGGCGCGCTTTGTCGGCACGAAAATCTTCTGACCGCATGTTGTTCCTCCACTGATGACACCGATCCTAGCGCCGCGCCTGAGGATCGGTTATGGACGGAACGGCAAAACAGATTGGACTTTTTCCGGCGCCATGAGCCAGAACGCGATTCCCGATTTCTTCGTCTATGGCGAGCCGGTGCGGCCGCTTGATGTCGGCTTCCTGCATGTCGAGACAGTGCTCGCGCGCAGCAATATCCACCTCGGCCAGGTCGCGGCGCACAAGCATCCGCAGATGGGCCAGATCACCTACTGGACCAGGGGCTCCGGCACCTACCGCATCGAGGACCGGTCCTGGGACTTTTCGGCGCCGGCCGTCAGCTTCGTGCCGAGCAATGTCGTGCACGGCTTCTCGATCGGCCCCGGCACCGACGCCATCGTCGTCTCGGTCGCCGATGATGCGCTGGCCGCGATTGCCGGCCACAGCCTGCTGCCCCTGGACCGCCCGGTCTTCACCGACGGCCTTCCCGACCGGGCCGCGTGGAAGCGGTTGGCGACGGTGCTGGACATGATCGCCGCCGAATACGTCGAGGCACGGGCCGGCAACGACAAGATCTTGCCGTCGCTGATCGCCGTCGCACTCTCCCACATCGCACGTCTTGCGCCGGCGACGGTCGCCGCGGCGCCGTCTTCCGATGCGTCACTGGCGATCGGCTTGCGCCGCCTCGTCGATGCGCATTTCCGCGACAACTGGCCGGTCGACCACTATGTCGAGATGCTGGCCACCACGCCGCATCTCCTCGACAAGGCCAGCCGCGCGGTGCTGGGCAGCGGCGTCAAGCGCGTCGTCAGCGAGCGGCGGCTGCTGGAAGCCAAGCGGCTCTTGCTGTTCACCGTGCGCACCGTCGAGGACATCGCCTACGAAATCGGCTTCGACGACCCCGCCTATTTTTCACGCTTCTTTCGCGAACGGACAGGCGAGGCACCCGCCGCCTGGCGTCGCAAGCAGTTGCGGCTGGGCTGAGGCGAGCCCCACGCACTTTCCCGCTTGACTGACCAGCCGGACCGAATACGCTAAGGCCAAATACCGGCTCTGATCGCCGGGCGGCAAATATGCCTCGTATGCCTCGCCCTTGCGGCGCTGGCTGCGGGGCTTTTTCATTTCTGGGGTCCTGTTTGAAACGGCGCATCGAGATCGGCATCCTCTATTCCCGCTCGGGGAGCTATCAGCTCGTCTCCGATGCGTGCCGCATCGGCGCCATGCGCGCCATCGCCGACATCAATGCCGACCGCGGCTCAGGCATCGAGCTGGTGCCGGTCGAGCGGGATCCGCAGAGCAATGCCGACCGCTACGCGACGCTTTGCGAGGACATCTTCAAGACCAGCAGCGCGCGCCATGTTGTCGGCTGCGTCACCTCCTGGAGCCGCAAGGAAACGATCCCCGTTCTGGAAAAGGCTGGCGGCATGCTCTGGTATGCCTGCCCCTATGAGGGGTTCGAGGCCAACGAGCATGTCGTCTACATGCACGCCTGCCCCAACCAGCATCTGGTGCCGCTGATGGCGCATGTCGTGCCGCGCTTCGGTGCCAACGGCTTCCTGCTCGGCTCGAATTACATCTGGGGCTGGGAGATGAACCGCGTGGCGCGCGACCTGATCGCGGACGCCGGCGGCAAGGTGTTGGGCGAACGTTATCTGCGCATCGGCGAGACCGATGTGTCGCGCCTGATCGGGGAAATCCGGGCGACGCGGCCGAGCTTCATCCTCAACAACCTGATCGGCACCTCGTCCTACGCCTTCCTCGCCGCCTATCGCGATCTGGGCGATGAAGATGCGGCCTTCCATCCGCAAAACTGCCCCGTCATTTCCTGCAATCTCACCGAGGGTGAGCTGCCGGCGATCGGCGAAACCGGCAAGGGGCATCTGTCCGTCGGCCCGTATTTCGCGCCGCGGCCGGCCGCTTTCGCCTCATCCTTCGAGGCCTCCGCCTATGCCTCGGTGCAAGTGATGGCCGACGTGCTGGCGCGCGATCCCGAGGCCGGTCCGGCGGAATTCTCGAAGATTTTCGCCGAACGGCGCTTTTCCACCCGGCTCGGGCCGATCGCCATCGACGCTCATACCCAGCACGCGACGCTGCCGGTCATCATCGGCCGGATCGCCGACGGCTTCTTCGAGGTTGTCAGCCGCGAGGATGAGGTGGCGCCGGACCCCTATCTGTCGCGCTACGATCCTGCCAGGACGTTCGGCCGTCCGCGCCTGCGGGTGGTGTCGTGACGAGAACGCCGCGCATCCCCAATCTCGGCGGCGCCAGGGCCTTCATCCTGCATCGCCCGCATCCCACGGTGCAGGCCATAACCAGGCAATTGTCGGCGATCGGCCTGATTGCGCTCGACTGCTGGCCGGAATTGCCGCCGGAGGCGCTGGCCGCCGATTTCGTCTTCTTCGACGCCGATCTCGGTTTCGACGAGCAATTCCCGTGGAAGCCGGGCGAGGCGCCGATGCCGCTGGTAGCGCTGATCGGTTCCGAAGCGCCGGGCCGCATCGAATGGGCGCTGTCGCACAAGGCCGACGCGCAACTCCTGAAGCCGGTCGGCACTGCCGGCGTCTACTCCGCATTGCTGATCGCCAGGCAGAGTTTCGAGGCGCGTAAACATCTAGCCGGCGAAATCGCCGCGCTGCGCCAGCGTGTCGCCGAACGGCAGACCATCGTGCGCGCGGTGGCCGCACTGTCGAAAGGCACGGACGACGAGCGCGCCTATGCGCAGCTTCGCTCGCTGGCGATGAGCTGGCAGATCAGCGTCGAAGATGCCGCGCGCCGGATCGTGGCGATGACGGATGAGGAAGGCGGCGATGACCAGTCCCATCGCGCCTGATCTTGCAGCACCTGCGCGCATGCCGGCCAAGCCGCGCGCCGGGGTCTGGCGCCGGCTGGTCAAACGCCGCCTGGCGCTGCTCGGCCTGGTGATCGTCGCCATCGTCGTCGCCGGCGCCGTGCTGGCGCCATGGCTGACCGGCTATGATCCCAACGAGCAGATGTTCGACGGCCTGACCATCGAGGGCTCGCCGTTGCCGCCGGATGCCAAATTCTGGCTCGGCACCGACCTGCTCGGCCGCGACCTTCTGACCCGCATCCTCTATGGCGCCCGCACCTCGCTGATCATCGGCATCGTCGCCAATGGCGTGGCGCTGTTCATCGGCACTTTGGTGGGTGTCACCGCCGGCTATTTCCGCGGCTGGATCGGCAGCGCGCTGATGCGTTTCACCGATCTGATGATGGCGTTTCCGGCGCTGCTGCTCGCCATCTGCCTGGCGGCGGTTTTCCAGCCCAGCCTGTGGATCGTCGCCATGGTCATCGCCCTGGTCAACTGGGTGCAGACCGCGCGCGTCATCTACACGGAGACCTCCTCGCTCGCCGAACGCGAGTTCATCGATGCCGAACGCACCATTGGGGCGAGCGCGCCGCGCATCCTGTTTCGCCACATCCTGCCGCATCTCCTGCCGACCATCATCGTCTGGGGCACGCTCGGTATCTCCACCACGGTGCTGCTCGAGGCGACGCTCTCCTTCCTCGGCATCGGCGTGCAGCCGCCGACAGCGTCCTGGGGCAACATCATTTTCGAGAACCAGACCTATTTCCAGGCCGCACCCTGGCTGGTGTTCTTCCCCGGCGCCGCGATCCTGGCGCTGGCGCTGGCCTTCAACCTCATCGGCGACGCGCTGCGCGACATCCTCGATCCGACGCAAAGGGGTCGGGAATAATGGGGGGCCGGTCATGATCGCCTATCTCGGCCGCCGGCTGATCCAGTCGCTGCTCATCCTGCTCGGCGTCTCGCTGATCACCTTCGCGCTGCTCTATCTCCTGCCCGCCGACCCGGTGCGCCAGATCGCCGGCCGCAGCGCCACGCCGCAGACGGTCGAGAACATCCGCCAGCAGCTCGGCCTCGACCAGCCCTTCGTCGTCCAGTACTGGCACTATCTGACCAGGCTCGTCAGCGGCGATCTCGGCCGCTCCTACATCCAGCGCTCCGAAGTCACCGAGCTGATCGTCTCACGGCTGCCGGCGAGCCTGCTTTTGATGGTCGGCGCCATCCTGTGCGAACTGCTGATCGGGCTCTCCATGGGCCTGATCGCCGCCGTCAAGCGCGGCACCGCGACCGACCAGACCTTGATGGTCGCCTCCTTCGTCAGCGTTTCGGCGCCGCAATTCGTCGTCGGGCTTCTACTGCTCTACGTGTTCGCGGTCAGGCTGAGCTGGTTTCCGATCGGCGGCTACGGCACTTGGCGCCATCTGGTGCTGCCGTCGCTCACCATGGGCATCCTCGGCGCCGGCTGGTACGCCCGCATGATGCGCTCGTCGATGATCGACGTGCTGCGCCAGGATTATGTGCGCACCGCGCGTGCGAAAGGCCTGGCGCGGGGCGCCATCATTTTCCGCCATGCGCTGCCCAACGCCATCCTGCCAGTCATCGCCATGATCGGCATCGACATCGGCATCTTCATGGGCGGCATCGTCGTCGTCGAAAGCGTGTTCGGCTGGCCCGGCATCGGCCAGCTCGCCTGGCAGGCGATCCAGCGTGTCGACATCCCCATCATCATGGGCGTCACGCTGGTCTCGGCCTTCGCCATCGTGCTCGGCAATCTCCTGGCCGACATCATCGCGCCGTTCATCGATCCCCGCATCAAGCTCAGATGAAATCAAGAAGACAACCAGAGAAAGGGAACACGAAATGAAAAGACTTCTGGCCACCACCGTGGCGGCATCGGCGCTGGCGCTGATGCTCGGCATGGCAAGCGCCCGCGCCGAGGACACGATCGACCCGAATGCCAAGCAGGGCGGCGCCATCACCATCACCTACAAGGACGACGTCGCGACGCTGGATCCGGCAATCGGCTATGACTGGCAGAACTGGTCGATGATCAAGAGCCTGTTCGACGGCCTGATGGACTACGAGCCGGGCACCACCAACCTCAAGCCCGACCTTGCCGAAAGCTACGAGATTTCGCCTGACGGCAAGACCTTCACCTTCAAGCTGCGCCACGGCGTCAAATTCCACAATGGCCGCGAGATGACCGCCGACGACGTGAAATATTCGCTCGACCGTGTCACCAATCCGAAGACGCAGAGCCCGGGCGCCGGCTTCTTCGGCTCGATCAAGGGCTATGACGATGTCGCCGCCGGCAAGGCTGACAGCCTGTCGGGCGTCACCGTCGTCGATCCCTACACGGTCAAGTTCGAACTGACCCGTCCCGACGCCACCTTCCTGCATGTCATGGCCATCAACTTCTCGCATGTCGTGCCGAAGGAAGAGGTCGAGAAATACGGCGCCGATTTCGGCAAGCATCCGGTCGGCACCGGCGCCTTCAAGCTCGCCGAATGGACGCTCGGCCAGCGCATCGTCTTCGAGCGCAATGCGGATTATTGGCACAAGGGCCTGCCGCATCTCGACAAGATCACCTTCGAGATCGGCCAGGAGCCGATCGTGGCGCTGCTGCGCCTGCAGAAGGGCGAGATCGACGTGCCCGGCGACGGCATTCCGCCGGCGAAATTCCAGGAGGTGATGGCCGATCCCGAGCAGAAGGCGCGCGTCGTCGAGGGCGGCCAGCTGCACACCGGCTATGTCACCATGAACACCACCATGGCGCCGTTCGACAATGTGAAGGTGCGCCAGGCCGTCAACATGGCGATCAACAAGGCGCGCATCATCCAGATCATCAACGGCCGCGCCGTGCCGGCCAACCAGCCGCTGCCGCCGTCGATGCCGGGCTACGACAAGGAGTACAAGGGTTACCCCTACGACGTCGCCAAGGCCAAGGCGCTGCTGGCCGAGGCCGGCCATCCCGATGGCTTCGACACGCAATTGTTCGCCATGAACACCGATCCCAACCCGCGCATCGCCCAGGCGATCCAGCAGGATCTGGCGGCAATCGGCATCAAGGCCAGCATCCAGTCGCTCGCCCAGGCCAACGTCATTGCCGCCGGCGGCGACAAGGCCGGCGCGCCGATGATCTGGTCGGGCGGCATGGCGTGGATCGCCGATTTCCCCGATCCGTCGAACTTCTACGGCCCGATCCTCGGCTGCGCCGGCGCGGTGCCGGGCGGCTGGAACTGGTCGTGGTATTGCAACAAGGATCTCGACGCCAAGGCGGCCGAGGCCGACTCCGTGGTCGACCCGGCCAAGGCCGTGGAGCGCGACAAGATGTGGAGCGCCATCTACGACAAGGTGATGGAAGACGCCCCCTGGGCGCCGGTCTTCAACGAGCAGCGCTTCACCATGAAATCGGCCCGCATGGGCGGCGCCGACAACCTCTATGTCGACCCGGTCCATATCCCGATCAACTATGACAATGTGTACGTAAAAGATGTGCAGTAACTGCGACTACACCATCCACGGGCGCCATCATCATTTCGGCTGGGACAATTCTTTTGCCCCGGCCGAACGGGTGGCGCCCGGCTCGACCATCGAGTTCCAGTGCCTGGATTCCTCCGGCGGCCAGCTGAAGGCCGACAGCACGGTCGCCGACATCGCCAAGCTCGATTTCGCCGGGATCAACCCGGTGACCGGGCCGATCTTCGTCGAGGGCGCCGAGCCGGGTGACGCCTTGAAGGTGACGATCGAGCTGTTCAAACCGTCCGGCTTCGGCTGGACGGGGAACATTCCGGGCTTCGGCCTGCTCGCCGACGACTTCAAGGAGCCGGCGCTCAACATCTGGAAATACGACGCCGCCTCGTTGGAGCCGGCGCTGTTCAGCAAGAATGCACGTGTGCCGCTGAAGCCTTTCGCCGGCACCATCGGCAATGCGCCGGCCGAGATGGGTCTCCACTCGGTGGTGCCGCCGCGGCGCGTCGGCGGCAATCTCGACATTCGCGATCTCGCCGCCGGCACCACGCTGTATTTGCCGGTGGAAGTGGCGGGGGCGCTGTTCTCGGTCGGCGACACTCATGCCGCGCAGGGCGACGGCGAGGTCTGCGGCACTGCGATCGAAAGCCCGATGGATGTCGTGCTCAAGCTCGACCTGGTCAAGGACGCCAGGCTGAAGACGCCGCGCTTCACCACCCCCGGCCCGGTCACGCGTCACCTCGACGCCAAAGGCTATGAGGTGACGACCGGTATCGGCCCCGACCTGATGGCGGGCGCGAAGGAGGCGGTTGCCCAGATGGTCGACCTGCTCTCCGGCCGCTACAAGATCGACCCGGTCGAGGCCTATATGCTGGCCTCGGTGTGCGGCGATCTCCGTATCAGCGAGATCGTCGACATGCCGAACTGGGTGGTGTCGTTCTACTTTCCGCGCTGCGTGTTTGAATGAAGGCCGGCGCAGGCAAGAACCGAACCGGGGCAACCGCCCCGGTGAGGGCCGGAGCGGTGCTCGACATCGCCAACCTCTCCGTCAGCGTGCGCGGCGAGGATGGCGAGCGCGAGGTCGTGTCCAACCTGTCGCTGGCGCTGGCGCGCGGCGAGACACTTTGCATTGCCGGCGAATCCGGTTCCGGCAAATCGATGACGGCGCTGGCGATCATGCAATTGCTGCCGCAGCCTGCCGCCCGCATATCGTCAGGCACGATCCATCTCGGCAATACCGATCTGGTTACTCTCGACGAGCGCCGGATGCGCCGCATTCGCGGCGACCGCATCGCCATGATCTTCCAGGAGCCGATGACATCGCTCAATCCGGTGCTGTCGATCGGCCGGCAACTTACCGAATCCATCGAGGCGCATACCAGCCTGTCGCCGGCCGCCGCCCGCCAGCGCGCCATCGAGGCGCTGAAGGCGGTGCGCATCTCGGAGGCCGAAAGCCGGCTAAGGCAGTTCCCGCACGAACTCTCCGGCGGCATGCGCCAGCGGGTGATGATCGCCATGGCGCTGGCGCTCGAGCCCGACGTGCTGATCGCCGACGAACCGACGACGGCGCTCGACGTCACCGTGCAGGGCGAGGTGCTGGAACTGCTGCGCGACCTGCAGCGCCAGCATGGCACCAGCGTCATCCTCATCACCCACGACATGGGCGTGGTCGCCGAAATGGCCGATCGCGTCATCATCATGCGGCATGGCCGCATGGTCGAAGAAGGCGAGACTGCCGATATATTTGCCCGGCCGCAAGCCGACTACACACGCGAACTGCTGGCCGCCGTGCCGCGCATCGGCAGCGGCGTCGGCCGCCAGAAATCCAGGGATGCAGCGGAAGGTTCGATGCCGGCAAATGTCGCCGACATCCGCGATCTGCATGTCCGCTTCGATCTACATGGCGGCTTCTTCGGCCGGGTCAATCGCCGTGTTCATGCGGTCGAGGGCGTCAGTTTTTCCATTGCGCCCAACGAGACGCTGGCGCTGGTCGGCGAATCCGGTTGCGGCAAATCGACCACCGCCAAGGCGTTGGCGGGCCTTGTGCCTTACAGCGGCGACATCATCGTTGGCGGGCGCAATCTGTCGGGCCTCGGCCGCGACGAACGCAAGGCGGTGCGCCGCGACGTGCAGATGATCTTCCAGGATCCCTTCGCCTCGCTCGACCCGCGCATGCGCGTCGGCGATCTCGTCGCCGAGCCGCTGGTGATTCATGGCATCGCCTCCAGGGAAGAACGCAGCCAGCGTGTTGCGACGCTGTTCGAACGCGTCGGCCTGTCGGCGGACCAGATGGAGCTTTATCCGCACGAATTCTCCGGCGGCCAGCGCCAGCGTGTCTGCATTGCCCGTGCTCTCGCCTTGCGGCCGAAGCTGATCATCGCCGACGAAAGCGTTTCGGCGCTCGATGTCTCGGTGCAGGCGCGCGTGCTCGATTTGTTGAAGGAATTGCAGCGCGAGTTTGGCGTCGCCTATCTCTTCATCTCGCATGACATGGCGGTGGTCGAGAATATCTCCGACCGCGTCGCCGTCATGTATCTCGGCCAGATCGTCGAAATGGGCACGCGCGACCAGGTGTTTTCCAACCCGCGCCACCCCTACACCAGGCGGTTGATCGAAGCCGTGCCGGTGCCCGACCCGGCGCGGCGCAGAAGCCGCTTCGCCCGCCTCGATCAGGAAATCCCGAGCGCCACGCGTAGGATCGGCGAGGCGCCGCTGAAACTGGCCTTGCAGGATGTCGGCAACGGCCACCTCGTCGCCGCGAGCTAGAGCGTTTCATCGTTTCATGGAAACGGCGAACCGCTCTAACTCTTTGTCTTGACGCAATTCCGGACGGAAAACCGCTCACACTTTCCCTTGGGGAATCTAACCAGCCGAGCCGGATTGGATCTGCTCAACAACTCACGCGGCGGGGGACGTACTCTCCGGCGGTTTCGTGGCGAACTCGCCCAATCTGTCGAGCGAATACAGGCTTTCCATCTCATCGGCCGGACGTCCGGGAAAAAGCTGGTCCCACAGCTGTGCGACATGTTCGGCCATTTTCAGCTTGATGGCTAAATCCGTTTCATAGGTGTGCAACACATGCCTGTGGACTATCTGCCGCGTGCGCAGCGGTGCCTCCGGATTGGAGGYCGTGATGACGCTTGTGACGCTGTCCCCGTGCCGGCGGTGATGGTTGAGCAAGGCAGCCTCATAGGCGACGCAGCCGTTACGGATTGCCTCGAGGATGAAATACCAATCGCCCCCGGTCGGCAGCGACAAGACGCGCGCGGCGAAATCGGGCGTGATGTCGAACTTGCGGAAAATCGCCGCGCTGATGTTGATGACGGTGTTCTTGACGCCGAGCCCCTCGTTGATCTCCTGTTCCGCCGAGACCTGGTAGCTTCGCTTCCATTTGAAATTGGAAAGATCGGTGAGATACGGGCTGGCCAGATAGTCGCCGACGATCTCGCCTCGATCATTGACGATCTTCGACGCGCAGAAGGCAAGTTTCACGCTGGGATCGCGGAACAACGGCACGAGGGTTTCGAGGAAAGCAGGGTCGGAAACATCGTCGGCCTCGGCGATCCAGATCAGATCGGCCCTCGCGAGCTCCATGCCCTTGAACCATTGAGGATAGGGCGCCCCGGAATTGCTTTCATTGACGACCACACGGGTGCCATGGATGCCAGCGTAGTAGTCGAGGATCGATCGGCTATCGTCGGTCGAGGCATCATCCAGGATGATGAGCTCGAAATCCTGAAAGGACTGCCCCAGTATACTGTCCATGCGCTCACGCAGATAGCGGGCGTAATTGTAGTTCGGCACGATGATCGAGACCGCGGGCGGCTGGCCTGCGACATTTCGCATGGACGACAGCAGGCGCGGAAAGACCCGATCGGTGGAAAAATGCCGCCGCGCCTTGGCGCCCGCCTGCCTGCCGAGTTGCATCCGCAACGGCGGGTTCCGGATCAGTTTCAGCGTCGCATCGGCCATGGCGGCGGGATCGGCCCGGTCGACGATGATACCGGCATCGTCCTCGACGAAATCCGGCGCCCCGCCGCTGCCTGCGAAGCAGATCACCGGCAACTCGGCGAATGCCGCCTCCAGCATGACGCGGCCGAACGGCTCTTCGCGGGATGTCAGAAGAAACAGGTCGGCAGCCCGAAGATAGCCGCGCACATCCTCGACATCGCCCAGAAATGTCACCTTTTCGTCCATCCCGTCCGCACGCATCCTGTCGAGCTGCTGCGACCAGGTGCCGAGAACCTCATCGCGCTCGAACTCCGGAAACGAGCCAAGCCAGAAGAAATGATAGTCCTCGACCCCGCGGGCCCGAAGAATTCGGGCTGCCTCGATAAACAGGTCGGCACCCTTGCGGAAGGGCATTCCGAGGCCGGATCCCAGGACGATGGTCTTGTCCACGGGCCAGCCCGCCAGCCGGCGACGATCAAGACGCTGGATTTCGGTCTGACCGAGATCGGCGTTGGGTCGCGGAACCGCGCTTGGAACGACGTCTATGGCGTTCGTTTCGACCTTGTGTTCGGCCATCAGATAGTCCCGGACACTTGGCGAACACGCTACGAACCTCCGCGTGTGGGAAACGACATCCTCTACGTCGTGCTTGGCGTATCGGGCGACGCTCATTGCCAATTCCCTGGCATGCGTCAGGATAGGAATGCCCAGTCCGCCAAGCAGCGCATGCGCACGGCCGGTGGCCAGGCTGTTGCAATAGATGAGGTCGGGCCTGCCCCCGTACCAATCGGTGATGCGGGCCAGCTTCGTGGCGGTCGTCTCGGTCGGCGAAACCAGATCGTCCAGAAGGGCGGTATCGACGATGCGTCGAAACTGTTCGAGCCGTTCACCGCCCGCCAGGCACAGGACCTTGATCTCCAGATCCGTGTGCGATTGCAGCCACTGGACGATGTCGATCAACGAAGCCTGCGCTCCACCGAGAGCTGCATCGTGCGAAACGAACAAAACGCGCCAGGACGCAGCCCTGGGCAGTTTGCCGGCCGCTGACGGAGCCGACAGCGCGTCCCGCGTCTCCTGCAGATAGGCGTAGCCATAGCGGGCGTCGGGCTCGAGACAGGCTCCCTCCGCCCACTCGTTCCACGCATTGACGAAGATCAGCCGGCTGTCGAAATCGGCGAAACGATCGCATGTATCGGCGACCGCGTTGGTGAGCCATTCTCCGTAGCGGGACGGCGATGCGTTCATCAGAATGTAGGCTGCGTCCATTCTCCGTGCGGTGTTGTCCCAGGAAGGGCAAAGTCCGCGAAACAGCGTGTAGGGAACCTGCGGGTAGGCGCGGCTGCGGTTGAGCAGCTCTGTCCAGTCGAAGATCTTTCCTCTGAAGCCGCTCTTGAGCGTTGGAATTCTGTCGCTGATCTCGCGAAGTTTTCCAAGATTCGGTGGAAACTCGACGGCGGCGTCGAATCCGAAGTCGGCGGGATCGACCGTGTCGAACGACTGCGGATAAGCCAGAAAAATCTCGCCGATGCCGGCTTCCCGGCAATAGGCCCTCCAGCGTTGTGCTGTTTCAACGGCTGACGGAAACAATCCGGGCCGGTAGATCATGAGCAGTGGCTTGCCGCCGATGCGGATGTATCGCCGGTCGCGAAAATAGCCGGAGACATATTCGATGAAGGCCAGGTMGTCCTCGGGCGAGTGCGATTGCGCAATCAGCACCTCCTGGTCGCGCCCATCCCAGCGGCGGCTCCAGGGCTCGTTCGCCCAATTGATGCAGAAGCCCAGTTCGTGCTCATCGTTTTCGACGAATTGCGTGATCGGCATCTCGAGGACGCGCTTGCCGTTGAACCAGTAGAAGTGAAAACAGAACCCCGAGACACCGTGCTGAAGGGCAATCGCGATCTGTTCCCTCTGGATGTCCTTCACCCTCAGGTCGTAGAAGCCGAGATCCGCCGGCAGTCTGGGCTGATAATGACCGTCGAACTGCGGCGCTGCGCGTGTAACATTCGTCCATTCCGTGAAACCCTTTCCCCAAAAGGCGTCATTTTCGGGAATCGGGTGGAACTGTGGTAGGTAGAAGGCAATGAGGCGCGCCTTCAACGCGGCGGGTCGCCTCTCGCTGGATCGCGGCACGTAGGTGGAGGGTCTCTGAATGGAGCCCGCATTTGTGCCAGGAGCACGTCGGGGGTTGCGCCCCTCAATCTTGCCGAAACGAATGTAGTGATCCAATGGATTCATCGACGCGGCAGCCACGTCGGGATTTTTCGCCAGATAGTATTCGTTGTCGAAGTTCGGACTTGGGTTTCGGGCCTCCGAGACACCGTACTTGATGTAATGCAGGATCGGATCTGTCCCGCTCTGGGCGACATCCGGATTCTGAACCAGATACCACGACACATCGAACAGGCCGCTGGCGCGAATTCGTTGCCAGAGTCGAAATCTCTTCCATCGGCTTCTGCTGGTGAGCGATCGTGCAAAGATCAAAAAATCGGATCTATCCAATCGAGTCCGCCTCGCGGGATTCCGTTGTCATATCACCATCCGAAGCAACGCCGATCTTTGTGCAGATCATTCCGAGAACACGTTCGAGGGCATGCTGCAATGTGCCGTCTTGTTGGCTTGTCTCTTCGGGAAAGACTGCCAAAGGCAGATCGAGCCGTCGAAGCGGTTCCAGCGCGCCGCGTCGAACCCAGAACATCGTCCCGGCAAAGAAATCAAGGCGAGAGCTGGAGGACATCCCCATTGTCTCCAGCAAATTGAGGACCATCGGCCTGTTCTCGCCCCACGCAGCCTTCTCACCCTTCCATTCATTGGGCAGCCGAAAGCGCCTGGAYCCAATCATCTGGGTGCCGGGCGAACGCTCGAAATTGGCGATGATGCGGTCGACCACGTCGCGGGATCCGATCAGGTCGAACGCACTCGCCTGGCGCCAGATCTCACCGAGAACCATGCGCGGCCCGCTCGATCCCGACTTCTTGCCATGCAGCTTGCAGATGAGATCGAAGGGATCGAACTTGCCTTCGCGAAGCAATTGGATGAAGGGGCCCACGTCGCGGCCACGATTTTCGTAAACCGCAATCTCGGCACCCGGAAATCTTGCCAGAACGCGTTGCGTGAGTGCCGCGTCAGGCCGGGTCAGCGTGAGAAAAAGCTGGAATTGACGATCGGTCGCCTCGAGCAACGCCTCGAACTCGGGCCAGAGATCGGGGTAATGCAGGTGAAGCGCCACGGCAATCTTCGGCTCGACTGTGGGCCGGCGTTTGGGGGCCTCGGCTGGCGGGCCATCAAAATGCCGCGACAAGGTCGTCTGCAGATTGTCGCTCGCAGTGCCAAAGCCCCAACCGGCAAGACTGCCGAGGGCGCGCGCCAATTCACGCCCTTGCGGTCCGCAGATGTGCAAAAGAGGCTGCAAGACGATGCCTCCGCCAAGCGGCAGCTGAAATCGCTTGTGACGACGGCGCCGGGTCAGCAGCGCGCCAATATCGCTGATGCTTAAAGGCCGAACACTCGCCGCAACGACGTCGTCTCTATCAAATTGCAGCACCAGGCCGCCTTCGCTGCTTTTGAGCAGATAGGATGTCCGCGTGGTGACCGGCGCATAGATGGTCCTGTCCGCATGTCCTGGGCGGCGAACAGCGAGCCGGAGAAACGGCATCCGCCTCTGTGTCGGCGAAAGCTCGACGATATAGCGTCCCGGCGCGCGGATATGGATTTCGCTCACGGTACCGCTTGAGTAGACGCCGCCTTTCCGCGGCTCGTGAGGCAGGACATCAGGCAAGGCAACTGTCGTGTCGGCAGCGTCAGGCGACATAGCCGCTGTTCCGATTCGCGCGCGATCGGTCAAGGATACTGTCGAATATGCCAATCAGTCGGCCCAGGGAATTGATCAATCTGTTCGGATTTAGCGTCAGGCAATAGAAGCCTATTTTCGTCGAATAACGGAGTATGTCGACAAACGGGCTATAGGCGATGCCGTATTTCTTGCGCAAGTGGATCTCCGATCGCATCTTCGAGCGATACCGGAAGATACGCGAGCGGGTTGATTGCGCAACCGACGTGCCAATGTCGTGGACGGCATGCGCGCCACTGACAAGGATCATGGGCTCGTCACGCTGCAGCAGACGATATGAGAGGTCGTCATCTTCGAAATACAGAAAAATATCTTCATCAAACCCGCCGGTATCGAGGAAGAGCGTTCGTTTGATCATGAACACGCCGCCATTGACGAAGCGAACGCAACAATCTCCCCAGACCTGCCGGATGCGCGTGGGCAGCGACACGCCGGAAAGGCGATCGATCTCGCTCTCCTCGCGGAACCAAAGCCGGCCATCCACAGTATTGGTGAGGGGCACGAAGACGCCGCAATTTGGATACCGTTCAGCCGCCTGCATGAGCGCATCGACGGCGTCCGTCCCAAGACGCACGTCGGGGTTGATGAACAGCAGATACTCTCCCGTCGCCGCCGCCGCCCCGATGTTGCAAGCGCGCCCGAAGCCGAGGTTTACAGGATTATCGATACGATGAACGGCAAGGCCGGACAGCGCGGTGGAAAGATCGTCGGTGCTTGCATTGTCGACGCATACGATCTCCACCCCTGGAGGCAGGCGAGCGAGCGCGCCCCGCACGGTATGCGCGCTGTTATGCGTCACGGTAATGGCGGTTATCGACCTGTTCATTGCCAAAGCCATCCTGATCTCTCAGTTGGCTTCCCCCGTGGAAGGCTAGTGATCCGTACGCAATCTAGGCGTTGCGACTCCGGTGGTCGAGTCAATACTCCTGGAACTATCGGTTTAGGAGGGATGACCGGCGCCGCCATCCCGACTGGTCGGGCCAGCACGGTAAGGCAAATCCGGCCGGAAGGCCCGCTCCGGATCGAACGGCCGCGGTCGCTCGCCGCTCGCCGCCAGCGTCGGCAGGAGGGGCCGGCTACGGGCTTTGCTGGACACGTTTTTCGAGTTCGGCGGTGCGTGCGCTCAAATCGTCCAGTTCAAACCCTTGAGATGTGAAGAGGGCGGCTTCTCCGTTGTCGGGATCGGCGGCAAGACGGTGCGTTTCCCGCAGATGATGCTTCAGCCAGGTGCGCTGCTCGCGCTGCAACCGGGCACGTTGAGGGCCATGTTCGCGATGCAAAAGCGTATTATAAGCCGCGTTCAGCCTGGCATCGAACTTGTCGATCTCGGTCTTCCCGCAATCCAGCATTTTCCAGGTGTAGCCGCCGGACTGGTCGACGCACGCTTTCATTTCGGCATCGCTCTGCGCCATTGCGCGATGAGCCGTTGTCATGGCCAGAATTCCAAGGAGGCAGGCATATCGCAGCATGGAGGCGGTTCCTTGATACCAAAGGCTGGATGGACATATCCGTTTCGGCACGCCCCTCTCGGGTCGGCAACAAGGGCGGGCCAACGATATGTTGGGCAGGGCGCGAGCGCGTCAAGGTTTGGCCCGCCTTGCCTCCATCACCCGTAACAGCCGCGCTCCACCGCCAGCCGCCGCACCAGCGCCAGCACCGCGTCGATGGTCGGCGTCGGCTTGTCCACCAGCCGGCCAAGCTCATGCACCGCGCTCACCAGCGCGTCGATTTCCATCGGCCGGCCGCGTTCCAGGTCCTGCAGCATCGAGGTCTTGTGCTCGCCGACATCGCCGGCGCCCTTGATGCGGCGGTCGACCGCAATGGGAAAGCGCACGCCGAGGCTTTCGCCGATCGCTTGCGCCTCGAGCATCATGGTGCGGGCAAGCGCGCGGGTGCCGTCGTCGGCGACGATTGCCGCAAGCGTCGAGCCGGTCAGCGCCGAGATCGGGTTGAAGGAAAGGTTGCCCCACAGCTTCACCCAGATTTCGCTGCGGATGTCGTCGCGCACCGGCGCCTGCAGGCCGGCCTTGACCATTTCCTCGGCCAGTCGCGTCACCCGTTCGCTGCGCTCGCCCGAGGGTTCGCCGAGCGAGAAGCGCTTGCCCTCGACATGGCGGATGAGGCCGGGCGCATCGACCTCGACGGCGGGATAGACGACCGAGCCGATGACGCGCTGCGGCCCGATCCGCTGCCAGATCGCGCCGCCGGGATCGACCGTGCTCAACCTGGTGCCTTCGAGCGGCCCGCCCACGCCATGGAAATACCACCAGGGCACGCCGTTCTGCATGGTCACGACGGAAGTGTGGTCGCCGAGCAACGGCGCGATCTGGTCCAGCGCCGGGGTCAGCGAATGGGCCTTCAGCGCCAGGACCACGTGGTCCTGCACGCCAAGCTCCTCCGCCTTGGCGGCGGCTCTCACCGGCGCCACCGATTCCTGGTCGTCCTCGATCAGGCGCAGGCCGTTGGCCTGGATCGCTTCCAGATGCGCGCCGCGCGCGACGATCGACAGGTCGGTGCGGCCGGCGATCGCCAGCTTGGCGGCGAGATAGCCGCCGATCGCGCCGGCGCCGAAAATGGTGATCTTCATCGTCAAAGCCCGAGTTTGGCGGCGAGCCCGATGCGCTGCAGCTTGCCCGTAGCACCCTTGGGGATTTCGTCCAGGATCAGGACCTTGCGCGGCACCTTGAAGTCGGCGAGCCGCGTCGCGGCGTGAGCGCGTATGTCGCTTTCGGTGGCGCTCATACCTTCGCGCAGCACCACGGCCGCCGCCACCTCCTCGCCGAGCTTGTCATGCGGCATCGCGAAGGTGACGACCTGCGCCACCGCCGGATGGTCCATCAGCACGTCGTCGACCTCGAGCGGCGAGATCTTTTCGCCACCGCGGTTGATGATCTCCTTGAGCCGGCCGGTGACGCGCAGATAGCCGTCCTCGTCGAGCACGCCCTGGTCGCCGGTGTGGAACCAGCCATGCGCGAAGGCCGTGGCGTTGGCGTCCGGGTTCTTCTCATAGCCCGCCGTGACATTGGGTCCGCGAATGACGATCTCGCCCGTCTCGCCGGCTTCCATCAGCCGCCCGTCGGGCGCCATCACCGCTAGCTCCGGTCCGGCGCCGGCGCCGACGCTGCCCGGCTTGCGCAGGCCCGGCGGCAGCCGGTTCGACGCCATCTGGTGGGCGGCCTCGGTCATCCCATAGGATTCGATCACCGGACAGCCGAAGGTCGCTTCGAGTTCCGCCATCACTTGCGCCGGCAGCGATGCCGAGGACGAGCGGATGAAGCGCAGGCGCGCCGCCGCCAGCACTTCGGCATTGCGCGCCGCCCGTGGCAGGATCGCCTGGTGCATGGTCGGCACCGCCGTGTACCAGCTCGGCCTGGCGTCGCCCAGCCACTGGAAGAAGCGCAGCGCGTTGAAGCCCGGCGTGCAGTAGATGCTGCCGCCCGCAGCCAGCGACGACAGGACCGCCGCGATCAGCCCGTGAATGTGGAACAGCGGCATGATGTTCAGGCAGCGGTCATCAGCGCTCAGGCCGAGCGTCGCGCCGATATGGCGGGCGGAGGCGGCGATGTTGGCATGGCTGAGCGGCACCAGCTTTGGCCGCGATGTCGTGCCCGACGTGTGCAGCAAAAGCGCGATGTCGCCATCCCCTGCCATGTCGGGCRCCGCCTGCGGACCGATCGCCGCGCCCTCGATGGTGAAGCTGCCTGCAGGCGTATCCGGCTGCACGATGAGCCTCAACACGCCGATGTCGAGCCGCTCGGCCACCGCAACCGCCGGACCGGTCTCATTCTCAGCGACAAGGATGGCCTTGGCGCCGATGTCGGTGAGGTAGAAATCGAGCTCGTCGGCGCGGTAGGCGGGATTGAGCGGCGCCGTCGAAGCGGCGGCCGCTACAGCGACGAAGGCGGTGGCCATTTCCGGCCCGTTCGGCAGCACGATCGCCACCCGGTCGCCCCGGCCGATGCCGAGCGCATGCAGTCGCTCGGCCGTGGCCTTGATCAGGCCGCGCAGCCCGCCATGGGTCAGTGTTGCCCTGTCGGGCGCCAGGATCGCCGGCGCGTCGTCGGCGCCGGCGGCGAGACGATGGGAGAGGTCTTTTGAATTCGTGCTCATGGTCACCGACTATGTTTCAAACGACTGCTTCTAGAAAGCCTAGGGATGGATCCGACCCTGGACAATTACCGACGTCGGCGCCGCCCCTCATTGCCCTGCCGGGCATTTCTCCCCGTGTAGTGACGGGGAGAAAGGGCTGATCGCTACGTCGGCACTTTCTTTGCAACGCTGGCGATTGGCGAAATCATTCGCGACAGCGTCCCTCTCCCCGTCACTATACGGGGATAGGATGCCGGCAGGCAGGTGAGGGGCGGCGCCCACGTTCGTAAGGCAGTCGCGGCCATTCTCGGTTCGTCTTGGCCATCAATACCCCAGCGCCATCCCATCCTTGCGTGGATCGGAGGCGCCGGTCAGCGTGCCTTTTTCCCAGTCGATCAGCACCACTTGCCCGCCACCAAGCGGATGCTGCGGTTCGACGACGCGATGGCCGCGCTTGCGCAAGCCTTCGATAGCATCAGCGGGAACGCTGCGTTCGGCCTCTACCGTATCGTCATTGTAGAACACACGCGGCGCATCCAGCGCCTGCTGTGGATCCATGCCGAAATCGATCATGTTGGTCAAAAGATGGACATGGCCGAAAGGCTGGTAACCGCCGCCCATGACGCCGAACGGCATCACCACGCGGCCGTTTTTCGTCGCCATGCCGGGCATGATCGTGTGCATCGGCCGCTTGCCGGGCGCGATCGCGTTGGGGTGCGCCGGGTCGAGGCGGAAACTCGAGCCACGGTTCTGCAAGACGATCCCGGTCTTCGGGCCGACGACGCCGCTGCCGAAGGAATAATAGGTCGAGTTGATGAAGGAGACCGCGTTGCGATCGCGGTCGACGATCGAGATGTAGACCGTGTCGCTGCCGGGCAGGTCGAGGCGCGGCAGATGCGTCATGGCGCGGTCGCGGCGGATCTCGGCGCGCAGCCGGTCGGCATAGGCGCCGGACAGAAGCTCCTTTGTCGGCACATGAACCTCGTCCTGGTCGCCGACATAGCGGTCGCGATCCTGATAGGCCAGGCGTCCGGCCTCAATCTCCAGATGCAGGCGCTCGGCGCCGTTGGGGTCGAGCCCGCCGAGCTTGAAGCCGGACAGCACGTTCAACATCAAAAGCGCCGTCAGCCCCTGATTGTTCGGCGGCATCTGGTGGATGTCATAGCCGCCATAGGTGGTGCTGACCGGCGCCACATAGTCGCCCTTGGTCGCGGCGAAATCCTCATGCGAATGCAGCCCGCCCAGTTCATTGAGCCGGCGCACCATGTCGTCGGCAACGGCGCCCTCGTAGAAGCCGGCGCGGCCCTGCTTGGCAATGATCCGCAAGGTGGCGGCGAGTTCCGGCTGGCGGTGGATGTCGCCGGCCTTCGGCGCCTGGCCGCCCGGCAGGAAGATGCGCGCGGCATGCTCGTCGGCCGACAGGTCGGTCTCCGGTTCGGCCCAGTCGAAGGCGACGCGGTCATGCACGACATAGCCGTTCTCGGCATAGTGGATGGCAGGCGCCAGCACCTCGGCCAGGCTCTTGCGGCCATGATCCTCCAGGAGCCGGCTCCAGGCATCGACGGCTCCGGGCACGGTCACCGCATGCGGCCCCTGTTTGGGAAGCTCGTTGAAACCCTTGTCCAGGTACCAGTTGACATCAGCCTTGGCGGGCGCGCGGCCCGAACCGTTGAAGGCCAGCACGTCGCCCTGTCCGCCGGGAGAATAGAGGACAAAGCAATCGCCGCCGATGCCGGTCGACTGCGGCTCGACGACGCCTTGCACGGCGGCGGCGCAGACCGCGGCGTCCATGGCATTGCCGCCCGCGCGCAGCATGTCGATCGCGGCAAGGGTCGCGAGCGGGTGCGAGGTCGCCGCAATCGCTTGCGTGGCACGAACCGGCGAGCGGCCGGGAAACTGGAAATCACGCATTCTGTCTGGATATCCCATGGTCTGATGAAATCAATGCCGCCGCCCGAAGATCTGCGCCACCGACAGGAGCAGGATGGACAGCACGATCAGGCAGGTCGAGATGGCGGCGATGGTCGGGTCGATCTGGTCGCGCAGTGCGTTGAACATGCGCCGCGTCAAGGTCGTGGTCTCGCCGCCCGAGATGAACAGCGAAACCACCACCTCGTCGAAGGATGTGATGAAGGCGAACAGCCCGCCCGAGACGATGGAGAAGCGGATCTGCGGCATCGTCACCTGCCAGAAGGCGGCGATGCGCCCGGCACCCAGGCTGCGCGCCACGCGCTCCTGGTTCATGTCGTAGGAGCGCAGGCCCGACAGCACGGTCAGCACCACCAGCGGCAATGCCTGCACCGTATGCGCGATGACCAAGCCGGTCAGCGTGTTGTTGAGGCCGATGCGGGCGTAGAGGAAGAAGGTGCCGATTCCGATCAGGATCACCGGGATTATCAGCGACGCCGTCAGCAGACCGTTGATGGTGCCGTTGAAGCGCAGCGTGCCGCGGTTGATGGCGTAGGCGGCGGCGGTGCCGAGCGGCGTCGCCACCAGCACGGTCATGACAGCCACCTTGACCGAGACGATGGTTGCGTCGCGCCATTCCACCGACTGGAAATAGGTTTCGTACCAGCGCAGCGACCATTGCTGCGGCGGGAATTGCAGCAGCGTCGAATCCGAAAACGACATGATGACGATGATGACCGACGGCGCGATCAGGAACAGCAGGACCAGGCCGCCCAGTGCGTAAAGCCACAGGCGTTGCCGGTGTGCGATAGGCAGGCCAATATCTGCGCTCATCGCGAACTCCACACGCCGGTGGCGCGCGCGCCGAGCAGCCATTGGAAGAGACCAAGAAGCGCCAGCGTGACCACCAGCAGCACCACGCCGAGCGCCGCGCCCGCGCCCCAGTTGGAATAGAGGCTGGTGGTCTGTTCCATGCGCATCGCCCACATGATCACCTTGCCGCCGCCCATCAGTGCGGGCGTCACGAAGAAGCCGAGGCAGAGCACGAAGACGATGACCACGCCCGAGGCGAGGCCGGGCAGMGACAGCGGAAAGAAGATCTGCCGGAAAGTGGCGACCGGCCCGGCGCCGAGGTTCATCCCGGCGCGCAGGCAGTCGGTGTCGATGGTCTTCATCGAGGCATAGAGCGGCAGCACCAGGAACGGCAAAAGTATGTGCGTCATGCCGATGACGACGCCGGACAGATTGTTGGCGAGCGACAGCGGCTGGCTGATCACGCCGAGGTCGATCAGCCAGCCGTTGATCAGGCCCTTGCGCTGCAGGATCACCAGCCAGGCATAGGTGCGCACCAGCACCGAAGTCCAGAACGGCAGGATGACGAAGATCAGGCAGATCGACGCCGCCCGGCGCGGCAGCTGCGACAGCATGTAGGCGAGGGGATAGCCCAACAGCACGCACGCGCCGGTGACGATGAAGGCGACCTTGAAAGTGGTGACGAAGGTCTTGATGTAGGAGGCCTGCTCGAAAAAGCGCGCATAGTTGGAGGCGCTCAAGACGCCCGCCTCGTCGTACAGCGAGAGCCAGAACAGCCAGCCGATCGGCACGATGATGATGGCGAAGACGAGGAAGAGGCTCGGCGACAAAAGTGCCAGCAGCCGCAGCGACTCGCGCCGCGCGTCGGCGCGCAGCGCCTGCGCGTTGAGGTCCCGGTCCGCGCCGGCTGATTCTCTCAGGAGGGCGGATTGCGCGCTCATCCCTCTGCCGCCACCAGGATGGTATCCTGCGCATCGAGGCCGAGGCTGACCGGCTGGCCGGGCTGCGGCAGTCGCGCCAGCACATCGCTGCGGCAATAATCGCGCAGCGTCAGCTGGCGGCCGTCGCGCAGTGAGACGTAGCAGACGAAGCTGTCACCCTGGTAGATGATGTCGCCGACCGTGGCGTTGAGCACATTGACACCGCTCGACGGTTCGGCCGCCGTGACCAGCCGCAGCTTTTCCGGCCGCACCACCATCAGATGCTGGCCGGGGACCGGCGGCGCCCCTGCCGTCTGGATCCGCCTGTCCTCGTACCAGACCGAACCGTTGCGGCACTCGACGGGAATGAAATTCGATTCGCCGATGAAGCCGGCGACGAATTGCGTCTTCGGCGCGGCGTACAGCGTCTCGGGCTTGTCGAGCTGCTCGATGCGTCCGGCATTCATCACCGCGATGCGGTCCGACATGGTGATGGCTTCGCGCTGGTCGTGCGTGACATAGACCGTCGTCATGCCAAGCCGCCGGTGCAGGGCGCGCAGCTCTATCTGCATATGCTCGCGCAGGCCCTTGTCGAGCGCCGAAAGCGGCTCGTCCATCAGCACGATGCGCGGCTCGAAGACGATGGCGCGCGCCAGCGCCACGCGCTGACGCTGGCCACCGGAAAGCTGGTCGACACGCCGTTCGCCGAGGCCCTTGAGCTTCACCAGCTCCAGCGCCTTTTCGACACGCTCGGCCGTCTCGGCGGCCGCGACGCCGCGCTGCTTCAGCGGAAAGGCGATGTTGTGAAAAACGTTCATATGCGGAAACAGCGCGTAGTTCTGGAACACCATGCCGATGTTGCGCCTGTGCGGCGGCGTGGTGATGATCTCGTCGTCGCCGACCTTGATCGACCCTCCATTGGCCCGCACGAAACCGGCCAGGATCATCAGCAGCGTCGTCTTTCCGGAGCCGGAAGGCCCGAGCAGCGTCAGGAACTCGCCGGCCTCGACATCGAGGTTCAGGTCGCGCAGCACCGATACGCTGCCAAATCGTTTCTCGATCCGGCGCATGCTGATCGGCAGCGCGGATGACGCAATGGACAAGATTCTTCTCTCCTCAAAGCAATTCCAGGAAAAGTGTGGAGCGGTTTTCCGTTCGGAATTGCGTAAAAACAAAGAGACAGAGTGGTTTGACGTTCTAGAGAAACGCTGAACCGCTCTGGCCGGCAACGAGTAACGGGGCGAAGCTGCCTTTGCGGCTTGCGCCGCCCCGCCGTGAAGTGTCTGCCAGGCAGCTATTGCTGGATCAGATTGTTGAACTTCTCGGTCGCCTCGACCAGGTTGTCACGCCAGAACTCGGCATCCTGCAGTACCTGCTTCTTGACGTTTTCGGGCGCCGAATTGATGTCCTTGATCCGTTCCGGCGGGATCTTGCCGGTCTCGAAGGCCTTTTCGTTGACCGGGCCGTTGTCGACATAGAGCGGCAGATTGGCCTGCAATTGCGGGCTGACGAACATCGCCAGCGCCTTCATCGCAGCTTCCTTGTTCTTGGCGCCCTTGGGGATGACCATGCAATCGGCGGTCAGCACGCCCTGGTCGAAGGAGAAGCTGACCGGCGCGCCTTCCTTCTTCAATGTGCCGGCGCGGCCGTTCCAGATGCTCGCCATGTCGACTTCGCCATCCTTAACCAGCTGCATGGCCTGGGCGCCGGAGGTCCACCAGGCATCGACATGGCCGCGGATCTTGTCGACGGATTTCAAGGCGCCGTCGACGTCGACCGGATAGACCTTTTCGATCGGCAGGCCGGAGGCGAGAGCGGCGACGCTCAGCGTCTCGGTCGCCTGGCTGCTGGAGAGCGCGCGCCGTCCCGGAAACTTTTTGACGTCCCAGAAGTCGGCCCAGGTCTTGGGCCCTTTGTCGCCGAACACATCGGTGCGGTAGATGAGCACGACGGAAGTGTAGGAGATGCCGACCCAGTCGTCATGGACCAGCTTCGGGTTGATGCCGCTCTTGTCGATGATGCCGTAATCGAGCTTCTCGAACAGCCCTTCCTTCGAGCCGCGCGCGCATTCGTCGGCGCCAAGCTCGGTGATGTCCCACTTCACCGCATTGCCGGTCACCTGCAGCCGCACGTCGTCAAGGCCGTTGGTGGTGTCCTGCTTGATGGTGATGCCGAGTGCTTTGGCGGTCGGATCGAAGAACGCCTTGGTCTGCGCCTCCTGATAGGTGCCGCCCCACGACGCGACGGTGATCGTATCGGCGGCAAAAGCGGGCGTCGCTGCCGCTGCCATGAGGCCCGCGACCGCGGCAATCCCAAGGCTATTGATGGTTTTCATGTCGGTTCTCCAGCCGGTGTTCCCATTTGTTTTGATTTGGCATGCGATTTTGTATACAATTTTGAGTGTAGCCTAGGGATCGGCGATGTCAACACCGTCCGAAGCAGGCTGACAGGCACGAGGCAGACCGGCGCGGGCAGCGCCGCCAAGGCGTGGCAAATCGCGCCGACTGCGAATAGAGATAGGCAAATCGATTGCCGGTGGGGACGGATCTTTGAGCAAGCAAACCAAGAACACGCTGCGCGACTCGGTCTACACCTCGCTGAAGGCGATGATCGTGACAGGACAGATTCCGCCCGGCTCGCGCGTCACCGAGAACGACATTGCCGCAAAACTCAATGTCAGCCGCACGCCGGTGCGTGAGGCCTTCAACCGCCTCGAGCGCGACGGCTTGGTCACCGGCCGGCCGCGCCAGGGCTATGTCGTCACCGAGTTCGACATCAACATGTTTCGCGAGGCCTTCGACATCCGCGAACTGCTCGACGGTCATGCGACCGAACTGGCCGCGGCCGCCGCGACCGACAAGGACAAGGCGCGGCTGCGCGCCATGCTGGCCGAATGCGAACGGCTGGCCGCCATTCCCGACCGCACGACAAAGGAAAAATTCCAGGAGCTGGAGGTCGGCATCGACCTGCACCGCGTCATCGCCGAGATCAGCGGCAATGCCATGCTGCATGGCATGCTGTGCGGCATCCTCGACAAGTGCCAGCACTATGTCTGGACCGAACTCTTGTGGCTCGACGAATGGAAGATCGCCCGCGACGAGCATGCCGAGATCGTCGAGGCGATCTGCGCCGGCGATGCCGCCCGGGCAGGCGCCCTGGCCCGCGCCCACGTGCGGGGATCGCGCGAAAACGTGCTGCGCCTGCTGCAGGCAAAGTCGGACTACCAGAGTTTTCTGGCGAAGGCGTCGTGAGGAGACCCAAAGCGCGTCGCCCGGACCCCGGCGGCGGGCCGTCTCGAGGAATGCAAATCACTCAGGTGCCAATCGACTGAGCGCGACATTCATGCGCGTCCCCCAAAAACCAATTGCGATACAGGATCAGTCGATCTAGCCTATAACCGATTGCATAACGCAATCAGGATCGCGCGTGCCGGGTGAGGAGGAAGAGGTATGGCCAAGCTCGTGTTCGGAATGAACCAGTCCCTGGACGGCTATGTCGACCATACGTCATTTGCGCCGGGACCGACGCTCTTCCGCCACTTCATCGCGGAGGCTCAGGCGCAGGCGGGCAGTGTCTATGGGCGCCAGATGTATGAAATCATGCGGTACTGGGATGACGATCATCCCGAATGGAATGCCGACGAACGCGCCTTCGCGGCGGCGTGGCGGAACCAGCCGAAATGGGTCGTCTCGCGCTCGTTGAAGGCGGTTGGCCCCAACGCCAGCCTTGTTCAGGGTGATCTTGAGGGCGCGATCCGGGCGTTGAAGGCCGAGCGCGAGGGGGAGATCGAGATTGCCGGCCCGAACCTGGCTCAAAGCCTCACCGAACTTGGCCTGATCGACGAGTACCGGATCTACCTCCACCCCGTCGTGCTTGGTCACGGCAAGCCGTATTTCGCCGGCCCCCGGCCACGGCTGCGCCTCATGACCAACGATCGGATGGGCGAGGATGTGCTCCGGTTGACATACGTTCCCGCATAATCTCGCGACTCGGCCGGAAATCGCCGCTGAAGTCTGGACAGGGCCAAAGCGATGGTGATGCTTCGCTTTGGCGGCGAACCCGGACGATATCGCGCATGGCGGCGCTGGGCTGCCGCGAGCCCGATCGCTCGCTGCTGAAAAGCAGCAGCCCTTTCCATGACATTTGCCGGAGATGTTCTAGTTGAGGTTGCGGCCGGTAGGTGATCCTATTGCGGCAGTTGAGTCTCCCCGCCCTCGATTCCACTCAGAGCTCAAGCGCACCCATGTCGATTTCAGATGCGATCTACCGTCCATTCGAGAATCTGATCCGGCCGCTGGACATTCCCTACCGGCCGCTGCCCGCCAAGGGGCCCGTAGCCGTCCTTTTGCACTTCATTTCGATGTTTCGCGGCGTGCTGATTGCGCTGGCGCTTTCCTCCATGGCGATGGAAGCCATCAATCTGACGATCGTCTGGGGGCTTTCGGTCATCGTCGATGGCGTCACCCAACAGGGCGCCTCCAACTTCCTGCGCAACGAATGGCCGCTTTTGACTTTCCTCGGGCTGCTGATCTTTCCGGCCATGCCGGTCGTCTCGTTCCTGCTCAACACGCTGACCTCGCATACGCTTGGCGTCGGCATGCCGGCCGCCATCCAGTGGCAGGGCCACAAGGCGGTGGAGCGGCAGGATCTCGCCTTTTTCCATGATCTCTATGCCGGTCAGGTCGCCTCGCGCCTGCAGCAGGTGGCCTCCGCCGTCCAGCAGCAGATCATTGCCGCCTTCCAGTCCATTCCGCGCTTCCTGCTGCAGCTGGTCGGCTCGGTGATCCTGCTCAGCGCGCTATCCTGGCAGCTTGCCTTGCCGGTCGTCGTCTGGATCGCGCTCAATGTGGCATTCACCGTCAGGGTCGTTCCCACCTTTGCCGAACGCGCACGCCGCACCGCCAAGCAGCGCAGCATGGTAGCCGGCGCCATCACCGATCTCTACGCCAACATGCAGATGATCAAGCAGTTCGCCGCCGAGGACAGCGAGGCGGGCTCCATCCGTCGCGTGATCCAGAAGGCCGTGCAGACGCAACACAGCGAACAGCGCATCTATCGCAGCTCGGAACTGACCGTCGTCGTCCTCAATATGGTGCTGTGGCTGACCATGCTTTCGATCGGATTTTCCGGTCTCGTCAATGGGTTTCTCTCCATTGGCCAGTTTGTCGGCGCCGTCTACATCCTCCAGCGCCTGTCGACACAGATATTCACGTTCCTGCAGATGGGCCAGCAGATCTTCCAGGCGATCGGCACGATCAAGGACGCCATGCCAGTCATGACGACCCCGCCCACCATCACCGACCGGCCGGATGCGACCGATCTCAAGGTCGAGGCCGGAGAGATCCGTTTCGAAAACGTGCGCTTCGCCTACAAGGCCGGAAAGCCGGTCATCGAGGATCTGTCGCTGAGGGTGCGCCCCGGCGAGAAGATCGGCCTCGTCGGCCTCTCGGGTGCGGGCAAGACCACGCTCGCGAACCTGCTCATGCGTTTCTACGATATCAGGGAGGGCGCGATCCTGATCGACGGGCAGGATATCCGCGCCGTCAGCCAGGCAAGCCTTCGGCACGCCATCGGTGTGATCGCGCAGGATGTCGCGCTGCTGCATCGTTCGGTCGGCGACAACATCCGCTATGGCCGGCCGGAGGCGGGCGAACGGGAGATCGAAGAGGTGGCGAGGATGGCCGCCGCCGATACCTTCATCGCCGATCTGTCGGATGCCGAAGGCCGCAAGGGCTATGAAGCCTTCGTCGGTGACCGCGGCATCAAGCTGTCGGGCGGCCAGCGCCAGCGCGTCGCCATCGCCCGCGTGTTGTTGAAGAACGCGCCGATCCTGTTGCTCGACGAGGCAACCTCGGCGCTCGACAGCGAGTCCGAGGCCGCCATCCAGGAGCGGCTTAACCTGGTGATGGAGGGAAAGACGGTGATCGCCATCGCACATCGCCTCTCGACGATCGCCAAGATGGACCGGATCGTCGTGCTCGGGCAGGGCCGTATCGTCGAAGAAGGCAAGCCCGACGAACTGGTCAAGCAGGACGGCCTGTTTGCACGGCTGTGGAGGCGCCATACAGGTGGCTTTCTCCCCGAAGAGATCAGCTAGCCTGGAAACGCCCCGATTTTCCGCGTGCGCTGGCCTCGAAGGCAGTGCCGATCTCGGCAATCGCAATATCCGCCATTGCCGAGGGCCGCCCTGGACGCACCGTCCTGCGCCTGCACTCTGCGGCCGGCCGGGCCGGGTGAACCTTAAGCGCGGTCAAGTTGTGTTAAGCTGGGTAAAATTGCGCCGCCCGCGCGCGTTGTGCCTTATGGGTGGCCGGCATGAATGACGGACGGAGTGCGATGAACAAGGTCCTCCTCATCGACGACGATGTCGAGTTGACGACGCTGCTGCAGGAATACCTGGTCGAAGAAGGCTACGACGTGGCGACAGGCACGGACGGTGGCACGGCGATTGCCGCCGCCGCGCGCAGCGCGGCGGACCTGATCGTGCTCGATATCATGATGCCCCGAATGAACGGGATCGAGATCCTGCAACGGATCAGGAAGCTAAGCCAGGTTCCCGTGCTGATGCTGACGGCGAGGGGCGATGACATCGACCGGATATCCGGCTTGAACCTCGGCGCCGACGATTATGTGACGAAACCCTGTTCGCCGGGAGAACTCGCCGCCAGGGTGCGCGCCATCCTTCGTCGTGCGAGCCAGCCTGCGGTCGGCGCGGTCCCCGAAACGCTGAGAGCCGGGCGGCTGGTGGTTCATCCAGGCAACAGAACCGCCGAATGGAACGGACGGCCGCTCGAACTGACCGGCACGGAGTTCAGCCTGCTCGAAGTTCTCGCCCGCAATGCCGGCCAGCTGGTATCGAAGCAAGACATCTCGAAACGGGCTTTTGGAAAGCCGCTGACCCCGTTCGATCGCCGCATCGACGTCCATATCAGCAGCGTGCGTCAGAAGCTCGGCCTCAGGGAAGATGGACAGTCGCGGATAAAGTCTGTCCGCGGCCAGGGCTATCAACTTCTTTTGGACTGACATGCCCCGACTGTTCAGGAAGTTCTTCGTGATAACCTGGCTGACGCTTGCCGGGTCCGTCGCGATCATACTCGCGACGCTCAACGTCTTCGAGACGCTTCCTTCCGCTTCGAAACTGGAACGTCAGAAACGGGAAGTCGTCCTCGACCTGACTGCAAACCTCCTCGTTAAGGAGGGCGAAGATGCCGCCCGGCGCCTTGCCCGGGCGAGCGAGGACACGGTGCCGATCGGCCTCACGATCTCTGAGATCGCGGGGTCCGGCTCATGCGCCGATAGGAGCATGGCGGGGACGAGAACCGTCCTGAAGGACGGAATTTGCTACCGGCTCTCAGCGCCTCGGCAAGGCAATGTCATTCTCGACAAGCTTGGCCCGTTCGTACCGGGGTTCGGTATTCTGATTTCGAGCGCGATATCGGCGGCCGTGCTCGCCCGCTATCTCATCCGTCCTGTCGTGCACCTTCGCGACGGCCTGAGCGCGCTCGCCCACGGCCGTTTCGACGTCCGCATCGGGCACAAGATGGCAGGCCGGAAGGATGAGGTCTCCGCACTCGCGCACGATTTCGATGCCAGCGCCGCGCGGTTGCAGGATCTGCAGGATGCGCAGCAGCGACTTTTCCACGACGTGTCCCACGAACTGCGCTCCCCGCTGTCGCGTCTGCAGGCCGTTGGCGGTGTCCTTCGGCAGAGTCCGGGCAAACTCGATATCATGCTGAACCGTATGGATCGGGAGGTCGAGCGGCTCGATGCGCTGGTCGGTGAGGTGCTCACTCTCGCCAGGCTGACCGCCGGTTCCCGTTTCCCGCTGAAGACACAGACGCTGGACGTCATTGATCTCCTGAACGAAATCCTGGGCGACGCAGCGTTCGAAGCCCAGGCCCGCGAGGTCTCGATCACCACCAATGTCGACGACAGCTTCCTTGCCGAGGTCGAAGGCGAACTGATCTACCGGGCGCTGGAAAACGTCATTCGCAATGCCGTCAAATACACGGCCGAACATTCGCAAGTCACCGTGCGGTGCGAGACGACAGGCGATCTCCTCAAGGTGCGCGTCGCGGATCAGGGGCCGGGTGTCAGGCGAGACGAACTCGAACGAATCTTTCAGCCATTCTCCCGCGGCGACGACGCGGCGCCGAGAGGCGGGTACGGTCTTGGCCTTGCGATCGCCAGACAGGCCATCGAGTGCCATGGCGGGCGGGTATACGCGTCGCTGCCGGGCGCCGGCGGCTTGGCCATCATGCTGGAGATCCCCCGAAGGCCGGTGACGAACAGTGCGGCGAACGATCGAGGCTGATCGCAAGTTTTACCCAACTTTACACTGCCTTTACGGCCATTAACGCCGGCATCGCTAAAGCTGAACCGTGATCCCGGTTCTTGAAACGCGAGAGAGTGACCAATGTCGGTGACCACGGCGGTGTTCCAGCAGGGCAAGAGGATGCGGTTCCTCTGGCTGGCCGTCCCATTGCTGTTGACGCCAATCCTGTTGTCGCAGAGCGCTTGGCCGCCGGAGGCCCGTCCTCGCCAGGCGATAGAATTCATGGGGTCCGCTTTTATCATCCTATGCATCGCCGGGCGGTGCTGGGCATCGTTGTATATAGGCGGACACAAGAATCGAGACCTCATCACGGACGGCCCTTACAAATACACCCGCAATCCGTTGTACTTTTTTTCTTCCCTCGGGCTTGCCGGCATCGGCCTGACGTTTGGGTCGCTCGCGATCGCGGCTCTCTACTTTTCGTTTGGGTATTTGGTCTTCGCCTATGTCTCGGCCCGCGAATCGACTGCTCTGGACGGGCTTTTCGGCGATTCCTACCGGGAATATTGCCGCGAGGTTCCCGCCTTCTTCCCTCGCCTGAGACGAAGCGCCGGCGACGCCGCACAGCAGTCGCCCATGACGTTCAACCCGGCCGCGCTGAAGCGTACTGCCATCGACAGTTCCTGCTTTCTCCTGGCAATCCCCGGGTCCGAACTGATCGAGACATTGCGACTTGCAGGGTTCCTTAAGCCGATATTGCACCTTTTTTGACAGCTTCTGCCTGCCGCCCGTTGAAGCCGTTTCGTCGCGCCTGCCTGCGCAAGCACACCAGGCCGACAGGGCCTCAGCCCTTGAGTTCCTGGAGGCTGTTGCCGCCATCGACGACCAAAAGGGAGCCGTTGACATAGCTGGCGCCGGCCGAGGCCAGGAACACCACCGCCGCTGCCACTTCGTCGGGCCGGCCAGCCCGCCCCGGCGGCGTGTGCAGGGCGGCTGTCAGCTCCATCTCGCTCGACGAGCCCGTTTCGATCCAGCCGGGCGCCACGGCATTGACCGTCACGCCGTTGCTGGCAACTTCGAGCGCCAGCGTGCGCGTCAGGCCGACCATGCCGGCCTTGGCGGCGGAATAGGCTGATGTGCCGACGAAGGACACCAGCGGACCGGTGACCGACGCCACATTGATAATGCGCCCATAGCCAGCTTCGATCATTGCCGGCAGGAATGCATGGGTGACCAGAAACGCCGTCTTCAGGCTGACCTCGATGCCTCGGTCCCAATCGGCCTCGGTCATGGCGAGAAACGCCTTGTCGACCGAGGGTGATGCCAGCGAGCCCATGCCGCCATTGTTGACCAGTATGTCGACCGCGCCGAACTCGGCCCGCAGCCGCGCGACATCGGCGGCCTTGGTGAGATCGGCGACCACGGCGCTGGCATCGATGCCTTCGGCACGAAGCGCGGCGGCGCGGTCAAGCACACGCGCGCTGGCGCCGGTGAGGAACACCGCATGGCCGGCCTGGCCAAGCTGGCGGGCAATGGCGAAGCCGATGCCGTCGGCGGCTCCGGCGCCTGTGATCAGCGCACGCTTGATGGGGGTGGAGGTCATGGTCAATCAACTCCGCTGGTTCCGCCCGTCGCGCAAAGTCGGACAGCGCAATCACCGAACCATATAGGAGTGAAATGGCGCGCCCGAAGAGATTCGAACTCCTGACCCCCAGATTCGTAGTCTGGTGCTCTATCCAGCTGAGCTACGGGCGCGCATCAGGCCGTGTTTTCAACGGCCCCGCGATCCGATCCCAAGGACCGGCCGCGAATGTGTGCAGTTCCCTAACGACTGAATTTGCGAAAAGCAAGCCGATCCGGCAAAAGTTTTGTCGCAGGCGTGTGATCCGGTGATGACGGCCCTAATCCCAAGGCTTTGAAGCTGTCGGGGAGGCGGTCTGATTTCAGGCCGAGTGGGGAAAATCTCAGCGAACGTCGCCGAACGCGTCAGATCGCAGGGCAAGGGCGCCTTGAGAAAACAGCGCCGAGGCCGTCACGCCGGGCGGCGCAGGCTGCCACGGGCCTGGTCGAGCCGCACCGGCTGGTCGGGGATGGTGACGGCGAAAGTGGTGCGCCCGCCGATCGATTCGACCAGTTCCACCGAGCCGCCATGCGCGCGGATCAGTTCATGCGCGATGGCCAGGCCAAGGCCGGTGCCGCCGCTGCGCGCCGAGCCGCGGAACGCGGCGAACAGGTTTTCGCGCGCCTTCGGCGGCAGGCCGGGGCCGGTGTCGGTGACGGCGATGCGGCTGACGCTGCCCATGCGCTCGGCCGAGACCGCCAGACGCCGCACCACGGCGCTCTCGGTGTCGGCCGCCATCGCCTGCACCGAGTTGCGGCACAGATTGGTGAGCACCCGGAACAACTGGTCGGAATCGGCGTCCACTTCGAAAGCCGTCTCGACGGCATTGATGAACTCAATGCCTTCCTCGATGTCGAGCAGCCCGTGCACGTCCTCGACCAGCTGGCGCAGCCGCACCCGGCGGCGAGAAGGCGGCGGCTCCTGCGTGCGGCCATAGTGAAGCACGCCTTCCGAATAGGAGACGGCACGGTCGAGCGCGCGCAACAGCTTGGGAGCGAAGGCCTGCACGGTCGGGTCCCTGACCTGGCGCAAACGGTCCGACATCAGCTGCGCCGAAGCCAGGATGTTGCGCATGTCATGGTTGATCTTCGAGACCGCCAGGCCGAGATCGGCAAGGTGTTTCTGCTCCGAAAGCATCTTTTGCAGCCGCTCCTGCATCTGCGACAGTTCGCGTTCGGCAACACCGATCTCGTCGGACCGGGCGGCGGGATGGATGATGCGCCCAGGGTCGTCGGGCGCTTCGGAGAAGGACAGCATCGAGCGCGTCATGGTGCGGATCGGCCCGATCATGATCAGGTCGATCGCGGCATAGACCAGCATGGCGGTGAACAGCGAGATCAGCAGCGAGACGAAGGCAACGTTGCGCGAATAGATGAGCATGGCCTTGCGCAGCGAGTAGTCCGGCATGATCAGCTCGAACTCCTTGTCGCTGTCGCCGACCGGTCCGAAAACGCGCAGCATCCGGTCGCCGCCGAAGAACAGCGTGTCGAGCGCGCCGGTCATGCCCTTGATCATACCGACGCTGGCAAGGTCGATATGCTCGTCGACTTGCGGCGGCATGTCCGCCACCACCAGAAGCCGGGAGACGCCGCCATCGCGCACCGCGATCGCCTTGGCGCCGATCGCCATCAGCACGTCGTTCTGGGCCGTGCGCGACAGCGAGGTCGGCTCGCCCTGCACCAGCACGATCGACACGGCCGCGGCCGTGCTCAGCCGCTCCTTGAGCCAGCTCAGCCGGTAGCTGGCGATCCAGGGCAGGAAGATGAGCACTTCGGCCAGAAGCACGAAAACGATGGTGAGCAGCAGCAATTTCGTCGACAGGCCGCGCGACAAGGGTACCGTGCGGACGGCGGCTGGCGCCGGTCCGATCCCTTCCCCCGCTTGGCTGGCTTCGCTCATGCGACCCTGTCTTCACAATCACTTGATCAGCCAAGATTAGGCGATTACGGCATTTTTGCCAATTTCATCCTTTGGCCGGAACATTAAATTACCGTCATAAAACCTGCGTCCGCGGCGCGACGACCCCGGATTGACTTCCAAAACCCTTCTTTCTATAAGCCCGCTCACGCTCGGGCCATTCGTCCCGGCGCGGTTTCGATCGCGCCAAAGCCGGCCCGGCAAAGCTCCTGTTACAAAGTGACAGAATCAAGAAGGGCCGCACCCCGCGGTATTAAAACAAATGAAGCGTACCTACCAACCGTCCAAACTCGTCCGCAAACGCCGGCACGGTTTCCGTGCCCGCATGGCCACCAAGGGTGGTCGTGGCGTCGTCGCAGCTCGCCGCAACCGCGGCCGCAAGCGGCTCAGCGCCTAAGCGAGACGATATCGTTGCCCGCAACCGGCAAGCCAGTGGGGCAAAATCCCAAGCGGCTTCTGAAACGCGCGGAATTCCTGGCCGTCCGTCGTGGTGAAAAGCGACGCGGACGGTTTTTCCTCGTCGAGGTCCTCGACCGCGGCGATGGCGGGGTGCCGCGTGTCGGCTACACCGTCACCAAGAAGGTCGGCAACGCTGTTGTGCGCAACCGCGTCAGGCGGCGGCTGAAAGAAGCCGTCCGCGTCCATGCCGCAGATGACATGGTGCCCGGCAATGACTATGTCATCGTCGGGCGCGATGATGCGCTGCGCGCCCCCTTCGGCCAGTTGAAGGCCGAACTCTCCCGCCGACTTCGCGGAACACGATAGGCCAAGGGCACTCGATGGAAAACAACCGGAACTTCTTCATCACCATCGCGCTGTCGGTGCTGATCCTGACTTTGTGGCAGGTTTTCTACATGAACCCGCGCGTCGAGCAGCAGCGCGAGGCCGCCAAGATCGAGCAGCAGCGGGTGGAAGAGCAGAAGAAGGCGGCAGAGGCCGCCAATCCGGGAGCTGGGACACCCGCTCCGGCGCCGGGCACCATCCCCAACGCGCCTGGCGGCGACACCGTCACCGCGGCCAGCCGCGACCAGGCGCTTGCCGCTTCCAAGCGCGTCAAGATCGACACGCCGAGCCTCGAGGGCTCGATCAACCTGACCGGCGCGCGTCTCGACGACCTCAAGCTCAAGCACTACACCGAGACCGTCGACAAGAACTCGCCCGAGATCGAACTGCTCAACCCGCAGTCCTTGCCCACCGGCTATTTCGCCGAGATCGGCTTCGTCGGCAACGACAAGACCGGCACGGTGCCTGGTGCCGAAACGGTCTGGAATGTCGAGGGCAACCCGACGCTGAGCCCGTCGACGCCGGTGACGCTCACCTACACCAACGACAAGGGCCTGACCTTCAAGCGCGTCTTCTCCGTCGACGCCAACTACATGTTCACGGTCACGGACACGGTGCAGAATGCCGGTTCCAGCGCGGTTTCGCTGTTCAACTACGGCCGCGTCACGCGCTACGACAAGCCGGCCGTCGCCAGCACCTACGTGCTGCATGAGGGCCTGATCGGCGTTACCGGCACCGAGGGCCTGGCCGAATACAAATACGCCAAGATCGAATCTGAAAAGCAGGTCACGCCGGGCAAGTCGACCGATGGCTGGCTTGGCATCACCGACAAATACTGGGCCGTCACGCTCGTGCCGACCGAGAAGCAGCCTTTCCAGCCGCGCTACGCCTTCTTCGAGGATGGCCGACACCGCTACCAGTCGGACTTCCTCACCGATGCGATCAATGTCGAGGCCGGCCAGTCCGCGACGGTCGAGACAGAGATCTTCGCCGGCGCCAAGGAAGTCGCCAAGATCAACGCCTACGAGGCGGACCGTCATATTCGCCAGTTCAACCTGGTGATCGACTGGGGGTATTTCTATTTCATCACCAAGCCGATGTTCTGGCTGATCGACACGCTCTACAAATTCTTCGGCAATTTCGGCCTGGCGATCCTCGCCACCACAGTGATCGTCAAGGCCATCTTCTTCCCGCTCGCCAACAAGTCCTACGCGTCGATGGCGAACATGAAGAAGGTGCAGCCCAAGATGCTCGAAATCCGCGAGAAATACGCGGACGACAAGATGAAGCAGCAGCAGGCGATGATGGAGCTGTACAAGACCGAGAAGATCAATCCGCTCGCCGGCTGCTGGCCGGTGGCGCTGCAGATCCCGGTCTTCTTCTCGCTCTACAAGGTGCTCTACATCACCATCGAGATGCGCCACGCGCCGTTCTTCGGCTGGATCCAGGATCTGGCCGCGCCCGATCCGACCTCGATCTTCAACCTGTTCGGCCTGGTTCCGATCACGCTGCCGCACATGCTGATGATTGGCGTGTGGCCGCTGATCATGGGCGTCACCATGTTCCTGCAGATGCGCATGAACCCGACGCCGCCGGATCCGACGCAGGCCGCGATCTTCACCTGGATGCCCATCATCTTCACCTTCATGATGGCGGGTTTCCCGGCCGGCCTGGTCATCTACTGGGCCTGGAACAACACGCTGTCGATCCTCCAGCAGGGCGTGATCATGAAGCGCCAGGGCGCCAAGATCGAGCTGTGGGATAATCTGATGGCCCTGTTCAAGAAGAAACCATCGCCGGCGGAATAAACGCTCTCTCTCGCGAAAAGCCCGGCTCGTCCGGGCTTTTTCTTTGGGCGGAATGTCGTTCACGTTCCCGTGATCAGCGAAACTAGCGCGCCGTCGGCGGCGTGACTGCTTGTGCATTTCCAAAGGCTATCAATTCCGATCAGCCCTCACCCGGAGGAAGACCACATGCGCTTGCCGTCATTCAGGACCATCGCCATTTCCGCCCTCGTCGCCGGCGTGGCGATTGCCGCCCCTGCCTATGCCAAGAACCCCAATGTCGGCGGCGCGCCGATGTACACCACCAAGAACATCGTCGAGAACGCCGTCAATTCGAAGGATCACACGACGCTGGTCGCCGCCGTCAAGGCCGCCGGCCTGGTCGACACGCTGCAGGGCGCCGGTCCGTTCACCGTTTTCGCGCCGACAAACGAGGCCTTCGCGGCACTGCCGGCCGGCACCGTCGACACGCTGCTCAAGCCCGAGAACAAGGACAAGCTCACCAAGGTGCTGACCGCGCATGTCGTGGCCGGCAAGATTTCAGGCGCCGAGATGATGAAGAAGGCCAAGGCTATGGGCGGCAAATACGAGATGAAGACCGTCTCTGGCGACACGCTCACCGCCGAGGTCAAGAAGGGCAAGCTCTACGTCATGGACGAGGCCGGCGGCGAGGCGAAGGTGACCATCGCCGACGTCAACCAGTCGAACGGCGTCATCCATGTCGTCAACAAGGTGCTGTTGCCGAAGTAACGACTTCCGGCGAAAGGGGGCAGTGGCAGCCGGTTGGGGCTTTCTCGGTCTGCCATCCCCGCCTCATGACGAGGTGCCATATTTCTTGGGGAAGTCGTTTTCGGCGAGGCCGGGGTCCTGTAAGTCCCTCACAGGGCCCCGGTTTCATTTTGCGTATCGTAAAGGCGGCTGGGGTTCAGCAGTCCAACCTCGACCGTTTCCGGCCTTCATTCCATCACGGCGCTGTGGTCGACCTTGGCCGGCGTGCCTGGCTTGCGCAGCAGAAGCACCAGCGGGATGGCGGCCAGCGACAGGATCATCATCAGCTTGAAATCGTCCATGTAGCTGATGACAGTCGCCTGCAGCGTCACCACGCCATCAAGTGCCGCGCGGCCGGCCGCGGTGTAGGGGTTCATCGCCTGCGCGATCGCCGGGTTGCCGAACGCCTGGTTGAAGGGCGTCACATAGGCGGCGATGTTGGCATGGTTGATCTGCACATTCTGCGTCAGGAGCGCGGTGACCACCGAGATGCCGACGCTGGAGCCGATGTTGCGCGACAGATTGTAGAGACCGGTGCCCTCCGCGCGCCGCTCGGGCGCCAGCGTGGCGAAGGTGATGGTCGTCAGCGGCACGAACAGGAAGCCCAAGCCGGCGCCCTGGATGAAGCCGGTGCTGATGATGGTCCATTGCGAGACGTCGGGGGTCCAGCCGGTCATGTCGTACATCGCCCACGCGGTGATCGCGAGGCCGATCAACAGCAGCCATCGCGTATCCACCTTGCCGATCAGCCTGCCGACCAGGAACATGCACGCCATCGTGCCGAGGCCGCGCGGGCCCATGACGATGCCGGCCGTCACCACCGGATAGCCCATCAGCGTCTGCAGATAGGGCGTCATCAGCGCCAGCGAGGCGAGATAGGTGATGCCGATGATGAAGATGAAGATCATGCCGACGGCGAAATTCCGGTCCAGGAACAGCCGCGGATTCACGAAGGTGTTCTTGGCTGTGAAGATGTGGACGAGGAAGATGTAGAAGGCCGACGCGCAGATCAGCGCCTCGACGATGATCTCGGATGACGAGAACCAGTTGAGCTGCTCGCCGCGGTCGAGAAACATCTGCAGCGCCGCGATGGTGATGCTGAGCATGCCGAAGCCCAGCCAGTCCAGCCTTGCCTTGATGTCGAGCTTGGTTTCCAGGACGAACAGCGACACGCCGGCGAAAGCCAGCGCGCCGATCGGTACGTTGATGTAGAACACCCAGCGCCAGGAGACATTCTCGGTCAGCCAGCCGCCGATGACCGGACCGAGCACCGGCCCGACCATCACCGAAACGCCGAACAGCGCCATTGCCGAGCCGCGCTCTTCCACGCTGTAGATGTCGAGCAGGATCGACTGCGACAGCGGCACCAGCGCCGCGCCGAACAGGCCCTGCAGCAGGCGGAAGCCGACGATCTGCGGCAGCGACTGCGCGAAGCCGCACAGCACCGAGGCGACGACGAAACCGGTGATCGAGGTCAACAGGATACGCTTGCGGCCGAAACGGTTGGCAAGATAGCCCGAGGGCGGCGTCATCACCGCCGCCGCGACGATGTAGGAGGTCAGCACCCAGTTGATCTGGTCGGCGCTGGCCGAAACGCTGCCCTGTATGTAGGGCAGCGCCACATTGGCGATCGTCGTGTCCAACGCCTGCATGATGACGGCCAGGATCACGCAGGCCGTGATGGCGCCGCGATTGGCGACCACCGGTGTGGCACCTGCCGCGGCCGCGCTGGTCATGATTTTTGTCCGAACCGGTCGATGAGGTTGGTGACGAAGTCCGGCAGGCCGCGCGTATGGCCGGTCTCGACGTCGACCACGACGCTCATGCCGCCGCGCAGCGGCGGCATGCCCTTGGCATCGTCGACCGTCACGCGCATCGGGATGCGCTGCACGACCTTGACCCAGTTGCCGGTGGTGTTCTGCGCCGGCAGCAGCGAGAAGCTCGACGAGGAGGCCGGGCTGATCGAGGCAACCGTGCCGTGCCAGACGGCGCCCGGATAGGTGTCGACGCTGATCGTCGCCGTCTGTCCCGGCCGCACATAGGTCAGCTCGGTTTCCTTCGGTTCCGCCTCGATCCACAGGTCGGTCGACGACACCAGGCTGAAGGCCGGCTGCGAAGCCGGCAGATATTTGCCGACCTGAAGCGCGTCGACATTGGTGACGACGCCGTCGAACGGCGCCTTGACCACGGAATCGGCAAGGTTGCGCTGCGCGTCGTCGACGCCCGACCGGGCCTGCAGGTAGAACGGGTTCTTCTCCACGGGCTGGTCGGCGTCGCCGCCCAGCTGGGCAAGCGTGGCCTGCGCCTGCGCCTTGGCGACGTCCACTTTCTGGCGCGCCGCGACGAGGTCGTGCTGGGCGCTGTCGAAAGATGCCTTGGAGGCGGTGGAGGTCTTGAGCAGGTCCTGCTGCCGCTGGAAGGCGGCCTCGTAATAGGGAATGTCGGCCTCGGCCTGTTCGATCTGCGCCAGCGACTGCTGGTAGCTCGCCTGCAGGGTCAGCACCTGGTTGCGCACGGTCCCGAGCTGAGCCTGAGCGGCGGCGAGAGCGGTTTCGAAGGAGGCCGGCCGCAGGCGGAACAGCACGTCGCCCTTCTTTACCGCCTGGTTCTCGTGCACGTCGATCTCCTGCACGGTGCCGGAGACGTCGGTGGACACGCCCAGCGACTGCGCCTGGATGTAGGCATTGTCGGTCGTCATCACCTGCCCGCCGGTGACGTAGTAGTAGCCGCCGACGGCCAGCGCGATGGGAAGCAGCGCAAACAGCACCGGCCGTTTGAGGCTGCGCCTCGGCTTGACCGGGGCAGGAGCGGGAGGGGCAACGGCGATAGGGGCCGGCTGCGGCTCCTTGGCCGGCGCCTCGAGTGCCACGGGCTGCGGCGCGACCGGGGCTTCCAACTCGCCAGTGTCGATGGCGGCATTGGCGCGCCTCTGTTCGCGCTCGCTGTCCAGCCGGATGATCTGGTCGCCGGCGCGACCCGTGGCAGGGCCGTCTTCGGCGGGTTTCTTGGGGGATGCTGAATCAGCCATGGACTTTCTCCCGGTCGACGGCCGGCTGTGTGCAGGCCGCGAGCAGATTGGATTTGATCAAGGTTTGCAGCGGATGCCGCCGTGTTCCGGGCGAAAGGCCGGTTAAGGTCTCGTCGCGTGTTTTCCAGCCGTTGCCGCGCATGATCTCGAGCAGCCGTTGAGGCTGTTGGGTCAGGTCAGGCAGCCAGGCCACTAGCTGAGATTGGGCGCGGGTCGTCCGCGAGCGCTGCTCGAAACCCTTGCAAAACAGGCGCGTGACGTCGTGCAGCACGAAGCTGATAGGGGGCGAGGAGGACATGGGAGCAGGTCAGGGATCTACGGATAAGTTTTCGTGAGCATGCTTATTATCATCATGCACATAATCCTGCTGGACGACGCGTGCAAGACGGACTAAGCCGCGCAGACCAAAAATCGCATGGGCCACGACACGGAAGAGGCGCCCCGGCGGCGCGAATTTTCCGGCAAGGATTTCGACGATGAACTGGATCAGGATCGCAGCCGTGACGGCTCTCGCCGGGTGGCCAGGCATCGCGGTGGCAAAGCAAGCGGTGAGCTGCGGCGGTGCGGCCATGCTGGGGGGCGCGCAGCTTAACTGCAGCCACGTCGAACCTGCGGCACCGCCGCAATTCTGCACGTTTAGCTGGGCTCTCCACACGATGGCGGGCGATCAGAAAGTCGTCGAAGGCACGTTCCTGTTGCCGCCCGGCGCCTCGAATGTCACCGTCTACCAGGGCAGCGGTTTCGACAGCGCGCTGTCCAATCCGATCGTGATCTGCCGCGGCAACTAATGAGCCTGTTCGTCACGCAAGACTCGCTCCCCGGCCGATTGGTGCTATAGGGCGGATCACGTTATTTTGACCAGGCGCCTCCGGTAGCGGATGCGCCTGTCTGCCAATTTCCTGGACGAACCGACATGGACGGACCCAACCCCGATATCAAGCACCCGATCCCGATGCACACCCGCGTCGGATTCCTCAAGCCTCTGGTGACGGAGCCGAACATCGAGATCGGCGACTTCACCTATTATGACGACCCGGACGGCCCGGACAAATTCGCGCAGAAATGCGTGCTGCACCACTATCCCTTCATCGGCGACAAGCTCATCATCGGCAAGTTCTGCGCCATCGCCGAAGGCGCGCGCTTCATCATGAACGGCGCCAACCACGCAATGTCCGGGTTTTCCACCTATCCGTTCAACATTTTCGGCCATGGCTGGGAAAAGGGGTTCGACCCGGCGACATGGTCGAAGGAAGTGCGCGGCGACACGGTGGTCGGCAGTGATGTCTGGATCGGCATGGAAGCGGTTATCCTGCCCGGCGTGGAAATCGGCCATGGCGCCATCGTCGCCGCCAAATCCGTGGTGACGCACGATGTCCCGCCCTATGCCATTGTCGCCGGCAACGCGGCCAAGGTGGTGAAGATGCGTTTCGACGACAGGACGATCAGGCGGCTGCTGGCACTGGCATGGTGGCATTGGCCGGTGGACAAGATCGGCCGCAACCTCGATGCCATCAGGGGCGCCAATATCTCTCTTCTGGAGGCAGCAGCTTGAACGCTCTGAACAGCACTGTGATCACCACCGACCTGTTCACGCGCGGGTGGATCTTCATCCGCGGCGTGCCGGCCATGAAGTTCCTGCCGCCGGAAGGGCCGCCGGAAATCGCCTTTGCCGGCCGCTCCAATGTCGGCAAGTCGTCGCTGATCAACGCGCTGGTCAACCAGAAGGGCCTGGCGCGCACCTCCAACACGCCGGGGCGCACGCAGGAACTCAACTATTTCGTGCCGGGCGGATTTTCGGGCGAGGGCGCCGACCTGCCGCCGATGGCGCTCGTCGACATGCCGGGCTACGGCTACGCCACCGCGCCCAAGGAGAAGGTCGACGAGTGGACCAAACTTGTCTTCGACTATCTCAAGGGCCGGGTGACGCTGAAGCGGGTCTATGTGCTGATCGACGCCCGCCACGGCATCAAGGCCAAGGACGAGGAGGTGCTGTCGCTGCTCGACAAGGCGGCGGTGTCCTACCAGATCGTGCTGACCAAGACCGACAAGATCAAGGTCGCCGGAGTGCCTCGGCTGATCGAGGAGACGCTGCAAAAGATCAAGAAGCGGCCGGCGGCGTTTCCGTTCGTCCTGGCGACGTCGTCGGAAAAGGGCGAGGGGTTGGAGGAGTTGCAGGCCGCGATCGTGCTTGCAGCCAATGGCGGCTAAAGCAATTCCAGGAAAAAGCGCGTAGCGTTTTCCGTTGGGAATTGCGTCAAAACAAAGAGATAGAACGGTTCGCCGTTTCCACGAAACGGTGAAACGCCCTAGGCCTTTGCCTCCAGCGCAATCATCTGGTGGCGTTCTTCCTCCGCCAGCCTTTCGGTGCCGTAAGCCTTCAGGAAGATGTCGACGCCCGACCTGACGATGTGGTCGATCTCTTCCTGGCTCGGAGCCTTGGTGCGGTAGGCGAAGATGCACTGCCGGAAGAGGCCGGCCAGGCACAGTTCGGTGAACTGGTAGGCGGCAAGATCGACATCGTCGATCTTGAGCACGCCGCGTTCGATGGCGGCATTGAGGAACTCCACCACCTTGTCATGGCCGCGTTTGGGGCCGCGTTCGTAAAACCGCGCGCCCATATCGGGGATCCTGTCGGACGCGCCGATCACCGTGCGCTGCGCCTGGATCACCCTGGCCGAGGTGATCTTCATGGACAGCACCTTGCCGAACTTCACCAGCGTCTGGCGCAGATCGTCGGCGCGGTCCAGCATGTCGTACATGTTCTTGAAGATGGTGCCGCGCTCTTCCTCGATCAGCGCTTCGAACAGCTCTTCCTTGTTGGCGAAGTAGACATAGATGGTGCCTTTCGACACGCCGGCTTCGCGCGTGATGTCGTTCATCGAAGCGGCCTCGAAGCCCTTGTCTATGAAGACACGGCGGGCGCCTTCGATGATCTGGCTGCGCTTGACCGGATCCTGTCCTGCCGCCGGCCGCCCGCGGCGCAGGCTTTCCAGCAAGTCGTTGCAGTTGTCGGTTTCGACGTCAGGCGTTGTCTCGGCCATTAAAGTCACACCTCGAAAATAATTCGAACCAACCGGTTCGATTGCCTCTTGATATGGTCCTCTTTTCACGCTATGTCAACGGCCAGATCGAACCGAACGGTTCAGTATTATTACTTTAGAGAGATGTCATGTCCTCGAACGCGCCCACCACTGCCGAAGTCCGCCCCTTCCCCAACGCCAAGGTCGCTCCGGCGACGGAAGCACCCGAAATTCCCGTCCACCCCGTCGCACCGCCGCCGGCGGCTGAAGCTCCGGCCAAGAAGAAGCGTTCGGTGCGCTCCTTCCTGCTGCCGATCATCGGCCTTGCCCTTCTGAGCGGCGGCGCCTGGTATGGCTACGACTACTGGACCACGGGCCGTTTCATGATCTCGACGGACGATGCCTATGTCCAGGCCGACATGGCGTTCGTTTCGCCGAAGATCTCCGGCTATGTCGACCAGGTCAAGGTCAGCGAGAACCAGCACGTCAAGGCCGGCGATCCGCTGCTGACGATCGACGATGGCGACTACAAGATCGCCGTTGCCCAGGCCGAGGCGCAGATCGCCACATTGTCCAAGACGCTCGACCGCATCGATGCGCAGACCAAGGCCGCGCAGGCTTCCCTGCAGCAGGCCCAGGCGCAGAAGGTCGCCGACCAGGCGGCTGCCGACAATGCCGCCCGTGCCCAGCAGCGTGCCGCGCAGCTGGTCAAGACGCATGTGGGCACGCAGGCGCAACTGGACGACGCGCAGACCGCGCTCGACCAGGCCAATGCAGCGCTGGTTGGCGCCGATGCGCAGATCGCCGCCGCACAGGCCAATATCGGCGTGTTCGAGGCGCAGCGCGCCGAGTCGGCGAGCACGCTTGCTTCGCTGCAGCTCGGCCGCGACAAGGCCGCGCGCGACCTTTCCTTTACCGTGCTCAAGGCGCCTTATGACGGCGTCGTCGGCAACCGCTCGGTCGAACAGGGCGACCTTGTCAGCCCCGGCCAGAAGCTCGCCGTCGTCGTGCCGTTGGACAAGCTCTACATCGTCGCCAACTTCAAGGAGACGCAGCTTGCCCGGCTGGTTCCCGGCGAAAAGGTCAACATCTCGGTCGACGCCATCGACGGCCACCCCATCCAGGGCACCGTCTCGTCGCTCGCTCCGGCGTCAGGCGCGGTCTTCTCGTTGTTGCCGCCTGAAAATGCCACCGGCAACTTCACCAAGGTTGTGCAGCGCGTCCCGGTCCGCATCGACGTCCCGGCCGATGCCCTGAAGACCGGCAAGCTGCGTGCTGGTCTGAGCGTTGTCGTCAACGTCGACAGCCGCACCGCGCCTGCCGCCACCACCAACTAAGCGCTTTCGGAGGGTGGCTCGGCGGCTGATGAAGCGCCGGGCCGCCCGGCCGGCCTCAAGGAGGCCCGTGAAATGGCAACCGCAACCATCACCGCAGGATCGCCGCCGGCAAGACCGGCGGTCCCTGACACCATTTCCACACGCCGCGTCATCGCTTTCCTGGCGATGGTGTTCGGCATGTTCATGGCGATCCTGGACATTCAGATCGTGTCGGCCTCGCTCGCCGAGATCCAGGCGGGCCTCAGCGCCAGCTCCGATGAAATTCCGTGGGTGCAGACGGCCTATCTGATCGCCGAGGTGGTCATGATCCCGCTGTCGGGCTTCCTCAGCCGCATGCTGTCGACGCGCGTCCTGTTCACCATCGCCGCCGCCGGCTTCACCGCGGCCAGCGCCCTTGCCGCGACCGCCACCAACATCGACCAGATGATCGTCTACCGCGCCGTGCAGGGCTTCATCGGCGGCGGCATGATCCCCAGCGTCTTTGCCGCGGCCTTCACCATCTTCCCGCCCTCCAAGCGCGCCATCGTCTCGCCGATGATCGGCCTGGTGGCGACGCTGGCGCCGACCATCGGCCCGACCGTCGGCGGCTATATCAGCCACGCCTTTTCATGGCACTGGCTGTTCCTGGTCAATGTCGTGCCGGGCATACTGGTGGCGACCGCCGCCTGGTCGCTGATCGATTTCGACAAGCCCAATCTCAAGCTGTTCAACAAGTTCGACTGGTGGGGCCTCGCCGGCATGGCGGCCTTCCTCGGCTGCATGGAATATGTGCTGGAGGAAGGTCCGAACAATGACTGGCTGCAGGACCAGGGCGTGTTCATCTGCGCCATCGTTATGAGCATCGGCGCGGTGATCTTCTTCTGGCGCGTCTTCACCGCCGAGGAGCCGATCGTCGATCTCAGGGCCTTCAGCAATGTCAACTTCGCCTTCGGCTCGCTGTTTTCCTTCGTCATCGGCATCGGTCTCTACGGCCTGACCTATCTCTATCCGGTCTTCCTCGGCCGCATCCGTGGCTACGATTCGATGATGATCGGCGAGGCGCTGTTCGTCAGCGGCCTGGCGATGTTCGTCACCGCGCCGATCTCCGGCATCCTGTCGAGCAAGATGGATTTGCGGCTGATGATGATGATCGGCTTCTTCGGCTTCGCCACCGGCACCTGGTGGATGACGCATCTGACCGCGGACTGGGATTTCTACGAACTGCTCATCCCGCAGATCCTGCGCGGCTGTTCGATGATGCTGTGCATGGTGCCGATCAACAACATTGCGCTCGGCACCTTGCCGCCCGACCGGCTGAAGAATGCGTCCGGCCTGTTCAACCTCACCCGCAACCTCGGCGGCGCGGTCGGCCTTGCCCTCATCAACACCGTGCTGATCGACCGCAACGCCTTCCACTACGCCAGGCTCGCCGAGCATGTGCAGTGGGGCAGTGCCGCCGCGCAGACCAAGCTGCAGAACATGACGCTCAATTTCGAGCAGGTCACGGGTCTCGATGCCACCAGTGCGGCGGTCTCCAAGCTGTCGGGCATGGTCCAGCAGCAGGCGGCGCTGCTGTCCTTCATGGACGTGTTCTACATGCTGACGGTGCTGTTCGCGACGCTCGGCCTGTTCACCATGCTGATCAACAAGCCGGCCGCGCCCGGTGGTGGTGGAGGCGGCGGGCACTAAGCAATTCCAGGAAAAGTGTGAATTGGTTTTCCGTCCGGAGTTGCCTCAAAGCAAAAAAACACCAGACGTGGCAGCGGTTTCGGGAAGCTCCTCCAGTCCACGCCCGAAAAGCTCTGGCCGCGCAAAAAACTCCGGGCCGCAAAGCCCGGAGTTTTTCGTTGTGCGGAGCAAAGCCGTCAGGCCGTGGCGGGCTTGAAGGTCAGCGCCACGCCGTTGATGCAGTGGCGCAGGCCGGTCGGCGCCGGACCGTCGTCGAAGACATGGCCGAGATGGCCGCCGCAGCGGCGGCAATGCACCTCGGTGCGGGTCATGCCGAGCGAGCGGTCCTCGGTCTTGCCGATGCCGTTGGCGATCTCCTGCCAGAAGCTCGGCCAGCCGGTGCCGGAATCGAATTTCGTCTCCGAGGGATAGACCGGCAGATCACAGCCGGCGCAGGCGAAGGTGCCCTTGCGGTGCTCGTTGAGCAGCGGGCTGGTGCCGGGATACTCCGTGCCTTGCTTGCGCAGCACGTCGAAGGCGGCCGGTGACAGGATGGCTTTCCATTCGTCGTCCGTCTTGGTGATCTCGAATTTCTCGGCGGCCAGCGCGGGCTGCGGACCGCCCATGCGCAGCAGGGTCGCCGCGGCCCCGATGACGCCGATAGCGGCGGCGCCGCTCAAGAGAAAGTCGCGACGGTTCATGACCAGTTCCTCCGGTTGTTCCTTTTGCCAAACTATACCGCCACGCAGAAATCAAAAGCCGGTGACGGTTGCCCTCAAACGACACTCCGCGCCGGTCCACGGTTGACCGTGGGCGGCGCGGAGCACGCGTGTCGTCTGCAGGTCACGGGAGCGGGACGATGCAATCGACGGAGGGCTCTTGCTGCAGGTTCGGCGCTGCAAGCCCTTTGTTACATTCCAGGGCCGATCACATCTTCGGGAGCAGAACCTTGTCGATGACGTGGATGACGCCGTTGGACTGCTCGACATCGGCGATCGTCACATTGGCGACATTGCCGTTCTCGTCGGTGACGGTGACCTTGCCGCCCTCGGCCTTGAGCGACAGCTCGCAGCCGCCTACGGTCTTGACCTTGTGCGTGCCGCCGTCGGCTTTGGCCATCGAGGCCACGTCCGCCGCCATCGCCTTGGCGCCGATGACATGGCAGGTCAGGACCTTGGTCAGCTTGTCCTTGTTCTCAGGCTTGAGCAGCGTGTCGACCGTGCCGGCCGGCAGTGCCGCGAAGGCCTCGTTGGTCGGCGCGAAGACGGTGAACGGGCCGGCGCCCTGCAGCGTGTCGACCAGGCCGGCCGCCTTGACCGCGGCGACGAGCGTCGTGTGGTCCTTCGAATTGACGGCGTTCTCGACGATGTTCTTCTGGGCATACATGGCGGCGCCGCCGACCATCGGGTTTTCGGCATAGGCAGCGGTGGCAAGCGCGGAAACGGCGATCGTACCGGCAAGCAAAAGGGTGGCGTATCTACGCATGATGTTCAAACTCCTCGGGTTTCTCTTCCCATTTTTGGGGACGCGAGGAGATACGGAACACAAATGCACAAGTTTCAGACTATTTTGGATTTTTGAAGTTTTCGCTCTGGCAAAGAGATTTGCCCGGCATAATGGCTTGCCGGCCCGCGTTTCATTTTAGACATACGAAACGCAAGATAGATTGGAATTATTCTGGCAACGAAAGAGACGCAGGTCAGATGCCCTTGAGGTCGCCAGCGGCAACCACCGGTCCGGTCGGCTGCCCGGTCGGCGAACCGCCTGAAGGCTCCAGGCTGACGGCCAGCACCGCGCCCTGGGCGAGCTTCTGCTGCGTGGCGGGCGAGACCCCGATATGCACGGTCGGGCCGGCCGGGATGACGCCCATCGAGACCGGAGCGTTCTTGCCCTCGATCATCCAAAGTTCGAAGTCCTTGCCGGAAGCGAGCGTGCCGGAAACGTGCGAAAGGCTGACGTCATGCCGCTCGGAATCATAGACGGCGAGATATTTTACATCGCTGCCGTCGGCGGCCAGCGAGGCGACAAGCCGCGCCTGCGGCTGTTCAGCCGGCCGATTGACATAAGGCACGACGACATAGAGAGCCAGGGCAGCGACAGCCGCGACGGCGAGGCCGCGCCAGAAGGCGAGGCTGGACCAAATTCCGCCGCTTGGTGCGGCAGAGGTTTGAGCGGTGCTCGAGAACAGCCGGCGATCGACAGCCGCCTTCACCGAGGCCGGCGGCTCGACCTCCGCATAGCCGGCGGCCAGCGGCGAGAGGTGAACCTCCCAGCCATCGACGAGCCGCGCGAAATCGGTCTCGGTGTCAATGCGCCTGGATGCGATCTGCCGCTCTTCCACCGGCAGAACGCCGAGAACGTATTCGGCGGCGAACAGGTCGTCGCCTCCACGTTCCGGTCCATTGTCCTCTGCCAGTGTCATCTTTCCAGACATTCTCTAAGTTTCATCAGGCTGCGGCGCAGCCAGGTACGCATCGTGTTCAGCGGCACGCCGTGGCGCTCCGCCAGCTCGGCATAGCTTTCGCCCTTGAGATAAGCGCCCCGAACGGCCGCCGCCCGGTCCTTCTCCAGCTCCTCTAGACAATGGTGGATGCGCTCGGATTCGTCGCCCGCCACCACCATCGCTTCAGGTCCCGGTGCCGGATCGGCCACGTCGAGCGCGGCATCGATATCGGCGGCAGGCTTGCGCCGCGCCCTGACGCGATCGATCGCGTGGTTGCGGGCGATTGCCGCCAGCCAGGAGATCGGGCTGAGATCGGATACGGCGAAACGATCTGCCTTCGTCCATATCTTGACGAAGACTTCCTGCAGCGCTTCTTCAGCATCTCCCCGGTCGTTCAATACACGAAGGCATACGCCGAAAAGTTTCGCGCTGGTCTGCCGGTAGAGCAGATCGAACGCGGCCCGATCCTTCATCGAAGTCCGGACGATCAGCTTGGTGATGTCCTGCGGCGTCATGCGCGCCAAGTTAGGCGATTGCGTTGTATTTGCAACGGCGGAAATATTCCGTCCACCTAAAGTCCCGGTGTCCTGGCGCAGGCTTCGATTGCCAAGGGATCAGCCGCTGGCTAGCTTGGCGGCAATGGGGAAGCGCCGATGTCGGTCGAACGGATCCTGTGGGAAGAAGACGCGACCGGCCTCGCCGGCCTGGTGCGCAAGGGCGAACTTTCGGCGATCGAGCTGACCGACGCGGCGATCGCGCGCGCCGAGGCCACAAGGCCCGAAATCAATGCCACGGCCGAGCCGCTCTACGACGCCGCGCGGGCGCGGGCAAAAGCCATGGACCGCGCGCTGCCGCTGGCCGGTGTGCCCTTCGCCATCAAGGATCTCGGCATCGCCATCAAGGGCGTGCCCTCGCATGGCGGCAGCCGCATTCCGGCCTCGGTGCCCGACGTCAATTCGGTGATGACCGAACGCTATCTCGCCGCCGGGCTGATCCCGATCGTCACCTCGACATCGCCGGAACACGGCCTGCGGCTGATGACCGAATCCAAGGCCTTCGGCATCACCCGCAATCCCTGGAACACCGGCCACACCAGCGGCGGCTCGTCGGGTGGTGCGGCGGCCCTGGTCGCCGCCGGCGTGGTGCCGGTGGCGCACGCCTCCGATGGCGGCGGCTCGATCCGCGTGCCTTCCGCATGCACGGGCCTGGTCGGCCTCAAGACCTCGCGCGGTCGCGTCCCGCTGACGCCGCTGGTCAGCGAAAGCTGGTACGGCATGGTGGTCGACCATGCCGTCACCCGCTCGGTGCGCGATAGCGCGTTGCTGCTCGATCTCACCCACGGTCCCGATCCGCTGTCGCCCTATGCCGCACGTGAGCCGAAGGGCACGTTCGCCGCCGCCGCCGCGCGCGATCCCGGCAAGCTCAGGCTCGCCGTCTACCGCAAGTCGCCGCTTGGCCTGCCGATCTCGGCCGAGACGATGAAGGCGCTGGACACCGCGGTGGCGCTGGCGCGCGAGGGCGGCCATACGGTCGAGGAGATCGACCTGCCCTTCATCGGCCGCGATTTCCTCGCGGATTTCTGCAGGACGGTTGCTTCGGCCGTCGCCGGCATGCTACGGGCCGAAACGCTGCGCGTCGGCCGTCCCGTGACCGGCGACGTCGAGCGCACCACGCGGATCCTCGGCCGGTTGGGCGAAATGGTCTCGGCCGGCGAGATCTATGCCGCCCTGCAGCGGCTGCACGCCGCCTCGCGCCGGATGATCGAGGAAACGGCGCAGTATGACGCCGTGCTGATGCCTGTCATCGCGCACCCGCCGCTCGCCTGCGGCGCCATGGATCCGAAAGGCGCCGACGAGCTGATCGAAAACCTGCTCGACAAGCTTCACCTCACGCCTTTGCTTAAGCTGAAACCGCTGTTCGGCCAGCTGATGGACAAGAGCCTTCTGTTCACCCATTGGCCGGCGATCCACAATGTCAGCGGCCAGCCGTCGATCGCGCTGCCCGTCCATGTCACCGATGCCGGCCTGCCGCTCGGCATCCAGGCCGCCGGCCGCCCGGGCGACGAGGAGACGCTTTTGTCCTTCGCCGCGCAGATGGAGAAGCTTTCGGGTTGGCTTGGCCGCAGGGCGCCGCTGATGGTGCCTTCGCGATGACGACGTCGTGAGACGGTCGAATATGACAGCAATGCCATTTGCCCCCCGCGCCAATTCCCGCTAAGACGCCGCCGTCTTTACCTGATGCATGCCGCCCAAAAGTGCCCAGCGGTTTTGGGGCAACGACATGCATAAACTAAAAAGCCAGGGAACCGCCCGATGACGGACATCGCCGCCACCGCCGAAATGCAGGCCGCCCTGCTGTCACGCGCATTGCCCTACATGCAGCGCTACGAGCACAAGACCGTGGTGGTGAAATATGGCGGCCATGCCATGGGCGACATCGAGCTCGGCAAGGCCTTCGCCCGCGACATCGCGCTGCTGAAGCAGTCTGGCGTCAATCCGATCGTCGTTCATGGCGGCGGGCCGCAGATCGGCGCCATGCTGACCAAGATGGGCATTGAATCCAAGTTCGAGGGCGGGCTGCGCGTCACCGACCAGAAGACGGTCGAGATCGTCGAGATGGTGCTGGCCGGCTCGATCAACAAGGAGATCGTCGCGCTCATCAACGCCGAAGGCGAATGGGCGATCGGCCTGTGCGGCAAGGACGGCAACATGGTGTTCGCCGAAAAGGCGCGCAAGACCATGATCGACCCCGATTCCAACATCGAGCGGGTGCTCGATCTCGGCTTCGTCGGCGAGCCGGTCGAGGTCGACCGTACGCTGCTCGACCTGCTGGCGCGTTCCGAAATGATCCCGGTGCTGGCGCCTGTCGCGCCTGGCCGCGATGGCCACACCTACAACATCAACGCCGACACGTTTGCAGGTGCTATTGCTGGCGCTTGCAAGGCCTCGCGCTTGCTGTTCCTGACCGACGTTCCGGGCGTGCTCGACAAGAACAAGAAGCTGATCGACGAGCTGACCGTCGCCGAGGCCAGGGCGCTGATCAAGGACGGTACGGTCTCGGGCGGCATGATCCCCAAGGTCGAGACCTGCATCGAGGCGATCGAGCGCGGCGTCGAAGGCGTCGTCATCCTCAACGGCAAGACGCCGCATTCGGTGCTGCTCGAACTCTTCACCGAACACGGCGCCGGCACGCTGATCGTGCCCTGAGGCGACTCCTGCGTCGCCCGCCACCGGCCGATCAGGCGGGCTGGGGGATGCGTGCTATGACCTTTATCTCGAAGTCGAAGCCGGCCAGCCAGTTGACGCCCACCGCGGTCCAGTTCGTATAGGGCGGTTCGCCGAACACTTTCAGGCGGACGGCGTCGATCGCCTGCCACTGCGCGGCGGGATCGGTGTGGAACGTGGTGACGTCGACAATGTCGTCGAACGTGCAGCCGGCGGCCTTCAGCACGGCCGCGAGATTGTCGAAGGCAAGCTGGACCTGCTTTTCGAAGACGGGCTCGGGTGAGCCGTCCTCGCGGCTGCCGACCTGGCCGGAGACGAACAGAAGGTCCCCCGAGCGGATCGCCGCCGAATAGCGGTTGATGTCGTAGAGAGCCTGCCGGCCGGCGGGGAAGATTGCGTCGCGTTTGGTCATTTTCACTCCATTCAAACAAAGGCAGGCCCGATCTCTCGACGATCGCGGCCTGCCCAATTTACATACGCCCCGTATGCCGGATGTGGGTGCATACGCGGCGTATGTCAATATGCATACGCCGCGTATTTTTGTGAGATGATGAGAGCCGGTCAGGCGCCCGGCGAAATCGCGACTGCGGCTTCGGCCGGCTTGCGCGGCGGACGTGCGACGGTCATCGATTCCTCTTCCGCGTCCTGCGGCACGCCCCAGAACTCGGCGAGCGTCGGCCCGTCCTTCACCCTGCCGTCGCGGGCCAGAAAGCCCCAGACCTCGCGGAACCAGACGCGGCGGCCCATTTTCGTGTACCAGCGCATCGAGTGCCGCTGCTCGGGGTCGGGGTGGAACAGGATGCGCGCCAACGCTTTCGGCCGCGACTGCACGGCAAGTTCGATGAGCTTGACGCTGAAGAACAGCATCCACGGTTTCAGCCGCGTCATCTGCAGCACCTGGTGCTTGTAATCCCACAGCCGGGCATCTTTCTGGATCACCTTGCGGTCGCGCGCGATGCGGAAGAACGGCGTCCAGCGATGCGGCGTCACATAGAGCGCCTGGATCTGGTCGGGATCATAGGCGATGAGCTGGCGAAAGCCGCGCCATAGGTCGCGAAATCCCTCATCCTCGAAGCCGGCCACCCAGGTTGCCATCGACAAAATGCCGTGCTTGCGCAGCAGCCTTATCGCCTCGCGGTCGGACGAGGTGCTGCCGCCCTTGCGGATCAATTGAAGCGTCTGCTCATCGGTGTTTTCCATGCCGAGCAACCAGCGGATGACGCCGGCCTTGCGGCAGAGATGCAGGATGTCGGCATCGCGCACGATGTCGTCGGCACGGGTGGAGCCGACGATCAGCACCGGGACGTTCTCGGCGATCAGCGCGTCGAGAAAGGCGCGCCACGCCTTCTTCGAAACCGTCGGGTTTTCGTCTGCGAGATTGATCAGTTCGACGCCGTGCTCGCGGTGCAGCCAGGCGATCTCCTGCGCGAATCTTTTGGGATCGCGATGCCGCCAGCGGGTCCAGAAGCCGCGCTGGCCGCAATAGTTGCACAGATGCGGACAGCCGCGCGAGAACTGCATGACCACGGCGCGCTTGCCGCCCCAATAGCTGTAACGGCTGTGGTCGATCAGCTCCCAGCCGACACGGTAGGCGTCGAGTTCGGCGATGGTCATGGCCGCCTGCGTGGCGAAGGGGCGGCGCAGATCGTCGCGAAAGGCGATGCCGGCGACGCTTGCCGGCGGCTGGTGCATTTCCAGCGCCTCGACCAGCGCCACCACGGTCGCCTCGCCCTCGCCGCGCACGATGAAGTCGAAGACGTCCGTTCCCGCCAATATGTCGCGCCAGTGATAGGTCGGAAAGACGCCGCCATAGATGATGATGGTCGCCGGCTCGCGCTGCTTGACCATCCCGGCGATCAGCAAGGCGGTCGGGTGCGCCGAGGTCGAGCCGGAATGGCCGATCAGGACGAAGTCCGGAACGTCATGCAGAGCGTCGCGCACCACATTGTCGAGCGGTATCGGCCCGAACTCGGCATCGACGAGCCGCACCTCATGACCGGCATCGATCAGTGGCCCGCCGATCGCCAGCAGGCCGAGCGGCGGCAAATGATTGTCCGGCACGYGGCTGCCGATGGCGGTGTGCGGCGGATTGATCAGGACGATTTTCATGGCGGACCTCCGAGCGAGTTGGTCCGCATATGCTGGCCAGCGATGTGGACGCCCGATTGGCCCACTTCAGCAGTTTGCGTGCAGCTTTTCCGCAGAAGTGCTGGAGATGCCGCTACTTCCTAAGATGCGCCAGCGGCACGTGGCCGGGGCCTTTGATGTTCTGCAGCACGAGCTGCGTGTGGACGTCGCGCACGCCGTCGAGCCGCATCAGCCGGTGCATGACGAAGGCGTTGAGCTCGTCGACCGACGGCACCATCACATGCAGCAGGAAGTCGTGGTCACCGGTCATCGTCCAGCACGACGACACCTCATCCATGCGCTGCACCGCGGCGATGAACTTCTCCGGCGAGCCGTCGCTGTGGCTGACCAGGCGCACCTGGATGAACACCTCGACCATCAGGCCGACCGCGCGGCGGCTGATGACCGCGGCAAAGCCCTTGATGATGCCGGCATCCTGCAGTGCTTCGAAGCGCCGCGCACAGGGCGTCGTAGACAGGCCGATCTCTTGCGCCAGCTCGGAGACGGGCTTGCGCCCGTCGCGTTGCAAGACATCGAGCATCTTGATCTCGAAATCGTCGAATTGAGGCATTTTCACTCCTCTGAGGCACAATTTGAGTGAATATTATCCCGATTATCGCAGGCGAGCCATGATCAAAACCAAATTGCCTCGCCAGATCCGGTTAGCCTCCGGGGCACGTCTACCATTGCCGATTTGCGAGGAGAAAAACCATGACGACGATGAGCGTTGCCGAATATGCCCGCGACTGCGCGGCACAGGGGTTGCGCGGCGACTATTCGGTCTGCCGTGCCGATTTTACCGTGGCTCAGGGCTATGACTACAGCGCCGAGGAGCAGGCGGTGTGGGGCACTTTGTGCGACCGCCAGACCATGTTGACGCGCAAGCTCGCCCATCATTCCTATCTCGACGGCGTCGAAAAACTCGGCCTCATCGACCGCATTCCCGATTTCGACGAGGTCAGCGCCAAGCTCCGCAAGCTGACCGGCTGGGAGATCGTCGCCGTGCCGGGCCTCATTCCCGCCGCCCCCTTCTTCGACCATCTCGCCAACCGCCGCTTCCCGGTCACCAACTGGCTGCGCACCAGGCAGGAGCTCGACTACATCGTCGAGCCGGACATGTTCCACGATTTCTTCGGCCACGTGCCGGTGCTGTCGCAGCCGGTGTTCGCCGACTTCATGCAGATGTATGGCAAGAAGGCCGGCGACATCATCGCTCTCGGCGGTGACGAGATGATCACACGGCTCTACTGGTACACGGCCGAATACGGCCTGATGCAGGAGGCCGGCCAGCCGCTGAAGGCCTTTGGCGCCGGCCTGATGTCATCCTTCACCGAACTGCAATTCGCCGTCGAGAGCAAGGACGCCCACCATGTGCCTTTCGACTTGGAAATGGTGATGCGCACTGGCTACGAGATCGACAAGTTCCAGCGCGCCTATTTCGTGCTGCCGTCCTTCGACGCCTTGCGCGACGCGTTCCAGACCGCCGATTTCGCGGCGATCGTCGCGCGCCGCAAGGGCCAGCCGGCGCTCGATCCGGCGACGGTCTAAACAATTCCAGGAAGCGCGTCGCATGAAACCTTGTCAACGCGACGCGCTTTGGATGGGCTACTGCATGGCGGCGGGGTTCATCCACAGGAACTCCCAGACGTTGCCGTCCGGATCCTCGATGTGGCGGTTGAACATGAAGCCGAGGTCCTGCGCGGGGTTGGGATCGGCACGGCCGCCTGCCGCCACGCCCTTTTCGATCGTGGCATTGACCTCGTCCTTGCTGCCGGCGGTGAGTGCGATCAGCATCTGGCTGTCGCGCCTGGCGTTGCCGATCTGGCGTGCCGTGAACTGGCCGTAATGCTGGTGCGTCAGCAACATCACTCCGATCGCATCGGAGAACATGATAGAGCTGGCCTGGTCGTTCGAGAACTGCGGGTTCAGCGTGCCCCCGATCGCGAGATAGAAATTGGTCGCTGCCTGCAGATCGCGCACCGGCAGATTTATGAAGATCATCTTGGTCATCGGTCTAAGCCTTGCCTTCGTTGACGGGTACTAGTCAGTCTAGTACTGTGGTCGTGACTATCATGCGGGAACGGTACCGTCTAGTACTGGACAGGGGGATTCCATGGAAATCGACGGTGAGACCAGATCGGCACGCAAGGATCGTGAAATCATCCAGGCGGCCACGTCGGCGTTCATCAGCAAGGGTTATGACGGGACCAGCATGGAGGAAATCGCCACCAAGGCGGGGGCTTCCAAGCAGACCGTCTACAAGCATTTCACCGACAAGGAGACCCTGTTCGGCGAAGTCGTTCTGTCGACCGCCACCCAGGTCAACGACATCATCGAGTCCGTGACGACGCTGCTTTCCGAGGCGAAGTTCATGGAAGGCGGCTTGCAGCAGCTAGCCCGGCGTCTGATAGCCGTTCTCATGGATGAGGAGTTGTTGAAGCTGCGGCGCCTGATCATCGCCAATGCGGATCGAATGCCGCAGCTTGGCCGCAGTTGGTACGAAAAGGGCTTTGAGCGCATGCTCGACTCGGCAGCGTCCTGCTTTCAGAAACTCACCAATCGGGGACTGATAAAAACCAGTGACCCCCATCTGGCGGCCAGCCATCTTTTTGGAATGCTTCTCTGGATCCCGATGAATGAAGCCATGTTCACGGGAAGCAACCGGCGCTCCAAGGCCGAGCTGGAACGGCATGCGGATGCCTCGGTGGAGGCGTTTCTTGCCGCCTATGGAGTCCAGCCGAAATAGTCCCGTTTCCTGCCGACATGCGCAGCAGCGCCGCCAACACACCCGACGCAGCTATCGCTCGGGGGTGGCCGATCCCTCCGCCTTCAGCCGCGTAAGCTGGGCGCGCTGCAGGTCGAGCGCGGCGTTGACGAAGCGTGATATGGTCGCGAGCTCAGCGTCGCTGAAGGTGGCGATCACCTTCTCGCCCTCCTTGGCGATGGCGCCGTAATAGCGCGCCGACAGTTCCCGCGTCGCCTCGGTCGCTTCGATCACCACCTTGCGCCTGTCCTCGAGACTGCGCGTGCGCGTCAGCAGGCCGCGCGCCTCCAGCCGGTCGATCAGCGCCGTCACCGCGGCCGGCGTCAGCCCGGTTGCGGTCGCGATCGCGCCGGCCGATTGCGGGCCGCCATAGAGCAGCCCGATGCAATGTCGCTCGGCCATGTTCAGCCCGAGCCGCGTCCCCACCGCTTCGTCATAGGCCTGCGTCGCGTCCTGCCATTGCATCACGGCAAGGCCGATCGCGGCCGTCATTTCGTCGCGATATCCGCTTGACGAATTTATCTCGATCATCTAACTATCAATCCGTCGAACATTTAGACTATCGCAGCAATATGCGGCCGCAGCGCCGACAAGGCAAGGGCCTGGCCGCCGACAAGGAGTGAAAAAATGAGCTTGATTCAACAACGTACCCCTCTCTCCCACGAGGATGAATTCAAATACGCCAAGCTGGCGATGGAATGGTATGGCTGGGGTTCTCCCATCGGCCTCGGCATCCTGCTCGTGGCGCTGGCCGCGGCCGCCGTGCTCGTGCGTATCGCCATCTACGGCCTGTGAAGATGGCCGTCACCACCCCCTCGGCATTGTCGGTCGCCATCATTGGCGCCGGCGTTGCCGGGCTGGCCCTTGCCGTCATGCTTCGCCGGCAAGGGATTGGCGTCTGCCTGTTCGAGGCACGGTCGCGCGAAGATTTGAGCGAAGGCGTCTTCCTCACCTTGGCGCCCAACGGCATCAATGCCTTGCGCGCGCTCGGGCTCGCCGAACGCGTAAGCGCGCTGGGCATTCGCACCCTTGGCTTCGAGATCATGAACGCCGCCGGGCACCGGCTCATCCATCTCGACGAGCGGCAGGCAATGCGCGAAGCGGGCGCCGAAAGCATCACGCTGCGGCGCTCGGACCTGCTCGGCGCGCTGCTGGATGAAGCCCTGGCGCTTGGCGCCGATATCCGTTTTGGCCATGCGGTCACCGAGATCGAAGACCAGCCTGATTGCGTGCGCCTTGCCTTCGGCAATGGCGTTGCGGTCGATGCCGCATGGCTGGCAGGTTGCGATGGTGTCTGGTCGCGCGTCCGCCGCGTCTGTTTTCCGGCCTCTCCCGATCCTGTCTATACCGGACTGACCGGCGTCGGCGGTGTGGTGGAACTGCCCTTTGTCGAACCGACCGGCGGCCTGATGCGTATGGTGTTCGGCAAGAAAGCCTTCTTCGGCTACATGAAACCGGAAGACGGGCCGGTATTATGGTTCTCGTCCTTCCCGCTGGACGAGGATGCCGCCCTGGCGAGACCCGATCCCTTGCATCTGGCGGCAACAGTTCGCCAGCTGCATGCCGGCGATCCCCGGACGATCCGTCAGATCGTCGAGACCGTCACGCAAATCCCGCGCACCTACCCCGTGTTCGACATGCTGCATCTGCCAAAATGGCACACCAGGCGGGTGATTCTTCTGGGCGATGCGGCGCACGCCGTCTCGCCGCATTCGGGGCAGGGCGCATCGATGGCCGTCGAGGACGCCGTCGTGCTGGCCGCGTGCCTGGATGCGACGCCGCTGCCGGCCCAGGCCTTCGCCGCCTTCCAGGCGCTGCGCCAGGACCGCGTCGAGCATATCGTCAAGGTCAGCCGGCGGATCGGCTCGCAAAAGCAGGTGAAAGGCCGCGTCGCTTTGTTCCTGCGCGACCTGATGCTGCCGTTCTTCATCCGCTTCGGTTCGCGCACGACCCGCGCCATGACGCGCTACCGCGCCGACCTGGCGCCGCTCGAAAAACCATCGACCTGACGAGCATCCGCGCCCGTCGCGGGCGCGGATGTTCCAGGCTGCTCAGACAGCGACCACCTTGCTCAGATGGTCGCCCAGCCGGCAGGCCAGCGCGGTGATCGTCGTCGTCGGGTTGGCTTGACCGGACGTGCAGAACACCGAGGAGCCGCCGACATAGAGATTGTCCATGCCGTGCACCTTGCAGTTGGCGTCCACCACGCTCGTGGTGACGTCGGTGCCCATGCGCGTGCCGCCCATGTGATGGTGTCCGGCGGTCTCCTCGTTGGTCGGATAGTCTTCGCCATTGGCGATCCAGTCCATGAGACGGACGCGGCCGAGATCCTTCTCGATCAGCGTCGTGCCGAATAGCTTCAGGCCTTCGACGAGCGTGCGCCGCTCGAGTTCCGATTTCTTCCAGTGCAGCTCGATGCGCGGTACGCCGGCATGGTCGACATCGGTCTTCGACAGCTCGATCTGGTTGGAGGCCAGCGGCGCCTGTTCCCAGGCGACATAGAGCTGCGCCGCGCAGCGCAGGTTCTGGCTGAGCTGATAGGCGACCCATTCGGCCATGTCGGGCGCCGTGCAGGCGAGGTCGGCAATGACATGCTTGACGCCGGCATAGGGTGTCTCGATCAGCCTGATGCCGAAATTCATGATTTGCAGACGCTCCATCGCGGCCAGCGTCGGCGAGAAGAAGGCCTCGTTCACGGCATCGACCTCGAACTCGCCGTAGTCGGCCAGGATGGCATTGCCGCCCTCGAAGGTCGGATGCTCCATCCAGTAGCGGCCAAGTGCCGTGGCGTTCGGCACCACGCCGCCGTTGGAGCGCTGGTTCGACCACAGAAGCAGCCGCGAATTCTCCAGTCCGCCGGTGCAGACGATGAAATAGTCGGCGCTGAAGGCGCCGGCGTCCTGGCCGTTGGACCATAGTTTGGCGCCGGTAACCCGTTTGCCGTCGCCGGCAAGCTCGGTGGCATAGGTGTTGAGCACGACGGCGATGTTGCGGCTCTTGTCGAGCTCGTCGGCGAATTTCTCGCCGAAGCGCACCGCCGGGCTCTTGATCAGCTGCACCCAGCGTATGTCGTCCGAGATCGGCACATCGGGCCGGAAGTCGGGAAGTTCGAGGATATCGTGCACCTCCGGCAGATAGGGCTCGATGTCGGCGCGGCGGATCGGCCAGCCGGTGTCGGGCGCCCAGGCCTTCGGCTCGAAATCCTGCTTGTCGAGGACGCGGCACCAGCCGGCCCAGTGGTTGGAGCTGCCGCCCATATAGCGCAGCCGCGTGATGTCGAGGTCGAAATAGAAATCGCCGACCGTGGTGCCGCGGTAGAAGTCCTGCGACTCGTCGCTGAACTCCCGCGAGCCGGCCTCCAGCACCACGACCGGGATGCCGGCGGCGCCCAGCTTGCGGGCAATGGTGGTGCCGGCCGGGCCGGAGCCAAGGATGCATACCCTAGGTTTGAAGTTGGCGGCGCGATACGCCTCATAGCTGTCGAAGATCATGCCAGGTCGCTCCGCTTCAGGATCCAGCCATTGACCTCGACGATTTCATTCGGGTCGGCCCGCGATTGACCAGCATTGGCCGCGTCGGCCTCGGGCAGCTTGCGGAACAGGGACAGGGCAGGCAGGGCGATCAGCGCCTGCACGAGTGTGCGGCGCGACATTTTCTTGAAGAAACTCATGACAGGTCTCTCGGATAGGGGCTTCGATGCGCGCATGACATTCCCCGAACGGCACACGCGCCGTCACAGAGGCCAGTATCGTGCCAAGCCAGGCCTCGAAGCAGTGAAAAGGCCGCCAGGCGGTACAACCGAATGCAAACAGGGTTAGAAATTCCTTAACAGGCCGGGTGTGCCGGGCTGGCCGCTCAGGCGGCCGCGGAAATGTCGGTATCGAGGATCGTCAGGTTGCGGCCGCGATGCTTGGCCTGGTAGAGGCGCCGGTCCGCCGCGCGCATCAGGTCAGATACGTTGACGTCCTCGCCGCAGACTGTGCCGCCGATGCTGACGGTCAGCGGAATGGTCCGTTCATCGACCGGCCTGAAGCGGATCAGCTCGACCTCGCGGCGAATGCGCTCGGCGACACGCTTGGCTTCCTGCTCGGTGGCCCCGACCAGAAACGCGCCGAACTCCTCGCCGCCGATGCGGCCAAGCACATCGCCGCTGCGCACGCCGCGCTCGATGGCGCTGGCAATCAGCAGCAGCGCGTCGTCCCCGGTCAGGTGGCCGAAACTGTCGTTGATCTTCTTGAAATGATCGGCGTCGATGATCAGCAGCGCGCCGCGGTCGGACTTGCGCCGGGAGCCGTCCAGGGCGGCAAAGAAGCTTTCTCGGTTGAGCATTCCGGTCATGTCGTCGCGGCTGGCCTTCTCCGACAGGCGGCGGTGTGCGGCGGCGAGCTGGGCGTGCGCCCGGGCCAGTTCGCGGTGCGCGTTCTTCAATCTGTCGCTCTGCCAGAAGGTGCTGGCGCAGGCCACCCATGCAAGCACCAGCGGACACAGCGTCGAGGTCAGCCAGATCGTTCGGTTGACCGGGAATCCGAGCGCCGGAACGATGATCAGCGTCAGAAGAAGAGAGGCGGCTACGGAAGCGAAAGCGATAGCGGCGGATTTCAGAATGATGCTGTTCATCGCAGGCTCCCCACAGGACTGTCTCTGTGCCAGCAAGCCCTGAAGGCCACCTTTCCCGGTTGCTTAAAATTTGAATCGTGCGGCCATTTATGCCACTAAAAGCGCGTGGAAGTTGTGGATAAAGTCTCTTTCAGAATCCGCGTTTCATGCCATAAGGAGCGCATGACCACGCAGCCTGATCCCGCCCGCTTCGCCCATGTCACCGACTGGGTGTTCGACCTCGACAACACGCTCTATCCGCATCATTCGAATCTGTTCTCGCAGATCGACGTCAAGATGACGGCCTATGTCGGGGAGTTGCTGTCGCTGCCGCGTGAGGAGGCGCGCAAGCTGCAGAAGGAGCTTTATCTCGAATATGGCACGACGCTGAACGGGCTGATGACGCGCCATGGCATCGATCCCGACGATTTCCTCGAGAAGGTGCATGACATCGACTATTCATGGCTGGTGCCCGACCCTGTCCTGGGCACCGCCATTCGCCAGCTTCCAGGCCGCAAGTTCATCTTCACCAATGGCGATTGCAAGCACGCCGAGCGCACCGCGCGCCAGCTCGGCATCCTCGACCATTTCGACGACATCTTCGACATCGTCGCCGCCGGCCTCAACCCCAAGCCGGCGCGCCAGACCTACGAGAAGTTCGCCGCGCTGCACGCCGTCACCGGCCACAATGCGGTGATGTTCGAGGATCTTGCCCGCAACCTGGAGGTGCCGAAGGCGCTGGGCATGACCACCGTGCTGGTGGTGCCGCGCAATTTCGAGCCGACCTTTGCCGAGATCTGGGAACGCGACCCCGCGCAGGAAGACGACGTCGATTTTGTCACCGACGATCTGGCGGGGTTTTTGACGGGGATAGTCGCAGGGCAGTAGGGCAGTAGGGCAGTAGGGCAGTAGGGCAGTAGGAATGCGTTCTCGTGCTCTGCTTTCCAGATCGATTTCCCCTACTGCCTTACTGCCCTACTCCCTTACTCCCCTAACTTGTAGAACCGGCTGACAATCCCCCAGGCCTCGTCGGCGGTGTCGACGAAATCGATGATGTCCTGGTCGCCGGGGCTGATCGTGCCTTGCTCGGCGAGGAAATCGAGGTTGATGGCCCGTTTCCAGAAGGATTTGCCGAACAGGATCACCGGCACGCGTTCCATGCGTCCGGTCTGGATCAGCGTCAGCGTCTCGAAGAACTCGTCCATCGTGCCGAAGCCGCCGGGAAACACCGCCACCGCCTTGGCGCGCATGACGAAATGCATCTTGCGGATGGCGAAATAGTGGAAGTTGAAGCACAGCTCCGGCGTCACATAGGCGTTCGGCGCCTGCTCATGCGGCAGCACGATGTTGAGCCCGATCGACGGCGCGCCGACATCGTCGGCGCCGCGGTTTCCCGCTTCCATCACGCCGGGGCCGCCGCCGGTCACCACGACATATTCGCGGTAGTATGAGGCGGCTGACTGCTGCGAGCACAGGCGGGCGAATTTGCGCGCCTCCTCGTAATATTTGCTGTTTTCCTCGAGGTTCTTCTTCTGCGTCTCGTTCTTGGCCGCCCAGGCCTCACCGCCGGGTTCGGGCAGGCGCGCGCCGCCGAACAGGATCACCGTCGAACGGATACCGCGTTCGGCCAGGATCATTTCCGGCTTCAGGAGTTCGAGCTGCAGCCGCACCGCGCGCAATTCGCGCCGCGTCATGAAGTCGGGATCGTTCCAGGCAAGCCGGTAGGTCTCGGCCCGCGTCTGCGGCGTGTCCGGAACGCTTTTCGACCGCTCCAGATCCTCGTCCGAATGCGGCAGCGGCGTCCACCCCGCCTTTTCCATAGGTGTCATCAAATTACCCGTCCAAATTTCCTTGACTGCGCCGTCCCATGACGCAGGTGCGATTGACCCCCATGGAGCCTTAACATAAGCAGGTTCCGCAGAAGTATCCGGCGGTTTTGCCACAAGAACCTGCTTATGCAAGGACCCAAGCAGGCGAAGCATGCCTGGGGTCCGCGCGACTTTCAAAACAGGTTAAGGCGCAGCCCCTTAACAGCTTGGTAATGGAGCGAATTCATGTCGAAGCCCGATCTGGCGAGCCTCGAAAAGACCATCGAGAAGGCCTTCGAGGAGCGCGACACGATTTCGACCGCGACCCGCGGCGAGACGCGCGACGCCATCCAGTCGGCACTCGACCTGCTCGACCGCGGCGCCGCCCGCGTCGCCGAACGTCAGCCCGACGGCAAGTGGCACGTCAACCAGTGGCTGAAGAAGGCCGTGCTGCTCTCCTTCCGGCTCAACCCGATGGAGATCATCAAGGGTGGCCCGGGCGAGGCCGTCTGGTGGGACAAGGTGCCGTCGAAGTTCGACGGCTGGGGCGCCGTCGATTTCGAGAAGGCGGGTTTTCGCGCCGTGCCGTCGTCGATCGTGCGCCGTTCCGCCTATGTCGCCCCGGGCGCCGTGCTGATGCCGTCCTTCGTCAATGTCGGCGCCTATGTCGACACGGGCACCATGGTCGACACCTGGGCCTCGGTTGGTTCCTGCGCCCAGATCGGCAAGAACGTGCATCTGTCGGGCGGCGTCGGCATTGGCGGCGTGCTGGAGCCGATGCAGGCCGGCCCCACCATCATCGAGGACAATTGCTTCATCGGCGCGCGTTCGGAAGTTGTCGAGGGCTGCATCGTGCGTGAGGGCTCGGTGCTTGGCATGGGCGTCTTCATCGGCCAGTCGACCAAGATCGTCGATCGCGCCACCGGCGAGGTCTTCTATGGCGAAGTGCCGCCCAATTCGGTCGTCGTCGCGGGCTCGATGCCCGGCAAGCAGTTTCCAAACAACGAGCCCGGCCCCAGCCTCTACTGCGCCGTCATCGTCAAGCGCGTCGACGCCAAGACCCGCTCGAAGACCTCGATCAACGAATTGCTGCGCGATTGATCTTTCCGCCGGGCGGGCGCACCTTCCGCCGGCGCGACAATCCGTCGCGCTGGTTCAACATGGAGGGGTGACATGGACTGGAAATATCTGCTGACCAGCTATGAGGGTCGCATCAACCGCGCCAAATTCTGGGCTTGCGTGGGCGTCATTTTCGTCGGCGCGGTGATCGCGATGATCCTTGACAACATACTGGGCACGACATTCAACCGAATGCCGTACGGCTTTATCTATGTAATCTACTCGCTCGCCATGCTCTATTCGGTCTTCGCCGTCTACGCCAAGCGCTGGCACGATCGGGGCAAGTCCGGTTGGTGGAGCCTGATCATCCTGGTGCCCTTTATCGGCGCGATCTGGTTTTTGGTGGAATGCGGCATTCTCGAAGGCTCCAGGGGCGCCAATCAATACGGACCGGACCCGCTTGCCTGACAGTTCAAATCTCACCTGGCTTTTCTTCAAGACATCGGGCCGCGTCAGTCGCGCGGCCTATTTTCTTGGTGGCCTGCTCGTCGCCATCATCCAGGCGTTCCCGCTCTACCGCTTCACGCTGGTGCCGGAAGGCTCGGCCGAGAGCAACATGTGGTCGTTCATCTTCTTCATCGCCTTCATTGCCTCGCTGTGGTCGAACATCGCGCTGGCGGTGAAGCGGCTGCACGACCTCGACAAGCCGGGCATTGCCGCGCTGATCCTGTTCGTACCGGTCGTCTCGATCATCGCCTTTCTTGTGTTGTGCCTGTTTCCAGGGCAGCCTGGGCCCAACCGCTATGGCCGGCGCACCAACGAGCCGGCACAACCCTAGAGCCGGATGATCTCAGGTCGAATCGACCTGAGATATGAATCCGGCTCTAAATCAAAGAGATAGAGCATGATGTCGTCCGAAAATCGCTTCACACTTTTCGGCATCATGCTCTGAGGGCCGATCGGACATGCGCTACCGCACGCTTGATCCGAAACTGATCATCGACACCGCCGAACGGCTCGAGGAGCGCGTTGCCGAGCGCTTTCCCAATGCCGGGCTGCGCGGCGTCGCCGCCGAACTGGTGTCGCTGTCGCGCGACCTGGCCAAGGCGGCAAAGGCGCTCGAGGAGCCAATCTGGTGGCTGCGCGGCCTGATCATCGCCGCTGTCCTCGCCGGCGCGCTGATCTTCCTGTTCGTCGGCACCATCCTGCCGCTCATCCACATCTCCCAGGCCGACGATGCGGTGCAGTCGGTGCAAGGCATCGAAGCCACGATCAACATGATCATCCTTGCCGTGCTCGGCCTGCTGGCGCTGGTCCGCACCGAGGAGCGAATCAAGCGCAAGCGGGTGTTTCGCCAACTGCACGGCCTGCGCTCGCTGATCCATGTCATCGACATGCACCAGCTGACCAAGGATCCGGCGGCACTCTCGGCCAATTTCAAGCCGACGGCGCATTCTCCGGCCCGCATCACCAATGCCGCCGATCTGGCGCGCTACCTCGACTATTGCTCCGAAATGCTGTCGATCACCGGCAAGATCGCCGCCCTGTTCGCGCAGTCGGTCAATGACGACGTCGTCATCGACGGCGTCAACGACATCGAGAACCTAGCGTCCAATCTGTCGCGCAAGATCTGGCAGAAGATCACGCTGATCGAGAACCATCCGGCGGCACAACCTGTTCCGGCGCCAGGCCCGGCGGGCCAAGCCGCGCCGCTTCCGCGGCGCGCACCAAAGCGGTAACGCTTTTCAGGAGCGGCGCCGGCGTCCCCGTTCTTTCGGCGAGGCCCAGCACAGCGCCTTGCAGTTCGCCGATTTCCGTCGGCCGGCCGCGCTGCAGATCGTCCCACATCGACGAGCGCGCCTGCGGGTCGATCGCCAGCATGCGCCGCGCGAGCCGTTTGAACAGCCAGTCCGGGAGCCGCAGCACCTTCGGCAGCAGCGCCGGCCGCAGCCCGGCGATCCGCGCCGGCACAATGCCAGAGGCCTTCATCGCCCGCAGGGCCTCGTCGATCTGGCCGGCCAGGATCAGCCGCCAGCGGCGGTCGGCGAGTTCGCGCGCCAGCGGCAGGTCCGACAGCGCCACCAGCGCGTTGTTGAGGTTCATCAGAAGCTTGCCCCAGAGCACGGCCTTCATGTCGCCATGCGTCTCGACCCCCAGCCCTTCGACATTGAGAAAACTGGCGACATCGAGAAGACCGGCAAGGCCACCGTCCTCGATCATAACCTTGCCGTCGCTGGCGCGGTGGACGCGCAGCGGCAATTCGCCATCGGGCGATTGCACCAAGTTGAACGGCACCATGCCGGCCAGCACGATTCGTGGGCCACACCCGGCGCGCAGCCTGTCGGCATTGTCGACGCCGTTCTGCAGGCTGACCACCACCGCATCGGGACGGGCATGGGTCTCGATCAGCGCCGCCATCTCCTGCGTCGCGCCGCTCTTGACGGTCACCAGGATCACATCCGCCTGCGGCAGTGCGACGGCGGGATCGGCGGTGATCCCGAACCCGTCCGGCTTGACCAGGCGATCGCGGCCCTCGAGGTCGCTGATGCGCAATCCGCTTTGCCTCATCGCGGCCTCGATGCGCGGCCGGGCCAACATTACAACCCGCCGCCCGGCGAGCGCCAGGCAGCCGCCGACATAGCAGCCGATGCTGCCGGCACCGGCGATGACGATCCGTTTTTCCCCGTCTGCCATCTCTTGCTCCGCACCGGCCCGACTATACGACATGAAAACCATAATGTCGGCGGCATCGTCTGCCATTGGGCTGGCCCCTATGTCTGCCCGTGACAGGCCCACCGCTTTCGATTATCGCTTTTGCCATGACGCTGCCGACCGACCCCGCCGCAAACCTCGCCGCCCTTATCCGTTGCGCCTCGGTGACACCAGCCGAAGGCGGCGCGCTGAGCGCGCTGGAAGCGATGCTGAAACCGCTCGGCTTCCTGGTCGACCGGCCGGTCTTTTCGGAAGACGGCACGCCCGATATCGAGAACCTCTATGCAAGGCGGTCCGGCAACGGCCCGCATCTGATGTTCGCCGGCCATACCGATGTCGTGCCGGTCGGCGATGAAGCTGCCTGGACGCATCCGCCTTTCGCCGCCGAGATCGCCAATGGCGAGATGTATGGCCGTGGCGCCGTCGACATGAAGGGCGGCATTGCCTGCTTCATTGCGGCGATAGCGCGCCATGTCGAGAGCAATGGCGGTCCTAAGGGCTCGGTGTCGCTGCTGATCACCGGTGACGAGGAAGGCCCGGCCATCAACGGCACCGTCAAGCTGCTCGAATGGGCCGCTTCCCGGGGCGAGAAATGGGATGCCTCGATCGTCGGCGAGCCGACCAATCCGGATGCGCTCGGTGACATGATCAAGATCGGCCGGCGCGGCTCGCTCTCCGGTTCGATCACGGTCAATGGCCGCCAGGGCCATGCCGCCTATCCGCAGCTTGCCGACAATCCGGTGCGCGGGCTGATCGGCCTGGTCGATGCCTTGCTGCATCCAGTCTTCGACAAGGGGACCAGGGATTTCCAGCCGACCAATCTAGAGGTCACCTCCATCGATGTCGGCAATCCGGCCACCAATGTCATCCCCGCGAAGGCGACCGCGACCTTCAACATCCGCTTCAACGACACCTGGACGGCCGAGACCGTCCAGGCCGAAATCCACAACCGGCTCGACCAGGCGGCGAAGCGCAAGAAGTACCGGCCGGGCAAGAAGACGCCGGTCGACTACGACCTTGTCTGGCGCGACCGGCCAAGCCATGTTTTCCTGACCCGCGACGACAAGCTGGTCGACACGCTTGCCGGCTCGATCAAGGCGGCGGTCGGCAAGCAACCGGCGCTGTCCACGTCGGGCGGCACGTCGGATGCGCGCTTCATCAAGGATTACTGCCCGGTGGTCGAATTCGGCCTGGTCGGCAAGACGATGCATATGGTCGACGAGCGCGTCTCCCTTGCAGATCTCGAAACGCTGACGCGGATCTATCAGCGTTTCATCGAAGACTGGTTCGGGCAGGGCTGAGCAGCATGCTTTCGGCGGATGAAACCCAAGCTTCGCTGACCGGTGCCTGGCGACTGATGCTCGGCAAGGTCGACGGCCTGCGCCTGCTCGACCTGTCGGCGGACGGCTTTTGGAATTCCTTCTTCGCCATTGTCGTTGCCGCGCCGGCGCTGATCGTCGGCTGGGTCGGCATCGCCAACGACATCGGCGATCCCAACGCTTTCGTGGGCCGTTTCGGCATGCTGTTGCGCCTGGCAACGGTCGATATCGGCTCCTGGGTGCTGCCGCTGGTCGTGTTCGCGGTGGTCGCGCCGCGCGCCGGCATCGGTGGCCGCTTCGTCCACTATGTCGTGGCCAGCAACTGGGCCTCCGCCATCACCGCCTGGCTGATGCTGCCCTCGGCGCTGATCAGGCTTTTCATGACGTCGGCAAGCCAGGTCTCGAGCCTTGTGTCGCTGCTCTTGTTTGCCCTGTCGATGGCGCTGACCTGGCGCATGACCAACGCCACGATCGGCAAGGGCGTGGCGGTCGGCACCGCCGTTTTCGTCGGCATGTTCATCGCTTCGCTGCTGGTGCTGTTCGGGCTGCAGATGCTGCTTGGCATCACCGTGCCGGACGATATCGGGGCCCAGAGCCTTTCTGGGCCATTCCCGGGGTAGAGCCTCCGGACTCTATTCAGGGATAATCGACGCCAATGAGGAAAAGCCCGTCGGGCGGCGCGACCTGGCCGCAGGCGGCGCGGTCGCGCGCTTCGAGCGCCGCCTTGAGATCGGCTTCGGTCCAGCCGCCATCGCCGACGCGCTTGAGCGAGCCGACCATGGAGCGTACCTGGTTGTGCAGGAAGGAACGGGCCGAAGCCCTCACCTCGATCATGTCGCCCGCCCGGCTCACATCGAGCCGTTCCAGCGTGCGAACCGGGCTGTTGGCCTGGCACTGGGTCGAACGGAAGGTGGTGAAATCATGCCGGCCGAGAAGAAGTTTCGCGGCCTCGTGCATGGCGCCGGCGTCAAGCCGCTTCGGCACCCACCACACCTTGCCCTTTTCCAGCGCCGCGGGCGCGCGGCGGTTGAGGATGCGGTAGAGATAGTGGCGGCCGGTGGCCGAGAAGCGCGCGTCGAACTCATCCGGGACGATCGCCGCCTTCAGGATAGCGACATGCGCGCCGGCTGCCTGCAGATGGGCGTTGACGGCATCGCGCACCTTGTCGCCAGGCCATGCCTTGACGAGGTCGGCATGCGCCACCTGGGCGGTCGCATGCACGCCGGCATCGGTGCGGCCGGCGGCGCGCAACCGCACCGCCTCGCCGCAGAATTTCTCGATCGCCTGCTCGATCGCCTGCTGCACCGAAGGCTGGTCGGCCTGGTGCTGCCAGCCGGCAAACAGGCTGCCGTCATATTCGATGTCGAGACGAAAACGCGGCATGCCGGCAGCTTACGTTCTCGCCTAGGCGGCGAGAGCGGTGAAGGCGGAAGCGTAGACCAGCTTCCCGGCCTCCGGAGCGTCGCCCCAGGCCAGCGCCTGCAGCGCTTCGCCCTGGTATTCGCTCTCGAACTTCTCGGCCCGCGCGTGGCTATAGCCGAAACGGCCGTAATAGGCCGGGTCGCCCAGCACCACGGCCAGCGTCTCGCCGGCATCCTTGAGGCGGATATGCGCCTCGCGGATCAGCGCGCCGCCAATGCCTGAGCCATGGAACGAAGGTTCCACCGCCAGCGGCGCCAGCGCCACGGCCGCCAGGCTCTTGCCGCCATTCTGGACGAACAGCCGCGAAAACAGGATATGGCCGACCACCTGGCCGTCTTCTTCCGCCACCAGTTCGACGACGGCGTCGCCGCCGGTGACCAGCGCGTCGACCAGCCCGGCCTCCGCCTGTTGGCCGAAGGCATGTTCTTCCACGAGGCGAATGGCCTCGCGATCCCGCGGCGTCGCCGCGCGTATCGACATCATGCTCATGAGAACTTCATTCCTTTTACGATCTTGGCTCCGCGCAGGAATTCCGACGCGGCGGCGGGCTTTCCGCCCGCACGTTGAACTTCGACCAGTCTGAGCGCGCCTGTCCCGCAGGCGACCGTCAGCCGGTCATCGAGAATTCCTCCCGACTCGCTCAAATCGTCCGAAGGCGACAGGCCTTCGGACAGCGTCGAGCGAAGCAGTTTCAGCCGTTCCATGCGGCCGCCAATGTCAATTTCGGACCAGGCGCCGGGGAAGGGCGACAGGCCACGAAGGTGGTTGTGGACCTCGGCCGCGGGCCGCGTCCAGTCCACGCGCGTCTCGGATTTATCGATTTTTCTGGCGTAAGTCACCCCTTCCGCCGCTTGCGCGGTAAATGTCAGGGTGTTCTCTTCCAGCCGCGCCAGCGCTTCCACCATCAGGGCAGCACCGACGCGCATCAACCGATCATGCAGATCGCCGGCTGTCATATCGGGCTCGATGGCACATTTTTCAAGCAATCCCACCGGTCCGGTGTCGAGACCCTCTTCCATGCGCATCACCATCATGCCGCTTTCCGGGTCACCCGCCATGATGGCGCGCTGGATAGGGGCGGCGCCGCGCCAGCGCGGCAAAAGCGACGCATGGCCATTGATGCAGCCGAGCCGGGGCGCGTCGAGAATTGCCTTCGGCAGCAGCAACCCATACGCGACGACCACGGCGATATCGGCCCGCAGGGCGCTGAAAGCGGCCTGCTCGGCCTCGCCCTTGAGGGATGTCGGCGTCCGCACCTCGATGCCCAGCCGCTCGGCCTCGCGCTGCACAGGCGACGGCGTCAGCTCCAGCCCGCGCCGTCCGCCGGCGCGTGGAGGCTGCGTGTAGACGGCTGGTATCTCATGTCCGGCCTCGGCGATCGCGCGCAGCGTCGGCACCGAAAACTCCGGCGTGCCCATGAAGATGACGCGAAGGGGCATTTCCCCCTATCCCACCAGCTTGCCCGGCGCCTTGTCCTTGGCGAGCTTCTTGAATTTCTTCACCACCATGTCGCGCTTCAGCTTCGAGATGTGGTCGATGAACAACACGCCGTTGAGATGGTCGATCTCGTGCTGCAGGCAGGTCGCCATCAGCCCTTCGGCCTCCATCTCCTGCAGCTTGCCGTCGCGGTCGAGATACTTCACCCGCACCGAAGCCGGGCGCTCGACCTCGGCGTAATAGTCGGGGATCGACAGGCAGCCTTCCTCGTAGACCGACCGCGCCTCCGCGCTTTCCAGGATCTCGGGGTTGATGAAGACATGCGGCGCCGGCGTTTCGTCTTCCTTGGCTAGGTCGATCACCAGCATGCGCAGCGGCTCGCCGATCTGGATGGCCGCCAGTCCGATGCCGGGCGCGTCATACATGGTCGCCAGCATGTCGTCGGCCAGTTTGCGCAAAGGCGCGTCGACGCGCTCCACCGGCTTGGAAAGCTGGCGCAGGATGGGATCGGGAAGGATGATGAGCGGCTTGATCGGCATGGCGTCCCACGTAAGACCTCCAGCGAAAAGCGTCAACCGGGGCATCTAGGCCATGTTCTTGTTTTGATCTGTGCGGTCACGCCGAATCGGCTATGCTGTCCACATGAATGATCTGAGCACCATCCTTTCGCAGCCCGTCGCACGGCTTGGCGCCTCGACAATCACGCTCGGCCACGCCCTGGCCTTCGGCGCCTTGCTGTTCCTCGGCCTGTTCGTGGCGCTGGTCGTCGCGCTGTGGCGGTCGGCCAAGGCGCGCGCGGTTGCAGCGGCGGAAGCCGCCGACCATGCCCGTGATGCCGAGGCGCGGATGGCCGGCATCTTGCAAAGCCAGGCCGAGATGCAGGGCCGCATGGGCGCGATCGCCGAAGTGTTCGGCGCGCGCCAGGCGGAGCTGACCCAGTCGATCGGCCAGCGCCTCGACGCCATGACCGGCCGCCTCGGCCAGACCATGACCGAACAGACAAAGTCCACGCATGAAAGCCTGGCCAAACTGCAGGAGCGGCTGGCGATCATCGATACCGCGCAAGGCAACATCCAGTCGCTTGCCGGCCAGGTCGTGCAGCTGCAGGCGATCCTCTCCAACAAGCAGACGCGCGGTGCCTTCGGCCAGTCGCGCATGGAGGCGATCGTCGCCGACGGCCTGCCGATGGGCGCATACGAATTCCAGGCGACGCTGTCGAACGGCAGCCGGCCCGATTGCCTGGTGAAGATGCCCAACGGCGCGCCCTCGCTGGCCATCGACGCCAAGTTCCCGCTGGAAGCCTGGAACGCCATCCGGGCCGCCGACGGCGCCGACCTGCAGAAGGTCGCGTCGCAGGCTTTCCGCCGCGACATCGAGATCCATGTCCGCGATATCTCGGAAAAATACCTGATCCAGGGCGAAACGCAGGACACCGCCTTCATGTTCGTGCCGTCGGAATCGGTGTTCGCCGAAATCCACGAGAATTTCGAGGCGATCGTCCACAAGGCGCACCGCGCCCGCGTCGTCATCGTCTCGCCGTCGCTGCTGATGCTGTCGATCCAGGTCATCCAGGCCATCCTCAAGGACGCCCGCATGCGCGAACAGGCGCATCTGATCCAGGGCGAGGTGATCCGGCTGATGGAGGATGTCGCGCGCGTCGACGAGCGCGTGCGCAAGCTGCAGGTGCATTTCGGCCAGTCGGCCAAGGACATCGACGATATCCTCGTCTCGACGTCGAAGGTGACCAAGCGCGGCCAGAAGATCGAGGCGCTCGAGTTCGGCGCGCAGGCCGATGGCGATGCCGGCCAGGACGCACCGTCGCGGGCACCCGCGGCGAAACTCGAGCCCGGCCCGCGCGTTGCCGATTCAAAGACCGGCCAGCTCAGGCTGCGCGTCGTCGAAGGCGACGACTAGGCCACAGCCACGATGACGTGTGCCTGGATTTTGGCGGCAACCGCGCCGTTGCCATGCCTGGCCGCAATCGCGGCTGCGGCATAGTCTGTTGCAGCGTCGAGTTTGCCCGGATCCCGAGCCTCGATTTCGGTGCGGAGCACGGTTCCCTGGCAATAGGCAACGGCCGGAATGCGCGGTGAGGGCGCACGGCTCTGTTCGGCCCTCGTCTCGATCGCCGCATCGGAGAAGCCGGCCTCTTCGAGGTCCCCTCGGATCAGCGCCATATCGTGGTAGCCATGCGGCGTGCGGGCCAGAAAGCGCGGCGGATCGTCCGGGAAAATCCTTGCCAGCGCATTCGTCACGTCATCGGCAAACACATTCTCCTCGATGCGGTCCCAGACGTTGAACAGAAAATGTCCGCCGGGCTTCAGCACACGCCTGGCCTCGCGGTAGGCGGATGGGCGGCTGGGAAAGAACATCGCGCCGAACTGGCAGCAAACGAGATCGAAGGCCGCGTCTTCGAACGGCAGCGCCATGGCATCGGCCTGGCGCCACTGGATGCGAGCGTCGGGCGCTTGTCGCGAAGCGGCATAGTCGAGCATCGGCTGGTTGAGGTCGGTCACGACATAGATTGCGTCAGGCGACAGTTTTGGCGCCAGGGCACGGGTGACGACCCCGGTGCCCGCGGCGACTTCCAGCACGGCTTTGGGCGAGAAGGCCGCTGCCCGCCGCGCAAGGTCCGCGGCGAATGGCTCGAAAATCAACGGCACCATATAGCGGTCGTAGTTTTCCGGGATCGAGCCGGCAAACAGTTTGTCCGTTTCCAACATCGCTGTCACCCGCCCTTTGATGGTGAGCGAGGCTAGCACATAATTGCTTGTCCTGGGGCGGCTTTCGACCGGGAGGCCGGGGCTACTGCTCCTCCACGATCCTGGTGCCCTCGAATTCCGGCAGCCAGTGCAGCGCCGACCGATGCCAGTACTGCGTCTTGGGAACGAGTTCGTCGCGCTGCCGCGCCGTGCCGACGCGGATGCCGTAAACCTTTGGCCCGTCACCGACAGACGTCGCATAGAGATGCGAACCGCATTCTCCGCAAAAGCCCTGGGCGCGCTTGGCACCGCTGGCCCCGGTCTTGATGTAGACTTTCGGCGTGCCCCTGGTGATGTGGTAGTCCTCCTCCGGCACCCGCACCGAGACGCGAAACGCCGTGCCGGTCAACTGCTGGCAGTCCGTGCAGTGGCAGATCGAGGTCTTTTCTGGGTCGACCTCAGCTTCGTAATTGATGGCGCCGCAATGGCACCCGCCGTCGATCTTCATGGTCGTTCCTCCGAAATGCTTCGCCCGATCTTAGCAAGGCAAGGCGACGGGGCAACGGTGCAGTGCTGGTCCAGGACTAGCAATTCCAGGAAAAGTGCGAGCGGTTTTCCCCGGGCAAAGCGCACAGCGCTTTGCCCTTGGGAATTACGCAAAAAAAGAGTTAGGAGGCGGCATCGATCAGCTTGCGCCGCTGCTCCCAGGTACCCGTGGTCTGGGGCTTGACGAACAGCCGCGTGATCTCCGGCATCTCCTTCTTCRGGCGGCCCTCGATGCGCTCGACACAGGCCTCGATTTCCGGTGCCGCCAGATGGTCCTCGAACTCGATGCTAAGCCCGGCGACGATCTCTTGCGGCCCCATGTGGACTGTCAGGACGCCGTTCGCCCGCTGCACCGCCGGATCCTGCTGGGCGATCGCCAGCACCTTTTTCTGCACCTCGAGCGAGGCCGGCTCGCCGATGAGCAGGCCCTTGCTTTCACGGGCGAGGAAAATCGCGGTCGCGCCGAGGATGAGCGCGATGCCGATCGAGGCGGCGCCATCGAGCTCCGGCATCTCCAGAAGTTGCGCCGCCAATATGCCGGCAAAAGCGACGATCAAGCCGAGAAGGGCGGCACTGTCCTCGAACAGCACGGTATAGACGCTGGGGTCCTTGCTCGATTGCACGGCCTGCAGCCAGCCTTGCGTGCCCTTCTCCCGGCGGAATTCCTTCAGCGCCACCATCCAGGAGCCGCCTTCGAACAGGAAGGAGAGGCCCAGAACGGCATAGTTCACCGTGACGTTGGCGACCGGCTCCGGCGCCATGATGTGGATGATGCCTTCGTAGAACGACACGCCGGCGCCCAGCGCGAAAACCAGCAGCGCAACGATGAAGCTCCAGAAATAGAGTTCGCGGCCATGTCCAAGCGGATGCGTGCGGTCGGCTGGGCGCGCGGCCCTGTGCATGCCATAGARCAGCAGGCCGCCATTGCCGGTATCGACCAGCGAATGCACGCCTTCCGACAGCATGGCCGAGCTGCCGGTGAAGAAAGCGGCGGCGAACTTGGTCAGCGCGATGGCCAGATTGCCGGCGAGCGCCGCATAGATGACCGTTTTGGAGCCGCCATGCCCGGCCATGCGGTTGGTCTCCGTTCAACACACCCAGTCTAACGGCCGGACGGCCGAAGCTCCACCACAACGCGCCAACGGCCAGGTCGTTCAAGATGCGATTTGCCTGCGACCGAGGGACGGTGCCTATTCGACGATCTCGTCGGTCCACACCTTGAAGCCAGCGAGCGTACCCGGGCCGAAAATATGGGTCAGCGGCACATCCGCCGCGTCGCGGCCGGAAGCGATCAGGATGCGGCCGATGCGCGGCGCATTGTTGCGCGGGTCGAAGACGTGCCAGCGGCCGCCGAGATAGACTTCCATCCAGGCGGCGAAATCCATGCTCGACCACGGCTTCGGCATGCCGATATCGCTGATGTAGCCGGTGCAGTAGCGAGTCGGGATGTTGAGCGCCCGGCAGAAGGTGACGGCAAGATGCGCGTAGTCGCGGCATACGCCGCTCTGCTCGCGATAGGCTTCCGCCGCCGTGCGCGTCGGCCGTGCGTTGCCGTAGTTGAAGACGATGTGGTTGTGAACGAAATCGCACACCGCCTGCACGCGCGGGATGCCGAGCGGCGTATGGCCGAACAGCCGCCAGGCTTCGCTGGCCAAAAGGTCGCTCTCGCAGAACCGGCTGGGCAGGAGGAACAGCAGCGTCTCCGCCGGCAGGTCGCGCACCTCGTGCTGCCAGGCCATCAGTTCGGCCATTTCGAAGGTGCCGGGATCGCGGATCACCGCATCCGTGCCGAAAGTGAACCGCCCGGGTGGCGCCACGAAGCGGTTGCACCAATTGCCGAAACTGTCGCGATAACCCTGAATTGGAACTGGCGGGCTGGAAGTCAGGAAATCCGGGCGCTCGAGGTCGGAGGCGCGCGAATAGTGGACATTGAGCATCGCGATGAGCGGCGTCTCCTGCGGGAAGTCGAAACTCATCTCGCAGCCGATGTGGATCCGCATTGTCGTCCTGACCGGCCTGCCTGGCGATCACCCGGCGAAAGCGCGGGTCGATGCTGCAGTGCGAAGATGAGAATGGCACGGACAGCCGTCGTTTACGARCAAATTAGAAATTGGTTGAAAGCTGCCGACCGGCAGGTCGCGGCAAGCGCTGCCCTCTTGCAGCAACGCGTTTCTCTTGTTTCACTTCATTCCCCGCAACTGGAGGAACGAATCATGGCTAAAGGTGCGATGAAGGCAGGCAAGGAAGCCCGCAAGCCGAAGAAGGATGCCAAGAAGCCGGCGCCCGCTCCCGCCCTGAAGGCGCCGCCGGTCAAGGCGATGCGCATCAAGGAAAAGTAGGCTTCAGGCGCCGCAACCCACCGGCGGCGTCGAACAATGACGCCGGGTTGATCGGACGTTTTGGGCAACCTATATCGATGGCGCGGGGACGACCCCGCGCCTCCCCAACAATTCGGTCGGGACGACCCGCCTTAACAATCGGCATCTGAGGATCGGATCCTGTCTCCGGCCCGATGCTGGATGGAGCGTTCCGATGTCATGGATTCTTCTGTTTTTCGCCGGCCTGTTTGAAATCGGCTGGGCGATCGGCCTCAAATACACCGACGGATTTACCAGGCTGGTTCCGACCGCGCTGACGGTCGCCTCGATGATCGTCAGCCTCACCTTGCTCGGCCTGGCGCTGAAGGCGCTTCCCGTCGGCACCGCCTATGCGGTGTGGACCGGAATCGGCACGGTCGGCACGGCCCTGCTCGGCATCTGGCTGCTCGGCGAGCCCGCCACCGCGATCCGGCTCGGCTGCATCGCGCTGATCGTCTGCGGCATTATGGGGCTGAAGTTCGCGGTCTGAGCGGAAGTCCTCCAAAAAGCCGCGCTTCCGCACAAACACTTTCAGGGCCGCTGTGAGGCGACCCTGATTCAATCTTCGAACTTGGCTGCGCCGAAGCTGTTAGCGGGCGGAGAAGCCCGGAGGAGCGCGGCCGGTCCGAGCCTTGCGCGCCGCATAACGGGCGTCGCGCTTGGCCTTGCGCTCGGCCTCGTCTGCAAGCAGGCGGGCAATGCGCTCGGTCTCTTCGGCTTCCCGAATTTTGGCTTCGGCCTGGGCTGCCTCTTCGGCGGCGATACGTGCCGCTTCGGCTGCTGCCTCGCGCTCGGCCTTCTCAGCCGCTTCGCGTGCCAGCTTTTCCTGCTTCAGCCTTGCCTTCTCGGCTTCGCGGATCTCACGAGCCTGGAGGATCGCCTTGCGTTCGGCCTGTCGCGCCAGCACCGCAGGATCATCTGCCGCCGGCTTTGACTTGAAGCGCTCCAGAAGCGCCTTCTTTGCCTCGTTCGCGGCATTGCGCCGCTCGAAAATGTCTTTTTCCCTGTAGATAGCCAAGTCCACTTCCCTGAAGTCAATTCGCGAGGCTTACATACGCGCGAATGCTGAGAGTTCAAGCGCCAAATCGGTATGCCAGCCATGAAATTCCGCGATGTTGCAGCCGGGAGACGCCTTTTCCTGCCCAAACCGACATGCACTGTTCACCACTAGCCCCTCTGGCGGCGAGGCAGGCCGGTGGCTACCTCTAGCCTCAAAACCCAACACCAGGATGACATCACATGGAACTCGGTCTCTACACCTTTGCCGACGTCAGCCCGCAGCCCGGCCCAGGCGCCATCGGGCCGTATGAGCGGCTGCGCAACCTCATCGAGGAGGTCGAGCTGGCCGACCAGGTCGGTCTCGACGTCTTTGGTCTGGGCGAGCATCACCGCCCCGACTATGCGGCCTCCGCGCMGGTCGTGGCGCTGGCCGCCGCCGCCGAGCGCTCGAAGCGCATCAAGCTGACCAGTGCGGTCACGGTGCTCTCCTCGGACGATCCGGTGCGCGTCTTCCAGCAATTCGCCACGCTCGATCTTCTCTCGGGCGGCCGTGCCGAGATCATGGCCGGGCGCGGCTCGTTCATCGAATCCTTCCCGCTGTTCGGCTACAATCTCGAGGACTATGACGAGCTCTTCGCCGAAAAGCTCGACCTGCTGCTCGCCATCCGCGATCAGGTGAAGGTCACCTGGTCCGGCAATCTGCGCGCGCCGATCAACGATCGCGGCGTCTATCCCCGGCCCTTTCAGGACAGGCTGCCGGTCTGGATCGCCATTGGCGGCACGCCGCAATCCGCCGCCCGCGCGGGTGCGCTCGGCCTGCCGCTGGCGCTTGCCATCATCGGCGGCGAGCCGGCGCGCTTCGCGCCGCTGTTCGACCTCTACCGCGAGGCCGCCAAGCGCGCCGGCAGCGACCCGGCGGGCCTCGCCACCAGCATCAACGTGCATGGCTTCATCGCCGACACGACTGAACAGGCGGCCGACGATTTCTACGGTCCGCAGGCTGAGGTGATGAACCGCATCGGCCGCGAGCGCGGCTGGGGCCCGACGTCGCGGGCGCATTTCGACCAGTCGCGTGGCCCCAACGGCGCCCTGTTCGTCGGCAGTCCCGAGCGGGTGGCCGAAAAGATCGTTGCCCAGCACAGGATCTTCAAAAATGACCGATTCCTGCTGCAGATGGCGATTGGCACCATGCCGCACGCCAAGATCATGAAGGCGATCGAACTCTACGGCACCAAAGTGGCGCCGATCGTGCGCAAGGAAACGGCGAAGTCCGCGCCGGCGGTGGCGGCGCCGGTGGCATAAGCCGCCGCGGCCTTGCCGGCCAAAGGAACCTTGCCGACGCGCCGGCGTTTCCCGTCAACGGACTGTGCCAGTTGCGGCGCACCGCTGAGGGTCCATGATGAAAGCCGAACCCGCCGCCACCGGCGCAGGCGTTGCTGAAAGCCCGGATCCGCGCGTCGAGGCCCGGGCGGACACGCATCTGATGCGCTCGCTGCTGGTCGGCATCTTCATTTTCATGAGCGTCTATGCGCTCTATTTCGGCCGCGCCTTTTTCATGCCGGTGATGCTGGCTTTCCTGTTGGCGCTGACATTGACGCCGATCGTGCGGCTGCTGCGCAAGCGCGGCATTCCCGAAGTGGTTTCGGCGACGCTCCTGGTTATTTTGTCCATCTGCGTTTTCGCCATCGCCGGCTATCTGCTCTCAGGTCCTGTCATCGATCTCCTCAACAACACCTCGTCGATCGGCCAGCAACTGACCGAGCGGCTGGCGCAGTTGCGGCGTCCGCTGGAAAGGATCATGCAGATTTCGCATCAGGTCGAACAGATGACCGAGACCTCGCAAGAGCCGGGTATCCAGAAAGTCGCGGTCGCCCAGTCCGGCATCCTGTCGTCGGCCGCCAGCAACATCCTGTCGGCCGGAACAAGCCTCACTATCATCTTCGTGCTGTCGCTGTTCCTGCTCTCCTCCGGCACCATGTTCTACGAGAAGATCATCCAGTCCTTCGCCAGCCTCAGCGAAAAGAAGCGGGCGCTGCGCGTCGTCTATGACGTGGAGCGCGAGATCTCGCACTATCTGCTCACCGTCACCATCATCAATGCCGGTCTCGGCGCGGTCATAGGCCTCGGCCTGTGGGCGCTCGGCATGCCCAACCCGCTGGTCTGGGGTGTGGCCGCGGCATTGTTCAACTTCCTGCCCTATGTCGGCGCGCTGTTGACCATCGTGCTGGTCGCCGTGATGGCGCTGATCAGCTTCGACACCATTTCCTATGCGCTTCTGGCGCCGGCCTTCGTGCTGTTGTGCGACGTCGTCGAAGGCCAGTTCGTGACGCCGATGGTGGTCGGCAGGCGTCTGGAGATCAACGCGGTGGCGATCTTCATCGCCATTGCCTTCTGGTCGTGGCTGTGGGGTTTCGTCGGCGCGCTGATGGCGGTGCCGCTGCTGGTCGTCATAAAAGTGTTCTGCGACCATTTCGAGGGACTTGGCCATGTCGGCAATTTCCTCGCCGCGCAGCAAACCGCCGTGGTCGAGGACGAACCCGTCGAGGAGAACGGCAAGGCGGCGGTATAGAAGGCTCGCCGTGTTTGCGGCTTGCGCATCGGATGCCTATATCCGGCCGGTCAACGCCCGGTGCCTTCCTTATGAGCGACGCCCCTCCCTTCGACCTCGACGCCTATCTCGCTCGAATCGGTTACGCCGGTCCGCGGGATGCATCGCTGGATACGCTGAAGACGCTGCATTTCTTGCACCCGCAGGCGATCCCGTTCGAAAACATCGATCCGTTTCTCGGCCAGCCCGTTCGGCTCGACCTTGCCGCGCTGCAGGACAAGATCGTCCTTGGCGGGCGTGGCGGCTATTGCTTCGAGCACAACCTCCTCTTCATGCATGCGCTGCGGGCGCTTGGTTTCGAGGTGGTCGGTCTGGCCGCGCGCGTGCTCTGGGGCCAGAGCGAGGACGCCATCACCGCGCGCAGCCACATGCTATTGCGCGTCGAGTTCGATGGCCGGACCTATATCGCCGATGTCGGCTTCGGCGGCCTGACCCTGACCGCGCCGCTGCTGCTCGAGCCGGGCCGCGAACAGGCGACCCCGCACGAGACATTCCGCATCGTCGAGGCCGGCGATCATTTCCGCCTGCAGGCCGCCATCGGCGGCGACTGGCGCTCGCTCTACCGCTTCGACCTGCAGCCGCAATACGAGGTCGACTATTCCGTCACCAACTATTTCCTGTCGACCAGCCCGACATCGCATTTCCTCAGCACTGTCATAGCGGCGCGCGCCGCACCGGACCGGCGCTACGCGTTGCGCGGCAACCGCCTGTCGATCCATCACCTTGGCGGCCGCACCGAGCAGACAGAGATCGCCACCGCCGCCGAACTCGCCGACACGCTGGAAGGCCGGCTCGGCATCATCATTCCCGACCGCACGGCTTTCGAGGCCAGGGTGCGTGAGAATAAGATCGTGGAGATCAACGCATGACCGAATTGTCTGTTCTCGACCTGTCGCCGATCGTCGAAGGCAGCAATGCCTCGCAGTCGCTGGCCAATTCGCTCGATCTCGCCCGCCATGCCGAGCGGCTGGGCTACAAGCGTTACTGGCTGGCCGAGCACCACAACATGCCGGGCATTGCCAGCGCCGCCACATCGGTGGTCATCGCCCATGTCGCCGGCGGCACCAAAACCATTCGCGTCGGCGCCGGCGGTATCATGCTGCCCAACCATGCGCCGCTGGTCATCGCCGAGCAGTTCGGCACGCTGGCCGCCCTGTTTCCCGGCCGCATCGATCTCGGCCTCGGCCGGGCCCCCGGCACCGACATGAACACCGCGCGCGCCTTGCGCCGCAACCTCGAGGCCGGCGCCGACAGTTTCCCGCAGGATGTCGTCGAGCTGATGGGCTATTTCCTCCCCGCCGAGGAAGGCCAGCGCTTGCGCGCCGTGCCGGGCGAGGGCCAGACCGTGCCGATCTGGATTCTCGGCTCCAGCCTCTACGGCGCGCAGCTCGCCGCCATGCTCGGCCTGCCCTATGCCTTCGCCTCGCATTTCGCGCCGGCCGAGCTCGACCATGCGCTGGACATCTATCGCTCGCGCTTCCAGCCGTCGGAACAGCTCGACAGGCCGCATGTCATGCTCGGCCTCAACGTCTTTGCCGCACCCACCGATGCCGAGGCGCGGCTGCTGTTCACCTCGCTGCAGCAGGCCTTCGTCAATTTGCGCACCGGCCGTCCCGGACGGTTGCCGCCGCCGGTCGAGAACTATGACAGGGATCTCGACCCGATGGCCAAGACCATGCTCGGCCAGGCGCTGTCTTGCGCCGTCGTCGGCTCTCCCGAAACGGTGCGCCAGGGCATCGATGCCTTCGTGCGCCGCACCGGCGCGGACGAGCTGATGGTCACCGCGCAGATCTTCGATCACGCGGCGCGGGTGCGGTCGTTCGAGATCCTGGCTGATGCTCACAAATCGCTGTCACAGGCGGCCTGACATTTATCCGCCAGGTGCTTTTGCCTGCAGCGATGCTCTGCTAAGTGCGGCGCGTCCCCCGCAACAGCGAGCTTTCCCGTGACCCATGATCTTGACGCCCGCACGCAGTTCGCCATCGATCTGGCGCGCCGTGCAGGCGAACTCGGGCTCGAATATTTCCGCGATCTGGAAAGCCTGACCATCGAGAGCAAGGGCCATCAGGACCTGGTCTCGCAAGCCGACCGCGAGGTCGAGCTGTTCATCCGTGCGGCGATCGCCAGGGATTATCCGCAGGACGGCATCGTCGGCGAGGAACATGCCTCCGTCGCCAGTTCGACCGGCCATGTCTGGGTCATCGACCCGATCGACGGCACCGCCAATTTCGTGCGCGGCATCCCGGCCTGGTGCGTGGTGATCGCTTGCGCAAAGGACAGGGAGACGGTCGTCGGCGTCATTCACGAACCGTCGACCGGCGAGACGTTCCACGGCAGGCTCGGCGGCGGCGCCTTCATCAACGGCAGGCCGATCAAGGCAAGTGCGGCGACCAGCCTGGAAGAAGGCTCGGTGGGGACCGGATTCTCGAACCGCGCCGAAGCCGGGAACATCGCTGTGCTGATCCAGAAGCTCCTTGCCGAAGGCGGCGTCTTCTTCCGCAATGCGTCTGGCGCCCTGATGCTGGCCTATGTGGCCTCGGGCCGCTTACTTGGCTATGTCGAGGAACACATGAACGCCTGGGACTGCGTGGCCGGCATGCTGTTGATCGAGGAAGCCGGCGGCACCGTGCTGAAGGCTGATCGCAAAACGGTGCTGCAGAGCGGGACGCAGGTCATCACCGGCGGCAAGGGCGTCTTTTCGAAGCTGCAGGCGCTTTGTTCCGGGGTGTTCAAGCCCTGACCCGGCGCCCGTCGTTCAGGCATTCACGCTCTGCGCGATTGCCCCCAATGGCCGGCACGAATTGCGGATCATCAGCCGGCCCTTGAGCACAAGCTTGCGCGGCGGCGCGTCCCGGTTGCCGGCGAGGCGGTCAAGCAGCAGATTGGCCGCCTGTTCGCCGATTGCCTGCACCGGCTGCGCCACGGTGGTCAGCTGCGGCTGGAACACGTCGGACCACGGAAAATCGTCGAAACAGGCGACCGAAATATCCTCCGGGCAGGACAGGCCGATGTCGCGGATCGCCTTCATGGTGCCGATCACCATCGGGTTGTTGGCCGAGAAGATCGCGCTCGGCCGGTCATGCAGCGACAGCAGCTGCATGGTTGCGTTGTAGCCGTCGATCTCATGGAAGTTGCCGGAGCGGACGAGCTCCTCGGCCACCGGCAGGCCGGCGGCGTGCAACGCCTCGCGATAGCCCGTCATGCGGTCATGCATCGGCGAAATGTCGGATGTGCCGGTGATGTAGCCGATGCGCCGGTGGCCGAGATTGATCAGATAGGTGATGGCATCGAACACCGCGCGCTGGTTGTCGAGCACCACCGCATCGGTGTCGACACCCTCGCAGACGCGGTCGAGCAACACGACCGGCACGTTGGCGGCATCGACGATCCCTTTGAGGATCGCACCATCGCCGACGCGGGCCACGATCAGCCCGTCGACCATGCGGTCGAGCAGCAGCCGGATCTGGTCGTCCTGCGTGTTCAGATCCTCGTCGGTGCAGCACAGCATGACGGCATAGCCGGCACGGTCGAAGGCCTGTTGGATGACCGAGACGACATCGGTGAAGAACGGGTTGGTGATGTGCGGCACGGTCAGGCCTATGGTGCGCGTCGTGCCCATCTTCAGGCTGCGGGCGATGGCATTGCGCTTGTAGCCGATATCGCGGATCGCCTGTTCGATGCGCTGGCTGAGCTCAGGGCTGACGGTCGCCGTGCCGTTGATCAGCGCCGAAACGGTGGCGACCGAGACACGCGCCGCCTCGGCCACATGCAGCATGGTCGGCGCCGTCGATTTCCGCTGTCTCGTCCGCTTGTTTGCTGTCATTTTCGAAACGTTTCGCCCGTGCCCGTTCGCTATACCTACGGAATATCAAGGTTTTTCGCAAGAATTGAAAAGGGACAATCCTCCGCTTTCAGATAGCGGCTTGACAGTATCGAAACGTTTAGAATAGCGTTTAGGCGAGATTGACGACGACGGAAGGGAGGCCGCCATTGTCATGGAGCACAGGGTTTCCATCGCCCATGGGCATGCCGCGGCGACGGACCGTTCCGATGTCGTCCTGAGCGCCGAGCGCATTTCCAAGAGCTTCGGCGGCATCGCCGCCCTGGTCGATGTCGGCTTCGAATTGCGGCGTGGCGAGGTCCATGCCCTGATGGGCGAGAATGGCGCCGGCAAGTCGACGCTGATGAAGATCCTGTCGGGCGTCTATACCGGCTATGAAGGTACGGTCAGCGTCGATGGAAGGCCGGCCAGCTTCGCCGGCGTGCGCGAGGCCGAGGATGCCGGCATCGCCATCATCCACCAGGAGCTCAACCTGGTGCCGGAACTCAGCGTCGCCGACAATATCTTCCTTGGACGCGAGAAACTGATCGCCGGGCTGATCGTCGACCGCAAGGCGAGCAGCCGTGCCGCGGGCGCCCTTCTGCAGCGGCTCGGCATCGAACTCGACCCCGAAGCGCGCGTCGGCGCCCTGCGCGTCGGCGAACAGCAGCTGGTCGAGATCGCCAAGGCGCTGTCGATGTCGGCGCGCATCCTGATCATGGACGAGCCGACCTCGGCGCTGTCGCCGGCCGAATGCCAGCGGCTGTTTCGCATCATCCGCCAGCTTGCCGACAGCGGCGTCGCCATCGTCTACATCTCGCACCGCATCGACGAGGTCATGCATCTGGCCGGCCGTGTCACCGTCTTCCGCGACGGGCGCCATGTGCTGACGCGGCCGATGGCCGAACTCGACGAGAATGCCATCATTTCGGCGATGGTCGGACGGGACCTGCTCGCATCCTCCCAGCACGAGCGGGATCCCGGCGGCAGGACCGTGCTTTCGGTCAGCAATCTGTCGCTGTCGAAGCCCGACCGCCAGGGTTGGCGGCAGGTGATCGACGGCGTCAGCTTCGATCTGGCAGCCGGAGAAATCCTCGGCATAGGCGGCCTTTTGGGTTCGGGCCGCACCGAGATCATGGAAGCGATCTTCGGCTCCAGCGACGGCCGGACCGGCGGCGAGATCCGGCTCGACGGCCTGCCCGTGGACATCCGCTCGCCGCGCGATGCCAGGCGCCTGGGCATTGCGCTGGTCACCGAGGACCGCAAGACGCAAGGCCTGCACCTGCAGGCCTCGATCACKGACAATGTCGCGCTGCCGCTGGTCGGATCGCTGGCGCGCTTCGGCATCCGCTCGCTGGCCGGCGAACAGGGGCTGGCGCGACAGGCGGTCAAGGCGCTCGGCATACGCTGCCAGGACATCGACCAGTCCGCCAGCACGCTGTCGGGCGGCAACCAGCAGAAGGTCGTCATCGCCAAATGGCTGGCGACGAGGCCGCGCGTGCTGTTGCTGGACGAGCCGACGCGCGGCATCGATGTCGGCGCCAAGCGCGAGATCTACGACCTCATCTTCCAGTTGGCGCGCGATGGCCTCGCGATCGCCGTCATCAGCTCCGAACTGCCGGAATTGCTGCATCTATCGGATCGCATCCTGGTGATGGCCGATGGCCGCCAGACCGGCATTCTGTCCCGCGATGCGGCCAGCGAAGAGGCGATCATGCGCCTCGCCGCCCCGCGCCGCACCCTGTCGAGACCTGCCGCATGACTGCCCTGAAACTCCTGTCCCGGACCAAGCTCTATTGGGGCCTGATCGCCATCTTCCTGATCGGCGTGCTGGGCTCGCCGGTGAGTTCCAAGGGCAACAACATCTTCCTGTCCTACGGCAATCTGCTCGACGTGCTGCGTCAGGTGTCGACCACCGGGCTGATCGCCACCGGCATGACGGCAGTGATCATCACCGGCGGCATCGACCTTTCCGTCGGCTCCCTGATGGCCATCTGCTCGGTGGTCTGTGCCATGCTGCTGACGGTGCCGGGCGTGACGCCGGGTGTCGTTCTGGGCGTGCCGACCGTTGCCCTGGTGGCGCTTTGCCTCGGCTTCGTCGTCACCCGCTTCATCTTCCTCAATCTGCAAAAATCCCGCGCCGGTCCCGATGCCGCCGCGCGTGATATCAGGCTGGACAATGTTCGCGGCCTGGTCACGCCGGCTATCGTCGGCGTGGTCCTGTGCTGCCTTTCGCTGTGGTACCTGCTGCCGCAGATCGAACCCAAATTCGGCGTGCTCGGCGTGTTGCTGGTGGCGCCCTGCGTTGGCCTGTTGTTCGGCGCCATCAACGGCTTCATCATCGTTGCCGGACGGCTGCAACCCTTCATCGTCACGCTGGCGATGATGGTGACGGCGCTCGGCATCGCCCGGCTCACCGCCGGCCAGAACAATGCGGTGCTGCCCGTCTATACCGGCTCGAACGCCACCGCCGATTTCGAGATGCTGCGCTCGCTGGTGTTCGGCGTTATCCCGATGCCCGGCCTGTTCTTCCTCGGCGCCATCCTGATCTATGGCGCCGTGCTGCGCTTCACGCCGTTCGGCCGCTACGTCTATGCCATCGGCGGCAACGAGGAGGCTGCACGGCTTTCCGGCATCGCCGCCGGCCGCGTCAAGATCGCCACCTATGCCATCTCCGGCCTGCTCGCCGGCATCGCCGCCGTGCTCTATGTGGCGCAGTACCGGCAAGGCAAGCCCGATGCCGGCGCCGGGCTGGAGCTCGACGCCATCGCCGCCGTGGTCATCGGCGGTACCAGCCTGATGGGCGGGCGCGGCAGCCTCATAGGCACGTTCTGCGGCGTGCTGATCTTCGGGCTGCTCTCCAACATATTGCAGCTCCACAACATCAATTCGAACCTTCAGCTGGTGCTGAAGGGGATGATCATCATCGGCACCGTGCTCGTGCAGGAGCGCAACGCCGGTGATCTCCTGGCCTATCTGCGCCTGCCCGGCGGGCAAGCGGCGCGCAAGGAAACGGCCGCAGCCAAGCGGCCGTCGCAAGAGACCCCGTCTCTCAATCTCGGAGGAAACAAGAAATGAAACGACGTGACATGCTGAAGCTTGCCGCTGTCGGCGCGGCACTTTTGACCACCACCGCGCTGCTCTCGACCAATGCCTTCGCCCAGGACAAGAAGTGGAAGATCGGCTTTTCGCAGGTGACCACGATCGAGCCCTGGCGCGCCCAGTTCAACAAGGACATCATTGCCGAAGCCGCCAAGCATCCCGAGGTCGAGCTGATCATCACCGACGGCGAGGACAAGACCGAGAAGCAGGTCGCCGATGTCGAGAACCTGATCCGCCAGGAAGTCGACGCGCTTCTGGTGTCGCCGAAGGAATCCGCCGGCCTGACCGGCGTCGTGCAGCAGGCCATCGACGCCAAGATCCCGGTCTTCGTGCTCGACCGCAATGTCGACACCAAGGACTTCACGCAGTTCGTCGGCGGCGACAACAAGCTGATCGGCCGCGCGGCCGGCGAATATGCCGTCGAACTGCTCGGCGGCAAGGGCAAGGCGGCGGGCAATGTCGTCGAGATCTGGGGCGGCATGGGCACCCAGCCGGCGCATGACCGCCATGACGGCTTCCATGAATTCACCGACAAGGAACCGGGCATCAAATATCTGCTCGACCAGCAGTCTGGCGACTGGAAGCAGGACCAGGCCTACAATCTGATGGCCAACGCGCTGAAAACCAACGAGAAGATCGATCTCGTTTACGGCCACAACGACCCGATGGCCTACGGCGCCTACCTCGCCGCCAAGGACGTCGGCCGCGAGAAGGACATCAAGTTCATCGGCATTGACGGCCTGCCCAATGAAGGCGTGCAAATGGTGAACAAGGGCGAACTGACGGCAACCTTCACCTATGTCACCCCCGGTGCCGAAGGCCTGCGTCAGGCGATCAAGTTCCTCAACGGCGAAAAGGTCGAAAAGACCATCACATTGCCGACCGAGAAGATCACCAAGGAAAACGCCGCCAAGGTGCTGAAGGACAACGGGTTGTGAGATTGTGAGCCTTGGAGGCGGCGGTTGGCGCCGCCCCTCCTCCGCCTGCCGGCCCCTTCTCCCCGTATAGTGACGGGGGAGAAGGGGACTGGCCGCACCGGCGGCACCCCTTTTTGCAACGCAGACGATTGGCGAAATCGTTGACGACAGGGTCTTTCTCCCCGTCACTATACGGGGAGAAATGTCCGGCAGGACAATGAGGGGCGGCGCCGGCGTTGATAGTGCAAGTGCTCCAACTGCCTTGCCCTCCCTCGAAGAGCCGCAAGGCAACACTACGCCAGCTTGGCCAGCAGCTTCATGAAGGTGGCGATCTCCTTGGCCGAGAGTGGCGCCAGCGTTTCCCTGGTGATTTCGCGCGCCAGCGGGATCAGGCGTTCGATGGCGTCGCGGCCTTCGGCGGTCAGATTGACCAGCAGCCGCCTTTTGTCGACCTCGTGCTTGGAGAGCTCGACCAGGCCGCGCGCCTTCAGCCGATCGATGACGCCCTTCACGGTCGCGGCATCCATGGCGATCAGCGTGCCGAGCTGGTTCTGCGAGGTCTCGCCGACATCGCGCAGCTTGGCCAGTGCTGCGAATTGCGGCGGCGTCAGGTCGCCGATATGCGCGGCGAAGATCGAGACATGGCGCTGGTGCGCCTTGCGCAGGATGAAGCCGACCTGCTCCTGCAGGAGGTAATCCTGCTCCTCGGGCTCTTCGGCCTCGACCAGCTTGAGCAGATTGTCGCCGCCGCTCACCGCAGCCCGTCCCAGGCCTTGATGCCGTCGGCGGCGAGGCCGCCCATGCGGTTGTGGATGCGCGGGCCGCAAGTCATGGCCAGGCAAAAAAGAATCTCGTCGGGGCGCGGCCCGTCGCTGATGCCAATTTCCATGGCGTCGAAATGGCTGCGCACATAGGCGGCGTTGATATGGCCGAGCGGCACGTCGAGCTTCGAGCCGAAGGCGCCGACCTTCTTGGCCGACGGCACGATCGCCTTGGCGTCGCCGAGCCGCTCGCGCATGGCGTAGCCGCCCGGCACATGCCAGAGCGCGCCGTGCTCCAGTTCGCCCGCCGTGCCGACGATGGCACCCTTGCCGTAGCCGTCGATCTGCTTGACGTCGCCGCCCAGTGCGGCGATCAGCCGGTCGGAGAGCAGAAGGCCAAGCGGCTTCAGATCGTCCATGGCGCTCTGCAGATCCTCGACATAGCGCCCGGCGAACGGGTTCTTGACGACGGCCATGGCCGCCGCGCGGCGGCGCGGCACGTCCGCGACCGGCCCGCCCTCATGAAAGATCTCTTCGCTCAGCACCGCGATCTTGCGGATCGGAAACTCAGGCATGGGCAACTTCCTCCGTCGGATTTTTGTTGGGCGCGGCAAGCGCCACGGAACCACTGATGCGGGCCTCACCGCCCAGAAACAGCGCCGATCCGGCAATCAGGCCGCGCCGGCGAAAATCTTCGGCGACGGCAAGGCCGTTGTCCAGCGCCCGCGTCACCTCGCCAGGCGCAAGCGCGCCGACGCCTTGCGTCACCAGCCGCGCGCCAAGGTCGCTGTCGGGCGCAAGGTCCTGTGCGGGAATGCGTTTGATGGCGGGATTGCCGGGCAGGTCGACCGCATTGGCAATCAGCGTCGCCGCCGCGTCGGCCTCGGCGCCGGTCCGGGCGAGCACGGTGACGGCGTCGGCAATGCCGAGTGAGAAGGAGCGCCCGCGCCAGCCGCTGGTGGCGACGCCGCGAACGCCATCTTCCGCGCGGATCGTGATCCGGTCGGCCATGCCATTGCCGGTGCCGGCGACCGCCAGACCGATCGATCGGCCGCTGCCGATGTGGAGGGCGCTGTCGCCGCCATTGTTGACATAGGCGCGCTCGAGCCGGCGGCCGGCGACCAGAGCGGCAAGCATTTCGTCGGCTACCGATCCCGCAACGGCGGCCATCGGTGTTATAAAACATTCCGCCAGCGGCATGACGGCCGCTTCCATGCGGCGCGCCGTCGGGCCGCTGAACGAGCGGGGGGCCAGGAAAAACGCCGGGAGCCGCAATTCGGGAAGCTCGCTCACCAGCTCGATCAGGATCGTCTGGAACCGCGCGATGGCTTGCTCATAGGCCAGGCGGCATTCCCGCGCTTCGCCAAAGGCCTCGACGATGAGGTCGATCGGCCCATGGTTGAGATGCAGCCGCTTGCCGTCCTGCAGCCAATGCGCTTGCGGGCCGTCCATCATCCGGTCCCGTCGTTCCACGCGGCGCGCCGCAATTGCGCCAGCGGCGGCCAGGGATTGTCGGACGGCGCGCCGGTGCCGCGGCGCGGATTGAGATACTCGCCGCCTTTGGCGACGATATCCTCGACGCTGCGGATCTCAGCCTCGTAGCCGCCAAGCCTGACATAGTCGTCGCGGCGCAAGGTGAACTCGATCGGCGCCACCAGCGCCGGTGTCGGCACGTAGCCGAAGGCGCCTTCCGGTACGCGCGTGACATCGACCATCAGCGTGATGCCGCCGCCGGGCCAGACATAGACCGGTGCGCCGCCGACCGTCACATACGTTTTCAGGCCTTGCACCGAACGGGTGAGATTGACCGGGTTTTCGGTGACGCCGGCGCGCAGCGAGCCACCGGCGCCGCCGATAAAAAGCACGGTGCACAGCGCCGGTTCGCAATTGTCCTCGATCAGATTGACCGACTTCTGCAGCCGCTCGGGAAATGGCTTCTCCACCGGCTTCAGCTCGTCGTCGAGCTCGTAATAGGCGAACTGCTCGCCGGTGGTCGAAACCATCAGGAGCGACAGGCCCGGCCGTGCGCCCTTCTTGGCGTTCCACTCGCCGAGAATCGACAACGGATCGGAAATCGAGGTACCGCCCCAGCCGAGGCCAGGCTCGGAGACCTTGAAATAGCGGCCCGGCGTCGAGCGGCGGCCGATGATCTTTATGCCCGTATCCTGCCAGCCCAGCACCTTGCCGGCCTGATGCTCGGAGACGACGCCGGTGATGTGGTCGTCGACCACCACCACCTCGTCGACCAGCCCGCGCCATTGCGTGGCGAACATGCCGATCGTGGCCGAGCCGCAGCCGACGCGCATGCGGTGTTCCTGCTTGCCGTCGATAACGGGTGGTTTGCCGGCTTCGACGATGATTGTGGCGCCACCGTCGATGGTCAGGTCCACCGGCTTGCGGTTGCACAGATTGAGCAGCGCGTCGCAAGTGGCGCGGCCTTCCGCCTTGGAGCCGCCGGTCAAATGATGCACGCCGCCCAGCGACAGCATCTGCGAACCGTATTCGGCCGTCGTGACATGGCCGATGGCCTCGCCTTGCGAGCGCACGATTGCCGTTTCGGCTCCGAGATGACGGTCGGTGTCGATCTTCACCTTGACGCCGCAATACGAAAAAATGCCTTCGGTGACGACGGTGACCAGATCGACGCCCTCCACCTCCTGGCTGACGATGAACGGCGCCGGCTTGTAGTCGGGATAGGTGGTGCCGGCACCGATTGCCGTGACGAAGCGGCGCCCGGTGTTGACCAGTTCGCCGTCCCAAGCCTCGCCCTCGGCGACGAAGGGCACGATTGCCGCGCCAGTCTCGGCCGCATGGTCCAGGATGGTCAGCGGGTCCATGCGCACGATCCGGCCGCCGGCATTGCCGTAGCGGTCGCAGGCGCCGGTGCGGCCATCGGCGATGTAGCACATGACCGGGCAGGCATCGCAGCGGATCTTCTCCGCCACCAGCTTCTCGCCGGGATCATGGGTCTCGAAGCGCTCGGCAAGCTCGCTCATGCGCGTGCCTCCTTTTCGCGGATGCCAGCGCGGATGCGCGTCGGCGTCGCCGGAACCTTGGTGACGAGTACGCCAGTGGCGTGGCGGATGGCGTTGAGGATCGCCGGCGCCGTCGGGATCAGCACATGCTCGCCCAGCCCCTTGGCGCCGAACGGCCCCTCGGGATCGGGAACCTCGACCAGAATGGTCTCGATCGGCGGCACGTCGCCGATGGTCGGGATGAGATAGTCGTGCAGGTTTTCGGTGCGGCCGGGAATGTACTCTTCCATCAGCGCCATGCCGATGCCTTGCGCGATGCCGCCTTCGATCTGGCCCTCGACCAGCAGCGGGTTGATCGCCTTGCCGACATCATGCGCGGCGGTGATCTTGATCAGCTTCACCGTGCCGAGCTTGAGATCGACCTCGAGTTCGGCGATCTGCGCGCCGTAACCGTAGACGGCATAGGGCTTGCCCTGGCCTTTTGCATCGAGCGGCAGCGTCGGCGGGTCATAGGTCTCCTCGGCGCGGAAGACGAAGCCGTCGGCATCCAAATCGAGCGAGGCGAGGTCGATGCGGCGCGTGGCCTCGCCCTCGCGGATGACGATCGCCGCGCCGTCCAGTTGCAGGGATGCCTTTTCGGAGACATTGGCGAAGCGCAGGATCTTGTCGCGCAAGGCCCGCCCGGCCTTTTCGGCGGCCTTGCCGGTCACGAAAGTCTGGCGCGATGCGGACGTCTTGCCGGCATCGGGGCTGATCGCCGTGTCGGCGCTCTTCAGCCGGAATTTCTCCAGCGGCAGGCCAAGTGCGTCGGCGCAGATCTGGGTGATGACGGTGTTCGAGCCCTGGCCGATGTCGACGGCGCCCTGGTGCAGGATGACCGTGCCGTCAGCCGCAATGCCGACCCGGATGGTCGATGGATTGGGCAGCGAGGTGTTGCCGCAGCCATACCAGCAGGACGCGACGCCGACGCCGCGCTTCTTATCGCGGCTGGCAATGTTGAAAGCATCCGCATCAGCCACCGCCCGCGCCCAATGCGGCAGCAAGGCCTCCAGACATTCGGCAATGCCGACGCCCGACTCCAGCCTCTGACCGGTAACCGTTTCGGAGCCGTTCCGAAGGCAGTTTCTCAAGCGAAAATCGAGGCGGTCGATGCCGAGCTTGCCGGCCAGCTCGTCATAGAGCGTCTCCTGCATGATCGTCGCCTGCGGCACGCCGAAGCCACGGAAGGCGCCGGAGATCGGCCCGTGCGTGTGGATGGCACGGCCCTCGGCGCGGTAGTTCGGCGTCGCATAGGGGCCGGAAGCATGCACCGGCACGCGGTTGGCGACCGTCGGTCCCCAACTGGCATAGGCACCGGTGTTGAAATCGCCGGCAAAGATCATGCCGGTGACATGGCCGTCGGCATCGGCGCCGATCGTCGCTTTCATCTCGGCCGGATGGCGCTTGGTCGTCGACATCATCGATTCGTTGCGGGTGTAGGCGAGTGCCGCCGCCCGGCCGGTCTTCAGCGCCACGAGGCCGATCAGCGGCTGCAGCGAAACGTCGAGTTTTGAGCCGAAGCCGCCGCCGGTGGCGGTCGGCACGATGCGCACCTTTTCGATGGGCAGGCCGAGCACCTTCGCCGTGTCGTCGCGGTCCATGTAGGGCGCCTGCGTGCAGGCGACGACGACCAGCGTGTCGCCATCGAGGTAAGCATAGCCAGCTTCCGGCTCGATATAGGCATGCTCGACATAGGAGGTGTCGATCGCGCCCGTCACGGTAACGGCCGCATTGGCAAGCGCTGTCTCGGGCTCGCCGCGCTCGACGAAGCCGGAGGTCAGCAGGTTCGAAGGGCGGTTGCGATGGATCAGCGCCGCACCCTTGGCCTGCGCCTCGCCGGGCTGCAGGACATGCGGCAGTTCGGTCCAGCGGACCGGGAAATCCGACAGATCGAGATCGAGCATCGCCTCGCGCTCGCCGGCGATCAGCGCCACCGCCTCGCCGCGAAGACGTGCAAACCCTTCGGCCAGGGCCGGCTGATCGGCGAACGGGCCGATGACGCCGAAACAGTTTCTGCCCGGAATGTCGGCCGCCGTGAACACACCAACGACGCCATGATGCGCCTTCACCCAGCCGTCGAGATCGCCGAAGGCGAAGCCGGCGTGATAATGCGGCGAACGGACCACCAGCACGGCAAGCGCATTGGCCGGGAAGGAATCGCCGCCGAATTTCTCAGCCCCGGTGACCTTCGGCACGCCGTCGAGCCTGACCGGTGACGCGCCGATCGCATGGCCGGATTGAGGCAGACGGAAATCAAGGTTTGCCGTTTGCTGGGAGGCGTCCACCACCGCCGCGATGATTTTCCGGTAGCCGGTGCAGCGGCACAGAATGCCGCCCAGCGCATCCTGCACCTCGATCTCGGTTGGTATGGGCGTCGTGTCCAGCAGCGCCGTCGCCGCCACCAGCAGCGCCGGCGTGCAGATGCCGCATTGCGCCGCGCCATGCGCGAGGAAAGAGGCTTGCAGCGCAGAAAGCCGGCCATTGGCCAGCCCCTCGACTGTCGTCACCGATGTGCCGGCCGCAGAGGCTGCCGGCATCAGGCAGGCGCAGACGGGATCGCCGTCGACCAGCACCGTGCAGGCGCCGCAATCGCCGGCGTCGCAGCCGACCTTGGTGCCGGTAAGCCGCAATTCGTCACGCAGCACCTGGGACAGCCGGCGCAACGGCGGCACATTGACCGAGACGGCGGCGCCATTGACCGCGAAAGTAATGTCGGCGCGTTCAAGGCCGGACAGCATCCCATCCAGGTCAGGCAGCGCTTCACTGACTTCAGGCAGAACCTGGTTCATGTCAGGCTGAGCTTGTCTCATGCCGCCGCCACCATATGATCGTTCGTCGCTCCGGCGGCCGTCAGCACGGCCCGGGCGACGATCTCGCGCACCGCGTCGAGCCGGTATTCGGCGCTGCCGCGCACATCGGCGATCGGCGACAGTTCCGTCATCGGCGCGGATTGGATCGCGCCGGCAAGCCCGCCATCGGCCGGCAATCCGAGCAACGCCGCCTCGACGCTGGCAAGGCGCCTGGCGACAGCCGAGCAGGACCCGACGGCGATGGTCGCTCCGGCAATCGTGCCGTTGTCGGCGACAAGGCGTGCCGCCACCATGGCGATGGAAATGACGAGATAGCGCCGCGCACCGAGCTTGACGAAAGCCGACGCACCGGCGGCGGCAAGCTTCGGCACACGGATGGCCGTCACCATTTCGCCCGCCTGCAAGGCGGTGCGGCGGTTGCCGAGAATGAACTCCTGCAGGGGCAGATGGCGCGTGGCGGCCGCCGAACGCAATTCGACCTCGGCATCGAGCACGAGCAGGCCGGGCACACCATCGGCGGCCGGCGAGGCGTTGCAGAGATTGCCGGCGACCGAGGCGACATTCTGGATCTGCGGCGAACCGACCTCGCGCGCGGCCTGTTTCAGCGCATCGAAAGCCGGCGGCAAGGGGTGGCGGATGAGGTCGGTCCAGGTCGTGCGCGCGCCGATGAAAAAATGGTCATCGGTCTCGGCGATGCCGCGCAGCGCGGCGAGACCGTTGATGTCGAGAACATTGTCGCGGAATGGCTTGGCACCCTGCGCCGGATAGAAATCCGTGCCGCCGGCAAGGATGCGCCAGACGCCTTCGCCAAGCAAAGCGAGCGCTTCATCGACCGTGGTGGGTTTCGCGTAACGGATCACGCTTTGCCTTCCCAGAGAGTGGGCCTTCCCCGAAATGGCCCTCCCGGGGCGTTTACCCCGGGCATGATCTTGCCGGTCCGCAAACCGGAAATTCATTCGTATGCAAATGATATCAAGCCGGTGGAAATTGTCAAAGCCAGAGTTTGGGCTGTCGTGCTTGCCAGGGTTCATGCAACGAGATTGTTACGCCTTCGGAGGTTGACGCGGCCGGCCTTCTGGTCAAGTTTCTGCCTCTGGTCGCGTTCGCGGCATCTTTCTACTGGAGCCTGAGCCCAAAGCAGAGAAGAAGGAGGCCCAATGGCCGACCAAGCGCTTGTTGTGATCGACCTGCAGAACGACTTTTGCCCTGGTGGCGCATTGGCCGTGACCGGCGGCGACGAGATCGTGCCGCTGGTCAACGACATGATCCGGCATGCCGACCATGTCGTGCTGACGCAGGACTGGCATCCCGCCGGCCATTCGAGCTTTGCCTCAAGCCATCCGGGCGCGCAGCCCTTCACCATGATCGAGATGCCCTATGGCCAGCAGACGCTTTGGCCGGATCATTGCATCCAGGGCAGCCTCGGCTCGGACTTCCATTCCGGCCTTGCCTGGACCAAGGCCGAACTCGTCATCCGCAAGGGATTTCGCCCTGCCATAGACAGCTATTCGGCCTTCTTCGAGAATGACCACACGACGCCGACCGGCCTTGCGGGCTACCTCAGGGAGCGCGGCATTGACGCCGTCACCCTGGTCGGCCTGGCGACCGATTTCTGCGTCGGCTTTTCGGCACTGGACGCCGTCAGCCAGGGTTTCAAGACCACCGTCCGGCTCGACGCCTGCCGCGGCATCGATCTCAACGGCTCGCTCGATGCCATGCTGCGGCGTATGCGCGATGCCGGCGTGACGCTTGAAGACCATTTGTCGGACTGAACGGACGGTGGGGCGGCAAGGGGGCTTTCAGGGGACTATCGCAGGCGTCACGGCGGGCGCTGCCATCGCCGTCGTAACGCTGTTCCCGGAAATAGCCTTCGCGGCCGAGGACCACGCTCTGCCCGGCGCCTCGATGTCGCTGTGGTGGGCGCTGCCTTTCGCCGGCCTGCTGCTGTCGATCGCCACCGGTCCGCTGCTGTTCCACCATGTCTGGGAACATCACTACGGCAAGATCGCGGCCCTGTGGGCCGGGCTTGTGGTCGTGCCGCTGGCGCTCGCCTTTGGCATTCCGTCGGCGACCGAGGCGGTGCTGCACGCGCTGCTCACCGAATACATGTCCTTCATCATCCTGCTGTTTGCGCTGTTCACCATTTCGGGCGGCATGCTGGTCGCCGGCAACATCCACGGCACGCCGCTGGTCAATGCCGCGCTGCTGCTGGTCGGCGCATTGCTCGCCTCGGTCATCGGCACGACGGGCGCCTCGATGATCCTGATCCGGCCGATCATCCGCGCCAACGACGCCAGGCCGTTCAACGCCCATGTCGTCGTCTTCTTCATTTTCCTGGTCTCCAACATCGGCGGCTCGCTGACGCCGCTCGGCGACCCGCCGCTGTTCGTCGGCTTCCTGCGCGGCGTCGATTTCTTCTGGACGACCGCGAACCTCTACCGTGAGACACTGTTCGTCGGCGGTGTGGTGCTGGCGGTGTTCCTGGCGATCGACGTCATCCTGCACCGGCGCGAAGCCGGCGCGCCGAAGATCAAGGACCCGACGCCGGATTCGAAGGTTCGCATCCGCGGCCTGCCCAACATTCCGCTGCTGGCCGGCGTCATCGGTGCCATCCTGCTGTCGGCAACGTGGAAGCCCGACGTCACCTTCTCCATCCAAGGCGTGACGCTGGAACTGCAGAACCTGGTGCGCGACGCCATCATCCTGGCGCTCGCCTTCGTGTCGCTGGCGGTTTCGCGCAAGGAATACCGCGCGGCGAACGGCTTCAACTGGGGTCCGATCACCGAAGTGGCGAAATTGTTTGCCGGCATCTTCATCTGCATCGTGCCGGTCATCGCCATCTTGAGAGCCGGTCACGAGGGCGCATTGGCGCCGCTGGTCGCGCTGGTCACCTCGGCGCAAGGCACGCCCAATGATCTCGCCTATTTCTGGCTGACTGGAGCACTGTCGTCCTTCCTCGACAATGCGCCGACCTATCTGGTGTTCTTCGAACTGGCCGGTGGCGACCCACGCCACCTGATGACCGAGTTCGCCTCGACGCTCGCCGCGATCTCGGCGGGTGCGGTGTTCATGGGCGCCAACACCTATATCGGCAATGCGCCCAACTTCATGGTCTACGCCATCGCCCGGCAGCGTGACGTGAAGATGCCCGGCTTCTTCGGCTACATGCTGTGGTCCGGCCTGGTGCTGATCCCGACCTTTTTGATCGCGGGCTTTGTGTTTTTCGGCTGATCAGCCAACGCCGACATAGCGCCTGACCGCCGATGGGTCGGCGCGCAATTCCTCGACATCCACCGTCTCGCGGTTGCGGCCGTTCTCGATGAACGAGACGCGGTCGGCGACCGACAGCACCGCGTCGACCCGCTGCTCCACCAAAATGGTCGAGACGCCCATGTCGCGCAGCTTAGCCACCGTCTCGCGGATCTTGGCGATCATCGACGGCATCAGCCCTTCCGTAGGCTCGTCGAGCAAGAGCACCTGCGGTTCGAGGCAGAGCGCACGCGCCATGGCCAGCATCTGCTGCTCGCCGCCCGACAGTGTGCCCGAGCGCTGGCGTAGCCGCTGGCGCAGCAGCGGGAAGAGGTCGAGGACGTTTTCCCGCGTCGCCTTGCCCTTGCCGCGCGCCATCAGCCCGATCTCGATGTTTTCCGCCACCGTCATCTCGGCGAACAGCCGCCTGCCTTGCGGCACATAGGCGACGCCGGCCTTCGGCACCTCATGCGCCGGCAGGCCGGTCAATTCTTGGCCGGCGAGCTTGATCGAGCCGGCGCTTGAAGGAACCAGACCCATGATCGCCTTCAACGTCGTCGTCTTGCCGGCGCCGTTGCGGCCGAACAGGCACAGCACCTCGCCCTTGTTCAGCACGAGGTCGAGCCCATAGAGCACCTGGACCTCGCCGTAGAAACAATCCAGCCCCGCGATCCGCAACGCTTCCGCCTTGGCCGCCTCGGCCTTGTTCGTCTCACTCATGGGGCGGTCCCCAGATAGGCTTCCTGCACCGCCGCGTTTTCGCGGATGGCTTCCGGCGTGCCTTCGGCCAGGATCTTGCCGGCGTTGAAGACGGTGATGCGGTCGGCGAGCTGCATGACGACGGGCATGTTGTGTTCGATCAGTAGCACCGTGGCGCTCTTGGCGATGTCGCGCACCAGCACGATGAAATTGTCGATCTCGCTGTCTGCCAGCCCTTGCGTCGGTTCGTCGAGGATCAGCAGGCGCGGCTTCAACGCCAGGCCCATCGCCACTTCCAGCAGGCGCTGGTGGCCGTAGGACAATTGCCCGGCCGGCATATGGGCGCGGTCGGCCAGCCCGGTGCGTTCAAGCGCCGTCATGACGCCGGCCTTCACTGCACCCTTGGAGCGGCCATCGCTCAGTGTGCGCTGCACCGGCAGGGCGACATTGTCGTAGGCGCTGAGGTTGGCGAAGACGCTGGTGATCTGGAACGTGTAGGCGATGCCCTGGCGCACCCTGACATAGGCCGGCTGACCGGTGATGTCGGCGCCGTCGAAGACGATCGCTCCGGAAGACGGCTGGATGCGGCCGCTGACCAGGCTGACGAAGGTGGTTTTCCCCGCCCCATTGGGGCCGATGACGGCGCGGATTTCGCCCGGCATCAAGGTGAAATCGACACTGTCGACGGCGCGCAGGCCGCCGAAATGGCGCGACAGGCCCTTGGTGGTCAAGAGCGGCGTCATGGCAGCCACCCGAGCCAGCGTTGGCGGATGGTGCCGAGAATGCCCTTGGGGAAAAACAGCACCAGCAGGATGAGCGCGATGCCGACGATCAGCAGATAGGCCGATGTGTAGCCGCTGGTGACGTCGATGACATAGTACATGAAGACCGTGCCGATCAGCGGCCCAAGCGTCGTGGCGGCGCCACCGAGCAGCACCCAGAGCAGCGGCAGGATCGAATATTGCACCGAGGCGAAGCTCGATCCGACATAGCCGAACAGCAGCGCATAGGCGGCACCCGCCGCCGCGCAGATCGTGCCGGAGATGACGACGGCTATCAGCTTGTTGGAGAAGGTGTCGTAGCCCAGCATCTTGGTGCGTTCTTCGTTCTCGCGGATGGCGACCAGCACGCGGCCATAGCGGGAGCGGACGATCGCCAGCGTGATCAGAAGCACGAGCGAGAACAGCGCCAGCGCGCTCATGTAGCGCACGGTCGGGTTGGTGAGGTCGAGCGAGGTCGCGCCGAGAGTCAGCACGCGCGCCGGCTGCGGCACGACCTGGCCCTGATCGCCGCCGGTCCATGTCGCGAAGTAGAGGATCAAGAGATAAAACACCTGGGCGAACATCATGGTGACGATCATGAAGGCGACACCCGTGGTGCGCAGGGCCAGCAGGCCGATCACCAGCGCCAGCATCGCTCCGCAAGCGATCCCGGCGGCAAAGGCCATGGGTACGCCCCAGCCGAGCTGGATGATGGCAAGGCCGGCGCCGTAAAGCCCGGCCCCGAAGAACATGGCGTGGCCGAGGCTGAGCAGGCCGACATAGCCGAACAGCATGTTGTAGCCCATGGCGAACACCGCCAGCACCATGATGCGGGCAAGCAGGCCATGATAGTACTCGGGCAAAACGAAGCTCAGCACGAAGAGCAGGGCGATGACGCCGAGATGCAGGGAATAGGCCTTTGCCGGCGAAGCTTCGCTCATCGCGATGCCGTCCCGAACAGGCCTTGTGGCCGGAACACCAGCACCATGGCGACCAGCAGCGTGGCGATGATCTTGGCCAGGGTCGGCGAGAAGAACATCGAGATGATGCCGTCGGAGAGGCCGATCAGCACGGCGGCGACGACGGTGCCGCGCAGCGAACCGAGGCCGCCGATGATGACGACGATGAAGGACAAAAGCAGCGGGTCCTGCCCCATCAGGTAGTGCGCCTGGCTGATCGGCACGATCAGCACCGCGGCAACCGCCGCCAGCATGGCCCCAAGCGCGAAGACGCCGCCATAGACGCGGTCGACCGGAATGCCGAAGGCCTGCGCCGTCTCGCTGTCATACTGTGTGGCGCGCATGATCAGGCCGATCCTGGTGCGCGTCAGCACCAGCCACGTGGCGAGCAAGAGAAGTGCCGACGCGGCGATGATCGACAGCTTGTAGCCGGAATAGCCGAACCACGGCAAAAGGATGCGGTAGCTGAAAGGCGGCTCGACCGGCCGCGCCTCCGGGCCATAGAAGCTCAGCGCCAGCTGCTGGATGATGTAGAGCATGCCGATGGTGGCAACGATGGTGGCTTCCGGATTGTAGTTGAGCCGGCGTAGCACCAGCCGTTCGGCGACCAGCGCAATAGCGCCGACGATCAGCGGCGCGATCACCAGCGCCGCCAGGAAGCCAAGCGCCGGATGGCCCGATATCGCCGTCGAGATCGCCCAGGCGAGCACCGCGCCCAGCATGAAGAACTCGCCATGCGCGACATTGACCACCCGCATGACGCCGAACACCAGCGACAGCCCGAGTGCGGTCAGCGCCAGCACGGCTGATGTGACGAGGCCTTCAAGGGCTGCGAGGAGGAGGTGCGGTCCGAAGTGCATTCAGGGGCGCCTTACCCTCCCCCACGTGGGGAGGGTGACCGCAAAGCGGTCGGGTGGGAGGTGGGGCACGGGCCATTGCAGCCCCCACCCCGTTTCACAGGCTTTGCAAAATGCGAAGCCCGTTCGCCGACCCTCCCCACAAGGGGGAGGGTGAGGCTCACAGCGCCTGCGTCGTATAATCCCCTTCGGCCTCGTAGAGCCCGTCCTCGATCTTGGTCTTATGCACCACCTTCAGCTTGCCGCCTTCGACCTTGGAGATGTTCTGGATGCCGAAGCACTGGTGGATCTTGCCGTTGAAGGTTTTCGCGCCCTGCGGATGTTCGGGGCCTTCGGCGAAGGCAGTCAGCGCCTCGGTTGCCTCGACCAGCTTGGCGCGGTCTTCCGGTCCCTTGTAGCCGGCGTCTTCCATCGCCTTCTTGACGACGTAGAGCGTTTCCCAGCAGCCGAACATGTGCGCGGCGGTGGAGACGTCCTTGGGGTCGCCGACGGCCGCACCATTGTCGTCGATGCCGACAGCGGCGCGATAGGCTTTCTGCGCCTCGCTGTCATCGGCCTGGGCATAGCGCGGCGAGCCTTCCCAGAAATGGCTGCCGTCGAGGAATTCCAGGCCGGGGCTGTTGATGTCGGTGGCCTCGAGCGAATCGATGAAGCCGAACAGCTGCGGCCGATTGGAGCCGTAGAATTCGCCGAGTTCCTTGACGAAGGTGAGCACCGCCGGACCGACCATGACGTGGTAGATCACCTCGGTCTCCGGCGGGATCTGCGGGAAATACTTGGTGAAGGACGATTCCGTCGGCGGGATGGCGATCTGCGCGATAACGTCGGCGCCCTGCGCCTTCAGCGCCGGCGGCAGGTAGTCGCGGTGGTCGTAGCCGAAGGCGAAATCGGGGAAGATCTGCGTCACCTTCTTGCCGGCATTGGCCGCGATCCACGGCGCCATCGACTGGATCTGGCTCTTCACATCGGTGATGCCGGGCTGGAAGACATAGCGGTTGAGCTTGGTCGAGGCGACGTGGTGGCCTTCGCTGACGACGAAATAGGGCATCTTGTTTTCGCCTGCGGCGGGCGCCGAGCCGATGACGACATGCGAGAACAGCGTGCCGAAGACGATGTCGGTCTTGTGCTGGGTGGCGAACTTGCCGACCACTTCGGCGCCACGGCCGGGATCGGTGCCGTCATCCTCGATGATGACCTCGACCTGGCGGCCATTGATGCCGCCGGCGGCGTTGATCGCCTTGACCGCGGCAGCCGTGGTCTTCTCGTACCAGCGGCCATAGGCGGCGCCGATGCCGGTGCGGTGCGACTGGAAGCCGATCTTGATCGGCGCCGAGCTTTGCGCCTGGGAATAGCGGACGAAGCCGGGCGCCACGGCGAGGCCGGCGCCCGCGGCCAGGCCCTTCAGCGCGGTGCGGCGGGTAAAGGTCGTCTTGGAGAGGTCGAAAAATCCGTTCTTGTCAGCCATGTTCGTTCCCCTGTTTTTTTGAAGTCTTGACCAACGATAAGGCGGCTTCGGCCTCCTCGCTCGGAGGAGGCGAAAATTGCATGTGTACAAACTAAATCACCAAAGCCCCGATGTGGCAAGCGAGCTTTCCCCAACGACATCGGGGTGCCCTTTTCTCATCCGGCGGTCGGCGTGGCAAGCAGCCAGAGGCCGAAGACCGTGTAGGCGATCATCAGGAGGGTGAGCGGAAACTGGCTGAGCGCGGCGCGGGCAGGCTGAGGATGCAGGCGCCAGGCAAAGCCGTGCGCGACAAGCACGGCGAGCACATGGCCAAGGATGATGGCGCCGGCCTGGATGTTCCACAGCCACCAGGCCGATTCCGCGCCGGCGACGATGCCGGCCTCGACCTGGATGTCGGCGGTGCCGAACAGGTTCCAGCCCAGCCCGATCGGGTCGGACAGGGAGGCAAGCGCATACTGGCCGTCGACCAGCAGCGCCGTCAGGTAGTGCGCGACATGGTAGGCAAGCGCGATCGGCACGATCGACCACACCAGCAGGCCGGTCGCTTCGCCGACGGGCGGACCGCTGCCGGCCAGGCGCTGGCCGAGGATGACGGCGAAAAGGAACACCGCCGACAGCAGGACGAACGTTAGGACGAGCCCGAGGCTGCCGCTGCCGATCAGTGCCGTGCGGCCCGGGAATTCGAGCGGATTGACGCCGAACAGGCCGAGCCAGAAGAAGGTCTTCGACAGGCCGTCGAAGGAGACCGAGGACAGGGCCAGCAGCAGGAAGGCGACGCCACTGGGCGGCAAAGGCTCCGCCGTCAGCAGCTTGGCGCCCGGCCAGCACAGTGCAAGCCGGCCGTCTGCGTCGCGCTCGACCGGCGCGAAGCGCGCCACCATCGAGTAGAAGATCGTCAGGAACTCGCCGCCACGGCTCCACTGGGGATAGCCGAACACCACCATGGCGAGGAAAGAGAACAGCCAGTAGAGCCAGGCGGCCCATGCGAGCCGCGCCGGATCGTCAGGCGCTGGATCGATGAGTTCGAACCAGGCAAAGGCGAAGAACAGGATGACGGCAGGCCAGCAGCCGAACCATCCGGGAAGACGCCATGGTCCGTTATCGCCTGTGCCGAGCAGGCGCGAGACGAGACGCCACGGTCCATACCAAGGGTTCAGCCATGACCAGAGGTCGCCGAAAACGCCTTGCAGCAGCGTTAGGCCGGCCCACAGCAGCGTCCAGATCACCAGCGGCAGCGGGTTGGAGAGCGGGTCGCGGCTGCCGAAAAGGCCGGCGGCAATGAGGATTGCAAAGCCGGCAAAGGAGATCAGGCTGATGGCGGTGCGGGCGCTGTCGCCGAGAGTGAACAGCGGCAGGCGCCGGCGCCAGAATTTATCGAGGCAAGCCGCAGGCAGCAGCGCCAACACGAGGAAGCTGACAGCAACCGCGAATGCGCCGCCGATCAGGTAGTAGCCGGTCGGAAGGAGGAGGACGTGGCCCCGGTCGGAGGCGTGCGCGAAGGCTGGGGTGGGTGCAATAAGCAGCGCGACAAGCAATAAAGCCAACGACAGACGACAGCGCTCTACGGCGCCCCCCTCTGTCCTGCCTGACATCTCCCCCACAAGGGGGGAGATTGCGATGTTATCCTCGGAAGGGAGCCTCTGCCGCTGAGGACTGGCGTCTGGTTGGACAGCCTGGCGCCCTTCCTCTCCCCCGTCGATCGGGGGAGAGGTGTCGAGCGCAGCTCGACGGAGTGGGGGTCGACCCTGGCGCGGGTCAAGACGATGCTTGCGCGTGGTCCTCTTTCCTATGTCCGTTGCGGCAACTGCCAAGTGGTTCCCCCACTCCGTCGCCGCTTCGCGGCGCCACCTCTCCCCCTCCGGAGGGAGAGGAAAGGAGCCTCACACCTTGACCAGTTGCTCCACGCGGTCCTTCTCGCCAAAAATCCTGAGATACCGCTGGATCTCTTTCTCATCTCCCGTCGCCTTGGCGGGATTGTCGGAGAGCTTCACCGCCGGCCTGCCATTGGCCTCGGTGACCTTGCAGACCAGCGATATGGCGTCGAGGCTGTTGGTTTCGATCGGCGCGCAGCCTTCGAAATCGTTGGTGAGATTGGTGCCCCAGCCGAAGGACATGCGCACCTTGCCCTTGAAGTGGCGGTAGGTCTCCTCGATCGTTTCGACCTCGAGCCCGTCGGAGAAGATCAGCAGCTTCTGCTTGGGATCCTTGCCCTTCTCGCGCCACCAGGACAGGATCTTTTCGCCGCCCTCGATGGGCGGTGCGCTGTCGGGGCGGAAGCCCGTCCAGTCGGCGACCCAGTCCGGCGCATCGCGCAGGAACGAGGCTGTGCCGAACGCATCGGGCAGCACGATCAAGAGGTTGCCGCCATAATAGCGCTGCCAGTCCTGCAACACCTTGTAGGGAGCCTGTTTCAGCTCCTTCTCCGAATTGGCCAGGGCCGCAAACACCATCGGCAGTTCATGCGCATTGGTGCCGAGTGCTTCGAGGTCATTGTCCATGGCCAGCAGCACGTTGGAGGTGCCGGTGAAGGCCTCGCCTATGCCTTCCTTCAGCGCCTCGACGCACCAGCGCTGCCACAGGAAGGAATGGCGCCGGCGTGTGCCGAAATCGGAAATGCGGATGCCCGGCAGCGCCTTCAGCCGCTCGGTCTTTGCCCACATCTTGGCCTTGGCGCGGGCATAGAGCACATCGAGCGCGAAGGGGCCGAAGGCCCGCATGGCGGCGCGGGATCTGAGTTCGTTGATGATGGCGAGCGCCGGGATTTCCCACAGCGTGGTGTACATCCACGGGCCGCTGAAGGAGAGCTCATACTGGCCGTCGCGCTTCGACAGTTCGTAGTCGGGCAGCCGGAAGCCTTCCAGCCAGGCGAGGAATTCCGGCTCGAAGATCTGCTTGCGGCCATAGAAATTGTTGCCGCCGAGCCAGATCATCTCCTTCTTGGAGAAGCGCAAGGTGCGGGCATGGTCGAGCTGCTCGCGCAGTTCGCCTTCATCGATCTCTTCGGCAAGCCGCACCGAAGTGGTGCGGTTGATCAGCGAAAAGGTGGCGTCGACCTTGGGGTACATGCCCCAGATCATCTGCAGCATCAAAAGCTTGTAGAAATCCGTGTCGAGCAGGCTGCGCACGATCGGATCGAGCTTCCAGGTGTGGTTGTAGACACGCCGAGCAATATCGGTCTTAGCCATGTTTCAACACCGCCTTCGCTGCCTGCTGTCCACAATCGCGACAGGCCTCATAGCATCGAATTGGCCGGAACGCTGCCCGCTTTCAGGCTGGCCCGACAAAAAGAACGGCCTGCGCACGGCCAGGGGTGGCCAGCCTCAGCCCGCGGTCTTCGCGCCAATGACCTTGAGTTGCGGGCGCTTGCGGCGGCTGATGATGCGGCCGGCGACCGGCGCGTCGGCGCGTCCGTCATCCCCGGCCTTCTCCGCGAACAGCCAGTCGATGAACACCTGCACGATCGGCGTCGTGCGCATTTCATTGCGGCAGACGACGTAGAAATCGTCGACCGCCGGCACCGAAAGGCTGAACGGCGCGACCAGCATGCCCCTGGCCAGCAGCGCGCTTGCCGTTACGGAATCGCCGAGCGCCACGCCATGGCCGTGCACCGCGGCCTCCGTCGCCATGCGCGCGTCACCCAGATGATGGCGGCGGCCGCGCTCGAGGTCCAGCGCATCGGCCGCCGCCAGCCAGGTATGCCATTCGCGACCATCGTCGCCATGCAGGAAGACATGGTCGGCAAGGTCCCTGACGCTGCGGATTGGCCGATTGTTGATCAAGGTCGGGCTGACCACGGGAAAAAGCTCCAGCCCCGACCATTTGCGCATCCAGCAATCGGCCCAGCTGCCATCGCCATAGTGCACGCAGACGTCGATATGCGGCGCGCGGATATCCTTGGGGTCGTTGGAGGGGATGAGCGTCAGCTGGATATCGGGATATTGCGCGGTGAAGCTGCCGAGCCTCGGCGTCATCCACAAAAGCAGCAGCGCCGGCACACAGGACACCGACAGCGCGCCGCTGCTGGCCGGCCGGGTCAGCCGCTGGGTAGCGGCGGCGATGCCGTCGAAGGCGGTCGATACCGCAGGCAACAGCTCCGCGCCATGCGGCGTCAGCCTGACCCGCTGGCCGACGCGCTCGAACAGCTTGACCCCGAGCGACTGCTCCAGCGCCTTGATCTGGTGGCTGACGGCGCCATGCGTGACATTCAGCTCACTCGCCGCCTTGGTCAGCGAGCCATGGCGCGCCGTTGCCTCGAAGGCGCGCAGCGGGTTCAGGGGTGGCAGGCGCTTGACCATGGATGCCCGGCTTCGTTGTGAGATTTTCTCACAGGAAACACCCTAACAATATCAATTGATTTTTCAATGCGGCTGCCGGACACTTCGGTAGAAAATAGCATCAAGACTTGAAATCTGCAGGCAGCCAGCGGGACCGCGACCCGGCCGGATGACGGTCGGTTCGCCAAACGTCAACGGTGGGCTGGCGGCATCAATCGAGGAGGACGGATATGGGTTACGATCGCGGCAAGCTCGACGCGTTGCGTCGCAAATATGGCGAGAGCCATGGCGGCGAGATGTTCGACCCGAAATTCCGCAAGGTCGCCGACAAGATCTTTTCCAAGAGCGGCACCAGGCTTGCGCCCTATTCCGGCATCCCCACCTTCCTCGCCGCGCCGTACCGCGAAATCGCGGCCGAAAATCCGGATTTCGGCGATTTGCAGGTGGCGATCATCGGCGTGCCGATGGACCTGGGCGTCACCAACCGGCCGGGCTCGCGCTTCGGGCCGAGGGCGCTGCGCGCCATCGAGCGCATCGGCCCCTACAATCACGTGCTGGAATGCGCGCCGACGCATGAGCTTCGCGTCGCCGATATCGGCGACACGCCGTTCCGCAGCCGCTACCGGCTGGAGACCAGCCATGAGGACATCGAGCGCCGCACCAACCAGATCGTCGATGCAGGCGTGCTTCCGCTGTCTGTCGGCGGCGACCATTCGATCAGCCATCCGATCCTGAAGGCCGTCGGCAAGAAGGCGCCGGTCGGCCTCATCCACATCGACGCCCATTGCGACACCAGCGGCCTGTTCGACATGACCAAGTTCCACCACGGCGGACCGTTCCGCAACGCGGTGCTGGACGGCGTGCTCGACCCGACGCGCACCATCCAGATCGGCATTCGCGGCTCGGCCGAATACCTCTGGGAGTTCACCTACGAGTCCGGGATGACCGTGGTCCACGCCGAGGAGGTGACCGGTCTCGGCATCCCGGCCATCATCGAGAAGGCGCGCAAGATCGTCGGCGACGGCCCGACCTACGTCTCCTTCGACATAGACAGCGTCGATCCGGCCTTCGCGCCGGGCACCGGCACGCCGGAAGTCGGCGGGCTGACGACGCGCGAAGTGCTTGAGCTGCTGCGCGGCCTCAAGGGCCTCAACATCGTCGGCGGCGACGTCGTCGAGGTGGCGCCGCAGTATGACGCCACCACCAACACGGCGCATGCCGGCGCGCAGGTGCTGTTCGAAATCCTGAGCCTGATGGTGTTCAGCCCGGCCATCACGGGCAAGGGCGCCTGACAGCTGAAACGAAAGGCGGCCGCCGCGCTGGAGCCGGCAGCCGCCTCAAACAATCAAAAGCTTCCAGAAAGGGGAATAAAAATGACAATCCATTCGACTCTGAAATCATCCTTCGCTGCCGTCCTGGTGCTCGGCGCCGCCGGCTTCGGCATCGCCACCCAGGCGGCCAATGCCGACGCGCTGGCCGACATCACCAAGGCCGGCACCATCAATGTCGGCGTCTTCGCCGACTTCCCGCCCTTCTCCTCGGCCAGCGCCGATATGAGCCTCAAGGGCTATGACATGGATGTCGCGCAATACATCGCCGACACGCTCAAAGTGAAGCTCAATCCGGTCGCCGTGACCGGCCAGAACCGCATCCCCTATCTCAACGACCATCGCGTCGACATTCTGATGAGCGTCGGCTACTCGAAGGAGCGCGAGCAGGTCATCGACTTCGCCGCCGCCTACGCGCCCTACTACATCGCGGTGATCGGGCCGGCAGCGATGTCGGTCAAAGGCAAGGAAGACCTTGCCGACAAGTCGATCGCCGTCAACCGCGGCACGCTCGAGGACACCTCGCTGACCGAGGCGGCGCCTGCCTCGGCCGACATCAAGCGCTTCGACAACTACAATTCGGTCATCCAGGCCTTCATCTCCGGCCAGACCCAGCTGATGGTCGTCGGCAACGATGTCGGCGCCCAGGTGCTGGCCAAGCAGGATGCGCTGAAGCCGGAGCAGAAATTCCAGCTGCTGACCTCGCCCTCGCATATCGGCCTCAACAAGAACGAGGACGGCTTGAAGAAGGCGGTCAACGACGCGATCGCCAAGATGCTGGCCGACGGCAAGCTGGACGAAAGCTCGAAGGCCTGGCTGAAGACGCCGCTCAATCCCGACAACCTCAAGGATTGAGTTCCCGTGGCCTTTGCCTGGCTCCCGGGTGCCTTGGGCGACATCGCGCACGGCGCGGCCACGACGATCCTGCTGATCGTCGTGACCACGCTGGCCGGCACGCTGCTCAGCATCCTGGGCGCCGCGGGACGGCGCAACGGCCCCGTGCCGCTGCGCCATGCCATCGGCTGGTATGTCGAGGTGATGCGCAACACGCCGTTCCTGGTGCAGCTGTTCTTCATCTTCTTCGGCCTGCCCAGCCTCGGCATCCGGCTCGACCCGATCCTGGCCGCCATGCTGGCCATGACGCTCAACATGGCGGCCTACACGATCGAGATCGTCGGCGCCGGGCTTGACGCCGTGCCGGGCGGCCAGACGGAAGCCGCCCTGGCGCTGGGCTTGAGGCCCCGCCAGGTATTCGTCAAGATCGTGCTGCCGCAGGCGCTCAAGATCATCTACCCGGCGCTCACCAGCCAGATCGTCATCATGATGCTGGAATCGGCCGTGGTCTCGCAGATCGCGGTGCGCGAGCTGACCTATGAGGCCGACATGCTCCAGGCGCGCACCTTCCGCTCCTTCGAGACCTATTTCGTCGTGACGCTGGTCTATCTCGCACTGTCGATGGCCTTGCGCCGGCTTCTGGTCACTGGCGGGCGCCGCGCGCTTGGGGCTGGCGTGTCATGATCGAGTTCACCTTCTGGGACATCGTGCGCAACCTCTTGCTGGCCACGCGCTGGACGGTGCTGTTGTCGCTGGCGGCTTTTGTCGGCGGCGCGCTGGTCGGCATGGCGGTGCTGTTCTTCCGGATCTCCAAGCACAAATGGAGCCGTCGCCTTGCCTCCGGCTACATCGCCCTGTTCCAGGGAACGCCGCTGCTGATGCAGCTGTTCCTGATGTTCTTCGGCCTGCCGATGCTCGGGCTCCGCATCGAGCCCTGGACCGCGGCGGTGCTCGGCCTCACCTTCTTCGCCAGTGCCTATCTCGCCGAGATCTGGCGCTCCGGCGTCGATGCCTTGCCGCGCGGCCAATGGGACGCCGGCGCCAGCCTCGGCCTGCACTATCTGCAGGAGCTCAGGCTGATCATCCTGCCACAGGCCTTCTCGATCACCCGCGCGCCGACGGTCGGCTTCCTGGTGCAGCTGATCAAGTCGACGGCGTTGACCTCGATCATCGGCTTCGAGGAACTGGTGCGAACCTCCAACGCCATCAACAACGCCACCTTCGAACCGTTCAAGGTCTACGGGCTGGTGGCGCTGATCTTCTTCCTCATGTGCTTCCCGCTGACGCAATATGCCCGTTCGCTCGAAAAGCGCGCGGCGGCCCGCTAGCCGAGATGGAGTAGACAACCGGCCGGTCCGTTCCCGCGGTCGGAAGGGACAAGCCGTATCCCAAGCGCTATTTCAGGGGCAGGAAGAGCTCAACGACCACTTCGTGTACCGGCCCGTCCGCAACGAGGGACAGGTGTCGTTGGCAATAGACCGGAAAGTCGCGCACTTCCTCGCCGCTGGCCGGAAGCCATTCACGATAAAGGTAGAGCGCGGCGGGCTCGAGATTGTTGGTGTTGCCGGGGTAACGCAGCACCGCGCAGCGTCCGCCTGGAATCACGCCGGCCTTCATCTGCCCGTCACTTTCATCGACCGGCTGATCGGTCCCGGCACAAATGTCCATGCTGTAGTCGGCAGGGATCGCGGGCTCCCGTTCGGAACGGAAGACATTGAAGGTCGGGCTTGTCTCGGGCGACAGGCCCGCCGCCTTGCGCCAGGCGATGAACCGCTGGATGGTGTCCTGAAGTGTCGCCCGGTCACCGCGATGCTCCATGATCGCCACCGGTGTGGGCGGCACATCGCGGATCGTCACGTCGTCGTGTTCGAAGATTATCTGCATGAGCGTGTTCCTTGCTTTTTCGAAAGGCCCGAAGGCCATGAGCCACGCCCCCCAGTCGGGAGATTTCCGAAACGACGAAGGCGACTGTCCGAACCGTTGCCGAAAGGCGCGGGCGAAGGCATCCGGTGCGTCGTAACCGGCATCCATCGCTATATCGGTGACGCTTTGGGCGTCGCTCGCGGCAAGCTTGTACGAAGCGCGCTTCAATCGGGCGAGCTGGACATAGCGATGCACGGAAACCCCGAAGGTTGACGTGAACTGCCGGTGGAAATGGAATTTCGAGAACGCCGCGACGCCGCTCAATGACTCCAGATCGAGATCGCCATCAAGATGCTGGTCTATGTGGTCCAGCACCCGGCGCATCCGGGCATGGTAGTTTTCAAGCGCCGCCTTCAACGTCTCTTCCTCCGTGGCACCACCAGATAGGCGCTCCCAGACATGTCGCGCTCGACCGATCTTGCGCTTTGGCCTGGCCGTCCCTTCGCCACGCAACCGTGATTTGCGGTAAGCCGGCCTGAGCCTCACTGTGAGCATAACGGCTTTTCGGCAGGGAGGGCGCTTTGGCGATACAGGCGAAACATTGTGCCGCTCTCGCGGGCCTGTTCGCCCTTTGGCTGGCACAGCCGGCCGCGGCCGCCGACCAGGCCCCCGATCTCATCCGCATTCCGGCTGACGGCAAGAATGAGCCGGCGACACTGGATGCAATGCTGTTCAGGCCGCAGGCGCAGGGGCCGTTTCCGGCAATCGTGGCCATGCATGGCTGCAGCGGCCTGTGGAGCAGCAAGAACAAGACGGAACTCAGCCCGCGCCATGCCGATTGGGGCCAGCGCCTGGCCGCTCTCGGCTATGTCGTGATCTTTCCGGACAGTTTCGGCTCGCGCGGTCTAGGCCCGCAATGCAAGAACGGCGACCGGGACGTCGAACCCTATCGCGAGCGCGTGGAGGACGCCAACGCCGCCCGCCGCTATCTGCAGACGCTGCCCTATGTGAAGCCCGACGCCATCGCTGTGCTCGGCTGGTCGAACGGCGGCTCGACGGTCCTCTACACGGTTCGGCCGAAGGACAAGCCGAAGGCCGGTACGCCGGACTTCCGCGCGGCGGTCGCTTTCTACCCGGGCTGCACGGCTCCGGCCGAAAAAGGCGATTGGGCGACCCGTGTGCCGCTGCTGATTGTAATGGGCGACGCGGATGACTGGACACCGGCCAAGCCGTGCAAGGCGCTGGCGGACGCCAACCCCGACAGCGTGAAGCTCATCCTCTATCCCGGCGCCTATCATGACTTCGACAATGAGGCGCAGACGCTGCACGAGCTGCATGGACTGGCCTACACGGCCAATGGCGACGGCGTCGCCCATGCCGGATTGAACCCGGCAGCCCGTGCGGCAGCGCTCAAGGACGTCCCCGATTTCCTCGTTGTGCTGAAGCAGTAGCCGCGTTGTCAGACCGGATTTTAGGCAGCGGCGGGCGCGCGGTTCAATGGCGGCGCCAGCCTCCGCGCTCAATGCGACCTTCGAGCCGTTCAAGGTCTATTGGGCTGGTGGCGCGGATCTTCGTCGCCATGTGCCTCCGCTGACGCAATACGCCCGCCGGCTCGAACGGCGCGCCGCCTGCCGAGCCGCGCATATGCCGCACTGACCAGCTCGACGCGACTTAAACTGGAAATCATCGGCCAGGATCCAGTCGGCAGCAGCAACGCAACGGCCGGGGTAGGCATAGAGCTTTCCTGCTAGGAATAGGGCTTGACATATCGTCGTGCGAATTGTCCATTCGCTGCTCGACCGGGCCGGACGGGGTTAACCTGCGCGTGGATAGACAGTCGAGCCGAGTGCTGTTGAAGACGGTTGGGCTGACAAAGGCCTTTAGAGGGCTGGTTGCCCTGCGAGATCATTCCCTCGAGCTCCACAAAGGTGAAATCGTCGGCGTCATCGGCCCGAATGGCTCGGGCAAGAGCACGCTTTTCAACCTGATCACCGGCTTCTCTCAGCCGAATTCCGGTAGCATCGAGATGAAGGGCCGCTCGATCGTCGGCTTGCGCACGTCGCAGATCGTCGCGATGGGCATCGCCCGCACCTTCCAGGGTTCTCGCCTGTTCGGCAGCCTCAGTGTCGCACAGAACGTGCTGACGGCGGCGCAGCTGCGCCATCCTGTCGGCTTCGCCGATACCGTGCTGCGCGGCCGGCGCTATCGCGAGCGGGTGGCCGCGACGCGGCAGAAGTCCGACGAACTCCTCGACCTGATGGGCCTGACGGAGCAGGCCGGCAGGATTGCCGCGGATCTTCCTTACGGCGATCAGCGGCGGCTGGAGATTGCGCGTGCGCTGGCGACCGGCCCGCAGCTGTTGCTGCTCGACGAGCCCGCAGCCGGGCTTGATTCCAACGAGACCAAGCTGTTGGCGGCGCTGATCCGGACGATCCGAGACCGCTACGACGTAACTGTGGTCGTTGTCGAGCACGACATGGACCTGATCATGACGCTGTGTGAACGCATCCAGGTGCTGGCGACTGGCGAGGTGATCTGCGTCGGAACGCCGGAGCAGGTACGCGAACACCCGAAAGTGCGGGAGGCGTATCTTGGCCACGCCTAACCCTGTCCTGCTCAGCGTAGAGAACCTCGAGGTCAATTTCGGCGCGGTGCGCGCGCTGAAGGGCATTTCGCTCGACGTCCGTGCCGGCGAGGTGGTGGCACTGGTGGGAGCCAACGGCGCCGGCAAGAGCACGACCTTGCGCACCATTTCCGGTCTGTCGCGGCCGCGTGGCGGCAAGATCATCTTCGATGGCAAGTCGATTGGAGGTATCGCTCCGTCGCAGATCGTATCTCTGGGCATCGCGCAGAGTCCGGAGGGCAGGCGCCTCTTCGGCGGACTGACGGTGGCCGACAATCTGCGGCTTGGCGCCTGCACCCGCACCGACAAGGAGGCCATCGCCAGAGACAGCGAGCGCATGTTCATGCTGTTCCCGATTCTCAAGCAAAGGCTGAAGCAGCTGGCCGGCACGCTGTCGGGCGGCGAACAGCAGCAGCTTGCTCTGGCGCGTGCGCTGATGGCGGCGCCGCGCCTGCTGCTGCTCGATGAGCCTTCGCTCGGCGTTGCGCCGCTGCTGGTGCGCCACATCTTCAGCGCGCTTGCCGAACTCAAGCGCCAGGGCATGACGATGCTATTGGTGGAACAGAACATCACGCTCGCCCTGGACCTCGCCGACCGCGCCTATGTGCTGCGCACCGGTCAGGTGGCGCTGTCGGGCCCGTCCGCGGAACTGCGCGACAGCGAGCGCGTGGCGCAGGCATATCTTGGGGCGGCAACATGACCCAGCTGGACTATATCCTTCAGCAGATCGTCAACGCGGTGAGCCTCGGCAGCCTCTACGCACTCGTGGCGGTCGGTCTGTCGATCGTCTTCGGCGTCCTCAAGCTGACCAATTTCGCGCATGGCGACGTGATGATGGTGGGCGCATTCGGGGTAGCGCTGCTGGCGGGAATCGGCGTTCCGTTCCCGGTCGCCGTGATCTGCGGCATCGCGGCGGCCGCCGTCACGGGCTTCCTCATCGAACGTATCGCCTATCGTCCGATCCGCGACGCACCCGACGTCGCGCGACTGCTGACAAGCCTCGCCGTCACCTACATCATCGAGAACGTCGGCATCCTGGTGTTCACCTCCTCGCCGCGCAATTTTCCACTCCCCGATATTCTCAACACCTCCTGGGAAGTGTCGAACGGCGCCATCACCTTCACAAGCATCAATCTCCTGACCATCGCGCTGACCTTCGTGTCGCTGCTGCTCCTCGGCTGGTTCATCACGCGCACCACGACTGGGCTCGGCATGCGCGCCGCGGCGGAGGACATGTCGGCGGCACAACTTGTCGGACTGAACGTCAACCGGCTGATCGTCGTCGCCTTCATCGTCGCATCCGCCTATGCGGGCCTCGCCGGCATTCTGTGGGCGGCTCAGGCCGGCGTGGTGCAGCCGCAGATGGGCTTCACACCGCTCCTGAAGGCTTTCGTGGCGGCGATCATCGGCGGCTTCGGGTCGATCGCGGGCGCCCTGGTCGGCGGTTACATATTGGGCGCGCTGGAGATCTTCATAGTCGCATTCCTGCCGAGCGCCGTCTCGTCCTATCGCGATGCAATCGTTTTCGCCGTGCTGATCGCCTTTCTACTGGTTCGCCCGGGCGGACTGCTCCAGCCAAACCGGGAGATCAAGCTGTGAGCCGGGAAGCGCGGATTACACTCCTCGTCCTCGTCGCCCTGGTGGCGGGTGCGGCCGTCGCTTTCGGTGCGCCGCATGTGCTGAGCGACTATTTCGTCCGGATTATCCTGCTGATCGCGCTGAATGCGATCCTGGTGCTGGCACTGTCGCTGAGCAACGGTTTTACGGGCGTGTTTTCGCTCGGCCATGTCGGATTCATTGGCGCCGGCGCGTATATTTCCGGGATCCTGTCGATCCCGGTGCAGCAAAAAATGGCGTTGCTGCCGCATCTGCCTGCGTTTCTGCATGCCTTCAGCCTTCCCTTCCTGCCGGCGACGCTGGTGGCGGGTCTTTTGACGGCGCTGCTTGCGGTGGTCGTCGGTTATCCCTTGATGCGTCTGTCAGGCTATTTCGTTTCGGTGGCGACGATGGGATTCCTGATCATCGTCAACGTGGTGCTGATCAATGCGTCGGATTTCACCCGAGGCGCCCGCACGTTCACCGGTGTGCCGCTGGAGACGACGCTGCCCTGGGTGATGGGCTGGCTCGCCATCACGCTGTTCGTGCTGGCGCGCCTGGTTTACTCGCCTTTTGGGCGCGCCATGAAGGCGGTGCGCGACGACACCATCGCAGCCAGCGCTGTCGGAATCGGCGTGCTGCGGACCAGACTGATTGCCTTCGTCACCGGCGCGTTCTTCTCAGGGGTCGGCGGGTCGCTCTACGCGCATTATCTCGGCTCGTTTTCGCCAAACACCTTTTACTTCGCGCTGACGATGAGCCTGATCACCATGTTGGTGCTGGGCGGCATGGGCTCGCTGACCGGCGCTGTGGTTGGCGTCGTCTGCGTTTCGCTGTTGTCGGAGGTCCTGCGCACGGTCGAACGCGGCTTCACGATCGGCGATTTCGCGGTGCCGGCCCTGTTTGGCGCCAGCCAGATCGTACTCGGCTTCATCTTCATTCTAGTGATGATCTTCCGGCCGAAGGGGATCATGGGGGACCGGGAGTTCACGTTCGGGTTAACCCAAGGATCGGCAACGGTGAACCAGACAGAGGAACGAAAACGATGATCAAACTCACTCGACGCGGCACCATCGGCCTGGGACTGGGCGCATTCTTCGCGCTCGCCTCGGCCAGCACGGCACTTGCTGCCGACACGATCAAGATCGGCTATCCGGCAAACCTGACCGGCATCCAGGCCTCACTCGATGGTCCCATGCTGAACGGCGCCAAACTGGCAGCGAGCGAAATCAACGCCTCCGGCGGCGTGCTCGGCCAGCAGATAGAACTGGTGATCTACGACTCCAAGAGCGATTCGACGACGATCTCGACCGTCGCCAGCCAGTTGATCGACAGCGACAAGGTCGTCGGCATCATCGGCTTCGCCGATTCCGACTCGGTGCTGGCCATCGGACCGCAGGTCCAGAAGGCGCAGATACCATTCATCACGCCCGGCGCGACCTCTCCGAAATTGCCGGGCCAGCTCGGCAACGAAATCTTCCTCGCCGCTTTCGGCGACAATGTTCAGGCCGCGGTCGGCGCGGAGTTTGCGCTGAACAAGCTGAACGGCAAGACCGCCTACCTACTGACCGACATCGGCACCGAGTACACAACGCTGCTGTCGGACTATTTCGTCGCCGCCTACGAGCATGGCGGGGGTAGGATTTTGGAGCGCGACACCTACAAGATCGGCGACAAGACTTTTACCGCCCAGATTGCCAAGCTGAAGGCGCTGTCGCCTCAGCCTGACTTCGTCTATGCCTCGTCGAATGCCGAGGAAATCGGCCTGATCCTGAAGCAGATGCGCCAGGCCGGCATCAATCTGCCGGTGGTCGGCGGCGACGGCTACGACACGCCGTTGCTGATCCAGGTCGGCGGCGACGCGGCCAAGGATACCTACTTCACAACCCACGCCTATATCGGTGAGGGCGCCGCCCCGAAAGTGCAGGCCTTCATCGACGCCTACACCAAGTCGGTCGGCAATGCCCCGGAGAACGCCTTCGCGGCGCTCGGCTACGACTCGGTCAAGCTGATGGCCGATGCGATCAAGCGCGCCGGCGCGCCGGATCCGGCCAAGATCCGCGACGCGCTTGCCGCCACGTCCGGGCTCGATGGCGTGACCGGCACGATCACCTACCGTCCGGGCATTTCGGTGCCGGACAAGTCGGTATCGGTCATTGGTGTCAAGGACGGCAAGCTTGTCTTGGCAAGCGAAGCGGCGCCGACCTTCGTCGCGGAGCCGTGATCTTGTCGATTCCGGGTTCGCTTTGGGACATCTACCGGTCGCGGCTGTCAGCCGCGACCTTCACCGACCTGACACATGGCTTTCGTCCGGGCCAGCCGCATTTCCCGGCCTTTCCGGATGAGCAGCGCAGCGCCTTGCTCGATTATTCGAAGGGCGACGCCTTCCAGGTCCACCACTACGCCTTCGTCGGGCAATGGGGCACGCATGTCGACCCGCCGGTGCACTTTATCGACGGCGGCCGCTCGATCGACCAACTGCCGGTGTCGGAGATGCTTCTGCCGCTGGTCATCCTCGACATCAGCGACAGGGTCGCCGCCGATCCCGACGCGACGCCGACGCTGGACGATATTTCCGCCTGGGAGGCCAGGAACGGCCGGATCCCCGAAAAGTGTTTTGTCGCGCTTCGCACCGGGTGGTGGCCGCGCTGGCCGGACCCCGTGAAGTTTCAGAACAAGTCGGCCGACGGTATCTCGCATGCGCCGGGCTGGTCGAAGCCGGTGCTGGAGGAACTTTTGGAACGCCGCGGTGTCACCGCCATCGGGCACGAGGGCATGGACACCGACCCCGGCCTCGCCACGTCGGCAGGCGATGCAAGCCTGGAGTATTATGTGCTGTCCCGCGACTGCTGGCAGATCGAGCTCTTGGCCAATCTCGACAAGGTGCCAGAGGCCGGCGCGTTGATAATGGCAACCTGGCCGAAGCCGACGGCCGGATCCGGCTTCCCGGCTCGCGCCGTCGCCATCCACGAAGCGGCCGGCTGAACGCCTGAACCGCGGCTGGCGGCGGCCTTGGGACCGCCGCGCAACGATCATCAGGACACGGAAATTCAGACATGGATATAAACACAGTCCGCGATGCTTTTCCGGCGATGGCGAGCGATGCCGCACCGACGAAGCGGATTTTCTTCGACAATCCCGCGGGGACCCAGATGGCGGGCCGATCGATAGAACGTATGACGCGTGCCATGATCGAGAACAACGCCAATCTTGGCGGCTATTTCGAAACCTCGCTCGCGGCCCAGGCCATGGTCGACGACGCGCATCAGGCGATGGCCGACTTCTTCAACGCCGCCGACCGGCGTGAGGTGGTGTTCGGCCAAAATATGACGACTCTGACTTTCGCCGTGTCGCGCGCCATCGGCCGCGATCTGAACGCCGGCGACGCCATCGTTTTGACGCGCATGGATCATGACGCCAACGTCGCGCCCTGGCTGATGCTTGCGCAGGACCGCGGGCTTGAAGTGCGCTGGATCGATCTTGACCCAAAAACCTTCGAACTCGACTTGTCGTCGCTGGAGGCGACTGTCGACGAGAAGGTCAGGCTCGTCGCCGTCGGCTATGCCAGCAACGTTACCGGCACGATCAACGACGTGAAGCGGATCGCGCAGCGCGCACGCGCGGTCGGGGCGCTAAGCTATGTCGATGCGGTGCAGTTCGCGCCGCATGGGGTGATCGACGTCCAGGCGATTGGCTGTGATTTCCTGGTTTGCTCGGCCTACAAATTTTTTGGACCGCACCACGGCGTGTTATGGGGCCGGTTCGATCTGCTGCAGGCGCTGACCGCCTATAAGGTGCGTGCGGCTTCGAACACGCCTCCTGGGAAATTCGAGACGGGGACGACAAGCCGCGAGGCGCTTGCCGGGGTGCTTGGCGCGGTCGAGCACTATGCCTGGCTCGGACAGTCCTTTGGCAATATCCACCCGCAGGCGACGCGGCGTGAGCGGATCGTCGCCGGCATTGAAGTCGCCGATCGTTATGAGCGCGTCCTGACGGCGCGGCTGATTGCCGGACTGTCCAGAATCGATGGCGTCGTCATTCAGGGTATAACCGATGTGGCGGCGCAGGCGCGCCGGGTGCCGACCGTGTCGATCACCGTCGAAGGGACCGACCCCGCCGACATCGCAAAGGCGATGGCAAAGGAAGGCATCTATCTTTGGCACGGCCATAATTACGGTTTGGAGCCGATCAGGCGCCTGGGGCTCGCGGACCGGAACGGCGTCGTGCGCATCGGGCTCGCCCACTATAACACCGAGGCGGAAGTCGATTTCCTGTTGGCGAAGCTGGCGGACTGGATAAAGATGCGGACTTGACATGCGCGACCGAAACGAAACCCCGAGGATCGGCGTCAAGCTGCGCCACGCCAGACAGGTGCTTGGCCTCAGTCTGGAGGAACTCGGCGCCCGCATCGGCCTGACGGAAGGTTATCTGTCGAAGATTGAGAACGACCTGGCGACGCCCTCGATGGCGGCCCTGCACCGGCTTGTGCAGGCGCTGGGCATCAACATGAACGCGATGTTCGGCACGCTGCAGCACAATGCCTCGGAAGTGTTCGTGTTGCGGAAAAACGAGCGTCCGCACATGGAGACGGGACATCGGCGTTCGGGCAACCATGTCGTGCTCGAGCAACTGGTACCATCCGGTCCGGAATATCTGCTGCAGATCAACGTCCATGTGATCGAGGCCGGTGGCGGCAGCCCCGAGTTGATCAGCCATAAGGGACAGGAATTCGGCTACATGCTCGAAGGTTCCGTCGAGTTGCTGGTCGAGTCGAACGTGGTGGCGCTCGAGGCGGGCGACGCGTTCTATTTCAACTCCGAACTCGGCCATGGCTACCGCAATGTCGGTTCGATCACCGCCCGTATCCTCTGGGTCAACACGCCGCCGACATTCTGACCGCATCCATCGCGGCGCAAAGGCATTTCGGGGGAGCGTTGGCCGCCAGCCGCCTTGGCACCCGTCCGGTTCAATGTCCGAACGCGCCTGACGGCACGATCCGGTCGCGGCGCAGCCAGCGCGTCAGGAGCAGCGCCGCCACCACGGCCAGCCCCGTCGACAGGCCGATCCAGATGCCGACGCCGTGGAAGCCGAAATGGAAGGCGAGCAGCACGCCGAGTGGCAGGCCGACGCCCCAATAGCCGATCGCGGCATAGATCATCGGCACCTTGGTGTCGTGCAGGCCGCGCAGCATGCCGGCGGCGACCGCCTGCGCGCCGTCGAAGACCTGGAAAAGGGCTGCAAACACCAGGAACGAGACGGCAAGCGCGATCACCCGGGCATTGGCCGGGTTGGCGAGATCGATGAAGGCGCTGATCAGCAGATGCGGCCACAGCACCATCACCAGCCCCATCAACGCCATGAACGAGACGCCGATGACGAAGGCGGTCCAGCCGGCGCGCGACACGCCTTCCGGATTGCCGGCGCCATGGGCGAGCCCGACGCGCACCGTCACCGCCTGGTTGAGGCCGAGCGGCACCATGAAGGAGATCGAGGCGATCTGGATGGCGATGGCATGCGCGGCCAGCGAATCCGCGTCGATCAGGCCCATCAGCAGCGCTGCCGCGTTGAAGATCGTCACTTCGAAAGCGAGGATGCCGGCGATCGGCAGGCCGAGCCGCAGCAGCCCCTTGAAGCGCGGCCAGTCGGACCGCCAGAAGCGGCCAAACAGGCGGTAGCGCCGGAACATCTTCTCCAGCATCACCACGACAGCCATGCCGATGAACATCAGCGTGCTGGACAGCGAGGTGGCGAGGCCCGAGCCGGCAATGCCCATGGCCGGAAAGCCGAGATTGCCGAACATGAATACCCAGTTGAAGACGGCGTTGCAGGCGACGGCGACGAAGACGATGATCAGTGCCCAGCCCGGCCGCTCCAGCGCCGAGATGAACGAGCGCAGCACGATATAGCCGTAGAAGGGCAGCACCGCCCATTCCAGCCAGCGCAGGTAGATGCCGGCCTGGTGTGCCAGCGCGGGCTCCTGGCCCATGGCCAGCAGAATCGCCTCGCCGTGCCAAAGCACGATCCAGATCGGGATCGAGATGAGGATCGCCAGCCACAGGCCCTGGCGCACGGTGCGACGCAGATCGCGCACCGAATGGCGGCGGCGGCCAAGCTCGGTCGCGATCATCGGCGAGGTCGCCAGCATCAGGCCGAGGCCGAAGATCAGCGGCATGAAATAGAGGTTGGCACCAAGCGCGCCGCTGGCCAGCGTGTCCGGCCCGAGCCTGCCCATCATCATCACGTCGGTGGCCGTCATCGCGGTCTGGCCGAGATTGGTCAGCACCATCGGCCAGGCCAGCGCCAGCGTCGCCCTGATTTCCTGACGCCAAAGATTTTCCGGCGCGCGAGCGCCGGCTTCGATCGCAGACATTGTTCCGCTCTTTCCAGGCGCGGCACGTCGGCAAAAAAAGCCGGAAGCCGCATGACAAACGGCAAAACCTTCGGTTTCGCGGCGTTTGCGCCGTCTATTGAACGAAATGCGACATGAAGGCAAGGGAGGAGGAGCGGGCAGCGATTGAGCCAGCGCCGTTCCGGGGTCGCCGTTGCCTCGTTCCCTTGCAGGCTGCTGGCTGTTACGGATTGCCTTGGAGGACCGGCAGCCAGCGAACCCGCCGGGAGGAATGGATGGCGTTCAGACAGCGAAAAAACACGGCCGCGATTCCGCGCACGGCGCCGGCCTTCGAACATATCGTCACCGAGGCCAGCGACAGCTTCCTGTGGCGGCTGGACGACTATCCCTGGGAGCGCAATGTCTGGAACTTCCATCCGGAATACGAGATCCATCTGCTGCGGAAATCCTCCGGCGTGGTTCTGGTCGGCGATCACATCGGCGAATTCGGGCCGGGCTACCTGACCATCGTCGGCGGCGGCCTGCCGCATGACTGGGTGACCGCGGTGCAGCCGGGCGAGCTGATCGAAGGCCGCGACATCGTTCTGCAATTCGATGCGCAGAGGCTGCGTGGCTCGGCGGGCCTGTTGCCGGAACTGCGCGAACTGGAGCCGTTCCTCGAGCGGTCGCTGCGCGGCATGGTCTTTCACGGCCGCACCGCACTGGAGGGCGCCGCACTGATGGAGCGGATGGGAAGCGTGCACGGGCTCGCCCGCCTCTGCCTGTTCCTCGAACTGGTCGACCTCCTGGCCAGGACCGACGAATACGAACTCTTGTCGTCGCCTGACTTTTCGCCGGTCCTCGACGCCGCCTCGCTCGACATCATCCAGCGAACCCTGACCTATCTGTTCCAGCATTTCGCCGAGGATCTGAAGCTGCCCGACGTTGCCGAACGCGCCGGAATGAGCGAGAGCACATTCTCGCGCTTCTTCCAGAAGAACACCGGCAACTCGTTCAGCGACCATGTTGCCAAGCTCCGGCTCTGGCAGGCCTGCAAGCTGCTCGCCGACACCGATATCGCGATCACCGATATCTGTTTCCAGGTCGGCTACATGAACATCTCAAACTTCAACCGCGCCTTCCTGCGCAAGCACAAGATGACGCCATCCTCCTATCGCAAGCTGTCGCGGCAGCGGCTGACGATGCGCGCATAAGTACGCCCTGAATCGACAGTTCGGCTGAGATCGATACTCGTGTGACGGACTTCGTTGCAGGGTGCTGAGTTTTGCGCTGCACAATGCATAAAAGTACAGGTTTGCTGCAACGGGGCTTCTAGCAAGCCCCGATTGAACGCCGCATTTTGGCGATGGGTGGCATGTCGCTCGGGCGATGGTGAGGATCGCAGAACCCGAGGACTTCCGCTTCCTGCGAGTGTTCCTGGAGGAGAAAATCAATGAAACCAATTCGGCTCGCTGCGAGCTTGGGCGCAGCTTTCATGCTTTCCACTACCGTATCAACCATCGCGCTGGCGCAGGCGCCGGTCTGTTCGGCCCCGGTCAAGGTGCTGGCGCAGCCGCGCGACGGCCTGACGCTTCTGGAGGACTCAAAGGCCGAGTTCGAGAAGCTCGCCGGCGCCGGCTTCCAGATCGATTATCTCAACGAGAACGACCGCCGGGCAAAATCGCGCGCCGATGCGTCCACCGTCGGCAATTACAACGTCTACTATGTCGACGAAGCCAATGTCGCTCTGTTCGCCTCGTCGAAATGGATCGTGCCGCTGACCGATTATTATCCGGCTGACTATGACTATGCCGACTTCGACCCCGGCCGCCAGAAGGTCGCCACCTTTGATGGCAAGGTCTGGTTCGCGCCGCTGACCGGCGGCGGCGACCTGATGGTCTACCGCAAGGACGTGCTCGAGGCCGCCGGCATCCAGCCGCCCAAGACGCTGGACGAGCTGATCGCCGACGTGCCGAAGCTGACCAATCCGGACAAGGGCATGTATGGCATCGCGCTGCGCGGAGCACGCGGCTCCGGCGCCAATGTCTGGCGCTGGATGCCTTTCTTCAAGGCCTATGGCGGCCAGTGGTTCGACGGCGACAAGCCGGTCTTCAACTCGGACGCCGCCGTCAAGGCGACCGAGACGTACCTCAAGCTGTTCAAGGATTCGGCACCTGGCACGCAGACCGGCAGCTGGGATGAATCGACCGGCGCCTTCCTGTCGGGCCAGGTCGCGATCCTCGTCGAATCGACGCCGCTGTCCGGCATGGCGGTCGACCCGAAGACCTCGCAAGTGGTCGGCAAGATCGGCTTCCTGCCGCCGCCCTCGCCGCTGCCCGGCGGCGGCTACGGCCATGGCCTTGCCATCGCGGCAAAGGCCAATGCCGACGACGCCTCGAAGAAATGCGCCGGCCTGTTCATCGCCTGGGCGACATCGAAGGAAAACGAGAAGCGCCGGCTCGACGCCCACCAGTTCGGCGAACTGAACCGCACCAGCATCCTGTCCAGCAAGGAGTTCGCCGACATCTACGGCGCCGATCTCGGCCAGGCGCTGGCAGAGACCGGCAAGGTCACGGCGGTCAACTTCTGGCAGGATCCGCGCTGGCCCGATCTCGGCGACCGCTGGGGCATCATCCTCGAGGAACTGGTCACCGGCACCCGCACCGACGTCAAGGGCGGCCTCAACGAGCTCGAGGCCTATGCCAACGAGCTGGCGAAGAAGAAATAGGGCCATCCTCCCGCCCGTGGCGCGCGGTCCGCGGCATTGTCCGCAATGCCGGGACCTGCGCGCCGCGGGACTTTTGACCAACGAGGAAATCATGCCGACACGATCGAGACGCAAGCGAGGATAGATGCCAATGGCCCGACGCACGTCGCTCCCTGTCACCTTCGTCGTTCCGACCATCGCCATCCTTCTGGTGCTGTCGATGGTGCCGACGCTCTACGCCATTGTCATCGCCTTGCAGAATCGCGAGCTGAGCACTTCAGATTATTCCTGGGTCTGGCTGTCGAACTTCGTCGACCTGTTCCTCGACCGCCGCTTCCTCAACGCGGTCTGGGTGTCGGTGAAATGGGAGATCGTCACTGTTGTCGCGACCATGGTGGTGGCGATCGGGCTCGGCGTGCTGATGTTCGAGGTCGCCAGCCCACGCCTGCGCAATCTCTACTGCCTGCTGTTCATCATCCCGGTGCTGTTGCCGCGTGTCTCGGCCGCCTTCGTCTGGAAGTTCGCCTATCACCCGCTCTACGGCATCGCCACCTACCCGTACCGGTTGCTGACCGGCGGGCTGATCTTCGACCCGCTGTCCAAGCCGGGGACGGCCTTGTTCGCTGTCGCTTCGGTCGATGTCTGGCAATGGGGGCTGTTCTTCGCCGTCATCGTGCTGAAGCTGCTTGAAACCTTGCCGCCGCAACCGATCGAGGCGGCGCGCCTCGACCATGCCCGGCGATGGCAGATCCACGCTTATGTCACCTTGCCGATGCTGAAGGCGCCATTGATCAGCCTGATGTTCGTCAAGATGATCGAATCGCTGCGTTCCTTCGACCTGATCTATGTGATGACCCGCGGCGGACCGGGCGTGGCCACCGAAACGCTCGACATGTACGCCTTCTCGCAAGGCTTCATCGAGTCCGGCAAGGTGTCCTACGCCTCGGCCATGGCCGTGCTGATGATGATCGCCACCGTCATCACCTTCACCATGCTGTGGAAGCGGGTGCAGGCATGAGACCGGGTCGCCTGATCGGCAGGATCGTACTGGCTTTTGCCGGCTTCATCGCCGTGTTCCCGCTGCTGTGGACGGCGCTCAATGCGCTGAAGAACAATGTCGACATCATCACCCGCGTGCCGCGCCTGGTGTTCACGCCGACATGGGCCAACATCGGCTATATCCTCGGCCGCGACAGCGTGCTCACCGGGCTCTACAACTCGGTCGTCGCCTGCGGCTCGGCCGTGCTGATCGGCATCGTGCTCGGCTTGCCGGCGGCCTACGCGGTGGCGCGCTATCCCAACCGCTGGGCCGGCGACATCCAGTTCTTCGTGCTGTCGCTGCGCTTCCTGCCGCCGGTGGCGGTGGCCATTCCGCTGATGGTGATCTGGCTGCAGGTCGGCCTCTACGACACTTTGCCGGCACTGATCATCACCTATTCGCTGCTCACCATCTCGGTGATCATGTGGCTGGCCATCCCTGCCTTCCAAGGCGTGCCGAAGGAGATCGAGGAAGCCGCCTTCGTCGACGGCTACGGCGCCTATTCGGTATTCTGGCGCATCGCGTTGCCTGTCGCGGCGCGCTCTTTGGCAGGAGCGGTCGCCTTCAGCTTCGTGCTGGTCTGGAACGAATTCCTGATCGCGCTGATGCTGTCGAGCTCCAACGCCAAGACCTTGCCGATCGTCGCCTCCGAACTCTCCCAGCAAGGCATGAACGTGCCCTGGGGCATTCTCAACGCCTCGGTCGTGCTCCTGTCCCTACCGCCGCTGCTGTTCCTCGGCGTGCTCAGCGGCTTCCTGAATTCCGTTTTCCGGCAAAAAAAGAGTTGATGTGAGGATTTCCCGATGCGGGCACTGGTGCTTGAGAAAAAAGGCGAACTGTCGCTGCGCGAGGTCGCGCTGCCGCTCGATGTCGGGCCGGACGACGTCAAGATAGCCATCCATACGGTCGGCGTCTGCGGCAGCGACGTGCACTATTACACCCATGGCGCCATCGGCAGCTATGTCGTGCGCGCACCCATGGTACTCGGCCACGAAGCCGCGGGGACGGTCGTCGAGACCGGCGCCAATGTCGGAACGTTCAAGGTCGGCGACCGCGTCTGCATGGAGCCGGGCGTGCCGAACCTGTCGTCGCGCGCGACCAAGCTCGGCATCTACAATGTCGACCCCGACGTCCGTTTCTGGGCGACGCCGCCGGTGCATGGCGTGCTGGCGCCCTATGCGGTGCACCCAGCCGCCTTCACCTACAAACTGGCCGACAATGTCTCCTTCGCCGAGGGCGCGATGGTCGAGCCCTTCGCCATCGGCATGCAGGCGGCAAGCCGTGCCCGCATCGTCCCCGGCGATGTCGCCGTCGTCGTCGGCTGCGGCCCGATCGGCATCATGATCGCGCTTGCCGCCCTGGCCGGTGGCTGCTCGAAAGTGCTGATTTCCGATTTCTCCGCGCCCAAGCTCAAGATCGCCGCGCAATATGCCGGCATCGTGCCGGTCAATCTCGGCGAGCAGTCGCTGGTCGATGCGGTCGCCGCCGCGACCGACAATTGGGGCGCCGACATCGTCTGCGAGGCCAGCGGCAGCCCGAAAGCCTTCGCCGATCTGTTCGATGTCGTGCGGCCGGGCGGCGCGGTGGTCCTGGTCGGGCTGCCGGTGGAGCCGGTGGTGCTCAACGTGCCGGCGGCGATCTCGAAGGAGGTGCGCATCGAGACAGTGTTCCGCTACGCCAACATCTTCGACCGCGCCTTGCAGCTGATCGCCTCCGGCAAGGTCGACCTCAAGCCGCTGATCACCGGCACCTATGATTTCGCCGACAGCATCGAGGCCTTCGAGCGGGCTGCCCAAGGCAATCCGGAAGACGTCAAGCTGCAGATCCTGCTCACCGGCGAGAAGGGATGATCATGTCCGCGATCGTTTGCTCCCATGTCGACAAGGCCTATGGCGCCACCACGGTCATCCGCGACCTCAACCTCTCGATAGAGGAACACGAATTCGTCGTCTTCCTCGGCCCGTCCGGCTGCGGCAAGTCGACCTTGCTGCGCATGCTGGCGGGGCTGGAGGACATCAGCGGCGGCGAGGTCTCGATCGGCGGCAAGGTGGTCAACGACCTCGATCCGGGCGACCGCGGCATTGCCATGGTGTTCCAGAACTACGCGCTTTACCCGCATATGACGATCTTCGACAACATCGCCTTCGGGCTGCGGCGCCAGAAAGTGCCCGTGGCCGAGATCCGCAAGCGGGTCGAAGCGGTGTCGAGGACGCTCGGGCTGGAGCCCTATCTCGGCCGCAAGCCGGCCGAGCTTTCCGGCGGCCAGCAGCAGCGCGTGGCAATCGCGCGGGCGATGATCAAGACACCAAAGGTGTTCCTGTTCGACGAACCGCTTTCCAATCTCGATGCCAAGCTGCGCAACCATATGCGCGTCGAGATCGCGCGGCTGCACCAGTCGCTGAAGACGACCACCGTCTACGTCACCCATGACCAGTTGGAGGCGATGACGCTGGCCGACCGCATCGTGCTGCTCAAAGAGGGTGTCATCGAGCAGGTCGGCGCGCCGGCGGAAATCTACCTGCGGCCCGCCAACATGTTCGTGGCCGGTTTCATAGGCACGCCGAACATGAATTTTGTCGAGGTGGCGATTGGCCGGAAAGGGGATGGCTGGACGCTGACCGGTGCCGGTGCGGTTCTTTCGATCGAAGGCCGCGATTTCCACCTGCAGCATGGCGACCGCGCCGTGCTCGGCATCCGGCCGCCGGACCTGAAGACGGCCAATGCCGGGGCCGCCGCCATACTGCAAGGCACGGCCGATCTCATAGAATTCCACGGCAATGATGCGCTGGTGACATTCGGTTCCGGCGGCAAGGAGATCAGTGCGCTGGTTCCGGCACGCGAATGCCCGGTGCTGAATGCGCCTGTCCGCTACACATTCGAGGAAGAGGCCATCCATTTGTTCGACGCAACGTCAGGCGCGTCGCTACGCAGGCAGTAGGCAACAGCTTAGCGGATCGCGTCGAGCGCCTGCCGCTGCCGGTGCATTTCCAGGAAAATCCGGTAGTCGCGATCGAAGCGGGCGCCGGCGGCCTTGTTGGCGGCGCGCCTCTTGCCACCCTGCTGCATGGCAAGGCAGGCGGCGTTGAGGTCGGGGAAAAGCCCGGCGGCGGTCGCGGCGACCATGCCGGTGCCGAGCAGCACAGCCTCGTCGGCCAGCGGCTCGACCACCGTGCAGCCGGTGGCGTCGGCGTAGAGCTCCATCAGCAGCGGGTTCTTGGTGTGGCCTCCGGTGACATGCAGCGTGTCGATCAGGTAGCCGTTCTCGTTCAGCGCCTCCAGCACATGGCGCACGCCGAGCGCGATGCCGACGGCGGTACGCCAATAGAGCTTACACAAGCTGTCGAACGAGGAATCCAGTGTCAGCCCGCTGACGACGCCGACGGCATGCGGATCGGCGAGCGGCGAACGGTTGCCGTGAAAGTCCGGTAGCACATGCAGCCGTGCAGCGAGGTTCTCGCCCTCGACGGCGCGCAGTTCGGCGACGCGCCGGGCGATCCTGGCATGCATGGCTGCGTCCGGCTCGCCGCCGGCGCCGTGCCAGCGGATGATGTGGTCGAGCAGCGCGCCCGTGGCCGACTGGCCGCCTTCCGACAGCCACAGCTTCGGCAGCGCCGCGCCATAGTACGGCCCCCAGACGCCGGCGAAAGGCTGCGGGTCGGGCGACATCGCCATGACGCAGGAGGACGTGCCGGCAATCAGCGCCAGATGCCGGCCGATATCCTGCTCGTCGCCGGCAAAGCCGCCAAGCACGCCGAGCGCGCCGGCATAGGCGTCGATGACCCCGGCGCCGACCCGGCAGTTCTCCGTCAGGCCGAGCTCGGCCGCGGCTTGCGCTGTCAGCGGACCAATGTCGGCGCCGACCGGACTGGCCCGCTCCGGCAGATTGCCGTGCTCGAAGAGATCGTCGAGGCCGACGATTTCGAAGAAATCGCGCTGCCATGCGGTGTCTTCATGCGCCAGGTAAGTCCACTTCGCCGTCAGCGTGCATTGCGAGCGGGCCAGCGAGCCGGTCGCCTGCCAGGTCAGGAAATCCGCCAGGTCGAATAGATAGCCGGCTTCATTCCAGCTCTTGGCCAAGTTGCGCTTCAGCCACATCAGCTTCGGCGTCGCCATCTCCGGCGACATCACGCCGCCAATATAGTTGAGCACCTCGTGGCCGCTCGCCGTGCATTCGTCGGCTTCGGCAATGGCACGGTGATCGAGCCACACGATAGTGTCCCAGCGCTTGTCGCCGGTGGTCGAAACGCTGAGCTGTTCGCCCTGCCGGTCGCGCACCACCAGGGAACAGGTCGCGTCAAACGAGATGCCGACAACATCCTGCGCCGCGACGCCGGCCTTTTCGCGCGCCGCGCGCACGGCGGCGCAGACGGCCGCCCAGATATCGCGCGAATCATGCTCGGCGTGATCGGGCTTTGGCTGGTTCATCGCGATCGGCCTATCGGCACGGCCAAGCAAGGTACCACTGGCGTCGAGAATGCCCGCGCGAGCGCTCCCGGTGCCGACATCGACCGCGCAAACAAACTGTTTCGTCAAGATGCTCTAACTCTCGCTCCCAGGCCTGCAATCAGATCGGGCAATTGCAGCATGTCAGCGAATATAAAGTCCGGTTCACTCGACGCAAGCCGCGCTTTCAGTGCGGGGTTGCCGGCATGCGCGCCGCCGGTGAAGGCAAACACCCGCATGCCAGCCGCGCGTGCCGCCGCGATGCCGGCCGGACTGTCCTCGATGACGAGGCATTTGCGCGGATGCGCCCGCATGCTGGCGGCGGCATGCAGGAAAAGGTCGGGCGCCGGCTTTCCCTTGGCCACCATGGCGGCGCTGAACAGATGCGGCTCCATCAGCCCGAGCAGTCCGGTGACGTCGAGCGCATAGCGGATGCGCTCCAGCGTGCCCGACGAGGCGACGCAGAATGGCAGGCCGAGCTTCGGCAGCATCTCCTTGACGCCGGGGATCGGTTTCAGCTCCTCACGGAACTTGCGCATGAGGTCGACGCGCATGGCGGTCAGATGCTGGTCGCTGATCTCCAGGCCGAAGTCGCGGCCAAGGATCTCGCGCACGCTTTTCATGCTCTTGCCAAGGAAATGCTCGTAGGCGGCATCCTCGCTGACGCTGCCGCCGGCAAGTTCGATCATGCCGAGCAGCGCCGAAACGGAGAGCGCCTCGCTGTCGACCAGCACGCCATCGCAGTCGAAGATGACCAGTTCAGGCGTCATGATGGCTGATGGCTCTCAGAGCTTGCCGGCGATGTAGCGCGTCAGCGTGGCGCGCGCGCCATTAGCCCACAGCACGTTGAGCGCGTGGCCGAAGGCCTCGACGAAGGCCGTGGCGCGGCCGACATCGCCATAGATGTCCTCCATGGCGAGCCAGGCGGCGGGCGCGTCCTTTGCCGCCTTTGCCGTTGCCTGCAGCCGGTCCCAGCTCGGGTCGTTGGGTTCGATGACTGCGCCGCTGTCCGATGTGCCGAAGCAATAGCGGCACCAAAGTGCTGATTCCAGCGCCAGCCCGGCGACACCCTTTCCCGCCTTCAGGCGGTCGGCGATGGTCGGGATGATGAATTTCGGCTGGCGGTTGGAGCCGTCGAGGCAGAGCCGCCGGATCGTGTCGCCGATCTTGGGATTGGAGAAGCGCTTCTCGATGAGCTGGTAATAGTCCTCCAGCACCGTGTCCGGCACCGGCGGCACGGTCGGGATGATCTCGTCATGCTCGAGCTTGTCGAGAAAGCCGCGTACCAGCGGCTCCTGCATCGCCTCATGGACGAAATGGATGTCCATCAGCCCGGCCGGATAGGCAAGGGTGGCATGGCCGCCATTGAGGATGCGGATCTTCATCAACTCGTAGGGCGCGACATCCCTAACGAACTGCACGCCGACCTTTTCCAGCGGCGGCCGGCCGTCGGTGAAACGGTCTTCCAGCACCCATTGCCGGAACGGTTCGCAGAACACCGGCCAGGCGTCCTCGACGCCGAAATCCTTGGCCAGGATGCCGCGTTCGCGGTCGGTGGTGGCTGGCGTGATGCGGTCCACCATGCCGTTGGGAAAGGCGACGTTGCCGCTGACCCAGTTGGCCAGATCCTCGTCGATCAGCCGCGCCAGGCCGATGACGCCGTCCGAGGTGACATGGCCATTGTGGGGGATGTTGTCGCAGGACATCACGGTGAACGGCACGGTGCCTTCGTCGCGCCGGCGCAGCAGTCCGGCGAGGATGAGGCCGAACACGGTCTTCGGCGTCGCGCCGGGCTGGGCGTCGGCGACGATATCGGGATGGGCGGGGTTGAATTTGCCCGACGCCGGGTCGATGAAATAGCCGCCTTCGGTGATGGTCAGCGACACGATCTTGATCGCCGGATCGGCAAGCCGTTCGATGATGCCGGCCGCATCACCGGGCATCAGGAAGTCGATCATCGCGCCGGTCACGCGGGCACTCATATGGCCTTCATCCTGCTCGACCACCGTGGTCAGCCAGTCCTGCTCTTCGAGCTTGCCGCGGCCGATCTTCTCACCCTCGAAGACGCCGGCGCCAACGAGCGCCCAGTCATGGCCGATCCCGGCATTGAACAGATCGTCGAGATAGACCGCCTGGTGCGAGCGATGGAAATTGCCGACGCCGAAATGCACGATGCCGGCCTTGAGCTTCGAGCGGTCATATTTCGGACCGGCGACCTCGGCGGGAAGGTTGGCGAGATTGGCGGAAGAGAGTTTCACGGTCATCTGTTTTACCCTTTGGCCGGGCTTCGGCCTCGTTACTCCGCCTCTCCCCGTCCTGCCGGGAAAGGGACGACACACGTCTTGCGAGGCCGATGCGCCCTGCAATATGGACCTCTGCTCCTCGCGGAGGGACGAGAAGCAGAGGCCGCCCCCCTCAACTCATCCACTGGCCGCCATCGACATTGTAAGTCTGGGCGACGATGTACTCGGCTTCATCGCTGGCCAGGAAGACAGCCATGCCGGCGAGGTCCTCCGGCTTGCCCATGCGGCCGTAAGGCACTCCTTCGCCGACAAGCCTCTTCTTCTCGCCCTTCGGCCGGTTCTCGTATTTGGCGAACAGGGCATCGACTTGATCCCACATGTCGCTGTCCACGACCCCGGGCGCGATGCCGTTGACGTTGATGCGGTGCTTGATCAGGTCGAGCCCCGCCGACTGGGTCAGCGAGATGACGGCGGCCTTGGTGGCGCAGTAGACGCCGACCAGCGGCTCGCCGCGCCGGCCTGCCTGGCTTGCCATGTTGATGATCCTGCCGCCCTTGCCCCGCGCGATCATCGAGCGGGCCGCCGCCTGCAGCATGAACAGCGTGCCGGCGACATTGACCGAGAACAGTTTCTCATAGCTCGCCCGCGAGATCTCGACGATCGGCGCCAGGTCGAACAGCGCGGCGTTGTTGATCAATATATCGAGGCCGCCGGTCCTGGTCTCGACCGTCTTCACCGCGGCGTCGATGGAGGCCTGGTCCGTGACGTCGAGTCTGACGGCATACGCCTTGTCGCCGATTTCGGCCGCCGTCTTTTGCGCGGCCTCGAGATTGATATCGGCAATGGCAACGGTAGCGCCCTCTCGCGCATAGGCTTCGGCGAAGGCCTTGCCGATGCCACGCGCCGATCCCGTAATCAGCGCCGATTTGCCGGTCAGGCGGCGCATGCTTACATTGCCTTTCCGTCGGCGCCGAAGCGGTGCAGCTTGGCCTTGTCGGGCGTCAGGTAGATGGTGTCGCCGTGGTGGACTGCGAGTTCGCCATCGGCACGCACCGTCAGCGGACCGACCCCGTCGGCCTGGACGTGCAGGAACGTGTCGGAGCCCAGATGTTCGGCGACGCCGACTGTGGCCTTCCATTCTCCAGCGGTGGTCGAAATCTGCATATGCTCGGGGCGGATGCCGATGGTCTTGGCGCCATGTTTGGCCGCCGGCGCGCCCTCGACCAGGTTCATCTTCGGCGAGCCGATGAAGCCGGCGACGAACAGGTTGCGCGGCGTCTTGTAGAGCTCCATCGGCGAGCCGACCTGCTCGATATTGCCGGCATTCAGCACGACGATCTTGTCGGCCATGGTCATCGCCTCGACCTGGTCGTGGGTGACATAGATCATGGTTGTCTTGAGCTGATGGTGCAGCTCGCTGATCTCGAGCCGCATCGTGCCGCGCAGGGCGGCATCGAGGTTGGACAGCGGCTCGTCGAACAGGAAGGCCGAGGGCTGGCGCACGATGGCGCGGCCGATGGCGACGCGCTGGCGCTGGCCGCCGGAGAGCTGGCCGGGCCGGCGTTCGAGATAGTTGGTGAGGTTCAAGACGCGCGCCGCGTCCTTGACCTTCTTGTCGATGGTCGCCTGGTCCTCGCCCGCCATCTTCAGCGGGAAGGCGATGTTCTTGGCCACCGTCATATGCGGGTAGAGCGCGTAGGACTGGAACACCATGGCAAGCTTGCGCTTGGCCGGCGCCTCGCCGGTGACGTCGCGGCCGTCGATGTTGATGGTGCCGCCGCTGGTGTCCTCCAGCCCGGCGATCAGCCGCAGCAGCGTGGACTTGCCGCAACCGGATGGGCCGACGAAGACGACGAACTCGCCGTTCTCGATCACCAGGTCAATGCCCGGAATGATGACCGTCGACCCGAAGGATTTGGAGACGTTCTTGAGCGTGATGTTTCCCATGGTTTCCTCCCCGAGGGGTTATAGTCCGACGTTCTTGAGCGTCACGTTACGGCACGGCTTGCTTACTTCACGGCGCCAAAGGTCAGGCCACGCACCAGCTGCTTCTGGCTGAACCAGCCCATGATCAGGATCGGCGCGATCGCCAGCGTCGAGGCGGCCGAAAGCTTGGCCCAGAACAGGCCTTGCGGGCTGGAGAAAGAGCTGATGAAGGCGGTCAGCGGCGCGGCTTCCGTGGTGGTCAGCCGGATCGTCCAGAACGCCTCGTTCCAGGCGAGGATGATGTTCAGGAGCATGGTCGAGGCAATGCCGGGCACCGCCATCGGGGTCAGCACATAGATGATCTCGTTCCACAGCGAGGCGCCGTCCATGCGCGCCGCTTCCAGGATCTCGCCGGGAATTTCGCGAAAATAGGTGTAGAGCATCCACACCACGATCGGCAGGTTGATCAGCATCAGCATGACCATCAGGCCGATGCGGCTGTCGAGCAGGCCGGTGTCGCGGAAGATCAGGTAGATCGGGAACAGCACCGCGACCGCCGGCATCATCTTGGTGGACAGCATCCACATCAGGATGTCCTTGGTCCGCTTGGTCGGCGAGAACGCCATCGACCATGCCGCCGGAATGGCGACCAGCAGGGCCAGTATGGTCGAGCCGACCGAGAGCAGCACCGAATTGAAGAAGAACTTGAAATAGCCGCTCTGCGCCTGAACCTCGGTATAACTCTCAAACGTTCCCGAAGGGATCAGCGCGAAGCCCTGGATCGCCTCCTGTTCCGACTTGAACGAGGTGATGATCGTGTAGAGGATCGGGAAGAAGATCAGCAGGGCGACGATCCAGGCGGCGCCTGTCGCAATGACCTTGTGTTGGGTGGTGACTGCACGTGCCATCTTGTCCTCCCTTACTTGTCGAGGTTCTTGCCGACCGCGCGCATGGCGAAGAAGGCGACGATGTTGGCGAGAATGACGGCGATCACACCGCCCGCGGATGCCTGGCCGATTTTGAACTCCAGCAACGCCTTCTGGTAGACGAGGAAGGGCAGGTTGGTGGAGGCGTAGCCGGGGCCGCCATTGGTGGTGACCAGGATCTCGGCATAGACAGAGAGCAGGAAGATGGTCTGGATCAGGATGACGACGGTAATGGCGCGCGACATGTGCGGCAGCGTCAGATAGATGAAGCGGCTGATGAAGCCGGCGCCGTCCATTTCGGCGGCCTCCTTCTGCTCGCCGTCGAGCGATTGCAGTGCGGTCAACAGGATCAGCGTCGCGAAAGGCAGCCACTGCCAGGCGACGATGATGATGATCGCCGTCATCGGATGTTGCCCGAACCAGTCGATCGGTTGCGCCCCGAAGAAGCGCGCTATGTCGGCGAACACCCCGTATTGCGGGTGCATGATCATGTTCTTCCACACCAGTGCGGCCACCGGCGGCATGACGAAGAACGGTGAGATGACGAGGATGCGCACGATGCCTTGTCCCCACATCGGCTGGTCGATCAACAGCGCCAGCGCGATGCCGCCGATCACCGTGATCAACAGCACGCTGATCACCAGGACCAGGGTGTTGAGGATCGACTGCAGGAAGGCGGGATTGGAATAGAACAGCGCGTAGTTGGAGAAGCCGACGAAGCCGTCGCGGATCGGATTGAGCGGATTGTACTGCTGGAAGGAGAACCAGAGTGTGATGACCAGCGGCACGATCATCCAGACGAACAGCAGCACGACGGATGGCGCCATCATGAAACGGGCAAGCGAACGGGTCTGCTGAGTAGCCATGACGGTCACCCTTCAATGGTCAGACTGAATTTTCAGAGGCGTTGAAGGCGGCCGCCCGAGCTGGGAACTCGGGCGGCCGTTGCCGGTCGAGGAGGCAACCGGCATTCGGCACCGGGAGGAGCCTTACTTGATATACCCGCCTTCGGTCATTGCCGCGGTGGCAGCGTCCTGGGCCTGCTTCAGCGCATCGTCGACGCTCGACTGGCCGGCAAGAGCCGCCGAGAAGAGCTGGCCGACTGTCGTGCCAAGGCCCTGGAATTCAGGGATGGCGACGAACTGGACACCGACATAGGGCACCGGCTTGACGGTCGGATGCGTCGGGTCGGCGGCGTTGATGGAGTCCAGCGTCATCTTGGCGAACGGAGCCGCCTTCTGGTACTCGGCATTGGCGTAGAGCGAGGAGCGCGTGCCCGGAGGAACGTTGGCCCAGCCTTCCTTCGAAGCGACGAGTTCGGCATAGTGCTTGCTGGTCGCCCACGAGACGAACTTCTCGGCCGCGTCAGCCTTCTTGGTGCCGGCCGGGATGGCTAGCGACCATGCCCACAGCCAGTTGCCGCGCTTGCCGAGCCCATTGTCGGGTGCCAGCGCATAGCCGACCTTGTCGGCGACCTGGGATGCCTTGGGATCGGAGACGAAGGACGCCGCGACCGTGGCGTCGATCCACATGCCGCACTTGCCCTGCTGGAACAGCGCCAGGTTTTCGTTGAAGCCGTTCGAGGACGCGCCCTCGGGGCCGTCGGCCTTCATCAGGTCGACATAGAACTGCAGCGTGTTCTTCCATTCCGGCTGGTCGAACTGCGGCTTCCAGTTCTCGTCGAACCAGCGGGCGCCGAAGGAGTTCGACATGGCGGTCAGGAAGGCCATGTTCTCGCCCCAGCCGGCCTTGCCGCGCAGGCACACGCCGTTCACGCCATTGGCGCGGTCGGTCATCTTGTCGGCGGCCTGCTTGATGAAGTCCCAGGTCGGCGCGTCGGGCATCTTCAGCCCGGCTTTCTCCATCAGGTCCTTGCGGTACATGACGAAGGAGCTTTCGCCGTAGAAGGGCGCGGCATAGAGCTTGCCGTCGACCGAAAGGCCACCGGCAATGGCCGGGATGATGTCCTTGGCGTCATAGTCGTCGCCGAGCTTGTCGAGCGGCAGCAGCCAGCTCTGCTTGGCCCAGATCGGAACCTCGTAGGTGCCGATGGTCATCACGTCATACTGGCCGCCCTTGGTGGCGATGTCGGTAGTGACGCGCTCGCGCAGCACGTTCTCTTCAAGAGTGACCCAGTTGAGCTGGATGTCGGGGTTGGCCTTGGTGAAGTCGTCGGTCAGCTTCTGCATGCGGACCATATCGCCGTTGTTGACGGTGGCGATGGTGATGGATTCGGCATGTGCGGCGAAAGCGAGAGCGCTGGCCGACAACAAGCCCAGGGTGAGCGTGCGCAGTTTCATCAAATTCCTCCCATGAACCAAGATGAGCATTTGCCTTGGCTGTGAGCAATTACTCACTTACCGTGAATTATGTCAAGCCGGATTCGATGCTGCAGCGCAGCACCGGACCCGCCGATGGATGGATGACGAGAGGCGTGCCCGCGCCCGATATCAGGCGGCGCGACAGGAAGGTCTGGAGGTTGGATCGAGGCAAAAGCGCCTGTCAGCAGGCGATCTCGGCCAGCAGCCAGTCGCGGAAGGCGCGGATCTTCGGCACGTTTCGGCGCGCTTCGGGATAGACCAGCCAGTAGGCGTGGCCGTCATCGCCGACCAGGTCGAAGGGCTGGATCAGGCGCCCGTCGGCAAGTTCCGCTTTGAACAGTGCCCGGGTAAGGATCGCCACGCCATGTCCCGCGATCGCCGCATTGGCTTCATAGGCCTGCGCGCCCATGCTGCTGCCGGGCCGCTTGGCAAGATCATGCGCATGCACGCCGGCCGTCTCGAACCATTGGCTCCACCAGACGTCGCCCGGATCGAGGATCGGCAGTCGCAACAGGTCGGCCGGCTCCTTGACGCCGCCGATGCTTGCGGCGAGTTTCGGGCTCAGCATCGGCGTGAAATCGGCATCGAGCAGCTTGTGGGCCTCCAGCCCCGGCCATTTGCCGCCGCCCGAGCGGATGGCCAGATCGACATCCTCGCGGGCGAAATCCGTCAGCCGGCTCGATGTCTCAAGCCGTACGGCAAGCGCGGGATGAGCCATCTGGAACGAGCCCAGATGATGCGCCAGCCAGTTCGAGGCAAAGGTCAGTACCGTGGTGACGCACAACAGCCCGTCCGCGCCACCCCGCGCGGCGGCATAGGCCTGGCTCAGAATGGCAAAGGCCTCGGTGACCGCCGGCGCCATGCGCTGGCCGGCTTCGGTCAACTCGATCTGCCGTGGCCGGCGCAGGAACAGCGGTGCACCGACGCGCTCTTCCAGCACCTTGATCTGATAGCTGACGGCGGCCTGGGTCATGGCGAGTTCCACGGCGGCCTTGGTGAAGGAAAGATGCCGCGCCACCGCTTCGAACACCCGGATCGCCTGCAGCGGCGGCAGTTGCGAAACCTGCGGCGAGCTGAGGTCAGGCATAAAGGCTCCTTATGGGTCCTTATCGACGTTCGATTGGCAAAGCCGGCCGGCAAGACCGACATTCCTGTCAGCCCGTCATTCGGGTCCAGGATAGCGAAGGTTGACGATCATGACCATGGCGCAGCAAAAATGCACTCCCGTTCCGGATCATCGCTGGATTTCGTGGCTTGCGGACGGATTCGGCTGGTTCGCGATCAGAAAAAAGGCGCATCTCGACATCAGGGACCTGTCGCCGCATCTGCAGCGCGACCTTGGTCTCCTCGATGGCAACGACCCTCTCGGGCGGCATAAATAGACTTGTTGGCTTTATCACAAGGCCGTCGCCGCGGCCGGCAGCTGGAGGCGCTTTCCGGTCAGACGCTGGCCAGCAAAGCGGTCGCCGTCCGCTCGTCGGTGATGAGCCCGTTGACCAGCCTGCGGTTCACGGCCGCCAGGATCCCAGGCAGCTTGCGCTCACCCATGGCGAGCGCAATGACCAGTGATTTTTCGCGCGACGGCAGCGATGCCGACGAAACACGGTCGTTGGTGATGCCTTCGATCATGCGGCCTTCCCGGTCGAAAACCCAGCCGACGATCTCGGCGATGCCGCCGGCCTTCTGCAGGGCCTTCAACTCGCTTTCGGAAATAAAGCCGTCCTCATAGAGCGGCGCCTTGGGACCGAGGTCGCCGATGCCGATGAAGGTGACGTCGGCTTCCGCCGCAAGTGCCAGCGTCGGCTGGATCATCGGCTGGTTAAGCAGCATCTCGCGCTCTTGTGGCGAGGAGGCGATGACCGGCAGCGGCATCGGGAAGGAGCGCGCCTTGACCCGGTCGGCCATGGTGAAGATGACGTTGTAGAAGGCGGCCGAACCGTCAGGCGAGATGTTGCCGGTCAAGGACACCACCTTGTGCTGCGGGCATTCCATGGGCGGCAATTGCTCGATCGCCGCCTTCAGCGTGCGTCCGGTGCCGATCCCCATGACGATCGGTGTCGGCGAGCGCAGCCGACGCTCGATCTCGGCGGCCGCCGCCTCGGCAATGCCGATCGTGGTGGAGGATGAATTCGGGTCGCTCGGCACCACCTCGACCAGGTCGAGCGCGAAGCGGGATCTCAGCCGTGCGGCGAGGTCCAGGCAGTTGGCGATCGGATGATCGACACGGACCTTGATCAGGCCTTCCGATACCGCCAGCGACACCAGCCGCTGCGCCGTCTGCCGCGAGATGCCGAGCGTGGCGGCGATCTGGTCCTGTGTGTTGCCGGCGACATAGTAAAGCCATCCGGCGCGCGCCGCGTCGTCCAGCCTGTTGCTGCCGCCATCCTGCCGGGTATTCACGTCCTGCCTCCCGAAACCGCTGCTCACAGGAGCGGTCCGCTCCCAGTTTCGCAGGGAACCGCTTCCTGCGCAATTGTCAATCTCAAGGGCAATTGCTTGGCCTCGCACGGCCGGGATTTTCCCGCCGGCGATGTTGCGATGCGGAAAGCAGGGTGGCGTCGGGTCTGGTCGAGGCCAGCTTCTGTGATCCTGAAGGTTTATCTCCCGGCGCAAACCCTTTAAGGGGATCGCAAAAGGAGCTCTGCATGACACCGAAGGCGGTTTTCTGGGACATGGATGGTACGCTGGTCGACAGCGAGCCGTTGCACGAGGCGGCTCTTGTGGCGGCGATGCGCAATGTCGGCCTCACGCCGCCCGGCGATCTGCATGAGCGTGTGCTCGGCGTCGCTGCCTGGCCGGTCTACGAAATGATGCGCGACGAGTTCGGCCTGGACCTGGCCTTCGACGACTGGATCATGCGCAAATATGAGCACTATCTGCCGCTGGTGGAGGGGCTGAAACCGCGCCCCGGCGCAATCGAAGTCTTCAATGAATTGCGCGCGCTTGGCGTACAGCAGGCGGTGGTCTCCAATTCGGACCGGATGATCGTTGACGCCAATCTGCGCATGGTCGGCCTCTTCTATCCCGGCATGAAGACGGTCAGCCGCAACGATGTGCGCGAAGGCAAGCCGCATGCCGAACCCTTCCTGCGCGCGGCCTATCTGGCCGATGTCGATCCCGCTCACGCGGTCGCGGTCGACGACAGCTGGCCGGGCGCCATGGCGGGGCTGGCGGCGGGCATGAAGACGATCTTCTGGCCGGAAAAGCCGATGGAAGGACCGCCCGGCGCCATCGTCATCAACAGCGCCGAGGAATTGCGGACTCAGCTCGGTCTCTAATTCCGGTAAACCGGCTCTTCCTCGTCGAGGATCGCCTTCAACTCGCTGAGATGGCGCTCGGCCTGGCCGGGATAGTCGTCCATTTCGCTCGCCGCCTTCTCGGCAATGGCGTCCGACAGCGTGCGCAGCGGCCGGCCGGTCCACAGCGCCTTGATGTAGGTCTCGGCGGCGCGCTCGAAATAGAACATGCGGTTGAAGGCATCGGCGACCGTGTCGCCGATCACCAGCACGCCGTGATTGCCCATCACCATGACCTTGACCTTGGGGTCGGTGAGAAGCTGCGAGCAGCGCTCGCCTTCTTCCTCGAAAGCCAGCCCGCCATAATGCGCGTCGACGACATGGCGGTTGAAGAACATCGCCGAATTCTGGTCGATCGGCGGCAATGTCGAGTCGGCGAGCGAAGCCAGCACCGTGGCATGGATCGAATGGACATGCATGACGCAGCGCGCATGCGGTACGTTGCGATGGATGGCGCCGTGCAGGCCCCAGGCCGTTGGGTCGGGCGCGTTGGGGCCTGACAGCGTGCCCGGATCGTTGGCGTCGATCATCAGCAGGTCGCTCGCCTTGATGCGCGAGAAATGCACCTGGTTGGGGTTCATCAGGAACTGCGTACCGTCCTCGTTGACCGCGAGCGAGAAATGGTTGGCCACCGCCTCATGCATGTTGAGCCGCGCCGTCCAGCGGAAGGCACAGGCAAGATCGACGCGCTCCTCATAGAAGGGCAGGTTGGTCAGCGGCTCTTTCTGCAGGCGGGCAATGCTCATCGAAAATCCTCCGGTTTTGGCGAGAATGCCGCGACCGACGGCTGCCCGCAACGGGTTTTGGTTGGCACAGCGCGAAGCTGCTGCGTCAAGCCGCCGTGCTGGTGGCGGTGCCAACCCGCAGCCCGCCATGCTCGACGATGAAGTCGATGACCTCCCGCAAGCCCTTGCCGCGTGACAGGTCGGTGAAGCCGAACGGACGCTTGCCGCGCATGCGGCCGGCGTCGCTCTCCATCACGTCGAGATTTACGTTCACATAGGGCGCCAGATCGCTCTTGTTGATGATCAGGAAATCCGAGCGGGTGATCGCCGGCCCGCCCTTGCGCGGGATCTCCTCGCCCTGGCAGACCGAGATGACATAGAGCGTCAGATCCGCAAGGTCCGGCGAGAAGGTGGCGGCAAGGTTGTCGCCGCCGGACTCGATGAAGATGATGTCGAGATCGGGGAATTTCCGGTTGAGCTCGGCGATCGCCTGCAGATTGATCGAAGCGTCCTCGCGAATGGCGGTGTGCGGGCAGCCGCCGGTCTCGACGCCGACGATGCGGTCCTCCGGCAGGGCCTGCAGTCGGGCCAGCATCATGGCGTCTTCCCTTGTGTAGATGTCATTGGTGACGACGGCGATGGAGAACTCGTCGCGCAGCGCCTTGCAGAGTTTTTCGGTGAGCGTCGTCTTGCCGGAGCCGACGGGACCGCCAATGCCGATGCGAAGGGGACCGTTAGGCTGGGTCATGTCGGGAACTCCATGATGGCAAGGATTGCGAAGCCGAGCCCGATCAGCAGGCACAGCGGCGAATAATAGCGGACATCGAGCCGGGCGAAAGGCTGCTCGGGCGCCAGGCGCCGCCACCACGGCGTGAAGCCGGCAATGCCGCGCCCCAGGAACACCAGCCCGATGAGCAGCGAGGTGGCGGCAAGGCCCTCCCTCGGGAAGGGCGAGGCAAAGAAGCCGATGAGCGCCAGCGGCCAGAGTGTCGCCAGGCCAAGACAGGCGGCAACGGCGAAACTGGCGAAAGGCGTCGGCATCTCGTCGACGCCGCGAAAGCCGACGACCGCGCGGGCGCAGGACGCCGCATCCCTGCCCGGCCAGATGCCGCCAATGCCCCAATAGACATGCAGCGCCGTGATCAGCAGCAGGACGAATGAGAGGACAAAGGCGAGGGCGATCATGAGCGGAACAATCGCGAATACTGGGTTTCGTGCTTCATCGCCATGACGTCGGAGACGAAGGCGCAACCGCCGAGATCGTCCAACGTCGAACGGGACGCACGGGCGGCGGTCGAAATCGCCAGCGGCTCGAAGCCGGCCAGCAGCGCGGTGGCCTCGCTCTGGCCGACGACACCGAGCCTGATCGCCGCCTGGACGAGGTTGGAGAAGAAGGCTTGCAGGAAAGCGGACAGCGCGTCCTGCAGTGCAATGCCATTGCCGCCGGCGATGGCGCCGACGGCGACGCAGTAGGCGCATTCGGCCGGCAAGCGCTCCAGCGCGGGATTGGGCCAGGCGGCGGCCGCTTTCAGGAAGGCGGCACCTTGCAGCATGGTCTCGGTATGGCGTTCCCGCGATCCGGCGAGCGCCTCGGCCAGGGCCGCCACCTCGTCGAGATCGCCGGCGTTGCGGGCGCGGCGCCAGCTCTCGGAAAACAGCACGGCATCGTTCCAGCCCGAGCCCATCTCGACCAGCGTTCCCAGCCAGTTGGCCAGGCTCCCGGCATCGGCGACCAGCCCGTCATGCACCGCCCGTTCGAGACCGTGGCTGTAGGCAAAGCCGCCGACCGGAAAGGCCGGCGAGAGCCACGCCATCAGCCGCAGCAGGGCGATGTTCGAGGGCTGGTCAGTCATGATCGTGGTGATGGTCGGTATGGCTGTGCGAATGGGAATGCGATTCGCTATGCGAGTGGGAGTGTGCCTCACCGTGGCTATGGGCATGCGCCTCGGCATGGCTGTGATCGTGGCCGTGATCATGACCATGTCCGCCGCCATGGCCGGAATAGGCGCCGCGCACCGGCTTGAACGGCTCGGAGACCTCGCGCACCGTGGCGCCGAGCCCCTCCAGCATCGCCTTGATGACGTGGTCGCGCAGGATGACGATGCGATCCGCCTCGATGCCCGCGGCGAGATGGCGGTTGCCGATATGCCAGGCCAGTTCGGTCAGATGCACCCCGTCGCGGGCTCGGATGTCGTAGACCTCTTCGGGCGCCGCGACGATCTCGACATGACGGCCATCCTCCAGAACCAGCCGGTCGCCATCATTCAGGGCTACGGGTTCGGGCAGGTCGACCAGCACCTTGCTGCCGTCTGACAGTTCGATGGCCCGGCGGCGCAGATGCCGCTCGTCATGGGCAAGAACGGCCTTGGCAAACGCGGGCGCCGCACCCTCCGCGCCGGCGGGCAGCACCGAGACGGCGCGCGGGAATTTGGTGAAGTCGGTGTTGAGGTTGAGCTTCATTTCATGGCTCCGCCATTGGCTTGTGCCCGCGCGCGGGCAGGGCGCGAAAGCACCCTGTCGAAATAGGCGTTGACGCGGTCGGACTCGATCGGAAATTTGCCGGCGCGTGCCCAGCTGCCCATGTCGCCGAGCAGCACGTCGACGGCGGAAAACCGGTCGCCGAGCGCAAACGGCCTGTCGCCCAGCCGGCGGTCCAGCGCCTTGGCCTCCGAGGCGAAATCATAGGCGGCGGCAGGGCCGACATCGACGCGAATTTCTTTCGGCAGCAGGAAGCGGTGGCGCAATTTGTTCCACAGCGGCGCCTCGAATTCGCTCTGGGCAAAATGCATCCAGGAATCCATCTCGGCACGGCCGGCGACTCCTGGGGTGGCGCCCATGCCTTTGTCCGAGTGCTTGTCGGCCAGGTAGACGCAGATCGCCGCCGAATCCGTCACCGTCAGTTCGCCGTCGATGAGGACCGGCACCTTGCCCGACGGATTGAGCGCATAGGCTTCCGGCGAGCGCAGTTTGACCTCGACGAACTCGTAGGGCTGCCCGAGTTCCTCGAGCATCCACAGAACCCGGCTGACCCGGGATCCCCGTGATCCGACGGCTTTGTACATGGTTGAACCCTGCCTTTCCCCAGACTCTAGACCATCCGCCATAGTCATACGATCGTGTCGAAGAGCCGCAGGATGAACGATACCTGGTAGATCAGGGCAGCCGCCACGAAGGCGATGTGGAAGCGGCGGTCGCGCACCAGGATCGCGGCAATGCAAAGCGCCACGAAGACCGGCGTGCGGAACAGATATTCGTTGCCGAAGCGGGCGAAATGCTCAGGCCCTTTCAACAGCGTATCGACCACATCGAGTAGATAGGTCGCCGCCAGCAGGCCGAAGAACCAGCCGCGGCGCGAATAGAAGAAGTCCTCGTAGCTGGTGTAGTCCAGCATCGAATCCGGAAACAGCAGAGCGCACAGCAGGAACAGCGTGATCGCGTAGAAGATGATGAACAGATATTTGCCGAAGGTCCATGTCTCGATGGCGTAGAGGCCGAACTCCCACCACCAGAAATGCACCAGCATCAAAAGCACCGAGGCGACCCAGGCCAGATGCACGGGATAGAGCCGGTACTGGCCGGGATGCTGGACGATGCGCGCCACCCCCGACAACAGGCGGGCGACACCAAGCCCGATCACCATGCCCATGACGATGCGGATATGCGGGAAAATGTCGTGGGGAGAGGCGAGTTCGGTGGCCATGGGCCTCAACAAGCTAGGTGGTGACGGCGCGCTGGGGTTCTGGGTTAGTCTCGCAGGAACTCGTCCATTGAAAGCGGGCTTCCCGGCCAAAACCGGCCATCGAGCGCCTGCTTGGCCGTAAAGGAAGGTTCGCTCGGGAAATGGGACTTCCTCAGACCCGTCTCCCTTACCGCGACGGGCAAAGCGTCCTTATACGCCCCGTCGAAAATCTGCGCGGGATAGCGTCGGAGGCTCGGGCTGTCCTTGATGATATTACCGATCCAAATGCGCTGTTCGGTGATGGAAGCTTGCCAGCTATGGCATCTGTGGCCTGGCTGAAGCTCCCATTTCAGCAGATGTGCGATCAACACTTCCATCCGGCTGCGGATCTCCCGCCTGTCGCTCCTCCCCAGGCTCTCGATCTCCTCGGCCACGTTCTCCCGATCAAGCTCCTCAAGACGCCCCTCACGCAATAGCGCGCTCTGTTCGGCGCTCCACTGCGCGAAGTCCGTTTCGTAGGGCGTCAGCGCCCTAAGGCGATCAATCCTGTTCATGGGGGCATAATGCCCTAAAGCGCGTCACGTTTAAACGGGGATGGGTGCGGGTGACGTTCAAAACAGAAAATACCGCTGCGCCATCGGCAGCACGGTTGCCGGCTCGCATGTCAGCAATTCGCCGTCGGCGCGCACCTCGTAGGTTTCGGGATCGACCTCGACATGCGGCGTGGCGTCGTTGAGCACCATCGAATGCTTGCCGATGCCGCCGCGGGTGTTTTCCACGGCGACGAACTGCTTTTCGACGCCGAGCCGTCCATGCAGCCCTGACTCGAGCGCGGCCTTCGAAACGAAGGTCACCGACGAATTGGTCCTGGCCTTGCCATAGGCGCCGAACATCGGCCGGTAGTGCATCGGCTGCGGCGTCGGGATCGAGGCGTTGGGGTCGCCCATCGGGGCGGCGGCGATCATGCCGCCGATCAGCACCATGTCCGGCTTCACGCCGAAGAAGGCCGGGTTCCACAGCACCAGGTCGGCGCGCTTGCCGACGGCGATCGAGCCGATGTCTTTCGACAACCCATGCGCGATGGCCGGGTTGATCGTGTATTTGGCGATGTAGCGGCGGACGCGGAAATTGTCGTTGTCGCCGGTCTCCTGCGGCAGCGCGCCGCGCTGGCGCTTCATCTTGTCGGCGGTCTGCCATGTCCGGATCGCCACTTCGCCGACGCGGCCCATCGCCTGGCTGTCCGACGAGATGATCGAGAAGGCGCCGATGTCGTGCAGGATGTCTTCGGCGGCGATCGTCTCCTTGCGGATGCGGCTTTCGGCAAAGGCGATGTCCTCGGGGATCGACGGCGACAGATGATGGCAGACCATCAGCATGTCGAGATGCTCGGCCAGCGTGTTGACGGTGTAGGGCCGCGTCGGATTGGTCGATGACGGGATGACGTTGGGCAGGCCGCAGACCTTGATGATATCAGGCGCATGGCCGCCGCCGGCGCCTTCGGTGTGGAAGGCGTGGATGGTGCGGCCCTTGATCGCCGCCACGGTGTTTTCGACAAAGCCGGACTCGTTCAGCGTGTCGGTGTGGATCATCACCTGCACGTCGTAGTCGTCGGCCACCGACAGGCAGCAGTCGATCGCCGCCGGCGTCGTGCCCCAATCCTCATGCAGCTTCAGCGAGCAGGCACCGCCCAGCACCATTTCCTCCAGCGCCGCCGGCAGCGACGCATTGCCCTTGCCCGACAGGCCGATATTCATCGGAAAGGCGTCGAAGGACTGGATCATGCGCGCCATGTGCCACGGCCCCGGCGTGCAGGTGGTGGCCAGCGTGCCATGTGCCGGGCCGGTGCCGCCGCCGAGCATGGTGGTGATGCCTGACATCAGCGCTTCCTCGATCTGCTGCGGGCAGATGAAGTGGATATGCGCGTCGAAGCCGCCGGCGGTCAGGATCTTGCCCTCGCCGGCGATGATCTCGGTGCCCGGGCCGATGATGATGGTGACACCGTCCTGCATGTCCGGATTGCCGGCCTTGCCGATCGCCGCGATGCGGCCGTCCCTGAGGCCGATATCGGCCTTGAAGATGCCGGCGCTGGCGTCGATCACCAGGGCATTGGTTATGACGGTGTCGACCGCGCCCTGGGCGCGGGACACCTGGCTCTGGCCCATGCCGTCGCGGATGACCTTGCCGCCGCCGAATTTTACTTCCTCACCGTGAATGGTGAGGTCCTTTTCCACCTCGATGAAAAGCTCGGTGTCGGCCAGCCTGACCTTGTCGCCGACAGTCGGCCCATACATCTGGGCGTAGGCGGCACGCGAGATTCTGGCCATCAGCGATTGCTCCCGAAATGCGGTGTGGTTGAGGTTGGGGCGCACATTGCCGCCATCCAATGGTCACGCAATGACCCGCTGGGCGACACCTTCTGATCCCATTTGGCGGTTGAGGTGACGAGGTCACCCCAAAACGACCGTTTGCCAAATCGATGGAAGGAAAATCCATGCGCAAAACGACAATTCTTGCAGCCGCGGCCAGCCTGATGCTGGCCGGTGCCGCCAGTGCCCAGCAGCAGCCGGCTCCGGCCGCGCCTGCCCCCGCTCCGGCCGCGCCCGCTCCCGGCGGTCAGCAGGCCGCGCCGGCGATCCAGAGCGTCAACATTGTCGACATCACCGAGTTGCCGAAGGACACCCAGACGCAGGTCAATCAGGTGATCGCCCAGCGCGGTGACGCCGGCCTGCAGAAACTGCGCAGCTCGATCGACGCCACTCCCAAGGTGAAGTCCGCCCTCCAGGCCAAGGGAATGACCTCGGCGCAGGTGGTCGCGGCGAGCATGGAGCCCAACGGCGCGCTGACCTTGATCACCAAGAAGGCCAGCTGACGGCCCGGCGCGGCGGGCCGTCATCCGGTCCGCCGGCCGCATCATGAGGGGAACCATGGCAGGGCTGGAGTCGTTTCGTTCCTTGAGCGTTGGAACAAACTGCGAAAGCGAACGATGACCTCCACCTTGCCCGACGCCAGATGGCTGCATGCCATTGCGGCGGCCGCGTTTCTGGCAGCGAGCCTTCCGCAAGCCGCGCTGAATGCGCAGGGCCTTGAAAGTCCGGAGACCGTCGACCGGATCGTCGGCTCGCAAGTCAACGAGGAAGAGACCAAGACGACAGCTGAAATCGGCAAAGTCAGTTCGGCGATCGATCGCACGCGCGACAACATCAGCACGGTGCGCAAGACCTCCAAGCTCGACAGGGTCGACATCGTGTTCCTGACCGACTCGGCGCGCAGCGAAGGCGGTCCGCCCCCGGTCATCGAGAACAAGGTTCGCCAGCACAAGGACGATGTCGCGGAACTGCGCAAGGAGATCGAGGCCAACGCCCTGCTGTTCAATGCCATCGATTCGCGGCGCGTGGCTGCGCAGGACGTTCTCGCCGTCGAGTTCGACGATCCCGGAAAGATCGTCATCTATGCGGCCGCCAAACCGTCGAACTGAGCCGAAAGCACTGCCTGCTTTCATGCTTGCTGTTCTTGCGCGGCGCGCATGAGACGCCACAGAACTCACAGCTTGCCCATCACCTTCTGCTGGAACCCGTAGACCTCGCGTTTGCCGCCGAGCGGCACCAGCGTCACGTCGCGTTCCTGCCCCGGTTCGAAGCGCATGGCGGTGCCGGCGGCGATGTCGAGGCGCATGCCGCGGGCCTGTTCGCGGTCGAATTTCAGCCCCTCGTTGGTTTCGAAGAAATGGTAGTGGCTGCCGACCTGGATCGGCCGGTCGCCGCTGTTGGCGACTTTCAGGGTGACGGTCGGCAGGCCCTTATTGAGCTCGATGTCGCCTTGGACAGGGATGATTTCGCCGGGGATCATCTGCTATCACACGACGCCGAAGGCCAAACCAAGGCCGATCGCCGCGCAGGCAGCCCCCGCGACACGGGCCAGACCACGGAACCTCGTGCCAAGGCCAAGCGCGGCGGCAATGCCGACGGCATGAAGCAGCGCGGTGGCGACGGCAAAGCCGGCCATATATTCGAGCCCTCCGGCATTTTCGGGCACTTCGGTGCCATGCGCATGGCCGTGGAACAGCGCGAACAGGCCGAGAATGGCGACGCCCGCCGAGACGGGCAGATCGACCGCCAGCGCCACCAGCAGGCCAAGCGCCACGACGGAGGCCAGTATGCCCGGTTCGACGAAAGGCACCGGCACATGCGCCATGCCAAGGGCCGCGCCGGCAAGCATGACGCCGACAAAGGCCGCCGGCCACGCCCAGATCGCCCTGCCGCCCTTGAGGGCCGCCCACAGGCCGACGGCGATCATCACTGTCATATGATCGAGGCCGGACAAGGGATGCATGAAGCCGGCCGTGAAGGAGGAGGTGGTGCCGATGCCGACATGGGCATAGGCCGGCATGGCGGCGGCCATGAGCAGGATCGCCGCGAGGCCCAGGCGTTTGGCAGGGATCATTCTACTTGCCTTTCGTTTGCGATGGAGCAGTCACGCGGCCTTGCGCGGGCCGCAGCCCTCGGCCTTGAGGACGCGCTTGGTCGAAGCCGGATATTTCTTCAGCATCGCGGCTGGGCGGATCGGCCTGGCCGAAAAATTGCCGCCGCAATTGGGGCAGGCGCCGTCCAGCACGTTTTCCACGCAATCGGCGCAGAAGGTGCATTCGAAGGTGCAGATCAGTGCATCCGTCGCTTCCGGCGGCAGGTCCTTGTCGCAGCACTCGCAATTCGGGCGCAGCTCGAGCATTTCGGTCTCCTCACCTGATGGGCTCGTGCACGGTCACCAGCTTGGTGCCGTCGGGGAAGGTCGCTTCCACCTGCACGTCATGGATCATCTCGGCGATGCCTTCCATCACCTGCGCGCGGGTGACGACATGGGCGCCGGCCTCCATCAGTTCGGCGACCGGGCGGCCGTCGCGGGCGCCTTCGACGACGAAATCGGTGATCAGCGCGATCGCTTCCGGATGGTTCAGCTTGACGCCACGCTCCAGCCGCTTGCGTGCCACGATCGCCGCCATGGCGATCAGCAGCTTGTCTTTTTCCCTCGGCGTCAGGTTCATGCGGTTTCCAGAATCACAGTGACCATAATTTGGGCAGCCCCGCCCTTCCGTTGAGCAGTCCGACGAGCGGAACCAGCCGCTGGCGCAGTTGGTAGCCGTCCTCGGCGTAAAGCCTCGCAAGAAGCTTGCCAGATGCCTTCACGCTCCAGGCGCTGGCGCCGCCCCGGTCGCCGACTATCTCGCGGACCGGATCGAGAAATGCCTCGGCCCGCGGCGACACCAGCAGCAGCGTTGCCACGGCGATCGCGCCGCTGGTGGCCGCCGGGCGTGCAAGGGCGGCAGTGATATCAGGTCCGATGCGGAAATCCTCGGCATGGATGAGGAACCCATCCTGGCGAACACGCCAGCGGTCGCGGAAAGTGCCGAACGCGGCGCGTTCGCCCATGGCCAGGCGGCCGAAGACGGTGGCCTCCAGCACCAGCGCCTCGGCCCCCGCGGCAAGTTCGACGTCCAATGTGCGGGCAAAGGCGGCGCGGTCGAAGACGATCGTCTCCTGCGGCAGCCAGGCGATGCGGCCGTTCTCGCCGACCGTCAGCCTGACCCGCACCTCGGCCTGGTCGGATGCGGCGCGATAGACCTTCTCGCAGGCCTGGGTCGTTACCGACGCCGAGGCCTTTGCGCCGACATCCACGTCCCAGCCGATGCGGTCGCCGCCGGTCAGTCCGCCGGCGGTGTTGATCAGCACTGCCTCCAGCGGGTCGGCCGAAACGGCCGGCAGCCTTATCTTGGCGGAACCGTCCTGATAGAGGCGCCGCAGCCGCGTGCGGCCGCCCGCGCTGGCGCAGCCCAGCTGCGCCAGACCCGCGGCGCGCTGGGCCAAAGGGGCCGAAAACTTGGTATATTCGATCGTATCCACCCCGTCAGGTTAAGCACTGTGGCGGTTTTGTCGATATATAGCTTGTTGCTTGATGGCGTTTCCGTTTCTATAGAGGGAGCCACCTCGGTGCGGTCAGGCGATGCTTGGCGGGGGTAGAAGGCGATGATCGCGGCCTGATATCGAGGACAGAAGGCGCTGTTCAGTTGGCGTCGGGAAACGACAAAGTGGGGAAGAGACCGAATGGCTGACCAGCTGGCAACGGACATCATCGAAAAGATCAAGGCCCATGCCGAGCCGGGCGGTGAAGAAATCACCACCAGCACCGAATTGACGTCGCTCGGCATCCATTCGCTGGAGCTGACGGAGATCATCTTCGACCTCGAGGAGCAGTATGGCATCGAGATCGAAATGAACACGGTCGATGCCTGGAGCAATCTCAAGAATGTTGGCGACATGGTCGAGGCCGTTCGCGCGCTGATCGCGAAAAAAGCCTGACCGAATGCTGAAACGCGTCGTCATTACCGGCATTGGCGGGCTGTGCGGACTTGGCGTCGATGCGCAGTCGATCTGGACCGAAATGCGGGCCGGCCGTTCGGCCATCGGCCCGATCGACAATCCCTTCCTGCATGATTTGAAGGTCAAGACCGGCTGCGAGATCAAGGCGCTGCCCGAGCACGGCATCGAGCGCAAGCAGCTGGTGTCGATGGATCGTTTCAGCCTGCTGGCGGTGATTGCCGCAAAGGAGGCCATGCAGCAGTCCGGCCTGGCTCCGCATGCCGACAACACCTATCGCATGGGAACCATCGTCGGCGTCGGCGTCTGCGGCTTCGAGACCGTCGAGGAGAACTATCGCGCCATTCTGGTCGAGGGCAAGAATCGCGCCGGCATCTTCACCGTGCCCAGGGTCATGCCGGGCGCCGCCGCCGGCCAGGTCAGCATGCATCTCGGCCTGCGCGGACCCGTCTTCGGCGTCACCTCGGCCTGCTCGTCGGCCAACCACGCCATCGCCTCGGCGGTCGACCAGATCAGGCTCGGCCGCGCCGACGTCATGGTTGCCGGCGGCACCGAGGCGCCGCTGGTCTGGGGCGTGCTCAAGGGCTGGGAGGCATTGCGCGTGCTGTCGCCCGACACCTGCCGGCCGTTCTCGGCCGACCGCCAGGGCCTGGTGCTCGGCGAAGGCGCCGGCATGGCGGTTCTGGAAAGCTACGATCACGCCATGGCGCGTGGCGCCACCATCCTCGCCGAAATCGCCGGCGCCGGCCTCTCGGCCGATGCCTCCGACATCGTCGCCCCGACCGTCGAGGGACCGGAAGCCGCGATGCGCTTCTGCCTGGCCGATGCCGGGCTCAATCCCGAGGACATCGATTATCTCAACGCGCACGGCACCGGCACTAAGGCCAACGACCAGATCGAAACCAATGCGATCAAGCGCGTCTTTGGCGAACACGCGCGGTCGTTGTCCATCTCCTCGACCAAGTCGATGCATGCCCATTGCCTGGGCGCGTCGGGCGGGCTGGAGATGATCGCCTGCGTCATGGCGATCCGCGAAGGCGTCGTGCCGCCGACCGCCAATTACCGCGAACCCGATCCCGATTGCGATCTCGACGTGACGCCCAATGTCGCGCGCGAGCGCAAGGTGCGCGCCGCCATCAGCAACGGTTTTGCTTTCGGCGGCACCAATGCGGTGCTGGCATTCAAGGCCATCTAATCCCGGGCGGTCACCACCGCCCCGGGCGGTCACCACCGCCCCGGGCGGTCACCACTGCCCCGGGCGGTCACCACCGCCCCGAGGGTCACTGCGTCCGGGCGGTCTTGAGCGCGCTCGGCGATCCGCCGCGTTGGGCTGGTTTGCTGTCCGTGCATGGCGAAACTGTCGCCGACATATTGATCCTGCCTGGCCGTGCGCCTAATTCTTGGCCACCCGCCAACAACCGCGCCATTGGGTGCGAATCCCCGCTCAGGAGTTTTTCGATGGCCGACTTGTCCGCCTTTCCGATCACCGCCCGTTGGCCGGCCAAATATCCCGACCAGATCCAGCTCTATTCGGCGACGACCCCCAATGGTGTGAAGATATCGATCGCGCTGGAAGAGATCGGCTTGCCCTACGAGCCGCATCTGGTCAACATCAGCAAGGACGAAAGCTGGACGCCGGAGTTCCTGTCGCTCAATCCCAATGGCAAGATCCCGGCGATCATCGATCCCAACGGCCCGGACGGCAAGCCGATCGGCCTTTTCGAATCCGGCGCGATCCTGCTCTATCTCGCCGACAAGACCGGCTTACTTATCCCGGCGGACGCAGCGCGGCGTTATGAGACGATCCAGTGGGTCTTCTTTCAGATGGCTTCCGTCGGGCCGATGTTCGGCCAGGTCGGGTTCTTCCACAAATTCGCCGGCCGCGAGATCGCCGACAAGCGCCCGCTGGAACGCTACCGCGACGAATCGCGGCGGCTGATCGGCGTGCTCGATGGCCGCCTCAACGGCCGCAAATGGATCATGGGCAATGACTACACCATTGCCGACATCTCGCTGCTCGGCTGGGTGCGCAATTTGATCGGCTTCTATGAAGCGCGCGAACTCGTCGGCTTCGATGATTTCGCCAATGTGGCGGCATGGCTGGAGCGCGGCCTGGCGCGGCCGGCGGTGCAGAAGGGCCTGACCATTCCGGCAAAAGGCTGAATTGGACCCGTCGCCATGGCGGCGACGGCCTTCGCTTAATGGAGAAGCAGGCCTACTACTTCGCCTTGGCCTTCGAAGCCTTCGAACCGCCCCTGCCGATCACGGAAGCCGCAAGCGAGACGGCACCGCGCGCGGTGGCGACCACCGCGCCGGCGGCGACGTTGGCCGCGGTCCGGACTGCACCGGCTTTGGCAGGCGCCGGCTTGCGCGGGCTTGCAGTCTTCGCGGCCGGCACGACCTTTCTGGGTGCGGCCTTGCCGAAAGCGCCCTTGGCGTCCTTCGAACGCTCTGCAATCGCCGGGCCAGCACCGGTTTTGGCCTGTGTTGCCTTCGCAGGCCTCGTCTTGGCTGGTTTTTTTGCCTTGGTTACCATTGGAAAATCCCTTGCGCCGGACAAATGGGTTCTGAGGCATAACGGCGTGAAACTCTTAAGGTTCCCGCCAAGAAATACCGAAAATTAAGCGTGTTAACCAATGATCAGGTCGGCGGCCAGCCGCCGGGCCAGCACACGTTCGATGTTGGGCATGTCGTTGGAGGCGATCCAGGCGCGCGCATCCTCATCGGAACGCCCATGGCCATGCCAGCGCTCCATCAGGCGGCGCTCGAGCTCTTTGCGCGGCACGTCGACGAAGATCGAGAAATCGAACAGCGGCGCCAGCCGAGACCACGGCTCCTCATCTAGCAGCAGGTAATTGCCTTCGACCAGGATGAACTTGGTCTCGGTCCCGACGATCGCGGCGGCGGCGCGCGACAGCTCCATGCTGCGGTCGAAGACGGGAATGGCGATGTCGGGTTCGCCGGCCCGGATGCGCTTCATCAGGGTCTCGAAACCGGCAAAGTCGAAGGTTTCCGGTGCGCCCTTGCGCGCCCGCAGGCCGCGCGCATTGAGCACGATGTCGTCATAGTGGAAGCCGTCCATAGGCACGACCTCCACCGCCCCTTCCGGCAGAAGGTCGTGCAGGCCGGCCGACAGCGTGGACTTGCCGGAGCCTGGTGGGCCGGCGATGGCGACGATGAAGCGTTTTGCCTTGCCGGCGCGTTTGAAGATGGTGGCGGCGAGGTGGGCGATTTCGGACATGGGAGCCTCACTTGCCTGGAGGAGCGGCATGATATTCTGGCGGCATCTTGGCGGCAGTCGGCGGAAATTTCAAACCCCGCGCTCGCGCAATCGCGGCTCAGGCGGCAGCAGGCTGGCCAATGCGCAGGAACGCGCTGTCGTACGGCACGTCCCTGGTGGAGCCGCCGTCCGCGAGCCGCATCCGGCCGTCGGCCGTGGTGATCTCGCGTGGCGGTTGTCCATCGGAAAGAGGCAGGGCGCCGATGACATGGCGGAACGAGACGCTTCGACCTTCGCCAAGCGCAAAGGCGGTCGCCACGCCTTCGCGTTTCAGCCAGTTGTCGCCGATCGAGGCGGCATGGCCGACAGCGGTGCGGCCGTCCTCGATGCCGAGCACGCCGAGATGCCGGCCGCTCCAGGGCGCATAGTCGCGCCCGCCATTGCTCAGCCACAGCATGGTAACAGGCAGTTCGGCCGGGTTCTTCAACACCAGCACCAGATCGTCCTCGGCCTGGCGCGCCAGCGCCGTCCAGCCCGGTCCGTCATGGTCGGCCTCGACCAGGGTGATGAAATCCTCGCGCCGATCCTCCATGCGGTATTGCGTCAGGTCGAGCGTGCCGCCGCTGGCGGCGGGAAACTGGCCGAGGTCACTGGACCGCGCCGGATAGGCCAGCATGAAGCGGCCGCGCACGGGATCGGGCTCCAGCGGATCAGAGGGCGTCGCGGCAAATCGTTTCGGCGAAAAGGCCAGCCTGCCGCCGCCTTTCATCGCCGTCATCGGGTGATGGGCGACGGAAATCGCACCGGACCCGCCGGAAAACACATGTTCCTGATAGAGGAAGGGGTGGCCGTCTCGCAGCGTGAAGATTTTGTCGACGCTGGCGCCCATCACCTTGTGCCGCAGCCGGAAGACAGCGCGCCATCCGCCATCCGTGGCACAGCTCTCGGCGACATCCCAGGCGCTGTTGGCGGTCCAGCCATGCAGCGGCGCCTCCTCGACATCGCTGCGCGAAAACGGCGCGCAGAGGAAGTCGCCGGACAGCCGGACCGTGCCTTGCGGCAGGTCCTTCGCCAGCGCCTCGCCCGAATCGACCCAGGGCGCGCGGTGCAGCGKCTTCAGCCGCCGTCCGCCGCTCTCGACCGTCATGTCGGCGATGTGACCGACAGTGAGATCGAGCGAAACCGAAATACCCTTGGCCTTGATCGTGCAGATATCCATAGCGCTCTCACCGAATCTGAAGGCGCAGACAGAACCCGTTCGGCGCGGATTGCGCAAGCGCCGCGGCCGGCATTTTGCATCAGCTTCCCTTACCTCCCCCTTGTGGGAGGGTCGATCCGCGAAGCGGATCGGGGTGGGGGTCTTCCTGGGGCGGACCCCCACCCCGGCGAACGGTCTCCGCCCCGCTCCGCCCGTTCGCCGACCCTCCCCACAAGGGGGAGGGTAAGCAGAGCTACTGCCGCTTGTATTCCCGCACCGGCGATTTCGTCCCGTCGGTGTAGGTCACCTGCACCGACATCGATTTCACGCTGTCGGCGATCTTGAAATAGCCCTTGGCGTCGTAGGGGATGGCGTAGGGGTCCTTCTTGTCGCAAGGCGGAATCTCGAGGGACTTGTCAAGCGCGGCACCGTTCAGGCTGTAACGCACTTCCTTGATGGCGCAGCGGTAGGACAGCATCTGGGTGAAATAGACCAGGCCGTGATTGCCGCCGGAATCGAAGGCGATCCACGACGTCCAGAACTGGTCGAGGATCTGCTTGTCGCCTTGCTGCAGCGCGGCGTCCGGGTCGAAACCTATCTCGAACGGTCCGGTCTCGCGGCCCCTGATGTCGAGATATTTGATCGCGATCGTGGTCGCGGCCGTGCTGTCGGGCAGTTCGAAGCTCGGATTGGCCATCGGCTTGCCGGTGGTCTGGTCCTTCATCGCCAGGAAGCCGGTGTCGGTGAAGGGACCGCTGGTGCCCAGACGCCAGGAGATCGCGGTTGCCGGCTCGGGCAGCGAAATGGTCATCGACCAGCCCTGGTTGGAGCGCATCGGCGTCAGCGAAGGCGCGAAGCGCGCGGGGTCGAGCACGTCGCCAAGGGCCGCCAGCCGGCTGCGGCTGCGGTCCAGCCAGTCGGCGAGCTGCGTCTGGTCGACGAAATATTTGAGCAGCCCGCCATCCTTTTCATAGGACACGAACTTGGTCAGCGCCTGGGCTTCGCTGCGCTTGTCGGCCAGCGTCTGGCTGCCGAGGCGGTCTTCCGAAAACTCCTGCGCCTTGAGGAAATAGGCCGGCGCATAGTCGGGATTGGCCGTGATGAAGGCGTTGAGCTTGTCGAGCCGCTGCGCGTCCTCGAACTGCAATATATGCACCAGCTTGATCGACAGCGCCTTGCCCTTGTCGGCCAGCTGCCCGAACACTTCGCGCGCGCCGGCCTTGCCGTCCTGCACGCGAAGCAGCGTGGCAAAGCGCGTATAGGGGTCGATGGCGTCGATATCGAAGCCGGCAAAGGCGAGGTAGGAGCGCCTTGCATTGAGCATGTCGCCCGACAATTCGTAGACGCGGGCATTGTGGTAGAATTCGTCCGGCCGCTTCGGCTCGGCGATCGCTCCGCCTTGCGCCGCCAACTGGGCAAAACCCTTGGCGATGGTGTCGATCGAGGCGGCGATCTGTTCGGTGGTCGCCTGCAGCTTTTCGGCCTGGACCTGCTGCTGTTGCTGGCCGGCGGCGAGCGTGTCGGTCGTCTGCTTGACCGCCTCGACGGTCTTCTGCGTCTGAGCGCCCTGCTGCGTCTGCTGTTGCTGGGCGGATGCGATCTGGTCGGTCTTTTGCGCTACCGTATCGGTCGTTTTCTTGACCTGTTCGACGGTCTTTTGCGTCTGCGTCACCGTCTGCTCGATCTTGGCCACCTTCTCGGAGACGATACCCATCGACTGCTGCAATTGCGCGATCGCTGGCACCAGGCCGGCGATGACGCCGTTCTGCGAATTGGTCTCCTGCTGGACGGCATAGACGCCGCCGGCGACCGCGGCAGCACTCGTGGCGAACAACAGCGCCGGCAGCGCCTTGGTTGCCAGCACGAGCCGCAGCACGATGGCGATGGCGATGATGGCCGCGGCGATGGCCGCGACCAGCGCGATATAGGCGGCGAACGGCGCCAGCGGATTGAGCACGTCACCAACGGCGCCGCTTATGAAAGCGACGCTGCCGGCCCATTTGCCGGTGCGGCTGAGCGATGCCTTGATAAGCGAAGGCGCTGCGCCCCCGGCCCCGATGTCCGTCATGCCACCCCCCAAGCCAGCCAATGCCACGCCCCTTCCCACAGGAAACGCGGTTTTGGCAAGGAAAGACGCAGAAACAGGCGATTTCGGGGCGGGCTGGCAAGCTTGAGAAGGCTCGACAATCCTGGGGCTAACCTCCATTAACCAAATGGACGCATCCAACGCGTTACGTTAGCTTCGCCTCATCTCAGCAACAGCATCGCCAGAACAGTCCCGCCCTTGTCCAAACTGCGTTCCTTCCCGCTCCTCCAGAGAGTTTTCGTCGCCCTTGGCCTGTTGCTGATGGTGGCCGGCTGCTCGACCACGACCCCGCCGGACCAGGTGCTGACTGTCCCGGCGCCGCCGCAGAAATATGCCGCCATCGTCGTCGACGTGAAGACCGGCAAGCAGATGTTCGAGGTCAACTCGACGGCGCAGCGCTACCCGGCCTCGCTGACCAAGATGATGACGCTATATCTTTTGTTCGAGGCGATGGAATCCGGCCGCGTCACCAAGGAGACGCAGATCCCCGTCTCCGACCACGCCGCCTCGCAGCCGCCGACCAAGATGCGCTTCCGGCGCGGCGAGACGATCGATGTCGATTCCGCCATCCGCGCCATCGTCGTCAAGTCAGCCAATGACGTGGCGGTGGCGGTGGGCGAATATCTCGGCGGCTCGGAGGACCAGTTCGCCGCCATGATGACCTCAAAGGCGCGTTCGCTCGGCATGACCAGCACCACCTTCCGTAACGCTTCCGGCCTGCCCGACGATGGCCAGATGACCACCGCGCGCGACATGGCGGTGCTCGGCATGGCGCTGCGCCAGCGCTTTCCCCAGCACTTCCACTATTTCTCCGAAAGCGATTTCATGTTCCGCGGCCGGCTGGTGCGCGGCCACAACGACATGCTCGGCCGCGTGCGCGGCGTCGACGGCATCAAGACCGGCTATATCAGGGCGTCGGGCTTCAACATCGTCACCTCCTACAATGCCGACGGCCGCCAGCTGATCGTGGTGGTGATGGGCGCCGACTCAGCCCGCCAGCGCAACGATCATGTCGAAGCGCTGATCCAGCGCAGCCTGTCGCCGACCATGGACGGCACGAAGACCAGGTTGATGTTCGCCGAACAGCAGTAGCGAGAGAGGGGGCAGCGCTGCCCCCGAGTCTGCGAGGGGTGAGCGGAAGCCGGCTATTGTTTCACGGCTGTCACGCAATTGTCCGGAAGCCATGGCATAGGCTGCGAAAACCGACGGTGGCTATGCGCCGCGCCGTTGGCATATCGCTGCCTGGAGCAATTCCTGCAGAAATGTGAGAATTTTTCTGTAGGAATTGCGAGAGGCAGAAGGCTCTAGGTGTGTTGAGATTCAGGTCAGGCCGAGCCGAAAATGTCGGATTTCGAGAACCGGAGCGGAGCGTACTTTTCGTACGTGAGCACCGGAAGCGCAGAAAGCCGTCGTTTGCAGGCCGGCCTCACCTGAATATCATCACACCTTAGCGCCACAGCAGGAGCCCGCACCATGAGCACCGTCCCCAAGGCATCCGAGCAGCAGGCGGCGGACAATGAGAACGACAGCGGCGGCGAATATTTCGAGGCGCCGATCACGCCGGAGGATTTGCACGAGGGCTCGGACGAGCATTTCGACACGCCCGAAGTGCCGGACTCAGAGCCCGCCGGCCTGGGCGCGTCGCGCATAAAGCCCAAGAAAAAACCGTCGGCGATCTCGGGCCGCAAATTCCACAAGCGCGACCTGGTGCGCATCGACACGTTGCGCCCGAGTCTCGCCGACCGCATCCGCTCCGACCATCCCGACCTGCCCAGGGGCGCTCGCATCAGCCGCGAGGAGCTCGGCCGCTACCGCATGCGCTACATGGAGGAGCTGCTGCAGCAGGAGCACGGCGAATTCTCCGAGCTCGACCGCCAGGTGGTGGAATCGATCGCCCGGCAGGACACGATTTCGGAAAACTCGGAAGAAGAATTCGAGGAGCATCGCACCTTCCCCGACCGCGTCTCCGACAATATGGCCGCCTTCGGCGGCTCCTGGTGGTTCCTGATCTCGTTCGCCACCGTGCTCCTGGTCTGGATCGGCATCAACCTGTTCGAGGGTCTGAACGGCGCCTTCGATCCCTACCCCTTCATCCTGCTCAACCTGCTCCTCTCCTGCATCGCCGCCATCCAGGCGCCGATCATCATGATGAGCCAGAAGCGCCAGGAGGTGAAAGACCGCCTGCGCTCCTTCAACGAATACCGCGTCAACCTCAAAGCCGAGCTCGAAGTGCGCCATCTGCACGAAAAACTCGACTACCTCATCTCCCGCCAATGGACGCGCCTGGCCGAAATGCAGCAGATGCAGCTGGATGCGATGAACGAGCTGGCGGGGACCAAGAAGGTGAAGCGGGCCGTTCGGGGGAGACGGGTGGTGAAGAGTGAGGCGGGGGAGTGAGGTTGATTGGGGCGCGGACCCGTAGACCGTTTCTCAGTTGCCATCTTCACAACGATAAGGGAAACCTTCCGGCAGGACCTTGGGGGAAGCATCGTGACTGAGATCGAGCCGACTGGCCGAGTTGTGAAGATATTCATAACCGGCGATGACCCACGAAGCCTGCGGCATGTCGAACTCGACAATTGGAGCGGATTGGCGGTCACTGGGCAGCCAGAGTACTTCAAAAAGGCTCTTGAGACCGAGGAACTACGCAGATCCTGCGTTTACCTACTTATTCAGACCGGAGGTGAAGACGATCTGCCAAGAGTGTATGTTGGCGAGAGTGACGACTTTACCAAGCGCTACCCTGGTGAAAAATTCCCCATTGAGTTCGACACGTTCATGATCTTTACGAGCAAGGACGACAACCTCACTCGGGCTCATGTCAAATGGTTGGAATTGCACCTCTGGCAAATGCTGACCGAAAACGTCGGTAAGGTTGCTGTTGCAAATGCGAATAGACCATCCGGGTCAAACTTGCCAAGGCCAGATAGGGCGACCATGTCGACTTATCTTGGCAATATGATCTATGTACTCGAGGCGCTTGGTTTCGACCTTTTCACAAAGGATGAACGATCGATGGCCGCGCCAACTGCCGGTCAAGCCGACGAAAGCGATGCGCCAAAGCCTTCGGCCTCGACCACGTTTCAGACAACAGCGCTTCCAAGGTCCCAAGACGCGCTGGCCTATCTCGAACATAAGGATGGCACGTACCTTCTGAAGGCTGGTTCAAAGGTTAGTCCGAAGGCAACCGAAAGTCTGCCCGGAAACGTGCGCCGCCTTCGTGACCAGTTGCTGGCTGACTCGATCCTGATCGATCGTGGAGAATTCCTTGAGCTCACCAAAGACATCTCATTTTCAAAGCCGTCACCCGCCTCGGCGCTGGTCAAGGGGCGCAGTTCTACCGGCCACGGTGATTGGGTAAGGTCTAGTGACGGGTTATCTCTCGGTCGTGCATTGTTGGGCGTGTTCGACTGATCCCATCAGCGTATTGCAGAGGGCCGCCCCGACAGATTCCACACCGCCGGTCACTTGGCCGTTGAAGCTCACGCCGGCTTCCGCTAAGAAGCCGTGACTTGCCGGTTCACCGGCTGGTTCGTTTTCCGGATTGTCGATCCTGAAAGCACCCGTAGCTCAGCTGGATAGAGCGCTGCCCTCCGAAGGCAGAGGTCACAGGTTCGAATCCTGTCGGGTGCGCCATCAGCAGGCGTTGAGCGTAGCACGCAGCAGACGGTCGAGCATATCATTCCAATATCCGGGTCACGAGGTCTCTCTTGTGCACGACTATCTTTACGATGCGCGGAATATTCCTGGCCTTTTGAAGCTGGGAATACTTGTTGCGACGCTGGCCAAACTACTCAATGCGGCCTGCAAAACCTGATATTGGCGTGGCTCACATTGACGTGGGCAAACGTCATGATCTTCATCAAATCTCGGCACACTTTTTCACGGCTTCATCCACGGTCCTATGATGGGTGCATCGGACCTGCCCGGACGTGTTCATCCTCCAGACACTAAAGCCCTCGCTGGCAGTCTTTCGAATCGGGTCGTGGGTCCATCTCCCTTGCGTTACAAACCGAACCAGCAGTCGCTGCCGTCCGCGCTCGTCGCGGATAGCCAGCAGCTTGCGTCCGGCATCACTCTGCAAGAGATGTCCTCCCTTCGGATCTATGGCGACGATTTTATCGCCCTTCCAGACGAGGAAGTCGGGATAGAAGCGGCGACTTTCCCCCTTGTCTAGGAGGGGTATCGAGAAACCGCCGTTGACTGGATTTCGCGCCCATGTGTGACCGGTCGCGTCGATGGCCCGGGCCACTTCCAACTCGCCGGGGTTAAGGTCGGAATATCCATCGTGAAGGGCGTTGTCGAAGCGCTCAATAGAGTCTGGCCTCGCCAGGATTGACGCCACCACGTACGGGTTGGCGTCCTCAAACGTCAGGTCTGAGTTGTTGAGGTAGACGTCCACCAACTGCTCAGCCGCCTCGCGGAGGGCTCCCGCCGCGACGCTCGTCACCTCAATCCTCACCTCAAATTTGGGGTCTGCCCAATCGACTGTCTTCGCAGCTTCCGGATATAGGGATTGCATGTGACGTCGAACAAGCCAACGCGCGACGACGCGATTCGAATGATCCTTCCGAATAGTTTCTATAGTTGCTGCCGTGTTCACACCTACTTGCTGAAGAGCTCGCGTCAATTCGCCGGGTCCAAGCGTGTTTATCACGTCGCCGGTGTAGTCGTGCATCCTCGCTATCGTTTCGATCAACGGCTCAACAGCAGCATCGGAATCAATGTGAATCTCGGGGACAGTCCTCCGTTCCCTAGGATCCAGCCTGGACCGGGTCCGGTCGCGCGGATCCGAATATCCCTCGATCATTACGTCGGGGGTTTCGCCGGCTATGCGGCGCTTCACAGTATCTAGAATCTTCTGAAAGTCTTGTTTGCTTCCAGTACGAATATAGAAATTCGCTGTGTTGAGGGAAGGGTCTGCATAGTGCCTGGCACCGGGCTGGCGCAGGACGCGTCCAATAACTTGCTCGACCTGCGTCGGTGAGGCCATCGATTTATCGATGTAGGCAAATCCGCAAGCTGGGTCGTCCCACCCCTCCTGCAACGCCTGATTGAAGATGATGTGGCGATAGTTGCCGGCCGAAAAAGTCGCGAAGTCGTCCTCTCCTCCCGAGAAGAGCTTGAAGTCTTCCGGTAGCGGAAACGCCTTGTGATCGACTTTCAGGTCGCCATAGACGGCGATTTCCGCAGCAGATACCCCTTTGTGCTCGGTCAGGTACCGCCAGATTAGGATCGGCGGTGCTTTCCGCTCAACAAAGGGAGAATGAGGATTGTCCGTGACGCCGTCCTCCTGCGCTACGTTTGTTCGGCACACATAAATAGCCTTCGGCGTGAAGCCCGCCCCTAGATCGTGCGCAATACCTTCCGTACGCTCAAACTCCTCGATCATGTCATCGATCGAGGTTTCCATCTCTGTCGTGTAGCCGCCGAGAACGATCTGCCGCTTGATGAGACCAGCATCCACAGGTTCCTTCGTCATGACCGATGTAACGAGGGACTTTGTTGGCTGCCCAGGTATGTCGGTCACAGCACGATCAGACCATCCGGCATGGCGCAACCGGTCAATCACTTGACCGAGTTTTCCGGGCGTACGCATGGTGGCGGAAGCTGCCAGGATGGCTTGCGGCTCAAGCTCGAAGAGGAGATCGGTCTGCTGATCTGACAGGTTGTGGGCTTCGTCGTATACGACGATCAGTGGACGACGCTCATTGGCGTTCGCTGCCCTGCGTTCCAGCAACAGCTTCCAGGTTGATCGCCCGTTCTCGTCGGTTGCTGCCTGATGGACGCGCAGAAAGTCCCTTGACGTCTGGCTCCTGTTGAACGTGCCCGCCGTTGCGAACAAGATTACGGCCTGCGTATCGTCTAGGATTTGCCACCAAGTCGCCGTCGATAGGGAAGCCGTGTTGAAGTCCTCGATGAGCTGCGCGTACTTCCCACCAGTCTCAAAATTCGCGAACGTCTGATCTACAACGGCCTTGTTTTTCGAGATCCAGAGTACGATCGGCTCGAGCGTCATGCCGGCGCGTATCTGCGACAATGTGTCGGCAAGAATCACAGTCTTGCCCGACCCTGTGACTGAAGAAAGTGCTTGGTAGAAAGGGACGTCCCATCCCCTATGTTCTGTCGGCCGGCGCGGATCTCCGACGAGTTCGACATATCGGGCAGCGATTTGGTCTGATGCTCTGGCCTGGAACGGCAGGAGTTCAAAGGTCACGCAGCCGATTCCTGTTCAGCTTCGGACGGGTTCCTTGGGATCCCGTAAAGGCCAATTGCTTCGTTGAAGCCCAGCTTCTCGAGCACTTTATTGGGGATCTGATAGAACTCGACGTTAGGACCGCTATAGGTCGAGATACGGGCGTAAACGTGGAACGGTTGTACTAGGCCTTCCGCAGTTGCCTCAGCCGCGATCGCCCGGAAAGCGTCGCGATTCAGGATCGACGGCTGCTTCGGCCCGTTCCAAACCAGGAAGAAGCCTTCACCACGCGAACTCTTCGCAAAGAGGTGGCGATATGTGCCGGCAGGTAGACGTCGCAGATGTCCGTCGGCCCTGGTGGCCTGATCCCAATGGCTAGTAAGAAGAAGGTCGATCATCTCTTCCCGCTCTAGCGCCAACACTGCAGCAGCGTCTACCTTCGCCATCAATCGGGAGAACCGGAAGCCCCCACGCAGTGGGGGTCCAGTTACGGTGGCTATCCCGTCTTTTGAGTAGCGACGACCTGTGATCGCACTCTCAAGACGGTCGTGAGTCAATGTCCGTGCGTAGGGATCGCCACGCTCGGGTCTTCCTTGCTCTATCAGGATGAATCGCCGCTCAGCGCCCGATTCAGAGTTCAGTTCGAGGACGGCGTGTCCGGTAGTGCCTGACCCAGCAAAAGGATCGCAAACGATGCCCTTTGGAGGGCACCAAATTTGGATGATCTTCTTAAACAGTTTCAGAGGCTTACGGTTTCGAAGCCGTGATCGCGCCCAACAAGGACGCCCAACTCGTTGATACCGGACTGACTGTGTCCGCTCTGAGAATGACCCCAGGACGTCGATCCGAGCTCTAGGGGTTCGTCGTAATCGTCTTCCGCCCAGTATGTCGTCGGGACCATGCCCTGCTTTACGCTCTTCAGGTACTTCTTGACGCCGAACGTGCCGATGCCGCCATCGCGCCAATGTCCAATTGGCCACGGACCGGTATCACGGATTTTCTCCGCCCGCCGGCGTGCCTCTGCTAAATCACCGTCAATGACAAGTGCATCGACGCATCCGTCGTCCAGCGATTTGGAGACGTACTCAGACCCGTAGGCCATGAGCAGTTTCTTCAACTTAGGCCGTTCAATCGCCCAGCACCTTCCATCGCTGGGATAAACCATCTTACCCGTGAACGGGTTCTGAATAGCGTAAACTTGGCCGCGATGGCTATCCGCTCCCTGCCCTGTCAGATCGCCTGGCTTCCATGGGTCGGAATCTCCATCCCAGGTGCCGTATCGGGAATTCGTTTCCTCGCTTCTGGGCAACAACTGGGTCGCCGCGCGGTCCGCATTCTTCGCATAAACTAGGACGTATTCCGTCTGCGTTGAAACATGCGCCTTCCTGCCGACGTTGTTCTTCGGCGCGTATGATTTCTGCCAGTTCAGCACGGCGATCCGATTCCGCTCGCCAAAGACCTCGTCTAGGAGCATACCCAGACGGAAAAGCTCGCGATGGTCAATGCAAATTGCGAGGACTCCGCCTGGCTTCAGCATCTCCCTCATCATCCACAGGCGCGGTGTCATGAACCTCACCCATTTGGAATGCCTACTACCGTCGTCTGCGGGCACGATGCTTCCAAGTTCCGGATCGTTGGGATCTTCGTCCCAGCGGTCGTTGTAACGGAAGTCGGATCCGGTGTTGTAGGGCGGGTCGGTTAGAACGAGATCCACTTGCCCGCGATACTTGTATAGGCTGACAAGCGCCTGGAGGTTTTCGCCCTCCATCAGCACATTCGCGGACTGCTCTTCCTCGGTACCTACGGATAGCTTGGCTTCGATACGCTGCGAACGTGGCTCCACTCGTCTGACAATCTGCCAAGGAGGCGTTTGCCCAGGATATGTCATTCGGATGCCGCCGAGGTCCGCCCCGTCTCGCTCAAGCAAGGCGCGAATGAGTTCGTCCCTACTCAGCTTCCCGTAATCCGTCATACAAATTCCTCGAACATCATGCGACCAAACAAAATTTCGCAACCAGGCGTGAAGTCAACCATTCACGGAGTTTGCTCCGCGGAAGCCGTTGGCCCACCTTGACTACTCAAGGATGACACGACATCACCTCGGGTGGAACCGCTTCCATCACCTTATCCTAGGTCAAAAAACTGATCGCCCGCTCGGCACGTCGTCTTTTGCGAAGAGCAGCCCTCTTCGAAGGTCATTTCCATCTACCTACTCAACATCCACCAAGTTTCTCTGATTTGCCAACACCATGCTCCTAGCTGCCAGCGCCGAGAGACTGTTCCTTTTTTGTTCCGGAAAGTCAAGGTTGTCGCTCGGCCGGTTCAGGATCGCCTGCAGCTCGAAGCCGAATTCGATCCAGGCGTCGCCGCTGTTGTTGCGGGTGACGATTTTCAGCGGCAAGAAGCCGGTCGCGTAGTCGCCGGTCGATCCGAAGGGCTGGATCGGCCGCACCGCGCGGATGGTCAGCGTCACCGGGTCGGCGGTGTCCAGTTCCTCGGTGACCACGATCGGGTCGGCGCGGGTGCCGGTGCCCGTGGCCGACAGAATCCGGAAGCCGCCGCGTTCGTCGGAGAAGGCGTAGGCGCCGGCTTCGAAGATCCCGCCGGCTTCGGCGCGCGGGCAGCTCGCGGCCAGCAAGGCCGCGAACACCTGCACACAGCGCAAGCCCGGACGCGTCATGGCCCGAGTATGAACGACAATTGCCCGGCCGCATACTGGCCGGCGATATGCTGGAATGACGATGGCTTTGGCGGCCGTCGAAAGAAATGCCGCCGCTCCCGCGCGACGGGATAGTTCAGCCGACTTAGCCCCCCGCCACGGCGCGCACACTGTCCCGCTCCACCAGCGGGCATTCCAGCTTGGTGATGGGGTAGCGTCCCTGCCCGGGCGTTGCCGGTGCCTCGAGCTGTTCGATCGCCCATTGGCCCATCGCCATATGCGGCAGGATCGAGGTGGTCAGCGGCGGGAACAGATGCCGGGCGATCTCCTCGTCGTCGTAGCCGACGACCGAGATGTCCTGCGGAATGTGCAGGCCGGCTTCCTTCAGCGCCTCGTAACAGCCGATCGCGGTGCGATCGTTCTGGCAGAAGATGGCGGTCGGGCGGTCTTTCAGCGCCAGCAGTTTTACCGTCGCGGCATAGCCGGCGCTGGCCGACCAGTCGCCCTCGACCACCAGCTCCGGGTCGAACGGGATGTCGGCGGTGGCGAGCGCGCGGCGATAGCCTTTCAGCCGGTCCTGGGCGGCCTGCATCCACGGCTCGCCGGTGATGGTGGCGATGCGGCGGTGGCCGTGGCTGATCAGATGCCGGGTCGAGCTCTGGCCGCCGGCGATCTCGGACGGCACCACGGCGGGGAAGGCGTAGTCGGCCGTGTAGCAATTGAGCAGGATCACCGGGATGTCGAGGCTGTAGAGGAAGTCGGGCGCCGTGATCTCGCGGGTGAAGATGGTCATGTAGATCAGCGCCGAAATGCCCCGCCTCGTCAGCGCCTGGATGGCGCGCGGCTCCATCACGGCGTCGCCCATGGTCTGCGCCACCAGAAGCACGTTGCCGGCATTCCACGAGGCCTGGCGCGCGCCTTCGATGGCGACCACCGCCTCCGGGCTGGTCGCCAGCTGGTCGACGGCGAAGCCGATCACCCCGTCCAGCCCGTCGAAGGCGGCGACAGGCTTGCGCAGCGCCGAGAAGGCCGGCGCGCTGTAGCCCAGCGCCCTCGCGGCCTCGATCACCCGTTCGCGGGTCTGCTGCGACAGCTTGATCCCCGGCGAATTGTTGAGCACGAAGGAAACGGTCGCCTGCGAACAGCCGGCGGCCCTGGCGATATCGGTCATGGTGACCCGCCCCTTGGGCTTGGCCGGCGCCTTGCGGCGCCTCGCCGTGTCGATGGCCGTATCCCTGGTCTCGCTCATGGCAGTCGTGTCCCCAATCCCGGCCTGTCTAGCGGCAGCCTGCCGGCCCGACAAGATGGCGCGGCGGCGCCGATTTATAGAAACCGCTGCCTCGTTTATATCTATTAGTGACCGCGGGGTCCATCGATCATAAGGCTCCGGGTGCACAAGGAAGCTTTGCCTGCAGGGCTTTGAGCGTCGTGTGGCCAGGGCATGGGTTCCTCAACGCATCGTCCGCCGTGGCGCCACGATGTGCCCGAACATCGGCTGAAAACTAATAGTGTTTACTAATACAAGAATGCACTGTAACGTCAATCCGTCGCGTCCGGCCTCGCTGGTTTCCAACGCGGCGGAAAAGCGAATGTCGATGGCCCGATGGCGAGCGGAGATTGCCTCCGCGAGCATTGTCTCGGATATGTGATATGTCAGACAAATCCGACTATTTACGAACGAAGGATGAGTCTCTAAAGTCCGTGGCCGTGGCTGGAACGACGCCATTCTCGTGAGTGCCGGGAAACCCTGAGGAGGAGGGGGGGTATTCAAGCCGCGAACGGCAAATTCAGGTGAGCACGCAATTCTAGTGAGCAAGAAGTTCTAGTGAGCAAGACGGGTCAGCCCGACGGCTGAACCAAAAAGGGAGGTTGAACATGAAGTCCTTGATACGCAATGCATCCGTGGCCGCCGCGGCCCTGGCTGTCGGCCTGACGGCGACGGCCATCGCGCGTGCCGACGACAAGCCGACGCTGGCTTTCGTCGTCAATGGCGCTTCCGATTTCTGGAAAGCGGCCGAAGCCGGCGTCAAGAAGGCGCAGGGCGAACTGCCCGACTACAATCTCGAACTCAAATATCCCGAACAATCCTCGGTCGCCATCCAGCAGCGGCTGATGGACGATCTGGTGACGGCCGGCGTCAAGGGCATCATGGTTTCGGCCGTCGATCCCAAGACCTCGACCGATGGCCTGAACAAGATCGCGTCTGAAACCGCGCTGTTCACCACCGACAGTGATGCGCCGCAGACCAAGCGTGTCGCCTATATCGGCTCGTCCAATGTTGACGCCGGCAAGCAGGCGGCCGAAATCGCCAAGAAGGCGATGCCGAATGGCGGCAAGTGCCTCGGCTTCGTCGGCCTGCTCGGCGCCGACAATGCCAAGGAGCGCATCCAGGGCATGAAGGATGGTCTCGCCGGCACCAAGATCGAACTCGTCGACGTGCGCGGCGACGATATCGACCAGGCGCGCGCCAAGAAGAATGTCGAGGATGCGCTGGTTGCCAGCCCAGACGTCACCTGCATGGTCGGCTTCTACTCCTACAACACGCCGCGCATCTATGAAGCGTTGCGCGATGCCGGCAAGCTCGGCTCGATCACGGTCGTCGGCTTCGATGACGATCCGATCACGCTGGGCGGCGTCAAGGAAGGCACCGTTGCCGCCACCGTCGTGCAGCAGCCCTTCGAATGGGCCTATCAGGGCATGAAGCTGATGGCTGCCTACCTAAAGGGCGACAAGTCGGGCATCCCGGCCAACGGCCTGATCATCATCCCCACCAAGATCATCGGCAAGGATGATGTCGACGCCTATGCCGCCAATCTCAAGGCGATGTCCGGCAAGTAAGACCACAGGCAGTTCAGCCGGCTCAACTTCGCTTGAGCCGGCTGCGCGCATTGACGAACCCTTCGAGGATCGTCAGTCTGCCGGAAGGCCGGCCCGCTAACTGCTGTCAGGCATGATGAACTATTCCGATACATCCATCGCAGCGACGACGCCGTTCCTCAGCCTCGAGAACGTGCGCAAGACCTATCCGGGCGTCGTCGCGCTGGATGGTTTTTCGATGGAGGTCAGGCCGGGCGAGGTCATCGGCCTCGTCGGCGAGAACGGCGCCGGCAAGTCGACCCTGATGAAGATCCTCGGCGGCGTCACCACGCCGGACACCGGCACGATCACGGTCGATGGGACCGCTCACAACAGCTTGACCGTCGAAGGCAGCCTGGGTTCGGGCATCGCCTTCGTCCACCAGGAACTCAACCTGTTCGAGAACCTCGACGTCGCCGCCAACATCTTCTTCGGCCGCGAGCCGCTGCGCGCCGGACCGCTGAAACTCGTCGACCGCACGAAGCTGCGCGAGATGGTGGCGCCGCTCTTGAAGCGCGTCGGCGCCAATTTCTCCGCCGATGCGCAGGTCGCCGACCTGTCGCTCGCCCAGCAGCAGATGGTCGAGATCGCCAAGGCGCTGTCGATCAAGGCAAGGCTGGTCATCCTCGACGAGCCGACATCGAGCCTGCCGATCGCCGAGACCGACAAATTGCTCGATGTCATCAAGGCGCTGAAGGCCGACGGCATCAGCGTCATCTTCATTTCGCACCGCCTGCACGAGGTCGAGCGTGTCGCCGACCGCGTCGTCGTGCTGCGCGACGGCATGCTGGCCGGCACGCTGGGCAAGCGCGACATCGGCCACGACCAGATGGTCAAGCTGATGATCGGCCGCATGCTGAAGGAGCGCGAGAAGGCCTCCGAGGCCGCGCGCGCCCCTGGCGCCACGGCACTTGCCGCCAAGGCCATCCGCACGCCCACCTATCCCGGGCGGCCGGTCGACCTCGATGTCAGGCGCGGCGAAATCCTCGGCCTTGCCGGCCTGGTCGGCTCCGGCCGCACCGAACTGGCGCGGGTGTTCTTCGGCATCGACGGCAGCCTTGGCGGCACGCTCGAACTCGACGGCAAGACGCTGGCGCTGGGGTCGGCCGCCGATGCCGTCGCGCACGGCATTTTCCTGGTGCCCGAAGACCGCAAGCTGACCGGCATCCTGCTCGACCTGTCGATCGCGCAGAACATTTCGCTGCCCAATTTGCCGGCGCATTCAAGGCGCTCGCTGGTGTCGGCCAGTGCGGAGACCGCCACTGCCGAGAAGCAGAAGAAAGACCTCGGCATCAAGGCGCCTTCGGTGCAGACGCGCACCGGCACGCTGTCGGGCGGCAACCAGCAGAAGGTCGTGCTCGGCAAGTGGCTGGCCATGAACCCGAAGGTGATGATTCTCGACGAGCCGACGCGCGGCATCGACATCGGCGCCAAGGCGGAAATCTACGGGCTGATGCGTGCGCTGGCCGATGCCGGCGTCGCCGTGCTGATGATCTCCAGCGACATGGAAGAGGTGATCGGCGTGTCCGACCGCATCGCCGTCATGCATGAGGGCCAGATCTCGGGCATTCTCGACAAGGACCAGTTCAGCCAGGAAAACGTGCTGCTGCTGGCGGTGGGCAAGCAGCCGAAATAGTTTTTGCGCCGGGGTCGAGAGACCGCGCACCCTGCTCAGGCAGGCATTGGGGAGAAGACGATGAGCAAGAAAGATCTTGGCCTGCTGATCCTGATCTTGGTGGTCGGGGCCATTGTGGCGATCATCAATCCGCGCTTCCTCTTGCCGATCAATCTCGCCAACACCTCGAACCTGATCGGCCTGTTCGGCATCCTGTCGATCGGCCAGGCCTTCGTCATCATCACCGGCGGCATCGAACTGTCGGTCGGCTCGGTGGTGGCGCTGCTGGGAACGCTGTTCATCGACTTCATCGCCGTGCGCGAATTGGACTGGCCGCTGGCCTTCGTGCTGATCATCGCGCTCGGCGCCATCATCGGCCTGGTGCATGGCTGGCTGATCACCAGGCTGAAGCTGCAGCCCTTCGTCGTCACCTTGTGCGGCCTCTTGATCTATCGCGGCGTCGCCCGCTTCTACACCGCCGACGGCACAGCCGGCTTCGCCTTCGGCCAGAATTTTCCCGAGCTCGAATTCCTCACCGCGGGCCGTTCCTATGGCGTGCCCAACAGCTTCATCGCGCTGATCGTCATCGCCATCGTCATGTGGGTGGTGCTGCACCGGTCGGTGTTCGGCCGCTATCTCTACGCCATCGGCAAGAATGAGGAGGCGGCGAAATATTCCGGCATCCGCACCGGCCGCATCGTCATGGCCGCCTATGTCATCTGCGGCGTGCTGACGGCGCTGTCGGCGATCTATTTCGCCATGTACACGCGCTCGATCTCGCCGGCCAGCCACGGCCAGTTCTATGAACTCTACGCCATCGCCGCGGCCGTGCTCGGCGGCTTCTCGCTGCGCGGCGGCGAGGGTTCGCTGATCGGCGTCATCCTCGGCACCGTGCTGCTGCAGGAGCTGCAGAACCTCGTCAACCTGCTCGGCATCCCGTCCTCCCTCAACTTCGCGGTGATGGGCGGCGTCATTCTCATTGGCGTGCTCGTCGACCAGCAATGGGGTGTGTTCCGCGCACGCCGGCTGATGGTCGATGCCGCCCGCAAGAACGTTGCCGGCGCGCCGGCGGAATAATGGCGCCGGGCGACGCTGCCGCTTGCCCGACTCCTAGGGATATTATAATAGCATAACCCGGTATTGCTCGGGGGTGTGCGGGACATGCGCTGCGATTTGCGAGGCAAGGTGGCGCTGGTCACGGGGGCCGCGGGCGCCATCGGCAGTTCCATCGCCAGACGCCTGTCCGACAATGGTGCCGCAGTCGTCGTCGCCGACATTAACGGCGAGGGCGCAAAAGAGGTGGCGGCCGGCTTGACCGATGCCATGGCTTGCGCCACCGACATCCGTGATGCCGCCTCGGTCGACGGCGCCATCGCCGCGATCATGCGGCGCTACGGCCGCCTCGACATCCTCATCAACAATGCCGGCGTCAACACGCTGGCGCACCGCGTCACCCTGGACGAATTCCCGCCCGAGGAATGGGACCGCATCACCGGCATCGATCTCGACGGCCTCTACATCATGAGCCGGGCTGCACTGGCCCCCATGCTCGCCGCCGGCAGGGGCGGGCGCATCGTCAACATCGCCTCGGTTGTCGGCCTTGCCGCCATGCGCCTGCAGAGCCCATTCGTCGCCGCCAAGGCCGCCATCATCCATCTGACGCGGTCGATGGCGATTGAACTCGGTGCCAAGGGCATCCTGACCAATGCGGTCGCCCCGGGCTCGGTGATGACGGCGCTGACCGCCAAGCTGTTTTATGGCGACGACGGCAAGTTCGCCGGCCGCACGCAGGAATTCCTCGCCCATGTGCCGCTCGGCCGGCCGGCTGAACCGCAAGAGATCGCCGAGGCGGTGCTGTTCCTGGCCTCGCCGGCCGCCAGCTACGTCAACGGCCAGGTGCTGGCCGTCGATGGCGGCTGGACTGCAGGGTACATGATGTGAGCAACGCGATGGAAATCGATCTCAACGGCGCCGCGATAGCTCTCGATGGCGAAACCAACCCGATCGTCGACGCCGTGCTTGCCGCATTGCGTGTCAATGGGGGCACGCTCGTCGAGGCCGGGGATGCCGCCGACATCCTGCTGATGTCCAACCCGCTGCGCCCGGGAACGACGGTGCAGGATCCCCGCTACCAGCATAGCGATGCGCGCCGGGCGGCCGTGGCCATGGCCGAGCGCGGCGGCGGGCGCATCGTCTTCCTGATCTCCGCCACCGCCGGCATGCCGATGCGCCGCCATCCGCGCTTTTCCATGGAGAACGCCGCGATGTTCGCCGGCATGCGTGCGCTGGCCATGGAGTTCGGGCCGAAAGTGCAGGTCAATGCCGTCGGTTTCGGCGCGGTCGAGGATGGAACCCTGGTTTCGGGCGACAAGGCGATGCTCAGCCACACGCCGGTCGGCCGCGCCGGCTGCATCGAGGAAGCGGTCGCGGCCGTGCTGTTCTTCTGCGATCCGCTCAACACCTACACGACGGGCCAGATGCTGGGCGTCGACGGCGGATGGACGGCAGGCTATGGGCGCAATTTCTGAACCGTTGATACCCGCTATCCCCGCGGGGTCCGTCGCTGGAAACCGTCCGCCACACCAGCTATGAGTGGACGTTTCGGCGTGATCCGCGGGGCATTGCCTTGCTGGATCGCGCTTTCTTGGAGCGTGGTGATGGTCGACAAGCCGCCGGCGGGCGAGAAGAAGCCGCAACGCCTCGGCGTTCGCGAGATCGCCAAGCGTGTCGGCGTGGCGCCGATGACGGTGTCGCGCGCGCTGTCCAATCCCGACATGGTCTCGCCGGAGACGCGCGCCAAGGTGCTGGAGGCCATCGAGCAGGCCGGTTTCGTGCCGAACCGGCTGGCGTCCAGCATGCGCGGCAATGGCCGCATGATCGGCACGGTGGTGCCGCCGCTGATCAATTCGGGCATTGCCGAACAGGTGCAAGGCATGTCCGACGAATGCCACGAGAGCGGCTATTCGATGCTCCTGGTGCAAGGCGAATTCACGCAGGAAGCCGAGGAGAAGTCGATCCGCAACCTGCTCGGCTGGCGCCCGGTCGGGATGATCCTGCAGAGTTTCGTGCAAAGCGAGACGGCGCGTGCGCTTCTGAAGAGCAGCGGCGCCCCGGTGGTCGAAATTTCCGAGATCAAGGGCCGCAAGCCGATCGACATGGTGGTCGGCGTCTCCAACTTCGAGACCGCCTATGCCATGACCATGCATCTGGCGGCCAAGGGCTACAAGCGCATCGGCTTCGTCTCGACCCCGATTCACGGCAATGACCGCCTGCGGCAGCGCCGCACCGGCTACCATGCCGCGCTCACCGAACTCGGCATCAAGAACCATGCCGGCATGGAGGTCGAAGTGCCGATCACCGCGCAGGGCGGCGCCGAGGCACTGGTGACGCTGACCTCCCGCCACAGGGATATCGACGCCATCTTCTTTTCCAGCGACACGCTGGCGGTCGGCGCCGTGCAGGAATGCCACCGGCGGCGCTGGGCGGTGCCGGGCAGGATCGCCATCGCCGGCTATGGCGACATGGATCTGGCAGCCCAGCTTTTTCCGCCGCTGACCACGGTGAAGGTCAATCGCTACGAGATGGGCCGGCGCGCCGTGCGGCAATTGCTGGCAAGGCTAGGCGGCGACACCAAGGTGCCGACCATCACCAGCCTCGGCTTCGAGATCGTCGACCGCGAAAGCGCGTAATCAGGACGTCGTCTTCCCCGCCTCTTCCCGACGCCCAAGCCGCTTTTCCCACCCCTCCGCATGGACGTTGAGATAGGCATTGGGATCATAGGGATGATCCTTGATTGCCTCGATGTTGAGATCGATGCCGAGGCCCGGCCCATCCGGCAGCGACAGATGGCCGTTGTCCGGGTTGACGGTCGGGTGCCAGGTCACGAGGTCGCGTGTCCAGGGGTCGTTGAAGGCGTCGAAATGTTCCTGGATGAGGAAGTTCGGCACCGCCGCCGCCAGCTGCAGGCACACCGCTGTCGCCACCGGTCCGCCGCTCTGGTGCGGCGCGATGTGGCTGCCATGCGCGAGCGCCAGATTGGCCACCTGCATCGATGGCGCTATGCCGCCGAGCGACATCGGCTCGGGTTGGAAGATGTTGACGCCGCCGCCGGCCGCCAGCGTGTAGAATTGCCCGACCGTGTCGTACATTTCGCCGGTCGCCACCGGGATCGGCGAGCGATGCGCCACTTCGTGCACGGTCTCCTGCCGGTCGCGCGACGTCGGCTCCTCCCACCAGTAGATATCGAGATCGGCGAATTTCTGCGCCGCCTGCAGGGCGGCGATCTCGGTGAAGCGCGCATGCACGTCGATCAGGATCCGCGTGTCCGCAGGCAGTTCGTCACGCAATGTCCGGCAGATCGCGTAGGAAAGCTGCAGTTCCTCGCGCGAGATAAAACCTTGCGCGGTGCCGAACGGGTCGAGCTTGAACGCCCTGAAACCCTTGGCCAGAACCGCTTTGGCGGCCTCGAGAAAGGCCTCCGGTGTGCGCTCGGTGCGATACCAGCCATTGGCGTAGCCGAGCACGCTGTCGCGCACCTGGCCGCCGAGCAACTGATGGATCGGCACGCCGAGGCTCTTGCCCAGAATATCCCAGCAGGCGACCTCGATCGCCGCGATCACCGTACGGTGGATATGGCCGCCGTCGAGCGAGACGCTGTCCAGCATGCGCCTGGCCAGCGCATTGATGCGGCGCGGATCCTGGCCGATGGCGAGATGCTTGAGCTCGTGCACGCCGGCTTCGGTGGTCTTGATGAAGCCGTTCAGCGTGCCTTCGCCGATGCCATGGATGCCCTTGTCGGTGTGGACCTTGATGAAGAGCCAGTTCTTCCAGCCGGCGCCGACGGTAAACGTCTCGATTTCGGTGATCTTCATGCAATAGCCCTACTTCAGCGCGGCAATCGTTGCGATGACGGCCTCTGTCGTCAGGCCGTATTTCGCCTGCAAGGTCGGCACCGCGCCGCATTCGATGTAGCGGTCCGGCAGGCCGATGCGCGTCACTCTCTTCGCAATGCCGGCATCGAACAAGGTCTCGACCACGAGGCTCGCCAGGCCGCCGACGACAACATGGTTTTCCGCGGTGACGATATGGCTGACGCCGGCTGCGAACGTGGCCACGGCTTCGGCGTCGAACGGTTTTATGGTCGGCACATGCAGCACGCCGGCGGCGATGCCTTGTATCCGCAACGCGTCCGCGGCATCCAGCGCCCGTTCGGTCATGAAGCCGGTCGAGATGATGCCGATATCGGACCCTTCACGAAGCGGCCGCGCCTTGCCGATTTCAAAACGATAGCCGGCTTCAAATACCACCGGCACGGAACCGCGCAGCAGCCGCATGTAGACCGGCCCGCGATGCGCGGCGATCGCCTCGGTCGCCGCATCGATCTCGGTGGCATCGCAGGGATCGATGATGGTCAGGCCGGGGATCATGCGCATCAGCGCCAGATCCTCGATCGCCTGGTGCGTGCCGCCATAGCCGGTGGTCAGTCCCGGCAGGCCGGCGACGATCTTGACGTCGAGGTTGGAGTGGGCGAGCGCGATGGCGACGAAATCATAGGCGCGCCGTGTCGCGAACACGCCATAGGTGGTGGCGAACGGCACCTTGCCGGTGCGCGCCAGCCCGGCGGCGACGGCGACCAGGTTCTGCTCGGCCATGCCGACATTGAAGAAGCGGTCCGGGAAAGCGTCGCGGAACGGCAAGATATCGGTGTATTTGCCGAGATCGGCGGTTAGCCCGACAATGTCGGGCCGGCTCTGGCCAAGCCGCGCCAATGCCTTGCCAAACGGGGCCTCCACGCTTTGCCGGCCGCCGCCAACGGCTTCGTCCTGGCCCATGGCCAGCGTGCGGCCGGCCTCCGTCGCCGCGCCGCTCATTGGGCTGCCCCCACGGTCTTGTCGAACTCGGCTATGATGCCGTCCCACTGCGCCACGTCGATACGGAAGAAGTGCGATTTCTCGGAGGTTTCGATGCGCGGCACGCCTTTGCCGGGCAGCGTGCGCAGCACGACCGCTTTCGGCTTGCCGTTGCGCTCGCGCGCGCCGGCCAGCGCGCCGACTATCGCCATCATGTCGTTGCCGTCGATCTCCGATGTCTGCCAGCCGAAGGCGCGCCATTTGTCGGCCACCGGTTCCATGTCGAGCACCACCGGCCCGTCGGCCTGGATGCCGTTGCAGTCGATCAGCGCCACCAGGCCGTCGAGCCTGAAATGGCTGGCCGACATCGCCGCTTCCCAGGTCGAGCCTTCCTGCATTTCGCCATCGGACAGTTCGACGAAGACGCGCGCGTCCGATTTGTCGATGCGCAGGCCCAGCGCCTGGCCGACGCCTTGTCCCAGGCCATGGCCGAGCGAGCCGCCGATCATTTCGACGCCGGGTGTGGTGTCGAGCGTCGACATTTCCAGCCGGCTGTTGTCGGCGCCGTAGGTGATCAGCTCCTCAACCGGGATGATGCCGGCCTCGGCCAGTGCTGCCCACAGCGCTATGGAATAGTGCCCGGTCGAGAGCAGGAAGCGGTCGCGGTCGGCCCACGCCAGATTGTGCGGGTCGTAACGCAGTTCATGGAAATACAAAGCCGCCAACACATCGGCGATACCAAGACCCTGGCCGATATAGCCCTGGCCCTGACCGCGCGCCATGGTCAGCATGTGGCAGCGCAATTGCGTCGCCTTGCGTTCGAGCGCGCCGATGTCGGCGGTGCCGGGAGGAGAGTTTCGCAGCATGGGGTCAGTCCTTGTCGAGCCCGCCCGACATGTTGAGCCGCTCGGCGGTCATGTATCTGGGGGAATCGAGGCAGAGCCAGACGACGGCCTCAGCGACTTCCCCAATCTCGGCGCGGCGGCCGAGCGGAATGCGGCGCGTGCGTTCGTCGAGGAAGGCCTGCAGGTCGCTGCGGCCATTGGCGCGGGCGAGGTCGACCTCGGTCGAGCGCTGCATTTCGGTGTCCATCATGCCGGGCGCCAGGCTGTTGACCAGGACACCATAGGGCGCCAGCGCCACCGCTGCGGCTCGCGTGATGGAATCGACACCCGCCTTGCTCGCCGTGTAGGCGGTGTAGTCGGGCAGCGCCATGCGCGAACCGGGCGAGGTGATGTTGATGATGCGCCCCGAACGCTGCTCGCGCATCACCCGGCCGGCCGCCTTGCAGGCCATGGCAAGCGCGGTGACATTGAGCGCCAGCGTGCGCGTCCACGCCTTGTAGGTGGCGTCGAGGAACGGCTCGATCACGCCATAGCCGGCATTGTTGACCAGGATGTCGATGCCGCCCCAGCGCGCCACCACTTTTTCGACAGCCGCTTCCGGTGCGCCTTCCCCGGTGAAGTCGCTGACAATGCCTTCGCTTTCCGCACCGGTCTGGCCGATCTGCCTGATGGTCTCGGCCAGCCCCTCGCCATTGATGTCGGTGGCCGCGACGGCACAGCCGCGCCGCGCCAACTGCACCGCCACCGCGCGGCCAAGGCCGCCGGCGGCGCCGGTGACGAGCGCTCTTCGTGGCGACGTATTTTGATTTTCGGCTGGCAAGCAAACACCCTCCCGGTGGCCATCTTGACGCGATTGATACCGGTACCATAAATGGCTGTCAACGGGATGTGCTATTGTCCCGTCGACCGCATGGTCCGCCGCAATGGGGAGAGAAAAGATGAAAGTCGTCGCGCTCGAAACGCTGCAACTGGCCGAATTTCCCTTCCTGTTCTGGCTGCGCGTCCACACCGATGCCGGCCTCATCGGCACCGGCGAGACGTTCTGGGCGCCGGGGCCGGTCGCCGCCTACATCCACGACAATGTCGCCCCCTACCTGCTGGGCAAGGATCCGCGCGACATCGAGCTGCATGACCGCACGCTGGGCAGCGTCTATGTCGGCGCCCGCGATTCCGGCGCCGAGGTGCGCGGCAATTCCGCCGTCAACATCGCGCTGTGGGATATTTATGGCCAGGCGCTTGGCGAGCCGGTCTGGCGGCTGCTTGGCGGACGCACGCACAGGACCGTACCGATCTACAACACCTGCGCCGGCTACAAACATGTCCGCGCCACGAAGAGGAATGCTCTGTTCGAGCGCGGCGAGGACTGGTCGCTGAAAGCAGGCGATTCCAACGAAGGCCCCTACGAGGACCTGCTCGCCTGGCGCTACAATGCCGACGATCTCGCCAGGAGCCTGACATCCGAAGGCATCGGCGCCATGAAGATCTGGCCGTTCGACATCGCCGCCGAGGCATCGAATGGTACCCGCATATCGCTGGCCGATCTCGACAAGGCGCTGGAGCCTTTCCAGAAAATCCGCGACGCCGTCGGCCGCGACATGGAAATCATGGTCGAGCTGCACGGCCTGTGGACCTTGCCGCCGGTGCTGCGCATCGCCGAAGCGTTGAAAGCCTACGACGTCGCCTGGCTGGAGGAGCCGATCCGCTACAACGAACTTGATGCCATGGCCGAGCTTGCCCGGCACACCTCCATCCCGATCGCCGCCAGCGAGCGGCTCGCCTCGCGGCAGATGTTCAAGCAGCTGATCGACAAGCGCGCGGCTTCGGTGATCATGATCGACCTCGCCTGGTGCGGCGGGCTCTCTGAAGCGCGCAAGATCGCCAACATGGCCGAAGCCAGCGAACTGCCGGTCACCTTGCATGATTGCACCGGTCCGATCGTCTATGCCGCCAGCTGCGCGCTGTCGGCGACCCTGCCGAACGTCAACTACCAGGAAGCGGTGCGCGCCTATTTCACCGGCTGGTACACCGAGATCGTCGCCGACATTCCGCCGGTCAAGGACGGCCACGTCGCGCCGCTCGAAGGGCCGGGGCTGGGTCTCAGCCTGCGCCCGGAGCTGTTTCAGCGGCCCGACGCGACCGTGCGGATCACCAGAATCTAGCCATCGCCTGGTTCCGTTCGGAGCCAGTAGACATTATGCTATTATAATCTATGATGCGCCAAAGCGAGCGACCAACAAGCTCGCCGCCGGTGCCCTGCCGCCCGGCGCCAGACGCATTCAGGGAGGCTTTGGTGGCAATGTCTGCGGCGCGCGCACGCGACGATTTCAAGGGCGCTCCAAACCTGCCCGACCCAAAAATCCTGCTCGACCTGTTCGAACGTATGGTGCTGTTGCGCCGTTTCGAAAGCATTGCCCAGATCGCTTGCCGCAAGGGCGAAACGCCCGGCTTCCTGCATCTCTATATCGGCGAGGAGGCGACGGGCGTCGGCGTCTGCGCGCATCTCAGGCCAACCGACTGGGTGACGTCGACCCATCGCGGCCATGGCCATGCGCTGGCCAAGGGCGCCGATCCCGGCCGGGTGATGGCTGAATTGTTCGGCAAGGCTGACGGCATTTGCGGCGGCCGTGGCGGCACCATGCATCTCTACGACCGCTCGGTCGGCCTGTTCGGCACCAATGGCATCGTCGCCGCCGGCATCGGCCATGCCGTCGGCATCGGCATGAGCGCCCGCCAGCAGGGCCGCGACGATATCGGTGTCGCCTTCTTCGGCGACGGCGCCGCCAACCATGGCGGCTTCCACGAGGCACTCAACTTCGCCGCCGTGCAGCGGGCGCCGGCGGTCTTCATCTGCGAGAACAACCTCTACGCCACCGCCACGCCGCTGGCGTCGATCACGCTCAATCCCGAGATCGCCACCAAGGCCGCCTCCTACGGCATGCCTGGGGTCGCGGTGGACGGCAACGACGTCTTCGCCGTCTGGCTGGCCATGAAGGAGGCCACCGAGCGCGCCCGCGCTGGCAAGGGCCCGACGTTGATCGAGGCAAAGACCTACCGCACCGTCGGCCACCACGAAGGCGATCCGGTCATCGGCACTTACCGGACGCAGGAGGAACTCGACGCCTGGATCAAGCGCGATCCGATCGACATGTTCCGCAAGAAGCTGATCGAGGACTATGGCATCGCCGACGCGGAAGCGCTTGCGGCCATCGAGGCGCGGATCGAGAAGGTGGTCGAAGAGGCGCTGGCCTTCGCCCGCAATTCGCCCGAGCCCGATCCTGCAACGGTGCGCCTGCATGTCTTTGCCGATCCAATCAATCCGCCGGCTGCGTTGCAGCCGCGCGCCTTCGGCGAGACGCGCACGCAGGGATGGCTCGAAGCGGTGCGCGACGGCATCGCCGAGGAGATGCGCGCCAATCGGGCGATCCTCTATTTCGGCGAGGGCACAGGCGAACGCGGCGGCAGTTTCGCCCACACCAAGAACCTCTGGCAGGAATTCGGCGCCGCGCGCATGGTCGATACGCCAATCTCCGAACAGGGCTTTACCGCCGCCGCCGTCGGCGCCTCGGCCACCGGTGCCCGCACCGTTTCCGACCTGATGTTCGCCGACTTCGCCTTCGAGACCGCCGGCCAGATCTTCCTGCAGGCGGCCAAACTGCGCTACATGACCAGCGGCCTGATGAGCGCGCCGATGGTGGTGCGCGTCGGCGCCGGTGCGCTGCGCAGCTCCGGCCCGCATCACAGCGGCATCTATCATCCGGTCTTCGCCCACATACCGGGCCTTATCGTCTGCGTGCCCTCGACCCCGGCCGATGCCAAGGGCCTGATGAAGACGGCGCTCAGGGCCGGCGATCCCGTCATCATGCTGGAACCCAAGGCACTGTTTGCCTCCAAGGGCGAGGTGCCGGTCGGCGAGCACTTTGTGCCGTTCGGCGTCGCGCGCATCGCGCGGGCCGGCGCCGACATCACCATCGTCGCCGCCGGCCAGATGGTGCAGCGTGCGCTGGAGGCTGCGGAAGCGCTCGCCGCCGAAGGCATCGAGGCGGAGGTGATAGACCCGCGCACCATCATGCCGCTCGACATCGACACCATCGTCGCCAGCGTTCGCAAAACCCACTGCCTGCTCATCGTCGACGAAGCCTGGGCGATGTGCGGCCTTGGCGGCGAGATCGCCCAGGCCATCAACGAACTCGCCTTCGACGAACTCGATGCGCCGCCAGGAAGGCTGCACACCGCGCCGACCTCGCATCCCTTCGCGCCGGTGCTGGAGCGGGCCATGCTGGTCGACACGGCGCGCATCGCCCAGGGCGTGCGTGATGTCATTGCTGGCAAGCCGCCGGTGCCGGACCATTGGTACACAGTCGGTCTGAAAAGTGCCGCGCCGGCTAAACCGGCGCCTCCCACGGTCAAGTCGCAGCCTCCCGCGCCAGCACTTGCCGCCGCCTCCGCTGCCGGCGACGACGAGCCGGTCACAATGCCGTTCGGCGATCTCACCGTCAGCGAAGGCACTGTCGTCAAATGGCTGAAGGCGGTCGGAGACGCGGTCAAGCAAGGCGAGCTGATCGCCGAGATCGAGACCGACAAGGCCGTGGTCGAGATCGAGGCGCCGGTCAGCGGGACACTCAGTGCCATCGATCAGCCGGTCGGCGCCGTGGTGCCGATGGGCGGCCGCATCGGCGGCGTCAGGAAGTGACCACCGTACCCTGAAATCCGAAGGACTGGCATGAAGATCCTGTGCGCCAACTGGCAAGCCGCCGACGAGGCCGAACTCGAACGGCAGCATTATCCCGACATCGAATTCATCCTCGCCCGCTCGACCAACGACAAGGCCGCGGCACTCGATCCGGTGATCTGCGAGGCGGTCGATGCCGTCATCAACTATTCGCCCACGCACAATGTCGCGGCCGCCCCGTCGGCGTTTCCCAAGGCCAGGATCGCCGTGCGCTCCGGCGTCGGCTTCGACAACATCGACACGCCGGGCTGGGGCGCGCGGAAAATTCCGGCCTGCAACGTGCCGGACTATGGCACCACCGAGGTCGCCGACCACGCCATCGGCCTGATGCTGGCGCTGACGCGCGGCACGTCGGCCTATGGCGCGGAGCTTGCCGGCCATGGCACTGAGGGCTGGGATTTCTCCAAGGCGCCGCTGGTGCGCCGGCACAAGGGCGCCACCTTCGGCATTGTCGGCCTCGGCCGCATCGGACTGGCTACTGCGCGTCGCGCCGCCGCCTTCGACATGAAGGTGGTGTTTTACGACCCGCATCTTCTGTCCGGCGTCGACCTGTCGACCGGCTATGAACGCGTTCATTCGCTGGCGGAACTGGTGGCGCGCGCGGATGTGGTGAGCGTCCACACGCCGCTCAGCGAGGAAACCCGCAAGCTGCTTGGCGCTGCCGCCTTCGCCGCCGCCAGGCCTGGCCTTGTGCTGGTCAACACCGCGCGCGGCCCGATCGTCGATCTCGATGCGCTCGAAGCGGCGATGCGCAAGGGCATCGTCGCCGGCGCGGGCCTCGACGTGTTGCCGAACGAACCAGGCGATCTCGATCATCCGCTGCTGGCCGCATGGCGCGCCCGGGAGCCCTGGATCGCCAACCGCCTGATCGTCACGCCGCACGCTGCCTTCTACAGCCCGGCATCGATACGCGACCTCAGGTTGAAATCGATCGAGGTCGTGCATGCCTATCTCGTCGAGGGACGGCTGACCAACTGCGTCAATACCGAGTTCCTGAAATGAACATCGCTGCGGCGCAAACCGGACGCGTGGCTGTTTCTCCCTATGCCCGTCGGCTGGCGCGCGAACGTTCTCTCCCGCTCGAAGCACTTCGCGGCAGCGGCCCTGGCGGGCGTATCCTGGCCGCCGATGTGCAAGCCTTCGTTCCGGTTGCCCCGCCGGTCGTTTCGCCCGATGTCGCCACCCTTGCGGCGCCTTCCCCCGCCGTATCCCGGATCGCCGCCTTCGCGACGTCCGTTGCCTTCGGTGCGCTGCAAGACCTGCTGGCGGCGCTTGGGAGTTCGGGCCATGTGTTCGCCCTCGACGACGTGCTGCTGCGCGCTGCCGGTCGCGCTTTTGCCGAGATGCCTGATACCACCAAAGTCGGCACGAGTTCCGTGGCGCTGGAACTGGCCGGCCGGCAAACCGTCTTCGCCATGGACCCCGAAATGCCCCTGGCATCGCTGCGCGCAATGCGGCTTGCGGCATTGGCCGACAACCGTGATGAGACCGAAACAACCCCGGCAGCCCTATCCCTGCGGCTGCTGCCGGCGAGCGACATCCTGCCGGTGATGACGCCACTCCTGCCGGGCCGTTCCATGCGCCTGACCGTTTCGCTCGACACGCCGGGCGACCGGGCCGAATGCCTGCTGACGGTGGATGCGGCAAGCGTCGACGAGGCCGCCGCTGCCGGGTGGCTGGCGACCCTGAAATCGGCGATCGAGCAGCCGCTTCGGCTCTTTGTCTGAGACGGTTGATCGTCAACAGCCTTGCCTAGCCTCCTGCGAAGGAAGCTATTATAAAAGCTTCGACATTGGAGCAATTCCAGGAAAAGTGCGAAGCGGTTTTCCGTCCGGAATTGCGTCAAACAAAGAGATAGAGCGGTTCGCCGTTTCCGTGAAACGGTGAAACGCTCGAGGCGCGACGAGGCACATGGACCACCCGACCATAGACAGTCTTCCCAGGCGCACGCTCGGCCGCGCCAATGGCCCGCTCTATCGCCAGCTCGCCGATATATTGCGCGAGCCGATCGGCAACGGCACCTTCCCCGTCGGCGGCGAACTGCCGAAGGAAGCGACCATTGCCGAGCATTTCGGCGTCAGCCTGATCACGGTTCGCCAGGCTCTGCGCGATCTCGAGGCCGACGGGCTGATCCGCAAGCGCTCGGCCAAGCCCGCGGTGGTCGCGGCGCGCAGCCCCTCGGTCAATCTGAGCTGGAAGTTCAAGAATTTCGCCGACATGGCGGCCTTCACCAAGGATGCGCAACTGACGGTGAAATCCTACCGCAAGGAGGTTTCGCCGGTGCTCCAGCGCCATTTCGGCATGGGCAAGGACGAGGCCGGCTATTGCCTGCGCAGCGTCTTGTCGATCGGCGAACAGCGCAAGGCGCAGATCACCACCTATTTCCCGCCCGACATCGGCGCGCGTCTGAAGCGGGAAGATTTTTCCGACGTGCTGATCTTCCGCTCGGTGCAGAAACATCTCGGCCTGCGGCTCGACGTGGCGCATGTCACGGTGCGCGCCGAGATCGCCGACGAGGCGGTTGCCGCCGATCTCGGCATCACGCTCGGCAGTCCGGTGCTGACGGTGGAGATGCTCTACCAGTCGGCGGACCAGCGCAGCATCGAATTCTCCGTTGCCCGCCACCCCGCCGACATCTTCAGCATCACCTACGACGCCCCGAACGACCTGTCCTGAACCTTGTCGGCGGCATTGGCGTCCGCCGATTCCCTGGTCCCGGCCATGGACAGACTTATAAAATTATAATAGCATCATAGCTAGGATGAATGCTGCGCGGAGGACCACGATCCAACGTGGATGCGAAGCCGCATCCGACGCTGAGCATTTGCCTGGTGCATGTCACCCAAGATGCGCTGCGGTTCCGGGGCATGCATAGGAACAAAGTCTGTCGAATGGGGTGTGCCTGGAAGGCGCTTGAAAGGCGGCGGGCGTTCGCATGGCAGACACCAAACACGGGAGGAGGAAATGATGAAAGCAGGCGCATTCCTTGCCGGGCTTGCGGTGATCGCGACGGCTTTGCTGTCGATCGCTGCCGTACCGGCCAACGCACAGGACAAGAAACCCTACACCATCTATCTCTCGAACAATTTCGTCGGCAATGATTGGCGCCAGCAGATGCTGCGCAGCGCCGACATCGCGGTCAAGAAGCCGCCGCTTGCCGGTCGCGTCGATCTCAAGGTCGAGGTGGTCGAAACCACGGTCCAGGCGCAGATCAATTCCCTCAACAACATCATTCGCAACAAGCCCGATGCCATCGTCATCGACGCGGGCTCAGGCGAAGCCCTCAACCCGACGATCCAGAAGGCTTGCGATGCCGGCATTTTGATCATCGCCTTCGACCAGATCGTCAGCGCGCCCTGCGCCTACACGATGGAGTCGGACTGGGGCCGGGCGCCGCGCGTCGAGGCCGAGTGGCTGGTCAAGAAGCTCGGCGGCAAGGGCAAGATCCTCGTTGACCGCGGACTTGCCGGCGCTCCAATCTCCGCCCAACTGCAGGGTGGTTTCGAGGAAGTCATCAAGAAATATCCCGGCATTGAAGTGGTCGGCTATTTCAACGGCGACTATGCGCTGGGGCCGGAACAGGCAGGCGTCGCCAGCTTGCTGGCGGCGCACCCGCAAGTCGACGCCATCTTCGTCCAGGGCTACGGCGCCGGAGCGATCAAGGCGCTGCAGGATGCCGGGCGTCCGATCGTTCCCGTCACCGGCAGTCCTTTCAACCTGACGACGACGAGCTGTGTTCAGATCCAGGGCGCCCAGTGCATCCTTGCACCCAACCCCGCCTATCTGTCGGCCGAGGCCCTGAAGCTCGCGGTGGAGATCCTCGACGGCAAGAAGCCGGCGGAGAAGAAGATACTGCTGCGCAACGCCTTCCTCACCACCGATCCGGTCCCGTCGGAATTGTACCCCGACGCGACCATGCAGAAGATAGAGGTCGGCAAGAATGCCTTTCCGGATATGGCGCCGGGCCTGTTTCTTCCGGTTAGCCCGGACTGGGTCGAAATCACCCCGGCCGAAGCTGCCGGATCGAAATGACGATGCCTGCCGGCGGCGGCGAAATGGTCGCTTCAGGCCTCTCCAATGCGCCTTGGCTCAAATTGACAAGGCGTATTGGTACCGGTATCAATTTACGCGCACACCCACCAAGATGGCGAAGTCCGTCACCGGCTGATGCAGGAAACACGAAGGAGGAGAGATCATGAAATTGAAGACAGTTTGCGCCGGATTGGCAGCGCTTGCCATCTCCGCAATCGCCGTCGGCACGGCGCCGAGCCACGCAGAGGACAAGAAGCCCTACACCATCTATCTCTCGAACAATTTCGTCGGCAATGACTGGCGCCAGCAGATGGAGCGTGTCGCCACCGTCTCGGTCAACAAGGGGCCGCTGAAGGGCCGGGTCGACCTCAAGATCGAGAATGTCGAGAACACCGTCCAGGCGCAGATCAACTCGCTGAACAACATCATCCGCCAGAAGCCGGACGCCATCCTCGTCGATGCCGGCTCGGACTCGGCCTTGAACCCGACCATCAAGAAGGCCTGTGACGCCGGCATCGTCGTCATCTCGTTCGACCAAGTGGTGACCGAACCCTGCGCCTATGCCGTCGCGTCCGACTGGGACCGCATCCCTTCCGTCATGGCCGAGTGGATGGCCACGCAGCTTGGCGGCAAGGGCAACATCATCCTCGACCGCGGCCTCGCCGGCGCGCCGATCTCGGCGCAGCTGCAGGGCGGGTATGAGAAGGTGCTGGCCAAATATCCCGACATCAAGGTCGTCGGCTACTACAATGGCAACTATGCGCTCGGCCCGGAGCAGTCCGGTGTCGCGGCCCTGCTTGCCGCCAACCCGAAGATCGACGGCATCATGACGCAAGGCTATGGCTCCGGCGCCATCCAGGCGCTGAAGGATGCCGGCCGGCCGATCGTCCCGGTCGTCGGCTTCTCCTACAATGTCGCCGCCGTCACCTGCGCGCAGACGCAAGGCGCCAAGTGCATCCTCGGCTCCAACCCGGCCTATCTGTCCTCGGAAGCGATCAAGCTGGCGGTCGATATTCTCGACACCGGCAAGAAGCCGGCCGAGCGTTCCGTCTCGGTCAAGGGCGACTTCGTCACCACCGACCCCTTCGAGTCCAAGCTCTATCCGGGCACCAAGATGATCAAGATCGCGATTGGCGAAAATGCCTTCCCCGACCAGGCACCCGGCCTGACGCTGCCGATCACGCCCGACTGGGTCGAGATCACCGCTGCGGAAGCCGCCGGGGCGAAGTAACATCCGTGACCACGACCCTGTCTCCCGGCATCGCAAGATGTCGGGAGAGCTTTTCGAAGGCGCATTCATGGACCTTGTCACCGTCAACGGCCTTTCCAAACGCTATGGCGGCATTGTCGCGCTGAGCGAGGCGACATTCAGCGCCCGCGCCGGCGAGGTGCATGCGCTGCTGGGCGAGAACGGCGCGGGAAAGAGCACCTTCATCCAGATCCTGTCGGGCGCCGTGCAGCATGATGGTGGCTCGATCCTGGTCGATGGCCAGGAGTATCGCCCGGCCAATCCGGATGCGGCGCAGGCGCGCGGCATCGCCGCCGTCTTCCAGGAACTGTCGCTGATCCCCGATCTCAGCGTCGAACAGAACATCTGGTTCCGCCACGAGCCACGAACGTGGCTTGGCATCGTCAACCGCGCGGAGATGCGCCGCAAGACGCTGGCGCTGCTCGAAAAATACGATTTCCCGGCACTCCGTCCCGACCAGGAGCTGCGGCGGCTGACACTCGCCGAACGGCAGATCGTCGAGATCGCCAAGGGCTTGGCCAAGGATCCGCGCATCCTGATCCTCGACGAGGCGACTTCCGCCCTGCCGGCGCGCGAGGCCGAATGGCTGTTGAAACTCACGCGGCAGCTGGCCGCCGAAGGCCGGCTGGTCATTTTCATCTCGCATCGCATGGCCGAGGTGCGCGCCATCGCCGACCGGCTGACCATCTTTCGCAATGGCAGCACCGTCGCCGCGCACGAGGCCAATGCGGTGTCCGACAACGAGATCGTCACCCAGATGATCGGCCGGCATCTCGACCGGCTCTATCCCGAGCGCGTGCCGACAGCGACCGACCGTATCGCCCTGGGGGTAAAAGGGTTTTCGAGCGGCAGCCGGCTTTCCGGTGTCGATTTTGCGTTGCGCGAAGGCGAGGTGCTCGGTGTCGGCGGCCTGCAGGGCCACGGCCAGCGCGAACTGTTCCAGGCTCTGTTCGGCGCCACCAGAGCGAGCGGCACGATCGAACTGTGGGGCAAGCCGGCTTCCATTGGCAATCCGCGCCAGGCGCTGACCGGCAAGGATGGCATCGCCCTGGTGCCGGAGGACCGGCGCGGGCAGGGCCTGCTTTTGACCAAGAGCGTGCGCGAGAATCTGACGCTGTCGGTCATCAAGCGCTTCACCGAAAACGGCTTGCTGAGCCGGCAAAAGGAAGCCGCCCTGGTCAAGGAAATGGTCGACTTCCTGCGCATCAAGGCGGGCACGCCGGAACAGCTTGCCGGCACGCTGTCGGGCGGCAACCAGCAGAAGGTGATCTTCGGCAAGATGCTGCTCACCGAAGCGCGCGTGCTGTTGCTTTACGATCCGACGCGTGGCGTCGATGTCGGCACCAAGGGCGAGATCTTTCAGCTGATGCGCGATCTCGCCGCCAAGGGCTATGCGATCCTGTTCCACTCCAGCGACATGCCCGAACTCGTCCATGTCGCCGACCGCGTGCTGGTCATGCGCAACGGCCGTATTGCCGCGACGCTGGAGGGAGATCACATTTCGGAGGAGGAAATCCTGCGCGCCGCCATGCTTGAAACCAGGGCGGCCTGAACCATGATGATGTCTATGGAGATGGCGCCAAGGCCGGCCGAAGTGAAATCCGCAAGACCGGGCATCGACTGGCGCGGCCGGTTGCTCGATCGCGCGCCGTTCCTGGTCGCCTGCCTGATGCTGGCCTTGATCATCGGCATCTACGGCAGCCTGCAATCCGGCGTCTTCACGCTGGACGAGCTCAACCTCGACACGGCGGCGGCGATGACGCTGATGCTGGCCGCGACCGGGCAGACCATCGTGCTGCTGCGCGGGGGCATCGACCTGTCGATCGGCGGCATGATCAGCCTCGGCACGGTAATCGCCGCGACGCGCTTCACCGACGATCCGTCGACCACGGCCCTTTGGGCGCTGATCATTCTGGCGCTCGGCTTTGTCATCGGCGCGCTCAACGGTCTGCTGATCTCGCTGCTCAAGCTGCAGCCCTTCCTGGTGACGCTCGCCACCTGGTCGATCCTGAACGGCGTCGCCATGATCATCCTGCCGACCGATGGCGGCAGCGTTCCCGGCTGGTGGGTCGGCTTCGCTTCCGCGCAGCTCCTCGGCCTGACCAGCCCGGTCTGGATGCTGCTGGTGCTGCTCGTCTTCTGGTGGTGGTTTCGCGCGACGCGCGTCGGCATTGCCATCCAGGCAACCGGCTCCAACGAAAAGTCGGCCTTCCTCTCCGGCGTCTCGATCACAAGGGTCAACCTCCTCACCTATGGCCTGTCCGGCCTGTTCGCGGCGGGTGCTGCGCTGTTCCTGGTGACCCAGACCGGCGCCGGTTCGCCGACCATCGGCAAGGACTATATCCTGCCCTCGGTGGCGGCGGCGGTTATCGGCGGTGTCAGCCTGTTCGGCGGCCGCGGCCATCTCGCCGGAACGCTGATCGGCACCTTCGTGCTGACCCTGATCGGCAATCTGGTCTTCGTCCTGCATGTATCGAGCTACTGGCAGCCGGTCGCGTCCGGCGTCATCCTGCTGCTCTCTGTGCTGGCGAGCTCCGTCGCCGAGAAAGCCGCGAGGAACCGCGTCCAATGAGCGTTTTCCTCACCCGCAACCGCCTGATCGTGCTCGCTTATGCCGGCATGGTCGTGCTGCTCCTGGTCACGGCGATGTTCTCGCCGGGCTTCCTCTCGGTCTCCAACATGCGCTCGACCGTCGTTCTCGCCGCCTTCGTCGGCATCGTCGCGCTCGGCCAGACCTTCGTCATCATCGGCGGCGGCATCGACCTGTCGGTACCCTGGGTGCTGAATTCGGCCGCCATCATCATGGCGCTGCTGTGCGGCGGGCAGGATCTGCCGCTGGCCTGGGTCATGCCGTTGCTGCTCGCCGGCGGCGCCTTCATCGGCCTCATCAACGGCATCGGCGTCGCCCAGTTCGGCGTGCCGCCGATCATCATGACGCTGGCCACCAATGTCATCCTGCAAGGCCTGATCCTGGTGCTGACCGGCGGCTCGCCGACGCCGTCGGCGCCGGCCCTGATCCAGTTCCTGTCGGTCGGACGCATCGGTGGCTTCCCGGTCATCGCGCTGATCTGGCTGGCGCTGACGCTGGCGGCGACGCTGCTGCTCTCCAAGGCGGCGTTCGGCCGCCATCTCTATGCGCTCGGCACCAGTGCCACGGTCGCCGAATTCTCCGGCGTGCCGACGGCGCGCACCACCATCCTCACCTATGTCATCTCTGGCCTCACCGCCGCCTTCGCCGGCATGCTTTTGACCGGCTATTCCGGCCAGGCCTATCTCGGCATGGGCGACGCCTACCTGTTCACCTCGATCGCCGCGGTCGCCATCGGCGGCGCCTCGATCCTCGGCGGCAGCGGCCACTATCTCGGCACCGTCGCCGGCGCCATGGTGCTGACCATCCTCACCGGTCTTTTGCCGGCACTGAACCTGTCGAGCGGCGCACTGCTCATCGTCTACGGCGCGGTGATCCTGCTCACCGTGTCGATCGGCAGCGAGACGTTCGCCGGCCTCGGCGGCAGGCTGCGCAGAAAGGAGGGCTGACCATGGTTCAAATCACGTGCGTCGTCGATGCCAGGGCCGAACTCGGTGAAGGCACGCTCTGGGACCCCAAGGCCGGCGTGCTGTGGTGGATCGACATCTGGAAGAAGCTGATCCATCGCTACGACCCAGTGACCAAAAAGGACGAGACCTTCGAGGCACCGGAATATCTCGGCTGCCTCGGCCTGCGCGAAAAGGGCGGCCTTGTGCTGACCATGACCAACGGCTTCCATTTCTTCGATCCGGCGACGGGCACATTCGAGGCGATCGTCGACCCGGAAGCGCACATGCCGAAAACCCGCTTCAACGACGGCAAGCCGGACCGCCAGGGCCGCTTCTGGTCGGGTTCGATGTTCGAAGTGCCGGGCCAGCCGATCGAATTCATCGGCGCACTTTACAGGCTCGATCCGGATCTATCGGTGCACAGGATGATCGACGGCATCGGCTGCTCCAACGGGCTCGCCTGGAGCCCGGATTCCAAGACCATGTATTTCTCCGACAGCCATGCCGGCGCGGTATGGGCCTATGATTTCGACCCCGCCACCGGCGACATCGAGAACCGCCGCACCTTCATCGACATGACGGTGACCGGCGGCGTCGCCGACGGCGCCACCGTCGATGCCGAAGGCTGCTACTGGGTGACGATCCCGGTGACCGGCAAGGTCTGCCGGTATGATCCTGATGGCGAACTGATGCAGACCGTGGTTCTGCCGACCGACCTGCCGACGTGCTGCGAATTCGGCGGCAAGGACCTCGACATCCTCTATGTCACGTCAGCCGTGCTCAAGCGCCCGGCCAGCCACTTCGTCCGCCAGAAGAATCCCGGCGGATTGTTCGCGCTCGATGTCGGCGTCAAGGGCCTGACCCTGCCGGCCTTCAAGGGATAGCTGCGTTGGCCCGCTTCCGTCAGAACGGACAGGCCAAACAGCATGTATCGTTCCGAAACCGAAACGATACCGAGTATGTGGCTGCCTTTAACGTTTGACCGCGCGGGCGGCGCGGTGAACGCTTTGCAGCAGGATGGCGAGGCAGCCGACCAGCAGCAGCGCGCCGCCGAGCAGCGGCGGCAGGGCCAGCAGCTTCACCGCCGCCGCGACGGCGGCCACCAGCACCAGCGCCAGCAGCGCCAGATTGCCGTCGTCGACGAACATGCCGAGGAATTCCCTGGCGACAAGACGAACGGCGTTCATCGGGCGAGCCCTCCGGCCGATACGGGGTAGGTGCCGCGCAGCCAGCGCACCATGGCAAAGGATGCCAGCGCGACGGTGGCGAAGATGGCGAGCAGCGCGAGATCGGCGCCCGGCCAGTCGGCGCCGATGCCTTCGCCGGTCCAGAAAATGCCGAAGCTGGTCAGCATCAGCCCGACCACGAATTTCAGCGCGTTCTCCGGCACGCGCGCCAGCGGCCTGTGCACCGCCAGGCCGATAAGCATCACCAGGATAAACGCCGCCAGCGCGCCGAGGCTGGCGTAGAGCGTCTGCCCGTGCGCCGCGCCGACGGCAATGACGATGAACACCACCTCGACGCCCTCGAGCAGCACCGCCTTGAACGAGGCCAGTCCGGCGAGATAGTCGGCGCGGCGGTCATTGGCCTGCTGGTTGAGGGCGGCGGTCTCCTTGGAGAAGGCCGCCTCCTCGTCATGCAGCGCGATGACGCCGACGCTGCGCAGGATAGCCTTTCGCAGCCAGCGCATGCCGAACAGGATCAGCAGCACCCCGACGACGAATTGCAGCGTGGTGATCGGCACCAGCGCCAGCAGCGGTCCGAACGCCAGCACCAGCGCCGCCAGGAGCGCCAGCGCCAGGGCGGCGCCCGTCAGCGCCGGGCGCCAGCTGCGCGTCACGCCGACCGCGAGCACGATGGTGAAGGCTTCGACGACCTCGACGAAGGAGGCGAGAAATGCCGCCGTGACCGTCGAGAGGATGGGCGTCAGCGTCTGCATAAAAGCGTCCTGTCCTGTCTCGTTCGCCCCCGGATTCTCTGAGCGGGTGTCCCGGGACGCGTAGCCCGGAATCACTTCTGTGGTCAGCACCACATAGCGCTCCGGAAGCTGCGGGAAAGCAAGTGAGCGCTGCTGGGCGGCGCTTGGGCCAATCGGGCTGCGGGCTGCGTGACGTGGCTGCAGCACGCACTCTTGAATCAGATCAGGCCTGAAATGTCGGAAAAGGCCATTGCCTTGCGCAGCAGCTCGGCGAAACGCTCGCCGGCCACTTCGCGCGGGCCGCTATTGTCGATCGTAGTGACGCCGGGGCCGGTCAGGGTCACATTGGCGCTGCGCGCGAGCCGCGCCAGCACTTCGCCGCGCGACTCGCGGCCGCGCATCGCCAGCCGCTCGGCCAGCACATCGGCCGAGGCGGTGATCTCGACAATGGCAAGATTGGCATAGCGCTCACGCAACACCGGGATAATCGCGCGAGACACATTCGCCACCGCGACATGGCCATTGGCGACCGACCAGTCGACATCGGCAGGCAGGCCGTAGCGCAGGCCATGCGCTTCCCACGAAATGGCGAAGGCGCCGTCGGCCTCGGCCTCGACAAAGGCGGCATCGGCCAGCGTGTCGTGATCCTCGCTTGCCGTATCGCTCGGCCGGGTGATGACGCGGCGGACGAACTCCAGCCGGCTCTCGTCGGCGAAGAGGGTGCGGGCGTAGCCGATCACCGTGTCCTTGCCGGCTCCGCTGGGCCCCACGACGGCGACAAAGACGCCATGACGGACAGGGAAGGTTTCAGCGGACAACTCACGCTCGATCAAGGCCGACACCATCATGCGACGCGGCGTCCCTGCCGCCAGACGGTGCGCACCACCGGAACATGGTCGTCGACGCGCACGCGCACCAGATCGGCGCGGCGGCCCTGTTCGATGACGCCGCGGTCGGTCAGGCCAATGGCCTCGGCCGGGTTCTTCGACACCATGGCGACCGCCTGCGGCAGCGAAATGCCTTCGACCATGTCGCCGAGGAAGAAGGCCGACTGGATCAGGCTGAAGGGGATATAGTCCGAAGACAAGATGTCGAGCAGGCCGTCGCTGGCCAACGTGCGCGCCGAGACATTGCCCGAATGCGAGGCGCCGCGCATGACGTTGGGCGCTCCCATCAGCACGCCAAGGCCTGCGGCCTTCGAAGCGCGCGCCGCTTCCTCGGTGGTCGGGAACTCGGCGACGCGCACGCCCTGCTCGACCGCCTCGTCGACATGGCTCGACGTGGCGTCGTCATGGCTGGCCAGCACGATGCCGCGTTCTTGGCAGGCGGCGGCGATCACCGCGCGGTTCGGCGTCGAATAGCGCGCCGATTCCGCCATCCGCTTCTCGCAGAACAGTTTGAAGTCGCGGTCGGTCAGCTTCAGCTTGCGCTGGTAGTAATAGGCATAGGTTTCGAGATTGACGAACTGCCGCTGGCCGGGCGCATGGTCCATCAGCGAGGCCAGCTTGACCCGGTCGTCCTCGTCGAAATTGGCGAAGGCCTGCAGGCAGTCCGGCGCCGAAACCTCGCAGCGCAGATGCAGGAAATGATCGGCCCGCAAACGATCCTGCGCGACGCTGTCCTCGATCGCGTCGGCCAGTTTGCGGATATCGGCTGAGGTGAGATCGGCGTCCTCGTCCATGCCGACGCGCAAGGCGTCGAGCACGGTGGTGATGCCGGCGGTCGCCACCTGCGCGTCATGGGCAAGCACCGCCGCGATCGGGTTCCAGCGCACCTTCGGCCGCGGCGCGTAATGGCCCTCGAGATGGTCGGTGTGCAGCTCGACCAGCCCGGGAATGACATAGTCGCCGCCCATGTCCTCGCCGTTGCGGCTGCTACCCGCGTCGATGCCGGCGATAAAGCCATCACGCAGCACCAGCGAGCCCTCGACGATCTCGTCGGCAAGCACGATGCGGGCGTTGGAAAGAACGGTCTCGGCGGTCATTTCGGGCAGTCCTCTGGTTCTTCGAGCAGGGTTGTTCAGGCGGTCTTCCTCGCCGGGCGGCGTCCCAGCGCGTGCTGCGAAAGGACCATGAACGGTGCGCCAGGTTCGGTTTCGACAAACAGCGTCAGCGCGTCGACCAGCACCGGCTGCCGCAACACATCCGCGAACAGGCTGTCGATTGCTGCGCGCAAACGAGGGCTTTCCTGTGGCCCGGCCCGGCCCGACAGCGTCATGTGGAAGCGGAAGGTTTCGAAGACATAGGGGTAGCCCCACTGGCAGAGATTGCGGAACTCGGCCGGTTTCAGCGAATCCGGGCTGCGCCGCTCGATCTCGGCCTCGGTCAGCGGCGCGCGGAACCGGTCGAAATCGCGCACGACATCGTCGGCGAAACGGTTGAGTGGCGGCAACGGACCCTCCGGCACCAGCGCGAAAAAGCTGTCGATCTGGCTGACGACGAGACGCGGGATCGTCACGACAGGCGTCACCTCGGCAAAATGGTCAAGCCCATCGCGCAACGAGGTCTCGGTCTCGTTGGCGGCCAGGCGGAAGGGAGCCTTCAGCGTCGCGTGGAAGCCATAGCGGCGGGCAGAGGCGGTGTGGAAGGCGACTTCCGCGGCCGACAGATCCGCCACGGCCTCGACCGGCCTTGTCGCCGCGCCGAACGGGTCGCGGCCCAGCCAGTTGGCGGCGATCCGCGCCAGCGGTTCGTCCTGCCGGGGGGTGAAGTAGATGGCATAACGCATGGGAAGTCCTCGTCAGACCGCTGCCATAGGTGATTTCCATGACGGATTGACGAAGCTTTGAAGGGTTTTCGAAGGCAAATCGACCCAATAGGTCCTTAGCCGACGATTTTTCCGAGCTGGACCAATAAGTTCAAGCGGAATCGGACTGTCAGGCCTTCATCAACCATTCGTGCTCGGGCGCGTTGTGGAATTTCCACGTCCGCTTCGGCCCGGCCATGACGTTGAGATAGTAGAGGTCGTAGCCATGGCAAGCGGCGCAGGGGTGATAACCCTTGGGAACCAGCACGACATCGCCATCCTCGATCGCCATCGCTTCGTCCAGCGCGCGATGGCCGTTCGTGTCGGCATCGGTGTAGACGCGCTGGAAGGCAAAGCCCTGCGGCGGGTTGAGGCGATGATAGTACGTCTCCTCAAGATAGGATTCATCAGGCAGGTTGTCCTGGTCATGCTTGTGCGGCGGATAGCTCGACGTGTGGCCGCCGGGCGTGATGACCTCGACCACCAGTAAGGAATCCGCCGGCTTGCCTTCCGGCAGGATGTTGGTGACGTAGCGCGTGTTGGTGCCCTTGCCGCGCACCTCCTGGCCAAGATCGTCCGGCCCGATCACTCGAACCGGCAGCCCGCCGCCAAGGCCAGGCGCCGAGCAGACCGCGAGTTCGAGATCGGTGTCCGCTGTCACCGACCAGTCCGATCCCTCGGGAACATAGACCGACCACGGCTTGCCTTCGAAAGGCGACATGCGCTCGCCGAGCAGGCCGAGATCCTTGCCGCCTGCCTTCGCCGTGCCCTTGCCGGTCACGAACACCAGGCAGACTTCGCGGTCTTCCGTCCTCCCCGAGGCGCTTTCGCCGGGTTGCAGCCGGTGCAGGTCGAAACCGACATAAGTCCAGCCGGCGCTTTTCGGCGTCACATGGGCAACGCGGCCATGGCCCTTGTCGGCCTTCACCAGCAGCTTGGACATCCGCTTACTCCTTCGGTTCGGACTCGGCCGTCGCCTTGTTCTCGTCGACAGGCTTGTACAGATAAAAAAACTGCCAGACGGCATAGCCGGTGAAGCCTAGCGCGATGGTGCCCCAGAATGGCGTGCCGGTGGCGAACTCGATGATCGACCAGATGACGCAGACCGCGACGACGGCGACACGCCGCCATAAGGGCCGGAAGAAGGGGTGCTCGTAATCTTTCATCGGGCCAATCTACAGCAACCTGCCTCGCCGTGAACCCGTCGCGTCAGGCATTCGGAAAACCCTGGGTTTCGACGGTGTAGCCGGCTGATGTCATCACCCGCATCAGTTCCTTGTGGCCGACCTGCGCCATCTTGAGCGGCGGGTTCTTCTTCGGATCCTGCTCGGCCTCGACCACGAACCAGCCCTCATAGCCATGGTGGGCGAAGCGCTGCACGATGGCGCCGAAATCCAGCGAGCCGTCGCCCGGCACGGTGAAGGCGCCGAGCGCCACGGCGTCGAGGAAAGATTGTTTCGTGCGGTCGAGCTTGTCGATGACGCCCATGCGCACATCCTTCACATGCACATGGCTGATGCGCTTGTGGTGGTTGTCGATGGCGCGCAGGACGTCGCCGCCGGCGAAGGCCAGGTGTCCGGCATCGAGCAGCAGCGGAATGCCCTCGCCGGAATGGCGCATGAAGGCATCGAGTTCCGGCTCGGTCTCGACCACCGCCGCCATGTGATGGTGATAGGACAGCGGCATGCCTTGTTCGGCGCACCATTCGCCGAATTCCGTCAGGCGCCTTGCGTAGGCCTTCATCTCGTCGCCCGACAGTTTCGGCTTGGTGGCAAGCGGCTTGGAGCGGTCGCCCTGGATCGAGCGGCCGACCTCGCCATAGACGATGCAAGGCGCGTTGACTGCCTTGAACAGCTCGATCATCGGCTGGATGCGGTCCTTGTTCTTGCTCATCTCCTCGTCGACCAGCGTGCCGGAAAACCAGCCGCCGCACAGCGTCACGTCGGCCGCCTTGAGGATCGGCAGCATGACGGCGGGGTCGTTGGGGAAACGCCGGCCCATCTCCATGCCGGTGAAGCCGGCCGAACGCGACTGGCGCAGGCACTCTTCCAGCGACACGTCATCGCTCAGTTCCGCAAGATCGTCGTTCCACCACGCGATGGGGGACATGCCCAGTTTGGCTTTCAAGTCGTCACTCCAGATTAGAACAGTTCATTCTTTGGCCGCTGGCGCCGCCCCTCATCCGCCTGCCGGCACCTTCTCCCCGTATAGGGACGGGGAGAAGGGAGCTAGCATCAATCGCCGACGCTCTGCATCTGGCGCTTCTCGTCATAGGCCTTGCGCGCTGCGTTGACCTGCGGCCGTGCCGACACTTCCGGCACCGCCACATCCCACCAATGGCCGCCGGCATCGGTGGAGACCAGCGGATCGGTGTCGATGACCAGAACGGTGGTGCGGTCGTTGGTCTTGGCCTTCTGCAGCGCGTTTTCCAGCCCGGCGATCGACGGCACTTTCTCTGCTATCGCGCCCAGGCTCGCCGCATGCGCGGCGAAGTCGACATCGGGCAGGATCTCATGGCGCGAGTCCTTCAACAGATTGTTGAAGTTGGCGCCGCCGGTCGCCATCTGCAGCCGGTTGATGCAGCCATAGCCACGGTTGTCGAGCAGTACGATGGTCAGCTTCAAGCCGAGCATCACCGACGTGGCGATCTCGGAATTCAGCATCAGATAGGAGCCGTCGCCGATCATGACGACGACCTCGTCGTCCGGCTTGGCCATCTTGGTGCCGAGCCCGCCGGCAATCTCGTAACCCATGGTCGAGAAGCCGTATTCGGCATGGTAGGAGCCGGGTGCGCCGGCCTGCCAAAGCTTGTGCAATTCGCCGGGCAAGCCGCCGGCGGCATGCAGCAATGTCGCGCCTGATCCCATGGCGCGTTGCACGGCGCCGATCACCTGCGCGTCCGACGGCAAGGCGGCATTGGTCGAGGCCGTCACCTTGGCCGCGTCGGCTTGCCAGGCCTTCTTGCCCTTGGCCGCATTGTCGGTCCAGGCGGCAGGCGCCTTCCAGCCCTTCAGCGCGGCGCCGAGTTCGGCCAGTCCCTCGGCCGCGTCGGCGATCAGCGGCAGCGCGCGGTGCTTGCCGGCGTCGAAAGGCTGCACGTTGAGCCCGATGATGGTCTTGCCGGAGTTCTTGAACAGCGCCCACGAGCCGGTGGTGAAATCCTGCAGGCGCGTGCCGATGGCGAGCACCACATCGGCCTCTTCGGCCAGCCGGTTGGCCGCCGACGTGCCGGTGACGCCGACCGCCGCCATGTTGAGCGGATGATCGTCCGGAAGCGAGGACTTGCCGCCTTGCGTCTCGCAGACCGGAATGCCGGCGCCTTCCGCGAACCTGGCCAGCGCATCGGAGGCCTGCGAGTAGAGAACGCCGCCGCCGGCGATGACCAGCGGCTTCTTGGCGCCCTTCAGTGCCGCGACAGCAGCGGCAAGCTCGTGGCGGTCCGGGCGGGGCCGGCGCTGGTGCCAGACCCGCTCGGCGAAAAAGCTTTCGGGATAGTCATAGGCCTCGGCCTGCACGTCCTGGCAGAGTGACAGCGTCACCGGCCCGCAATCGGCCGGATCGGTCAGCACCTGCATGGCGCGGCTCAGCGCCGGGATGATCTGCTCCGGCCGGGTGATGCGGTCGAAATAGCGCGACACCGGACGGAAGCAGTCATTGACCGTCGCCGTGCCGTCGGAAAAATCCTCGGCCTGCTGCAGCACCGGGTCGGGAATGCGGTTGGCGAAGACGTCGCCGGGCAAAAACAGGACGGGCAATCTGTTTACATGCGCAAGGGCTGCCGCCGTCACCATGTTGAGCGCGCCGGGGCCGATCGACGAGGTCGCGGCCATGAAGCGGCTGCGGAAATTGGCCTTGGCATAGGCGATAGCCGCATGCGCCATCGCCTGTTCGTTGTGGGCGCGGAAAGTCGGCAGCTCGTCGCGCACCTGGTAGAGCGCCTCGCCGATGCCGGCGACATTGCCGTGCCCGAAGATCGCCCAGACGCCACCGAAGATCGGCGTCTTCTTGCCGTCTATCTCGGTCATCTGGCGGGACAGGAAGCGGGTCAGCGCCTGCGCCATCGTCAGGCGGATTGTCTTGCTCATGGTGTTTTCCTCCGCAGTCCTTGTGCCGCGCCTTCTTATGCCGCCTTGCGGCCGCGCGCGGCAAGCCACGCCTCGGTCAACTGTTCGAAGCGCGACGCCATGTCGGCGACGGCCTCGTCGTCCGACATCCTGCCGGCCAGCCACTCCTCCGCCGCGTGCACGAAGATGGTGCGGCCGACGGCAAAGCCCTTGACGATCGGCGCCTTGGCGGTCGCGGCAAACGCCGCTTCCAGCTCGTCCTGCGGGGCTTCCAGGCCAAGCAGCACGATGCCACGGCACCAGGGATCGTGCTTCAGGATGACCGCTTCGATCCTGGCCCAGGCGCCGGCAGACGCCTGCGGCTCGAGTTTCCACCAGTCCGGCTTGATGCCGAGCGCATAAAGCTCTTCCAGCGCGCGCGGAATGGTCGTGTCGTCGAGCTTGCCGTGCTTGCCGGCGATGATCTCGACGAGCAGTTCCCGGCCGACTTTCCGCGCCGCCTCGAACAGTGCGCGCAATTTCTGCTGCTGCTCTTCCTTCAGGGCCGCCGGATCGTCGGGATGGTAGAAGCACAGGCACTTGATGCAGTGATCGACCGGCCATTCCACCAGTTGCGAGCCGATATCCTGCGAGAATTCGAAGCGCAGCGGCCGCGAGCCCGGCAGTTCCACCGGGCGGCCGAGCCAGGCGAAGGGATGCCTGGCGAATTCGAACATCGCCTCGCGGCCATGCTTCTCGTCGATCAGCATGCCATAGCCATCGCGGCCAGCGGCAACCTTTGCCGCCGCTTTAACCGCCAGCACCTTGAAATCGCGGATGCGCGCCGGATCGGCGCCGGCCTTCGCCGCGACGTCCTCGAGCTGCACACGGTGGTCGCAGGCGAGCGCCATCAGCGATGGGATGTCGCGCCGGCGGGTGGTTGCCCAATGGATGTGGTTGATCGCCTCGTCCTTGCGCAGCGCCCTGTATTTGCTGCCATTCTTGAGGAAGAACTGCAGCTCCTCGAAGGTTGGATATTCCGGCGCGCACAGCAGGCGCGACACGGCGAAGGCGCCGCAGGCGTTGGCCCAGGTCGCCGCCGTCGCATGGTCTTCGCCGCCCAGCCAGCCGCGCAGGAAGCCGGACATGAAGGCGTCCCCGGCGCCCAGCACATTGTAGATCTCGATCGGGAAACCCTTGCCGACGATGCCGTCTTCCAGATCGTCGCTGATCGGTCCGTCATAGACGATGCAGCCCATGGCGCCGCGCTTCAAGACGATGGTGGCCGCCGACAGGGCGCGGATCGTCTTCAGCGCGCTCAGGCAATCATCGGCGCCCGAGGCGATCATGATCTCTTCCTCGGTGCCGACGATGAGATCGCAATCGGGCAGCACCGTCTTCAGCTGGGCCGAGACCCGGTCCGATTTGACATAGCGCTCGAAGCCTTCGGCATGGCCGGCGAGGCCCCACAGATTGGGCCGGTAGTCGATGTCGAAGACGACCTTGCCGCCCTTGGCTTTCATGATGCGGATCGCCTTGCGCTGGGCGGCGTCGCTGTTGGGTCGGGAAAAATGCGTGCCGGTGACGACGATCGAGCGCGCCGAAGCGATGAATGCCTCGTCGATGTCTTCCGGCGCCAGGGCCATGTCGGCGCAGTCCGAGCGGTAGAAGATCATCGGCGAAACGCCTTCGCTCTCGACCGAAAGCAGCACCAGCGCTGTCAGCCGCTCCTTGTCGGTCTTCAGCCCGTCAGTGTTGACGCCTTCGCGCTTCAGCTGTTCGCGGATGAAGCGGCCCATCTGCTCGTCGCCGACGCGCGTCAGCAGCGCCGAACGCAGGCCGAGCCTCGCCGTGCCGACGGAAATGTTGGCCGGGCAGCCGCCGACCGATTTGGCGAAGGAGGTGATGTCCTCCAGCCGTGAGCCGATCTGCTGGCCATAGAGGTCGACGGAAGCGCGACCGATGGTGATGACGTCGAGCGGCGTCTGTCTGGCGTCCACGGCTTCGCTCATTGGAACCTCCCGTCAGTCTTGTTGTCAGGAACAACATTGTTTGGGTAACACGCGCGAGCGGCGGCGTGGTGCCGGGGAATATGAAATAATAATTCCAATCCATAGTCAATATGGAATGAGCATTCCCTGGTCCAAAATTGCCTCTTGATGTGGGCTTAGGCCTTGCGCTTGCGGCCCATATCACGCCGTTTCTCGCCGACGCCGACGGTCAGCGCCATGGCCAGCGCCATCGTCGCCGACAGCGAGCGGAAGCCGGCGAAATCGGCCTCGGCAACCTCGAACCAGACGCTGGCGAACTGGGCGAGCGGCGAGAACGAGCTGTCGGTGATGGCCACGATCGGCACGCCTTGTTCCGAAATGGTGCGTGCTTCCTCGATGGTGGCCGGTGCATAGGGCGAGAAGGAGATGGCGATGACGGCATCCGCCGGCGTGGCGAAGGCGATCATCTCGGCGTTCAGCCCGGCGGCCGATTCGATCAGCTGGTTGCGGATCTTCAGCTTGCCCAGCGCATAGGCGATATAGGTCGCCACCGGATAGGAGCGCCGCTTGGCCAGGACGTAGATGGTCTGCGCCTTCGCCAGCAGCGAGATCGCGTCTTCCAGATGCGCGTCGTCCAGCATGCGGGAAATGTCGTTGAGCGAGGTGCTTGCGGCGTGGACGAAGCCGTCGAAGATCGCCCGGTGGCCGGCGCCGCCCTCGGCCTTGGCGCGTAGCGCCTGCAGCCGCTCGTCATAGGACGAGTTGCGCTCGCGTAGCCGCTCGCGGAACACCTGCTGCAGGCTGGTGAAGCCGTCGAAGCCGAGCTGCTGGGCAAAGCGGATCAGGGTCGAAGGCTGCACGCCGGCCGAGGCGGCGATGCTGGCGGCTGTGCCGAAGGCGATGTCGTCGGGATTGTCGAGCGCGTAGGCGGCGATCTGGGCGATGCGCTTGGGCAGGCTTTCGCGCCGGTCAAGGATCGTGGCGCGCAGCGTCTCGAAGTCGCGAGGTACCCGTTCGTCCATCGTCGGCCCGTCCAAGCTCATCCGTGAAGCGTCCTCTCTGCCCCATCATAGCGAGCCAGCGCAAGAACGCCATTAAAAATGAGGCAGACATTCCATTTCGAAAGAAAATGGACTAATTCATCCATGCAATGCGTCAGGCAGCGGAGAAAACGGAAAATGGTCGGCGTCGGTCTTATCGGCACGGGTTTCATGGGCAAATGCCACGCCATCGCATGGAGCGCCGTCGGCGCCGTCTTTCCCGATGTCGCCAAGCCCCGGCTCGTCCATCTCGGCGAGGTCAATGAGGAGCTTGCCCGGCGCAAGGCCGGCGAATTCGGCTTCGCCAAGGCCTCCGGCGACTGGCGCGCCGTCGTCAACGACCCGGATGTAGACATCGTCTCCTTGACCACGCCCAACCAGTTCCATCCCGAGATGGCCATAGCCATCCTGGAGGCCGGCAAGCATCTGTGGTGCGAAAAGCCGATGGCGCCGAGCTTCGCCGAAGCCGAGGCGATGGCGCAAGCGGCCAGGAAGTCCGGCAAGGTCGCGGCGCTGGGCTACAACTACATCCAGAGCCCGGCCATCCGTCACATCGGCGCGCTGCTCGACGAGAAGATCATCGGCGAGGTCAACCATCTGCGCATCGAGATGGATGAGGACTTCATGGCCGATCCCGAGGCGCTGTTCTTCTGGAAGCACGAGGCGGCTTCCGGCTACGGCGCGCTCGACGATTTCGCCGTGCATCCGCTGTCGCTGGTCTCGATCCTGTTCGGCCGCGTCGCCAGCGTCATCTGCGACATGGCCAAGCCCTATGCCGACCGCAAACTGGCGACGGGCGGACGCCGCGCGGTCGAGACCTATGATATCGCCAGCGTCCTGATGCATCTGGAAAACGGCATTGCCGGCACGCTGCAGGTCAACCGCTCGGCCTGGGGCCGCAAGGGCCGCATCGCCATCCAGATATTCGGCTCGAAAGGCTCGATCCTGTTCGACCAGGAGCGCATGAACGAATTGCAGCTCTATCTCACAGCCGATCGCCCGACCGAACAGGGCTACCGCACCATCCTGATCGCGCCGCACCACAGACCGTACGACGCCTTCCTGCCGGCGCCCGGCCATGGCCTGGGCTTCAATGACCTCAAGATCATCGAGTGCCACGAATTGCTGACGCGCCTTGCCGGCCGGCCGGCGCGGCTCATCGAATTCGCCGAGGGGCTGGAGATCGAGCGCACCGTGCACGCCATGGCGCGCTCCTTCGAGGAAAAGCGCTGGGTGGATGTGCGGTAATACAAGCGCGCCTTAACCGGCGACGGCCGGGGTCTCCCAGCCGTCGACCCAGATCTGGCGCAGCCGGTCACCCTCGCCCTTGAACCACAGGCCGGTCGGCTGACAGTCTTCGATGCGGTCGCTGCGGAAATTGCGGATGGCCTGGCGCAGCTCGCACCAGGCCACCGTGTTCACCGCCTCTGCGTAATAGATCAGCGCGATCGGCCGGATGATGCGTTGCGTGGTCCGGCCCGCTTCGTCGCGATAGGAGAGGTCGAGCTTCTCCTCGTCGCGGATGGCGCGGCGCACCAGCGCCAAATCGATCGTGCCGGCCGACGGTGCGGCAAAACCCCAGGCATGCAGCGCGTTGGCTTCGAATGTCTGACGCAAAGGCTGCGGCACGGCGCCGGCGATCTTGCTGCTGACGCGCTTGGCCGCCTGCTTGAGCTCGTCGTCTCCCGTGCGCTCCAAGAGCGCCAGCGACAGCACGATCGCCTCCATCTCCTCGATCGAAAACATCAGCGGCGGCAGGTCGAAACCGGGGCGCAAGATGTAACCGATGCCGCGCCCGCCCTCGATCGGCACGCGCATCGCCTGAAGCGCCGCGATGTCGCGATAGATCGAACGTATCGTCACTTCCAGCCGCTCGGCGATCATGGCCGCCGTCACCGGCTGCCGCGCCAGCCGCAGGATCTGGATGATCTCGAACAGGCGTGACGCCTTGCGCATTTTCCTCACCCGGCTTCGACCGCAACTGACACACCATTGTCAGTTGGGTCGACCTATAGGACTGCCTATCAAATTGAAAATCAACAGGTTCCGCTACGGCTTGGTGGAACGAGGCGACGGGCAACTGACATGGGCTACGCGGAAAATCTCTGGCTTTTCTTTATCCTGCTGTTCGGCATCATCGCCGTTCCGGGCATGGACATGCTGTTCGTGCTGGCCAATGCGCTGACCGGCGGCCGCGACAGGGGCCTGGCCGCGACCGGCGGCATCATGGTCGGCGGCATGGTGCACACGCTGAACGGAGCGATCGGCGTCGGCCTGCTCATGCATTTCGTGCCGATCCTGTTCACGCCGCTGCTGATCGCCGGCGCCGCTTACATGGCCTTCATCGGCATCACGCTGATGCGCAGCTCCATCACCGTCGGCCAGGACGGGCCTGTCGGCAGCCGCTCGGCATGGAAGGCGTTTCGCCAGGGGCTGGTGACCTGCCTGATCAATCCGAAGGCCTATCTGTTCGTGCTTGCCGTCTATCCTCAGTTCCTGAGGCCGGACTACGGCCCGATCTGGATGCAGGCGACAATCATGGGCCTGATGACGGTCCTCACCCAGGCCGCGATCTATGGCGGACTCGCGATCACCGCCGGCCGCAGCCGCAATCTTCTGATTGCCAATCCGCGGGCGACCATCCTTGCCGGCCGGGCGGCCGGGCTGCTGCTTTTTGCGGTCTCGGTGTTCACCGCCTGGGAAGGGCTGAAGGCGGCGTGATCCCCGACTGAAACGGGGATCACGCCCCTGCCTTTATCTCCGACCGGATCAGGCGGCGCCCTGCCGGTTTTCCAGCATCGCCCGGCGTTCCGAGCGGCGCCACTCGACGGCGCCGGCAAGGCCGTGCAGCACGGTCTCGGTGGTCGCCCAGTCTATGCAGCCATCGGTGATGCTCTGGCCGTAGACCAGCGGCTTGCCGGGCACGACATCCTGCCGGCCAGCGACGAGATTGCTCTCGATCATCAGGCCGATGATGCGCTCGTCGCCCGCCGCCACCTGGCCCGCCACATCGGCCGCCACCTTGGGCTGGTTCTCCGGTTTCTTGGACGAGTTGGCGTGGCTGACATCGATCATCAGCCGCGGCGCGACGCCGATGCGGGCGAGTTCGACCGAGGCCGCCTCGACGCTTGCCGCGTCATAGTTGGGCTGAACGCCGCCGCGCAGGATGACATGGCAGTCCTCATTGCCGGTGGTCGTGGCGATGCCGCTGCGTCCGCCCTTGGTCACCGCCATGAAATGATGTGGCTGGGCGGCCGACTTCACCGCCTCGCCGGCGATCCTGAGATTGCCGTCGGTGCCGTTCTTGAAGCCGACCGGGCAGGACAGGCCCGAGGCCAGCTCGCGGTGGATCTGGCTCTCGGTCGTGCGCGCGCCGATCGCGCCCCAGGCGACGAGGTCGGCAATGTATTGCGGCGTGGTCATGTCGAGGAATTCGGTCGCCGCCGGCAGGCCGAGATTGTTGACGGCCGACAGCACGTTGCGCGCCATCCTGAGCCCCTTGTCGATGTTGAAGCTGCCGTCGAGGTCGGGATCGTTGATCAGGCCTTTCCAGCCGACCGTCGTGCGCGGCTTCTCGAAATACACCCGCATCACGATCTCGAGCCGGTCGGACAGGGTCTCGCGCAGCGCCGCCAGACGGCTGGCATAGTCAACGGCCGCGACCGGGTCGTGGATCGAACAGGGGCCGACGACGACAAGCAACCGGTCGTCGGTGCCGTTCAAAATGGCGTGGATCGCATTGCGTGATGCGCTCACGGTGCGCGTCGCCGTCAGCGTGCGCGGGATCTCCCGCATCACCTGGTCCGGCGTGCTCAGTTCTCGGATTTCCTTGACCCGAAGGTCGTCTGTGGTGGTCAACACGGCTTTCTGCTCCTGGTTTAGGAGACCTGCCGGCTGAAACAAAAAAGCCGCCAGGTCTGGCGGCTGTTCGGATCTTGTTGCTGCAATCTTCAGATCGAGCGCAATCCTCCCGCCGCCAGCGAGCTGCTAAAGTACCAATAGGTGGCGGACAGGTGGATCATGCGGCTCATATAGTCGAAGTGGAGGCGTTTGTCACGTCCCCTTGGCGACAGGCAATTTCTGGGTAGGCCGAACCCTCGCGATTTCGTCATCCTATGGCGAAGCAAGGAGCGTAGCGACGCGGCGCAGACCATAGGATCCATTCCGTGACGCCGGCCGAAGAGCGCAGCGGAGCAGAATTCTGCGCCGCAGCGGCGCTCGGAAGTCCCGGCATGGATCCTCGGGTCTGCGCGGCGTCGCTACGCTCCTTGCTCCGCCCGTGGATGACGAAGTGTGGGCGTTTCCGCTAAGCTACGTCGATGATGTCCGTACAAGGGTCTGGCACAAGTCGACCAGCGATCCGGGTCGTCATGCCCGATTACGGCATGCTGCACCGAGCGGTTCATGCCGTCCAGGGATCGAAGAGTTCTATCCCAAAGCCTTCGAAATCCCTGGTATTGCGTGTTGCCAAGGTGAGCTGCTGCGCGATCGCCGTGGCCGCGATCAGCCCGTCCATCGACGACAGGCCGCGACCGCTGCGCTTCGCAAGGCCCATCAGATCGCCCCAGGCCAAGGCAACCGGTTCGTCCACCGGCAAAACCCTCTGATCGAAGCGCTGTGGCAGGTCCCGAGCGAGCCATTCGGCGAGTGCCTCGCGCTTCCGACCTTCGTCCATGAGCGCGACGCCGCGCCGGATTTCGGCGATCGACACGACACTGATGAATGAGCGGTCCTCGTCAAGTCCCTCCAGCCAGTCCAGAACGCGTGCGTCCGGCGCAGGCCTGGTCACCTCGGACAGGACATTGGTATCGAGCAGTAGTCTCACAGGGGCAAGTCACGCGGTTCGTCGCGCTGACGCTCCAGGTCGAGGTCGGCGCCGCGCAGCGGCGACTCCAGCAGGAACTGCGCAAGCGTACCCTTGCGCATGGTCTTTCGCTGCCATTCCTCGGCCGAGACCACAACCACGCTTGGTTTGCCGTTTTTAGTGATTGTCTGCGGCGAAGACTGTGCGCGCTCGATAACTTCCGAGAGCCGTGCCTTTGCCCCAGCAACCGTCCAATCGGTATCCACTTTAGGTGCGGCCATCATCTCGCCCCATGACCAGTCTGACTATCTTGACTATATGGGAATGGCGATGCTGCCGCAACAGGGCTATGCAGAACTGTTTCCGAGGCTGCCGATTGAGACTATTCCGGTGACGACCCCGCAACACTCTGGTCGTAGTCGACCAGCGATCCGGTCATGACGCCCGATTGCGGGCTGACCATGTAGCTGATCAGCCGCGCGAGCTGGTCCGGCTTGACCAGCTGGCCCATCGGCTGCGCGGCCTCGGCTTTTGCAAGCCAGTCGTCCGGGGCGTCGTGCCATTTCTTCTGCACGATGTCCTCGCCCTCGGTGTCCATCCATCCCGGCAGCACGGCGTTGCAGCGGATGCGGTTGAAGCGATACGCATTGGCGACGTTCTTGGTCAGCGTCATCAGCGCGCCCTTGCTGGTCGAATAGGGCGTCAGGAAAGATTGGCCGGCATGGGCCGACATCGACAGCACGTTGACGATCGAGCCGGGGGCCTTCTTCTCCAGAAGATGCGCCACCACGCCCTGCATCAGGAAAAACGGGCCGCGCACATTGGTGTCGAAGATGGTGTCGAACAGCTCTTCCGACGTCTCGACCAGTGAACCGCGTGCCGAGGTGGCGGCGGCGTTGACCAGCGCATTGATGCTGCCGAAATGCGAGAGCGCGGTGGCGACGGCGCGCTTGCAGTCGGGCACCTTCGAGACGTCGGCGCTGATGAAGATGGCGTCGACGCCGGCCCTCTTGAAGTGGGCGACCGCCTTGTCGCCCTTCTCCTGTGAGCGGCCGATGAGCGCCAGCGCCCTGCAACCCTCGTCGGCCAGCGCCTCGGCGACGGCAAAGCCGATGCCTTGCGCGCCACCGGTGACGATGGCGCGCGTTTTCGAATTGCGATCGGCGGATGTGCTCATCGCCCTGCTCCTGTCGTTGGGACCCGAATTCCGGTTCTTACTTGTCGAGACGGACGGTCTTGCCGGTCGTTGCCGACTTCAGCGCCGCATCCGCCAGCTTCAGCGCCACAAGGCCGTCTTCACCGCTCGGCGCCGCCTTTTTGCCGGATGTCGCGGCGGCGATGAACGAGGCGATCTCGATGGCATAGGCGTCGAGATAGCGGGTCATGAAGAAGTCGTGCAGCGGCGGGCGCGTATAGCCCTTCTCATTGGCCAGTTCGATCGACACCGGCCGCTGGTTCTCGGCCGCGATCATGCCTTTCGAGCCATGCACTTCGATGCGCTGGTCGTAACCATAGGTGGCGCGCCGCGAATTGGAGATAACGGCCTGCTTGCCGGAAGCCGTCTCGAGGATGACGCTGACGCTATCGAAATCGCCGGCCTCGCCAATCTTCTTGTCGACCAGCACCGAAGCGTGCGCGGAGACCGCCACCGGCTCCTCGCCGAGCAGGAAGCGAGCCATGTCGAAATCATGGATGGTCATGTCGCGGAAAATGCCGCCCGAGCGCTTGATGTAGTCGATCGGCGGCGCGCCGGGATCGCGCGAGGTGATGGTGACCATCTCGACCGTGCCGATGGCGCCGTCGTCGATCGCCTTGCGCACGGCGGCGAAGTGGGGATCGAAACGCCTGTTGAAACCGACCATCAGCGTCGCCTTGGCCTTCTCGACCACGGCCAGGCACTTCTCCACCCGCTTGACGTTCAGATCGATTGGCTTCTCGCAGAAGATCGCCTTGCCGGCCTTGGCGAAACGCTCGATCAGATCGGCATGGGTATCGGTCGGCGTGCAGATGACGACGGCGTCGAGATCTCCGGCCTTTTCGATGGCGTCGATGGTGCGCACTTCGGCGCCATAGGCGCCCGCCAGCTCTTTTGCCGCCTTCTCGAAGGCATCGGCCACCGCCACCAGTTTTGCATCGGGGTTGGAGCCGACGGCGCGGGCGTGGACCTTGCCGATGCGGCCGGCACCGAGGAGGGCGAAACGAACAGTCATGGATATTTCCTCTGAGGGATGGGTTCGAGAGATTTGTGTCCGCACCTTCCTGTCAGGGAAAGGTGGCTGGGATATTTTCTGGGCGCGGCAGATCGTCCCGGAATGGACGACCACCCCGCCTCAAGCGGCCAGTTCCGCCTCTCCGGTCTTGGCGCCGGTGATGTAGGAGACGATGTCCTGGCCGTCGGTGTTCTCCTTGCGCAGATTGGCGACGATGCGGCCGCGCCGGAACACCACGATGCGGTCGCACAGGTCGAACACCTGACGCATATTGTGGCTGATCAGGATCAGCGGCTCGCCATTGTCCTTCAGCGTGCGGATGATGTTTTCGACCTGCGCCGTCTCCTGCACGCCGAGCGCAGCGGTCGGCTCGTCCATGATGATCAGCTTGGAGGCGAAGGTCGCCGTCCTGGCGATCGCCACGCACTGGCGCTGGCCGCCCGACATGTGGCGGATGGTGTTGGAGAGATTGGGGATTTTCACCGCCGTGCGCACCAGCGCGGCCTCGGTCGCCTTGCGCATGTATTTGCGGTCGAGGATCGAGAAGGGTCCCAGATTGAACAGCACCTTTTCGCGGCCGAGGAACAGGTTCGACGGCACGTCGAGATCGTCGGCCAGCGCCAGGTTCTGAAACACCGTCTCGATGCCCGCGGTGCGGGCCTCGATCGGCCCGGCAAAATTCACTTCCTTGCCGTCGAACCAGATCTGGCCGCTGGTGCGCTGTTCGACAGCGGTGATCTGGCGCACGAAGGTCGACTTGCCGGCGCCATTGTCGCCCATGATGGCGACGTGCTCACCCTTGCGCAGTTCGAAATTGGCGCCCTCCAGCGCATGCACGCCGCCATAGCGCTTGGTCAGGTTTTCGGTCTTCAGGACGATGTCTGACATGGTCAAGCCCTCAATGCCCGCAGGCGTTGACGCCACTGGTCGAGAACGACCGCGCCGACGATGATCACGCCCTTGACCATCTCCTGGTAGTAGGCGTCGAGGCGCAGGAAAGTGAAGCCGGAGATGATGACGCCGAAGATCAGCGAACCGATCACCGTGCCGATGATCGAACCGCGGCCGCCCGACAGCGAAACGCCGCCGATGACCGCCATGGCGATGGCGTCGAGTTCATACATCACCCCCATGCCGGCCTGGGCGGTGAGGTTCTTGGAGGACAGCACCACGGCGGCGAGCGAGGCGAGAATGCCGGCGATGACATAGACCAGGATCTTGTGGTTGGCGATCTTGATGCCGGACATGCGCGCGGCGTCCTCATTGGAGCCGATCGCGTAACAATGCTTACCGTAACGTGTGTAGGTCATGATGAGCTGGAACAGCACCGCCAACGACAGGAAGATGATGACGGGCATCAGGCCCTTGCCGATCGCGGCGAAACTGTCGGTCGGGAACGAGATCGGCTGGCCCTTCGACCACCATTTGGCGATGCCGCGCGCCGTCACCATCATGCCGAGCGTGGCGATGAAGGGCGGGATGCGCGTGTAGGCGATCAGGGAGCCATTGACCAGGCCGGCGAGCAGCCCGCAGCCGATCGCCACCAGCAGCGGCACGATGACGGGCAGGTCGGTCCAGCCTTGCGCCAGGAACATCGCCTTCGGGTTCGGGTTGCCGTTGACGGTCGCCACCTGGGCGAAACTCATTGCGACCATCGCGGTCGCGCCGACGATCGAACCGGAAGACAGGTCGATGCCGCCGCAAATGATCACCTGCGTCACGCCGATGGCGATGATGCCGACGATCGACACCTGCAGGATGATGATCTGCAGGCGGGCCTCGTTGAAGATCCCCGAGACGTCGCTGCGGGTGTTGAACAGGAAACTGTCGCCGAGAAAGATGCGGCCGATCGCTTCGAAGATGACGACGAGAATGACGAGTGCCAGGAAGACGTTGAATTCGGCCGGCCATGCGCGCTTCTTCGCATCGTAAGTCAGCCCTCCGACGCCATGAGATGTCTGTGCCAATCTTCTATCCTCCGTCAGCCGCGGTCGTCCCTCGATCGCCTTCAGGCGCCGAGGGAAAGGGGAGCGGCGCCGCCTTTTGCGCGACAGCGCCGCTCCCTATGTCCGTGGCTCAGTTCTTCTTCAGGAACTTGTCGATGTTTGCCGGCGTGACCAGCTGGAACGGCACGTAGACCTTGTGCTCGACCTTCTCGCCCTTGGACAGTTTCAGCGCTGCGTCCAGCGCGCCCGCGCCCTGGCCGGCCGCGTCCTGGAACACGGTTGCGTCGAGGTCGCCGGCCTGCATGGCGGCAAGCGCGTCCTGCGTGGCGTCGACGCCGCCGACGACAACCGACTTCATGTCGATATTGGCGGCCTTCATCGCCTGGATGGCGCCGATGGCGCTTTCGTCGTTGTTGGCGATGACGCCGTCGAACTTCTTGCCGGTCGACAGCCAGTTGGTCATCAGGTTCTGCGCCTCGTCGCGGTTCCAGTTCGAGGTCTGCTTGTCGATGATCTTGATGAAGCTGCAGTCCGGCGTGGCGATCACCTCTTCAATGTCCTTGGTGCGCTGCACGGCGGCCTGGTTGGAAAGCTCGCCCATGATCACATAGACATTGGCTTCCTTCTTGCCGGCTTCCTTGAACAGGCGGCAGACTTCCTTGGTCTCGAGCGTGCCGGAATCGGCCTCGTTCGAGGCGACGAAGGCCTGGTTGTCGGGTAGCGAGTTCACATTGACCGGCTCGCGGTTGACATAGACCAGCGGAATCTTGGCGGCGGCCGCGGCGTCCGACATGGCCTGCGTGGCCGAGGTGTCGACCGGGTTGACGATGATGGCGTCGACGCCCGAGGCGGCGAAGTTCTTGATCTGGTCGAGTTGCTTGGCGACGTCGTTCTGTGCGTCTTCGACCTGCAGCTCGACGCCGCTCATGCCCTTGGCCTGCTCGATCATGCCGTTGCGCAGCACGGTAAGGAAGTTGTCGTCGAACTTGGCCATCGACACGCCGATCTTGGCGGCGAAAGCCGATGAACTCATCAGCGCCGCGAAGGCGACGCCCAAAAGCAGTTTCTTCATTGTATCGCTCCTCCACTTTTGGTGTCCGGTTGCACCGATTTATCCGGAATCCCCGATCTCCCCGGGGAATCTCTCCCTGATATCGCTTCGCTCCGTGTGGCATTCCCTTTTTGGGTTGGAATGCCGAACCCTCTGTTTGAAACAGATGTTCCGGAACGAAAGAACCAAAATGTACAGTTGGTGAAATATTTATTCCATTTCAGCGGAACGTCAAGGGCGATTCCGCGGCCTGCCGCCGGATTTTCGGACCGCTCTGATGGATTCTATCATTCCCGGCGGCTGCTCTCGTCCGGGAGCGTTAGATATTCTCCGGCAGGTAGATGTCGAAGGGCAGGAAGGTCTGGCCAGGCGCGTTGGCCGCGCCGGCTTCGATGGCATGCACCATCCGATCGACCAGTTCGCGGCAGAGCGCGGCCAGCGGCGTCGATATCACCATGGTGAGGATGTTGTCGGCGAGTGCCGCGCGCGACTCGGCGTTGATCTCGTTGCAGACGACCACGGGCATATTTACGGGCTTTGCCGCCCGCAGCGCCGAGACCGCGCCTTCCATGCCGCCGCCCGCGACGTAGCAGCCGGCAAGGTCCGGATAGCGCGCCAGAAGATCGATCATCGCGTCATGGGTCACCTGGTTTGCCTCCAGATTGACCAGCGTTTCCAGCACGCTGAAGTCGGGTGCGTGCTCGCGAAAGAAGGAGCGGAAGCCGATCTCGCGCAGCTCGTGGCCATGGAAGCGGTGGCTGCCGACGAAGAGGGCGACCTTGCCGGGCTGCCGCGCCGCCGTCGCGATCATCCAGGCCGCGGTACGGCCGACCTTGCGGTTGTCGAGACCGACATAGCCCTCGCGGATACCGGCGGCGAAGTCGGACAACAGCGAGAAGACCGGTTGCCCCTTCGCCTTCAGCGCCTCGACCGTCGCCGTCAGGGTCGGATGGTCCGGGCCGACAACGGCGATGGCCCGCGATTTCGCCGCCAGCCTGCGCATCTGGGCGGCGATCTCGTCGGGGACAAGCGAACTGGCGAAATCGATGGTTGCGGCGCCACGAAACCGCTGCGATTGCGAGACCGCCAGTTCGAGCTCCGCTGCGAAATCGCCGTAGAAGACATCGTTGCCTCGCAAAAGCAGGAAGCCGAGCCGGTACTCCGGCAGTTCATGGCGCATCCGCTGCTTGATCAGGCCGGCCGCGTGATAGCCGATCTCGGTCGCGGTCTCATAGACGCGCCGCGCGGTGTCCTCACGCACCGGCAGGCGATTGTTGAGCACGCGGTCCACCGTCGCAACGCTGACGCCGGAGATGCGCGCCAGATCGGATATGGTCGGTCGTTTCGCCATGATCGCCCTCGTTCGATTGTTGAACACAGGATACATCATTATGATAGGAAATGATAGAAACTATCTTTGTGATGTTGAGTCTATCATGAGCAAGCGGTACTTTCAGGCTGGGGTAACCGGCAGTCGCCTGGGCGAGTGCCTTGCCGAGGAGGCAATCATGACCGCTGCGCCGTCCCGGCGTGACTACAGCCTGATCGGCCGCGACGCCAAACTCGCCGTGGAAAACGGCCTGTCGGCGGCCGAGTGGTATCACACCGACATTCCCCGCAAGCAGATGAAGGAGCTGATGCAGCGCTCCGATGGGCCGGCGATCCGCGACACCGCGATTTGGCTCGCCGCCTTGGTTGTCAGCGGCGCCGGCGGCGCCTGGTTCTGGGGCAGCTGGTGGTGCCTGCCGTTCTTCTTCGTCTACGGCGTCCTCTACGGTTCATCGACGGATTCACGCTGGCACGAATGCGGCCACGGCACGGCCTTCCGGACGCAATGGATGAATGATGCGGTATATCAGATCGCCTGCTTCATGATCATGCGCAATCCGGTGACCTGGCGCTGGAGCCACACGCGACATCACACCGACACCATCATCGTCGGCCGCGACCCGGAAATCTCGGTCATGCGGCCGCCGGATCTGGTGCGCGCGCTGCTTGGCTTTGTCGGCATACTCGATGCCTGGCACGCGATGTCGGACATGCTGCGCAACGCCGCCGGCAACATCAGCGCGGCTGAAAAGACCTTCATTCCCGAGCAGGAGCAGGGCAAGGCGATCCGCATCGCCCGCATCTGGACCGCGATCTATGCCGTAACCGTCGCACTGGCGCTGTATTCCGGCTCGTTCCTGCCCTTGATGCTGGTCGGCCTGCCTAGGCTCTACGGCGCCTGGCATCACGTCATGGTCGGCCTGCTGCAGCATGGCGGCTTGGCCGACAATGTCATCGACCATCGGCTGAACAGTCGCACCGTCTACATGAACCCGGTCAGCCGCTTCATCTACTGGAACATGAATTACCACGTCGAGCATCACATGTTCCCGATGGTGCCCTACCATGCGCTGCCCAGGCTGCATGCGCTGATCAAGCATGATCTGCCGGCGCCGACGCCGTCGATCCTGGCCGGCTATCGCGAGATGATCCCGGTCTTCCTGCGCCAGCTGCGAAACGAGGACTATTTCCTCAAGCGCGAACTGCCGCCGACCGCCCGGCCGTACCGCGAAGAGTTCCACAACGATGCCGTCGCAGCCGCGGCGGAATGATCGCGGCGAAAACCGCTACGCACTTTTCCTGAAATTGCTTTGGGGAGGACCGAATGAGCGACTGGGTCGAGGCCTGTGCTGCCGACGATATCGATGAAGAGGACGTGATGCGCTTCGATCATGGCGGGCGCACCTTCGCCATCTATCGCAGCCCCGACGACGAATATTTCGCCACCGACGGGCTTTGCACGCATGAGAAAGTGCATCTCGCCGATGGCCTGGTGATGGACGACATCATCGAATGCCCCAAGCACAATGGCCGCTTCAACTACAAGACCGGCGCGGCCAGGGGCGCCCCCGTCTGCGTCAACCTCAGGACATATCCGGTCAAGGTCGACGCCGGCAAAGTCCTCATACGGATCGGATGACGGACATGGCGGGCGGAATGGTCATCATCGGCGCCGGCGAATGCGGCGGGCGGGCAGCGCTCACGCTGCGCGATCTCGGCTATGACGGGCCGGTGACGCTGGTCGGCGACGAGCCGCATCCGCCCTACGAACGGCCGCCGCTGTCCAAGGAGGCGATGGCCAGCGACACGCCGGAAATCAAGGCGATCGCCAGCGACGAAATGCTGGCCGAGAAGTCGATCCGGCATATCCATTCTGTCCAGGCCGTGGCGATCGATCGTGCGGCACATGTGGTGCGCCTGGCGGACGGTTCGGCGCTGCCTTACGACAAGCTCCTGCTGGCGACCGGATCAATCCCGCGCAAGCTGCCGATGCCTGGCCTAGGCGCGCGCTGCGTGTATCTCAGAACCTTTGCCGATGCGCTGGCCATTCGCGCCCATCTCAGCGCCGGCAACCGCATCGCCATCATCGGTGGCGGCTTCATCGGTCTCGAACTCGCGGCTGCTTCCCGCAAGCGCGGCGTCTCTGTCACCGTCATCGAGGCGCAGCCGCGCATCCTGATGCGCGGCGTGCCGGCCGAAATCGCCGAAATCATCCATCAGGCGCACATCGCCGAAGGGGTCGACATCCTCTGTGGCGACAGCATCGCGTCCATCGCCGACGACGGCAAGGAGGTGCGCGTCACGCTCGCCGGTGGGCGCGAAATCACAGCCGATCTCGCCCTCATCGGCATCGGCGCGGTGCCGGTGACCGGGCTCGCGGCTGAAGCCGGCCTGGCGATCGACAATGGCATCGCCGTCGATACCGAGCTACGCAGCAGCGATCCCGATATCTTTGCCGCCGGCGACTGCTGTTCGTTTCCGCTTGCCGTCTATGGCGGCCGCCGCGTGCGGCTGGAGGCCTGGCGCAATGCGCAGGAACAGGGCGCGCTTGCCGCGAAAAACATGCTCGGTGCCGGCGAGGCGCATGCCGCGGTGCCGTGGTTCTGGTCGGATCAGTATGGGCTGACCCTGCAGATCGCGGGGCTTTCGGACGAAGGCAAAAGCACGGTTCGCCGCGATCTCGGTGACGGCGCCTTCATCCTCTTCCATCTGGCTGGGGATGGCACGCTGGTTGCGGCCAGCGGCATCGGCCCCGGCAACGCCGTCGCCCGCGACATCCGGCTGGCCGAAATGCTGATCGGCAAGCGGGCCAGGCCGGCGCCGGAAGCGCTGGGATCGCAGGCCGTCAAGCTGAAGTCGTTGCTGGCGGCGTGAAACGATCTAGAACAGCGCCTTCAGCTCGGGCAGCTTGTCGTTGACCAGCCAGCCGTAATAATTCTCCTCCGGCAGTTTTTCCGGCTCGCCGGCGGCGCTGCGCTTGTCGTTTTCCGCCTTCAGCGCATAGGCACGCTGCTCCGGATTGCCGACATTGTAGAGCGTGGCGGTCAGCCCCGGATTGCCCGAAATGTCGAAGCCGGCAATGCTCTTATAGGCATCGATCGATTTCCTGATCGTCGCCGCGACATAGGGCAGCGTCAGGTCCGGATCCATGATGGTCTTGTAAACCGAATTGGGGTCGTCGACATCAAGCTTCGGCAGGCCCGACACCTTGTGCACGAGATCGCTCATCTGCAGCGCGGTCAAAGGGTTGAGCTGGCCGAGCCCGAAAGTCTGGCCGGCATAGTAGGGCTGGAAGAAGGTGGCGCCGAACCGGTCGTCGGGAAAGCTTGTCCCGCCGACGGTCTTGCCGCGAAACGAGTGGTTCCACACCTGCTCGCGGCATTCCCAAAGGTCGTAGCTGTCCGACATCCCGGCGCATTTCTTGAATTCCGGCCGCTGCACGAAATCGGTGATGTCCTCGCCCTCATAGGCGAAGGACAGCTTGCTGGAGAGGTAGGAGATCGCCTTGACGTAGTAGGTCTGCAGCCGGTCATAGGCGTCGACATTGTAGGTGTGCTCGCCGACAATGGCGCCGACAATATGCATCGGATCGATGCCATAGGCGCTTGCTGCCTTTTTGATCTTGCCGCGCAGATCGGGGTCGTTCTGCAGCAAGGCATAGACCTTGCGGTACTTCGCCTGGAAGGTGGTGTTGGTCGCCTGTGTGCGCCGGCTCGAGGCGCCGGGAATGTCGGGCTGCTCGGCATTGCGGTTTCCCGGCGGCACCAATGTCGCCGCATCGGCGGCGAACAGCGTCACCGCCAGGGTCAAGCCGAGAATGACCGGCCTGAGAAGGATTGGGATGAGTTTTTTCATACGCCCGCCGCCTGCAATCTTGCGGGCAAACTAGGGTAGTGCTCTGGGTCGAGTCGAGAGCGCCCCTTCAGCCGGCAAGACGAAAGGTGGCCAGATGGTACCATCTGGCCACACATGGTTCTGTTCGCCGGAATATTGCCTAAGCCGGCGCCGGAATGACCCGCTACCGTCGTTTAAAGGATGAAACGCGACAAATCTGTGTTTCGCGAGAGGTCGCCGACATGCTTTTCCACATAGGCGGCGTCGATGGTGACCGACGTGCCGTTGCGGTCGGGCGCGTCATACGAAATCTCGTCCAGCACCCGCTCCATCACTGTCTGCAGCCGCCTGGCGCCGATATTCTCGACGCTGGCGTTGAGGTCGACCGCGATGCCGGCGAGCGAATCGATGGCGTCGTCTGTGAAGGTCAGGTCGACACCCTCGGTCTTCATCAGCGCGATATACTGCTTGATCAGGCTCGCTTCCGTCTCGGTCAGGATGCGGACGAAATCGTCCTTCTCCAGCGCGCGCAGTTCGACGCGTATCGGCAGGCGGCCCTGCAATTCCGGCAACAGGTCGGACGGCTTCGACACGTGGAACGCGCCGGACGCGATGAACAGGATGTGATCCGTCTTCAGCGGCCCGTATTTGGTCGCCACGGTGGTGCCTTCGACCAGCGGCAGCAGGTCGCGCTGCACGCCTTCGCGCGAAGGACCGCCGGAAATGTCGGATCTGGCGGCGATCTTGTCGATCTCGTCGAGGAAGACGATGCCGTCATTTTCCGCGGCGTCCAGCGCCCGGCGAACCACCTCGTCCTGGTCGAGCAGCTTGTCGGACTCATCGGCGACCAGCAGATCGTAGGATTCCTTCACCGTCGTCTTGCGCTGCTTGGTCTTCTTGCCGCCCATCGCCTTCGACAGCATGTCGTTGATGTTGAGCACGCCGATATTGGCGCCCGGCATGCCGGGAATCTCGAAGCCGGGCATGCCGCCATTGCCGGTGTCGGCCACCTCGATCTCGATCTCCTTGTCGTCGAGCTCGCCGTCGCGCAGCTTCTTGCGGAAACTGTCACGCGTCGCCGGGCTCGCGGTCTTGCCGACCAGCGCTTCCAGAACGCGTTCCTCGGCATTGACGTGCGCGCGCGCCTTCACATCCTCACGCATCTTTTCGCGCACCAGCCCGATGGCGATCTCGACCAGGTCGCGGATGATCTGTTCGACGTCACGGCCGACATAGCCGACTTCGGTGAATTTGGTGGCTTCGACCTTGACGAAAGGCGCGCCGGCCAGCCGCGCCAGGCGGCGCGAGATCTCGGTCTTGCCGACGCCGGTCGGCCCGATCATCAGGATGTTCTTCGGCATCACCTCTTCGCGCATCTGGCCTTCCAGCTGCTGGCGGCGCCAGCGGTTGCGCAAGGCGATGGCCACGGCGCGCTTGGCGTCCTTCTGGCCAATGATGAAGCGGTCGAGTTCGGAAACGATTTCGCGGGGAGAAAATGTCGTCATAGCTAAATTCCACTTTGCCACTGCTTGATGGCCTCGAACGGATGCAGCAGCATGATCACGTTGAGTGTCAGATTGTCCCGGATGAGATAGCCAGTGCCGAGTTCGAAAAGGATGGCGAGGCTGACGATCACCCATATAGGTAGCCTTCGCGCCATCACAAATCCCAGCACCATGGCCAGTGTGTCGGACACCGAATTGATGATGCTGTCGCCGTAATAATCGAGCGAGATGGTGCCGGCCCGGTAACGCTCGATGATGAACGGGCTGTTCTCCAGCAATTCCCAGCCACCCTCGATGAGGACGGCGAAGGCCAGCCGCAAACCGACCGGCGAACGCGGGAACAGGAACTTCGCCAAGGCATAGAACAGGAAGCCGTGGATGATGTGCGAGAAGGTGTACCAGTCGGTGATGTGCTGGGAGTTCTCCGAACTGTTCACCACGCCATGCCAGAGTTTCACATAGCCACAGGTGCAGATCGGCGTCCGGCCCATGCCATAGAGAGCCCCGGCCTGGAAGATGAGCAGGCCAAGGACGAGCAGAAGACCCATGCGCCAACTGTCTTCATAGGCCGAGTAGCCATCGTCCGCGCCTGTCTTGCTCATCCGGTTATTCCCCCTCATCATCGTCGGCGTCGATCGCCATCAGCACGACGTCGCCATAGACAGATTGCCTGCGGTCTATGGCCCGGAATCCGGCCTTTTCATAGGCGCGGATGGCCCTGAGATTGGCAGGATTGGGGTCGATGATGACGCGGGGCACACCTTCCTCGAACAGATCCTCGACGAACTGGCGCACGATCGCCGAGCCATGGCCGATGCCGACCAGCTCCGGCGGCCCGATCGACACATCGATGCCGAGCGTGCCGAACGGCTGGTCGGCATAGGGATGGTCGTCTTCCAGATGCGGGTCGTAGCTCTGCAGATAGGCGATCGGCTTGCCGTCGAGTTCGACGATCAGCGGCTCGACCGAGATCGAGCCGATATGATCGCGAATCTCGGCGATTTCCGTCTCCGGATCGTTCCACCACTCGGCCAGATGCGGCTCGGCGAGCCAGCCGGCGATCATCGGCAGGTCCTTTTCTGTGACCGGCCGAAAATCATAGAGCGCCACCTTCTCAGGCGGCATCGAGCGTTTCGACGACAAAATTGTTGTTGGTGTAGACGCAGATATCGGAGGCGATCTGCATCGCCTTGCGGGCGATCTCCTCGGCATCCTTGTCGGTGTCCATCAGCGCCCGCGCCGCGGCCAGCGCGTAATTGCCACCCGAACCGATAGCCATGACGCCAAATTCGGGCTCGAGCACGTCGCCGGTGCCGGTCAGCGCCAGCGAGACCGACTTGTCGGCAACCAGCATCATCGCCTCCAGCCGGCGCAGATAGCGGTCGGTGCGCCAGTCCTTGGCGAGCTCGACGCAGGCGCGCGTCAGCTGGTCGGGATATTGTTCGAGCTTGGCCTCCAGCCGCTCCAGCAGCGTGAAGGCGTCGGCGGTGGCGCCGGCGAACCCGGCGATCACATTGCCGCCCTTGCCGATGCGGCGCACCTTGCGGGCATTGCCCTTCATGATGGTCTGGCCAAGGCTGACCTGGCCGTCGCCGGCGATCACCACCTTGTTGCCCTTGCGCACCGTCACGATGGTCGTGGCGTGCATGGTCAGTTCATTTGACATTCCTGGCTCCGATTCGCGCGATCCCAAGGAGGCGATTGGCGCGGTACGAGTAACTTCGATCGGCCATATGTATGCACGGGACCAATGATTGCAAACCGCTCGATAGCGGCCGGGATGGCAACTGGCAATCGCCGGATCATGCTGCTAGAAGGCTTTCGTTTTCAAGCCGGTGAATGCTCGAAGCTCGTCTCTGGAGCTTTGAAACCCTGAGACAAGGACAAGGTCATGGCGCCCCGTTCCGCCGAAGCCAGCCGCAAGACCAAGGAAACCGACATCTCGGTGTCGGTCCATGTCGACGGCTCGGGCAAATCCGATATCGCCACGGGCGTCGGCTTCTTCGACCATATGCTGGACCAGCTGTCGCGCCATTCGCTGATCGACATGACGGTGAGCGCCAAGGGCGACCTGCACATAGACGACCACCACACGGTCGAGGACACCGGCATCGCGCTCGGCCAGGCCTTGACCAAGGCGCTCGGCGAGCGGCGCGGCATCATGCGCTATGCCTCGATCGATCTTGCCATGGACGAGACGCTGACGCGCGCGGCGATCGACGTGTCCGGCCGGCCGTTCCTGGTCTGGAACGTGTCTTTCTCGTCGCCCAAGATCGGCACTTTCGACACMGAACTGGTGCGGGAATTCTTCCAGGCATTGGCGCAGAATGCCGGCATCACACTGCATGTCACCAACCACTATGGCGCCAACAACCACCATATCGCCGAGACCTGCTTCAAGGCGGTGGCGCGCGCGCTGCGCGCCGCGCTCGAGCCCGACCCGCGCCAGCCGGACGCGGTTCCCTCCACCAAGGGATCGTTGAAGGGATAGGCCATGGCCACCTATGTCGTGATGGAACCGCCCGGCCGCCGCGAGAAGGTCGACACGTCCGTCTTTATCCGCGACGGCTTCGCCTGGCTCGGCCTTCTGGTGCCGCCGCTATGGCTGGCCTGGCACCGGCTGTGGATCGAAGCCGGGCTTGCCTTCGTCGTCATGAGCCTGCTTTCGATGGCTGGGGAAAGTCTTGGCCTTGGGCTGGCAAGTTCGCTGCTGTCGCTGCTGGTCTCGTTCTATGTCGGCCTGGAAGGGCAGGGCTTGCGCATCGCGGCCCTGCGTCGGCGCGGCTGGCATGAATGGGGCGTGGTTCAGGCCGGCCGGCTCGACGATGCCGACACCCGCTACGCGCTGGAGGTCGAGGAGCAGGCCGAGGAAGCCGTGCCCGCGCCGCGCATCGTTCCGGATGCCGCCCTGGCGCGCCCGGCGCAGCCGGGCATGGCGCTGGGCCTGACCCACATACCGGGACGGCGCTGACATGCGGGTAGCCATCATCGACTACGGCTCGGGCAATCTGCGCTCGGCCACCAAGGCCTTCGAGCGCGCCGCGCGCGAAGCCGGCATATCGGCTGAAATCGACCTGACGGCCGATGCCGACCGGGTGCGCAGCGCCGACCGCATCGTCCTGCCCGGCGTCGGCGCCTATGCCGACTGTGCGGCCGGCCTGCGCGCCGTCGACGGCATGTGGGAGGCGGTCGAGGACGTGGCTATCGCCAAGGCTCGCCCTTTCCTCGGCATCTGCGTCGGCATGCAGCTGATGTCGCAACGTGGCCTGGAAAAGACCGTCACCCATGGCTTTGGCTGGATATCGGGCGACGTCAAGGAGATCACGCCCACCGATCCCGCATTGAAGATCCCGCAGATCGGCTGGAACACGATCGAGCTTCGGCGCCAGCATCCGCTGTTTGCCGGCATCCCGACCGGTGCAGCGGGGCTGCACGCCTATTTCGTCCATTCCTACCATCTCGATGCGACGAAGCCGGACGAGGTTTTGGCTGAGGCCGACTATGGCGGCCCGGTGACGGCGACCGTCGCCCGCGACAATCTCGTCGGTACGCAGTTCCATCCGGAGAAGAGTCAGGCGCTGGGCCTGGCGCTGATCACCAATTTCCTCCGCTGGAGGCCCTAAAACATGAGCAAGAAGGGCGCCTGAATCGTGATCCTGTTTCCTGCCATCGACCTCAAGGACGGCCAATGCGTGCGCCTGAAGCACGGCGACATGGCGACCGCCACCATCTACAATGATGATCCCGCGGCGCAGGCGAAAGCCTTCGAGGACCAGGGCTTCGAATGGCTGCACGTTGTCGATCTCAACGGTGCCTTCAAAGGCCAGAGCGTCAACAGCGCCGCGGTCGGCGCCATCCTCAAGGCGACCAAGAATCCGGTGCAGCTTGGCGGCGGCATCCGCACGCTGGAACAGATCGAGGACTGGCTCGACCGGGGGCTGGCCCGCGTCATCCTCGGCACGGTGGCGGTGCGCGATCCCGACCTGGTCAGGCAGGCCTGCAAGGCTTTCCCGGGCAAGGTGGCCGTCGGCATCGACGCCAAGGGCGGTAAGGTGGCAGTCGAGGGCTGGGCCGAGGCGTCGAGCCTCGGCGTCGTCGAACTGGCGAAGAAATTCGAGGGCGCCGGCGTCGCGGCCATCATCTACACCGACATCGACCGCGACGGCGTGCTGACCGGCATCAATTGGGACGCCACAATCGACCTCGCCGAGGCCGTATCGATCCCGGTCATCGCTTCGGGCGGTCTGGCCTCGATCGCCGACATCGTGCGCATGACCATGCCCGACGCACGAAAGCTCGAAGGCGCCATCTCGGGCCGCGCGCTCTATGACGGCCGCATCGATCCGGCCGAGGCGCTGGCGATCCTGCAGGGTCGGCCGGTGGCGGAGGCGAAAACGTGAAGATCGCCATCATCCTGGCCTCCTATGACAGCGGCCACTATCACGGCGGCATGGGCCAAGGCCCGGATGCGCTGATTGCTGGCGGTCTGGTCGATGCCCTGACCATCGCCGGTCACGACGTGGCCGTCGAGGATATCGGCAGGGTCGGCGCCGAACAGGAGCGCGAGATCGCCACCGGGTTCGCCGTCTGCAACGCCGTCTCGGGCGAGGTCCGCATTGCCATCGACAGGGGGCGTTTTCCCATCGTGCTCGCCGGAAACTGCCTGACCTCAGCCGGCGCGGTCGCCGGCGAGGGTGCCGATGCGATCATCTGGGCCGACCAGCATGGCGATCTCAACACGCCCGAAACCTCCATCTACGGCTTTCTCGACGGCATGGCGCTGGCGACCGTGCTTGGTCTGTGCTGGCGCCCGATGGCATCGGCCATTCCCGGCTTCAAACCGATCGATCCGTCGCGCTGCGTGCTCGTCAACGCTCGCGATCTCGATCCGGCCGAGAAAGAACTCCTCGAGACCTTGCCGGTGATCCGCACGGAATGTCCAGGTGTTGGGCAAGCGACGCAAAAGCTGCACGCCGCCGGCGCCAAGAGCGTGCACATGCATCTCGATCTCGACGTGCACGACCCCAAGGCGCTCCAGGCCAACCGCTACACCACGTCAGGCGGGCCAAGTCCCGAACAGTTGCGCGACGCCGCCTGCGCCATGGCGCTTGCGGTGCCGGTCGTCGGCATCACCGTTTCCGCCTACGATCCGGCTTTCGACGCGCGGGCCGATGTTCCGCCGCTGGTCGGCCAGCTGCTCAACGATCTCATCGCCACGATAGAGGGCCGCTGATGCTGAAAGCCCGCGTCATCCCCTGCCTCGACGTCAAGGACGGCCGTGTCGTCAAAGGCGTCAACTTCGTCGATCTCATCGACGCCGGCGACCCGGTCGAGGCGGCCAAGGCCTATGACGCCGCCGGTGCCGACGAGCTTTGCTTTCTCGACATCACCGCTTCGTCCGACAACCGTGAAACCATCTTCGATGTCATCGCCCGCACCGCCGAACAGTGCTTCATGCCGCTGACCGTCGGCGGCGGCGTGCGCCAGGTCGCCGACATCAGGAAATTGCTGTTGGCCGGCGCCGACAAGGTGTCGATCAACACGGCGGCGGTGAAGAACCCGGATTTCGTCGCCGAAGCGGCCGACAAGTTCGGCAACCAGTGCATCGTCGTCGCCATCGACGCCAAGAAGGTCTCCGGCGCCAGCGAGGCCGACCGCTGGGAGATCTTCACCCATGGCGGGCGCGAGAAGACCGGCATCGATGCGGTCGAGTTCGCCCGCAAAATGGTCGATCGCGGCGCCGGCGAGATCCTGCTGACCTCGATGGACCGCGACGGCACCAAGGCCGGCTACGACATCGCGCTGACCCGCGCGATCGCGGACGCGGTGCGCGCCCCGGTCATTGCTTCGGGCGGCGTCGGCACGCTGGATCACCTGGTCGAAGGCATTCGCGACGGCCATGCCGGCGCGGTGCTGGCGGCCTCGATCTTCCATTTCGGCACCTACACGATCGCACAGGCCAAGGCGCATATGGCCGCCGCGGGGTTGCCGATGCGGCTGGACTCCTCGGTCGATCGGCCCTAGAGCCTTTCCGGCTAAGAAAAGGGCCCTAGCGCCATGGCTGAATTTTCGTTCTCCGACCTGGAGACAATCATCAGGGACCGCGCCCATTCCGGGGATCCGGAGTCCTGGACAGCGAAACTGTTCGCGCGCGGCATCGACAAGGCGGCCCAAAAACTCGGCGAGGAGGCGGTCGAGACGGTGATTGCCGCCGTCAAGGGCGACAGACAGGGCATCGTTTCCGAAAGCGCCGATCTTATATATCATTGGCTCGTCGTTCTCGGCCTCTCGGGTGTTCCGTTGAGCGACGTGCTCAAGGAGCTCGAAAGCCGCACCGGGCGTTCGGGCATCGCCGAGAAGGCGTCACGGCCCAAGGGCTGACCGCGAGGGAGGGCAGGTATCTCGATGGATCAGCTCGCGCCAACCGAGAAATATTCCCCCTTTCGTTTCTTTTCGGCCGAGCAATGGTCGCAATTCCGCGCCGACACGCCGCTGACGCTGAGCGAAGACGAGTTCCGCCGCCTGCGTTCGCTCAACGATCCGGTCGACCTCGAGGAGGTCAAGCGCATCTATCTGTCGCTGTCGCGGCTGCTGTCCGCCCATGTCGAGGCGAGCCAGCTTCTGTTCCGGCAGCGCCAGGCCTTCTTCAACGCCGTCGATATCGTCAAGACGCCGTTCATCATCGGCATCGCCGGCTCCGTCGCGGTCGGCAAATCGACCACCGCGCGCGTGCTGAAGGAGCTTCTGGCGCGCTGGCCGTCGAGCCCCAAGGTCGATCTCATCACCACCGACGGCTTCCTGCTGCCCAACGAGGTGCTGCGCCGCGAAAACCTGATGGAACGCAAGGGTTTTCCCGACAGTTATGATGTCGGCGCGCTGCTGCGCTTCCTCTCGGGCATCAAGTCGGCGCTGCCCGATGTCCGCGCGCCGGTCTATTCGCACCTCACCTATGACGTCATTCCCGGCGAGTTCGTCACCATCGACCGGCCGGACATCCTGATCTTCGAAGGCATCAATGTCCTGCAGCCGGGCAAGCTGCCGCAGGACGGCAAGATCGTGCCGTTCCTGTCCGACTTTTTCGACTTCGCCATCTATATCGATGCCGACGAGAAGCTGATCCACGAGTGGTACATTTCCCGCTTCATGCGGCTGCGCGAGACCGCCTTCCGCAATCCAGACTCCTTCTTCCACCGCTATTCGCAGCTCTCCGAGGATTCGGCGCGCGCCATCGCCGAAGGCCTGTGGACCAACATCAATCTGAAGAATCTGCGCGAGAACATCCTGCCGACGCGTGCCCGCGCCGACCTTATCCTGCGCAAGGGCGCCGACCACCTGATCGAGGAAGTGGCGCTGCGCAAACTGTAGCTGCATACGGATATGGCGGGCCGCCAAGCCCGCCATATCCGGCATTTCATCTCATCGGCATCGCATATCAGCCATTGGCGAACGGCACGGCGACATAGAGTTGGCCGCCGTCGCGTTCGACCAGCAGCAGCACCGACTTGCGGCCCGATCTGCTGGCCTGCGCGATCGCTTGCGTGACCTGCCGGGCGTTCTTCACCGGCGCCTGGTTGACGGCGACGATGATATCGCCCGGCTGGATGCCGGCAGCGGCCGCCGCCTTGTCGGGATTGACGCGCGCGACCACCGCGCCATGCTCGTTGCCGGCGAGGTTCATTTCCTGGCGAATGTCTGGTGTGATGTCCATCAGGCCGATGCCGATCGCCGGCGCGCGGGAGCCCTGCTCGACGCTCGGCGCACCGGAATCGTCCGCCGATGCCGTCTTCACATCGTCGCTGTTTTGCCCGACATCGACGGAAATCTGCATGGCCTTGCCCTTGCGCCAGACATCCAGCGTTTCCTTGGCGCCGGGGGCGACATCGGCGACGGCGCGCGACAGGTCCTTGGGGTCTTTCACGTCCTGTCCGGCGAAGCCGGTGATGACGTCGCCGGCTTCGACGCCGGCGCTGGCGGCGGGTGAGCTGTCGTTGACCTTGGACACCAGCGCGCCGCCGGCATGGTCGAGCCCGATGGCGCTCGCCACATCAGGCGTCACCGGCTGGATCTCGACGCCGAGATAGCCGTACTGGATGGAACCGTCCTTCATCAGCTTGGCGACGACCTTTTGCGCCTGGTCGGACGGGATGGCGAAGCCGACGCCGACGCTGCCGCCATTGGGCGAATAGATCGCCGTGTTGATGCCGACGACATTGCCGTTCACGTCCACCAGCGGGCCGCCGGAATTGCCATGGTTTATCGGCGCGTCGATCTGGATGAAGTCGTCGAACGGCCCGCTGTGCAGGTCGCGGCCGCGTGCCGAAACGATGCCGGCCGTGACCGTGGTGCCGATGCCGAACGGATTGCCGATCGCCAGCACCTGGTCGCCGGTCATCAGCCTGTCGGAATCGCCCCATTTGACCGTCGGCAAGGGCTTGTCGGATTTGATCTTGAGCACGGCAAGGTCGTTCTTGGCGTCGCGGCCGACAAGCTTGGCGGGAAGCTCGGTGCCGTCATCGAGCGTCACCTTGATCGAAGTGGCGCCGTCGACGACGTGATTGTTGGTGACGATGGTGCCGTCGGCACTGACGATGAAGCCCGAACCAAGCGCTTCGGCGCGTTGCGCCTGCTGCGGCTGCGTCTGCGGAGCCGGCATGCCCTGGTCGCCGAAGAACTGGCGGAAGTACTGGTCGAACGGCGAGTTGCCGAGAGGCATGCCGCCGTCGTCATTTGCGGGCTGCGCTTTCATGACGGTTGTGACCGTCACCACCGCGGGCTTGTCGGCCGCCACGATCGGCGCGAAGGAGCCGTTGGGGGCGGTGATGCCGGCGACAGGGGTCTGGGTCGTCGCGACGACGTTGCTCAGGCCGGAAGTGCCGGCACTTTGAGCGAATGAGACGACGAAGGGGGAGATGATGAGGGCGGCGCCCAGCAATGCGGCGACGCGATGTCTGCGAAGAATGTTGAGGGATGACATGGTCGTTGTCCGTGCGAGACATTGGGTTCGGCGCCGTGGCCCGTCTTGGGAGAGGGCGGCCCATTCGGCGCACCGGCCATCGCGGCCGCCTGTCTCGCTTCATGCGGCGGCCGTTCAGGTCGATGAAACCGGAATCTAGGACTCGGATGCGGGCGAATTAGGTTTTTTCGATTATATTACAAAGATTTAATTCTTTTTGACCGGATGAGTGTCCCACGTTCGCGTGACCGCTCCCGGCAGTGCGAAGGCTTGGCGACGTTCAGATTTCGCCGGTCTGCTGGATGTAAGTCTTTGCAATCTCACGCATACGCTTGCCGTCGAAGCTTGGTCCGTGGCCGCCATGGCCGACGCGGATCGGCAGGTCGAGCAGGCGTCGCATGGTGCTGGCATAGGCGGCCCGATCGGAATCCGGCAGGCTGTCGATCAGCGTGTCGTCGTAGATGGCGTCGCCGCTGAAGAACAGCCCGTCGGCCTCGTCGAGCAGCGCGATCGAATCCGGCGAATGCCCGGGCAGGTGCAGGACGCGGAACTGCCTGTCGCCGAGATCGATCACGTCGCCCTCGTCAAGCGTCCGCGTCAGCGGTGCTGGGGGGATCTTGTAGTCGGCGGCCCTCCAGCCCGGCGCCGGCAATTCCGACACGGCGCCTTCGAGATCGTGGAACATCCAGGCGTAGGTCGCCGCCTCATCCATGCTCTCGAACTGCGCGGCACTCATCCGCGGCCCCGCCCGCCACGCAAATTCATGCAGCGAGCCGACATGATCGAGATGGATGTGCGTGGCGACGACCAGCAGCGGCTTGTCCCGTGGCGTATCGATCTGCGGCGCCAGCGGACAGATGCCCATGCCGGTGTCGACCAGGAGGTCGGCGTCGCGGCCGCGCAGATGCCAGATGTTGGCGCGCACATAGTCATGCACGAACGGCTCGGTCAGCATCGTCGTTTGTTCGTCGACGGTGCTCTTGCTGAACCACTCCATTAGACGAAAGGCTTCCCGACCTTGTACTTTTCCGGCACCAGCCGCTTCAGATAGGCCATGCCGGCCTCGGACAGCTGGTTGACGTCGGGCTTCATGAAATCATCCGGCATGTGGCGGGTCTTGCCGGCAACGTTCTTCAGCGGCACCTTCTTCAGCACGGTCTTGCTGCCATCATATTGCAAAGCCACCGAGCCGCCGCCCTGTTCGGCGACGGAGACGGCGAAGGCGCCGGCATCGAAGGCCTCCTGCGCGTCGACGGCGCTGATGGCGCCGACATAGCCGCGCGGCATGTAACCGAGCGCGTCGACGCGAGCCCGCTTGCCCGGCAGGCCTTTGGCCAGTGCGCGTTCGAGCGCCGCCGGCAGGTCGCTGCCCGACAGCTTGACGTTGCCATGCGCGTCGCGCTCGAGCTTTTCCGGCGGCACCAGGCTTTCGACCAGCGCCTTGCCGTCGGCGGTGCTCACCCCTTCCGACACGGCGACGATGCAGCGCTTGTGGCGGTCGAGCGTGGCGCGCACGTCGTCGATGAAGCCGGCGGCCGAGAACGGCCGCTCCGGCACGTAGACCAGATGCGGGCCGCTGTCGGGATCGAGCTGCCAGGCCGCCGCCGCCGCGGTCAGGAAACCGGCATGCCGGCCCATGACGATGCCGACATAGATGCCGGGAAGCGCACGGAAATCGAGGTCGACGGAGAGGAAAGCGCCGGCGACGAACTCGGCCGCCGAGATGAAGCCCGGCGTGTGGTCGTTTTCCTCAAGATCATTGTCGATGGTTTTCGGCGCATGGACGAAGGCGATCGAGCCGCCGGCGGCATCGGTCAGGATCTGCTGCGTGCCCGACGTGTCGTTGCCGCCAATGTAGATGAAGGCGTCGGCGCCGGCTTTCTTCAGGCCGTTGAGGATGACATCGCAATAGGCAGCATCTGGCTTGTCGCGCGTCGAGCCGAGTGCCGCGCTCGGCGTTCCCGCGATCAGCCGCAGGCGGTCTTCCGGGATGGCGGACAGGTCGACATAGTTGCCGTCACGGATACCGCGCACGCCATGGATGGAGCCCAGCACCTTGGCGCCGGGATGCCGCTTGCGGATCTCCAGCGTGGCGCCGACCACCGTCTGGTTGATGACGGCGGTTGGGCCGCCGCCTTGCGCGATGACAAAAGTTCCGGCCATTCCTGACGTCTCCCGAGCGATGGTGTTCAAGGCACCTTGGCCTGTCTTTCGCTATCGCGCAACGGGAGAGTCTGGCGGCCGCGAACAGCGGCCGCGATCAGATGACGACGACCGGGTTTTTCTTCGAAACGCGGCTGTAGAGGTCGATAATGTCCTGGTTGATCAGGCGCACGCAGCCCGACGACATCGCCTGGCCGATGCTCCACCATTCGGGCGAGCCGTGGATGCGGTAGCCGGTGTCCTTGCCGTCCTGGTAGATGTAGAGCGCGCGCGCACCGAGCGGGTTGGTCAGGCCGCCGGGCTGGCCGCCCTGCCACTTCACCAGTTCGGGCTTGCGCTGGATCATCTCCGGCGGCGGCGTCCAGGTCGGCCATTCCCTGCCGTACTGGATGTTGGCGCGGCCGGACCAGCGGAAGCCGTCCTTGCCGATGCCGACGCCGTAGCGGATGGCGTCGCCGCCCGGCTGCACGAGATAGAGCATGCGCTCCTTGAGATGAACGACGATGGTGCCGGGCGCCTCGCCGGTCGTGTCGAGGACGATCTGGCGGCGGAATTCCGGCTTGACCTTGAGATACGGCACCTCGGGCACGTTGAAACCATTGTCCGTCAAGGCAGCATACATCACATCGGCGCTGGTGACGTTCTTGTCGACGCTGATCGCCGGCCGCATCGGCGGCACGGAACCGGTGACCGTATTGTCGAGCTGGAGCATCGGCATACCACCGTCGCCCGAGGTCGAGCAGCCGGCGGCGCTGAGCAGCGCCAGCGCGCCTGCCCCGGACAGGACGGCGCGGCGGGAAAGATGATGATCGGTATCGATTGCGTCGCCGTTTCGTGGCGGCGTTAGACCTTGCGGCAACTCACGCATGTACCCAAACCCTACGCTGTCGGCGGGAAGCACGGTCCGGCCGGATAGCGGGCATTTTCATCATTCATGGTTGATAAAGCGTGAATGCCTTGCGTCGCCTGGATTTGCGCCTTGCCTGGCGGCATCGGTCCGGCCCGAATGACGCGCCAACGGGACGCTCCTGCACAAAAAGACCTAGGTCGGGTCATAATCCCGGCACCGGCCTTTCCTACGCATCGGGCGATCAGCGAGGGGCCTCCATGTGCAAGACGTTAAAAACCGACATCACGCTTTTTGCCGCTGCCATTGTCGCGGCCGCATTGGTTCTCGGTGCCGATGTCAGCCTGGCCGATATCGTGAGCACGCTGGGCGGCGCGAACTGATGCCGACCTGCCTTTGGCGCAATTGATATCGTGGCAATTCCGGCACGGCGGTTGCCATCCGGAATTGCGCAAAAAACAGAAAACAGGCCTCTTTACATTCCCCCTGGGCTGAGGATTTATCCTTTTCCTTAACCCAAGGGAGACAGACATGTCCTTCGAGAACTGGGCCGCTTTCGCCGCCGCGTCGACCATCCTCCTCGTCATACCGGGACCAACCATCCTGCTGGTCGTGTCCTATGCGCTCGGCCAGGGCTGGCGCACCGCCTTGCCGATGGCGGTTGGCGTGGCGCTTGGCGACTTCACCGCCATGACCTTGTCGATGCTGGGCATCGGCGCGCTGCTCGCCGCGTCGGCAACCGTCTTCACCATCCTGAAGCTCATCGGCGCCGGCTATCTGATCTATCTCGGCGTAAAGCTGTTTCGCGCCGGCGGCGCGTTGAAGGCCGAACCGCGCACCGATGCGGTGTCCTCGGCCAAGATGATGGCGCATGCCTGGCTGGTCACCGCGCTCAACCCGAAAAGCATCACCTTCTTCGTCGCCTTCCTGCCGCAGTTCCTCGACCGGCATGCCGATTTCTGGACGCAGATGCTGATCTTCGAGACGACCTTCCTGGCACTCGCCTTCGCCAATGCGTTCGGCTACGCGCTGATCGCGGCGCGCGCCCGCAATGTCGTGCGCAATCCCAAGGCGATCCGCATCTTCAACCGCACCGGCGGCACGCTGCTGGTCGGCGCCGGCATCGCCACCGTGGCGATGCGTTCGGGCAATTGATGTCCTGACGCTTGGTGAGGCCCGGAGGGTCTCACCATTTGACGCTGATTCCCACATTGCCCTCAAGGATGCGGCGCTTGTCGCCGCCGAGATTGGTCGTGTAATCGCCGGTGGCAAAGAGGCTGACCTTGTCGGTCACCTCAGCGACCACGCCGCCACCGATCTCGAAGGAGGTCGACCGGCCCTCGGTCGAGATGTCGGTGGTGTCGAAATTGACATGGCTGGTGCCGCCGAAATCGTGCCAGATATTGGCCTTGAGGTAGGGCTGCAGCGCGATACCATTGATCGTGGTCTCGCCCTGCAGCCGCGCGCCCAGCCGGCCGCTGACGCTCTCGTCGGTGTCGAAGGAAACCGACGAGAAGCGGTCGTTGGTGTCGTCGAGCGACAGGTGCTGCCAGACCAGTTGCGCCTGCGGCTCAAGCGTCCAGCCCTGCGCCAGCGCGATGGGATAGCCGCCTTCCAGCGAAGCGGTGACGCCTGTTCCGCCGACATCGATGCCGATGTCGCGCGACGAGGTCGCGTCGCCGCCGAAGAAGGTGGCCATGAGGACACCGTCAAGGTACCAGCCGCTTTGGCCGATGCGGGTCCAGTAGCCGCCGACGCTGGTGCCGCTGACGTCCAGGCTGCCGACGGACAGATCGTTCCATCCCAGTGCCTGGCCGCTCACATCGCCCTTCATGCGGGCATAGGCGACGAACAGGCCGGCGCGATCGATTCCACCTGAGGCGGTGTCGCGGCCGAACACGTCGAAGCCCGCCTGGAGGCCGAACAGGTTGCCGTCGAAGGAGGGCGAAACCGTTCCCGACCAGCCCATCTCGGCGTCCTGGCCAAAAATGCGGCCCCAGACCGGCGACAGCTCCGGATTCGACAACAGACTTTGCTCACCCCGCCTTTCGTGGAACGTGCCGAGCGTCGTCATCGCCAGATGCCCGGCTACCGGCGGTAAGGCCGAATAGACCGGCACCTCGATGCGGTAGAGCACGATTTCCTGGCCCGCCGCCGGTACCGGCAGGGCGGGCACGGCAGTCGGCACCACCGGTGGCGGCGGGGGCGGATCCGCCGGCGGCGCCGGTGGTGGTGGTGGCGGTGGTTCGGGTTGAGGGTCGCTGGCCTGCACGGGCGGTGTCGGGTCGACCGGCGGATTGTTGATATCGCCCTCGCTCGGCGGTGGCGTCGGCGGCAGTTCGGAGGGCGGCGGGGGTGGCGGCTCGGCCGCGGGCGGCACCGGTTCAACGGGCGGGGAGGGCTCGAGCGCCGGTGGCGCCGCGGCCGGCGTCGTCGGCGTTACCAGCGTCGAGCGCAGGTACCAGTTCTCCTCGCTGCCGGCGCTGACGCCGCCCTTGAAAAGATAGTATTCGAAGGCGCCGGCGGCGACCGGGCCATCGAGCGCGAAGGTCGAGGCGCCTGAGGTGGCGCCGTTGACCGCCTGGACGAGCATGATGCCGTCCTGTGTGGTAGCGGCACCCGCGCCGCCGACATTGACCACGGAAATGCCGGTCGAGCCGGAAGCCGTCCCGCCCGAAAGCACCAGCCTGTCGGACGCGGATGAATCGTCGCCGAGTTCGGTCTGGACGAGCAACACGCCGCCAGCCCCGATATAATTGCCCGAAATCGTCAGCCGATCGGTCGCGCCGGTGGTGCCGTTGGTCAGGTCGATGCGCCCGGCATTGGTGACTTGAGCCAGCTGGCCTGATGTGAAGGCCTGGATCGTCGAGTTGAAGCCGCCGCCATAGAGCGTGCTCGAAGCATCGACGCTGAGCGAGCCTGTGCCGGTGCCGCTGTCGCCGAGCACGAGATTGCCGTCGAGCGTCAGCTGCGTGTCGTTGGTGGCGCTGATGCTTTCCCAGTTCTGGACCCGGCCGATCCCGTCCAGCTTGACGTTGTCGAAGGTCAGCGTATCGGTGCCGAGGCCGCCATTCACGGCATCCGTGCCGCCGAGATTGGCGTTGGTGAGGCTGCTGAGCTTGGCGGTATCGTTGTCGGCGCCGAGATCGACGGCGCCATAGATGATGCCGCCGCCGTTCCAGACGAAATTGTCGGAGCCAAAGCTCATCAGCACATCGCCTCCGACAGTGCCGCCGGTAATTGTCACACTGTCATTGCCGCCGCTGACGCTGATGTTGCCGCCGATCGTTCCGCCCGAGAGGATGATGGTGTCCTGGTCGAAGCCGGTGACGAGATTGCGGTCGATGGTGCCGCCGGACATGTTGAAATAGTTCTTGTCGAGCTTCATGTTGACCCGGCCGATGCGGCCGCCGGTCATCACCGCGTTGTCGCCATCGTCGAAGAAATCGACGATGCGCCCGCCCTTCATCGTGAACGTGTCCAGTCCGTCGCCCTGGTTGAGCGATCCGATCTGGCCGCCGCTCATGTTGAAATCGTCGATGCCGGCGCCTTGCTGGACATTGCCGGCGACGGTGCCGCCGCCGATGGTGAAGAAATCCGTTCCGTCGCCCTGGTCGACCGTGCCGGTGATGGTGCCGGACTGCATGTTGATGCGGTCCGTGCCGGCGCCGAAGGTGACATTGCCGCTCACCTGCCCGGTGCCGCCGGCGGGAAAGGTCAGCGTGTTGTTGCCGCTGGTATCGGTAAGGCTGCCACCCGAATCGCCGCTATCGCAGGTGAAGGTGGTGTTCCCCGCCGACGGAACCAGCACGCAAGCCGCCAGGGCCGCGGAATTCGGCAGCAACACAAGCGTCGTACTTGCAAGTAAGCTAATAAACCATGGATGGATTTGCCGAGGCTTCCGCCGCAACAAAGAAATCGACTCATCAACGTTTTCCAAACAGCTGTTCGGACGCTGTATTTCAAGATGCCGCATCGCGTCCCCTCTCAGATCGCGATTACAAGCCCTTCGCCGCGCCGCAATGAAGCCACAATTCGCTCGAGTTTACAAAGCCTAATCTGCATTCCGTGGTTGATGAACTGCAAAGGCTTCTGGGATAGACCTTGTGCAGTGCATGATTGGCATGTCCGTGGCCCATGCTTTAAGATCGCCTTGGCCCGAAGGCTCCGGGGCTTGTCCTGGGTCGATCAGAGGACATTGCATGGCAATCAGGGACGAATTCGGCCTGACATTTTCGGGCGCCACCGAAGCCGGGTTCACGCCCTACAGCCAAGCCGTGCGTGAACTGCTGTGCTTCATCGGCGATCCCGTCGCCTCCGTCGACCGTGCCATCACGCAGGACCCCAGTTTTGTCATGGCGCACGTCTTCAAGGGCTATCTGTTCGGCCTCGCCACCGAGCGCGACGCGACGGCGGTGGCCAGGGCCTGCCACGAGGCGGCGCTGCCGCTTGCCGCGACGGTGCGCGAAGAGGCGCACGTTCTGGCCCTTGGCCACCTCGCCAACGGGCGCTGGCATGACGCCGCCAGGATTCTCGAGGATATCGCCATCGAGACCCCGCTCGACGGGCTGGCGCTGCAGGTCGGGCACCAGATCGACTTCTTCACCGGCAATGCCCGCATGCTGCGTGACCGCATCGCCCGCGCCTTGCCGTCCTGGCAGAGCGGCATGCCTGGCTACCACGCCATCCTCGGGATGCAGGCCTTCGGGCTGGAGGAAATGGGCGACTATGCCAGGGCCGAAAAGCTTGGTCGCGCGGCGGTCGAGATCGAGCCGCGCGACGGTTGGGCGCAGCATGCGGTCGCGCATGTCATGGAAATGCAAAGCCGGCAAAGGGATGGCATCGCCTGGATGCGCGCCAATCCTGACGCCTGGACAAAGGAGAGCTTCCTGCAGGTGCACAATTGGTGGCACCTGGCGCTGTTCCACTACGATCTCGGCGAGACCGACCAGGTGCTGGCGCTCTATGACGGACCGATCTACGGCACACCATCGGCGATGGCGCTGAACATGGTCGATGCGTCGGCACTCCTGTGGCGGCTCTATCTTGGCGGCATCGATGTCGGCGACCGCTGGATCGCGCTCGCTGCCAATTGGCCCAAGGCCGGCCTCGGCGACTACGCCTTCAACGATGCGCACGCGATGATGGCCTTCGTCGGTGCCGGCCTCGACGGACCCGCCCTTGCCTTGCTGGAGACGCAGCGCGAGGCGATGCGTGGCAGCGGCGACAACGTCGCTTTCACCCGGGATGTCGGCCATCCGCTGACGCGGGCAATCAAGGCGTTCGGCGAGGGCAATTACACCGAGACCGTGCAGCTGATCCGGCCGATCCGGGCGATCGCCAACCGCTTCGGCGGCAGCCACGCACAGCGCGATGTCATCGACCTGACGCTGATCGAAGCGGCCTTGCGGGCCGGCGACCGCGCGTTCGCCGGGGCGCTCACGGCGGAGCGTTCGATGGCGCGGCCGGACAGTCCGCTGTCGGCGCTGCTTGCACGACGCGCGGCCGATTTGTCAGAGAATTGACCGCAAGCGGATCTTGCCTTAAAAACTGGCTCAGCCAGATTTTTTCGAGATCCGAAAAAAATAATGGCATGGGAGGATGACATGTATCTCGGCCTCGACCTGGGCACGTCGGGCGTCAAGGCGCTGCTGATCGACGCCGGACAGACCGTCGTCGGTTCCGGCCATGGCTCGCTTGACGTTTCGCGGCCCCATCCCGGCTGGTCCGAACAGGACCCGTCCCACTGGATACGCGCCTGCGAAGACGCGATCGCCGAACTCAAGGCCTCCCATCCCAGGCAGTTCGCGGCGGTGAAAGGCATCGGCCTGTCCGGACAGATGCATGGCGCCACCTTGCTCGATGCGGCTGATCATGTGCTGCGCCCCTGCATCCTGTGGAACGACACGCGCAGCCATGTCGAGGCGGCCGCGCTCGACGCCGATCCGCGCTTCCGCGCGCTCACCGGCAACATCGTTTTCCCCGGCTTCACCGCGCCCAAGCTCGCCTGGGTGAAGAACAACGAACCCGCCGTCTTCGCCAAGGTGGCGAAGGTGCTGCTGCCGAAGGATTTCCTGCGGCTTTGGCTGACCGGCGAGCACATTTCCGAAATGTCCGACTCGGCTGGCACATCCTGGCTTGATGTCGGCAAGCGCCGCTGGTCGCCCGAATTGCTGGCGGCAACGTCGCTCGACGAGAAGCAGATGCCGTCTTTGGTCGAGGGCACTGAGAAGGCCGGCGGCTTGCGCAGCGAATTGGCGTCGAAATGGGGCGTCGAGGCGGGCATCCCGGTTGCCGGCGGCGCTGGCGACAATGCGGCTTCGGCCTGCGGCATGGGCACGGTCGGCGCCGGCCATGCCTTTGTCTCATTAGGCACGTCGGGCGTGCTGTTTGCCGCCAACGCGTCCTATCTGCCCAACCCGGCAAGTGCTGTCCACACTTTCTGCCATGCGCTGCCCGATACCTGGCACCAGATGGGCGTCATCCTGTCGGCGACCGATTCGCTCAACTGGCTGTCGGAAATATCAGGCAGGGGCGCCGGCGAACTGACCGCTGAACTCGGTGACGCGCTGAAGGCGCCGACCGGCGTGTCCTTCCTGCCCTATCTCTCGGGCGAGCGCACGCCGCACAATGATTCCGCCATCCGCGGTTCCTTCACCGGGCTGGCGCATGAATCGAGCCGCGCCGTGCTGACGCAGGCGGTGCTCGAAGGCGTTGCCTTTGCCTTCCGCGACAGTCTCGAAGCCTTGAAAACTGCGGGCACCACATTGACGCGGGTAACAGCGATCGGCGGCGGCTCACGCTCGCGCTACTGGCTGAAATCGATCGCCACCGCGCTGCAAGTGCCGGTGGATATTCCAGCCGACGGCGATTTCGGCGCGGCGTTTGGTGCGGCGCGGCTTGGGTTGATCGCGGCGACCGGCGCTGATCCGCTGGCCGTCTGCTCCGCCCCCAGGACGGATGCTACCATTGAGCCGGATGCTGCGCTCGGCGGAGCGTATGCGGACGCTTATCAGCGCTACCGGGCGCTGTATCCGGCGATCAGGGCTGTAACCGCGTGAGCATGTGCGAGGCGCCCCCCTCTGCCCTGCCGGGCATCTCCCCCACAAGGGGGGAGATTGGCAGTGTTGGCGCCCCGCTCATTTTTGCAACGCTGGAGATTGGCGAAAGCCGACGCGACATCCGATCTCCCCCCTTAAGGGGGAGATGGCCGGCAGGCCAGAGAGGGGGGCCTCACGCTGCCTCTACGAAATTAGCCTCACTGCGCCGGCACCTTATCAAGAAACCCGGTGATGCTCTTCAGGCGGCCGTTCTCGATGATTCCGATGTCGGTGCCTTCGATGACCGAAGGAACGCCTTCAGGTCCGAGATTCCAGGAAAAGCGGATCTTGTCGGCAAACCCGTCCGGCGTGCCCTTCAGCGAAAAACGGAAGCCAGCAAAGCGTTGCTGCACGCCGTCGATCAGCGCCGCGACGCCGTCATGGCCGTCGCCCTGCATCAGCGGATCGCGATAGCTGACGTCTTCGGTGAAGGTCGCCTTCAGCAAATCGGCGCGGCGGCTGGCATCGCTTTCGTTCCAGGCGGTGATGTAGCCCTCGGCGATTTTGTTGAGGTCGGTCATGGTCTGTCTCCTTTGTTTGTTGACATCAGCCTTTTCGACCAGCGCAGGACCGAAACCAATTACGCCTGAGGTAATCAGGGCGAACTATTCGAGAGAGGACAGAAATCATGAGCAGCGGATTTTTCGGCGACATCCAGAAGATCAAATATGAGGGGCCGGATTCGACCAATCCGCTGGCCTACCGCTTCTACAATCCCGACGAGGTGGTTGCCGGCAAGCGGCTGGAAGACCATCTGCGCTTCGCCGTCGCCTACTGGCACTCCTTCGCCTGGCCGGGTGGTGACCCCTTCGGCGGCCAGACCTTCGACCGTCCCTGGTTCCCCAAGGCCGGTGGCATCGACACGATGGAACTGGCGAAACTCAAGGCCGATGTCGCCTTCGAGATGTTCTCGCTGCTCGGCGCGCCCTATTTCTGCTTCCACGACGCCGATGTCCGCCCCGAGGGCAAGGACTTTTCCGAAAGTGCCGCCCGCCTCGATGAGATCGCCGACTATTTTTCGGCCAAGATGAAGCAGACCGGGGTCAAGTTGCTCTGGGGCACGGCCAATCTCTTCTCGCACCGCCGCTTCATGTCGGGTGCCGCCACCAATCCCGATCCGGATGTCTTTGCCTATGCGGCGGCGACGGTGAAAAGCTGCATCGACGTCACCAAGCGGCTGAAGGGCGAGAATTACGTGCTGTGGGGCGGCCGCGAGGGCTATGAGACGCTGCTCAACACCGACCTTGCCCGCGAGCAGGAACAGGCCGGCCGCTTCCTCAGCCTCGTCGTCGACTACAAGCACAAGATCGGCTTCAAGGGCACCATCCTGATCGAGCCGAAGCCGCAGGAGCCGACCAAGCATCAGTACGATTACGATGTCGCCACGGTCTATGGCTTCCTCAAGCGCTTCGGCCTGGAGAAGGAAGTAAAACTCAACATCGAGCAGGGTCACGCCATTCTCGCCGGTCATTCCTTCGAGCACGAGCTGGCGCTGGCCAATGCGCTCGGCGTCTTCGGCTCCATCGACATGAACCGCAACGACTACCAGTCGGGCTGGGACACCGACCAGTTCCCCAACAACGTGCCGGAAATGGCGCTGGCCTACTACCAGGTCCTTCAGGCCGGTGGCTTCAAGACCGGCGGCACCAATTTCGACGCCAAGCTGCGCCGCCAGTCGCTCGATCCGCAGGACCTGCTGATCGGCCATATCGGCGGCATGGACGCCTGCGCACGTGGCCTCAAGGCCGCGGCCCGCATGGTCGAGGACAAGGCGCTGTCCGCGCCGCTGGCCGAACGCTATGCCGGTTGGAACACGGCGGAAGGCAAGGCGATGCTGTCGGGCAAGCGCACGCTGGAGGACATCGCGGAGCGCGTGGTCAAGAAGAAGATCGAGCCACAGCCGCGCTCCGGCCGCCAGGAATTGCTGGAAAACATCGTCAACCGCTACGTCTGAAGCCCGGCTTCTGGACCGACATCTGCCTGACGTGGCTGAAAGCCGCCGTGATCGCCTTTTGCAAGTCCGCTCTCCCGAAGGGAGATGACAATGGCAAACGGGCGGATCACGGTGCGCAAGGCGCAGGCGGGCGACGTCGCGGCCTTGAAGCAAGTGCTGCGGGAAACCTTCGAAGGCACCTGGCTGCCCCACATCACCCAGGCATCGGCGCAGCGCTATGTCGAAACCGATCTTGGCGGGCGTTATGTCGAGGAAAGTTGGCCGGAGTTCACCATTGCCGAGATCAACAATGAGATCGCCGGCCTGATCCATTGGCGCGGCGATTTCATCGAAGCCGTGCATGTAAGGGCCAGCCATCAGGGCCAGGGCGTCGGCGGCAAGCTGCTGTCGCACGCCGAGCAGGCGATTCGCGCCGCCGGATACCGCCAGGTGCGGCTCGAGACCGACACGTTCAACGAACGCGCCCAGAATGTCTACAAGGCGCTCGGCTATGTCGAAAAAGACCGCTATCCCGATGACGAATGGGACAGCGGCTTCACCACCGTGCTGTTCGAGAAACGGCTGGGCTGACCTCCCTCTGATTCGGACTTTCGCGCGCGGAACGGCTTTGCGCCAAGGCGCCCATCTGGCGACAAGGTTTTGCCCTTGGCCGCCCCTCAATGACCTCGCTCCTGCCTTCAAACTGCCGTCACGTATCTCGTATAAGAGGGGCCTGTGGCGGGTGAAAAGGAAGGAGGCGAACCGATATGCAGCACGAACGCGAAATCGACGCCCTGCTCTCATCCGGGGAGACCGGATCGATCATTGACCGGCTGATGGCGCTGCCGCGGCCGACCGACGACGTGAAGAACGAATGGGATCGCGCCGTCAGCAACCGTTTTGAAGTCCGGCTGGTGAGACAGATGCGCTCGCAGATCGACGCCGGCAGCGACAGGCAGAACGCCGCTTAATCCCTGACCTAACCCCGGCGCAACCTGACCGGGGCTTCGCCGAACGCTCTTGAAAATGCTCTGGAAAATGCCGCGGCGGACGAGAATCCTGTCCGCCCGGCAATATCCGCCATGGCCACCCGCGTGTCGACCACCAGCCGGCGCGCGGCCCCCAGGCGCAGCCTGAGATAATAGGCCCCCGGCGTCTCGCCGATCGACTTGCGAAAGATGCTTTCCAGCGTACGCGCCGTCACGCCGGCGCGCTTGGCTATGGCTTCAATGGTCAGCGGCTGGTCGACATGCGCTTCCATCAGCCGGATGGCTTGCGCCAGGCGTGGATCATAGCCGTCGAGCCGGCCAAGCGAGACCAGCGGCTGCGCATCGGTCGCCACGCGCGCCTGGTCGTAGATGAACGCGCTTGCCACATCGAGCGCCACCGCCATGCCGAGCCGGGTGCGAATCAGGTGCAGCATCAGGTCGAGCGTCGGCGACGCGCCGCCCGTGGTGAACACCGGTCCGTCGATGATGTAGCGATCGGGGCGCACGTCGACGCCGGGAAAGGCCGAAGAAAAATCCTCCATGTCCTCCCAATGGGTGGTGGCGCTGCGCCCTTCCAGCAGGCCGGCGCGCGCCACCAGCCATGTGCCCGCCTCGACGCCGCCGCAGGCGCGGGCCGACCGCGCAGCGCGGCGCAGGCCGGCGAGCAAGGCCGACGTGGCATAATTCTGCGTGCCGAAGCCCGCGACGACGATCAGGACATCGGTTGTATCAGTAGCATCGAACCGGCCGCTCACCGCTATGGGCAGGCCGCATGTCGTGACCGGCGCCTCCCCGGTCACCGAAACCAGTTTGAAGTCGAACAGGGTCTCGCCGGCGATGCGGTTGGCGGCCCGCAACGGATCGACGGTGCATGCCACGCACATGATGGATGCCCCGGAAAACACCAGCAGCGTCACCTTGAGCGGTGACTGCTCGGGGCGAAAGATATCAGATTTTTCGCTTTTTATCATGTCGTCTTCGTAAAGCGCAAAGCAGCCGCCTGCAAGTCGAGCAATGTTATGCGCGTCCCTGTGCATGTCGTTGTCCCAAAACCGGTTCCCACTTTTGGGCGACATGCATGGCAGTTCGAATTGGGAGGAGAATTCCATGCCGCTTGCGATGAACCGTGAGGTTTTCATTACCTGTGCCGTGACCGGGTCCGGCGGTTCGCAGGATCGCTCTCCGCATGTGCCGCGTTCGCCCAAGCAGATCGCCGATTCGGCCATCGACGCGGCCAAGGCCGGCGCGGCGATCGTCCACTGCCATGTCCGCGACCCCGAGACCGGCAAACCGCGCCGCGATGTGCATCTCTACCGCGAAGTCACAGAGCGTATCCGTGACGCCAACGTCGACGTCGTGCTGAACCTCACGGCCGGCATGGGCGGCGACATGGTGTTCGGCTCGCCGGAAGCGCCGCTGCCGCTCAACGAAAAGGGCACCGATATGGGCGGCGCCACCAACCGCATGGAACATGTGCGCCAGTGCCTGCCCGAAATCTGCACGCTCGACTGCGGCACCATGAACTTCGCCGAAGCCGATTATGTCATGACCAACACGCCCGGCATGCTGCGCGCGATGGGCGGCATGATGACGGCGCTCGGTGTCAAGCCGGAGATCGAGGCTTTCGACACCGGCCATCTCTGGTTCGCCAAGCAGCTGGTCGAGGAGAAGGTGCTCAACCCCGACGCGCTGGTGCAGCTCTGCATGGGCGTGCCGTGGGGCGCGCCTGACGATCTCAACACCTTCATGGCCATGGTCAACAACGTGCCCTCGACCTGGAACTGGTCGGCTTTCGCCATCGGCCGCAACCAGATGGCCTATGCCGCGGCCGCCGTGCTCGCCGGCGGCAATGTCCGCGTCGGTCTGGAAGACAATCTTTGGCTCGACAAGGGCGTGCTGGCCACCAACGCGCAGCTCGTCGAGCGCGCCGCCAGCATCGTGACCAATCTCGGCGCCCGGATCCTCGGGCCGGAGGAAGTGCGCAAGAAGCTTAATTTGACCAAGCGGGCGCCGATCGCAGCCGCGGCATAAAGCGGAGGTTTGAGATGGCCACCGTCAAATTCACCGCGATGAAGGATGGCGACAAGGACGATTACGAGTTCCTGACCGCCCATGAAATCGACTATGCCGCCAGGACCGGCGAGCGGCTGCTCGACGCGCTGGTCCAGCTCGACGAGGGCCTGTCCGGCTACAAGATCACCCGGCTCGGCCATTCGCTGCAGGCGGCGACCCGCGCCTGGCGCGACGGCGCCGACACCGACTGGATCGCCTGCGCGCTGCTGCACGACATCGGCGACATCTACGCGCCCTACAATCACGACGAATACGCCGCTTCGATCCTGAAACCCTTCGTGCGCGAGCAATGCACCTGGGTGGTGGAAAAGCACGGCGACTTCCAGCGGCTCTATTACGCCCATCATCTCGGCGGCGACTGCCATGCGCGCGACCGCTTCGCCGGCCACGCCTATTTCGATGATTGCGACCAGTTCTGCGAGCGCTGGGACCAGTCGAGCTTCGACCCCGATTACGAGACGCTGCCGATCGAATTCTTCCGGCCCTTCGTGCTCGAAGTCTTCGCCCGCAAGGCCTACGACGCAGCCGTGATCCGCGCCGGCGAGCGTGTGCCTCTCATTGATCCCGAAACAGCCAGGACAAGAACCGGAGCTTCCGCATGAGCATCATCAACAAGGCGGCCGCCATTGGCGGCGGTGTCATCGGCGCGGGGTGGGTGGCGCGGCTGCTGCTCAACGGCATCGACGTGTCCATCTTCGATCCGGATCCGGAAGCCTCGCGCAAGGTCTCGGAAGTGATGAAGGGCGCGCGCCGCGCCTACAAGCAGATGGTACCCGGCGGCCTGCCGAAAGAGGGCAAGCTGACCTTCGCCAAGACCATCGCCGAGGCGGTGGCCGATGCCGATTTCATCCAGGAAAGCGTGCCGGAACGGCTCGACCTCAAGCACAAGGTGCTGGCCGAGATCGATGCCCATGCCCCGGCCAACGCCATTGTCGGCTCCTCGACCTCCGGCATCAAGCCGACAGACATGCAGGTGGCGATGAAGAAGCATCCGGAGCGGCTGGTCGTCGGCCACCCGTTCAACCCGGTCTACCTCCTGCCGCTGGTCGAAATCGTCGGCGGCGACCAGACTTTTCCGGAGGCCATCGAGGTCGCCAAGGAGATCTATGCCTCGATCGGCATGAAGCCTGTGGTCATCCGCAAGGAGATCGAGGCCTTCGTCGGCGACCGCCTGCTGGAAGCGGCATGGCGCGAGGCGCTGTGGCTGATCAAGGACGGCATCTGCACCGTCGAGGAACTCGACGACATCATGCGCTATGGCTTCGGCCTGCGCTGGGCGCAGATGGGCATGTTCCAGGTCTATCGCGTCGCCGGTGGCGAGGCCGGCATGCGCCACTTCATGGCGCAGTTCGGACCTTGCCTGAAATGGCCGTGGACCAAGCTGATGGACGTGCCGGAATTCAACGACGAACTGGTCGACCTGATCGCCACCCAGTCGGACGACCAGGCGCATGGCCTGTCGATCCGTGAGCTGGAAAAGATCCGCGACGACAATCTGGTCGCGATCATGGACGCGCTTTCGAAGCAGAACAAGGGCAAGGGCTGGGGTGCCGGCGCGCTGCACAAGGATTACACCAAGCAGCTCGCCAAGCTGGCGGCGAAGAAGCCGGCGGCTTCCAAGGCCGCCGAGAAGGCCAAGGCCGCCAAGCCGGTAAAGAAGGCGGAAAAGCCGAAGAAAAAGAAGAAGGTCTGAGACGATGGATTTCGGTCTTTCGGACGAACAGAAACTCATCGTTGAGACGACGCGCGCCTTCGTCGAGAATGAGCTCTACCCGCATGAGCGCGAGGTCGAGCGCACCGGCGTGCTGCGCCGCGAACTGATCGAGGAGATCAAGGCCAAGGCGATCGAGGCCGGTCTCTACGCCGCTAACATGCCTGCGGATGTCGGTGGCGCAGGCCTCGATACCGTGACCTGGCTGCTCTACGAAAAGGAACTCGGCCGCGCCAATTACGCGCTGCACTGGACCTGCGTCGCGCGTCCCTCCAACATCCTGCTGGCCGGCACGCCCGAGCAGCGCGAAAAATACCTGTTCCCTTGCATCCGTGGCGAGAAATGGGACTGCCTGGCGATGACCGAGCCGGGCGCCGGCTCCGACCTGCGTGGTATGAAGGCGACCGCGGTGCAGGACGGCGACGACTGGGTGCTGAACGGCACCAAGCATTTTATCTCCCACGCCGATCTCGCTGATTTCGCCATCGTCTTCATGGCGTCCGGCGAAGAGGATTCGCCGCGCGGCAAGCGCAAGAAGATCACCGCCTTCTTTGTCGACAAGGGCACAAAGGGGTTCACGGTGCGCGACGGCTACCGCAACGTCTCGCATCGCGGCTACACCAACGCCATCCTCGAATTCGACGATTGCCGCCTGCCGGCGAGCCAGGTTCTGGGCGAAGTGCACAAGGGCTTCGACGTCGCCAATTCCTGGCTTGGCGCCACCCGCCTGCAGGTCGGCGCCACCTGTCTCGGCCGCGCCGAGCGCGCGCTCGGCCACGCCGTCGAATACGCCGCGCAGCGCCAGCAATTCGGCCAGCAGATTGGCAAGTTCCAGGGCGTGTCTTTCAAGCTCGCCGATATGGCGACGGAATTGAAGGCCGCCGACCTGATGGTGTTCGAAGCTGGCTGGAAGTACGATCAGGGGACTGTCACCGACCAGGACATGGCCATGGCCAAACTTAAAGCCACCGAAATGCTGGCTTACGTTGCCGACGAGGCGATCCAGATCCATGGCGGCATGGGGCTGATGGACGACCTGCCGCTGGAGCGCATCTGGCGCGACGCCCGCGTCGAGCGCATCTGGGAAGGCACGTCGGAGATTCAGCGACACATTATTTCGCGGGCGCTGCTGCGTCCGTTCGGAGCTTAGAGCATGATGCGCCCAGGCCGGGATCCGGCTTTGTCGGACAAACGAGATCGTTTGTCCTGAGATCGCGCTCAAACGAAAAGATGACCATGCATAAACTCGAACGTCTCTTGCGCCCGAAATCGATCGCCGTCTTCGGCGGCGTGCAGGCCGCCGCCGTCGTCGCGCAATCCATCAAGATGGGCTTTGCCGGCGAAATCTGGCCGGTGCACCCGACCAAGGACGAAGTCGCCGGCCGCAAGGCCTATCGGTCGGTCGCCGATCTGCCCGGCGCGCCGGATGCCGCCTTTGTCGGCGTCAACCGCCATCTGACCATCGAGGTCATCAAGGCGCTGGCCGAGCGCGGCGCCGGCGGCGCCGTCTGCTTTGCCGCCGGCTTCCTCGAGACCGAGGCCTATGACGACGATGGCGAGCGGCTGCAGGCCGAACTGGTTGCCGCCGCCGGCGAGATGCCAATCATTGGGCCGAACTGCTACGGCCTGATCAACTATGCCGACGGCGCGCTTTTGTGGCCCGACCAGCATGGCGGCATCAGGCTGGAGGAGGGCGGCAAGGGTGTGGCCATCATCACCCAGTCCTCCAACATCGCCATCAACATGACGATGCAGAAGCGCGGCCTGCCGATCGCCTTCCTGATGACAGCCGGCAACCAGGCGCAGACCGGCCTCTCCGAAATGGCGCTTGGCCTGATCGAGGATGAGCGGGTGACATCGCTCGGCCTGCACATCGAGGCTTTTGACTCCGTAGCCGGCTTCGAACGGTTGGCCGCCAGGGCGCGCGAGCTGAAAAAACCGATCATTGCCATGAAGGTCGGCCGCTCCGAACAGGCGCGGCAGGCGACGGTTTCGCATACCGCCTCGCTCGCCGGCTCGGATGCGGCCTCGGGCGCCTTCCTGAGGCGGCTCGGCATTGCGCGTGTCGATTCCATCCCCGCCTTCATCGAGGCGCTGAAGCTGCTGCACGTCACCGGTCCGCTGCCCGGCTATCGCCTCTCGTCGATGAGCTGTTCGGGCGGCGAAGCCTCCGTCATGGCCGACAGCGCCGAAGGCCGCTGGGTCAATTTCCCGGTGCTGACGGAAACGCACCGAGCCCATGTCAAGTCGACGCTTGGGCCGCTGGTCGCGGTCGCCAATCCGTTGGACTATCACACCTTCATCTGGAACAACGAGCCGGCGATGACCGCCACCTTCACCGCCATGGTGTCGGGCGCCTTCGACCTCAACATGCTGGTGCTCGACTTTCCGCGCCCGGACCGCTGCTCGGTCACCGACTGGTGGGCGACGCTGCGCGCCTTCGAATCTGCGCTGAAGACCAACAAGGCGCATGGCGCCATCGTCTCCTCGCTGCCGGAAAACCTGCCCGAGGAATACACCGCCGAACTGATGGCGCGCGGCATGGTGCCGCTGTTCGGCATTTCCGAGGCGATGGATGCCGCGGGCGCGGCAGCCTTCATCGGCTGGGCTTGGGCTGAGCCGCAGGCGCAGCCGGTCGACACCTCTGCTTCCGGCGCTGCCGGAGGCGAGCATGTCACCCCCGACGAGGCTGAAGCCAAGGCGCGGCTGATCAAGGCCGGGCTTCCCGTGCCGAAGGGCGAGCGCGCCGGCAATGCGGTCGAGGCGGTGATCTCCTCGATGGCGCTCGGCTTTCCCGTCGCGCTGAAGGCGCTGGGCGTCACCCACAAATCCGAGGTCGGCGCCGTCAGGCTCAACCTCAAGGACGCCGAATCCGTCAGCACGGCAGCGCATGACCTGCTGCCCCTCGGCACCGGCCTCTATGTCGAGCGCATGGTGCGCGACGGCGTCGCCGAACTGATCGTCGGCTTCACCAGGGATCCGATGTTCGGCGCTGTCATGACGCTCGGCACCGGCGGCGTTCTGGTTGAGCTGCTGCGCGACAGCGTCACGCTGATGCTGCCGGCGACCCGTGACGACATCGAGGCGGCCCTGCGCGGCCTGAAGCTTTTCCCGCTGCTTGAAGGCTATCGCGGCCGGCCGAAGGCCGACGTCGCGGCCGCCATCGACGCCATCGCGGGCATTGCCGGTTTCGTGCAGAAGAATGCCGGCGAGATCGAGGAACTCGACATCAACCCGCTGATCGTCTGCGTCGAAGGCAAGGGCGCCTGGATCGCCGATGCGCTGCTGGTGCTGGGAGAAAACAAGAATGTCTGACGTCATTTCGACCCGTCGCGAAGGCTCGATCCTCGAGGTCACGCTCGACCGGCCCAAGGCCAACGCCATCGACCTCAAGACCTCGCGGCTGATGGGCGAGACCTTCAAGGCGTTCCGCGACGACCCGGAACTTCGCGTTGCCATCGTCAAGACAGCCGGCGACAAGTTCTTCTGCGCCGGCTGGGACCTCAAGGCAGCCGCCGGCGGCGACGCGGTCGACGGCGACTATGGCGTCGGCGGCTTTGCCGGCCTGCAGGAATTGCGCGACCTGAACAAGCCGGTCATCGCTTGCGTCAACGGCATGGCGGTGGGCGGCGGCTTCGAGCTGGCGCTGTCCTGCGACCTCATTTACGCCTCCGATCATTCCTCCTTCGCGCTCCCCGAAATCCGCGCCGGCACGCTGGCCGACGCGGCAACGATCAAACTGCCGAAGCGCATTCCCTATCATGTCGCCATGGACCTCTTGCTCACCGGCCGCTGGATGGATGTCGCCGAAGCGCATCGCTGGGGCCTGGTCAACGAGGTGCTGCCCAAGGAAAAGCTTGAGGACCGTGTCTGGGAGATCGCCCGCCTGCTCGCCAGCGGCCCGCCGCTGGTCTTCGCCGCGATCAAGGAAACGGCGCGGGTGGCCGAGGCGCTGACCTTCCAGGACGCCATGAACAAGGTAACGCGCCGGCAACTGGCGACGGTCGATGCGCTGTACGGTTCGGAAGACAATATGGAAGGGTTCCGCGCCTTCGCCGAAAAGCGCGATCCGGTGTGGAAGGGCAAGTGACTTTACCCTCCCCTTGATGGGGAGGGTCGGACCGAAGGTTCCGGGGTGGGGTGAAGCGCCGCCACCCCCACCCACCGCTCGGCGGCGACCTCCCCCATCAAGGGGGAGGTAAAGGAGTTCCATGACCGATTACACGAAACTCATCGACGCCGAGACCTGGGCCTTCATCGAGCGGACCAATTCATACTATCCGCCCGATACGATCGACTACACGATCACCCAGCAGCGCGAGATCTATGACCGTATGTGCCGGGAATTCTTTGCCGGCTACCCCCAGGGCGTGACGGTCGAAACCTCCGCGATTGCAACGCCCACGCACGACATCCCGATCCGCACCTACCGAAGCGCCCCGCAGCCGGCGGCGACCGTGCTCTACATCCATGGCGGCGGCTTCATCCTTGGCGGGCTGGACAGCCATGACGATGTCTGCGCCGAACTCTGCGGCCGCACCGGCTACGAGGTTGTCTCGGTCGACTACCGCCTGGCGCCGGAGCATCTGCATCCGGCAGCCTTCGATGATGCGATGAGCGCCTTCGCATGGGCTGCGTCCAGCCGCGACCGCCCCATCCTGCTCTGCGGCGACAGCGCCGGCGGCAATCTCTGCGCCGCAGTTGCGCACGCCACGCGCGGCCATGCGAAGCCGCCGGTGGGCCAGGTCCTGATCTATCCCGGCCTCGGCGGCGACCGTTCGAAGGGTTCCTATGTGACCCATGCCGAGGCGCCGATGCTGACCATGCGCGATCTCGAATTCTACAAGCACATCCGCACCGGCGGGCAGGATCGCAGCCGCGATGCCACACTCGCCCCGCTGGCCGATACCGACTTCGCCAGGCTGCCGCCGACAGTCCTGATCACCGCGCAGTGCGACCCGCTGTCTTCGGATGGCGAAACCTATCGCGACCGCATCATCGCGGGCGGCGGGCGGGCCACATGGTTCGAGGAACCGGGCCTGGTGCATGGCTATCTCAGGGCCCGGCACACGGTCGGTCGCGCCCGCGAAAGTTTCACCCGGATTGTCGATGCGGCGGCCGCGCTGGGGAAGGGCAGCTGGCTCTGGTGAGCGCAGCGCAACTCAGAGATCGGCCCCGCGCCTACAACGCGGCTTTCACCTGACCCCGCCGCAGCGGAATCACATTGCCAGGCTTGCTGTTCACGGCCGTCCGCAGCGCGATGCTGAAACAGGCGCCGCCGCCTGGCGCATCGGCCACTGAGACATGGCCGCCGTGCCGGCTGACGATTTCCCGCACCAGATTGGTGGCGCTGGGCGTCATGCAGAATCCCCGTTCGCACAAGACGTAATGCAGGCGCAATCCCGAGCAGGCAGACCCATCGCGTAGGTGGCCAACAGCAAGGAAACGACCGCAATCATGACCAGGTTCGCAACCGCGTTGGCGCTCCTCCTTTGTGCCGCGACGCTGAGTGCATGCGTCGACACGGACGATTACCGCGACCGCCCTTGGCGTGATCACCACTGGCGCGACCGTGACCACAGGCCCGACAGGCCGTGGCGCCCTGACAGGCCGTGGCGCCCCGATAGACCTGACAGGCCATGGCGCCCCGACAGGCCGGATAGGCCGGATCGCCCCGACTGGCCGGATCGGCCGGACCGGCCTGACAGACCAGAATGGCCGGGCAGACCAGATCGTCCGGATCGGCCAGACCGACCCGACAGGCCGGACCGTCCAGAACGCCCCGATTGCGGTGGACCAGCAATCGATTGTGCGCCAGCGCCGGACATACAGCCCGACGGCCCGGACTGCGCTGGCGGCCTGGCGGCGACGCCGTCGCCCGATTGCATGGAGCCGCGCCGACCGCGCCGGAATCCGTGATGGCGGGTGGCGCACATGCGGCCTTTATAGCTCAGGCCAAAACCTCCTCTCTGATTCCTATCCAGCCAGCGACTATCTGGTCTAGCTGACAGCAATAGCCTCGTTTCACGCCACCGAGGCCGCCGCCGCCCGGCCGGCGCCGCGGCCGGAGAAGATGCAGCCACCAAGGAACGTGCCTTCCAGCGCCGCGTAGCCATGCACACCGCCGCCGCCGAAGCCGGCGGCTTCGCCCACGGCATAGAGCCCCGGTACCGGCTGGCCGTCGGCGCCCAGCACGCGGCTGTCGAGATCGGTCTGCAGGCCGCCCAGCGTCTTGCGCGTCAGGATGTTGAGGCGCACCGCGATCAGCGGGCCGTTTGCGGGGTCGAGCATCTTGTGCGGCTTGGCCGTACGGATGAGCTTGTCGCCGAGATAGGCCCGCGCGCCACGCAGCGCGGTGATCTGCATGTCCTTGGAGAACGGATTGTCGAGCTGCCTGTCGCGGGCGCGGATTTCGCGCTCGACCTCGGCGACATCGAGCAGCGGCTCGCCACCCGCCAACGCATTCATGCGGGCAACCAGTTTCGAGAGATCGGCCTCGACGATGAAATCCTCGCCCTTCTCCATGAAGGCTTTCACCGGACCCGGGATGCCCGATGTCGCGCGGCCGAGCACCTGGCGCCAGCTTTTTCCTGTCAGGTCCGGGTTCTGCTCCGAGCCCGACAGCGCGAACTCCTTCTGGATGATTTTCCTGGTCAGGATGAACCAGGAATAGTCGAAGCCGGTGCTCATGATGTGGCTGAGCGTGCCCAGCGTATCGAAACCGGGATAGAGCGGCACCGGCAGTCGCTTGCCCCTGGCGTCGAGCCAGAGTGAGGACGGGCCGGGCAGGATGCGGATCGCATGCTCGGTCCAGATCGGCGCCCAGTTCCTGATGCCTTCGACATAGTGCCACATGCGGTCGCGGTTGATGATCGAACCACCAGCCTGTTCCGTGATGGCGAGCATGCGGCCGTCGACATGGTCCGGCACGCCGGTGATCATGCGTTTGGGCGCGGCGCCCAGCCGCTTCGGCCAGTTTTCCCGCACCAACTGATGGTTGGCGCCGATGCCGCCGGAGGCGACGATCACCGCTTGCGCATGCAGCTCGAAATCGCCTGATACCTCCCGCGAGCTCTTGCGGCCGCGCTCGACGGTGCTTGGCTGAAGGATGTCGCCGCGCACACCAGTCACCACCGCGCCTGTCAGCGTCAGTTCATTGACGCGGTGGCGGAACTTGAAGCTGACCAATCCACGCTTCTGCGCCTCGCGCACGCGCTGGACAAAGGGCTCGAGAACGCCCGGCCCGGTGCCCCAGGTGATGTGGAAGCGCGGCACCGAATTGCCGTGGCCGATGGCGTTGCCGCCGCCGCGCTCGGCCCAGCCGACGACGGGAAAGAATTTCAGGCCCCGCTGCAGCAGCCAGGAGCGCTTCTCGCCGGCGGCAAATCCGACATAGGCCTCCGCCCATTTGCGCGGCCAGAAATCCTCCGGCCGGTCGAAGGCGGCGGTGCCCATCCAGTCCTCGAGCGCCAGATCGTGCGAATCACGGATGCGCATGCGCCGCTGCTCGGGCGAATCGACGAGGAAAAGCCCGCCGAACGACCAGAATGCCTGGCCGCCCAGCGACTGCTCCGGCTCCTGGTCGACGATGATGATCTTCTTGCCGGCCTCTGCCAGTTCGGCGGCGGCAACCAGCCCGGCAAGGCCGGCGCCGACAATGATCACGTCCGCGTCGTCAGCCATATTTCCTCCCAGAATTAGCCGGCTAACGCAATTCCAGGAAAAGTGTGAAGCGGTTTTCCGCCCGGAATTGCGTCAAAATAAGAGTTAGACGGCCTCCCAGCCGTCCTTGCCGCCGGCGCGGAAAATGGCGTCGATGACCTTCTGGTTGAGCACGGATTCCTCCAGCGTGAAGACACGCTCCTTGCCGCCCTGCGCGGCGCGCGCGAAGGTTTCGACCTCCAGCCGGTACTGTTGCGTGCCGGGGAAACGGAACACCTGCGCCTCGGTGTGGTTCTGGTTGTGCAGTTCGACGCGATGATGGTCGTAGAGCCCGGCATTGAACGGCGAAAAGACCTCGATGAAACCCTTCTCGCCGTGGAACACCATCACCTGGCGCGCCGCCATCTGCGTCGACAAATAGAAGGACAGTTCGAAATCGCCGAAATCGGCGCGGATCGAGGAGTAGATGTCGGTGCCGAATTTTTTGTCACGCTCGATCGTCGCCTGGACGCGGCTGGGCTCCTTGCCGGTCGAAAACCGCGTCGACACGGTCGGATAGACGCCGATGTCAGGCAATGCGCCACCGCCGAGATCGAGCTGGTTGCGCATATTGTTGGGGTCGACATTGTAGTAGGAGAACGCGCCCTGCACATGGCGCAGCCGGCCGATGGCGCCGCTGGCGATGAGATCGCGCACCTTGATCCATTGCGGATGGTAGATGACCATGAAGGCTTCGCAGACCAGCACCTTCTTGGCGTCGCGCAGCTTGATCAGGGGGAGAATGTCCTTCGCGTCGAGCGCCAGAGGCTTCTCGACCAGCACATGTTTTCCCGCCTCGATCGCCTTAGCCGTCCATTCGACATGCTGCGAGGTCGGCAGCGGAATATAGACGCCGTCGATGTCCTTGGAGGCCAGCAATTCCTCATAGGAGCCGAAGGCATGGCGGGCGCCAAAGCGCTCGCCCAGGGCCTTGGCCTTCGACAGGTCGCGGCTGGCGATCGCCGACAACACGCCGTTCTCCGCCTCGACGATTGCCGGCAACAACTGCTCGCGGCCGATCTTGGCCGTCGACAACACACCCCATCGGAACATCACGCTTCTCCATGTCGGTTATTTCAGACGAGGTTTGCCCGAAATCGACGGAAAAGCCAATGACCGAAGGCCGTCCCAGATCAGCCCCTCTTCCCAGTCAGCGTCATGTCGAAGTCGACGACGTTGGAGTAGAGCGGCGTGCCGACATCCATGCCGTAGCGTGAGCGCAGCACCTTGCCGGTGACATGGAACTTGATCGTTCCGCCCTTCAACCCATCGAGTTCGGCGGTGAATTTTTCCGCAAACGTCTTGCCGCGCGCCGTCAACCTGCCGGTGACGAGGGCCGATGTGTCGCCGGTGCGGGTCACGCTGGTCGAGCGGAACTGGATCTCCGGGCTGTTGGCCGCATCGAAAACCGCGTCGGAGCGCAGGAACGCATCGATGCGGCTCTGGCCGGTGCCGACGCTCTCCGGATAGATGGTGAGGTCGACCTTCGAGCGGCCGACATCGCCATTGTCGATGCGGATCGTGCCCTTGAAGCGGGCGAAGGCGCCGTCAAAGCCGCCGCCGCCGGCCTTGCCTATGGTGAAACGGATGCTGGAGGCCGCCGGGCTGATCGTGTAGCTGCCGGCGGCGTCGCTCAATGCCACCGCCGCGGCTGCGGGCACGGCAAGGCATGCGGCAAACGCCGCGAATCCAAGGATGCGCGCATGCATGGGATTGTTCCTTTCCTCGAGGCAACGCTGGTTCGCGTCCTCACCCCCACAAACGCGCCGGCTGCCCGCTCTATTCCCCACCTGACGAAGGTGTGATCATGCGCGTGAGCACGCTGTCGCGCAGCAGGAGATGGTGGCGGAGCGCGGCGGCAACATGCAGTGCGACGAGCGCGATGCCGGCATAGGCGAGATACCAGTGCGCGGCCGCCCAGAAGCTTTCGGCGGCATCGGATTCGGTGAGCGGCAAATTGGGCATCACGAACAAGTTGAACGGCATGGTCGGGATTTCCAGCGTCGACACCGAAACCAGTGCCCAGCCGGACAAGGGCAGGGCGACCTGGAAGGCGTAAAGCGCCAGATGCGCGAGCGGCGCCGTTCGCCGCTCCAGCGTGCCGACCGAAGTGGGCAAAGGCGGGGTCGCGTTGCCAAGCCGCCAGGCGATGCGCAGGATGATGAGGCCAAGCAGCAGAAAACCTAGCGATTTATGCAACTGGATCAGCTCGAAGGCGGAGCGCTGGCTGGTCAGCCGAACTATGATGAAGCCAAGGGCGAACTGGCCGATGAAGATGATGCCGATCAGCCAGTGGAGGAGGATCGTTGCCCAGCCGTAGCGGGTTGGCGTGTTGGTGATTGAGGTTTGCATGCGAGACAAACGTCGCTGAGTCGCGCTTTCTTCCACCCTCCCCCTTGTGGGGAGGGTCGATCCGCGAAGCGGATCGGGGTGGGGGTCTTCGTAGGGCGCTGACCCCCACCCCGTCTCGCAATCTCCGCTGCGCTGCGACTGCGAGCCGACCCTCCCCACAAGGGGGAGGGTGGTCGCGCCTATCCACTCACCCTGAAGAAATCCACGAACGCCCTGAGCGCCGGGCGCATCTGGCGGCGGCTCGGATAATAAACGAAGAACCCCTCGAAAAACGGGCACCAGTCCTCCAGCACGCGGATCAGCCTGCCGTCGGCGAGCGGGGCCTGGACATACGGCTCGAAGACGAAGGCGAGCCCGGCGCCGTCGACCACCGCTTGCGCGATCAAATGGTCCTCGTCGAGGATCAGCGGCCCTTGCGCTGATATCTCTATCTCCTCACCATCCTTTTCGAATTCCCAGCGGTAGAGGATGCCGCTGGAGAAGCGGAAGCGGATGCAGCGATGATCGGCAAGGTCGCACGGATGATGCGGCCTCGGCATGGTCTCGAAATAGGATGGCGCGCCGACAACCGCGCCGCGAAGGTCCGGCCCGATGCGCACCGCGATCATGTCGCGCTGCAGGCTCTCGCCGAGCCGCACGCCGGCATCGAAACCGCCCTCGACGACATCGGTGAAGCGGTCCTCGATGACGATCTCCAGCACAATGTCGGGATAGGCCCTGGCAAAGGCGCCGAGACGCGGCGTCAGCACCAGATGCGCCGCCGTGCGCGGCACGCTGAGCCTGAGATTCCCGGCCGGTCGCTCACGCGACTCGACCGCCGCCTCCAGCGCCAAGTCGATCTCGGAAAGGGCGGGCCGCAGCCGCTCCAAGAGTTGCGCGCCTTCTTCCGTCGGCGCGACGCTGCGCGTACTGCGCGCCAAGAGCCGTACGCCGAGCCGCGCCTCCAGGCTGGACACCGCATGACTGACCGCCGATGGCGCTATGGCCAATTCCCTGGCCGCGCCGCGAAAACTGCCGCATTGGGCAACGGTTGCCAGCACGGCAAGCTGGGAAAGATGCGCTCGGTTCATTGGTCTATTTCTTGGAACGGCCCGTACGAAGAAGAGCCGATTATCGAACAGACTGCAAGGCGCTATCTCTGCTGCATCGCAACCGCAACAAGGAGACGCGTGATGCAAACCCGCAAGCTAGGAACTGAACTGAACGTCTACCCCGTCGGCCTCGGCTGCATGGGCATGAGCTTCGCCTATGGCGGCCAGCCGGAGGCAGAGGCGATCGCCACGCTGCACCGCGCCGTCGAGATCGGCGTCAACTTCTTCGACACGGCGGAAGTCTATGGCCCCTACGACAACGAGATCCTGCTCGGCAAGGCGCTGAAGTCGGTGCGAAACAAAGTGACGATCGCCACCAAATTCGGCTTCAAGATTCTGGAGGAAGGCACCGGCCTCGATCGCATGGCCGGCGTCGACAGCCGCCCCGAGCACGTCAAGGCGGTGGCCGAAGCCTCGCTGAAGCGGCTGGGCACCGATGTCATCGACCTCTATTACCAGCACCGTGTCGACCCCTGCGTGCCGATCGAGGACACGGTCGGCGCCATGGCCGAGCTGGTGCGCGAGGGCAAGGTGCGCGCATTGGGTCTGTCGGAAGCCAGTGCCGCGACCATCCGCCGGGCGCATGCCGTGCATCCCATCGCTGCCGTGCAGAGCGAATATTCGCTGTGGAGCCGTGATCCGGAAGAGGAGGTGCTTGCCGTCTGCCGCGAACTCGGCATCGGCTTCGTGCCCTACAGCCCGCTCGGCCGTGGCCTTTTGACGGGGGCGATTGCCAGGCCCGAAACGCTTGACGATGGCGACTGGCGCCGCACCTTGCCGCGCTTCCAGGCCGAGGCCATGGAAGCCAATGCCAAGGTTATCGCCACGCTGGAAAGACTGGCGACGGAAAAGGGCGTGACCTCGGCGCAGCTGGCGCTGGCCTGGGTACTGCATCAGGGCGATTTCATCGTGCCGATCCCCGGCGCGCGCAAAATCCGCCATCTGGAGCAGAACACGGCGGCGGCGAGTATCGAGCTGAGTGCGGCCGAGGTCGCGGCGATTGGTGATGCGCTGTCGCCGGATAAGGTGATGGGCAAGCGCTATACGGAGGAGTTGCTGGCGCTGGTGAATGGCTAGGCAATGGGGCGCTTCGGCGCCCCATATTGTTGAGACGCCAACGCGAGGCGCCCCCCTCTGTCCTGCCGGACATCTCCCCCACAAGGGGGGAGATTGAGTGTCATCGCGGCTTTCGCCAATCACCAGCGCTTGAAGGAAGGGCGGCACGGCCAAGCCGCCAATCTCCCCCCAAGTGGGGGAGATGGCCGGCAGGCCAGAGGGGGGCGCCTCGCACCTATCTCTCCTACCACGGCACCACACTAATCTCCGGCCAGCACGCCTTTGCCCGCTTGCCCTTCGCCTCATGGGTCCGCTGGTTGTCCGTCACCCGGTTCGGCGTGATGCGGAACGAAAAGATATCATCGAGCCCGAACGGCGCCACCAATTCGAGCGCGCCGTTGCCATCGTAGCGAACCCCGACCGCATGCGTCCTGGAGGCAAAATGGCCGATGGGTTCGCTGGAACTCGTATAGCGCGGGCAGGGCTGCCCGAATTTCTGCGGATACCACAGATGCACACGCGCCTGGTTGCGCACCTCGACCGGCAGGGTCAGCCCCTCGAAATGCCGCGCTGCCCTGCGGATGACGGCGTCCTCGGCCTCATAGGACAGGTCACTGTCATCGAAATAGAAGAGATCAACGTCCTTGATGCCGTAACCCGGCGGCTTGCCGGTCAAATGGTTCCAGACGCTGTTGTAAAGCGCGCCGGAGACGACCAGCCAGTCCGGCAGCGCCAGCGCGCGAGCTCGCGCCAGCGCGTCGCCGACCAGCGGGTCGCCCGACACGATGTCGAGGAATGCCGCGCGCTGTGCTTCGCATGGCAGCCCGGAATAGCGCAGATGGTCCATCGCCCTTTGGAGGACGATTCGCCATCCGCCCGCAAGTCGTTGGTTTCTGCGCAATTCCTGTGGGAAAACCGCCAAGCACTTTTCCTGGAATTGCGTCAGCCGCGCAGCACGCCGCCCGTCTGCTTGCCGACATTCTCGACGACACGCTTGGCCAGCGCCTCGAAATCCTCGTCGGTCAGCGTCTTCTCGACCGGCTGGATCGACACTTCGATGGCGATCGACTTTTTGTCGGCGCCGAGCGCTGCGCCCTCGAAGATGTCGAAGACCGAGACGGCTGTGATCAGCTTCTTGTCGGCGGCCAATGCTGCGCGCACCAGCGTGCCGGCCTCGACCGCTTTGTCGACGACGAAGGCGAAGTCGCGCTTCACCGCCTGGAAGGCGGAGAGCTCCAGCTTCGGCTTGGTCTTAGTAGGCTTGGCCTTCGGCTCGGGCACGGCATCGACGAACACTTCGAAGCCGCACAGCGGGCCGGAAACATCAAGGCCTTCCATCGTCTTGGGATGGAATTCGCCGAACGTGCCGAGCACGGTCTTCGGCCCGAGCTTGATCGTGCCGGAACGGCCGGGGTGGTACCAGGCCGGACCGCCCGCCTCGATCTGCAGCCGGTCGACCGGCGCGCCGCAGGCTTCCAGCGCCGCGATCGCATCGGCCTTGGCGTCGAACACGCCCACAGGACCGGAATTGCCGGCCCAGCTACGGCCGGAGCCGTCGAGCTTGGCCGTGCCGCGGCGCACGCCGGCGGCCACGCGCCGCTGCTGGTCGGCGCCGTCGCCCTCATAGGTGCCGGACACCTCGAACAACGCCACGTCGCCAATGCCCCTGTCGGCGTTGCGCTGCGCGGCGGCGATCAGCCCCGGCAGCAGCGACGGCCGCATGTCGGACATGTCGGCGGCGATCGGGTTGGCGAGCTTCAGCGCCGTCTGGCCGCCGCCGAACAGTTCGGCGTGCTTGGCCGGGATGAACGACCAGGTGACGGCCTCCATCATGCCGCGCACGGCAAGCGCCCGCTTGGCCGTGCGGGTGCGGACCTGCAGCGTGGTCAGGATCTTCGAATTGACCGCGTCATGCGCGCCGAGCGGCTGCGGCGCGATGTTGTCGACGCCGTGAATGCGCATCACCTCTTCGACCAGGTCCGCCTTGCCGTCGACATCGGGACGCCAGGACGGCACCGCGACGTCCACGACATCGCCCGAGCCCTGCGGCTTGAAGCCGAGGCGAGACAGGATGTCGAGGCTTTCCGCCTTAGCCACCTCGATGCCGGTAAGCCGCTTCACCTCCGACACCGGGAAGGCAACGATCTTTGGCTTGTGGCCGGCGTAGCCGACGATCTCGGTCTCGGCCGGCTCACCGCCGCAGAGATCGAGCACCAATTTCGTTGCCAGCTCGACGCCGGGAACCATGAATTCAGGGTCGACGCCGCGCTCGAAACGGTAGCGCGCATCGGTGATGATGCCGAGCGTGCGGCCGGTGCGGGCGGTGGTGATCGGATCCCAAAGCGCCGATTCGATCAGCACGTCTGAAGTGTTCTCGTCGCAGCCGGAATGCTCGCCGCCCATCACGCCGGCGATCGATTCGACGCCATTGTCATCAGCAATGGCGCACATGTCTGATGTCAGCGTGTATTCGCGGCCATCGAGCGCCATCACTTTCTCGCCGTCGCGCGCGCGGCGCACGACGAGGTTGCCGGCGACCTTCTTCGCATCGAACACATGCAACGGCCGGCCGCGATCGAAGGTGACGTAGTTTGTGATGTCAACCAGCGCGCTGATTGGCCTCAGACCAATGGCGATCAGCCTCTGCTGCAGCCATTTCGGCGACGGGCCGTTCTTGACGCCGCGCACCAGCCGCAAGGCGAAGCCTGGGCAAAGCTCCGGCGCTTCGATCACCACCTTGACCGGTGTCTCGCCCTTGCCGGAGATCTTTTCGACCGCGGCGCTTTTCAGCGTGCCGAGCCCGCTTGCCGCCAGATCCCTGGCAATGCCGTAGACRCTGGTGGCGTCCGGCCGGTTCGGCGTCAGATTGATCTCGATGACCGGATCGTCGAGATGCGCATAGGTGGCGAAGCTGGTGCCGACCGGCGCGTCGGCCGGCAGGTCGATGATGCCGTTGTGCTCGTCGGACAGTTCCAGCTCGCGCTCGGAACACATCATGCCATGGCTCTCGACGCCACGGATCTTGCCGACTGTTAGCGTCACGTCGATGCCGGGCACGTAGGTGCCGGGCGCTGCGAAAGCGCCGATCAGGCCTGCGCGGGCATTCGGCGCGCCGCAGACGACCTGGACAGGCGGCTTGCCGTCGCCGGTGTCGACGGTCAGCACGCGCAACCGGTCGGCATCTGGGTGCTGCACCGCCGTCAGCACTTTGGCGATGACGAAGGGTTTCAGGCTCGACTTGTCGTCGACATGCTCGACTTCGAGGCCGATCGAGGTCAGCCGTTCGACGATCTCGTTGAGCGTGGCGTCGGTCTCGAGATGATCCTTGAGCCAGGAGAGGGTGAATTTCATGGGACTGTTCCGTCTGGTCTTTTGACGCTTGATTTCAGATGTCTAGGCAAGTCGTCGGACATATGCAGGAAGGGAAGCTGCTCACTGACATAGGCATGCAGCGTCGGCTTGAAATCGGCCGGCGCGTCCATGGCGCCGAGCATGAAGTAGATGTCGTCTTCCAGCCGCTCGTCGACATAGGCGATGGGCGAGCCGCAGACGCCGCAAAACGAGCGCGTTACCGGGCCGTTCTCATACATCTTCAGCGCCTTGCCGGTGAACGCTACCTTGCCGGCCAGGAAGCCGACAAAGGCCGATACCGGCGCGCCGCTCGCCCGCCGGCAATCGCCGCAATGGCAATAGCTGACGTGATGCGGCTCGGCCGAGGCCTCGAACCGCACGGCGCCGCAGCGGCAACCGCCAATGTGGGGCGCTGTCATGCGTTCAGACCGCCGAACAGCGTCGGCATGTCGAGCGGCCGGAAGCGGTAATGCGACAGCTTGTTCATCGTCTCATACTTTCGCGTCTTCTCGACTGAACACTTCGACCAGACGGAAGCGTTCGCAAACCAGTTTCATCTCAGGCGAAAAGCCGCCATTGCGCTCGAAATAGGCGCGATGGGCCTCGCGCCAGTATTCAAAGCTCAAATCGCCTTCGCCCTCGTCTCGGGCAAAGTCGGCGTCGACCTCGTCAAAGCGCCGCACAATCGCCTCGACCGTCTCGATCACCGCGGCGCGGCGGCCGCTGCCATCGAGCACGACATCGCGACGACCTACCTCCGGCATCGGCTCGGCGCGGCCATAGTCGCGCAGGGCACCGCAGGTCGCGGTCTTGCGCCCCGACAGCACCAGCGCCAGCAACTCGTCGGCGAGTTCCGGACTGTCGCCAAAGCGGAAGGTCACCGCGTCCGTATAGGGATCGGCAGCGACGCTCACGCGCTCAAACCTCCGAACAGCGTCGGCATGTCGAGCGGCCGGAAACCGTAATGCGACAGCCACCGCACATCGGCGTCGAAGAAGGCGCGCAGGTCCGGCATGCCGTATTTCAGCATGGCGATGCGGTCGATGCCCATGCCCCAGGCAAAGCCCTGATACTCGTCGGGATCGAGCCCGCCGGCGCGCAGCACGTTGGGATGCACCATGCCGCAGCCGAGGATCTCCATCCAGTCGGAGCCTTCGCCGAAGCGCACTTCGCCGGGCCGCGAGCGGTCGCACTGGATGTCGACCTCGAGGCTTGGCTCGGTGAACGGGAAGAAGGACGGGCGGAACCGCATCTTGACCGATGGCACTTCGAAGAACGCCTTGCAGAATTCTTCCAGCACCCACTTCATGTTGGCGACGTTGGCCGTCTTGTCGATCACCAGACCCTCGACCTGATGGAACATCGGCGAGTGGGTGGCGTCCGAATCCTGGCGGTAGGTCTTGCCCGGAATGACGATGCGGATCGGCGGCTTCTGCTTCTCCATGGTGCGGATCTGCACGGGCGAGGTATGCGTGCGCAACAGCTTGCGCTCGCCCTTCTCGTCCGGCTGGAAGAAGAACGTGTCGTGCATCTCGCGCGCCGGATGGCCCTCGGGGAAATTCAGCGCGGTGAAATTGTAATAGTCGGTCTCGATATCGGGACCTTCGGCGATGGCGAAGCCGAGATCGCCGAAGATCGCCGCGATCTCGTCGATCACCTGGCTGATCGGATGGATGCGGCCGCGCTCGGCCGGCGACTGCCGCACCGGCAGCGTCACGTCGACTTTTTCCGCGGCCAGACGTGCTGCGATCGCCACGTCCTTCAACTCGGCCTTGCGGGCCGTCAGCGCCTCGGTGACGCGGTTCTTGAGGCCGTTGATGACCGGGCCCTTGAGCTGGCGCTCCTCGGCGGTCATGCCGCCAAGCGTCTTCAGCATCTCGGACACAGTGCCCTTCTTGCCGAAGGCAGCGATGCGCACGGCCTCGATGGCCGGCTCGTCGGCGGCCGATGCGATGTCGGCCAGCAGGGAATTTTCGAGCGTATCCAGGCCGGTGGTTGCGTCGTTCACGGTCAAACTCGCTACGTTGGAAATCTGCGCTAACGTGAAAGTCACGTTCAAGTTGATATCAGGCATAAGAAAAACCCGCGCCAGCCGTGCCAGCGCGGGTTCCCCATAATCAGAATTGCGAATGCTTGGGAAGCGCTGGTCTTAGGCGACAGCGCTTTCAAAAGCGTTCGGCGTGGTGTTCTTCAGATATTCGAGCGCGACCTTGGCCTTGGCCACGAGCGCGGCGAAAGCCTGCGGCTCATGGATGGCCATGTCGGACAGGATCTTGCGATCGATCTCGATGCCGGCCTTGTTGAGGCCGTCGATGAAGCGGCCATAGGTCAGGCCATGCTCGTGGGTCGCCGCGTTGATGCGCTGGATCCACAGCGCGCGGAAGGAGCGCTTGCGATTCTTGCGGTCGCGGTAAGCGTACTGCAGCGACTTTTCCACCGCCTGCTTGGCGATGCGGATGGTGTTCTTGCGACGGCCGTAGAAGCCTTTCGCGGCTTTCAGGACCTTCTTGTGCTTGGCGTGCGAGGTGACGCCTCTCTTTACGCGTGCCATGTCATGATCTCCTTAAAAGCAATTCCAGGAAAAGTGTGTTGCGGTTTTCCGTTCGGAATTGCGTAAAAACAAATTCGTGTTCCTGAAACCGAATGCCTTAGAGGCCGTTCGGCAGAAAATTCTTGATGACCTTCTTGCCATCCGGTTCAGCCAGAACCATCGTGCCGCGGGCATTTCGAATGAACTTGTTGGAACGCTTGATCATGCCGTGACGCTTGCCGGCCGCAGCCGACAGGACTTTACCCGTACCTGTGATCTTGAACCGCTTCTTGGCGGCCGATTTGGTCTTCATCTTGGGCATTTTGCTACTCCGTATTGTTGGCGCACTATCGCGCTTCTTGTTCGCTTCGGGCCGACCAAAGCCCGAAAAGCAAATGAAACCGCCACGGCATGCCCTGCCGGGCGGTTTTCTTGAACGGCGGTCCTATACGTCAAAGCAGGCCTGTACGCAACACCCGAAGCCGTGCGACGCTCTGTCCCCGCTCAGGGCAGCGTGAACCACACCGGCAGCATGCCGGTCTGCTGCGCGCCGTCGATCAGTTCGAAGGCCGGCAGCGCGACCAGGAACACCAGGCCGTCGAGCAGCGTGGTCAACAGCAGGCGCGGCTTGAAGCTGCCTGTGTCGCCCTCCTGGTAGAGGGAAAGCTTCGGGAAGAAGCGCGGCACCTTGTCCAGGTAGGCCTGATAGGGCGCGCCAAGCGCTTCCTTGAGGAATTTCTCTTCGCGCAGGATGACGATGTGGAAGGCTCCCGCGCACAGCAATGCGAACAGGATGATGCCTGAGAACGAGCCGATCTGCGCGCCGACGCCGGCTGCGGCCACGGTAGAGAACACGTAGAGCGGATTGCGGGTGATCGAATAGGGCCCGCCCGTCACCACTTCGGAGGATTTGCGCCCGCCTATATAGAGCGTCGCCCAAAGCCGCCCGACGATGCCGAGGAAAATCAGGAGCACGCCGAACATCTCGATTGTTTCATGCACCGGCGTATCGGGCGGGAAGGTCGATTGTCCGAACAGAAGCGCCAGAAACAGCACCACCACGAGCACGGCAAGCACCAGCCGACGCATCTGCTGGTAATTGCCCAGCCCGTATTTGATTTCGTTGTCCAAGGGGGTGTCCGATCGTCGAAGAGCCAATTGCATGTCGCCCAAAAGTGGGTCCGGTTTTGGGAGGACGACAGGCATAAAAACAAAGCCGGCGATCGCGGCTTAGCCGAGAAACAGGCGTCCCGCCGATCGCGGGGACGCTCTGCAAGACAATTCAGGCGGATTTGGAGCGCTGGGCACGCCTGACTTTATCGTGATCTCAGGCGGTGTTGATATTCAGCACACCTTAGCGCGGCGCCAGCACCATCATCATCTGGCGGCCTTCGAGCTTCGGCTCCGCCTCGACCTTGGCAATGGTCGCCACTTCCTCGCGCACCTTGTTCAGAAGCTGCATGCCGAGTTCCATATGCGCCATCTCGCGGCCACGGAAGCGCAATGTCAGCTTGACCTTGTCGCCCTCCTCGAAGAAGCGGCGCACCGCCTTCATCTTGGTCTCGTAGTCATGGCTGTCGATGTTCGGGCGCATCTTGATCTCCTTGATCTCGATGACCTTCTGATTCTTGCGCGCCTCGGCCGCCTTCTTCTGGTTGGCGTATTTCAACTTGCCGAGATCGAGGATCTTTACGACGGGCGGTACCGCATTGGGCGATATCTCAACGAGATCGAGCCCGGCCTCTTCGGCGAGCAGCAATGCGTCGTTGATGGAAACATCGCCGCGGTTCTGGCCTTCGGCGTCGATAAGCTGGACCCGGGGAACCCGGATGTCACGGTTGGAGCGCGGCCCATCCTTGGTCGGCGCCGCTGCTTTGAAAGGTCTGCGAATGGTCGTGGTCTCCTTGGCCGTTTCGTTCAGGATTTGTCAGTGTTGATGCGTGGACGCGCCAATGTGGTGAGCGCGCGGGCGGAGTCAATAGCACAGCATTGATAGAAAATCACCCTGATCACCGCCTGCACCAAACAAAGAAACAGCGCGAGCACTTTTCGCCACGCCTGTGGCTGTGCCACAAGAACCCCGAGCCAGAACAGGGGCCTGAGGAAAAAGCCATGACCGTCACGCCCCCGACCTTTCTCGATGTCGATGGGTCGCGCATCGCGGTGCGCCATGGCGCGGGCTCGACACCAGGCGTCGTCTGGCTGGGTGGCTACAAGTCGGACATGCTTGGCACCAAGGCCGAGACCCTGTCGGACTGGGCGGCGAAAGAGGGCCGCGCCTTCCTGCGCCATGACTATTCCGGCCATGGCGAATCCGGCGGCGCCTTTGCCGACGGCACGATTTCGACGTGGCTGTCGCAAAGCCTTGCGGTGTTCCGGAAGTTTGCCAAGGGCAATCAGATCCTGGTCGGCTCGTCGATGGGCGCCTGGATCGCGCTGCGCATGGTGCAGGAATTGCGCAAGGCGGGCGACGCAAACGTCGTCGGCCTGGTGCTGCTGGCGCCGGCGCCGGATTTTACCTCTGAGCTGGTCGAACCGGTTCTGACCGAGGGGCAAAAGCGCGACCTCGCCGAAAAGGGTTTCTTCGCCGAACCCTCCGATTATTCAGCCGAGCCCTACATCTATACCCGCGCTCTGATCGAGGACGGGCGCGCCAACCGGGTGATGACCGGTCCGATCGACACGCATTGCCCGGTCCACATCCTGCAAGGCCTGGCCGATCCGGACGTGCCGTCGAGCCATGCGCTGAAATTGGTCGGCCTGCTGCCGGCCGACGATGTCACGCTGTCGCTTATTCCCGACGGCGACCACCGCCTGTCGCGACCACAGGATCTCGACATGCTGGTGCGCGCGGTCGGCGACATGGCCGGGCGGGCCAAGTGACGATGCGCCTTTCCATCCCGATCTCGGCTTTCGTCGCGGCCATCGTCGGCTTCGGCGGCACGCTGGCCATAGTCATTGCCGCCGCCCACGCGGTCGGCGCGACGCAAATTCAGACGGCGAGCTGGGTGACGACCATTTGCCTTGCCATGGCGATCGAGAGCCTGTGGCTGTCCTGGCGCACGAAGATGCCCGTCATCACCGCATGGTCGACGCCAGGCCTGGCGCTGATGGCGGCATCGAGCGGCTTTTCGATCGGCGAGGCGGTCGCCGCCTTCATCGTCACCGCCGTCCTGTTGGTCGCCACCGGTCTGTTCCGGCCTTTGACGCAGCTGATCTCCAGAATCCCGCCCTCGGTCGCCTCAGGCATGCTCGCCGGCATCGTCGTCACCTTCGCTCTCAATGCGGTCAAGACCATTCCTGTCGACCCCTGGCTGATCCTGCCGCTGATCGCGGCCTTCTTCTTGATCCGCCTGTTCCACCCGGCGCTGTCGGTGCTGGCGGTACTGGTCGGTGGCGGTCTCGCCGCGTTTCTCACCGGCCGTGTCGGCGGCTTGCCGACACCCGAACTGTCGACGCTGACGCTGATCGCGCCTGATTTCACCGCCAAGGCGATGATCGGCCTGGCGCTGCCGCTCTATCTCGTCACCATGGCTTCGCAGAACCTGTCGGGTCTCGCAGTGCTGCGCGCCGCCGGCTATCATCCGGAGCCCGGCCCGCTGATCGGCGTCACCGGCTTCTTCTCGCTGCTATCGGCGCCGTTCGGCGGCTCGACCACCAACCTGGCGGCGATCTCGGCGGCGATCTGCACCGGGCCGGACGTCCACCCCGACCCCGCAGAGCGTTGGAAGACCGGCCCCTTCTATGCGCTCGCCTATCTCGTCTTCGCGATTTTCGGCGCTTCGCTGGTAGCGATCTTCGCCGTCCTGCCGCAGAGCCTGATCGTGCTGGTGGCGGGCCTGGCGCTGATGGCCTCGCTCGCCAACGCGCTGGCGATCGCGCTGAAGGCGGAGGGCGACCGTATGGCCGCCACCGTCACCTTTGTCGTCACCGCTTCGGGGTTGACCTTGTTCGGCGTCGGCGCCGCATTCTGGGGGCTGATCGCCGGGCTGGTCGTGCTTTTCCTCGACAGGCTCAAAAAGCGATAATCATTTCAGGCCTTTGTCCGGTTTTGGCGGATGTTGTCTTGAATCGCCGTTTTTGCCTTCCCATTTCGATTCCACGCAGCCGGTTCTGGCTGTCTCCAACCGAAGGAATGGGAGAAAATGAACACATCTGCATTGATCCGCCCGGCCTGGACGCCGGCAACCATCGCGTTGATGGTGATCGGCTTCATGGTGTTCTGGCCGCTCGGCTTCGCCATGCTCGCCTACATCATCTGGGGCGACCGGCTCGACGGCTTCAAGCGTGACGTCAACCGCGCGACCGACGGCATCTTCGCCGGCTGCCGCCGTGGTTCCGACAAGGCCGCGCGCTGGGGCAATGGCTCCGCCCGCACCGGCAACGTCGCTTTCGACGACTGGCGCGAAAAGGAGCTTGAGCGCCTCGCCGAGGAACGCCGCAAGCTCGACGACATGCTGACCGAGTTCGACGACTATGCCCGCGAATTGCGTCGCGCCAAGGATCAGGACGAGTTCGATCGCTTCATGGCGAACCGCAACAAGTCAACCGCGCCGGCCAAGACCGATCCGAGCACCGGCACGACGCCCACCAAGCGCGGCAAGGGCTCGAACCTGCTTGACGACTGAGGCCAAGCGACAGGCCAAGGTATGAGAACGGCGTCGCGCGAGCGGCGCCGTTTCTTTTTTGTTCTAGTCGTTTTTCTCGAATCGCGTATCGTCCCGCCATGACCATCGGATTCTTCCGCAATCTGACGAAGCCCAAGGCCACGCCAGTCGTGGAACGCGAATATTGTGTCGCCGGTCGCACGCTGCCGCTCAAGATCGTCGAGAGCGCCCGGGCTCGGCGCTTGACGCTGCGCATCGATTCCGGCGGCCAGGGCCTGCGCATCACCGTGCCGCCCGGCCTGCGCCGCGGCGAGGTTGACAGGTTCCTCGACCGCCATCAGGACTGGCTGGAGCAGCGCCTGGCCAAGGTGCCGACGCGCCCGCAGGTGCGGCCGGGCATCAAGATCCCGATCCGGGGCGTGCCGCACCGCATCGTCCACGAACCGTCGAAGCGCGGCACCGTCACGGTATCGCGTGACGACCGCGGCCCGCTGCTGATCGTCCATGGCGACCGTGTGCACCTGCCGCGTCGCATCGCCGACTTCTTGAAGCGCGAGGCCAAAAAAGAGATCGAGAAGCTGGTGATCAAACACACCGAGGCGCTCGGCAAGCGCGCCAAGGCGATCCGCTACAAGGACACCTCCAGCCGCTGGGGCTCGTGCACCTCGGAAGGCAATCTCTCCTTCTCCTGGCGCATCATGATGGCGCCGCAGCCTGTGATAAACTACCTCGTGGCGCATGAGGTCGCGCATCTCAAGGAGATGAACCACGGCCCGAAATTCTGGAAACTGTGCGAAAAACTCTGCCCTGACACCGACCGCTGCAAGGACTGGCTGAAGCGCAATGGCGGCGCCCTGCAGGCGATCGTGTTCGAGTAGTCAATCGTCATTCGCGGCGTTGAGTTCCTCCGGCCGCAGCCCTTCATCGCCATGATGCGGCCAGGGCAGGAAATTCCGGTCAAATTCATCGCCACCGAAATAGTCCAGTGCCCGATGCGCCTCGGCGTTGTTGAAGGCCGCCTTGTCTATCAGATGGGCGATGACCTCGCGCGCTTGCGCGATCTTCTGCTTCAGTTCGGCAACCGTTCTGTCGGTCATGATCGTTCTCCCGCCCGGCATGCTATCAGTCCAGTCGACATGCTATCATCAATAGGTAGCGCCTTTGGCCTTGCCGGCAAACAGCATGCTTTTTCTCGACTCTGTCGCGATTTCATGCCAATTCCCGCGCCATGGCGCTCGACATCAAAATCTGCGGCTTGAAGACCGACCAGGCGATGGCCGCGGCGCTCGCCGGCGGTGCCAGCCACGTCGGCTTTATTTTCTTCGCCAAGAGCCCGCGCTATGTCGAGCCGGCGGAAGCCGGGCGCCTGCGCGAAGCCGCGCGCGACAAGGCCTTGGCGGTCGCCGTCACGGTCGACGCCAGTGACGCCTTTCTGGACGAGATCGTCACGGCCATGCAGCCCGACATGCTGCAGTTGCACGGTTCGGAAACACCCGAACGGGTGGCCGAACTCAAGGTCCGCCATAGGTTGCCGGTGATGAAGGCGTTGCCGCTCAGCGAGGCCGCCGACCTCGGCCGGGTCAAGCCTTTCATCGGCATTGCCGACCGGTTCCTGTTCGATGCCAAGCCACCGAAAGGCTCGCAGTTGCCGGGTGGCAATGGCGTCGCTTTCGACTGGCGCATCCTTGCCGGCCTTGACGCCGGCGTCGATTACATGCTTTCCGGTGGGCTGAACGCCGCCAATATCGGCGATGCCCTTCAGCTTGCGAACCCGCCCGGAATAGACATTTCCTCAGGCGTGGAAAGCGCGCCGGGCGTCAAGGATCCGGCGCTGATCGAACAGTTTTTCCGGGCCGTCCGGGCAGCACGCGACGACCGCGCCGCCTAAAAGCCTTAAATGAGAGCATGTCCCGGAAAAGTGGGAACCGGTTTTCCGACAAGGACACGCTTAACAAGTCAAGAAGCCAGGAGATCGGCGATGAACAAGCCGGCGACACCCAATTCCTTCCGCACCGGACCCGACGAGCAGGGCATGTTCGGCATTTTTGGCGGCCGTTTCGTCGCCGAAACGCTGATGCCGCTGATCCTCGACCTGGAGCGGCACTGGAACGAGGTCAAGAACGATCCGGATTTCAGGGCTGAACTCACCGATCTGTCGACCCATTATGCCGGGCGTCCGTCAAAGCTGTATTTCGCCGAAGGGCTGACGAGACATCTCGGTGGCGCGAAAGTCTATTTCAAGCGCGAGGACCTGAACCACACCGGCTCGCACAAGATCAACAACTGCCTCGGCCAGATTCTGCTGGCCAAGCGCATGGGCAAGAAGCGCATCATCGCCGAAACCGGCGCCGGCCAGCATGGCGTGGCGTCCGCCACTGTCGCCGCCCGCTTCGGCTATCCCTGCGTCGTCTATATGGGCGCCACCGACGTTGCACGGCAAAGCCCCAACGTGTTCCGCATGAAGCTGCTCGGCGCCGAAGTGCGGCCGGTCACCGCTGGCCACGGCACGCTGAAGGACGCCATGAACGAAGCCCTTCGTGACTGGGTCACCAATGTCGAGGACACCTACTACCTGATCGGCACCGCCGCCGGCCCGCATCCCTATCCGGAACTGGTGCGCGACTTCCAATCGGTGATCGGCACCGAGGCGCGCGCGCAGATCCTCGAACAGGAAGGCCGGCTGCCCGACACCATCATCGCCGCTGTCGGCGGCGGCTCGAATGCCATCGGCCTGTTCCACCCCTTCCTCGACGACAAGGATGTGCGCATCATCGGCATCGAGGCCGGCGGGCGCGGCCTCGACGGCATCGAGCATTGCGCCTCGATGAATGCCGGCTCGCCCGGCGTGCTGCACGGCAACCGCACCTATCTCCTGCAGAACGCCGACGGCCAGATCATGGACGGCCATTCGATCTCGGCCGGCCTCGATTATCCCGGCGTCGGTCCGGAACATTCCTGGCTGCGCGACTCCGGCCGCGTCGAATATGTGCCGATCCTCGACGACGAGGCGCTGGAAGCCTTCAAGCTGACGACACGCGTCGAGGGCATCATCCCGGCGCTGGAATCCGCGCACGCTATCGCCCATGCGGTCAAGATCGTGCCTGGCATGGACAAGGACCAGATCGTCATCGTCAACCTGTCCGGCCGCGGCGACAAGGATGTGCACACGGTGGCCTCGATGCTGGGCATGGAAATCTAGGCCCTTTGGACGGTTTCGACTTGGGAGTGATTATGAGCAAAATTTGTCCAAAGGGCCAGAAATGACCACCCGTATCGACCGCCGCATGGCGAAGCTCAAGACCGAAGGCCGCCCGGCGCTCGTCACCTATTTCATGGGCGGCGATCCCGACTACGACACCTCGCTGTCGATCATGAAGGCGCTCCCCGGCGCCGGCTCCGATATCATTGAACTCGGCATGCCGTTTTCCGATCCGATGGCCGATGGCCCGGCGATCCAGGCGGCTGGCCTGCGCGCGCTGAAAGGCGGCCAGACGCTGGTCAAGACACTGAAGATGGCGTCCGAATTCCGCGCCGGTGACAATGAAACGCCGATCGTGCTGATGGGCTATTACAACCCGATCTACATCTACGGCGTCGACCGCTTCCTGAAAGACGCGCTGGCCAGCGGCATCGACGGGCTGATCGTCGTCGATCTGCCGCCGGAAATGGACGAGGAGCTTTGCATTCCGGCGCTCAAAGCCGGCATCAACTTCATCCGCCTGGCGACGCCGACCACCGATGACAAGCGCCTGCCTAAGGTGCTGCAGAACACCTCCGGTTTCGTCTATTACGTGTCGATGACCGGCATCACCGGCTCGGCCCTGGCCGACACCGGCAAGGTGGCCGCCGCCGTGAACCGCATCAAGGGCCACACCGACCTGCCGGTCTGCGTCGGCTTCGGCGTCAAGACTGCCGAGCAGGCGCGTGTCATCGGAGCCAATGCCGATGGCGTCGTCGTTGGTACGGCGATCGTCAATGCGGTCGCCAATGTGCTGGGGCCGAAGGGCGAAAAGACCGCCGACCCGGCCGAGGCCGTCGCCACGCTGGTCAGCGGCCTGGCGCAAGGCGTGCGCTCGGCCCGCCTTGCTGCTGCCGAATAGTTTTCCTACGTCTTTTGCCAACTCTTCGTCAGGACAGGAGCCGAAGCGATGAACTGGATCACCAATTACGTTCGCCCGAAGATCAATTCGATGCTCGGCCGGCGCACCGACATGCCCGAGAATCTCTGGATCAAGGATCCCGAGACCGGCGAAATGGTGTTCCACAAGGATCTGGAATCCAACCAGTTCGTCATCCCGTCTTCCGGCCATCACATGAAGATCTCGGCCAAGGAGCGGCTGAAATTCTTCTTCGATGACGGCAAGTACGAGCAGCTCGAAAACCCCAAGGTCGTCCAGGATCCGCTGAAGTTCCGCGACGAGAAGCGCTATGTCGACCGGTTGAAGGACGCCAAGGCCAAGACCGGCCTGGAAGACGCCATCATCAACGCGCTGGGCACCGTCGAGGGCCTGCCGGTGGTGGTCACGGTGCAGGATTTCGCCTTCATGGGTGGCTCGCTCGGCATGGCCGCCGGCGACGCCATCGTGCATGGTTTCGAGGTTGCGCTGCAGCGCAAGCGCCCGCTGATCCTGTTCGCCGCATCCGGCGGCGCTCGCATGCAGGAAGGTATTTTGTCCCTTATGCAGCTGCCGCGCACCACGGTCGGCGTCGACCGGCTGAAGGAAGCCGGCCTTCCCTACATCGTCGTGCTGACCAACCCGACCACCGGTGGCGTCACCGCTTCCTACGCCATGCTGGGCGACGTGCATATTGCCGAGCCTGGCGCGCTGATCGGCTTTGCCGGCCCGCGCGTCATCGAACAGACCATCCGCGAAAAACTGCCGGACGGCTTCCAGCGCTCCGAATATCTGATGGAGCACGGCATGGTCGACATGGTGGTGTCGCGGCTGGAGATGCGCGAAACGATCGCGCGGCTGTTGAAGATGCTGCTCAAACTGCCGGGCGAGCAGAAGCCGCTGGAGCCGGAAATCCTGCCGCCCGCGGTCGTTGCCACCGAAGCCCGGCCGCAGGCCTGAGGACGCGACACCAGCCGCCGCGAACAGCGATTGCGCCATGTCCATGGCGCGCTGTAGCCTTTTGATTGCCTTGGCCATTCCAGGATTGATTCTGGTCCTCGGGCCATGCGCCGGGATTCTGCCATGACAACGCTTGCCGCCGACCGCGAAATCGAAGCCCTGATGGCGCTTCACCCGAAAGGCTTCGACCTTTCGCTCGACCGCATCACGCGGCTCCTGGAGCGGCTGGGCAATCCGCAGGATTTGCTGCCGCCGGTCATCCACATCGCCGGCACCAACGGCAAGGGCTCCTGCGCCGCCTTTTCGCGTGCCCTGCTCGAGGCCGCCGGCCACCTTGTCCATGTCCACACCTCACCACATCTGGTGAACTGGGCCGAGCGCTACAGGCTCGCCGCCGACGGTGGCGGCAAACTCGTCGACGATGAGACCTTCGCCGAGGCCATTGCCCGCGTCGCCAAGGCCAATGACGGCCAGAAGATCACCGTCTTCGAGATCCTCACCGCCGTCACCTTCATCCTGTTTTCCGAACATCCGGCCGAAGCCGCCATCATCGAGGTCGGCCTTGGCGGCCGCTTCGACGCCACCAATGTTGTCGCCGGGCCCGCCGTGTCGGTGATCATGCCGGTGTCGATGGATCATGAGGCCTATCTTGGCGACCGGGTCGAACTGATCGCGGCCGAAAAGGCCGGCATCATGAAGCGCGGCTGCCCGGTGGTCATCGGCGCGCAGGAAAGCGAGACGGCGCTGCAGGTGCTGATCGAGACCGCCGAGCGGCTGGAGTGCCCGACCTTCGTCTACGGCCAGGATTTCCTCGCCTTCGAGGAAAACGGCCGCATGGTCTACCAGGATGAGGATGGCTTGATGGACCTGCCGCCGCCGCGCCTGCCCGGGCGCCACCAGTTCGCCAATGCGGCGGCCGCGATTGCCGCGGTCAAGGCGGCCGGCTTCGAGATCAGCCATCGCGCAGCCGAGAAGGCGATGACCCATGTCGCCTGGCCGGGCCGCATGCAGAAGCTGGCGCAGGGCCGGCTGGCGGAGCTGGCGCCGAAGGGCGCCGACATCTGGCTCGACGGCGGCCACAATCCGGGCGCCGGCGTGGTCGTCGCCGAAGCGCTGGCCGAGCAGGAGGAAAAGAACCCGCGCCCGCTCTTCCTCATTTCGGGCATGATCAACACCAAGGACCAGAGCGGCTATTTCCGTGCCTTCAAGGGCCTCGTCCGGCACGTCTACACCGTGCCGGTGAGCCTGAGCGATGCCGGCGTGCCCAATGACGAACTGGCGATCCGGGCCGCGGAAGCCGGGCTGTCCGCCGAGCCGGTGAGTTCCGTCGCCAACGCGCTGATGCTGCTGCGCGACACCTGGGACGGGCCGGCGCCCCGCATACTCATCGGCGGGTCGCTTTATCTTGCCGGCGCGGTGCTGGCCGAGAATGGCACGCCACCGACCTGAGCAATTCCAGGAAAAGTGTGAGCGGTTTTCCGTCCGGAATTGCGTTAAAACAAAGAGCTAGAGTGGTTCGCCGTTTCCATGAAACGGTGAACGCTCTGAGCGCTTGACGACCAGTGTAGGGAGCCCGTGATGATCAAGGTGAAGCAGCTCGCCCATGTCTGCATTTTCGCCCATGACCTGGAAGCGACGCGCAGTTTCTACCGCGATGTGCTCGGTCTGGACACGCGGTTCAATTTCCTGCGCGACGGCGGGATTTTCGGCTTCTACCTCGATTGCGGCGGCCGCAGCCATGTCGAGGTGTTCCAGAAGGATGCCTCCACCTACAGCGAGCTCAACCAGATCAACCATTTCTGCCTGGAAGTCGAAAACATCGACGCCGCGATCGCTCATATCAAGGCGAAGGGCATCGACGTGACCGCGAAGAAGCACGCCTGCGACGACACCTTTCAGGCCTGCATCCGCGATCCCAACGGCGTGAAGATCGAGCTGTTCGAATACACCGACAAAAGCGCGCAGTTCACCGGCGGGGACCGGATCGCCGACTGGTGACCAGACAGGTCGCACCAGTCCGGGCACAGCTTTGGCGGCTCACTTCAGCTCGATCTCGATAAAAGCATATTCGCCGTCATTGGCGCTGATGACGTCGTGTTCAACGCCTTCCCTACGGAAATAGGGCGCGCCTTTCTTCATCTCGGCGAAGCTTTCGCCGTCCTTGGTCACCAGCTTCACCTTGCCGTCCATCAGCGGCACCACGACATAGTCGTGGCCGTGACGATGCCAGCCGGTGTTGTCGCCGGGCTGGAAGCGGTACTCGGTGACGATGACGCGCTCATTGTCGATGAAGACGGTGGCCTTGGCGGATCCGGTCATGTCGCTCTCCCTGTTTCTGCTGCCAACAGAAGACATGGCGTGCCCTGATGTGAGGGCCAGAGCGGGTTGGCCGATGGCGCCAACAAAAAGCCCGGCACGACGGCCGGGCTTTTGCAATTAGAAATTTCGATTGGATCAGAGGCTGCCGTTGATCCAGTGCGACAGCGCGGTCTTGGGCGCGGCGCCAACCTTCATGTCGGCGACTTCGCCGCCCTTGAAGATCATCAGCGTCGGGATCGAGCGCACGCCGAACTGCGCGGCAAGCTCGGGGTTCTCGTCGATGTTGAGCTTGGCGATCTTGACCTTGCTGCCGAGTTCGAGAGCGATGTCTTCGAGCGCCGGCGCGATCATCTTGCACGGGCCGCACCATTCAGCCCAGAAATCCACCACGACCGGCTCCTTGGCGTTGAGCACGTCGGCCTGGAAATTGTTCTTGTCGACCTTGACGGTGGCACCCATGCGGAAAATTCCTTTCGAGAGTTCTTTGTCGCACCAAATGTGGTGGTTATCTAGCCCTTCTTCAAGCAGGTCTTGTGTCACGCTCCTGTGAGTCGGGCAAGGGCGTCATCCATGGCCCCGGCCGGCAGTTCGATCAGCCGTGGCGCTTCGGTGAACAGCAGGGCTGCCTTGATCTCGCGCCCGGGATATAGCGGCTTGAGCAAGGCGCGATAGAGCGCGAGCTGCAGCAGATAGGCCGGGGGAACCTCGGCCAGCGAGGCGGGCGCCGGCCGGTTGGTCTTGTAGTCGACGATCGAAACCGTATCCGCGCTCACCGCCAGCCGGTCGATCTTGCCGGAAATCGAGCGCGTTTTGCCCCGCACTTCCAGGCTACCCATGATCGCCACCTCGGCGCGCGAGGACGGCGCGAACAGTTGGCCGAGGCGCGGGTCGGCAAGAATGGCGATCACCGACGCCAGGGCCTTTTCCCGCTCCGAGGCGGGCCACCCGGCACCCGTCCGCGCGAGATAACGCTCGGCTGCGCCTTCGCGTTCGCCCTCGGCAAGGCCGGGCAACATCTGCAGCAGCTTGTGCAAGGCGAGCCCGCGCAGCACGGCAAAGCCCGGTTCGGCATCTGCATCCAGCACCGGTGAAGCCTTGTCGACCACCGCTTCCTTGCCTTCGTCGATCAGCGCCGAGGCGCCGGACGGCGACAGCGGCCGGGGCAGGTCCTCGAAGGGCGGCAAGGGCCGGAACAGGGTTCCCGGCAACGGCCCGAAAGCATCGGCCTGCCGCGCCTGTTCATTGGCGCTCGCCGCGACCGGCGGCAGCTTGGTGACGTGGAAACGGTGCACCGGCTCGCCGCCGGCGGGGTGGGCACGCGGTTCGCTCTCGGGCGCACCGATCAGCGCGCGGCTGACGATCGAATGCCAGGTGCCTGTGTTCGGCGCCCGCTTGCCATGATAGCCGCAAACGATCAGCCGGTCCTCGGCGCGGGTCATGCCGACATAGAGCAGCCGGCGGTATTCGTCGTCTGCAAGCTCCCGTGCCCGTGCCGCCGCCGCCTTCGAAAAACCGTTGGCGACATCGCTGGCCGAACGCCAGAGATAGCCCTTGCCGCTCCAAAAGGTGCCAGAGCCGTCGAACGGCATCAGCCGCGGCAGATGCTGGTCGCTGAACGGGGCGGAGCCGCCATCGACCAGGAACACCACCGGCGCTTCCAGGCCCTTGGCGGCATGCACGGTCATGACGCGGACCTCGTCACGCGTCTGGTCCATCTCGCGCTTGATCTCGGGCCCGGCGTTTTCCAGCGTCGACAGGAAGGCTTCCAGTCCGGGCAGGCCGGTCCGCTCCTCGGCCAGGCAGAAGCTCAGGAATTCATCGAGAATATCGCCGGCTTCCGGCCCGAGCCGCGCGATCATCTTTCTGCGCACGCCATCGCGCGCCAGGAGGCTGGCATAGAATTCGAACACCGGCTTGAAAGCGGCCTCGTCAGCCCAGACATCGAGTTGCGCGACAATCTTCGCCAGGCGCTCGTTTTCTTCGGCATGCTGGCGCAGCGACGCGGCCAGCGACAGGCCGGGTGGCCGCTGCGCGGCGAGCGTGAACAACGCCTCCTCCGGCAGGTCGAAGATCGGGCTGCGCAGCACGGCGGCCAGCGACAGATCATCCTGCGGCTGGATCAGCAGATGGCCGAGCGCGATCAGGTCCTTGACGGCGATATGGCCTGGCAGGCTCAGCCGGTCGGCGCCGGCGACCGGAATGTCGCGGCGTTTCAAGGCGCGCGTCAGCGCATGGACAAAACTGTCGCGCTTGCGCACCAGCACCAGCACGTCGCCAGGCCGCAGCCGCTTGCCGCGGCCCTCGATGATTTCGCCTTTGCCGATCCAGCCGGCAATGGTCGCCGCCACATTCTCGGCAACACGCACTGCCGGCGCATGGGCGTGGTCGATGGCTTGCGTCCAGTCGTCGGGTTCGTCGACGACATCGGCGCCGATCGATGGCCATACCTCGACATAGCCCGGCGCATCGGTGCGGATCGCCTTGTGGCTCAGCGGATCGGGATCATGGCTGATGCCGCGCCGCACGATCGGATCGGCAAAGACGCGGTCGACGGCGGCCAGAACGTCGTCGGTCGAGCGGAACGACCAGGTCAGCTTGAGGTCGGCAAAGGACGCTTCGGCGTCGCGCACCCGGCCGGAAAACAGCAGCCGGCTGTCGGCGAAAGAGTCCGGCGCTGCACCCTGGAAGGAATAGATCGACTGCTTTTCGTCGCCGACGGCAAACACCGTGCGGTGGACCCGGTCGCGCGCGCCGAAGCCGGCGAAAAATTCCTCCGCCAACCGCTTCACCACCTCCCATTGATCCGGGCTGGTGTCCTGCGCCTCGTCGAGCAGGATGTGGTCGATGCCCTGGTCGAGCTTGTATTGCACCCAGGGTCCAGCATCGGGCCGCGCCAGAAGGTTGACCGTGCGGGTGATCAGATCGTTGAAGTCGAGAAAGCCGCGGCCGCGCTTCAGCACTTCGTAGCGGGCGATCAGCCAGTCGGCGATGGTCAGCGCCGCACGTGTGCCTTCCAGCATGCGGAACAGCGCCAGCCGGTCGACGGTTTCGATGATGGTGCCTGCCGCCGAGAGGTAGCGCTCGGCTAGATCGGGCAATCGGTCGGCCAGCGCTTTCTTGAAGGCCTTCGCCAGGTCGTAGGGATCGCCGTCGGTCTTGAGGAAGGCTCTGGCGAGCAGTTGCAGCCGGCGAACGGGATCGCTCTCGGCGAAAGCCTGACGCGCATAAGGCAGGATGTTGTTCAGCACCGACCTGGCGTCGGTGGATTCGGCGGCCTGGGCAAAGCCGGCAAAATAGTCGGGCAGGAAGCCGGGCAGTGGCCAGACCGAGGCCGCCAAGCCTTCGGCGGTCTGGCCGGGACGGAAATGGAATTCATCGAACAATGGCTGGAAGCCGTCACGCCCGACCGCATCGAGGAAATTGCGCAAGCCGTCGCGCTTGCGCACGATTTCGCCGAGCAAGGCATCGAGACCGGCCTCGCCGCCGCGTTCCAGCACGGTGGCGAAGGCGTCGGCCAGATCCGGGTTGCCGGCGGCCGTGCCGGAGATCATCTCGCGGCGCGCGGCGGCGAACAGCGATGCTTCCATCTGGCCGTCGAGCATCTCGAAATGGGCCGGGATGTTGGCTTCTAGCGGGAACTGGTGGAGCACCGATTCGCAGAAAGCGTGGATGGTCTGGATCTTCAGCCCACCCGGCGTTTCCAGCGCTTCGGCGAACAGGCGTCGCGCCCGGCGCATGGTGTCGCCGTCGGGCCGCCGTCCTTCCAGCGCTTCGATCTTTCCGGCCAGATCGGCGTCGCCGAGCACCGTCCAGTCCGACAGTGTGGAAAAGACCCGGTTCGACATGTTGGCGGCGGCGGCGCGCGTATAGGTCAGGCACAGGATCTTCGACGGATCGGTGCCGTTGAGCAGAAGCCGGATGACGCGCTGCGCCAGCACATGGGTCTTGCCGGAGCCGGCATTCGCCGACACCCAGGCCGAGTTCTGGGGATCGGCGGCGCGGGCCTGGCTGTTGGCGGTGTCGCTCGGGATGGGATAGGCCTTCTTCATGCCTCCCCTCCCTCGTCACCGGCATCGCCGCCGGCCGACCATTCGAGCACGCGGGCGAGATGATCGTAGTCGCCATCGGTCTCGCCTTCGCGAAACGGCAGCGCGCGCGACAGATAGCCGGTCTCCAGGTCGGCATAGTGGACCAGCAGCTTTTCCAGCCGCGCCCAGGCCTCTTCGGCAAGATCGGCGGCGGTCCTGGGCTGGCGGTTGTGCTCGAGGATGGACTCCTCGAACACCTCGCCATTCGGCTTCAACCTGATGAAGGCCAATTGAGAGGGTTCGCGCGCGCCCAGATCCTTGAAGGCGCCGCGCCTGAGCAGCGCGCCTTCCAGCGCCAGCTGCGGTGCCAGCAGCGTGTGCGCCTGCGCCTTCGAGGGCGAGGAGCCGGTCTTATAGTCCAGTATGTCGGCCATGCCGCCGGCCAGCAGGTCGACGCGGTCGGCGTAGCCGGACAGCGTCACGCCGGACTGGCCGACCACGGTCTTCCCCGCGCGCTCCTCGGCATGGCGCCGGATCACGGCATCGGCACGCGTGCGCTCCCATTCGACGATGTTGGCGGCGAGCTTTTCGAAGCGTGGCCACCACACCGCCTCGACATCGGTCGGAAGGGCGGCGTCTGCAAAGCAGGCGCGGCCGGCGGCGATGAGGCCGCCCAGCGCGTCGGGCGCGCGCGGATCGGCGACCTCAGACGAGAACAGGTGCAGGATGGCGTGGAACAGCGTGCCGCGCTCGGCCGCACCGGGGTCACGGATGAGCGGATCGAGCGGCATCAGGCCGAGGATGCGTCTGGCATAGACGGCGTAGGGGTCGCGCCGCAACGTCTCGATCTCGGTGACCGAGAAATGCGTTGGGCGCACCGACAGAGGCGGTTTCGGCTGCGGCCGCGGCGCGAAATCCTGCTTTGGTCCGGTATCGAGCGCGCGAGCCCAGGCAAGCAGCTCGTCGCCGCGCCGGCGAAGGCTTACCGCCTGTTCCGTGCCGATGAAGGTGAGCAGCCGCTGCAGCCAGCGCGACGGCACGGCGGGTGCGTCGCCGGAACGCGCCGAGCGGGCCAAAACGACGTGTCTCGCGCCCATCGCCATCTGGAAATCATGCGCGGCGAGGCCGATGCGCCGTTCCGGCGGTTCGAGATCGATGCCGGTCTTCATCAGCCGCGACATGAAGCGGTCGCTCTCCGGCTTGCGCGGCCACACACCTTCGTTGAGGCCGCCAATGATCAGCGTGTCGACGTCCTGCAACCGCGCTTCCAGCGCACCCCAGATGGCGATGTTCCTGTCGGTGCCTTGCGCCGGCTTGACCGTCTCGGGCGCGATCAGCGCATCCATCACATCGGGCCATTCGCTCGCCGCGAATGACAACGAGGCCGAAGCGGCGACCAGCCCGCGCAGCAATTCGGCGAGCTTTTCACCGGCATCGCCGGCATAGAGCTCGCCCAGGCCGCCATCGGCGGTGCGGCCAAGGCTTTCCAGCGCCACGACGCTGGCTTTGACCAGTGTGGCAAGATCGGCGTCCGCCTGGCCGCGAAAGGCTGAAAGCGGCGCCAATGCTTCTGTCAGGCGTGCCAGCAAACTCCGCGCATCTTCGATGGAGCGCACGGTGAGACGGGAAAACCAGAAGGGCGGCCGGCTGTCGCCGCCCAGTTCCGTCAGTCGGGCCTCGAACAAGTCCGGCAGCGAAACGATGTCGGGACGGCCGGTGCCTCCGCGCAGCGCCACCAGTTCGACTAGTTCCGCCGCGTGGCGCACAGCGGCGCGTTCGAGGCCGAGGCCGAGCAGCGGATGCTTGAGCAGCGACAAGAGCCCGACCGGATCGCCCGGCCGGAACACCGCTTCGAGCGCCAGCCGGAGCAGGCTGGCCGCCGGGCTGTTGGCGAGCGGCGTGCCACCGGAATCGTCGGCAACGACGCCAAAGCGCTTGAGTTCGACCGAGACGCGCCGTGCCAGCGCGCGGTCGCCAGTGACGAGAGCCGCCCTTCGGCCGGGATCTTCCACGGCCTGTTTGAGCGCGACGGCGATGGCGACGGCTTCATCGCGTTCGCTTGCTGCTTCCAATAGCGTCACATCGGCAAAAGCGCCGGCGATATCGGCCACCGAAAACCCGCTGCGTGTTTCGGCCCATAGCTCAGTGGTCTCGGCCGGCCGCAGCGCCTCGCCGACAAGGGCCGCGCGAAGCGCAAGGTGCGGCTCGGCAGCGCCGATCTCCTCGACATCCGAGCGCAGCACGCCGATCTTGCCGATCAGCCTGGCCAGGCCATATTGCGGGTGGCCAAGCACGGCGGGCCGCGCGCCCGGAGCGACAAGCGCCTGGAACGACGCTTCGTCCAGCGTCCGGTCGAGCCCGGGCAGCACGATGGCGCCGCCGGGCAGGCGGGCGATCGCGGCAAGCAGCTCCGCCGTGGCCGGGATGGAACCGGTCGATCCCGCGGCGAGGACCGGTCCGGCGGGCGGATTGCGCCGCAGCCGCGCCGCCTCGGAGCGGATCAGTGCGCTGCGATGCGCGGCCGGATTGGAGCGGTCGCTCTCGCTCAGGAATTTCGGCCAGGCATCGGTGACGATGCCGAGGAATTCGAGCGTCACCTGCCACCAGCCGGCGAGGTTGCCGGTCACCAGATCGGCGAGCTTGGTCCAGTCGGTGCCTTCCGTCTCGATCTCATCCATCAACCCTGCAAGATCGCGTGCCAGCCAGATTGCGTCGGCCGTGGAAGCGGGGATGACGATTTCCTCCGCGAAAAGCTTCGCCACATGCTCCGGCAGCCGGCGTTTCCACGCACGCACCAGCGGCGTCAGCAGCAACAGGCGTTCGGTCGCCGAGATCGGCGGCGCGAGATCGATCGCGGCAGCCGGCTCGGCGTCGAACAAGGCTTCGTCCTCATCGAACTCGCCGAGCGGGCGGATGACCGGCAGGATCGCCGAACCGCCGCCGCCGCGTGCCTTCAAACTGTCGACGAAGACACCACGCAGGGCGCGCGCGGCGCGGCGCGTCGGCACATAGATAGTGACATCGGCCAGAGCGAGCGGATCGCCGTCGAAACGAAATCCCGGAACCAGCCGGCCGGCAAGCAGCGCCTCGGCCAGYGTCGGCAGGAACGGCGCTCCGGGGGGGATAGAGAAAACGCGGCTTGAGCCGCTCATTGCGACTCGGTTAGCGCGCCGGCGACCGCTGCTTCCGCTTGCGGGATGGCATCGGGCGTGCCGACGGTGATCCAGTGGCCGTGCATCGGCATGCCGAACAGCCGGCCTGCGGCTATTGCCGTGTCGAAATAGGCATTGAGCGAATGCGGTTCGGCCGGGGCATCCTTGAACAGGCGCGGATGGATGATCGCCGCGCCGGCATAGATCAACCCCGCTGGATCGCCTTTTGAACGCCGCAAGGCGCCGTCCGGCGCCACCAGGAAATCGGTGCTGCCACAGTGTCCTGTCGCTTGGTGGAGATCCGCCAGCATCAGCAGAATATCCATTTTCGCGGCGTCCCACGCAAGGGCAAGCCGCCCGAGATTGAGCGGGCCGTGATCAATCCAGAACGTGTCGGCGTTGAGGATGTAGAAGGGCTGTTGACCCAGTTCCGGCAGCGCCTTGACGATGCCGCCGGCCGAATCGAGCAGCCGGTCGCTCTCATCGGAAATGACGATCTTCGGTGCCCGGCGCGCCGCGACATGGGCGATGATCTGTTCGGGAAGATAGTGGACGTTGACCACGGCCTTGGCGACGCCGGCGGCGGCGAGGCTGTCCAGCCCCCAGTCGAGCAACGTCTTGCCGGCGATCCTGACCAGCGGCTTGGGGATCGTGTCGGTGATCGGCCGCATGCGCTTGCCTAGCCCGGCGGCAAGGACGATGGCAGTGTCCGGTCTTGTCACAGCGTTCGTTCCTCGAGCAAGCCATGCGTATTGTAGAAATCCCGCAGGCTGGCAAGCGCCGGGTGGGACAGCGCCCGGCGCAGATAGTCGCGGATGCGCGGCAGGTGCTTCAGATAATAAGGTTTGCCGTCGCGCTTTTCGAGGCGCACGAAAATGCCGAGGATCTTGGAATTGCGCTGCGCGGCCATGATTGCATAGGCTTCCCGGAAACTTGGCTCGTCAAAAGCCCCCGCTGCATGGCGCGCCGCGACATAGGCATCGAGCGTCCGCTTCTCGATCTCCGGCGATAGGGTGACGCGGGCATCCATGGCGAGCGAAGCGACGTCATAGGCTGAGGGCCCGATCAGAGCATCCTGGAAATCGACGATGCCCAGACGGTCATGGCCGGCGCGGTCGCCACGCCAGATGATGTTGGGCGAATGGAAGTCGCGCAGCATCAGCGTGTATTCGCTGCCTTTCAGCCGATCGAAAAGCGCATTCCATTCCCTGGCGTAGCCGGTACGCAGATCGTCGCTGGCCGCAGCGCCCGATATTGCCGGCACATACCAGTCGACCAGCAAATCGGCTTCGATCATCATCGCGTCGCGGTCGAAGGGCGGCACCTCGTGGAAACTGCCCGGTCCCGCCTGCAGGCGCCGCGGCCAGGTCCTGCCATGCATCATGGCCAGCAGTTCGGCCGCCGCCGCGTAGCGTTCCGCTATGGGTTCGCCGTCCGTGCCGAGAAATCCCTGCGAGCCGAGATGTTCGATGAGCAAGAAACCCTGGTCCTGGTCCTCGGCATGGATTTCGGGAACGCTGACGCCGCCAGCCTTCAACGCCCGGTCTATGGCAACGAAGGCGGAGACCGACTGGGCGGTGTGGGCGATGACCGCATAGGGTTTGCCATCGCGCACCGGTGGGCCGAGCACCAGCCGCGGCGAGTTCATCAGCACGCAGGGCTCCTGGCCGGCGAGCGTCACGATCTCATAGGAACGGGCCGAGGCGTCGCCGATGAAATGGCGCCGCCGCGCTTCGCCCCAGCCGGCATGTTCCAGAAAACCGCGCATGGCCAGCGACCGCGCCGCGCGGTCGAAGGCTGCCCCTTGCCCGGACAGCCGTGCCAGGCGGCCCTCGCCATGCTGGACGAGTTCGATCGAGAGCGTGGTCTTCGGCAGATAGCCCTCCGCCCGTTCGGGCCATTCGACCAGCGCGGCCCCTTGCGTCAGCGCTTCGTCGAAGCCGAGTTCGTCGAGCTCGGCTGCCGATGACAGGCGGTAGAGGTCGAAATGGTGCACCGGAATGCGCGTGTCGTAGCTCTGCACCAGGGTGAAGGTCGGGCTCGGCACATCGAGGCCGGCATCATCGGCCAGCGCCCGGATCAGCGCCCGCGCCAGCGTCGATTTGCCGGCGCCGAGATCGCCCTTGAGAGCCAGCACATCGCCGGCGCGCAGGGACAGCGCCAGGTCCTCGCCCAGCCGCGCGGTCTGTGTCTCATCCGTGAGCAAACGCTCCAGCACCAGGCCCGTCATCGAGCGCGCTACTCGGCCGCGGCGCGGATGCCCGGCATGTCGGGGAAGGTGCAGATGACGGTCGTGCCCTTGTCCTTGCCGGTTTCGATGCGAACATTGCCGCCATGCAGTTCGACGAAGCTCTTGACGATCGACAGGCCGAGTCCGGCGCCGCGCCGGCGGCCGCCATTGGTGCGCGGTTCGAAGCGGCGGAACACCGAATCCAGCACGTCCGGCGGCATGCCGGGTCCATCGTCATGAACGGAAAACTCTACCCCGTCCGCCAGATGCCGGCAGGCGAGCCGGATGGTGCTGGCTTCCGGCGCGTAGTTGGCGGCGTTGCTGAGCAGATTGTAGAGGATCTGGCGGATGCGGGTCTCGTCGCCGTGGAAGGTCTTCGGCGCGGCGGCGGCATCGACCGCGAGCCGGATCGAATGCTCCTGCAGCCGGTCGGCAACGAGTTCCGCGGCCGCCGCGATGGTGCGGTCGACATGCACCTCGGAAATGTCGAGCTGCATGATGCCGGCATCGACGGTCGCAAGGTCGAGTATGTCGTTGACGATGGTCAGCAGCACCGAAGAGGACGAACTGACATGCTCGACATACTCCCGCTGCTTTTGGTTCAGCGGTCCGGTGGTGGGCAGTGAAAGCAGTTCGGTGAAGCCGATGATGTTGGTCAACGGCGAACGCAGTTCGTAGGACACGTGCTGGACGAAGTCGTTCTTGAGCTGGTCGGATTTCTCCAGCGCCTCGTTCTTGTCCTTCAGCGCACGTTCGACATGGACGCTGTCGGTGACGTCGACGAAGGTCATCATCACTTGCCCGTTGGGCAGCGGGATCACGGCGTAGCGCAGCACGGTGCCGTTGTTGAGTTCGCTCTGGCCGTGGCGGTCGCGGCGTTCGTCGTCGAAACCGGTGATGGCGGCGACGAAACCCGGCCAGGGGCTGTCGACCGCCTGGCGGTCGCAAAGGTCGCGTATGGTGGAGACGTGCACATTGGGCTTGGCGGCTTCGCCGCTCAATCTCCAGAGTGTCGCAAAGGCTGGGTTCGACAGGCGCAGCCGCCCATCGGGCCCGAACACCGCCACGCCCTCGGCGAGATTGTCGAGCGTCTCGCCCTGGACGCGCACCGCGGTGCGGTAGCGGCTTTCCAGGTCCATCTTCTCGGTCAGGTTCTCGAACACCCAGGTGACGCCGCCCTTGGGCTGCGGGTTGGCGACGACGCGGATGGTCTTGCCGTCGGGCAGATGCCACCAATGTTCCTGCGATTCCACCGCGCGGTAGGCGCCGAGCAGGCCTTCCTTCCAGCGGCGCCATTCGGGCTGCTCGGCAATCTTGCCCTCGCTGCGCAGCCGGTCGAGCAAAAGCGCATTGTCGGGCGCGCTGTGCAGGAAGCCGATGTCGAGGCCCCACAGTTTCTGGAAGGCCTGGTTGAAGAAGCGCAGCTTCTCGTCGGTGTCGAAGATGGCGACCGCGGTGTTGAGCTGGTCGAGCGTGTCGGCGTGGCTGCGCACCGTGCGCTCATATTCGCCGCGAATGGTCTCGATGGCGCTGGTGTCGGCGGCAAGGCCGGCCGAACCGTCGGCGCCGGCGAAGTCGGTCACCGCGAAGACGCGGCGGTCGCCCTCGATCACCGTGGACAGCGACTGCTCGAAGACCGGATGCGTCTTGTGCTGGGCGGCGATTGCCTCGCGTGCCTGGCCGCCGAGGAATTCCTTGGCGTCGCGGACGGCGGCTTCCGGGCTTTCGGCTTCGACCGCGTCGGCATAGGCCCGGTTGACCCATTTCAGGCGTCCGTGCTCGTCGCGCAGCCATGCCGGCATCTTCAGCGCTTCGAGCAGGCCGATCATCGTGTCATGGTCGGCGGCCAGCCGCTGGTTGTCGATCTTCAGCCGGGCCTGGCTGCGCTGTGTCTCGGAAAGCGAGACAAACCGCACCAGTATGTGCGCGGCGCTCTTGCGGCCATGCACTTCGAGCGGTGCGCCGGCCTGCGATTCGATGACGAGGTCGAAGGGCCTGGCCTTTTCGCGCAAGCCCGCGATAGCGTGCTCGAGCGCCGCCGCCGAGCGGGGCATCAGCCAGCGGCCGAAGGCCAGAAATGCCGCCCGCTCCTCCGGCGCGCCGCTTTCGACCGGCAATGTGCCGATGAGTTCGGGTTTCTTGTTTTCCGAGGCCCAGACCACCACGCGCTGGTCGCGCAGATTGAGCAGCGCTTCCGAACGGCGCAGGGCCGCGTTGATGTCGGCGACGCGGCTTCTCAGTTCGACATTCTCCGCCGAGGTGCGGGCCCGCTCGCGGATGAGAACGATGGCCGACAGGAATGCCGCGCCCGTCACGCCGACGAACACGGCAAGCTGCATGACTTCGACCGTGTTGATCGACAGGCCGGCGGTGGCCACGGCGGCGTTCTCGGCATGCGCCACGGCGCTGGCCAGTGGGCCGGCCAGCGCGGAACTGGCCAGGAACAGCCCGACGCGGGCGCGCCATGAAAGGCGCCCGCCCTGAATGGTCGAGCCTATGGTCCCCGAATCGTCATGGCCGCCGGAAACGGCCGATCCCGCTCCGTGCGGGTTTTGCCCCGGCATGTCTTGGTCCTCTCCGCCGCCTGAATGCAAGACCGCCCTGAAACGCGCCTCTCTGATCCCCTCTCGGGCCGGAAGCGTCGCGAATCACCTGACAATAAACCCTCGCCGAATCGCCGTGAAGGCTGATCGCGCGCAAAAATAAAGCCGGGCGAAAAGTCAATCGCCCGGCCTCAATATCTGGTAGTAAATTTAGCTTTGGTTAATAGCGGTAGTGTTCCGGCTTGAACGGACCCTGCGGCGTGACGCCGATATAGGCGGCCTGCTCACCCGACAGTTCGGTCAGGCGTGCGCCGAGCTTGTCGAGGTGCAGGCGGGCGACCTTCTCGTCGAGATGCTTGGGCAGGACATAGACCTGGTTCTGGTACTGCTCGCCCTTGGTGAACAGCTCGATCTGGGCCAGCACCTGGTTGGTGAAGGACGCCGACATGACGAAGCTCGGATGGCCGGTGGCGTTGCCGAGATTGAGCAGGCGGCCTTCGGACAGGAGGATCATCCGCTTGCCGTCCGGGAAGGTAATCATGTCGACCTGCGGCTTGACGTTGGTCCATTTCAGATTGCGCAGCGAAGCGACCTGGATCTCGTTATCGAAGTGGCCGATATTGCCGACGATCACCATGTCCTTCATCGACCGCATATGGTCGAGGGTGACGACATCCTTGTTGCCGGTGGTGGTGATGACGATGTCGGCGGTCGGGGCCGCGTCTTCCAGGGTTACCACTTCAAAGCCGTCCATCGCCGCCTGCAGCGCGCAGATCGGGTCGACCTCGGTGACCTTGACGCGGGCGCCGGCGCCCTTGAGCGAGGCCGACGAGCCCTTGCCGACGTCGCCATAGCCGCAGACGACCGCGACCTTGCCGGCCATCATCGTGTCGGTGCCGCGACGGATGCCGTCGACCAGCGATTCCTTGCAGCCATACTTGTTGTCGAACTTCGACTTGGTGACGGAATCGTTGACGTTGATGGCGGGGAAGGGCAGCAGGCCCTTCTTCTGCAACTGGTAGAGCCGGTTGACGCCCGTGGTCGTCTCTTCGGTGACGCCGCGAATCGCCGCCTTCTGCTTGGTGAAGAAGCCGGGCGAAGCCTTCAGGCGCTTCTTCACCTGGGCGTAGAAATATTCCTCTTCCTCGCTTTGCGGGTTGGACAGCACGTCCTCGCCGGCCTCGGCGCGGGCGCCGATCAGGATATACATGGTGGCGTCGCCGCCATCGTCGAGGATCATGTTGGAGAGGCCGCCGTCGGCCCACTGGAAGATCCGGTCGGTATAATCCCAGTACTGTTCAAGGCTCTCGCCCTTGACGGCGAAGACCGGAATGCCGGCCTCGGCGATGGCCGCGGCGGCGTGGTCCTGGGTCGAGAAGATGTTGCAGGACGCCCAGCGGATGTCGGCGCCGAGCGCCTTCAGCGTCTCGATCAGCACCGCGGTCTGGATGGTCATGTGTAGCGAGCCGGTGATGCGCGCGCCCTTCAGCGGCTTCTTGGCGCCAAATTCCTCGCGGCAGGCCATCAGGCCCGGCATTTCGGTTTCGGCGATATCCAGTTCCTTGCGGCCCCAGCCGGCGAGCGAGATGTCGGCGACCACATAGTCCTTGCTACCCGTCATGGCAGTGCTCCGTGCGATTTGATGTGCTTGCGAATTGGTTGCGGATACGCCCGCGCCGGTCGGCGCGTCGAAGGCGCGAATTGCCGGCCTGACTAGCAGATCATGCTCAAGACGACAATGGGATATAAAGAAATCTTTATCCCTGCATGTCCCGCAGGCATGCTTGGGCGGTGCGTGGGATCAGCATTCCTCGCCGAAGCGCGACGCCACAAGCTGCTCCAGCGCGTCCATGACCTCAAGCGCCTCCGGCCCGCTGGCGGTGACGCGGATCGAGTAGCCCGGGCTGGCGGCGAGCATCATCAGGCCCATGATCGACGTGCCGCCGACCTTGACGCCATCCTTCTCGACATGGACGGCGGCGTCGAAGCCGCTGGCGAGCTGGACGAATTTCGCCGAGGCGCGTGCATGCAGGCCGCGCTGGTTGACGATCGGAAACTCCCGGACGATGTGGTCTTTTTCCGGGGATAGCGCGTTCATTTGCTGCTCAGAAGCTGGCTGGCGACATTGATGTATTTGCGTCCGGCCGCCTGCGCCTCGTCGAGCGCGGCCGCCATGTTGTCGCCCTTGCGGATCGAGGACAGCTTGATCAGCATCGGCAGGTTCATGCCGGCGATGACTTCGGTGCGGCCGGATTCCATCACCGAAATGGCGAGGTTCGACGGCGTGCCGCCGAACATGTCGGTCAGCACGATGACGCCCGCTCCGGTATCGACACGGGCGACGGCGTCGACGATGTCGCGGCGACGCTGTTCCATATCGTCGTCGGCACCGATCGCCACGGTTTCGAAATTGTCTTGTGGCCCGACGACATGTTCGACGGCATGTCGGAATTCGGTGGCCAGTTGACCGTGCGTTACAAGCACGAGTCCGATCATTCTTTGGTGGCTCCCGTCATCGCCGCTTCACAGGCGCATTTTATGCTCGCCAGCCATTCCAGGCGGCGGGAGCGCTATCTTGTCGACGCGCGGCCCGTTGACAAGCCCAAAATTGCGCCGGCCCATGCCATTTTGACGCATTGCAACAAAAAACCCCGGGCGGATCATAGAAAAGGCACGATGGACAGCCGGGCCATCACGGCGGGCAGGGCAGCCGTGACATTGCGTTCGGCCAGATCGATCCGCGGCACGGCGCAGCCGGCGACCTCCTCGCTGGCGTCCTCCTGGAAGCGGGCGATTTCGCCAGCCGGCAGCAGGCGCACATGCAGGTCGACGACGCAGGCAGGTTCGAACGGCAGCTTCCGTGGGCCAAGTCCCGGCACTTCGGCGAGGCCGGCGATAGTGGCGGGCGCTCGGCACACCAGCCGCCCCGCATGCGCCTCGGCGAAGAGCTGATCGTCGCCGACCAGCCTCGAGAACAATCCGAGCTGGCGGCAATGGTCGATCAGCGTCAGCGCCAGCGTTGTCTTGCCCGAACCGGATGCGCCGCTGACCAGGATGCCGCGCTCGCCGATCAGGATCGCCGTCGCATGGATGTTTTCAGGCGGCACGGTCGGCAATCATGCTTCGGCCGGCAGCRTCACGACGAAGCGCGCGCCCTTGATCTCGCCGGGCTTGGTGCCGGGGATGTTCTCGGCGGTCAGCGTGCCGCCATGGGCCTCGACGATCTGCCTGGAGATCGACAGGCCAAGGCCCGAATTCTGGCCGAACGCCTCGCCGGCCGGCCGGTCGGTGTAGAAGCGTTCGAAGATGCGGTCGATGTTGTCGGCGCGGATGCCCGGACCATTGTCGTCCACGGTCAGGATGTTGAACTTGCCGGCGCGCGCCAGCGACAGGCTGATGTGGCCATGGTCCTCGGGAACGAAGGAGCGCGCATTCTCGATCAAATTGGTGACGACCTGGCCGATGCGCAGATCATGACCGGCGACGAAATAGCCTTTGACGCCCTGCGGCAGCTTGGCGACCTTGAGTTCGATCTCGACGGCCTTCTTGTTGCGCGTGGTCTCGCGCGACACGGCGACGAGGTCGGTGATGAATTTCTTCAGGTCCACCGTCCCCGCATCTTCGCGCGCGAGTTCGGCGTCGAGACGGGAGGCATCGGAAATGTCGGTAATGAGGCGGTCCAGACGCCGGACGTCATGCTGGATGATGTCCATCAGCCGGCTGCGCGAATTGTCGTTCTTGGCCAGCGGCAGCGTTTCCACCGCGCTGCGCAGCGACGTCAGCGGGTTCTTCAACTCATGCGACACGTCGGCGGCGAAGCTTTCGATCGCCTCGATGCGCGCGTAGAGCGCGTTGGTCATGTCGCGCACGGCGACTGACAAATTGCCGATCTCGTCCTGCCGGTCGGAAAAGTCGGGGATCTCCTCGCGGCTCTTGACGCCGCGCCGGACCCGCACCGCCGCCGCCGACAGCCGGCGCAGCGGATTGGCGATGGTCGAGGCCAGAAGCATGGACAGGATGGCGGTGACCAGTGCCGCGATGCCGAAGACGCGCAAGATCGCCTTGCGTTCGGCGGCGACGATCTTGTCGATGTCGCCGCCTTCGGTCGACAGCATCAGGACGCCGAGAACGGCGCGGAAGCGCTGGATCGGCACCGCCACCGAAACGATCTGCTCGCCCTGTTCGGAGACGCGCACGATGGTCGACGGACTGCCGGTCAGCGCCTTCACCACTTCCGGGAAGGCAGCGCCGTTGCCGCCCGGTTGCTCATGATAGACCGGCAGGTCGGTGTTGCGGAAGAAGTCGAAGATGAACTTCTGCACGCGCTCGACAAGGTCGGGCTCTTCCTCTTCGACCGGCGGCAGGTCATAGCGCAGGATCTGGCCGCGCGAATAGAGATGGCGCGAATCGAGCAGCAGATTGGCGTCGCGGTCATAGATGCGGGCTCGCGTACGGGTCGGCGAGATCAGCCGCCGCAGCACCGGCGCGACACGTTCGGGATTGATCGGAAAGTCCAGATTGTCGAGCTGATCGGAGCCCGGTCCCAGGCTTTCGCCGGCCTGCAGCTCGAGCAGCTTTTCCGGGTCGATGCTGATCGAATCGGTCTCGACCGTCGCCGACGCAGCGATCGCGCCGGCGATGATCTCGCCCTGCGTCATCAGGCTTTCGACGCGGGCATCGATCAGCCCGTCGCGGAAGGTGTTGAGGTAGAGGATGCCGGTGACGAGCACTGCCAGGCCGGCAAGGTTGAGGAACAGGATGCGCCGCGTCAGGCTGGAAAAGATGTGATGGCCGAGGAAGCGGCGCATTGGCACCGTGATCTTCGAGACGAATGACGGCATGATGCGCGACGGCCGCCTGGCGCCCGTCGGTCTTGTTCGCTGTGCTTCCACTGCCATCGAATAGCAGGCCCTGTTTAGTGAGTAGGCGTTAGGCAGTAGGGAATAGAGAAATGGCTGAGATTCTCTACTGCCTAATCCCTACTGCCTATTCCCTATTCACGCTTCTCGGAACCGATATCCCACGCCATAGAGGGTTTCGATCATCTCGAAGTCGTCGTCGACAGCCTTGAACTTCTTGCGCAGCCGCTTGATGTGGCTGTCGATCGTGCGGTCATCGACATAGACCTGCTCATCATAGGCCGAATCCATCAGCGCATCACGGCTTTTTACGACACCGGGACGCTGCGCCAGCGAATGCAGGATCAGGAATTCGGTGACGGTGAGCGTCACCGGTTCGCCCTTCCAGGTGCAGGTGTGGCGCTCCTGGTCCATGACGAGCTGGCCGCGCTCGAGTGAGCGGGCCTGCTGGCTGGGCGCCTTTGCCGCAGCCTCGCGGGCACTGGCACGGCGCAGCACGGCGCGCACCCGCTCGACCAGCAGGCGCTGCGAGAACGGTTTGCGGATGAAATCGTCGGCGCCCATCTTGAGGCCGAACAATTCATCGATCTCGTCGTCCTTGGAGGTCAGGAAGATCACCGGCAGGTCCGACTTCTGGCGCATCCGGCGCAAGAGCTCCATGCCGTCCATGCGCGGCATCTTGATGTCGAGAATGGCAAGATTTGGCGGACGTGCCGCCAGGCCTTCCAGCGCGGACGCACCATCCGTGTAGGTCTCGACGCGATACCCCTCGGATTCGAGGGCGATCGACACCGACGTCAGAATGTTGCGGTCGTCATCGACAAGCGCGATTGTTGCCATTTCAAGCGGCTCCCTCATGAGCTGTCCCTTCTTTCGTAGAGAAGGGGCTTTTGCAGGACAAATTAGGTACAAAATGTGGCATAGGCCTTGTCCGCTGTCACGCGCGGGGTGCCGCAGGCCACAATCCTACCTCGACATGGATTGGACGAACGAACAGCGCCAATCCTTTGGGCAACCGTGAAACTTTTCGCATATATAAACGATTTAAACAACTTTCAAAATATTTAAATCGATTAATGATTTGATATCATTTGGCTTTTCTGGTTTTGACCATCTCAGCCCACACTGCGGGCGTGCCGGAAATGCGCCGGCAAAGATGCGGCAAATCGTAGAAGGGACACCAATGTCGGAAGTCGGCAAACGCAATCCTGCTTGCCCGATCGATCGTATCGGCCTGAAAACCACCGGTATGGTGCGCTACAATTTCGGCGCGGCCGCCCTTTACGAGGAGGCGATCCGGCGCGGCGAGGCCCGGCTGACCGCGCATGGCGCGCTGGTCGCCGAGACCGGACAGCACACAGGCCGTTCGCCCAAGGACAAGTTCGTCGTCCGCGACGCCGCTACCGAGGCGCATGTCTGGTGGGACAACAACAAGGCGATCTCGCCGGCCCAGTTCGAGACGCTGCTCGCCGATTTCCTCGCCCACGCCGCGGACAAGGATCTCTATGTTCAGGACCTCGTCGGCGGGGCCGATGCCGAGCTGAAACTGCCGACGCGCGTCATCACCGAATTTGCCTGGCACTCGCTGTTCATCCGCAATCTTCTCATCCGCCCGGACAAGGCCGAACTCGAACAGTTCGTCCCTGACATGACGATCATCGACCTGCCGTCCTTCCGCGCCGACCCCGCCCGCCACGGCAGTCGCACCGAAACGGTGATCGCCGTCGACCTCAGCCGCAAGATCGTGCTGATCGGCGGCACCTCCTATGCTGGCGAGATGAAGAAGTCGGTGTTCACCATGCTCAATTATCTGTTGCCGCAGAAGGGCGTTATGCCGATGCACTGCTCGGCCAATGAGGGACCGGCCGGCGACGCCGCCGTCTTCTTCGGGCTTTCGGGAACCGGCAAGACGACGCTGTCGGCGGATCCGTCGCGCACGCTGATCGGCGACGACGAGCACGGCTGGGGCCCGCACGGCATCTTCAATTTCGAAGGCGGCTGCTACGGCAAGACGATCAAGCTGTCGGCCGAAGCCGAGCCGGAGATCTTCGCCACCACGCGGCGCTTCGGCACGGTGCTGGAAAATGTCGTGCTCGACGCCGATGGCGTGCCGGACTTCAACGATGGCCGGCTCACCGAAAACACACGCTGCGCCTACCCGCTCGACTTCATCCCCAATGCCTCGAAGACCGGGCGAGCCAGTCATCCCAAGAACATCATCATGCTGACCGCCGACGCCTTCGGCGTGATGCCGCCGATCGCGCGGCTGACCCCGGCGCAGGCAATGTATCATTTCCTCTCCGGCTACACGGCCAAGGTGGCCGGAACCGAAAGGGGCGTCACCGAACCCGAAGCGACGTTTTCGACCTGCTTCGGCGCCCCGTTCATGCCGCGCCACCCGTCGGAATACGGCAATCTGCTGCGCGAGCTCATCGCCAGCCATGGGGCCGATTGCTGGCTGGTCAACACCGGCTGGACCGGCGGCGCCTACGGCACCGGCAAGCGCATGCCGATCAAGGCGACACGCGCTTTGCTTGCCGCCGCCCTCGACGGGTCGCTGAAAACAGGCGAATTCCGCACCGATGCCAATTTCGGCTTCGAGGTGCCGGTGGCGGTGCCTGGCGTCGACAGCGCCATTCTCGATCCGCGCTCGACCTGGGCCGACAAGCCTGCGTATGACCGGCAAGCGGCAAGACTGGTCGGCATGTTCGCCGTCAATTTCGAGAAATTCGAGCCGCATGTCGATGCTACCGTCATGGGTGCGGCGCCCCGCATGCAGGAAGCGGCGGAGTAGCAGCCCAGATCGCTTGGCATCGTTGCCGCTCAGCACCATTGAAGGCCCGGTTTCGATCGGGCCTTTTCTTTTGTCCGCCGCCGCGCCATGACTGCGGCATGCCGATCGACGACAACATCATCATCGCGGACGAAGCCGTGATCCACCCGGGCGACCTGCACGAGGATTTCATCCGCTCGTCCGGTCCCGGCGGTCAGAACGTCAACAAGGTGGCGACCGCCGTGCAACTGCGCTTCGACGCGGCCAATGCGGCCGGCCTGTCCGAACGCGTGCGCGCCCGCACGATCAAGCTTGCCGGCCAGCGCGCCACCAAGGACGGCGTCATCGTCATCGAGGCCGGGCGCTTCCGCACCCAGGAGCAGAACCGGGCGGACGCCCGGGCGAGGCTGACGGCGTTGGTCGCCAAGGCCGCCGAGCCGCCGCCGCCGCCCCGCAAGAAGACGCGGCCGTCGAAAGGCGCGGTCGAGCGGCGGCTGAAGAGCAAGGCCGGACGCGGCACCATCAAGAAGCTGCGCGGCCGGGTGGAGAACGATTAAGCATTGCACCCGGCGCGTGCATAAAACGGCTTTCCATTTGACACCGCAGATGCAAGGTTTCGCCGTTGCCACAGCAAGGGAGACCAGACATGGGCATGTTCGATTTCGTCAAGAGCGTCGGCAAGAAGCTCGGCATCGGCGGCGACGAGGAAGCCGCACCCACGGCCGACACGCTCAAGAAGGAGCTCGATTCACACAAGCTCGGCACCGATGGCGTGCAAGTCGTCGTCCAGGGTGACACGGCGGTGCTGAAGGGCGTGGTCAAGGACCAGTCGATCTTCGAAAAGGCGGTCATCGCCGTTGGCAACACGCTCGGCGTCTCCAAGGTGCAGGCCGACGAATTGCAGGTCGCGCCGGACGCCGGCAAGGCGGCTGCCCCGGCCAAGGAACCGACCTTCTACACCGTGCAGAAGGGCGACAACCTCTGGAAGATCGCCGAGAAAAGCTACGGCAAGGGCCAGGGAGTCAAGAATACGGCCATCTTCGAGGCCAACAAGCCGATGCTGACTCACCCCGACAAGATCTATCCGGGCCAGGTGCTGCGCATCCCCTGATTCGGCTGTCAGGCCGTCTCGAAACGGCGAAATCAGGCGCCGCGCACCCGAAAGGACGCGCGGCGTTTTCATTTTACCAGCGGCGCTTCAGCGAAGCCGTGATGTTGCGACCCTGACCCAGATAGCAATAGCCGCTGTTGCACACGACGGCACGTTCATCGGCGATGTTGCGGACGGCGAAGGCGGCGGAAACGCCTTCATATTTCTTGTCGACGGCGCCGAAATCATAGGATGCCGAGGCGTCGAGATAGACCGCGGCATCATTCTTGGCGGTGTTTGACGTGTCGGTATAGGTGGCGCTCTGCAGCCGCACGCCGGCTCCGACCGAAAGGCCGGGGGCGGCACTGCCCTCGTCGAATCTGTAGTTGGCCCAGAGGCTCGCGACATGCGCCGGCGTCACGGCCGGAACCTTGCCGATCTCCACGGCTGCGCCGTCAGTGATCTCGGCATGGTTGTAATTGTAGGCCGTGATCACATCCAGCCCGTCCATGATGGCCGCACGCGCCTCAAGCTCAAAACCATCGCTGGTGACTTCGCCCAGAGCGCGGTAGGTGCCCGAGTTGGCGTTGACGACGACCGGCTTGTTCTTCTCGACGAGATGATAGGCAACCGCCGACAGCAGGATATCGGTCCCCGGCGGTTGGTATTTGGCCCCCAGCTCGAACTGCTCCCCCTTCGTCGGCTGAAGGATGCCGCCCGATGCGGATTGGTTCGTGACCGGCTCGAACGAGGTCGCATAGCTCGCGAAGGGCGCAACGCCATTGTCGAACAGATAGAGGGCGCCAGCCTGCATGCTGAAAGCGTTCTTGTTCAAGCCTTCGGAACTGCCGTTACCATATTGACGCGACTGCTCGACCCAGGTCTGCCGGCCGCCGAGCGTGAAGCGCCATCTGTCGAGCTCGATCTGATCCAGCGCGTAAATACCGGTCTGGCGCAGATCCGCGTCGGATGTCGTGAAATTGTAGTCCGGCGTCGGGCCGGAAACACCATAGGTCGGATTGGCGATGTCGAAATCATAGGCAGGATCGACGGGGCCTATCCCATAGCCGAAGGACGAAGTCAGGTTCGTATACTCGAGGCCGAGAAGCACCGTATGGGCGAGCGCCCCGATGTCGAACTTCGCCTCGATCTGGTTGTCGGCCTGGAATACGTTCATTTCGTCGCGGATCGAATTCGCATACCGATGTGCGACGGTCTCCGTCCAACTCGCGACTGCAAGATAGCGCGACCTCAGGTCGAGATGGGAATACCGGACGTTCTGGCGGAACGTGATGCCGTCGCCGAAATCGTGTTCGAATTTGTAGCCGACCTGCTGCTGCCGGATCTTCTGATAGTCGTAGTCCGGGTCGCTTGAGCGCAGGGCATGAACCTTTCCCGACGGATCGGTGATCGCGGCGACACTGGTATCGGTCTCGTCGGCCTGCACCAGCCCGTAGATGGTGAAGGAGGTCGCGGCATCCGGGTTCCAGGTCAGTGATGGCTGCAGGAAATAGCGGTCGTCGGCGATGTCGAAATTGGTGTCGCCGTTTCGCGCCAGGCCGACGATCCGGTAGAGGAATTCGTCACTGCCTTCCGTGACCGGCCCGCCGAAATCGAAGGCCGCCTGCGCCCTGTCCTTGGTGCCATAGAGCAACTGGACTTCGCGGATCCTGTCCTCGGTCGGCAGCTTGGGCACCTTGTTGACGATGCCGGCCGGCGTTCCCGCGCCGTAAAGCACCGACACCGGTCCCTTGATGACCTCGACGCGTTCGAGCGAATAGGGGTCGGTGCGGAAGGTGCCGTAATTGATGTAGGGCTGGCGCAGGCCGTCCTTGTAATCGCCGAGCGTGGTGGCGTCGTAACCTCTGATATAGATCTGGTCGAAGCGCGGATCGAAGCCATATGCGCCGGTGCTGACGCCCGCCGAATAGCGCACCGCCTCGATGATGTCCTGCGCGCCCCGCTCCTCGATTTCCTTGCGCGTCACCACCGAGACGGAGCGCGGCGTTTCGATCAGCGGCGTATCCGTCTTGGTCGCGCCGGAACTGCGCTTGGCGGCCACAGTCTTGTCGTCATCCCGGGAGTTGACCCGGCCACCCTTGCCGGTGACCGTGATCGGCTCGAGCGTGCCGTCTTGAGTCCGGGTGGGCGCTTGCTGCGCGAGCGCTTGATGAGCACCGAGCAGTGCCGCTAGACACGTCGTGGCGAGCAATCCCCGGCACCAGACCTTGCCGTCGCCGGCCGCGTTAGACCCCTCATGAAACGTCACGTCGATATGCCTCGCTCTTTGCCATTCGCCGCCAGCGACCTCGCCCTTGCGTCGGCATCAAAATTGTTGCCTCAAACACTCAAGTTAAAAACTTGACTATGAAATTCATGTTTATCCGTCAACCGCCTTTCGCGAAGCGGGGACGTGAATTCCACACGGCACCTGTGGTGACACTGGCGACGGCTTTCGGGTCGCCGTTTTCCGTCGATGGTGGCATCTTGCTGGCTCGAACCATCTCAAGGTGCGCTTCCATGCTCGTTCTGCCCAACGGCGTCCGCCACATGCCGGCCTATCTCTCCCGCGCCAACCAGGAGGCGCTGGTCGAGGCGGTGAGAGGAATCGTCCAGCAGGCGCCGCTGTTCGTGCCGGCCATGCCGCGCACCGGCAAGGAGATGAGCGTGCGCATGACCAATTGCGGCCCGCTCGGCTGGGTCACCGACAAGGAGCGCGGCTATCGCTACCAGCCGACGCATCCRCTGACCGGGGAGCCATGGCCGCCGATCCCGCAGGGCCTGCTCGATCTGTGGCGGCAGGTGTCGGGATATCCGAATCCGCCGGAGGCCTGTCTGATCAATTTCTACACGGCGGATGCAAAGATGGGCCTGCACCAGGATCGCGACGAGGCCGACTTTTCGGCGCCTGTCGTCTCCGTGTCGCTGGGCGATGATTGCCTGTTCAGGGTCGGCCAGACGACGCGCGACGGCGCCACCAAGTCGTTCAGGCTGAAGAGCGGCGACGTCGTCGTGCTTGGCGGCGAGGGCCGTCTCGCCTTCCACGGTGTCGACCGCATCTATCCCTCGACCTCGGCGCTGCTCAAGAATGGCGGCAGGATCAATCTGACGCTGCGGCGGGTGACCAAGCCGCACGAGAACGGTTTATGAGCCGACCTTGACCCACGTTCCTATCAAGCAGCCGCGGCTGCTCGGCAAGGCCGCCATGCAGGGTCCGCCCGACGCTGTTACGCCTCGATTTCGAGCGCCGACAGCGGCTTCGAGCAGCAGGCGAGGATGAAGCCGTCATCGATCTCGTGATCGAGGATGCCGCCATTGTGGCTCATTTCGACGGCGCCCGAGACTTTCTTCACCTTGCAGGTCCCGCACAGGCCGAATTCGCAGGCTGCGGGGATCCGCACGCCGGAGGCGCGCGCCGTCTGCAGCACGGTCTGGCCGGCGACGCACTCGGCATCGACATCCGAAAGCGCGAAGCGGATCGGTGTTGCTTCGACGGGAACGGCCACGCCGTCTTCGCCGGGTGACGCGAACGGCGCCGGGACCTCCTCCACCACGGGTGCGGCAAAGCTCTCCTGGTGGTATTTCGTCATGTCGAAGCCGGCGGCTTCCAGCATGCCGCGAACGGCGCGCATGAAAGGATCCGGACCGCAGCAGAAGATCTCGCGTTCGCGGAAATCGGGCGCCAGCAGCGGCAGCCGGATCGCGTCGATGCGGCCCATATGGCCGTACCAGCCCTCGCGGCTCGACCGCTCCTCGATCATGAAGCCGAGCGACAGGCCCGGCATATGGCCGCCCAGCAACTCGAGCTCCTTGCGGAAGATGATCTCCTCCGGGCGTCGCGCGCAGTTGACGAAGCCGACATCGGTCCACGGCGCGCAATCGTTCAGCCAGCGCAGCATCGACATCATCGGCGTCACGCCGGAACCGGCCGAGATGAACAGATATTTGGCCGCCGGGTGGCTGTGCAGCGAAAAGTCGCCGTTCGGCCCATAGGCCTTGACGTGCGAACCGGGCACCAGATGATCGAACATCCAGCGTGTGCCGATGCTGCCGGCCTGCGCCTTCACCGTCACCGCGATCGAGAACGGCCGCGACGGCGAGGACGACAGCGTATAGGTGCGCATCAGCGGCCCGTCCGGCGTCGGCAGTTCCAGCGTCACGAACTGGCCCGGCTTGTAGCGGAACCAGGTCTGGTTGTCGGAGCGGAAGGTGAAGGTCTTGACGTCAGGCGCCTCGTCGCTGACGCCGATCACTTCCAGCACCTGCAGCCTGTCGTTCCAGGGCGCCATCTGGTCGAGGTGGCGATAGAGACCGAGATCCGTCATCGCGTTCATTCCTCAACCTCTCAAGCGACACTGCGCAGCGCTGGCCGGCCGTCATCGGCAAGGCGCGGACCGATGAAGCGGGCGTACCAGTCGACGAACTGGATCACGCCGCCCTCGTGCAGCTCCGAATAGGGGCCGGGCTCGTAGGCCGGCGACAGGATGCCGAAAGCGTTTTCCTCGACGATGCGGCGGTCCTGGTCGTTGGTCTCGGTCCAGACATGGGTGAGTTCGGCAAGATCGTAGTCGACACCCTCGACCGCATCCTTGTGAACCAGCCACTTGGTCGTCACCGCCGTTTCCGTCGCGCTGATCGGCAGCACGCGGAAGGTGACGGCATGGTCGATGAGGATATGGTTCCRGGTCGTCGGGTAGTGATAGTGCATCAACGTGCCGATGCGATCGGCCGAGACCGTGTCGGACAGGTTCTTCTTCACCGCGCGCTTGCCGTTCATCGTGTAGCTGACCGCGTCGCGCAGCAGCGGCGCGCGGGTGGCGCGGTATTGCCCGGCCGGGTCGATGCGGAACTTGCTCGGCAGGCCGGCGGCCTCGCATTTGGCCCAGTGCGCCAGCATCTCCGGATCGCTGTCGGCGCCTTGCACCCCGGTCACCGTGGGGGCTTCCGGGAAGGTCTTGCACAGCTCCGGATGGTTGCCGGCGCAATGGTAGCACTCGCGGTTGTTTTCCCAGACGAGCTTCCAGTTGCCCTTCTCGACGATCGTGCTCTCGAAGGCGATCTTTGCTTCGCCGAGCCGGTGCGGCTTGAGATAGGGTTCGATCATCGCCCGCATCGGCGCGAAGTCGGCCGGCTCCTTGGCCAGGCAGATGAAGACATAGCCGGCCACGCTTTCGCAGGCGATCGGCTTGAGGCCGAACTGGCTTTTGTCGAAACCGCCGGCCATCTGGCGGGCAAACAGCAGCCTTCCGTCCAGCTCATAGGTCCACTGGTGATAGGGGCAGACCAGCTTGGCGGCCATGCCCTTGTCGGTGTTGCAGACACGGCTGCCACGATGGCGGCAGGAATTGTGGAAGGCATTGATCTTGCCCTGCTGATCGCGCACCAGCACGACCGGATAGTCGCCGATCTGCACGGTGATGAAGCTGCCGGGCTTGGGAAGTTCGCAATCATGGCCGATGAACAGCCAGTCGCAATACCAGATCAGCTCCATGTCGAGCTTGAAGAAATCGGGATCGGTGTAGAAGGGCTGCTCGAGCGAGAAGCCCTCTCTGCGGCCGTTCAAGAGCCTCAGCATATCGTTGCGCGCATCCATGTCCTGTCCTCATGCTTCAAGGACTGAACTGGTGGTGATTGAGGAAGGATTAGACGCAGAACGGCAAAAGCCGGGCATGCGCCGTCCGCCTCTTGACCGCCCACCGCGATCAGTCGAGTTCAAAAATCTCGGGCTGGTTTCCGGGCTCTGGAGTGTCCTTGCGGACGGTCGCGACACCTTCCCAGGCTTTCGCCCAGTGGTCTCCCGTTGCGACTTGAACTCCACCACCGTTGCGGGGGCAGCGCCGGACTTTGACCGGCTTCCCAATTCTCCGCCCCGTCGTCACGAAGCGGCACCTGAGATGACATGATCTAATCACGACAGCGTTTGCGACATCGGCATGAAAGCGACATCGCATCCATGTGGCGCGACACGCATGCGCAACGATAGGGCCGCGCATAGCAGCCACGAAATCGTCGAGGTGACGGCTGTACAGGCCATCAAAATCGACCCGGAACGGGAAGCAAAAAGGCTAACGGTTTCGAAAAGTGACTATTAGCAGAGTCTAAAATCGAACCGAACGGTTCGTTTCTGTTGACGGTGCGTGCAGGACGGTGTGAACACTGAGCCTCCGATACAGTTGGTGATCAAGGCGTTGGATTTGCTTAAAATATTGATATCAATAAGAAAAATGTTTTAAGTGGAACACTCTGGCACAATTTCAAGTGGTGGATTCTTGGTCCACACGGAACAACTTCGTGATTGGAAACGGCGAGAGGGCTTTCCCACATCGGGGCTGTCCGAACGACGCGATTTCAATCCCAAGACACGCCGCTAGACGGACGGAAAAAATACTGGAGTACTAAAAATGAAAAAGATTGTTCTCACTGCCGCCGCCCTTCTGGCAATTTCCGGCAGCGCCTTCGCTGGTAGCGACCACTATGGTTCGAATGCCGCCGCAGCCACGGCTGTCGACAGCTCGTACACCGCTTCGACCAAGAAGTCGGAACCGGCTGCTCAGACGCCTGCCCAGGGCGCCGATCACAACCTGTTCGGCAACAACTAACAACCGATGGCGGCTGGTGGCGGGCTTTTCGCCCGCTGCCACGGCTGACCTCAAGAAATTCAGGAGACTATCATGAACAAGATCATCCTTGCTGCCGCCGCCGTCCTGGCCATTTCCGGCAGCGCCTTCGCCGGCAGCGACAACTACGGTTCCAACGGTGCCAACCAGCCGGCCGCTGCGGTCGACAATTCCTACACGGCTTCGGTCGGCAAGTCGGCTCCGGCCACCCAGGCTCCTGCTCAGCAGGGCTCCGACCGCAACCTTTTCGGCAACAACTAACAACCGATCGCGGCTAGCGGCGGGCTTTCCGCTCGCTGCTCCGGCCGATCTTAAGAAATTCAGGAGACTAAAATGAACAAGATCATCCTTGCTGCCGCCGCCGTTCTGGCTATCTCCGGCAGTGCTTTCGCGGGCAGTGACAATTATGGCTCCGATGGCGCCAACCAGCCCGCCGTAACTTCGATCGACAACTCGCGTACGGCTTCGATCCGCGAGAACGGCTCGCCTGTCTACAAGCTGCTCAATTCGTCGGGCGACGTGCAGAAGTCCGCTCCTCAGGGCAGCGACCGGAACCTCTTCGGCCGTTAACAGCCGAAGCTGATTTCCAAGAAAGAGCGGCGAGCCTAGCCCGCCGCTCTTTTTTGTGTCGCTTTGACCCGGCAGTGCGTGCGGCCTCAGGCCGCTTTTGCTTCCGGCTTTTGCAGCGCGAAGGAATGTCCGTCCGCGTCGAAGATATGCAGGTCCTCGGCGTTGGCGCTCAGCCGCAATGTCGAACCGCGCTTGACCTCGACATTGCCCGGCAGTTTGGTCACCAGCGGCAGGTCGGCGCGGCCGATATCGACATAGACCAGCTGGACCTCGCCAAGCTGCTCGACATAGTCGACCGTTCCCTCGAACAGATACTCCGCACCGCTGGCGATGATCAGGTCTTCCGGCCGCACGCCGAAACTGACCGCCGCGCCCTTGGCCGAGGCGGGCGTCGTGATCGGCACTGTCGCCTTGCGGCCGCCGACATGGCTGACGACGGTCGGGTTGCCGGTCTTGTCGATGGTTGCCGGCAGGATGTTCATGGCCGGAGAGCCGATGAACTGGGCGACGAACAGGTTGCCGGGTTTCTTGTAAAGGTCCATCGGCGTGCCGACCTGTTCGACATGGCCGTCCTTCAGCACCACGATGCGGTCGGCCAGCGTCATCGCCTCGACCTGATCGTGGGTGACATAGATCATCGTCGTGTTGGGCATCGATTCCTTGAGCTTGGCGATCTCGATGCGCGTCGCGACGCGCAGCGCGGCGTCGAGGTTCGAGAGCGGCTCGTCGAACAGGAACACTTTCGGATTGCGCACGATGGCGCGGCCGATGGCGACACGCTGGCGCTGGCCGCCCGACATCGCCTTGGGCAGCCGGTCGAGATATTTGGTCAGCTGCAGGATTTCCGCGGCCTGGCGCACGCGGCGGTCGATCTCGGCCTTGTTTTCCTTTCCGATCTTCATCGAGAACGCCATGTTGTCGTAGACCGTCATATGCGGATAAAGCGCGTAGGACTGGAACACCATGGCGATGCCGCGCTTGGACGGCGGCACGTCGTTGACCACGTCGCCATCGATCTTGAGCTCGCCCGACGTGATTTCCTCGAGCCCGGCAATAGAGCGCAGCAAGGTCGACTTGCCGCAGCCGGACGGACCGACGAAGACGATGAACTCGCCCGATTTGATATCAAGGTCGATGCCGTGGAGAATGTTGAGATTGCCGTAGGACTTCTTCACTTGTCTCAGATTGACATCGGCCATTGGTTTCCTCCCAGTGATTTCCTCAAGGATTTCAGTCTATGCGCCCGAACCAGGCACCGTAGCCGCCAAGCTCGATCGAACCGGGGTTCGCCTGCCCGGAAAAACCGTGCCCCGGCAAAGGTTGCAGGGATCGGCTGCCAAGGTCAACCTTGGCCGGCCCGGCGCCGAGGTTGAAGACGCAGACGATCTCATCGTTGCCGGCGCGGCGCGTGAAAGCGACGGTGTCGCCCTCGCTCTCGATGAAGGTGATGTCGCCCTTGGCCAGCGCCGGATGGGCGCGGCGGAAGGTCAGGAAGCGCCGGTAGTGCTCGAGCAGCGAAGCCTGGTCGCCCTGCTGGACATTGACCGCCTGCGCCAGATGCTTGGCCTGCACCGGCAGCCAGGGCTTGGCCTGTGAGAAGCCGCCATTCTTGGCGCCGCCGTCCCACACCATGGGCGTGCGGCAGCCGTCGCGGCCCTTGAACTCCGGCCAGAAGCGGATGCCATAGGGATCCTGCAGGTCCTCGAAGCGCAACTCGGCCTCGCCGAGCCCGAGTTCTTCGCCCTGGTAGATGCAGACCGAGCCGCGCAGCGACATCAGCAAGGCCGAGATGACCTTGAGATAGGCGACAGGGTCGGCTTCGCCGGCGGCCCAGCGCGAGGCCGGGCGCATCACGTCATGGTTGGAGAACGCCCAGCACGACCAGCCGTCGCTGGCGACCCTGCCAAAGGCTTCCAGCACCGAGCGGACCTTGGCGGCGCTGATCTTTTCCGGCGCCAGGAAGTCGAAGGAATAGCACATATGCACGCGCTTGCCGCCGGCCGTGTAGGCGGCCACGACTTCCAGCCCGCGCTGCGAATCGCCGACCTCGCCGACAGCGGCGGTCGCCGGATATTCGTCGAGCAGGGCGCGAAAGCGCTCCAGGAAGCCGAGGTTTTCCGGGCGGCTCTTGTCGTAGAGATGATCCTGGTAGTTGTATGGATTGACCGCCGGCGCGGTCTGGTCGTTGCGCTCTTCCGGCGGCAGCGGCGGATTGTTTTCCAGGCCCTGGCTGTGGAAGTAGAAATTGATCGTGTCGAGCCGGAAGCCGTCGACGCCGCGTTCCAGCCAGAAGCGGGTGACGTCGAGCAGCGCGTCCTGCACCTCGCGATTGTGGAAGTTGAGATCGGGCTGCTCGGCCAGGAAATTGTGCAGGTAATATTGCTGGCGGCTGGTGTCCCACTGCCAGGCCGATCCGCCGAAGATCGACAGCCAGTTGTTGGGCGGCGTGCCGTCGGGCCTGGCGTCCGCCCAGACATACCAGTCAGCCTTGGCATTGCTACGGCTCGACCGGCTTTCCTTGAACCAGGGATGGATGTCGGCCGTGTGCGACAGCACTTCGTCGATCATCACCTTGAGACCCAGCCGGTGCGCCTCCGCCGTCAGCGCGTCGAAATCGGCGAGCGTGCCGAACATCGGGTCGACGTCGCAATAGTCCGAGACGTCGTAGCCGAAATCCTTCATCGGCGACTTGAAGAAGGGCGAAATCCAGATGGCGTCCGCGCCGAGTGCGGCGATGTAGGGCAGCCGTCCGATGATGCCCTTGAGGTCGCCGATGCCGTCGCCGTTCGAATCCTGATAGCTGCGCGGGTAGATCTGATAGATCACAGCACCGCGCCACCAGTCGCGATCGATGGCGAGGTCGGGGTTCGAACTGGCTTTCAAAGCGGATTGCATGGTCTCAGCCTCCTTTCACCGAGCCGGCGAGCAGCCCGCGGACGAAATAGCGCTGCAACGAGAAGAAGACGATCAGCGGCACGATGATGGTGATGAAGGCCGATGTCGTCAGGATCTCCCAGTTGCCGCCGCGAGAGCCGAGCAGCGCGTTGAGCTTAGCCGTCAACACGATCTGGTCGGGCGCCGTACCAAGGAAAACCATCGCCACCAACAGATCGTTCCATACCCACAGGAATTGGAAGATGGCGAAGGAGGCCAGCACCGGGAAGGACAGCGGCAGCACGATCTTGACGAAGATCTCGAAGTCGCTGGCGCCGTCGATGCGTGCCGATTCCATGATCTCGCGCGGCAGGCCGGCGATGTAGCTCCTCAGCAGATAGATGGCGAAAGGCAGGCCGAAGCCGGTATGCGCCAGCCAGATGCCGAGATAGGTCTTCGACGGCACGCCGAAGAAAGTGCCGACGCCATTGTAGAGTTTCAAAAGCGGGATCAGCGACATCTGCAGAGGCACCACCAGCAGGCCGATGATGACCGCGATCAGCAGCGCCCGGCCGGGAAACCGCATCCAGGCCAGCGCATAGGCGGCAAAGGCGGCGATCAGGATCGGGATGACGGTCGCCGGGATGGTGACGGTCAGCGAATTCATGAACGAGCGGCCGATGCCTTCCGAGAACAGCACGGTCTGGTAGTTGTCGGTGGTGAATTTCGGTGGCGCCGACGAGGCATAGTAGAGGCGCTGCCCGCGGTCGCCCTCGAACGCCTTGGGCGAGGTCATGACGAAGCTGCCGTCGGCATTGACCTGCAGGGTGACGCCGTCACCGAGGTCGGCCGATGTGCCGGCGGGATATTGCGTCGGTGCCGCCGCCTTGACGCCGAAGGCGCTGATGTTGCGGTGGGCACCGTCGCCGAAAATATTGCCCTCGAGGACGTACTTGCCGTCCTTCTGGGTCTGCGCCGTGGCGGGCGGCAGCCGCCCGGCCTCGGTCTGGCTGGAGCTGGCGAACGAATTCCACCAGCCCGAGGCGACGATCTGGTCCTTGTCGCGCAGCGACGAGACCAGGATGCCGAGTGTCGGAATGGTCCAGATGGCAACGAAGACCAGCACCGCTATGTGGACGCCGAAACGGCTGACGAAGGATTTTCCGGTCGCGACGGCCATCTCAGTGTCCTCCCGTCTCTTTGTTCGCCTGGCGGATGTTCCAGACCATGATCGGGATGACCGCGATCATGATGATGATGGCGATCGTCGCGCCACGGCCGAAATCGCCGCCACCGCGGAACATCCAGTCGAACATCAGATTGGCCAGAACCTGGCTGTTCCACTGGCCGTTGGTCATGGTCAGCACGATGTCGAACACCTTCAGCACCAGGATGGTGATCGTGGTCCAGACGACGGCGATGGTGCCCCAGATCTGCGGCACCATGATCTTCCAGAAGATCTGGAACGGGTTGGCGCCGTCGATGACGGCGGCTTCCAGCGTTTCTTCCGGAATGCCGCGCAGCGCGGAAGACAGGATGACCATGGCAAAGCCGGTCTGGATCCAGATCAGGATGATCATCAGGAAGAAATTGTTCCAGAACGGCAGCGAGATCCACACCTGCGGCTGGCCGCCGAAATGCTGGATGATGGCGTTGAGCAGGCCGATCTGCACCTGGCCCTCGCCGCGATACTCATAAATGAACTTCCAGATCACGCTGGCGCCGACAAAGGAGATGGCCAGCGGCAGGAAGATCAGGCTCTTGGCGATCGTGCCCCACCAGATCTTGTCGGTGAGCACGGCGATGATCAGGCCGAGGAACGTGCAGGCCGCCGGCACCACCGCCAGCCACAGCAGATTGTTCAGGATCGAGCGTCGGAGATCCGGGTCGCGCAAGGCCCACTCGTAATTGGCGAGCCCGACGAAACTGGTGCCGCCGCGGTCGAGGAAGGAGAGCCACAGGGTCGCGACCACCGGGTAGATCAGGTAGATGGTGAGAATGATCATCGCAGGGCCGACGAACAGCCATGGCCGCACCAGGCCCTGCCGGCGCAGATTGTTGACGGCAGCCGTGCCGGTGACCCCGCGCGAAGGGAAGGTCAGGTCCAACAGTTTGTTGGCGCCCCAGAAGTAGGCGACACAGCCGCCGACGCCGATGATGATGACGAAAATGGCCGAGAAAATCTGAGCCGCCATGGGTCCCTCTCCCTGCGCATGACCAGCCGGGCAAATCCCGGTGGTCGGATGCACCGACTTTGTGAGTCATTCGGAACAATCGAAACGCGAAGGCTTGCGGCGTATGCCGCCGGTCGGACCCGGGCCGTAGCCCGGATCCTGCAGGAGGATCAGTAAGGTTCTAGCTTGTCCGTTGCGACCTACTTGATGGCGTCCCAGCTCTTCTGGATGTCGGCGGCCACGTCCTGGGCGGACTTGCCGCCGACCAGATCGATCATGCCGGTCCAGAATGAGCCGGCGCCCACCTTGCCGGGCATCAGGTCGGAACCGTCGAAACGCACCGTCGTCGCTCCAACCAGGATCTCGCCCTGCTTCTTCAGCGCATCGCTGCCATAGGCATCCTTGTTGGCGCCCTTGAAGGGGGTGACGAAGCTCTTCTGCGCCATCCACAATTCATGCGCGAGCGGCATCTCGAGGAACTTGATGAACTCGCGCGATGCCTTGGAATCCTTGGTGATCATCACCAGCGTTCCGGCGACTTCCAGCGGCGTTCCGAGCTCCGGCTTGGAGGCGTAGGGCGGGTAGGGGAAGAAGTCCGCGTCCTGGCCGAGCTTTACGCCCTCCGGGAAGAATGACGGTATGAACGATGCCTGATGGTGCATGTAGCACTTCGGCGGCACGGTGAAGAGGCCTTTCGGGCTGTCGCGGAAATCGGTCGCCGCCACTGCCTTGGCGCCGCCATCCACCATCTTGTCGTCGGTGGCGATCTTGCCGAAGATGTCGATGGCGTTGACCACTGCCGGATCGGTGAACGGGATCTCGTTCTTGACCCACTTGTCGTAGACTTCAGGCGGCTGCGTCCGGAGCATGATGTCCTCGACCCAGTCGGTCGCCGGCCATCCGGTCGCGCCGCCGGAACCAAGCCCGATGCACCAGGGCTTGGCGCCATCGGCGATGATCTTCTTTTCGAGCTCGGCCAGTTCTTCCTGGGTCTTCGGGACCTTGTAGCCGGCTTCCTGGAAATTGTCGGGCGAGTACCAGACCAGTCCCTTCACGTCGATCTTGTAGGGAAAGGCATAGAAAGCCGACTTGCCGTCCTTGCCCGTATAGGTGCCGAGCTTGGCCCAGGAGTCGCCGGCGGCGTAGTTCTCCTTGATCCAGGCGGCGACGTCGTCGCCCAGCGGGGTCAGCACGCCCTTGGAAGCGAGGTCCTGGATCAGGCCCGGCTGCGGCAGGACGGCGATGTTTGGCGGGCTGCCGGCCTGGGTGTCGATGACGATCTGTTGCTCGTAGTTTTCGGACGAGGAGTATTTCACCTCCGCCCCGGTCGCCTCGGAGAAATAGTCGAGCACCGAACGGACAAGCGTCTCATCCTCGCCGCGCCACGGCCCGAAGATGGTCAGCGTCTCGCCCTTGAGGTCGACTTTCTTGAGGTCGTCAAAATTCGCCCAGTGAAAGCGCGAATCCTCACCCGGCTTGAACTTCAGTTCGGCATGCGCGGGCGTATTCAGGGCGAGCGCACCAAACGCAACACCCAGCATAAGCATTTTCTTCATCGGTATTCCTCCCAGTGGGTCACACACACCGGACGGAACCTCCATTCCGCCCGCCGACGCCGCAGGACTGTGACTCAGTCGCAAGGGAACCGCAACCTTTCGAAGAGTCTTCCAAAGCGCTTTGGCTTTTCGGATCACGCCATTGAATCATCCGAAAGTCAAGGGGGTCCGGTAGCTAATCGATTTAATTTTGCGAATTTTGGCGCCGAAAAGTGCAGCGCAGCATGCTTTTTTGGCAGCGCAACAGCAATTTCTTGTTTCAAACCGGCCTTAACCCCGACTATGGTCAATCGCGATGATGTCGTGCCCTTGTGGCGCTTGGGTCGATTCAATTTAAAAGCGCTTTGAGGGAATGGAGACCGTTGTGAACCTCAAGCAGCTCGCGCACATGCTGGCGCTTTCGCAGACCACGGTAAGCCGGGCATTGAACGGCTACCCGGAGGTCAACGAGGAGACGCGCAGGCGCGTCATGGACGCCGCCAAGCGCCACGGCTATCGCCCCAATCCGAGCGCGCGGCGGCTGGCGACCGGCAAGTCCGGCATGATCGGCTATGTCCTGCCGACAGGCGCGGCCGTCGACATCGATCCGCATTTTGTCGAGTTCCTGTCGGGTCTGGGCGACTATGCCCGCTCGCACGAGCTTGATCTCGTGCTGTCGCCGGCCGATGCCGACGACCAGGAGACGACCTACCGGCGCATCGTCGCCAACCGGCAGGTCGATGCCGTCTATATCTCCTCGCCGCGGCCGCAGGACAGCCGGGTGGCGCTGGTAAGCACGCTCGGCATTCCCTTCCTCGTCCATGGCCGCAGCGAAGGCTTCGACTTCGACTATCCCTATCTCGACATCGACAATGAGGGCGCCTTCCACGAAGCGGCGCGGCTGCTGGTCCAGCTCGGCCACCGGCGGCTGGCGCTGATCAATGGCGATGACCGCGAGACCTTCGCCATCCATCGCGAGCGTGGCGTGCGCCGGGCGCTCGCGGCGAGTGGGCTGACCTTGGGCGAACGCCATGTCTGTTCCGTGGTCATGACCGAAGAGAACGGCTACCGCGCCACCAGGCGTCTGCTCGAGGGGGGCGACGCGCCGACGGCGATCGCCTGCTCCAGCCTGATCATGGCGCTGGGCGTCGTGCGCGCGGTGCGCGACCTCGGCCTCACCATTCCCGGCGATGTCTCGCTGATCGCCCATGACGACGTCTTCCCCTGGCTGAAGCCGGAAAATTTTTCCGTGCCGCTGTCGACGACGCGCTCTTCCATCCGCCTTGCCGGCGCCCGCGTCGCCGAGCGGCTGGCGGCGCGGATATCGGGACTGGAAGAAGGCGCCCGCGGCGAGGTTTGGCCGGTCGATCTGGTGGTCAGGGGCTCGGTCGCCGGCGCGCCGGCGTAGGCCATGGTCCAATCAAGATGAACGACCGGGTTCGGCCCGAAGCGGACTCCCAATGCATGCCACTTCAAAGTGACCTCGGTTTTGAAGCGATGACGAAGGCCTACTAACGACGCTTTAGCCCGCCCGCCCCAACATGGGCCGATGAACATCGATCAGCCCAGCGCGGTTTTCGGACGGCGCGGGCGCGAGAGCCGCGCCCCGGCCACGCCGGTTCACCATGCCGCGAAACCGGCGCGCCCTGTTGGCCATATCGTGTTGCTGCTCGGCCTGACGGGCCTTTTGCTGACGGGTGCCGGTGCAATCTTCTGGACTCTGCCTGGGATAGGAATGGCAAAGGCGGAAGCCGCGCGGGCAGAACAGAAAGTGGTCGAAATCGTCAACCAGCCGGTTACCCATCTTCACCGCTCCGGGCCATTCACGGTGTTTTCGCCAGGCTGGTTTCATCCGGGCGCCACAGAGCCTGACTTCAACAATGTCGACATTCGCACCACGCAGGAACTGACCTATGAGGGCCATGTCACATCAGACCTGAACCCCACCGAGATGTTCAACGGAAGCGAACGCGAATTCAACGCGGTGACCAAATATTTCTACACCGACCGAACACTGCCCAAGAAGCGGCTGTCCGACGCGGAAATGGTCGAGATCAATGGTCTCTACCGCGTCATCGGCCATGATGAGCAGGCGGTGTTGATGCGATGGCTTGTTGTGATCGGGCTGGCTGTCGTCGGGCTCTGTCTTGCATCCGCGTTGGTTCTGCAAATCGGCCGAACCCGGCAACTGCCGGCGAGCTGATCGCTAGACCATGCCGAGATCGGGGGCGGCGCGCTGGCTTTTCGACAACAGCCGTAACAAACCCAATCCGTGTGGCTGTTTCCAGATTGTCACGAACGCTCGACCATATGCTCGACAAGGCGATGTGCCTCTTCGGCGACCGCCAATATTGTGCCTGACTTGCGTGTGGAGGCGAAATCCAACCCGGCGAAGTAGATGCCTGGCCGGGACGCCACGCCATCCTCGTGGAGGGGCTGTCCTGCCGGGTCGAGCACTCCGGGAAGACGCATCCAACTGAAGTCGCCGCGAAAACCGGTACACCACACCACGGTCGTGATGCCGGCCCCCGCAATGTCGAGTGAACCGATGGTTGGGTCAGGCAGAGAAGCCTGGACAGTCTCGGCCGGATCGGGTTCCGCAGCAGGGGCATCGATTCCGGAACGGCTGATATACTCATCGATATGGCGTTTGACGTTGGCGGAGGCTTCATCCGCAAAGCGAACATGTGCTTCGAGATCGTCGGCGAACGAGAGACGACCGCCATCTTCGACACCTGTGAGGCGCCCCAGTAGCACAATACCCTTGGCGCTGAGCGCTTGCAGGCTTATCGTTTGTTGTGCCCCGAGCACACCCCGAGGCGGAATGCGTTTCGCAAGTTGGATGATCTCCTCTCGACGCACATCGAGAAACCCGCTTTCGACGAGCCAGATCATGATGTCGCGACCGCGATAGCGTCGTACCAGCCGCCCGACCCGGCCGGTGGAAAGGAAGACGGTTCGTCCTGCCTCTGCCAAGTCCTCCGCGATCTGACAACCCGACTGGCCGCTTCCGACAACCAGCACCGCTCCATCGGCGAGACCGGCGGCGTTGCGGTAATCAGAAGCGTCGATCTGGCATAGGCGGGGAGTCAACGAAGCCGCCCAAACCGGGCGTACCGGACAATTCAAGTGACCGCTTGCGATCACCACGTTCCGTGCCAAAAATGTGCCGCGCGAGGTGGTGAGCCGATATTCGCCCTTCTCGTGCCCGCTGGCCAGTTCGGTCACCACCGTCTCTGGTTCGACCGGTAGCCCATTGCGCTTGGCGAAGTCCTCAAGGAGGGCAACGAACTGGTTGCGTGTCAAGGCGCCGGATGGATCTGAACCTTCATAACGGTCGCCCGGCATGACGGTCTGCACGTTCGGAGTGTTCATCCGGAAAGAATCCCACCGTTGTGTGAGCCAGGTCTCTCCGATGCGACCCCGTTCCAGCACACTATGGCGCAGGCCCCGTCGTGCCAACGAATAGCTCACGCCCAGACCGGCCCAGCCGGCCCCCACCACCACCGCATCAAGGACATTGGCGCCGCTCGTCATTTGCCACTGGCCTCGACGCCAGCGTCATTGTGGCGTTTCGAGGCGGGCGCCTTGCGCGCTGAACGTGGCCTCTTCGCGAGCGGCCCACCACAGAGACAGCGGTCAATGCCGCCTGAACGTAGCAACGCCATCCGCATAGGCCCCTCCCGCAGGAGAGAAGATAACATCTCCGTCGGCTCACGCCACGGTCAAATCCGGCAAAGGGCCTTGGACCTACTCCTTCGCCACCTCGGCGGCCTTGATGTCCAGCAGCCCGTAGCCGAAGTCGTTGTCCCGCCCCTTGGGGCCGAGATCCTTGGCCGTGGCCGCCAGCGCTTTCTCGATATCGTCGGCGCTACGCCCAGGCGACGCATGGATGAGATTGGCGATGGCGCCACTGACGATCGCCGCGGCAAACGAGGTGCCGGTGACGACATCGGAGCCGGCGCCGCTTGGCGCCACCATCTCGACCCCGGGCGCGGAGATGAAGACATAGGCGCCGCGATTGGCCTGCGGCATTAGGGCGTCCTTGGCGTCGGTCGCGGTCACCGCGATGACGCCGTCGAAAGCCGCGGGGTAGCCATAGGGCGCCTTCGGCCCGTTGTTGCCGGCGGCGGCGACCAGCACCATGCCGAGCGCGCGGGCATTGCGGCAGGCGGCGCCGAGCAGGTCGTTCTTCGGCCCGACGAAGCTCATATTGATGATGCTGACATTCTGTTCCGCCGCCCAGTCGAGCGCCGACAGGATGACGTCCATGGTCGACTTGCCGCCTTCGAAGGCGCGGGCGTGATAGATCCTGGCGCCCGGCGCCATGCCTTCCAACGCGCCGACGCCGGCGATCAGCCCGTCGATCGACGTGCCATGATCGCGCTTCTCGACCGGCACGTCGGGCATGGCGTCGAACTGCGCGGCGATGACGCCGGCCAGCGCCGGATTGGCGTCGTCTATGCCGGTATCGATGACCGCAACCCTGACATTCTCGCCGCTGGCCTGCTTGGCATCGAGCGCGATGCGGTCGAAGGCGTAGTTGACGATGCCGGCGGCCTGCTGCAGCGAATAGATGTGGTTGGGCTCGCGCCGCTGCGTGCGGCCGTCGGCGGCGAGCTGCGCCAGCACGACGCCGACCGGGCGGCCGTCGGGAATGCCGAAGCGCACCAAAGTCGTGCCAAGCAGGCGCGACTGGCGCTGCGAGCGCACTTCGAGGCCGAAGGAAGCAGCGATCTGCTGCACGGCGCCGGCATCGCCGTCGACCGTCACCAGCACCTCGTCGGGCACGAACTCGCCGGCCACGGCGCGCGGCGGTTGGACGGCGATGAGATCGGTCGGCGAGACGATCGGCCCGTTGGCCGGCGGGCCGGGCTGGTTGTTGGCGGGCGGTGTCGCCGGTTCTGGTCGCGGCGTGGGCACCGCTGCCGGAGGCTCGGCCGGATTGGGAAACAGGTCGACGATCAGGGCGGGGAGGAAGACGGCGCCGGCCTGGGCAGGACCCGCACCGCCGGCGTTGGCGCCGCTGCCGTCCTTGGCGCAGTCGGCTGCCGTAGCATTGGCCCCGTTGGTGCAGTCTATTTTCGTCCGGCCGGGGTCGGCGGCGGTGGTCTGTGCCGACGCGGGCATGGCGGCGATTGTCATCGCCGCCGCCAGGAGCGCCGCAAATCGAAGGGCCGCCTCAGCCGCCATCAACCGGTTTCCTTCCCTCGATCACAGTGTCGGCGAACGGCTGGGCGGCAATAAGGCTGAGCTGCTTGGCGTAGTCGGCGGTATTGGCGGCGGGAATGCCGAGCCGGAACACGCCGTCGGCCGTCGGTCCGCCAATGACCTTCATCCCGTTGTTGCCGAGGAATGCCGAAATGTCCGACATCTTCGCATCCGGCTTGAACTTGACCAGGGCGAACGGCATTTTCGCCAGATCGTCTTCAGCGCCGGCAATTTCGAAATCCTTGCCCTTGCCGCCGGGCTGCACCAGGGACTGCACCGCAATCAGCGCCAGCAGGACAGCGGCCGCCGCCCAGGCGACGCCGACAGGCACCGCCATGAAGCGGCCCCAGGCCTGCGCCAGCCAGGACGAGCCGGCAGGCTTGCGTGCGGGGCCGGCCTCGGCATCGAGCGCCCTGGCGAAGCGGCTGAGCGCATCGGCGGGCGGGCGGATGGCTTCATTGGCGGCCGATGTGCCGGAGAATTCGGCCTCGGCCTCGCCAAGGGCGGCGAGCGCCGCCGGATCTGTCGCCAGCCATTCCTCGACCGCTTCGAGGTCGGAGCCTTCCAGCGAGCCGTTCAGGTAGAACGGCAGCAGCGTTTCCATTTCGTCACGGCGCGACATCTTTTCAGCGGCGCTCATGGCCACCCCCTGTCGTAACCGGCGGCCTTGAGGGCCTCGCCGAGTTTCTTGCGGGCGTAGAACATCCGGGTCTTGACGGTCGCGACCGGAATGCCAAGCACCTCGCCGATCTCTGTCACCGACTGTCCGTGATAATAGGCAAGGTCGATCACCGTGCGGTGTTCTTCCGGCAAGGCGTCGATGAAGCGGCGCAAGGCGGCGGCCTTGTCCTCTTTCATGGTGACGACCTCTGGCGTGTCGGCGCCATCGGGTACCGCGGCCGCCGCCTCGTCGTCGATCCAGTCTTCCTTCTTCTTGCGCAGCAGCGACAGTGCCTTGAACCGGGCGATGCCGAGCAGCCATGTCGAGACTTCGGAGCGCCCCTCGAAGCCCGGCGCCTGGCGCCACAGTTCGAGGAACACCTCGTTCGCGATATCGTCAGCCATCATTTCCGATCCCGTCTGGCGCGCCACGAAGCGGTAGACCCGCGCGTGGTGACGCATGAACAGGAGCCGCACGGCGGCACGGTCGCCCTTCGCGACCCGGTCGACAAGCGCGCGATCGGTCTCCGTCGCTGCCGTCATGGCCGGTCGAGCCGCCTGGCTCCTGTCCGTTCTGTCGCTGATCGGTCCAAAAAGGTTCATCCTCCGCCAAGGAATTTGCGGAGGCTAACCGAAGAAAGGAAGCGTTGCCAGAGTATCTCCCTTCTCCCCGTCACTATACGGGGAGTTGAGGAGTGGTCCGCGCGGCGGACGAAAGGCCAACTGCTTGGCTTTTCGTCCGACGAACGCCGGCAGGCGGATGAGGGGCGGCGCCGGCGTCGCGTTCACCCGGCCCTTCGCAGGCTCCCAGCCCTTCGGGCGTTCAGCCCCTTAAAAAGGTCCACTGGACCTTTTGATCCGCCCGAAGGCGGACCGGGTCTTCACCGTTCGAAGCTCGAAAAGCCAAGCAATTGGCTTTTCGTTCGCTGCGCGAACCGCTTCTCACCCCAAGAAAGACTTCGCCTTCATCGTCGCCGGCACCGGCACGCCCAGCCGGCTCAGCACCGTCGGCGCCAGCTGCAGTTGGTCGAGCAGCGTGTCGGCTTCGGGCCCTTTCGCGGGGCCGAAATAATACAGCGCGAAATCCTGCATCTCGTCGTCGTGGCCGCCATGGTGGCCGCGATCGGTCTGGCCGTGGTCGGCGGTGACCATGACCTCGTAGCCGGCTTCGATCCAGCCCGGCAGGAAGGCTGCCAGCATGCCGTCCATCGCGTAGACGGCATGGTCCATCTCGTGGCAGTCGTGGCCGAAGCGGTGGCCCATCGAATCCAGCGTGCAGGTGTGCAGAATGCCGTAGTCGATGCGGTGGCGCTTCGTCAGCATGGTCAGCGTCGCGAACAAATCGACGTCGCTCGGCGTCATCTGGTTGCGCGCGTTGTAGCCGGTCATGGTGTGAAAGCGGCCATGCGTGATCGGCCCGCCGGGCTCGTCATACTCCATGTCCTCGACCAGATCGAACGGGTAGGAGCGGAAGAATTCCGACCAGTAGGAGTGGGTCACGGCGCCGGTCTTGCCGCCGGCCTTGCTGATTTCGGAGAAGATGTCGGGCTGCGCGACGCGAAAGCGGTTCTCGTTGGACAGGATGCCATGCACCTGCGGCGACACGCCGGTGTGGATCGAGGCATAGCAGCAGGCCGAGGTCGACGGCAGCACCGAGCGCATCTTCCAGACCCGCGCCTCGCCCGACTGCACCCAGCCTTCGAGATTGCCCATCAGCCGGCGCCAGTTGCGATAGGGCACGCCGTCGAGGATGATCAGCAGAAGCTTGGATTTGAGCGCCATGGGCTGCTCCATAGGGTTTGGCAGTTGAAGCGGGAACGCCGCGTGCCGTTTCGGGCACACGGCGTTCTTACATGTAAATCAGACGGGGCACGCGTATCAGGCAGGCAGGATCCGGCTAAGCGTTGAGCCAGCACTCGGCCAGCGCGTAGCCATCCATCATCTCGCCGATCGGGCTCTTGGCAAAGCCGCTGATCTTGTTGGTGGCGGCGGCATCGATGAACTGGTTGAAGAACGGCACGATCAGGCCGCCTTCGTCGCGCATCAGCACCGCCATGTCGTGGTAGATCGCCTTGCGCTTGGCCTGGTCGAGCTCGCCGCGGGCGGCAAGCAGCATCTTGTCGAATTCCGGCCGCTTGAAGCGCGTGTCGTTCCAGTCGGCGGTCGAGACGTAGCCGGTGGAATACATCTGGTCCTGCGTGGCGCGACCGCCCCAGTAGGAGAGCGAGAAGGGCTGCTTGTTCCAGACTTCCGACCAGTAGCCGTCGCCGGGCTCGCGCTTGATCTCGATCTTGATGCCGGCCTTCGCGCAGGACTGCTGATAGAGCTGGGCGGCGTCGACGGCGCCGGGGAAGGCGACGTCGGAAGTGCGCAGCAGGATCGGACCGCTGTGGCCCGACTTCTTGTAGAGAGCCGCCGCCTTCTCCGGGTCGAACTTGCGCTGTTCGATGTCGGCCGAAAACAGCGGGTAGGCTTCGTTGATCGGGAAGTCGTTGCCGACCGAACCATAGCCGCGCAGGATCTTCGTCAGCATCTCCTCGCGGTCCATCGCGAGTTTCAGCGCCGTGCGCAGGTCGTTGTTGTCGAAGGGCGCGGTGTCGCAGAACATGTTGAACGGGTAGTAGCCCTTGCCCGACACGTTCTCGATGCTGACGCCGGGGATGCGCTTGACCAGGTCGACGACCTTGGGCTCGACGCGGTTGATCATGTGCACTTGGCCGCCCTGCAGCGCGGCCAGCCGCGCGGTGGCGTCATTGATGACGACGATCTCGATCTGGTCGGCATGGCCCATCTTGTCGCCTTGCCAGTAATTGGCGAAGCGCTCGCCGCCATGGCGCACGCCCGGCTGGTTGACGGTGACCTTGTAGGGACCGGCGCTGATGCCGGCATTGGGGTTGTCCTTGCCGCCATTGGGCTGGATGACGAGGTGATAGTCGGCCATCAGATAGGGGAAGTCGGCGTCGGCATCGCCGAGCGTGACGATGACTTCCTTGCCGCTTGCCTTGACGCCCTTGATGTTCTTGAGGATGCCGAGCGCGCCGGATTTGGACTTTTCGTCGGCATGGCGCTCGATGGTGGCGGCGATGTCTTCGGCGGCAACGGTCTTGCCATTGTGGAATTCGATGCCGTCGCGCACCTTGATCGTCCAGGTCTTGGCATCCTTGGAGGCGCCGATCTCCTGCGCGATCATATTGGTCAGGCTGTTGTCGGGCATCAGCCGAACGAGATATTCGCCCCACTGCTTGCCGAAGCTGAAGGTGACCTGGCTGAGGTTCAGCGCGGGGTCGAGGCTGTTGGTCGACTCGCCGCCCTGCAGGCCGGCCTTGAGGATGCCGCCCTTGACCGGCGTCTGTGCGAAGGCTTTCCCGGCCAGCGTCGTTGCCAGCGCCGCCGACACACCCAGCGCCGCCGTGCGGCCAAGGAAGTCGCGGCGCGATATCCGGCCTTGGCCGGCGAGCTCAGCGAGATGGTCGAGTTCCGTCTTCATGTCCTACCCCTTGTTGAAAACAACGTCACGGGCAGCGCCCGTCCGCAAGGACGTGTGGCGCTTTCGTGTTGTATCTGGATGACGACAGCCCCGACCAGCGGATCGCTAGTTCCCCGCACTGGCCATGCGCCGCCCCTTGATCGCCTTTTCCAGCCAGCCGATTTCCATCTCCGGAACCGACGACAGGAGAAGGTCGGTATAGGCGTCGAAGGGCGGTGTCAGAACCTTGCTCTTCGAGCCGTAGCGGACCACTTCGCCGCGATACATCACCGCGATCGAATCGGCGATCGACTTCACCGTCGCCAGGTCGTGGGTGATGAAGAGATAGGCGACCTTTTCATGCTCCTGCAGATGCAGCAGCAGCTTGAGGATGCCGTTGGCCACCAGCGGGTCGAGCGCCGAGGTCACCTCATCGCAGATGATCAGCTTCGGCTTGGCGGCGAGCGAGCGGGCAATGCAGACGCGCTGCTTCTGGCCGCCTGAAAGCTCGGCCGGATAGCGGTCGACAAAGCCCTTGCCCATTTCGATCTCGTCGAGCAGTTCGGCGACGCGCTTGTCACGCTCCCTGCCGCGCATGCCGAAATAGAATTCCAGTGGCCGGCCGATGATGGTGCCGACGGTCTGGCGCGGGTTCATCGCCACGTCGGCCATCTGGTAGATCATCTGCAACTGGCGCAGATCCTCCTTTGGCCGGTCGGCAAGCCGGTTGGCAAGCGGGCGCCCATCGAAGGTGACGGTGCCTTGCTCGGGCGGCAAAAGGCCGGTGATGGCGCGCGCCAGCGTCGACTTGCCGGAGCCGGATTCGCCCACCACGGCCAGCGTCTGGCCGGGGTAGATGTCGACCGAGACGTTCTTCAGCACCTTGACCTGGCCGCCGCCATAGGCGGCGGTGACATTCTTCACCGACAGGAACGGCGTGACGCCGGGCTTCTGCTCGGAGTGCTCGATCTCATGCACCGATACCAGCGCGTTGGTGTATTCCTGGCGCGGCTCCTTGATGATCTGCCTCGTGCCGCCCCATTCGACCAGACGCCCGTGGCGGAGCACCATGATCTCGTCCGAGACCTGGGCGACGACGGCAAGGTCGTGGGTAATGTAGAGCGCCGCCACATGGGTGTCTCGGATGGCGTCCTTGATCGCCGCCAGAACGTCGATCTGCGTCGTCACGTCGAGCGCCGTCGTCGGCTCGTCGAAGACGATCAGGTCGGGTTCGGAGCACAGCGCCATCGCCGTCATCACGCGCTGCAACTGGCCGCCAGAAACCTGGTGGGGAAAGCGTTCGCCGATGGTTTCCGGGTTCGGCAGGCTGAGCTTCTTGAACAGCGCGACGGCGCGCTTTTCGGCTTCGGCGCGTGTCGCTTTGCCATGCAGCAGCGTGGCTTCCACCACCTGGTCCATCAGCCGGTGCGCCGGGTTGAAGGCAGCCGCCGCCGATTGCGCGACGTAGCAGACCTCGCGGCCGCGCAGCTTGCGGAAACCTTCCTTGCCGCCCTTCAGGATGTCGCGGCCGTTGAGGATCACCTCACCGCCGGTGATGCGCACGCCGCCGCGGCCATAGCCCATCGAGGACAGGCCGATGGTCGACTTGCCGGCACCGGATTCGCCGATCAGCCCAAGCACCTTGCCTTTTTCCAGCGTCAGCGAGACATCGTGCACCAACACGATGTTCTTCGGCGCCTCGCCGGGCGGGTAGACCGTGGCCTCGATGCGCAGATTTCGGATATCGAGCAGCACGCCGGGCTTCGCTTTGCTGTCGGCCATCACCCGCGTCCTCCCTTCAGGCTTGTCGTGCGGTTGAGAATCCAGTCGGCGACAAGGTTGACCGAGATGGCGAGCGCCGCGATCGCTGCCGCAGGAATGAGTGCCGCGGCGATGCCGAAGACGATGCCGTCCTTGTTCTCCTTGACCATGCCGCCCCAGTCGGCGTCCGGTGGCTGCACGCCAAGGCCGAGGAAGGACAGCGTCGACAGGAATAGCACCGCATAGATGAAGCGCAGGCCGAGTTCCGAAACCAGCGGCGACAGCGCATTGGGCAGGATCTCGCGGAAGATGATCCAGGCGCTGCCTTCGCCGCGCAGCTTGGCGGCCTCGACGTAGTCCATGACGTTGATGTCGACGGCTACCGCTCGTGACAGGCGATAGACGCGGGTCGAGTCGAGAATGCCCATGACCAGGATCAGCGTCACCAGGTTTGTCGGCAGCACGGAAAGCACGACCAGGCCCATGATCAGTGTCGGGATCGACATCAGGAGGTCGACGAGGCGTGACAGGATCGTGTCGAACCAGCCGCCGAACACCGCCGCCGAGAAACCGAGTATGGCGCCGAGCGAGAAGGACAGCGCCGTGGCCAGCACGGCGATGAACAAGGTGATGCGCGCGCCGTAGATCATGCGAGACAAGAGATCACGGCCGAGATTGTCGGTGCCCAGCCAATGCGCCGCCGACATCGGTTCCCAGACGTCGCCGACGATCTCGGCATTGTCGTGCGGCGAGATCCACGGGGCGAAGATCGCCGCCAGCACGAACAGCGCCGTCAGCACCAGTCCGATCAGCGCGGGGATGGGGATGCGTTTTATATCGAGCATGCCCGCCCCCTCACTTTGGATGTCTGAGACGCGGATTGGCGACGATCGCCGCAATGTCCGCGATGATGTTGAGGCTGATGTAGACGGCGGCGAAGATCAGGCCGACCGCCTGCACCACCGGCACGTCGCGCTTGGTGACGTGATCGACCAGATACTGTCCCATGCCGGGATAGACGAAGATCACCTCGACCACGACGACGCCGACGATGAGATAGGCGAGGTTAAGCATGACGACGTTGATGATCGGCGCGATGGCGTTCGGGAAGGCGTGCTTGCGGATGACCGCGAAGGCCGAAAGCCCTTTGAGCTCCGCCGTCTCGACATAGGCCGACTGCATGACGTTGAGGATCGCCGCGCGGGTCATGCGCATCATGTGGGCGAGCACCACCAGCGTCAGCGCCGTTGCCGGCAGCGCGATGGCCTGCATCCGCTCGCCGAAAGGCATGCCGTCATAGACGGTCGAGATGGCGGGGAAGATCTGCCATTTCACCGCGAAGAAATAGACCAGGAGGTAGCCGATGAAGAATTCCGGAAAGGAGGTCGAGGCAAGCGCCAGCCCGGAGATCAGCTTGTCGACCCAGCCGTTGCGATAGCGCACCGCAATCAGGCCGAGGATGATCGCCAGCGGCACGGCCACGACCGCCGCCCAGAAGGCGAGGAACAGCGTGTTCCACAGCCGGCCCTTGATCGAGGTGGCGATGTCCTGGCCGCTCGACATGGCCGTGCCGAGGTCGCCGGTCAGCACGCCGCCCAGCCAGTGGAAATATCTGACATAGGCCGGGTCGTTCAGCCCGAGTTGCTCGCGCAGATTGGCGAGCGACTCCGGCGTCGCCGATTGTCCCAGAATGGCTTGCGCGACGTCGCCGGGCAGGATTTGCGTGCCGGCGAAGATCAGGACCGAAATGGCCAGCAAAAGGAGGATGCCCAGCGCGATGCGCTGGGCAATTAGCTTCAGGATGGGTGAGGACATCTCCGCAAAGCCGGACTCAGGCCTGCAGCCAGCACTTCGCCAGGGCGTAACCGTTCATCAGTTCCTGGTGCGGATCGTCCACCCAGCCATCGACCTTGGCGCCGGTGGCGTCGATGAACTGGTTGAACATCGGCAGGATCAGGCCGCCTTCGTCGCGCACCAGCACCGCCATGTCGTGGTACATCTGCTTGCGCTTGGCATCGTCGAGCTCGGCGCGCGCCGCCAGCACCATCTTGTCGAAGTCCGGGCGCTTGAAGCGCGTGTCGTTCCAGTCCGCGGTCGACAGATAGGCCGTCGAGTACATCTGGTCCTGCGTCGAGCGTCCGCCCCAGTAGGAAGCGCAGAAGGGCTGCTTGTTCCAGACCTCGTTCCAGTAACCGTCGCCGGGCTCGCGCTTGAGCTCGATCTTGATGCCGGCCTTGGCGGCGCTCTGCTGGAAGAGCTGCGAGGCATCGACTGCGCCCGGGAAGGCGACGTCCGAGGTCCGCAGCAGCACGGTGCCGTCATGGCCTGACTTCTTGTAGTGGAACTTGGCCTTGTCGGGATCGTACTTGCGCTGCTCGATCTCGGTGAACAGCGGATAGGACGCGTTGATCGGGAAGTCGTTGCCGAGCGAGCCGTAGCCGCGCAGCACCTTGGTCAGCATCTCCTCGCGGTCGATCGCGAGCTTCAGCGCCATGCGCAGGTCGTTGTTGTCGAACGGCGCCGTATTGCAATGCATGATGAAAACATAGTGGCCCGGTCCCGCATGGTTGCGGATGGTCACACCCGGCACGCGCTTGATCAGGTCGACGATCTTCGGCTCGACGCGGTTGATCATGTTGACCTGGCCGCCCTGCAGGGCGGCGGTGCGTGCCGTCGCATCGTTGATGACGACGATCTCGATCTGGTCGGCATGGCCCATCTTGTCGCCTTGCCAGTAGTTGGCGAAGCGCTCGCCGCCATGACGCACGCCGGGCTCGTTGGTCTTGACCACATAAGGGCCGGCCGAAATGCCGGCATCGGCCTTGTCCTTGCCGCCATTGGGCTGAACGATCAGGTGATAGTCGCTGAGCAAATAGGGAAGGTCGGCATTGGCCTCCTTCAGCGTCAGCACCACTTCCTTACCGCTGGCCTTGATGGTCTCGATGCCCTTCATGTAGCCGAGAGCGCCTGATTTCGACTTCTCGTCGGAATGGCGTTCGAGCGTGGCGGCGACGTCCTCGGCGGTCACGGTCTTGCCGTTGTGGAACTCGACGCCGTCGCGGATCTTCAGCGTCCAGACCTTGGCGTCCTTGGATGAGCCGATGTCTTCGGCGATGCGGTTCTCGAGCTTGCCCTCGGGCGAAAGCTCGACGATCATTTCACCCCAGCACTTGCCGAAGGCGAACGGCACCTGCGTCATGAACAGGGCGGGATCTAGACTGTTGGTGGATTCGCCGCCGACCAGGCCGGCTTTCAGCGTGCCACCCTTGACCGGGCCTGCCGCACGCGCTGCGCTTGAAAGCAGGGAGTTGGCGAAGGGTGCCGCGATGCCGAGCGCTGCCGCCCGGCCGAGAAAATCGCGACGGCTCAGCTTGCCCGCTGCAACATGCCGGCTAAGGAATTCGAGTTCATTCGACATTTTCAGTTCCTCACTCTGGTGGTTCGACTCTGCGGTCGATTTTCTTTGTTAATTCTCCCTGAATAATGAGGGTAAGCCAATGCCGTAAGCAAGACCGAATGCGACATGCCGTGGCGTAAATCGTACGTCGCATTTGGACCAAAGGGGTCGGCGCTCAAACAAGCGCGCGTGGAATTTTCTCCTCGAAATTGCGCTCGAAGACGATTTTCTCACCCTCATAGGCCTCGATTCTGGCGCTGACGATGAAGTTTTGTGCGTCCGACCGCATCTCGGCCCATGTCTCGGTTCGCACAGACCATCCATTTCGCGACAGTGTCTGCGTCCAGTGCGTTTTCCCCGAGGCTGACGATGGATTGTCAGGATGGATCGTCCAGGTCTCGCGGGCGATGCTGCCATTGACGAGGCCATGGTCGAGATCGCGCACCGCGCCGAAATCGTCCGCTATGGAAAGCGTGACGATTCCGGTCTTTTCGTCGCGATCGACATGGCGCTCGGAATTGGCGGCACGGATTGTTTCGGTCGCCCAGGGCGCAGCGCCTTCCGGCTCGGCGAACGTCGCTTCGTTGCCTGTCGCAAGCGGCCGCAACGGCAGAGCCAGTCTCGCCGCCGACAAGGTCAGCTGCACCGGCTCCGGCGAGGGCCAAATGGCAGGCCAGTAGGCGTTCGACATGGCAATGCGTAGGCGGTGGCCGGCCGGCACGCGATAGGCGCATTGATCGAGCACGACGCGCGCCGAGACCGTCTCGCCCGGCACCAGGGCCTGAGGGAATTCATGCGAATCGCGGTGCGTCAAATTGAGCACCCCATAGGAGATCAGCTCCGAGGCGCCGTCGGGATGCACGTCGCAGAGCCTGACCGCGATGTTGGCCTGCGGGCGGTCGGAGGCGAGCGTGACCTCGACTTCCGGCGCGCCGACAATGTCGATGGCCTCGGTCAGTTCCGGCTGGTCGAAACACACCGACAGCGCATCGTCGGGGCGCTGATCACCAGGCAATTCCGGGCCGAAGGTGAACGGAAAATACTCGCCGCCGGCGAGGCCGCAGGTCTGTGGCGAGGCGACGATGGCCGGCTTGCTCCCCTTGGCCAGCAGTTCGATCGTCTGGGCCTGGATCGCGGGCGACGGCCATTCTTTCTCCGCCACCCAGCGGCCGGGCCGCTCTGGATGCCAACGCGCCGGGCGCACGCTGTCCATCACATAGGCGCGGTAGGCGGGATCGTCCTCGACGCCGGTCTCGGCGTCCTTCAGCCAGCGGTCCCACCAGCGCAGCGCCTCCTGCAGGAAGCCGATGGCCGGCTGAGGCCCGGCATAATGCGGGTATTTGTGGATCCAGGGCCCGACAATGCCTTTGACCGGCGCCTCGATGTTGCTGACGAGGTTGGAGATCGTGTTGCGGTAGCCGTCATGCCAGCCGCCGATCGACAGAACAGCCGCCTTGACGGCCGAAAAATCCTCGCAGATCGAACCGCGCTTCCAATAGGCGTCGCGGTGCTGGTGGCTGAGCCACAGCGGCAAAAGGAAAGGCTGGTTCTCCAGCCGCGTCAGCCACAGATCGCGCCATCTGTTGTCGCCGGCGATCAGCGGGTCCGGCGGCCGCGACGAATAGGAGAGCATCGTCGACGCCCAGCCGAAATTCTCGATCAGCAGGCAGCCGCCCTTGTAGTGGATGTCGTCGGCATAGCGGTCGACGGTCGAACACAGGCTGATCACTGCCTTCAGCGCCGGCGGCTGCTTGGCCGCCACCTGCAGACAGTTGAAGCCGCCCCAGGAAATGCCCATCATGCCGACATTGCCGTTGCACCAGGGCTGAGCCGCCGCCCAGGCAATGACATCGCAGGCATCCTGCAATTCCTGCTCGGAATATTCGTCGTCCATCAGCCCTTCGGAATCGCCATTGCCGCGCATGTCGACGCGGATCGATGCGTAGCCGTGGCCGGCGAAATAGGGATGCGTCAGCTGGTCGCGAAAAATGGTGCCGTCGCGCTTGCGGTAGGGCAGGTGCTCGAGGATGACTGGCACCGGATCATCGCCGGCATCCGCCGGCATCCACACCCGCGCCGACAGCCGGCAGCCATCCGGCATGACGATGCCCATATCGGGGAATTCGACGACCTTGCGGGGAAATTCGGTGATGGTTTTCATGGGTGCGCATAACGCCCCGCGGCGAGCCAACTTTCAACCGCCATTCGCGACTGGAGCAGCGAATTATGCGACCTGTGCCGCTACCTGTTCACACGCTCAATTCAGCGGAATGTCGTTTTCGCTCTTGCTCGCCTGATAGGTGCTGGATAGCTCGTCGTAACACGCCGAGATCTTGCCGATGCGCGCCTCAAGCCGCTGGCGCTCCGCCTCGGGCAGTGTCCGCACCAGCCTGCGGATGGAAAAACTCTTCCAATAGGCGTTCTCGGCATTGTAGCCGCCGGGGTCGAGGGTGAAGACCTCTTTCAGGATCTTCAGGTCGTGCGGGATGGCAAAACTGTCGCGCGAATCCTCGTGGCTGAAGAGGTAGTAGAAATTGTCGAAGCCGGTCCAGGTGATCGCCGACAGGCAGAGCGAGCAGGGCTCATGCGTGGCGACGAACAGGGCATCCTTGGTGTCGACGCGCTCGGCTTTCGGCATCTCGTAGAACCGCTTCAGGCAATGCACCTCGCCATGCCAGAGCGGGTTTTCGATCTCGTTGTTGGTCTCGGCCAGCACCAGCGAGCGGTCGTCCTTGCGCAGGATCGCGGCGCCGAACAGCTTGTTGCCATGGGTAACGCCCTCGGCCGTCTTCGGCACGATGTCGTGCTCGATGACGTCGAGCAGGCGGTCGATCAGGGAAACGTCGGTCATGGGAATCAAAGCTTTCAGGGGAGATGGATCTCGTAGGCGTGCGAGAAATGGAACTCTTCGAGGTTGGAGCCGTCGCCGCCACGGTCGACGATCAGGAAGTCCTGGGGCTCGCCAAGCGGCGTCAGCACGCCATGCCAGAGATTGCGCGAATAATTGATGCCTTGTCCGGGCGCGGTGATGAAGGCGTGCGGCTCGCCCGGCCCCTCCTTACCGTCATGGCAGACGACGACCAGGAACGGACGCGGCGACAGCGGGATGAAGGCCTGGCTGCCGAACGGATGCCGCTCGACCATGGTCAGTTTCAGCGGCAGTTCGTAAGGCGTGCCGCGCACCATCGAGATCAGCACGCGCGCGTTCGGTCCCGCCGCCTCGGCGGTAGCAAGGTCATGGTAGCGCTCGGCCTTGCCGCCATTGATCGGGTAGTGGTTGTCGCCGCCCATGTCGATGACATCGCCGAAGGGGGCGAAAGCCTCGCGGGTCAGCGGCTGTGCTGTGATCCGGGTCACCGCGCGCGACCGCCGATATCAGCCCCGCCGAGCTTGGCGTGCCGGTTGACGTCCTTGTAGAGCAGATAGCGGAATTTGCCCGGGCCGCCGGCATAGCAGGCCTGCGGGCAGAAGGCGCGCAGCCACATATAGTCACCGGCCTCGACCTCGACCCAGTCCTGGTTCAGCCGATAGACCGCCTTGCCTTCCAGCACATAGAGCCCGTGCTCCATGACATGCGTCTCGGCGAACGGAATGACGGCGCCCGGCTCGAGCGTGACGATGGTCATGTGCATGTCGTGGCGCAAATCGGCCGGATCGACGAAGCGTGTCGTCGCCCAGCGGCCCTCGGTGCCCGGCATCGGCGTCGGCGCGATATCCTGTTCGTTGGTGAAGAAGGCTTCCGGCACGTCGAGGCCGTCGACCACTTCGTAAGCCTTGCGAATCCAGTGGAAACGAACAGCAGCCTTGGCCTCGTTGCGAACGGTCCAGCCGCTCGCCGGCGGCAGGAAGGCAAAGCCGCCGGGCCTTAAGCTATGCTTCTTGCCGCCGAGCAGAACGGTCAGTTCGCCCTCGACCACGAACAGGGCGCCTTCGGCGCCGGCATCGGGTTCCGGCCGGTCGCTGCCGCCGCCGGGCTCGACCTCGACAATGTATTGCGAAAACGTCTCGGCAAAACCGGACAGCGGCCGCGACAGGATCCAGACGCGGGTCTTGTCCCAGAACGGCAAGGCGCTGGTGACGATGTCGCGCATCACGCCTTTGGGGATGACGGCGTAGGCCTCGGTAAAGACGGCGCGGCCGGTCAGAAGCTCGCTCTGGCCGGGATGGCCGCCATGCGGTGCGTAGTAGGTGCGCTCTGGCATCCTGATCGTATCCATGGGTTCAAACCTATTGCGGTAGCATGTCTCTGAGGCGGAGCAGCGCGATACGCTCGACCTGTTTGCAGGCGGTCTCGAATTCGACGCCGCGGCTGTTGCCGATGCGCGCCTCGAATTCCGCCAGGATTTGCTCCTTGGTCTTGCCCTTCACAGCGATGATGAAGGGGAAGCCGAAGGTGGTGACGTAGGCGGCATTGAGCTTGGAGAACAGCTCGCGCTCCTTGTCGGTCAGCGCGTCGAGGCCGGCGGAGGCCTGTTCCCGGGTCGATTCCGCCGTCAGCCGCCTGGCCTTGGCCAGCTTCCCGGCAAGATCGGGATGGGCGTTGAGCACGCCCAGCCGCTCGGTTTCGCTGGCGGAACGGAAGATGCGGCAGAGCGCATTGTGCAGGCCGCCAGCCGTATCGTGAGCCGGGCCGAGCTCCAGCTCGTAGGCACGCTCGGCGATCCAGGGCGAATGCTCGAACACGCCGCCGAATGTGTGAACGAAGGTTTCGAATTCCATCTTCGAGGGGCGCAGCGCCGCCGGCTTGTAGGGATGGTTCTCCTGCCAGTGCCTCGCGATGTCGATGCGCCGCGCCAGCCAGACCTTGTCGTGCGATCTGACATAGTCGACGAAGCGCTTCAGCGCCGCCACCCGGCCTGGCCGGCCGACGAGGCGGCAATGAAGGCCGATATTCATCATGCGCGGCCGCCCGGCCTGGCCCTCGGCGTAGAGCGTGTCGAAACTGTCCTTGAGATAGGCGAAGAACTGGTCGCCCGAGTTGAAGCCCTGCGGCGTGGCGAAGCGCATGTCGTTGGCATCGAGCGTATAGGGGATGATGAGTTGGGTGCCGCCGGCATGCTCGTACCAGTACGGCAATTCATCGTCATAAGTGTCGGAAACGTAGTCGAAGCCGCCTTCTTCGGCCACCAGCCGCACCGTGTTGACCGATGTGCGGCCCGTATACCAGCCGGTCGGGCGCTGGCCGGTCACCTCGTAATGCAGCTTGATCGCCGCTTCGAGGTCGCTGCGCTCATCCTCGGCGCTATGGTCGCGGTAGTCGATCCACCGCAGCCCGTGCGAGGCGATCTCCCAGCCGGCGTCCTGCATGGCCGTGACCTGGTCGGGCGAGCGGGCGAGTGCCGTGGCGACGCCGTAGCAGGTCACCGGGACCTGCGATTCGCTGAACAGGCGCAGCAGCCGCCAGAAGCCGGCCCGCGCGCCATATTCGTAGATCGATTCCATGTTCCAATGGCGCTGTCCCACCCACGGTGCGGCGCCGACGATTTCCGACAGGAAGGCTTCCGAGGCCTTGTCGCCGTGCAGCACGCAGTTCTCGCCGCCCTCTTCGTAATTGACGACGAACTGCACGGCGACATGCGCCCCGCCGGGCCATTTCGGATCCGGTGGATTGGCTCCGTAGCCGCGCATGTCTCTGATGTAACGCATTGCCCCTCCTGCCGGACGCTGCCGGAAGTTGTGATCAGGATAGTCGAAAGGGTTGCCGCCGCATTCCCTTGAAATTTTTGAAAGTGTTTTTGTGCCGCTCCGCTCGACCGGGACTTATGCATCGCCTTTAATTGGCGCACAATTCATTGCTTTGATCTGATGTATCGGGCCAGTTCGTTCATATTGGAAATGGGAGGCGCCAGTGGCAGAAACGTCGAAAGCCGATGGCGGACGTCTGACGACGCATGTCCTCGACACAGCGACCGGCAAGCCGGCGGCTGGGCTGTCGATCGCGCTCTACCGTCTCGACGGTTCGGCCAGGACGCTTCTGAAGACGGTTGCAACCAATGCCGATGGCCGCTGCGACGCGCCGTTGCTGGCCGGCGGGGAATTTCGCGCCGGCGAATACGAATTGGTGTTCGCGGCCGGCGACTATCTGCGTGGCCGGGGCACAAAACTGCCCGAGCCGGCGTTCCTTGACAGCGTGCCGATCCGCTTCGGCATGGCGGAAGCGGTGCACTATCATGTGCCATTGCTGATCTCGCCATATGGCTATTCGACCTACAGGGGGAGCTGAGGCATGGCCAAGGTCACTATCCGCAACGAAATCCGCTTCATCCTCAATGGCAGGGATGTCGTGCTCTCCTCCGTGGCGCCGGACGCGACCCTGCTCGACTGGCTGCGGCTCGACCGTTCGTTGCGCGGCACCAAGGAAGGCTGCGCCGAGGGCGATTGCGGCGCCTGCACCGTGCTGGTCGGCAGACTGTCTGCCGGCGGCCTTGTCTATGAAAGCGTCAATGCCTGCATCCGTTTTCTCGGCTCGCTCGACGGCACCCATGTTGTGACGGTGGAGCATCTGCGCGGTGCGCCCGGCCAATTGCATCCGGTGCAGCAGGCGATGGTCGATTTCCACGGCTCGCAATGCGGCTTCTGCACGCCGGGCTTCGTCATGTCGCTCTATGGCTTGTGGATGAAGTCGCCCGACCCATCGAACGCGGCCATCGAAAAGGCCTTGCAAGGCAATCTCTGCCGCTGCACCGGCTACGAAGCGATCATGCGCGCGGCGCACGCCATCTCCAGCTACGGCAAGGCGGCAAAGGATCCGCTGGCGGTGGAGCGCAAGGCGATCACCGCGAGGCTCGAAGCATTGCATGATGGCGCGCGGGTCGAGATCGGTTCGGGCAAGGCGCGGCTCATCGTGCCGGCCAATGTCGATGATTTCGCCGCCGTGCTCGACAAGGAACCCGGCGCCACCATCGTCGCCGGCTCGACCGATGTCGGCCTGTGGGTGACCAAGCATATGCGCGACATCTCGCCGGTGGTCTTCATCGGCAATCTCGAGGGGCTGTGCACCATCGTCGAAGACAAGGGCGTCATTTCGATCGGCGCCGGCGTCACCTACACCGAAGCCTTTTCGACGCTGTCGAAACGCATCCCGGCGCTCGGGCCGCTGTTCGACCGCATCGGCGGCGAACAGGTGCGCAACATGGGCACGATCGGCGGCAACATCGCCAACGGTTCGCCGATCGGCGACACACCGCCGCCCCTGATCGCGCTCGGCGCGCGCCTGACCCTGCGCAAGGGCAAGAAGCGGCGCACGATCCCTCTGGAGACCTTTTTCATCGCCTATGGCAAGCAGGACCGGCAGCCGGGCGAATTCGTCGAGGCCGTGCACGTGCACGTCCCGGCGAAGGGAGAAAAATTTGCCGTCTACAAAATCACAAAACGCCGCGACGAGGACATCACCGCTGCCCTCGGCGCCTTCTTCCTGACGCTGGCCAGGGACGGCACGGTCGCCGATGTCCGTATCGCCTATGGCGGCATGGCGGCGACGCCAAAGCGAGCCTCTTTTGTCGAACAGGCATTGCTCGGCAGGCCCTGGACCGAAGAGACGGTCGAGACGGCGATGGTGGAATACACTCGGGATTTCACCCCGCTCACGGACATGCGGGCGTCGGCCGAATATCGGGCGTTGGCGGCCAGGAACCTGTTGCTGCGCTTCTTTGTCGAAACCACCGGCACCAGGGCGCCCTTCCAGGTGTCCCGCAACGAGGCGGCATGATGAACAAGCACGCCACATCAAATCTCAAGGCCGAGAAGATCGTCGGCGGCGTCGCCACCGACCAGCGGCATGATTCCGCCCACAAGCATGTCAGCGGCACCGCCGTCTACATCGACGACATGCCGGAACCGGCAGGCACGCTGCATGGCTGCCTCGGGCTCTCGGCCGCCGCGCATGCCACCATCACCCGCCTGGACCTTTCGGCGGTGCGCGCTGCCGCTGGAGTCGTCGATGTGCTCACGGCAAAGGATGTGCCGGGCGAGAATGACATTTCGCCGACCGGTCGGCACGATGAGCCGGTGCTCGCCGACGGCAAGGTCGAGTTCTTCGGCCAGCCGATCTTCTGCGTTATCGCCGAAAGCCGCGAGCAGGCGCGCCGCGCCACCAGGCTGGCCAAAGTCGAGTACAAGGAATTGCCCTTCGTCACCGACATTGGCGAACTCGATCCGAGGAAGGACAAGCTCGTTACGCCGCCGCTTACCTTGAAGCGCGGCGATGCCGCCGCTGCGATCAAGGCGGCGCCGCGCCGGCTGAAGGGCAAGATGCGCGTCGGCGGCCAGGAGCATTTCTATCTTGAAGGCCATATCGCCATGGCCGTTCCCGGCGAGGACGAGGACGTCACCATATACTCCTCGACCCAGCATCCGAGCGAAGTCCAGCACATGGTGAGCCATGCGCTCGGCGTACCCAGCAATGCCATCACGGTTGAGATCCGCCGCATGGGCGGTGGTTTCGGCGGCAAGGAAACGCAAGGCAACCAGTTTGCCGCGCTCGCGGCCATCGCTGCGAAGAAGCATCATCGCGCCGTCAAGATCCGGCCCGACCGCGATGACGACATGATCGCCACCGGCAAGCGTCACGATTTCCTCGTCGACTACGAAGTCGGCTTTGACGAGGAAGGCAATATTCTCGGTGTCGATTTCATGTTCGCCGCGCGTTGCGGCTTTTCGTCGGACCTGTCAGGCCCGGTCACCGATCGAGCGCTGTTTCATTGCGACAACACCTATTTCTGGCCGGCGGTGCACGCGCAGTCGGCGCCGTTCTACACCAACACCGTGTCGAACACCGCTTTCCGGGGCTTCGGCGGCCCGCAAGGCATGGTCGGCGCCGAACGGGTCATCGACGAGGTTGCGTTCGCGCTCGGCAGGGATCCGCTCGAGATCCGCAAGAAGAATTTCTACGGCACCAGCGACCGCAACATCACGCCCTACCATCAGACGGTCGAGGACAACATCATCCAGCGCATCGTCGCCGAGCTCGAGGAGAGCGCCGGCTATGCGCGGCGGCGGCGTGAAATATCGGCCTTCAACGCCAACAGCCGTTTCATCAAGCGCGGCCTGGCGCTGACGCCGGTCAAGTTCGGCATTTCCTTCACCGCCACGCACTACAACCAGGCCGGCGCGCTGGTGCATGTCTACACCGATGGTTCGGTGCATCTGAACCATGGCGGCACCGAGATGGGGCAGGGGCTATACCTCAAGGTCGCGCAGGTGGTGGCGGAAGAATTCCAGATCGACCTCGACCAGGTGAAGATCACCGCGACCACCACCGGCAAGGTGCCCAACACCTCGGCCACCGCGGCGTCGTCCGGTTCCGACCTCAATGGCATGGCGGCACAGAATGGCGCTCGCCAGATCAAGGACCGGCTGACCGATTTTGCCGCAGAAAAATACCAGGTGCCGCGCGATCAGGTGCTGTTCCTGCCCAACCGGGTGCGCATCGGCAACCAGGAGATCGCCTTCGCCGATCTCGTCAAGCAGGCCTATATGGCGCGCATCCAGCTCTCGGCCGCGGGCTTCTACAAGACGCCGAAAATCCACTGGAACCGCGACAAGGGACAGGGCCGCCCCTTCTACTATTTCGCCTACGGCGCCTCCTGCTCGGAAGTCTCTGTCGACACGCTGACCGGCGAATATGTGGTCGAGCGCACCGATATCCTGCACGAGACCGGCCGTTCGCTGAACCGCGCCATCGACCTCGGCCAGATCGAGGGCGGCTTCATCCAGGGCATGGGCTGGCTGACGACCGAGGAATTGTGGTGGGACGACAAGGGCCGGCTGCGCACCCACGCGCCGTCGACCTACAAGATCCCGCTCGCCTCCGACCGGCCGAAGATCTTCAACGTCACTTTGGCCGACTGGCCGGAAGCCGGTGAGCCGACGATCCACCGCTCCAAGGCGGTCGGCGAGCCGCCCTTCCCGCTCGGCATGTCCGTGCTGCACGCGCTGTCGGATGCGGTGGCCAGCGTCGCCGATCACAGGATCTGTCCGCGCCTTGACGCGCCGGCGACGCCGGAGCGTGTGCTGATGACGATCGAACGGCTGAAAGGCGAGGCGAAGGCCTGAATCCGGCAAAACGTGCAATTCAGGCCGAAAAACCCTATGTTTCCCGCACGGGAATGCAAATGATGACTTCGAAAGTGCAAAGCCTGAAAGACTTCCTGGCTGGCCCGGGCCGCCTCGCTTTGGTCGAAGTGGCCGGCACCAAGGGTTCGACCCCGCGCGAGAAGGGCGCCTTCATGCTGGTCTCGCGGGAGGCGATTGTTGGCACGATCGGCGGCGGCCAGCTCGAATATATGGCGATCGACAAGGCGCGGCAGATGCTTTTCTCCCCCCTTGAGGGGGAGATGGCCGCGAAGCGGTCAGAGGGGGTCCTCTCAGAAGGCACCGCAGGGGCGTCGAGCACTCCGTCGACGACCCCACCCGACGGCTTCGCCGCCACCCTCCCCTCAAGGGGGAGGGGAACCCGCATCGAGGTCGATGAAGTCTGCGCCACGCTCGACGTGCCGCTCGGGCCGGAGATCGGCCAATGCTGCGGCGGGCGCGTCGAGGTCCTGATCCGGCTTGTCGACGGCGCGCTCGCTGCTGAGCTGGTTTCGGCTGCCGAAGCCGAAGAAGCCCACCTGCCGCACGTCTATATCTTCGGCGGCGGCCATGTCGGTCAGGCACTGGCGTCGGCGATCGCGCTTCTGCCGGTGCGCGGTGTCGTCATCGAGACGCGGGCCGAGGCGCTGGAAGGCATGCCGGAGAGCGTCGAGACGCGGCTGACGCCGATGCCCGAGGCCGAAGTGCGCACCGCTCCGCCCGGCACGGCCTTCGCCATCCTCACCCACGACCACGCGCTGGATTTCCTGATTGTCGCCGAGGCTCTGAAACGCGACGACGCGGCCTATGTCGGCATGATCGGCTCGAAGACCAAGAAAGCGACGTTCAGGAACTGGTTCCTGAAATCGGCCGAAGGCATGGACGCGGAATTTGCCCGCCTCGTCTCGCCGATCGGCGGCGATGCCGTCAAGGACAAGCGCCCGCCTGTCATCGCAGCCCTTGCCGCCGCCGAGATCATGACGGCGCTGGTGGTTCGCAACGCGGCGTCCGACCATCAGGTCCAGCAGGGCAAGGTCATGGTCGGTTAGCCACCGTCGGCCGGTCTGTTTTTTGATCGCAGGAAAGATRCATTTGCGATATCCACCCGGCCTAGCGGCATGAGGTGAGGCTACATGGACGTTCTGAAAATCGCGGCTTTCTCGGACGGCAACACCGGTGGCAATCCCGCTGGCGTTCTGATCAGCGATGTCTTGCCCGACGCGGCCGAGATGCAGCGTCTGGCGGCGGAGGTGGGGTTCTCGGAGACGGCCTTTGCCGCGCCGGATGGAGAGAGCTGGCGGGTCCGCTATTTCTCGCCGGAAACCGAGGTTCCCTTCTGCGGTCACGCCACCATCGCCTTGGGAGCGGCCTTGGTCCGACAGTTCGGCGATGGGATTTTTCCGCTGAAACTCAACCAGGCGAGCATCACCGTCGAAGGGTTCCGTGATGGAGCCAACGTTGCCGCCGCGTTGCAGTCGCCGCCGACACGCAGCAAGCCGGCGCCGCCGGCGCTGATTTCCGAGGCGCTGGCGCTGTTCGGCTATGCCGCGGCCGATCTCGATCCTGCCATTCCGCCGGCGCTGATCCACGGTGGCGCGGACCATCTGGTCTTGGCCCTGAAGTCGCGCGAAGCCCTGGCGGCCATGCGTTACGATCTGAAAGCCGGGCAGGCCCTGATGCGGCGCGAAGGGCTGGTGACGATCCTGCTCGCTTATGCCGAAACGCCACGGCTGTTCCACACACGCAACCCCTTTGCCTCGGGCGGTGTCTATGAGGATCCGGCGACGGGCGCCTCGACGGCCGCCTTTGGCGGCTATCTCAGAGACATCGGATGGCCGCATGGCGGCGCGATCAATGTCGTGCAGGGCGAGGACATGGGCATGCGCTCGCGCCTGCGCGCCGATATTGCGCCCGAGATGGGCAGCTCGATCAGGGTTTCGGGCACGGCCCGGATGATGGACGAAGCATAGGAACCGCCGGCTCAAGCCGGCCGCTTCAGGCCCAGATGATCGCGCAGCGTGCGGCCCTCGTATTCCCGGCGAAACAGGCCGCGCCGCTGCAGTTCCGGCACCACCAGCGTGGCAAAGGCATCGAGTTCGCCCGGGAAATAGGACGGCATGACGTTGAAGCCGTCGGCTGCCCCGCCTTCGAACCGTGCCTGCAATTCGTCGGCCACCTGGGCCGCCGTGCCGACAATGCGCCAATGGCCGCGCGCGCCGGCGAAATGGCGGGCAAGCTGGCGGATGGAAAGGCCGTCGCGGCGCGATTGCTCGATGACCAGCGCCTGCCGGCTTTTCATGCCCTCGCTCTCCGGCAGTTCGGGCAGTGGCCCGTCGATCGGGTAGCGTCCGAGATCGGAGATGCTGAGATAGCTGGAGAGCAGCGCCACGCCGACATCGTCGGGGATCAGCGCCTGCAATTCCTCATGCTTCTCGCGGGCTTCAGCCTCGGTTTCCGCCACCACGGGCGAGATGCCGGGCATGATCTTGATGTCGTCAGGCTCCCGTCCATAGGCCGCCATGCGCCCCTTGAGGTCGTCGTAGAAGGCCTTGGCCTCTTCAAAGGTCTGCGCCGCCGTGAACACCACGTCGGCGGTGCGGGCAGCGAGGTCACGGCCGACATCCGAGGCGCCCGCCTGGACCATGACCGGCGCGCCCTGCGGCGAACGCGGCACATCGAGCGGGTCGCGCACCGAAAAGCTCTGGCCGTCATGGCCGGAAGCCTTGCCGAGCCAAAGGCCGGTGACCACTTCGGCGAATTCGCGCGCCCGCTCGTAACGGTCGGCATGAGGCTTGAGGCCCGTCGCGCCGAAATTGGCGGCTTCGATCGGGCTGGCCGAGGTCACCAGGTTCCAGCCGGCCCGGCCGCCGCTCAAATGGTCGAGCGACAGGAAAGTCCGCGCCAGCCCATAGGGCTCGTTGTAGCTCGTCGATGCGGTGGAAACGAGGCCGATGCGGCTGGTCTGCACGGCGAGGGCAGAAAGCAGGCTGATCGGCTCAAAGCCGATCGAGCGCGACGTCTGGCTGGCGATGCCGACATTGGCTTCGCGCAGGCCCGCGGCGTCCTCGCAGAAAATCATGTCGAACCTGGCCGCTTCCGCCGTACGCGCCAGCTGGATGTAGTGGTCGATGTCGATACCGGCCGTCACATGCGCCTTGGGGTGGCGCCAGGCGGCGATGTGATGACCGGTCGCCCATAGAAACAGGCCGAGCTTCATCTGGCGCGCGCTCATTTTGCGCCTCCCGTGCCAAGCCCAAGATGTGCGCGCAGCGTTGCGCCTTGTTGACCCTGGCCGGCGATGCCATGGCGCCGGAGCTCTGGCAAAACGCGGTCGGTAAAACTCTGAAGTCCTGGAATATCGGCTGGCAAAACAAAATTGAAGCCGTCACAGCCGCTCGATTCCAGCAAGGCTTGGAGGCTGCCGACGTCCGGTTCGGATGACAGGGCCATCGTTGCCAGTACCTTCACGGTCTCCGGTTGGCGGCCGATAGCGGCGGCTCGGCGCTTCAGGTCGCCAACGGCAACTTTCAAGGCCTCAGACGGCTGTCCTTCGATGAGGACGACGTCGGCGCCGCCGCTTGCGAGATCAATATCAGCCTCGGCCGGGTCGGACATGATTAGCACCGGCCTGTCCTGCGGCGACCGTGCGACGTTGAGCGGCCCGCGTACCGAGAAGAATTCGCCGATGTGGTTCAGCGGGTGCATCTTGTCCGGATCGTGGAAGCGGCCCCCTGCCTTGTCGAACAGCAGCGCATCGCGACCCCAGCCAATCCACAACGCCCGTACGATGTTGATGAACTCCTTGGCGCGGCGGCGGAAATCATCGTCGCAAAAACCCTCGGGCCGGCTGAAGTTTCCGGCTTCGCGCGGGTTCTGCCGCAGCGTCGCATTCCAGCCGATGCGGCCATGGCTGATGATATCAAGCGAAGCAAACCGGCGCGCCAGGTTGTAGGGCTGATGCGCGAGCGTGGAGGCGCTGGCGACCAATCCGATCCTGTCGGTCACGGTCGCGAGAGCGGCCAGCAGCGTGGTCGCTTCGAATGGGCTGCTTGATGGCTTATCGGCGGAGTCGGAAATGATGACCATGTCCACGCCCGCCGCTTCCGCCTTGCGCACGAAGCTGCTGACCTGGCCGAAATCCAGAACGGTCTGTTCGTTGGCGGCAGCGATGTTGAGCGAAATGGCGAGATGCATTGCGCCAACCTAGGTTCGCCGGCGCGCAAGGCAAGTCCGTTGAATGGACCAGCGAGCCCTCACTTGCCGGCCAGGATATCCTTGATCAGCCGTTGGCAGCGCTCGGCCATGAAATCGAGCAGCAGCCGCACCTTGGGGTCCTGCAGCTTCTTGTGCGGATAGACGGCGGCGAACTGCACCGGCGTCGGCGGCGTGTTGGCCAGGATTACCTGCAGGCGCCGGTCGCGGATGAACGGTTCGACCTCGAAGCGCGGCTTGTTGATGATGCCGCGCCCGGACAGCGCCCAGCCGGTCAGCACGTCGCCATCGTCGGTGTCGTAGGGTCCGTGCACTTCGAATTTCTGCGGCCCGGTCGGCGTTTGCAGCGTCCAGACATATTCGCGCGCGCCGGAATAGCGCAGCATCAGGCAGTCGTGTTTCTTGCCGATCAGTTCCTGCGGCTCGGCGGGCTCACCACGCGCTTCCAGATATTTCGGCGCCGCCACCAGCACACGCTCGCATTCCATGATGCCGCGCATCCTGAGGCTGGAATCCTCGATGATGCCGAGCCGGAAGGCGACGTCGATGCCTTCCTTCATGATGTCGACATTGTGGTCCGAGAGCCTGAGCCGCACCTCGATGTCAGGATATTTGTCGTGGAAGTCGGGAATGCCCGAGGCCACCAGCCGCCGGCCAAGGCCCAGCGGTGCGGTCACGCGAATGGTGCCGCGCGGCTGGCCGGACAGCGCCGAGACGGCGGCTTCCGCTTCGGTGATGGCCTCCAGCACCTGCTTGGCGCCTGCGTAAAACACCGTGCCATGCTCGGTCGGCATCAATTGCCGCGTCGTGCGGTTGAACAGCCGCACGCCCAGATGCTTCTCCAGTTCCTTGATGCGGTTGGAGGCGACGGCCGGCGAAATGCGCATGTCGCGGCCCGCCGCCGACAGATTGCCGAGTTCGACGACGCGGACGAAGACGGCGATGTTGTCGAGATAGGCCATGCAGAGCACCTTCGCCGGTTTGCAGCGATCAACCTAGTATTTTCCATTTTTTTTTGAAAGTCATCGTACACCTCGCCTCTTTCCGTTTGCGCGCCACACCGTAAAGTCAGCCAATCGGCAGGGACGACTTCAATGATGGATTTCGCGATTTTCTGGGACTGGGTGAGCTTTGCCGTTCGGTGGCTGCATGTCATCACCGGCATCGCCTGGATCGGCTCGTCCTTCTATTTCGTCGCGCTCGATCTCGGCCTGCGCCAGCGTCCGGGCATGCCCGTCGGCGCCTTCGGCGAGGAATGGCAGGTGCATGGCGGCGGCTTCTACCACATCCAGAAATATCTGGTGGCGCCGGCCGAGATGCCGGAACACCTGACCTGGTTCAAATGGGAATCCTACGCCACCTGGCTGTCCGGCTTCGCCATGCTGTGCGTGGTCTACTATGCCGGCGCCGACCTGTTCCTGATCGACCCCAACGTGCTGCCAATGTCGGTGCCGGTCGGCATACTTTTGTCCATGGCCACGATCGGCGTCGGCTGGGTGGTCTATGATCTGCTCTGCCGCTCGCCGCTCGGCAAAAGCGACACCGGCCTGATGCTGGTGCTCTACGGCGTGCTGGTGTTCATCGCCTGGGGGCTGACGCATTTGTTCACCGGCCGCGCCGCCTTCCTGCATCTGGGCGCCATCACCGCCACGATCATGTCGGCCAACGTCTTCATGGTCATCATCCCCAACCAGAAGATCGTCGTCGCCGACCTGATCGCCGGCCGCAAGCCCGACCCGAAATACGGCAAGATCGCGAAGCAGCGCTCGCTTCACAACAACTATCTGACGCTGCCCGTTCTGTTCCTGATGCTGTCGAACCACTATCCGCTGGCGTTCGGCACGCAGTTCAACTGGGTCATCGCCTCGCTGGTGTTCATCATCGGCGTCTTGATCCGGCATTATTTCAACACCGTGCACAAACGTGCCGGCAACCCGCACTGGACCTGGCTCGGCGCCCTTGTCCTGTTCATCATCATCATCTGGCTGTCGACCGCGCCGAAGGTGCTGACCGGCGAGCCCAAGGCCTCCGCCTCGGCCGAGGTCTACATTGCCTCGGCGCATTTCCCGGCGGTGCGCGACACCGTGCTTGGCCGCTGCTCGATGTGCCATGCGCAGGAACCGGTCTATGAAGGCATCTATCACGCGCCGAAGGGCGTGGTGCTCGACACCGACGCTGATATCGCCAACCATGCCCGCGAGATCTATCTGCAGGCCGGCCGCAGCCACGCCATGCCGCCCGCCAATGTCAGCCAGATCACCGACAAGGAACGGGCGCTGCTGGTGGCCTGGTTCGAAGGTGCGGGGAAATAAGCATGAGTTCGACACTTCTGCGCGGCCGCACGCTGTCCTTCGTGCGCTGGCCCGAAACCATCGACGACCATTCGGCCTGGCGCTACGAGGAGGATGGCGGCCTGCTGATCCGCGACGGCAGGATCGTCGCAGCCGGTGCCTACGCCGATGTCGAGAAACAAGCCGGCGAAGGGGTGAAAAAGATCGATCACCGGCCGCACCTTCTGCTGCCGGGCTTCATCGATACCCATGTGCATTTCCCGCAGATGCAGGTCATCGCCTCCTATGGCGCCGAACTGCTCGACTGGCTGAACACCTATACTTTCCCGGAAGAGACGAAGTTCGCCAACGCCCAGCATGGCCGCCGCATCGCGCGGCTGTTCCTCGACGAGATGGTGCGGCACGGCACCACGACGGTCACCGCCTATTGCTCGGTGCACAAGGCTTCGGCGGAAGCCTTTTTCGCCGAGTCGCATGACCGCAACATGCTCAACATCGCCGGGAAGGTGATGATGGACCGCAATGCCCCCGAGGGCGTGCTCGACACGCCGCAATCCGGCTATGACGACACCAAGGCGCTGATCGAGGAGTGGCACGGCAAGGGGCGCCAGCACTATGCCATCACGCCGCGCTTCGCCATCACCTCCTCGCCGGAGCAGATGGAGATGGCCGGCGCGCTCTGCCGCGAGCATCCCGATCTGCACATGCAGACGCATCTGTCGGAAAACCACGCCGAGATCGCCTTCACGCAACAGCTCTACCCCTGGTCGCGCGACTACACCGACGTCTACGAACATTACGGGTTGCTGGGCAAAAACAGCCTGTTCGGCCACTGCATCCATCTGTCGGAACGCGAGGCGGACGCGCTGTCGGACAGTGGCTCGGTGGCGGTGTTCTGCCCGACCTCGAATCTTTTCCTCGGCTCCGGCCTGTTCGACTACCAGCGCTTCCGGCGCCGGGAAAAGCCGCTGCGCATAGCTGCCGCCACCGATGTCGGCGGCGGCACCAACTATTCCATGCTGCGCACCATGGACGAAGGCTACAAGGTGATCGCGCTGAACGGCGAGAAGCTCAATCCCTTCCAGTCCTTCTGGCAGATCACGCGCGGAAATGCCGAGGCGCTGTCGGTGGTGCAGAAGATCGGTACGCTGGATGAAGGCACCGACGCCGACATCGTCGTGCTCGATGCCAGAGCGACGCCGGCGATGCGGCTCAGGATGGAAACGGCGCAGACGCTGGCGCAGGAATTGTTCCTGCTGCAGACGCTGGGCGATGACCGCGCGGTGCGCGAGGTCTATGTCGCGGGGCGGGCGGCCAAGAGCGACATGGCGAATTGAGCGCCAGATGCGTTCATTGCTTGACCCGGCGGCAGCCATCGGTCAAAGCGTGCGGCGAAGTTGACAGGGGAACGACATGGCCGCTGCGGACGACATCGCTCTGATCCGGAAACAGGAAGAGACGCTGGTCTTTCCCGCCTTCGATGAGGCCGTCGCCTTCAAGATCGGCTCTGCCATCCGCGATCGCGCGCTCGCCGAAAACCTGCCCATCATCGTCGACATCAGGCTGTGGGACCGCCCTCTGTTCTATGCGGCCATGCCGGGGTCGAATGCTTCCAATCCCGATTGGGCGCGGCGCAAGATCAATGTCGTCAGGCGATTTCTCAGAAGCACCTATCGCATGGTCCTGGAGCAGCAGCGCCCCGACCGCGCCTTCAAGATCGGCGAGGGCCTCGACATCTCGGACTATGTGCTCGCCGGCGGCGGTTTTCCGGTGACGGTCAAGGGCGCCGGCGTCATCGGCGTGATCGCGGTTTCCGGGCTGCCGGAGCGCGAGGATCATGGTGTTGTCGTCGATGCGCTGTGCGATCACCTGGGGGTAGACAAGCGTGGGCTGGCGCTGGCTGCGGAACCCGAATGACCGTGCTCGACCCCAAGGCTTTCCTCACCTCGATCTTCAACGCCGCCGTCGCTGCCGCCGATCCGGAACGGACGATCAGGGATCATCTGCCGGCCAGGCCAAAGGGCCGCACCATCGTCATCGGTGCCGGCAAAGGCTCGGCGCAGATGGCGGCTGCCTTCGAGAAGGTCTGGGACGGGCCGATCGAAGGGCTGGTCGTCACCCGCTACGGCTATGGCGCAAAATGCGAGCGCATCGAGATCATCGAAGCGGCGCATCCGGTGCCGGACGCCGCCGGCCTCGAGGCCTCGCGCCGTCTTCTCGCCAAGGTCCAGGGTCTCACTGAGGACGATCTGGTCGTGGCGCTGATTTCCGGTGGCGGTTCGGCACTGTTGCCGTCGCCTGCCGCCGGGCTGACCCTGGCCGACGAGATCGCCGTCAACGAGGCGCTGCTTGCCTCCGGCGCGCCGATCGCGGCGATGAACACCATCCGCAAGCATGTCTCCACCATCAAAGGCGGCCGCCTGGCCGCCGCCGCCTGGCCGGCCAGGGTGGTGTCGCTGGTGATCTCCGACATTCCCGGCGACAACCCGGCCCTCGTCGCCTCTGGGCCGACGGTCCCTGACACCGGCAGCCGGGAAGACGCGCTGGCGTCGATATCCGCCTATGGCATGAAGCTGCCGGCCTCGGTGATGGCGCATATCAAGTCGCCGGCGGCCGATGCGCCGGATCCCGGCGATCGGCGCTTTTCGCGCAACGAGGTGCATCTGATCGCCTCGGCAGGCGTGTCGCTGGAAGCAGCGGCTGCCGAAGCCAAACGGCAAGGCATAGAAGCCGTCATCCTCTCCGATGCCATCGAGGGCGAAGCGCGTGAGGTCGGCGGCGTCCACGCGGCCATCGCGCGCGAAGTCGCGACGCGCAACCGGCCTTTTGCGAAGCCGGTGCTCATTCTCTCGGGCGGCGAAACGACAGTGACCTTGCGCGCAAAAGGCAAGGGCGGCCGCAATTCGGAATTCCTGCTCGCCTTCGCCATCGGCATCCACGGCGTGCAAGGCATTCACGCGATGGCCGCCGACACCGACGGCATCGACGGCTCGGAAGACAATGCCGGGGCTTTCGCCGACGGCTCGACCGTGTCGCGCATGCGCGCGGCCGGCGTCGACGCCAAGGCGATGCTGGCCGGCAACAATGCCTGGACGGCGTTCAACGCGGTCGGCGATCTCTTCGTGCCGGGGCCGACCGGCACGAATGTCAATGATTTGAGGGCGATACTGGTCCGGTAGCGCGCGTCGCAGTTACTCTGCACAAACGTTGGCGCTGCCCCTCATCCGCCTGCCGGCACCTTCTCCCCGTATAGGGACGGGGAGAAGGGAGCTAGGTCCGCCTTCGCGCCCTTCATGAGAAACGTTGGAGATTGGCGAAAGCGCGAAGACAGCGTCTTTCTCCCCGTCACTATACGGGGAGAAATGCCCGGCAGGGCAATGAGGGGCGGCGCCGACCGACAACCAGATCACGCGGCCATCAACCGCCTCACCTCTCTCATATCGGTCAAAAACCGCTCGCGCTCCGCTTCCTTCTCCGCTGGCTCCTGAATGCGCAGGATAAAGGAGGGATGGATGGTGATGAAGACCCTCAGCCCATCCTCGCGCTCGATCACCTGGCCGCGCATTTTCGTCACCGGAATAGCTTTACCCAGCAATGACAAGGCAGCCGTTGCGCCGAGCGCCACGGCAAGCTCCGGCTTGATCAGCGCGAATTCCCTGTCGATCCACCAGCGGCAGGCCTGTACTTCGCCGGCATTCGGTTTGGAATGGATGCGGCGCTTGCCGCGCGGCGCGAATTTGAAGTGCTTGACCGCGTTGGTGACGTAGACCTTTTGCCGGTCCACGCCAGCGTCATCGAGGATGGCGTCGAACACCTTGCCGGCGGGGCCGACGAAAGGTTTGCCGGCGAGATCCTCCTGGTCGCCGGGCTGTTCGCCGACGAAGATGACCTTCGCATTGTCAGGCCCTTCGCCGAACACGGTCTGCGTCGCATCGCGCCAAGGCGGACAGCGGCGGCAGCCTTTCGCGGCCTCGCGCAACTCTGAAATGCTGCCGGCGTCGTCATCATTCGGCGATTGTGTCGGTTCACGCCTGGGCCAATGCTTTGCCTGCACCTTGGCGTGATGCGGTGCGGGCGTTGTCGGCATTCTGGCGATCATTTCCTTGGCGGCCTTGTCCGCTCCTGCGATCAGATCTGGAATGAGCGAGGCCTCGGGAAGGTTCCGCCAATATTTCTTCGGCATTTCCTTCTGCATGGCCTTCACCTTCAGCCGCGCCGGATTGAAGATGTTCTCGAAATAGGTGCGCCACAGCGCCTCGGTATCGTCCTGATCAGGCGCATCGCCCTTGGCCGCGCCCGGCCCGATCGCCAGCCTTTCGCCGTCCCAGTCGGCGGAGGCATAGGGCGTCAGGATCGTCCAGCGCATGCCGGTGAAGCGCCTGACGAAGAAATCCGCATTGCGCTCGACGATGAAATGATCGGGCTCGAACCAGGCGACATAACGCTCCTCGTCTCCTTCGCCGATCTTCCGGAAGCGGACGAAGGCATGCATCTTGTGGCTGTCGCGCCGCACCGCCTTTTCCATCGCCTCGAGCCGCCTGGTGTCGGGATCGGATGCGATCGCCAGCAGCTTGGGCTCACTACGCAGCCGCCACAGCAGCCGGTAGAGAAAGGCGAACCGGGAGGGGTCAGAATGGGAGAAGGCGGTCTCGGCACGCGCGATGAAATCGCGCGGTACCGCCAGTTGCGCCCCTGCAGGCACGGCTGGCAAATCGCCAGGCGGCTGGCCGGAGCCGGCCGCGACATGCCAGCTGATGTCTTCGGGCTTGATCTCGTTCAACGCCAGCCGCCGTGCCGCGTCGCGCCAGCCCGAAAAGTCGGTTTCGCTTTCAAGCCTGACACTGTATCGGACAAGATTGAGCTCGGCCGGCCGCATGGTCAAAACAGCGAAAGTTGTTCGCAGGAGCGCACGATCTTGTCGCGCAAGCCCGGCTTGTCGGTGAGCGTTCCCGGCGACCAGCCTTCGGCGATGATGAACGGCCTGAGCTTGGCGATCGACTGGCAAATCCGCCCGACATCTTCAAGCCGCAGCCTTCGGTGCCGGCGGGTCTCCAGGATTTTCGCCACCACCTTGGTGCCGAGGCCGGGCACGCGCAGCAGGGCCTCGCGGTCTGCCCGGTTCACGTCGACCGGGAACTGCCCGCGATTGCGTAGCGCCCAGGCGAGTTTGGGGTCGATGGCAAGGTCGAGCATGCCGTCGCTGCTCCCGGCCAGGATTTCCGGCTGCGAGAACCCATAGAACCGCATCAGCCAGTCGGCCTGATAAAGCCGGTGTTCGCGCATCAGCGGCGGTTTCTGCAGCGGCAGGGACGACGAGGAGTCCGGTATCGGACTGAAGGCCGAGTAGTAAACGCGGCGCAGATGATAGCTGCCATAGAGCCGCGCGCTGGTGTGCAATATGCCGTCATCGGATGTCTTGTCGGCGCCGACGATCATCTGCGTCGACTGGCCGCCCGGGGCGAAGCGCTCGCGCTTCTTGGTCCTCAGCGTCGGCTCGGCCTTTTCCTCCATTTTCTGGCGCAGCCTGGCCATCGAAAGGCGGATGGTTTCGGGCTTCTTTTCCGGAGCCAGTTTCTTGACGCCTTCATCGGTCGGCAGTTCGACATTGATCGACAGCCTGTCGGCATAAAGGCCGGCTTTCTCGACCAGTTCGGCAGAGCTTTCCGGAATGGTCTTCAGATGGATATAGCCGGAGAACTTTTCCTCCAGCCGCAGCCGCCGCGCCACCTCGACCATCTCGCCCATGGTTTCATCCGGCGAGCGGATGACGCCCGAGGACAGGAACAGGCCCTCGATATAGTTGCGCCGGTAGAAATCCATGGTCAGCTTCACCACCTCATCGATGCTGAAACGGGCGCGCTTCACATTCGAGGACGAGCGGTTGATGCAATAGCTGCAATCGTAGATGCAGAAATTGGTGAGCAGGATTTTCAGCAGCGAAATGCAGCGGCCGTCCGGCGCGTAGGAATGGCAGATGCCCATGCCTTCGGTGGAACCGATGCCGCCGGATTTAAGCGAATCCTTCTTCGCCGAGCCGGATGAGGCGCAGGAAGCATCATATTTGGCGGCATCGGACAGGATTGCCAACTTTTCACGGACGATGAGAGCGCTCATTCGTTCATGATATGTTCTGAAACCCTGCCGCGCTACCTCATTTGACATAGGCGGCGAAAAAAGTGATCGCCGCCCATCCTGTCGTCACACCTCGTGCAGGTAGAGATGATAATCCAGTTCGCTGACGGTGCGCGCCACGCGCAGATATTCGGATTGTTTGATCGCCACGAAAGTGCGGTGCAGATCCTCGCCGAGCGCGCCTTTCAGGAAGCTGGAGGCCTTGGCCGCTTCGATTGCTGCGCGCCAATCGGCGGGCATCGTCGTGCGCGTGACGGCCGCTTCATAACCATTGCCGGTCGTCTCAGGACCGGGATCGAGCCCTTCGTCGAGGCCTTTGATGATGCCGGCGAGCACCGTTGCGGCGATCAGATAGGGATTGGCGTCGACGCCGGACGGCCGGTGCTCAATGCGCCGGTTCCTGGCGTCGCCCGCCGGCACGCGCAGCGCCACCGAACGGTTGTTGACGCCCCAGGTCGGCGCCACCGGCGCATAGGATTGCGAAACGAAACGCCGCCAGGAATTGGCGTGCGGCGCAAACACCAGCATCGATTCCGCCATCGTCTGGATCAGGCCGCCAAGCCCTTGCAACAGGGGCAGCGACCAGCTCTCGCCGCCGGCTTCGGCAAAGACGTTGCGGCCGGCCTTGTCCTGCAGCGAAACATGGAAGTGCATGCCCGAACCGGCATATTTCTCGATCGGCTTGGCCATGAAACATGCGGTCACGCCATGGCGGCGCGCCTGCGCCCGCACCAGACGCTTCAGCATGACAAGGTCGTCGGCCGCCCGCATCACATCCTTGCGGTAGTTCAGCGTCAGCTCGTACTGGCCCGGCGCATATTCCGATATCACCGTCTCGGCCGGAATGCCTTGCGCCTTGGCGGCGGCATAGATGTCGGAGAACAGCGGCTCCATGCCATGCAGATGGTCGACCGAATAGACTTCCGTCTTGCCCGAGGCACGGCCATCGAGCACGGCGCGCGCCGGCTGCACCTTGCCCTCGGCATCGCGCTCGTTGGCCAGCAGGAAGAATTCCAGTTCGAAGGCGCCGGCCGGGTAAAGCCCCTTGGCCGCCAATATGTCGACCTGCCGGGCCAGAGCCAAGCGTGGGTCCGACGACATGGGCTGGCCATCGAGATGGTACATCGCCATCAGCACCTGGCCGCGCGGCGGGTTGGTGCCGTAGAGCGGCACCAACGTGCCGGGGATCGGCCATGCCCTGAGGTCGCCGTCGCCGGTGGTCCAGATCAGCCCGGTCTCGTGCACGTCCTCGCCGGTGATGTCGAGGCCGAGAATGGAGATCGGCATATGCCGGCCGCCCTCGAAAATGCTTTTCAGCTCATGCCGGCGCACGATCTTGCCGCGGCCGACACCATTGGCGTCGGTCAGCACGATATCGAAGGCTTCGATCTCGGGATGGGCGTCGAGAAAAGCTTGCGCCTCGGTGGGCGAAGACCCCGACGGTGAGGTCACGATGGCATTGTCCATGGCCGCTTGTCTCATGCCGCAAGCTTCGCCGCAACCGCGCCGAAGGCGGCGATCAGCCGGTTGACCTGGGCGCCTTTGGTCGCCGGCGAGATCAGCATCATGTTGTGGAAGGGCGCGATCAGCACGCCGCGATTGACCAGCGCGACATGGATGGCGGCCTCCAGTTCCGGCGCATGCGCGGTCTCGGCTTGCGCGCCATTGCGCAACGGGCCGGGTGCGCAGATGAACTCGACGCGCGCACCGACGCGGGCCACATGCCAGGGCAGATTGTAACGGTCGATCACCCCGGTCAGCCCGGCATCCAGACGCCGCGCCAGATGATCCATGCGGTCATAATTCTCCGCCGTCATCACCTCTTCCAGCGTGGCGCGCATCGCCGCGAACTGCAGCGGGTTGGCCGACAGTGTCGTGCCCATGCCGGAATAGCCGGGCTCCTTGGTCCTGTTGTAGTCGACGTAGCGCGAGGCGACCTCGTCGCTCATGCCCCACACACTTGCCGGCACACCGCCGGCGATCGGCTTGCCCAGCACGAAGAAGTCCGGGTCCAGACCGTATTTTCTGGTGTAGCCGCCTGGGCCGGTCGAGATCGTGTGTGTCTCGTCGATCAGGAGCAGCGTACCGGTCGCGCGCGTCAGCCTGCGCAGCGCGTCATGGAAGCCGGGATCGGCCAGCACCATGCACGAATTGGTCAGCACCGGCTCGGCGATGACGCAGGCGACATCCCTGTCCTTGAGCGCTGCTTCAAGCGCCGCAATGTCGTTGAACTCGATGACCTTGGCCGTGCGGGTCAGGTCGCGGAACTCGCCCGCCAGACCTGGCCGGTTGACCGGCTTGCCGTCGATCAGCCGCACCATCGTCTCGTCGACCGAGCCGTGATAGCAGCCGTTGAAGACCAGGATCTTTTCGCGCCCCGTGACGGCACGGGCAACGCGCAGCGCGAAGCGGTTGGCGTCGGTCGCCGTCGTCGCGATCTGCCAGAACGGCAGGCCGAAACGCTGCTGCAGCAAAGGCCCGATGGCAAGCGCGTCTTCCGAAGGCAGCATATAGGTCAGGCCGCGTCCGGCCTGGCGACGGATCGCGCGCGCCACCGGCGGCGGCGAATGGCCGAACATCGAGCCGGTGTCGCCAAGGCAGAAATCGTCGAGCCTGTTGCCGTCTATGTCGGTGATCGCAGCGCCTTTGGCGCTGTCGACCAGGATCGGAAATGGCGTCGGCCAGTCGTTCATCCAGTGCATCGGCACGCCGCCGAAGAAGCCCGGCAGGCCGTTGCCGACCTTGGCTTGCGATTTCGGCCGCGCCTTGCGGAAGGCTGCGCCTTCGGTCTCGCGCAAGTGCGCGATGCGCTCGCGGCTGATGCCACCGATGGACGTCTTTGAACTGTCGTTGCTGTGCATGAAAACCCCTCTCGTCCGTCCCTCTTAGCCAATCCATGTCCGCAACCGCAATTGGCCGCGCGCTTGCCCTGCATTGGCTCAGCCTTTCCTATGGCGCTTGACCGTGCTGCCGAAGTCAGCGCCAATGTGAGTGGGAATCGGTGTGGGGGAACACAAAAATGCGCACGATCATCTGCGCGGCAATGCTTCTGGTCTCGACCGGCGCGGCCTTCGCCTCGGGCGGCATCTGGTGCAACGTCGACGATACGGCGGTGACATTCGACGTCGGCGCCGGCGTCACCAGGGGCATGGGCGGCCCGACCTTCAACTTCCGCGGCGATCTCGAAATCAAGGCGAGACCGGCTGGCGATGGATTGCGCAAGACGGTGTTCGAGGATTCCAACCTGACTCAGTACTGGCTCGACGACAAGGAACTGCGGCTGAACATCTACCACGAGCACGAGGTGGCAAACGCCTTCAATTCGGTCGAACTGACGATCCTGACCAAGGCCAGCGACGAAGGCGTCTATGACGGCCAGTACACGCTTGCCGTCTACGACAATGCCGCCGACACGGAGAAGGACGGCAAGCCGGTGGAGTTAACAGGCAAGGTATCGTGCGGGGCCGAGTAGGCTCGCCGGTCGATCGTGTCAGCCTGCCTGCATCGAGGCGATGGCGCGTCGCATCAGGTCGAGAAACACCAGCCGCTCCTCCTCGCTGAAGCCGGTCAGTGCCACCTCGTTCTGTGAGCGCGCGGCCTGCGTCGCCGGTTCGCGCAGGCCCACGGCTTTCGCGGTGAGGTGGATCGACTGCGAGCGGCCGTCTTCGGGGTGCAGGCGTCGTTCGATCAACCCGTCACGTTCCATGCGGATCAGCGTGTTGGCCATCGTCGCCTGTTCCACGTTGAGGCGCTGCACGAGTTCGCGTTGCGTCAGGCCATCTTCATCCCACAGCGCCAGCAGCGTCATGAACTGGGCGGGCGCCAGGCCGAGCGGCCGGATGCGCTGCTGCAGCCCGTTGGCAAACAACCGCGCCATGTGGTTGGCCAGGAATCCGGCGGATCGTTCCTTCTGAAATGTCATGCCCGCCAGATAATAGTTGAATAGCATGCTATGCAATGATATATAGCTTGCTATGGAGATGAAAGTGAAAACCAGAATTCATGCGGCGGCGGGCGCCGTCGCGCTCATCACGGTTTCTGTGTTCTGGCTGTCGACGGCAACGGTTGAACTGCTCGGGGACACGGCCGCGATCGCAACGGTCAAAAACTCTGTGCTGGCCGGCATGGCGGTGCTCATCCCGGCGATGATCATCGCCGGCGCGTCGGGCTTCTCGCTCGGCAAGGGCTGGAAGAGCCCGGCCGTGGCACGCAAGAAGTGGCGCATGCGCATCATCGCCGCCAATGGATTGCTGGTGCTCGTGCCCTCGGCCTACCTGCTCAGCAGCTTTGCCACGGCCGGCCGCTTCGACAATCTTTTCACGATCGTCCAGGCGATCGAACTGCTAGCCGGCGCCACGAATATCGCACTGCTGTCGCTCAACATGCGCGATGGGCTGTCGCTGCGGCGGAAACCTGTTCGGCTGGCTACGCAGGCGCGGTGAGATCAGGCCGTGATGTCGATGACGCCGCAATCACCGGCCGCACTGCCGAAGGCGATGCGACGTTCTTCCTTGTCCCACATCATCGAGGTGATGGCGCCCTTGCCTTGCCGGCGCAACAGCACTTCCTTGGAGTCGGCGAAGCGTGCGGCGATCACCATCCCGTCCTCGTAGCCGATGGCGACGACATCCTGGCTTGGATGGCAGGCAACCGAGGTCACCATCGTGTTGCCGCGCGTGCCGAGTTCCAGCGGCGCCTTGCCCATCGGCCCGTCCTTGCCCGAAAACGGCCAGACGATCGCCGCCGGTGCCCCGGAGCTCGCCAGCCATTTGCCTTTGACGCTCCATGACAGGCTTTTGACCTTGCCGGGATAGCCGGTCATGCGCATGTGCTTGCCGTCGGCGAGCTTCCAGCCATGCAGGGCATTTTCCTGCATGGTGGTGACGAGGAAGGCGCCGTCCGGCGAGAAGGTAATGCCGGTATGGGCGCCGGCCCATTCGAGCTCCACCGGCTTGCCCTCGGCGGCCGGGAAGTGCAGCGTCGCGCCATTATAGCGGGCGACACCGAAGCGCATGCCCTTGGGCGAAAACGCCAGCCCCTCGACCGAGCGCGGATGGGCAAATTCCCTGGTCTTGCCATCGGCGAAGCGCACGAAAGCGGTCTTGCCCGTGGCATAGGCGATGGCGCCCTGCGGCCCGGCGGCAACGCTGGTGATCCACTTTTTGCCGGCGCTCGCCACGTCCTGGGCATCGCCGCCTGCCTTGATGGCAAACACCTTGCCATCCTCGCCGCCGGTAATCAGCCGGTCGTTGGCCGCATCGTGGAAGGCGGCCAGCAGCCCATCATTGGCCTGTACCGTCTTGTGGCCGTTGTCGAGCCGATGGATGGCGCCGTCGGCCAGCGCGAAATGCGGCACGTCGCCAAGGAAGACGGCGGCAACGCAATGGCCTTCGAGGTCGAGGGGGGCAACTGTGGGCATCAGAACCATTCCAATGAAATTTGTCGCCAACCCCAAGAAGGCGCCAGCGCGGCCAGGTGTGGCGCCAACCTTCTCCCCTTGTGGGAGAAGGTGGATCGGCGCGTAGCGCCGAGCCGGATGAGGGGTGTGTGACCGAACGCCGTCAGTGCCAAGCTGGAACACCCCTCATCCGACCTCGCTTCGCGAGGCCACCTTCTCCCACAAGGGGAGAAGGAAGAAGGGGCAGCGCTAGCGCCATAAAGTCAGGAAATCAAGCCGCCTGGCAGGCGTCAAAACTCTTCTTCAGCCGCTCGGCGTCGAGTTCGCGGCCGATAAACACCAGCCGGCTCTCATGCTTCTCGCCGACCTTCCAGGCGCGCTGGTGGTCGCCCTCGATGATCATGTGCACGCCTTGGATGACGTAGCGCTCATCATCGCCCTTCAAGGCAATGATGCCCTTCAGCCGCAGGATGTTGGGGCCTTCCATCTGGGTGATCTTCTCGATCCATGGGAAGAACTTCTTCGGGTCCATCTCGCCACCGCGCAGCGACACCGACTGCACCGTCACGTCGTGGATGTCGGACGGATGCGCGTGGTCGTGGTGATGATGGTCATGCCCGTCATGATCATGATGGTCATGGTCGTGATGATCGTGGTCGTGGCCATGATGATGGTGGTCGTCATGCGCCTCGAGGAAATGCGGGTCGTTTTCCAGTGCGCGGGCAAGATCGAAGGCGCCGCGGTCGAGCACTTCCGACAGGGCGACGCCGGCGCGCGTCGTGCGATGGATCCTGGCCGCCGGATTGATGGCGCGGATGGTCGCCTCGACCTTGGCGAGCTCTTCGGGGGTGACGAGGTCGGTCTTGTTGAGCACGACGACATCGGCGAAGGCGATCTGGTCCTCGGCTTCCTTGGAATCCTTAAGCCTGAGCGGCAGATGCTTGGCATCGACCAGCGCCACCACCGCATCGAGCTTGGTCTTGGAGCGCACATCGTCGTCCATGAAGAAGGTCTGCGCAACCGGCACCGGATCGGCGAGACCGGTGGTCTCGACGACGATGGCGTCGAAGCGGCCGGGCCGGCGCATCAGGCCTTCGACGACGCGGATCAGGTCGCCGCGCACCGTGCAGCAGACGCAGCCATTGTTCATCTCGTAGATTTCCTCGTCGGATTCCACGATCAGGTCGTTGTCGATGCCGATTTCGCCGAATTCGTTGACGATGACCGCGTAACGCTTGCCATGGTTCTCCGACAGGATGCGGTTGAGCAGCGTCGTCTTGCCGGCGCCGAGATAGCCGGTGAGAACGGTTACGGGAATCTGCGTCTGTGCGTCGCTCATGGCTTGCCTCGAGATGACTGGGCCTTGAAATCCAGGCCACGAAAAAGGGGTTGTCGGTTCCATATAGGATGTGTGCGGGGCTTTTGCACGGGGCAAACCGATGGGCCAAAGCTGTCGGGCCGGCCACTGGGATATTGGCATGCCGGACGGCCATGGGAGCGCGCCTTGCTGGTGAGCAAAACGCGTCTCATGCCCCGCGCGCCCCGCCCTTGCGGCGATTCCTGTGCGGCGAAAAGTCGTTTGTCATCTAACTGAAATAAACATCTGGCATTAGCCACGGCGGGCACCGCAATGCTTGCCGGCAAAGCTGTTTCATGCGCCGGATTCTTTTTATCGTCGATTGCCAACCGGCCGGCTGCGTCTATGCTGTCGCCACCGGTATGGCCGAAGAGGGATGACCATGGCCAAGGCGGACAAGACTGCAACAATGAGCCGGCTGCATTCTGCGGCCAGGCTGGCAAGAACCGCGCTGGCGGCCCGGCTCCTGGCGCACGGCTTCTATGCCGGCCAGGATCAGATCATGCTGGCGCTCGACCGCGAGGACGGCCAGACGCCCGGCAATCTGGCTGGTCGCCTGGGCGTTCGCCCGCCCACCATCACCAAGACCATCAACCGGCTGCAGGCGCAGGGCTTTCTGGAAAAGCGCGCCTCCGAGGCCGATGCCCGCCAGGCCCATATCTTCCTCACCGACAGCGGCCGCGAAACCATCCGCGCCATCGAGAAGTCGGTCAAGAAGACCGAAAAGCAGGCGCTGAAGGGCCTCGACAAGAAGGACCAGAAGGCGCTGTTCAAGCTGCTGGCCCGCATCGAGGCCAACCTCTCCAACGAGGAGCTGGAGCTGATCGACGACGACGCCGAGTCGGACGACTGATCAGGCCGCCGCCGGGGCCGAGTCCCGGATCAGTGAGGACCAGCGTCCCGGCGTCATGCCGAACGCTTTCTTGAATTGCCTGTTGAAGTGGCTCTGGTCGGTGAAGCCGGCCTCCACCGCGATCTGCGCCAGGGGCTCGCCGGCGGCCATCATCCGCCGCGCGCGCTGAAGCCGGCGCATCACCAGGAAACGATGCGGGCTGGTCGAGAAGGCGGCGCGGAAATGCCTCGACAAGGCATAGCGGTCGAGCCCGGTGACGGCCTCCAGTTCGCCGGAGCGCACGGCCCGCGTTGCGTTCTCCGTCAGATAGTCCCGCGCCAGCGCCGCCGCCCGCCACGCCGTCCTCGCCATCGGCTTTGCCGGCTGGCCGGCATGGCGTGCCAGGCCGTGCATCAGTTGCGTGAGGAAATCGTCGACGAACAGCTCGTCGAGTTCCTGCTGCAGCGGCCCCAGCGCTGAAAGCAGCGTCGTGCAGAAGGCGTCGTCCCTCACCACCGCATCCCTGACAAAGGGCAGGGATGCGCCGCCAAGGCAGTCAAGCATCAGCGACGGTTCGAGATAGAGCATCCTGTAGCGCAATCCGTCCTCGGTGCCGGCGCCGCCATCATGCAGTTCGTCGGGATGCAGCACGATGATCTGCCCAGGCAGGCTTGACCGCGTCGCGCCGCGATAGCGAAAGGTCTGCACGCCCTGCAGCGTCACCCCGATCGCGTAAGTGTCATGACGATGCAGGTCGAAGGCGCTGCCGTGAAAGCGCGCCTCGATCCGCTCCATGCCGGCGGGGTCGGGTGCGGAGATGATGCAGTTCTCCGCCGCCTCGGCGCACAAACGTCCAAGACCCTCGAAGGCCTGCCGGTCTAGTTCGAACGACATCGTCTCTTTCAGCCCCGCAATCGGGGCACAACCTCGAATGGTCCATTTTCTCATGTTCGATACGAAATTTGCAATCGTGCTGCAGGAAGACTTGCCCGTCTGGCAGAAACTCAACGTCACCGCCTTTTTGACCAGCGGCGTCGTCGCGCAGTTTCCCGACATCATCGGCGAGCCCTATCGCGACCGCTCAGGCAATCTCTACAATCCCCTGTCGATCCAGCCGGTCATCGTGCTGTCGGCCGACCAGACGACGCTCGCAACGATCCATCGGCGCGCGCTGGAGCGCGGCGTGACGACGTCGCTCTATGTCGAGGAGATGTTTTCCACCGGCTTCGATGCCGCCAACCGCGCCGTCTTTGCGGAGTTCGCGCCTGAAGATGCCAAGGTGGTCGGCATCGCGCTGCGCGCCGAGAAGAAGGTGGTCGACAAGATCACCAAAGGCGCCCGCATGCAGGCATAGCGTGGGAAGCCTGGACTAAGCCTGGCGGCTTCTATTGTTGTGCCAGCGAGCTCAGGCGCGCGGCCGCGGCCGACAATTGGCTTGCCGGCACGCTACAATTCCCGCAAAGGTGGGCTCCAGCCCCGCTTTTCCCCGGCCTGCACGTGAATGCTTCCCAAAGATATGTCGAGAGCGCGACGCCGCCGGTGGCGATCCTGTGCATGCTCACCACCTATATCTTCTTCACCTTCCTCGACACCTCGAGCAAATATCTCGTCCTGGCCGGCGTCTCCGCGCTGATCGTCGCCTGGGTGCGCTTTGCCGTGCATGTCGTTCTGGTCGGCACCCTCCTGCGCGGCTGGCGCGATCCGATGCGGTTTCGCCCGGTCAACCTGCCGGCGCATGTGCTGCGCGGCGTGTTCCTGTTCGGCTCGACCATGTGCAACATCCTGGCCCTGCGCTCCCTGCAGCTGGCCGAGACGACGTCGATCTATTTCTTCGGGCCGATGGTGATCACCGCGCTTGCCGGCCCGCTGCTCGGCGAATGGGCCGGCTGGCGGCGCTGGCTGGCCATCCTGGCCGCCTTCGCCGGGGTCCTGATCATCACAAGGCCAGGTGTCGGCGTCTTCGGCATCGGGCATCTCTTCGCACTCGGCTCGATGCTGTGGAACTGCTTCTACGTGATCATGACGCGGCGCATGTCGTCGACCGAGACGTCGGAAAGCTTGATCCTGTTTTCCGCACTGGCGCCGACGGTGCTGCTTCTGCCCATGCTGCCGTTTTCCTTCTCCCTGCCGCATGATGGCTGGCACTGGTTCGTCCTGCTCATGCTTGGCGTGTTCGGCGGTGTCGGGCACTGGCTGCTGGTGCAGGCCTACCGGCTGGCAACCACCACGGCGCTCGCCCCCTATCCCTATTCGCAGATGGTCTGGATGATCATTTCCGGCTGGATCGTCTTCAAGCAGTTCCCGGACCGCTGGACGCTGGTCGGCGCCGCGATCATCGTCGCCAGCGGCCTCTACATCGTCCACCGCGAGCACCGGCTGCGGCTGCGGAGCCGCGCGGCCTCCGATGTCGAGGCCGAGGCGCTGGCAAAAAAACTTTGATTTGCCCCCGATCGGTGGCATAACGCCGCCTTTAAACTGTTTAGGTCCCAATACAGTTCGTTCGGGGGGCGCAAGGCGCTGGCACAAAAAATCAAGCTTTCGACGATCGCCGATGCACTCGGCGTGTCCACGGCCACCGTGTCGCTGGCGCTGCGCGACAGTCCGCTGGTTGCCGGCTCGACGCGCGACCGCATCAAGGAACATGCGCGCGCCATCGGCTATATCTACAATCGCCGCGCCGCCAGCCTGCGCACCTCGCGCTCGGGCATTGTCGGCGTCGTCGTGCACGACATCATGAACCCGTTCTTCGCCGAAATCCTGCGCTCGATCGAAAGCGAACTCGACCGCAGCCGGCAGACTTTCATCCTGTCTAATCACTACGACCAGCTCGAAAAGCAGCGCACCTTCATCGACACGCTGCTGCAGCTCGGCGCCGACGGCGTCATCATGTCGCCGGCCATCGGCACCCCGGCCGCGGACATCCTGATGGCCGAGGAGAACGGCCTGCCGGCGGTGCTGATCGCGCGCACCGTCGAGGGCGCCGACGTGCCGGTGTTTCGCGGCGACGATTCCTACGGCACCGGGCTTGCCACCAACCATCTGATCTCGCTCGGCCACAAGCGCATCGCCATGATCGGCGGCACCGACCAGACTTCCACCGGCCGCGACCGCTACCAGGGCTATGTCAACGCCATGGAGGCTGCCGGGCTTGAAGTCAGGCCGTCCTGGCGCATCGCCGGCCCGCGCACCAAACAGGCCGGCTTCGAGGCCGCCGGGCAGTTCCTGGCGCTGAAGGACAGGCCGACCGCCGCATGCTGCTGGAACGACCTTGTCGCCATTGGCCTGATGAACGGCATTGCGCGCGCTGGCCTGGTGCCGGGCGTCGACATTTCCGTCACCGGCTATGACGATCTCGAGGAGGCGGCGATCGCCACGCCGGCGCTGACCACCGTTTGGAACGGCCAGCGCGAGGTCGGCCGCCGCGCCGCCAGCGCGCTGCTCGACAAGCTCAACGGGCAGACGGTGCGGCCCTCGCAGGAATTGATCAAGCCGGAACTGCATGTGCGCCAGTCGACCGGCAAGCCGGTGGAGCGGGCATGACCAAGGCCGAAGAACTGCAAGCCGTCGCCATTCTGGTGCCGGCGGACTTCAGCGACCATGCCGTCCGGCGCATCGACCGTACCTTCAAACAGGTCAGGATCGAGCGCGCCGATCCGGCGCTGGTAACCGACGAGATGCGCCGCACGGTGCGCGGCATTGCCTCCTTTGCCGGCATCAGCGCGGCAATGATGGATGCGCTGCCCCATCTCGAACTCATCGCCTCCTTCGGCGTCGGCTATGATTCGGTCGATGTCGGCCATGCCGCGGCGAAGAACATCATGGTCACCAACACGCCCGACGTGCTGACCGAGGAGGTCGCCGACACCGCGATCGGCCTGTTGATCAACACGATCCGGGACCTGCCACGCGCGGAAAACTGGCTGCGTGACGGCAGCTGGGTTCGCAAGGGCAACTATCCGCTGAGCCGGCTGACCTTGCGCGCGCGTCGCGTCGGGATTTTCGGCATGGGCCGCATCGGACAGGCCATTGCCCGGCGACTTGAAGCGTTCGGCCTGCCCGTCGCCTATCACAACCGGCGTCGGGTCGAGGGTCTTGCCTACGAGTATCATCCGACGCTGAAGGGTCTGGCGGAAGCGGTCGATACGCTGATTTCGGTGGCGCCTGGCGGGGCTTCGACGCAGAAGGCGGTCAATGCCGAGATCCTGTCGGCGCTTGGCGCCAACGGCGTCTTCGTCAATATCGGCCGCGGCAGCACGGTCGACGAGGCAGCACTCGCGGCAGCCCTTGCCGACGGCACCATCGCCGCCGCCGGGCTCGATGTCTTCGCCGACGAACCCAACGTGCCCAAGGCCTTGCTCGACGCCTCCAACGCCTCCCTGTTGCCGCATGTCGGCTCGGCCTCGGAGCACACGCGCCGCGCCATGGCCGATCTGTGCGTCGACAATCTGGTATCCTGGTTCACCGAGCGCCGGCCGCAGACGCCGGTGCCCGAGACGGCGCATGTGAAGGCACGTGGCTGACCGGCGATTTGCCACATTTATTAACGCCGGCTTAACCCTTTGAAATCATTCTTCATCCTGCGCGTTCGCGTGGATGAAGAATGATGAAAACGCTTTCCGCATTGATTGCCGCCGTCGCCTTGTTTGGCGGCGTTCAACTGTTTCATGACGGCAATGGGCAGAGCGTCGCCAAAGAGGTCACGCCGTCCAACACCTACAGGCTGGTCGCCAATGGCAATGAGGGGACCTGCGCGGTGAGCCGCGGGGCCGAGATTTCGGATCGCCTGTCCCTGCTCACTGTTGCTCCGACATGCCGTCGTCTGATGCCTGGCATAGAACGGGCAAAGTTCTGGCGCGAACAGAATGACGGCACGGTCGCCTTCAGCGCCAACGGCATCGATCCGATCGTCACCTTCGCCGTGGCCGATGGCGACGGTTACGAATCCTATGCCCCGGCCGCGCCCTTGCTGTCGCTGGCGGGCGAGCGCAGGACCGGAGACTGATTACTCCGCCGCTGCCCGCGAGCCAGCTTTGGCGGCGGCGTGCAAACGCACCGCGTCGCCGAAGGCGCGGAAGATCTTGGCCGAGTTGCTGTCCGAGTTGACCCAGTACTCCGGATGCCACTGGACACCGACGGCGAAGGCGCGGGCGCCCTTGACCGAAACCGCTTCGACCGTGCCGTCGGTGGCGACAGCCTCGATCTCGAGCTTCGACCCGAGCCGGTCGATCGCCTGGCGGTGCAAGGAATTGACCTTGATCTCACCGGCGCCGAACACGCCGGCCAGGCAGCTGCCCGGCTTGATCGAAATGGTCTGGTGGATGGCGAAGCGCTCATCCTGCTTGTCGCTCACCGGCGCGCGGTGGTCGAGCGAACCCTCGCGTTCCTGGATCTCGGTGCCCAGCGTGCCGCCGAGCGCGACATTGAGTTCCTGGATGCCGCGGCAAATGGCAAGCAGCGGCACACCGCGCTCGATCGCCCTGCGGATCAGCGGCAGCGTGGTGGCGTCACGCGCCGGATCATAGGGACCGTTGGCTTCGCTGGCATCGCCGCCGTAGAGCGAGGGGTGCACGTTGGATTTCGAGCCGGTGACCATGACGCCGTCGACCGAGGACAAGAGTTCGTCGAAGTCGAGCCTGTCGCCGAAGGACGGCACCAGCAGCGGGAACACGCCGGCTCCGGCAACCGCCGCTTCCAGATATTGCTGCGGGGCGGCATGCCAGGTGTAGTTGTCGAACTGACGGACGTCGGTCGATATGGCGACGAGCGGCTGGTGCATTTTGGGTCTGTTTTCCATCTGGCAGGGGATGTTCTGCCTCCAAAATAGGCGATCCCCGGGCATTTTTCCATGCCAAGTTTCAGCGTGTCGCATGGGCCACGAAATCCCCTGTTAGACTATAGTTGCAGGGCCGCATGGCTTGGTTACCAAATCAGACCGCCGTGCTGGACTAGACTTCTCGGCTGTGTATTGTTTCGGCCAACCGATGCGGGAGCTCGAGGATTTCCCGGATGTCGGTCTGTTGATCCAAAAGGGAGGAACTGCATGGATCGTCGTTCATTCATCCGCAAGGCCGGCGTGACCGGCGTCGGCGCCGCGGCGGCGGCGGCAACGCTTGCGGCCCCGGCAATAGCCCAGTCAAATCCCAAGGTGACATGGCGGCTGGCGTCGTCCTTCCCGAAGTCGCTCGACACCATCTATGGCGGCGCCGAGGTGTTCTCCAAGATGCTGTCGGAAGCCACTGACGGCAATTTCCAGATCCAGGTCTTTGCCGCCGGTGAACTCGTGCCCGGCCTGCAGGCCGCCGACGCCACCACGGCCGGCACAGTCGAGGCCTGCCACACGGTGGCATATTATTACTGGGGCAAGGACCCGACATGGGCGCTGGGTGCCGCGGTACCCTTTTCGCTCAACGCGCGCGGCATGAATGCCTGGCACTACCATGGCGGCGGCATCGACCTGTTCAATGAGTTCCTCGCCACGCAAGGTCTCTTCGGCCTGCCAGGCGGCAACACCGGCGTCCAGATGGGCGGCTGGTTCCGCAAGGAAATCAACACGGTCGCCGACCTCTCGGGCCTCAAGATGCGCATCGGCGGCTTCGCCGGCAAGGTGGTGCAGAAGCTCGGCGTCGTGCCGCAGCAGATCGCCGGCGGCGACATCTATCCGGCGCTGGAAAAAGGCACCATCGACGCCGCCGAATGGGTCGGCCCCTATGACGACGAGAAGCTCGGCTTCTACAAGGTCGCGCCCTATTACTACTATCCCGGCTGGTGGGAAGGCGGGCCGACCGTGCATTTGATGTTCAACAAGGCGAAGTACGAAGAACTGTCGCCGGCCTACAAATCGCTGCTGCGCACCGCCGCACAGGCCACCGACGCCGACATGCTGCAGAAATACGACTATGTGAACCCTCCAGCGGTGAAACGGCTGGTGGCCGGCGGCGCCAAGCTGCGTCCGTTCAGCCAGGACATCATGGCCGCCTGCTTCGAAAAGGCCAACGAGGTCTATGCCGAAATGGAGGCCTCGAACGCGCCGTTCAAGAAGATCTGGGAATCGATCAAGGGCTTCCGCAAGGAGCACTATCTCTGGGCGCAGGTCGCCGAATACAATTACGACACCTTCATGATGGTCCAGCAGCGCAACGGCAAGCTGTAGAACAGTCCCATCGCATCAAGAGACCCCGGGCGAAACGCCCGGGGTCTCTCTTTTCAGGTGCGCGAGGAACCGACCTCGACCGGTATTCCGCCCGGCGCCATGCAGTAGAAGGTCGTCGAGTTGAAGCCGCCGCGCGTCAGGTCCTCGACCTCGCCCGGCGCGAAGCCTGCTTCGGTCAATTCGGCCTGCTTGGCGTGTACAAGGTCCGGGCTGGCGACGAAAAAGCCGACATGAAAATTGTCGGGATAGGTAGCAGGACCTCCCTTGCCCGGCGTCATTACGTTGAGAGCAAAGCCATCGGCTCCGCGCAGGATGGCGAAGGCATCCTTGCCGCGCATGGCGACGAGTTCGAAGCCGAAATGGCTGGTGAAGAAGCCGGCGAGAGCCGCGACTTCCGATGTGATGAGGTTGAGGTGGTTCAGTTTCATGGTCTTTGTCCTGTCACGGTTTGAAACGCGGACAGGCTTGGCTGCAGACCGAGAACCGGCGGGACCGTGGCATCAGGAAATCCGGACATGACCCAACCGGCCCACGGGCTTTCGCCTCGCTTGCCGGCCGCGGGTCCCCCCGCATTATTCATGCGCGGAACAGGCCTCCGTTCAAAAACGGAAGAGACCGGACTACCGAACCGGTCATGTCTTTTTCGGCACGCGCTGAATAGCGTACGGGCCTGCCCTCGGCAAGTGCAACTGCCACGTTCAGCGGCGGCCTGGCACCACCAGCACCTTGACCTCGCCCGGCGCCGGCGGATTGGCGATCACGTCGGCCGCCTCTTCGAGCGGCACTTGCCTCGAGATCAGCCGGTCGATCTCGATCGCACCCGAGGCGATGAGCTCGGCGGCGCGGCGGTGCGTGTAGGGATTGAGGAACGAGCCGACCACCTTCAATTCGCGAAACAGCAGGTCGAAGGGCTCGAATTCCGCCTTCATGCCTTGCGGTGTCACGCCGACGATGACGACCGTGCCGCCGGCTCTTGCCAGCCGCATCGACTGCTCGACGGTGTCGCGCACGCCAGCGCATTCGAACACCACGTCGACGCCGCCGGGCATCAGCCCCGCTGGCCCGGCAATGGCGTCGATGACATCGCCGGCCGAGGGATCGACTGTCGCCGTCGCACCGAGTTCCTCGGCAAGCGCCCGCCGCGAAGCCTGCCTGGTCGACAGGATGATGGTCGTGGCGCCGGCCAGTTTTGCCAATTGCACGGTCAGCAGGCCGATCACGCCACCGCCCAGCACGATCACCGAGCTGCCCGGCCTGATTTCTGCAAGGTCGACGCCATGCATGCAGCAGCCGAGCGGCTCGCAGAAGGCGCCATGCGTCGGCGCCAATTCGGCGGGCAGGATGAAAGCCTGTTTCTGCGGCAGCACCACATACTCGGCAAAGCCGCCGTCGCGGTGGATCCCGATGGCGTTGAGATTGCGGCAGAGATTGACCCGGCCGGCATGGCAATGCAGGCATCGCCCGCAGGCGATGTTGGGATCGCCGGTGACACGGTCGCCGACGGCAAAGCCGGATACGGCGCTGCCGGTCGCCTCGATGATGCCGGAGAATTCATGTCCCGGCGTCACCGGCGGCCGGCAGGGAAACTCGCCATGGAAAAGATGCCGGTCGGTGCCGCAGACACCGCAGGCCTCGATCCGCACCAGAAGCTCGTCCGGGCCGGGCGCGGGCTTGGCGACCTCGCGCAATGCGATGCTGCCAACCGCCTCCAGCCGCACCGCTTTCATGGCCTCGTCTCCATCAGTTGAAGCTCGGCGGCTGCGAAAGGTCCGGCGCCGGCGTTGCCGGCTTGGCCGGCGGCGCATCGCCGAAACTCGGCGGTTGCGACAGGTCCGGCGTGCCGGGCGCGGCCGGTGCGCTGCCGCCATTGGCTGGGGCCGTGCCACCAGCCGGCGGTGTACCGAGTGGCGACAGGCCGGGCACTTCCGGCACCTTGTAGTCGATCGTGCCCGGATCGATCACCGTGCCCTTGTAGCGCATCACCATTTGCGGGAAGGCGATGGTCAGCCCGATCATCACCACCTGGATCAGCACGAAGGGCACCGCGCCCCAATAGATCTGGCCTGTCGTCACCGGCGCGATCTGCTTGCCGGTGATGCGGTCGAGATAGGGCACACGCGCCGCGACCGAGCGCAGGTAGAACAGTGCGAAGCCGAAGGGCGGATGCATGAAGCTGGTTTGCATGTTGACGCCGAGCAGCACGCCGAACCAGATCAGGTCGATGCCGAGCTTGTCGGCCGCCGGCGCCAGCAACGGCACGATGATGAAGGCCAGTTCGAAGAAGTCGAGGAAGAAGGCCAGGAAGAAGACGAGGATGTTGACGCCGATCAGGAAGCCGACTTCGCCGCCCGGCAGCGAGGTCAAAAGGTGCTCGACCCAGATCTGGCCGTTGACGCCGTAGAAGGTCAGCGAGAACACCCGCGCGCCGATCAGGATGAACAGCACGAAGGACGACAGCCGCGTCGTCGAGGCCAGCGCCTGCTTGATCACGTCAAGCGACAGCCGGCCCTTTGCCGCGGCCATGGCCAGTGCGCCGACCGCGCCCATGGCGCCGCCTTCTGTCGGCGTGGCAATGCCGAGGAAGATGGTGCCCAGCACCAGGAAGATCAGCGCCAGCGGCGGGATCAGCACGATGACGACCTGCTGCGCCAGCCGCGACATCATGTTGATGTTCAGCCTCCTGTCGGCGATCGCCACGACATAGATCAGGATCACACCGACGCAGGCGCCAAGAATATCGGCATTGTCGCCATGGGCCGGCGCCAGATAGCTGTACGCCGCATAGGAAACGGCCACCGCCACCGCCAGCGCCACCAGCAACGACATCACGCCATGGCCAAGCGTGCGTGCTTCGAGCGGCAGCGCCGGCACCATTTTCGGCCGGAAGATCGACACGATGAGGATGTAAAGCGCGTAGAGGCCGGTGAGCACCAGGCCCGGGATCAGCGCGCCGGCATACATGTCGCCGACCGAGCGGCCGAGCTGGTCGGCCAGCACGATCAGCACCAGCGAGGGCGGGATGATCTGGGCGAGCGTTCCGGAGGCGGCGATGACGCCGGACGCCAGCCGGCGGTCATAGCCATAGCGCAGCATGATCGGCAGTGAGATCAGCCCCATGGCGATGACGGATGCCGCCACCACGCCGGTGGTCGCCGCCAGCAACGCGCCGACGAAGATCACCGCATAGGCGAGACCGCCGCGGATCGGCCCGAACAGCTGGCCGATCGTGTCGAGCAGGTCCTCGGCCATCCCAGATCGTTCGAGCACGATACCCATGAAGGTGAAGAACGGAATGGCCAGCAGCGTGTCGTTCGACATCACCCGGCTGCCGTAGAAATTGTCCGGCAGCGCATAGAGCAGCGGCCAGGCGAGGTTGATCGCGCCGCCCGAATAGGGCGTCAAAAGCACGCCTATGAAGAAGAACATCAAGCCATTCGCAGCCAGCGAAAAGGCGACGGGATAGCCGATCAGCATGAACAGGATCAGCGAGGCGAACATGATCGGCGCCATGTTCTGGGCGATGAATTCCATCACGAGCGCACCTCGTCGGCGAGCGCCTTGGCTTCGAGCTCAGCCTGTTCGTGCGCGGAAATGAAGGGGTTGGGATCATCCAGGACGCCGCGCATGATGGCGATCTTCTTGATGATTTCGGAGATGCCTTGCAGCGCCAGAAGGAAAAAGCCGACCAGCAGGATGGCCTTGGCCGGCCAGACGATCAGCCCGCCGGAATTATTGGACATCTCGCCGCTGCGGATCGACAGCGACACATAGGGAACGAAATAGATGACCATCAGCGTCACGAACGGCATCAGGAACAGGATATGGCCGAGGAGGTCGATCCAGTGCTGCACGCGGCGTGAAAACAGGCCGTAGACGATGTCGATGCGGATATGCTCGTTCTGCTTCAGCGTATAGGCGGCGGCCAGCATGAAGGCGGCGCCGAACAGGTACCATTGCAGCTCGAGCCACGCATTCGACGAAGTGTCGAAGACCTTGCGGATGACGGCGTTGGCCGCGCTCACCAGGATCGCCAGCAGGATCAGCCAGGATACCGATTTGCCGATGAATTCGTTGGCGCGATCGATCGCCCTGGATAGAGCGAGAAGCCCTGCCATGCATTCCTCCCTTTTGTCGGAGGCGTGTCGGCTCCCCCTTCTTCCGTCACGCCGCTTGGTCCAACGGTATGCCGCGCGTGGACTGACGGGTCAACAAGGATGGGAGCAACAAAACAGCATCAAATGAAAGCGAGGGGCGGAGACCGGCGGTGTGCCCCGGCGTCATGCAACCAAAGTCTGATGGTTCAGACGATTTTGCTGGTGTCGCGGCCGGCGCCGATCAGGATCAGCATGGCCACCAGGAACAGATACATCCACGCATCGCGCCATTCGATCGGGAAATATCCGGCCCACAGTGATTCGGCCATGCCGAAGGCGGCCGCGCCAAGCGCTGCCCGCGACGGCGAGAGATAGCCGCCGACCGCCGTCACGAACAGGATCTTCAGGCCATAGACGAGGCCGGACCCGAAGCTGACATTGCCGTAGTAGAGGCTGGCCATGACGCCGGCCAGCGCGGCGCAGAAGCCGCCGAGCAGCACGGCATGGCGGAACACGCCGCGCACATCGACGCCGCACAAGGCAGCGGCGCGCGGGTCGTCGGAGACGGCGCGCCAGCGTCGGCCGAAGCTGGAGCGCGCAAACGCTGAGGTGGCGAGTATGACCGCGGCCAGCACCACCGCGCAGTCGAGCACCTGGATCAGCGTCAGCGTCGCCTTGAAGCCGGCGCCTTCGGCGAAAACGATGGGCTGCGCCAGCATCGGCGGCAGCCACAGATCATGCGTGTCGGCCGCGATGCGGCTTCCCTCCGACAGCACGATCAGGATGCCGAGCGTCGTCACCACGATGGCGTTGGGCGAGCGGTCGGCCAACGGCTCGAAGACGCTGCGCGACAGGACGTGGCTGATCAGCGCGGCATACAGGAATGCCGCGACCACACCGAACAGCACCGACGCCAGCAGCGTCAGCCACAGCATTTGGTAGGCGAAGGCGACGCTCAGGATCATGGCTTGGCCGCTAAAGGCGAACAGCGCCCCATAGGCGAGGTTGGTCCGGTGCAGGATGCCGTTGATCAGCACGTAACCGAAGGCGAGCAGCGCGTAGAGCGCGCCGGAATGCAGCCCGTTCAGCACCTGCTGGAAGAAATAGAGCATGCTTAACAACACCAGAAGCATCTCGCCGACAGCGGTTTGGAACGGCGGAATGCTCGAGACAAAGGCAACGGTACCGTGTGCAGCGGAGGTTTGCATCGCCGAATCTAACTTGTCAAATGCGATTTATCGGTTAGATTTTGCGGCATGACAGTTGCCTGGACCCCGCATCGCTTCACCGGCGGCCTGCTTGCGCTCGATACGGCTAACACCGTCGTCCTGCGCGGCGATCCGGAGCGCACGTTCGACCGTTTCGACGATCCAGCCGAAATCGCCCGCTTCGCCGACGCGGCTAGCGGCTTTCGCGCCGCCGAACTTGGCGACAGGCGGCTGACGGTGTCTTCGCCGACGGCAATCGCGCCCGTCGTGCTGTCGATCCGCGAGACGACCGACCGGCTGTTTCGCGGCGCGGTTTCGAAGGGCGCGGTCGCCACGGCCGACCTGCCCGATTTCCTGCGCGCCTGCGCCGAGGGCCTGGCCGGCAGCCGGACCGAGGTCGGCGTGCCGGGAAGGCCGTTCGGCGATCCGGCGGTGCCGATCGCTTTCGAGGCGGCGCTCGCGGTCTCGGCCCTTTCGCTGCTGCGCGACGACACCGTCGCAAGGCTCAGGATCTGCCCCAACTGCACCTGGCTGTTCGTCGACAGAAGCCGCAATTCCAGCCGCCTTTGGTGCGACATGGCGGTGTGCGGCAACCGGCAGAAGGCAAGTCGTCATTATCGCCGCCGCCGCATGGCGGCCCATGAGGTCAAGAATGCCTAGAGGATTTTCACGCGCGCTCGTTGCCGGCGCCATTCTGATTGCCGCAGCGACGCTCGGCGCCTGCCGCGATACCGGCGGCGACGGCAAGCTGTTCGAGGTCTCCGGCAAGATATTCATCTTCAACTACCGTCTCGCCAGGGCGACCTATGTCGTGACATTGCGCCCCTTGCAGCCCATGGGCGAGGGCCAGGTGGCGGTTGCCAGCTTCCAGAACCCCGCCGGTGGCGAGCCGTTGGTGGTTGAGCAGAAGGTCTGGCCGAAGCTCGACAAAGTCAGCCTGGAGAGCCCGGCGCTGACCTGCATCGTCAAGAACAAGCCCTATGCCATCGCCATCAGCATCAAGGGTCCCGACGGCGCGGTGCTGCAGAAGATCGACACGACGCTGATGTCGACGGAAGACCAGTCGATCCTGCCCGACCGGCCGCTGGTCATGGACCAGCTCTATACGGCCAATCCCGACCTCGCTGGCCATCCCGACGGCAAGCTGCCGGGCGAGCCGAAGCCGGATTGCTCGAAAGCCGGCTGACGCCTTCCGGCGGCATCGATTCCGGCCGGAGTTTTCGTTCGCCGTCATGCTGTCGGTGTGTGGTTTCATGCGTGGCCCGGCACCCGCTGGACCGTTTGTTGCGCTTTGCCTGGTCCCTGCGATTTTGTTTGACCTCACTTGCAAGGGGAGAAAGGATGCGTCATCCGACCCCGACGTTGGCTGCTTGCCCCCGCGCGGCCTTCGCAGAGGAAATGCCTGATGACGCTGCACGATGTCGCGCTCGACGACAAGTTCGACCTCGGGAAGGAGCGCATCTTCCTGTCCGGCGCGCAGGCGGTCATCCGCATGCTCCTGATGCAGCGCGAGCGCGACCGCCGCGCCGGCCTCACCACGGCCGGCTTCGTCTCCGGCTATCGCGGCTCGCCACTCGGCGGCCTCGACATGCAGCTGTGGAAGGCGAAGAAGCAGCTAGCCGGCGCTGACATCGTCTTCCAGCCCGGGCTCAACGAAGAGCTTGCCGCCACCGCCTGCTGGGGATCGCAGCAGACGGAACTGCTGGGCGAGGGCACCCATGACGGTGTCTTTTCCGTCTGGTACGGCAAGGGCCCGGGCGTCGATCGTTCGGGAGATGTGTTCCGCCATGCCAATCTCGCCGGCTCGTCCAAGCATGGCGGCGTGCTTGCGCTCATGGGCGACGACCACATGGCCGAATCCTCGACCAACGCGCACGCCACCGAATTCCTCTTCGTCGACACCATGGTGCCGATCCTCAATCCGGCCGGCGTCCAGGAAATCATCGATTACGGCCTGTACGGCTTTGCCATGTCACGTTTCGCCGGCACCTGGGCGGCGATCAAATGCGTCAAGGACAACATCGAATCGACGGCCTCGGTCGATGCCTCGCTCGAACGCTTGAACATTGTCGTGCCGGAGTTCGACATGCCGCCGGGCGGCCTCAACATTCGCCACGAGATCGACATGCTGGGCCAGGAGGAGCGGCTGCACGAATACAAGCGTGCCGCGGCCTCCGCCTTCATCCATGCCAACGGGCTGAACCGCATCGTCTATTCCGGCGGCCGCAACCCCAAGCTCGGCATTATCACGCTGGGCAAGAGCTATCTCGATGTCCGCCAGGCGCTGGAGGATATCGGCATCGACGAGGCCGCCGCCAACCGCATCGGCGTGCGGCTGTTCAAGGTCGGCTGCCCGTGGCCGCTCGACCTGCATCACATCGCCGACTTTGCCCGCGGCCTCGACACCATCGTCGTCGTCGAGGAGAAGCGTTCGCTGATCGAGGTGCAGCTGCGCGAACGCCTCTACGGCACCGCCTCGCAGCCGGTCATCGTCGGCAAGAAGGACGAGCGTGGCGACTGGCTGTTTCCGGCCAAGGGCGCGCTGGATCCCAACGAGATCGCCATTGCCCTTGGCGAGAGGATCGTCAAGACCATCGGCCCGTCGGAGGAGATCTCGGCGCGGGTGGGCAAGCTGCGCCAGTTCCAGGCCATGCTGGCGGACGCCACCGACATCGGTTCGCGCACGCCTTTCTTCTGTTCGGGCTGTCCCCATAATTCCTCGACCAAGGTGCCCGACGGTTCGATCGCCGCCGCCGGCATAGGCTGCCATTTCATGGCGCTGTGGATGGACCGCAACACGCTGGGCTTCACGGCCATGGGCGGCGAGGGCGCGCAATGGGTCGGCCAGGCGCCGTTCTCGAAGCGCGGCCACATCTTCCAGAATCTCGGCGACGGCACCTACAATCATTCCGGCACGCTGGCGATCCGCTTCGCTTTGTCGAGCGAAGCCAACATCACCTACAAGATCCTCTACAATGACGCGGTGGCCATGACCGGCGGCCAGCCGCATGAGGGCGGGCTGACGGTAGACATGATCGCCAGGCAGGTGCGGGCCGAGGGCGTCGACCGCATCGCCATCGTCACCGACGAACCGGACAAATACGCCGGCAAGGCCGAATTTCCGGCCGGCGCCACCATCCATCACCGCGACGACCTCGATCTGGTCCAGCGCGAGCTGCGCGACGTCAAGGGCGTGTCGATCCTACTCTATGACCAGACCTGCGCTGCGGAAAAACGCCGGCGCCGCAAACGCGGCACCTTTCCCGATCCCGACAAGCGCGTCTTCATCAACGAGTTGGTCTGCGAAGGCTGCGGTGACTGCGGCGTACAGTCGAACTGCGTCTCGATCCAGCCGGTGGAGACCGAATTCGGCCGCAAGCGCAAGATCGACCAGTCGAGCTGCAACAAGGATTTCTCCTGCGTCAACGGCTTCTGCCCGTCCTTCGTCACCGTGCACGGCGCCAAGATCCGCAAGGCGGAAGGCCTTGCCGGCAAGACCGATCCGCTTGACGGCGTGCCCACACCGGCCGAGTTCCCGCTTGGCGAGCAAGGCTGGGCGGCGATCATCGACGGCGTCGGCGGCACCGGCGTCGTCACTGTCGGCGCCGTGCTCGGCATGGCGGCTCATCTGGAGGACAAAGGCTGCGGCATGATCGACATGGCCGGCCTCGCCCAGAAGGGCGGCTCGGTGTTCACCCATGTCCGCATCGCCCGCACGCCGGACGACATCCATGCCATCCGCGTTTCGGCGGGCAAGGCCGACCTCGTGCTTGGCTGCGATCTCGTCGTGTCGGGCGCCAAGAAGGTGCTCACCGCTGTGCGCGAGGGCCATACGATCTTCCTCGCCAACACCGCCGAGATCATGCCCGGCGAGTTTGCCCGTTCGGCCGATTTCTCCTTGCCGATCGAACGCCTGAAGAAGGCGATCCGCGCCGCCGCCGGCGACGACAAGGCGCATTTCTTCGATGCCACCCGCACCGCCACGGCGCTGTTCGGCAATTCGCTCGGCGCCAACATGTTCATGCTCGGCTTTGCCTTCCAGCATGGCGGCCTGCCGCTGTCGGCCGAGGCTGTCGAGCGGGCCATCGAGCTCAACGGCGAAGCGGTGGCCATGAACATCGCCGCCTTCCGCTGGGGCCGCCGCGCGGCGCACCAGCCGGATTTCGTGCGCGGTCTCGTCGCCCAGCCGGGCAAGGCGGGACAGACCGCCCCGATCGCGCAGACGCTGGACGAGATCATCGCCCGCCGTGTCGCCTTCCTGAGCGCCTATCAGAACGCCGGCTACGGCAAGCGCTATGCCGACAGGCTTTCGCTGCTGCGCGCCGCGGAGGCCAAGGCCGTGCCCGGTTCGACCGTAGTGACCGAAGCGGCCGCCAGGAACCTGTTCAAGCTGATGGCGATCAAGGACGAGTACGAGGTGGCGCGGCTCTACACCGACGGCTCTTTCGCCGCCGAGCTTGGCAAACAGTTCCAGAGCTATGAAAAACTCGAATTCCATCTTGCCCCGCCGATCATGGGCCGTCGCGGCAATGACGGAAGCCCTCGGAAGTCGAGCTTCGGCCCGTGGATGATGAAGGGTTTCCGCCTGCTGGCGGCGCTGAAGGGCCTGCGCGGCACTGCTTTCGACCTGTTCGGCTACACCGCCGAACGGCGCATGGAACGGCAGCTTTTGGCGCAATATGAGGGTGATCTCGAACTCGTCATCAGGTCGCTGGCGCCTGGCAAGGCCGAGGCGGCGGTTGCCCTGGTCTCGGTCCCCTCGCTCATTCGTGGTTATGGCCATGTCCGGCAGGCGAGCGTCCAAAAAGCCGCGGGCGAGCGTCAAAGGCTGCTCGAGCGCCTGTCGAGCGCCCCGACGCAGGCGGAACTTCAAGCCGCCGAGTGATGGATACGCCTTGTTTACCTGAAGCTTGATTTTCCTGGCCTGTCCTGCATTTGCGGCCCCCTGGCACCTCAGTCGAAGTCCCTGTTCTAAGCCTTTCTTAAGGCGGGTGTGACATGACAAGGCTTAGCGTTGGGCCGACAATATGGGCAGGACAAAAACCGAGAACATCCCCGCGGATGTTTATATCCAGTTTGTGCGGTCGTTGTTCGACAACGCCCACATGCTGGTAATCGGCGGCGTATGCTACTGGATCCTCGGATTCATGATCTATTTGCGTACGCAAAACCCTTTGTTCCTGGGTTTTTCGTTTGGTCTGCTGTCCATCAGCCTTTTCCGTTACTCCGGCATTCGCGGCTTTCGGAAGGCGGGCGGCGTAATAGCCAATGTCGAAGAGGCGCGGCGGTGGGAGCGCACCTATATCCTGAAGGGCAGCCTGCAAGGCCTCGGCCTGGGCGCGCTGTGTTTCATATCGATCTATGTCTATCCCGATCCGTTTGCCGAACTGGCCGCGACGTCGCTGGCCATCGCAACCCTGGTGACGGTTGTTGGCCGCAACTACGGCTCTCCGCTCATGGTGCGGATTTTTTCCGTGACGTTCATTGGTCCGGCGGCACTTGCGCTGCTGCTGCGCATGGATGTTCCCTCGGTCGTTCTCGGGTTGATGATCATCCCGCTGACGTTCATCACGATCAACAGCGCCGACCACGTCCGCAACGTGCTTTTCTCGGCTGTCATCGGCCATAAGGAAGCGAGGAAGCTGGCGCACAGGTTCGACCGCGCCCTCAACACCATGTCGCACGGCCTCGTCATGCTCGGACCCAATGGCCGGGTGGCGGTGGCCAATGCCGAAGCCGCCCATCTGATGTCGCTCAAGTCCGCGAATGCGCTGCTTGGGCGGTCGATCCATGGCCTTTTGATGCGCGGCGTCGCCGGCGGCATGCTGGCGCCGAAGGACTGCCGCTACATCGAGGCGCAGCTGACGCGGGCCTTGCGCGAAGGCCGCGACCGCAAGGTCCTGGTGTCGCTGGCCAATGGCCAGCATTATGAATTCTCGGCCCGCGAAGGCAGCCAGGAACTCGGCGTCATCACCTTCGAGGACGTGACGGCGCGCGTCGAGGCGGAAGACAAGATCCGCTTCATGGCGCGTTACGACAATCTCACCGGCCTGCCCAACCGTGCCTATTTCCACGAACTGGTCGGCGAGGCGATGGCGTCGGGCGATCGCGACCGTTTCTGCGGCCTGGCCGTGCTCGACCTCGACGATTTCAAGAGCGTCAACGACACGCTCGGCCATCCGATCGGCGACGGGCTGATCTACGCGGTTGCCGAGCGTCTTGCCGCCGTTGCCGGGCAAGGCATCACCGTCAGCCGTTTCGGCGGCGACGAATTCATGATCTTCTTCGACCGCATCGAGGATGAGAGCCATCTGACCACGCAGATCGACGAGATCTTCGCGGCGTTGCAGGGCGAGGTGGACGTCGCCGGCCACGGGTTGCGCATCCAGACCAGCGGCGGCGCGGTGTTGGCACGGGTCAGGGACAGCGATGTCGACGCCATGATCGTCAAGGCGGATCTGGCGCTTTACAAGGCCAAGGAGCTTGGCAAGAACGGCTGGCGGCTGTTCGAGGCGGCGATGGACGCCGCGTTCCGCAACCGACAGCTGATGAAGGCGGATCTGCGCAGCGCGGTGGAAAGCAAGAGCCTGCGGGTCGTCTATCAGCCGATCGTGGCGATGAACACCATGCGCATCGCCAGCTGCGAGGCGCTGTGCCGCTGGGATCATCCCGACCTCGGACCGATTTCGCCGGGCATCTTCATTCCGCTGGCCGAGGAAATGGGCATCATTTCCGAAATCAGCACTTTCGTGCTGCAGGCGGCCTGCACCGAATGCGCCAAATGGCCTGATCAGACCAGCGTCTCGGTCAACCTGTCGGCCAAGGATTTCCGCAGCCGCGACGTCATCCAGAAGGTTCGCGATGCGCTGGCGAGCTCCGGCCTCGCCGCCGGCCGGCTGGAGATCGAAGTCACCGAAACGGCACTGCTCGACGACAAGTCGCTGACGCGTCAGTATATCGAGGAGCTGAAACAGATCGGTGTTCGCATTGCGCTCGACGATTTCGGCACCGGCTATTCGAGCCTGAGCTACCTCCACAAGCTGCCGCTCGACAAGATCAAGATCGACCGTTCGTTCCTGATGGACGTCACCCAGAACGCGCGTTCGCTGGAATTGCTCAAGGGTATCGTCAATCTGTCACGGCCACTGGGCCTTTCCGTGACAGTCGAAGGCGTCGAGACCTTCGAACAGCTCAAGATCCTGGCCTTGCAGGTCAAACCGGATCTCGTGCAAGGCTTCCTCTTCGGTGCCGCGCTCAGTGCATCGGGTATCGAGACGATGTCGAATGTCACCTGGCCGTTCGCGGCCGACCTGCGTCGCGCCGGCAAACGGACAGCCGTTTAGCTCCGTCATTTCGCCGCGCGTATAATTCTTTCGATTCAAGCAACGCCCTTGATATCGACCTCAGGCAAATTTGCTTGGCTCGTCGTCTCGCCGCGATCTTGCTTTTGCGCGATGTTGCCCGAAAAGGCCCTTCCCGGAACCTGGCTCACGCGCCTGTTTGTCGAGGCGCGATGTCTTGGAGGTGATGAACGCGTCGGTTCCAGGCGCGCTGCTCGCCAGGATTCTCAACGGGCGCGGCCGTTAAGGTTAACATAAGGTAAATCAACAGTGTCCAAGTTTCCGCTTGTGTCTCATTTTGACTCGACTAGCGTATTTACAGGCGGAAATTTCGAGGACAGATGATGGATGCTGCTGCGGCTGCAAGGAATACGTCTGGCGTGGTCAGGGCAGCCGGCGATTCGGTGCTGAATCGATCGATGATGCAACTGCTGGAGCATGTCGATTATCGCCTCATTACCGGAGGCGAGGATCTGGAGGCGATTTACCGGCTTCGCTATAAATCCTATCTGCGTTCAGGCATGTGCGGCCCGATCGCCAGCGGGATGTTCGAGGATCGCTGGGACAATCTGCCCAATTCCTACCGGTTCGGTGTCTATTGCTATGGCGAACTGGTCAGCACGATCCGCTTCCATTACATTTCTCGCGAGCACCCGAATTCGCCTTCCGTCGATGCCTATCCGGAAATACTGCTCGAGCGGCTTGCCCGCGGAGAAACCTTTATCGACGGAACCCGGTTTGCAACCGATCCCGACGCTGCGCCAGCCCCCGGAGTGCTGCCGTTCCTGACGCTCAGGCTTGCCATGGTGGCCTCGCTCTATTTCGGCCAGGACTCGGTGCTGACGCCGGTCAAGGTCGAGCATTCCAATTTCTATTCCCGTTATTTCAATGCCGTGCAGAGGACCGAGGCCAAGGAATTTCCGGGCGTGCTCACCCGGATCGCCCTGTTCGAAATCCCTGCCGGCGAAAATATGCGCCTGACGCTCGAGCGGTTCCCCTTCTTCAGGTCGACGCCCATGGAGCAACGGCTGATGTTCGCCAATCCGGCCATCAACCGGCTGACACCCTTGTCCGTCGTGCCGACCGCGAAATACTATCGCGCCGCCGCCTGAGGTCCTCGTTTTTGCGAGGCGTCTGGAGCCTTCCGGCCAGATTCGCGTTGTGATGACGGCGGAGCGCCGTCGCTCCGTCCTTGTCATCCAGGCGGACATGCCAGAAGGACCCCTACATGCATATTTCCCAGCTCGCGCTCACACCGCTTATCTCGCTGATCGCCGGCGTGCTGATCCTGATCATGCCGCGGCTGCTGAACTACATCGTCGCGCTCTATCTGATCGTCGTTGGACTGCTCGGGCTTTTCCCGCACCTCGCCGGCTGAGGGCTGCCGAGCGAGCCTGCCGCAAACGCCGCCCTTCGCCGAACCGGCCGGCGGTTTCAAATTTCCCTTGAGGCAGTTGTCGGCTCCAATGCGGCAATAGCGCCATTGCTCTCGGGCCGGCTTTTCGCTATGTGCCAGAAAGATGTCTTCGAAGGGGTATTCCTATGGCTGATCACTCGCCGACCGGTCCTGTCGAACTGGGCGCGGAGATGGACTATGCCGAGCATGACCGCACCTATGCGGGCTTCCTCGCTCTGGCCAAATACGGATCGCTGTTCTGCGGCGCGTTGCTCATCGCGATGGCTTTCGGCTTCTTCGCGGCCGGTTTCTTCTCGGCAACCATACTGTTCATCCTGATCATGGCCGTCGGCGCCTTCATTCTGCGATAGACCTTCCAAAACCCCGTTGCCATTGACGTCGCCGGATAATCCGGCCGACACTTTGCGCAAACAGGTTCCAGCCGAAAGGATCATGCGGTGGGACAGACGGTTTTCATCCCTCGTGAGCTCGACGCGAACGAGCCGCGTGTCGCGGCCTCGCCCGATACGGTGAAGCGGCTGGCGGGGCTTGGCTTCGACGTGATTGTCGAAACCGGCGCCGGCACGCGGTCGCGCATCCCCGACGAAGAGTTTGCCAAGGCAGGTGCCGCCATCGGCAAGGCTTCCGATGTCGCCAAGGCCGACGTGGTGCTGAAGGTGCGCCGGCCGACGGATGCCGAGCTGAAGAGCTACAAATCCGGCGCGGCTGTGATCGCCATCATGGACCCCTACGGCAACGATGCCGCCGTGGCAGCCCTTGCCAAGGCCGGCGTCACCGCCTTCTCGATGGAGTTCATGCCGCGCATCACCCGCGCGCAGTCGATGGACGTCTTGTCCAGCCAGGCCAATCTTGCCGGCTATCAGGCGGTGATCGACGGCGCTTCGGAATATGATCGCGCCTTGCCGATGATGATGACCGCGGCGGGCACGGTGCCGGCAGCGAAGGTCTTCATCATGGGCGTCGGCGTCGCCGGCCTGCAGGCGATCGCCACGGCGCGCCGCCTTGGTGCGGTCGTCACCGCCACCGACGTTCGCCCCGCCGCCAAGGAACAGGTCGCCTCGCTCGGCGCCAAATTCCTCGCCGTCGAGGACGAGGAGTTCAAGGCGGCCGAGACCGCCGGCGGCTACGCCAAGGAAATGTCCAAGGAATATCAGGCCAAGCAGGCGGCGCTCACATCAGAGCACATTGCCAAGCAGGACATCGTCATCACCACGGCGCTGATCCCCGGCCGGCCGGCGCCGAAGCTGGTGTCGGCGGCGATGGTCGCCTCGATGAAGCCGGGCTCGGTGCTCGTCGATCTGGCGGTCGAACGTGGCGGCAATGTCGAAGGGGCTGAGCCAGGCAAGGTCGTCACCACGGCCAACAATGTGAAGATCGTCGGCCATATCAACGTGCCCGGCCGCGTCGCCGCGTCCGCTTCGCTGCTCTACGCCAAAAACCTGTTCGCGTTCCTGGAAACGCTGGTCGACAAGACCACCAAGACGCTCGCCATCAAGCGCGACGACGATCTGGTCAAGGCGACGATGCTGACCGACGGCGGCAAGGTGGTGCATCCGGCCTTCGCCAAGGCCGACCAGCAGCCTCATGTCGAACCGGCCGCGATCCCGGCCACGACCATGGTCGCCGATGCCTCGGCCGCGCCCAAGAAGGCCGCACCCAGGAAAACCGCCGCATCCAAGTCGTCCTCGTCCAAGTCGAAAGGGACCGCGTGATGGATCAGACCCTGCAGAAAGCCCTCGACCAGCTCGACCAGGCCTCCGCCGCCGTCAAGCTTGCGGTGCAGAACCTGGCCAATGCGCCGGGCGGCGCCGAGGCGGCGGGTGATGCCGCGCATGCAATCTCCGGCGGCGCCATCGATCCCTTCGTCTTCCGCTTCGCCATCTTCGTGCTGGCGATCTTCGTCGGCTACTATGTCGTCTGGTCGGTGACCCCTGCGCTGCACACGCCGCTGATGGCCGTCACCAATGCCATCTCTTCGGTGATCGTCGTCGGTGCGCTGCTTGCTGTCGGCATCGCCGCTTCCGGCGTTGCCGCGGGCTTCGGCTTCGTCGCGCTGATGCTGGTCTCGGTCAACATCTTCGGCGGCTTCCTCGTCACCCAGCGCATGCTGGCCATGTACAAGAAGAAGGACAAGTAGAGCGCCATGAACGCCAACTTCGCGTCCTTCCTCTATCTCGTCTCCGGCGTCCTGTTCATCATGGCGTTGCGCGGCCTGTCGCATCCGACCACCAGTCGGCAGGGCAATCTCTACGGCATGATCGGCATGGCCATCGCCATCGCCACGACGCTGGCGCTGGCAACCCCGTCGGCCGGGCGCTTTGGCCTGATCGTGCTCGGCCTTGCGATCGGCGGCGGCGTCGGCGCCGTCACCGCGCGCCGCATCGCCATGACCTCGATGCCGCAGCTGGTCGCTGCCTTCCACTCGCTGGTCGGCCTCGCCGCCGTCATGGTGGCGGCAGCCGCCATCTATGCGCCGGAAAGTTTTGGTATCGGCACGGCGGGCGACATCCATGCCCAGGCGCTGATCGAGATGAGCCTTGGCGTCGCCATCGGCGCCATCACCTTCACCGGCTCGGTCATCGCCTTCCTGAAGCTCGATGGCCGCATGTCCGGCAAGCCGATCATGATCGGCGGCCGCCACTTCATCAACGCGGCCCTCGGCGTCGCGCTGATCGTGCTGATCGTGCTTCTGGTCACCACGGAATCGAAGCTGGTCTTCTGGCTGATCGTCGCCGCCTCGCTGGTGCTCGGCATCCTCTTGATCATCCCGATCGGCGGCGCCGACATGCCGGTCGTCGTCTCGATGCTCAACTCCTATTCGGGCTGGGCGGCAGCGGCACTTGGCTTCACGCTCGGCAATCTGGCGCTGATCATCACCGGCGCGCTGGTCGGCTCGTCGGGCGCGATCCTGTCCTACATCATGTGCAAGGGCATGAACCGAAGCTTCATCTCGGTCATCCTCGGCGGCTTCGGCGGCGAGACCGCCGCAGCGGCCGACGACGGCATCGAGCGCACGGTCAAGCAGGGCTCGGCCGACGACGCCGCCTATCTGATGATGAACGCGCAGAAGGTCATCATCGTGCCCGGCTACGGCATGGCGGTCGCCCAGGCGCAGCACGCGCTGCGCGAAATGGCCGACAAGCTCAAGGCCAATGGCGTCGACGTGAAGTACGCCATCCACCCGGTCGCCGGCCGCATGCCTGGACACATGAACGTGCTGCTCGCCGAAGCCAACGTACCCTATGACGAAGTGTTCGAACTCGAGGACATCAATTCAGAGTTCGCGCAGGCCGATGTCGCCTATGTCATCGGCGCCAATGACGTCACCAATCCTTCGGCCCGCGACGACAAGTCCTCGCCGATCTATGGCATGCCGATCCTCGACGTCGACAAGGCGCGGACCTGCCTGTTCGTCAAGCGCTCGCTCGGCTCCGGCTATGCCGGCATCGACAACACGCTGTTCTACAAGGACGGCACCATGATGCTGCTCGGCGACGCCAAGAAGATGACCGAGGAAATCGTCAAGGCCATGGATCACTGATCCGGCCGACAAGCGGAAAGGCAAGGAGCCCGGCTTTTGGAGCCGGGCTCTTTCATTTCTGGCGCAGGACCGCGTTCAGCGGTTGGTCAGGAAAACCGCTTCCTCTTCGTCGCGCTGCCTGCCGCCGATCGCTGCCGCGGCACTGGCGATGAAGGCGCCGATGACCAGCGACAAGGCGCCGAGCAGGGCAAAGGTGGCGCTGGCCTTCCTGGCGGTGTCGGCGGCCTGCTTGGCCTTGACCTTGGCCTCCTCGACCTTGGCGACCATCGCATCGACGCGCGCCTTGGCGTCGGCCTCGGAAAGGCCGGTGCGGGCGGCAACCAGCTGCGACAGATAGGTCTTGTCGTCAGCCGAAATCTCGCCAGCGGCGGCACTGGCGACGAGGATGCGCGAAGCCTGTCCGACCGCGGCCGTATCGCTCTCCGGATTGGCCGCCGCGAGCTTGCTCGGATCGGCCGGACGGAACAGCGAATCCACCAGATAGGAGGTCGCATTGTCGGCCGTTGCGCTGCCTGCATTGGCGGAGGCGCCAGCCGATGCACCCATGGCGGCGCCCGACGCGACGCTTGAGACCGCCTGCACGCCGGTGCCAAGTGCCGCGGAAAGCGCCGAGCCGAGTACGCCGACAACGAGCAGCGTGGCCAGCGCCCAGGCAAGGAAACCGTGCGCGGTGTCGCGGAAATACACCTCGTCAGTGTGGATGCCGACCCATTTGGTGCGCAGGCGTCCGGCAAGGTAGCCGCCTACGCCGGAGGACAGCCACTGCACGACGACGAGCCATATAGCGGTGGACACCGCGAAGGTGGTGATCGACGCGCCGGAGCCCGACCATGGCGAAACCATGCTGAGCCCAAGCCCGGAGCCGAGCAGCATGAGGATGAAGGTCAAGGTCGAGGCCGCGAAGGCGCCGGCAATGATCGGTCCCCAGCTGACGGCTGTAGCGGAGGATTCTTCTGAAGCGGACAAGTCGATGGCCGATACGGTGGGCTGCATCAACGCCCCCTACCGTACGAACAGCATGATGAGGATGATGATCGGGATCGGAATACCGAGCAACCAGAGCAAAATGCCACGTCCCATAAAGGCCTCCTGTGAGAAATTGTGTTCGATGTCGTCACAATGTCCCGGGAGGGCTTCCGTTCCGGCGGGCCATAAAATGATTTCGTTTGCCGGCGATGGAACAATTCGGAGCGCCGCTTCGCACCGATGTCTCAAGCGATCATGTTGTTGTGATTTGACCCCTAGGTCGGGTCGGGCAAAAGCGGAAATCCGGACGAATTTTCTTCGAAGTGCCTTGCCAGGTAGGAGGACAAATGACTCCAAGGAAATTCCAGAAGAGGCAAGAAGCAAAAACCCAGCGGATTTGGGCTCCTGGCAGCGGGCTGCGCCAGGCAATTTTCGTCGGCCTGGTCTTGCTCTCTGGTCTGTTCACGTGGGGCGCGACCCCGGCCGCTGCAGCCGGTGCGCCGGTCGGCGCGGCATCGGCCGGTTCGGCTGCCGACGACACCGCGCATCTTTCTCCCGTGGGCTTCCAAGCCGTTCGCGTTCCTAATGGCGACGAGCCACCGTTGGCCGCCGGTATCTGGTACCCGACGTCAGCCGAGGCGCAGGATGTGCTGCTGGAAAACTTCAAGCAACATGTTGCGCCTTCCGGTCCGGTGAAAGGCCATGCGCTGCCGCTGGTCGTCATCTCTCATGGCGGCGGCGGATCCTATGCCGGCCACTATGATACGGCGATCGCGTTGGCGAGAGCCGGCTTCATCGTCGCCGCGGTCAGCCATGCGGGCGATACTTTCGACGACCAGAGCAAGGTGATGATGCTCTGGCGCCGGCCCGCCCAGCTAAGCCGGCTGATCGATTTCATGCTGACGGACTGGCAGGGGCATGCCGACATCGATCCGCAGCGCATCGGCGCCTTCGGGTTCTCGAATGGCGGCTTCGCCGTGCTGGTCGAGGCCGGTGGAATACCCGATCTCGGCCGGATCGACCCATATTGCGCGGCAAATCCGCAACATGATCTTTGCACCACGATGGCGAAAGCGGGGGTCCATTCCGTCACACAAGGACCCCAGCCACCGCCGGATGCGTGGAAGCCCGATCGGCGAATCCGCGCCATCGCAGCCGCCGCGCCGGCGTTCGGCTTCACGTTTGACCGTGCCGGCCTTGCTTCGGTTCAGATCCCGGTGCTCCTGTGGCGCGCGGCCAACGACCGGCATCAACCCGACCCTTGGTATGAAGAACACATCCGTTCGGCATTGCCCCGACCGCCGGAGTATCATGTAGAGCCTCTGGCAGGCCACTATGCGTTCCTGCCGCCTTGCAGCACTCGCCTGCGCGCCATTGCACCCATGGCTTGCGTTGACGCACCCGGCTTCGACCGGGCAGCGTTTCATCAGCGCCTCAACGCCGCCCTTGCAAGCTTCTTCACCGCATCGCTGCAGTCTCAAAGCGCGTCGCACTGAAAGGTTTCAGCCGACGCGCTTCAAGCTCTTGTTCGTTCTGCCAAAACCGCTGCGCGGTTTTGGGCGGTATCCATCAAATATCCAGATTGGCGACCGAAAGCGCGTTGTCCTGGATGAATTCGCGCCGTGGCTCGACCTCGTCGCCCATCAACCGTGAGAACAGACTGTCGGCATCGGTCGCGTCGTTGACCTTGACCTGCAGCAGCGAGCGCACATTCGGGTCGAGCGTGGTTTCCCACAATTGCTCGGCATTCATCTCGCCGAGACCCTTGTAGCGCTGCATGGTCAGGCCCTTGCGGCCCGTCGCAAAGACCGCGTTGAGCAGCGCCAGCGGCCCCGAGACGGTTTCGGACACATCCTTGCGGCGCAGCACCGGCGGCGTCCCGTAGACCTCGTTGAGGCGCTGTGCGTAGCGGTCGAGCTGTCGGGCATCGGCCGAATTGATGAGCCCCATGTCGAGATGGGCGTACTCCTTGACGCTGCGCACGGTGCGCTCGAAGACATAGCCGCCGCTGCCGTCATTCGAGGTCGACATACGGCCGGTCCAGCCGCGCTCGGTGTCCTCGGCGATGATGTCGAGGCGTTGCGCGATCCGCTCCGCCATGGCGTTGGCGCGGCCAAGATCGCTGAAGACGTCGGGGTTGAGCCCGCCGGCGATCGACGCTTGCTCGACCACACCTCTGTTGTAGCGCGTGTGCAGGCCGTTGATGAGCTGGCGCACCGCCAGCGCGTCGTCGACGGCACCGCGCAGATCCTGTCCGGTCCGCACTTCGCCCGAACCCAGCGTCAGCGACGCTTCCTCCAGCCCGGACTCGATCAGGAATTCCTCGAAGGCGCTCTCATTCTTGATGTATTGCGAGCTCTTGCCGCGCGTCACTTTGTAGAGCGGCGGCTGGGCGATGTAGAGATGGCCGCGCTCGATCAGCTCCGGCATCTGCCGGAAGAAGAAGGTGAGCAGCAAGGTCCTGATATGCGCGCCGTCGACGTCGGCGTCGGTCATCAGGATGATCTTGTGGTAGCGCAGCTTGTCGGCGTTGAACTCGTCCTTGCCGATCGAGGTGCCGAGCGCGGTGATCAGCGTGCCGATCATGTCGGAGCCGAGCATGCGGTCGAAACGCGCCCGCTCGACATTGAGGATCTTGCCGCGCAGGGGAAGGATGGCCTGGTTCTGGCGCGAACGGCCGCCCTTGGCCGAGCCGCCGGCCGAGTCACCCTCGACGATGAAGATTTCGGATTTCGCCGGATCGCGTTCCTGGCAGTCGGCCAGCTTGCCCGGCAGGGACGTGACGCCGAGCGAGCTCTTGCGGGTGATGTCGCGCGCCTTGCGCGCGGCTTCGCGCGCCGCCGCGGCCTGGATCACCTTGTCGATGACCACCTTGCCTTCGGTCGGATGTTCTTCCAGCCAGGTGCCGAGTGCCTCGTTGACCAGTCCCTCGACCACCGGCCGCACCTCGGAGGAAACCAGCTTGTCCTTGGTCTGCGAGGAGAATTTCGGATCGGGAACCTTGACCGACAGCACCGCCGTCAGCCCTTCGCGGCAGTCGTCGCCGATCAGCGAGACCTTTTCCTTCTTGGTCAGGCCCGAGGACTCGCCATAACCGGTGATCTGGCGCGTCAGCGCGCCACGGAAACCGGCCAGATGGGTGCCGCCATCGCGCTGCGGAATGTTGTTGGTGAAGGCCAGCACGTTCTCGTGGTAGCTGTCGTTCCACCACATCGCCACTTCGACGGTAATGCCGTCGCGCTCGGCTTTGATGGCGATCGGCTTCTCGATCAGCGGTTTCTTGACCCGATCGAGATATTTGACGAACTCCTCGAGACCGCCATCATAGTGCAGTTCATGCCGCACGATATCGGCGTGGCGGGCGTCGGTCAGGATGATGCGCACGCCGGAATTGAGGAAGGCGAGCTCGCGCAGCCGGTGCTCCAGCGTGCCGAAGTCGAACTCGACCATGGTGAAGGTCTCGGCCGACGGGAAGAAGGTGATCGAGCTGCCGCTGCGGCCCTCATAGGTGCCTGGCTGCTTGTCCTGCTCGTAGCTGCCGGTCGCCTTCAACGGCGCATCGGCATTGCCGTGCGTGAAGCTCATCTCGAAGATCTGGCCGTTGCGGCGGATCTTGAGCTTCAGCCAGGCCGAAAGAGCGTTGACCACCGAGACGCCGACGCCATGCAGGCCGCCCGACACCTTGTAGGAGTTCTGGTCGAACTTGCCGCCGGCATGCAGCTGCGTCATGATCACTTCGGCCGCGGAAATGCCTTCGCCGGTGTGGATATCGGTCGGAATGCCGCGGCCATTGTCGATCACCGTCACCGAACCATCGGGGTTGAGCGTGACGGTGACGAGGTCGGCGTGGCCGGCCAGGGCCTCGTCGATGGCGTTGTCGACCACCTCGTAGACCATGTGATGCAGGCCTGAACCGTCGTCCGTGTCGCCGATATACATGCCGGGGCGTTTGCGGACAGCGTCCAACCCCTTCAAAACCTTGATGGAATCGGCGCCGTATTCGGCTTCGGCGCCGTTGGTGTTCTCGGTCTGGTCGCTCATGAAAACCTATTGTCTAGATGCCGCTTGTACAGCGCGAAAAATCGGCCCCGAATCGCGCGTCTGATATGGCCTAGATATAGGCGCTAAAGGCGGTTTTTCCAAGGTTTGCGGGCATTCCGGCCCAAATCCCGAGCCGGCAGCCGGCTATTTTTTCCGGCCGCTGAATTTGGCGAGAAGGCCGCGCAAATATTTGATCATGGGTTTGTCTCTTGGCGCCAGCCGGCCCGTGCGGTCGAGCTCCAGCGTCAGGTTCAGCGCCTTGGTCAGAACGGCCTTCGGATTCTTCGCCACATAGGCGTAGTTGATGTAGGCCTGCACCAGATCGAATTGCCAGATCGCGTTGTTCGGATCGGACTGGGCGAGTTTCTGGCGGATGCCGAGGCTGGCCTCGAACGCCTTCTGGGAGCCTTCGAAGTGGCGCTGTTTGACCTCCAGCATGCCGATTTCCGAGAGCGTGATCGACAGGTCGCGCTGCCAGTCGGAATTGGCGGGGTCGAGCTTGGCCAGCCGGTCGGCAATGGCAAAACTGTCCTGATAGTTTTGCAGCGCACCGCTGACATCGCCCTGGGCATCAAGCACGCCGGCAACCTTCTCCAGACAGACCGACAGGTCGCGCTGCCATTCGGTGTTGCCGGGGTCTGCGGCGGCAAGTCCGCGCGCCACGGCCAGCGCTTGCTGATAGGAAGCCAGCGCCGCCGGCCAGTTCTCCTGGTCGCTGAGCGCGTTGCCGACCTTGGCGTAATTGATCGACAGGTCGCGCTTCAGGTCGGTATCGTTGGGGTCACGGCGCGCCAGTTCCTCGGCGATCGCCTGGCTCTTGCCGTAGGCCACGAGCGCACCGGCTGGGTCCCCGCGCTGGCGCAGCAGGTCGCCGATCCTGTCGTGGCTGACGGAAACAGCGCGCTGGCGCTCAGGGTCATCGGGCTTGTTCCCGGCCAGCGCAAGCCGAATTCTCAGGCTTTCTTCAAAGGCTGTCTGGGCGTCGTCCAACTGTCCGGCGGTCCGGGCAAGGTCGCCGATTTCATCATAGGTTATGGTCAGGTCGCGCAGCAGATAGGCGCTGTTGGGCTCGGCATTGGCCAATTTCTGCTTGATCGACAGGCTTTGCTGGTAGGCCTTGGCCGCCGCACCCACATCGCCTTGCGTCGCCAGCACGTTGCCGATCTTGTCATTGGCGGTGGCAAGATCGCCGAGCCACTCCTTCTCGTCCGGCACGCTTGCGGTGAGGTCCTGCAGCATATCGCGGGCCGCCTCATAGTGCTCCAGGGAGGTTGGCAGGTCGCCTTGCACCATCTTTATGTTGGCAAGCTTGATGTGGCTGATGGCGAGATCGCGCTTGACGCTGGGGTCGGTTTCCTGACGCGACCGCTGCTCGAGGTTGGCCAACAGCGCGGAAAAGGCGCGGCCGGCCGCCTCGACATTCCCGACTGTCGTATAGAGGATGCCGAGTTCCTCCAGCGTGCGGCTCTGGCGGTCAGCCTGTTCCAGGGTGAGCGCGGTCTGCCCGGCCTCGCCATAGAGCGACAGCACCGTTTCATAGTCCTTGATGGCGGTGGTGTAGTCGAGGTCGGCACGCGCGGCACCGCCGGACAGGAAAAGCGTCGCCGCCTCGGACAGGGTGCGGCTGACAAAATTGCCCTTCAGCGCCTGGCGCGAAACATTGTCGATGTCGGCGGCCTTGGCGAGCAGGGCGCGGGCGCCGTCGAAGGCCCCCAGCGAAAGCTGTTCCTCCGCTTGCCGGCGCAATTCCGCCACTTGCGGATCGTCGGAAGCGAGCGTCTTCATTTCGCTGCGCACCTTGACGAAGGCGTCGGCGGCCTCGCGCAGCCGGGCGTTCAAGCTGTCGGCGGACAGATGGCTGGTGTCGGAACTGATCAGCGCGCCATAGAGCGGCGCCAGCGGCATGTCTGCATCGCTGGCGATTTGTTCGACCTCGCCGCGCATTTCCGGCGTCACGTCGGCCATGGCCAGCAGCAGCCGTTCGCGCTCCGGCAATTGCTCCTTGGCCGCAGCGGCAAAGAACAGTTTCGGCAGGCCGCTCTCGACATAGGGCAGCTGCTTGCCGCGCGACAAATCATAGACCTCCTGCTGCACCAAGGTCAGCACCGAGCGGATTTCGAGCCCGTCGGTGCCGAGATATTTGGTCAGCGCCGTGGTGAAGGGAGAATTCTCTCCGGTTCCGTCGGCGGCCGTCTCGCCAGGCGCGGCCGAAAAGGCGAACAGGATGTTTTCCGCCCGGCCGACGCGGCCGAGACCCGGTTTGACCTTGTCGGCGACATCCTTGGCCAGCGAGGTCGCGCCGCGACCGTCGCCACTGCTGCCAGAGAACGGATCGCTGCGGCAGGCGTCGAGCACGATCAGTCCAACCTTGGCGGTGGCGGCGACGGCAGCGCGCACCTCTTCCAGCGGCAGGCTGGTCCTGTTCAGCTGATCGAGCGAGGAGGCGTCGGCATCGACCGGCAGCAGCCGGTTGTCGCCTGAGATTTCGACGCCATGGCCGGAGAAATAGACCAGTGCCACATCGGCGCCCTTGGCATCCTCGCGAAAATCGTCGAGCGCGCGCCGCATGCGCCGCAGGTCGCGGTTGGTTTCGAGGATGACCTCGAAGCCGAGTTTCTTCAGCGCGGCTTCCATCGCCTCGCCGTCATGGATGGGATTGGCCAGTGGCCTGACCAGCCGGTAGTCGTTGTCGGCCATGACCAGCGCCACGCGCCGTTCCGCCACCGCGGTGGCGGTGGTCGCAAACATCAGCAGCAAGGCAAACAGCAAGCGCAAGTCGAACCGCCCCCGGCTCAGTCCTTTGCGGAGCATTCCATCTCTTTATGGCGCGAGCAAGCCGGGGCGTTCGGGGACCGGCTTGCTCAGGCAGTGCGAAGCGGCTTCAACGCTTCGCTCCAGCGCAAAAGCTCGTCCAGCATGGCCTTGGTGCCGCCGGTTACCTGCTCGCTGGCGCTGAAGGCGCCGTTTTCGTCGAGTAGCTTCTGATACATCGGCAGCGCGACGCCTTCCGGGATCGGCATGATCCCCACCGACGTCAAAAGCGGCTTCAGCGCCTGCGCCGCGCGCAGGCCGCCGGAGACGCCGCCATAGCTGAAAATGGCGGCCGGCTTGTACTTCCATTCACGCAGCAGGTAGTCGATCGCGTTGACGATCGCCGGCGCCGCGAAATAATTATACTCCGGCGCCACGAAGACGAAGGCGTCGGCGGCGTCGATCGCCTTCGACCACGCCTTGGTGTGGTCGTTCTGGTAGTTGCCAAGCCTGGGATGGTGCGGTTCGTCGAGCACCGGCAGGTGGAAGGCGGCGATATCGGTCAGGACCGGTTCGAATTTCCCGTGCTCGCGCGCGAATCTCTCCAGCCACTCGGCGAAAACCGGACCGGCGCGGCCGGGCCGCGTGCTGCCGATGATGATGTTTAACTGGTGCTTCAAGGGCGGGCTCCTTTGTCAGGCGGTATCTGTTGGTGACTGTCACTAAGGCAGCGCGTCCCGGCGGACAAGGTTGGATATCGGGGGCAGCGGTCACGATCGGATGAACGCCGCTTCGTACCGCGAATGACCTGCCGTTCGGTCACATGGACGCCTGGGTCGCCAGCCACTACATTGAAGCGATAGCGGAGCACTTGATGGACACTCAGCCCGCCCCCTTTGTTCCTCCCGCGCCGAAGCCGCGCACGTCGCCGCCTTCGACGCTGGAGATGATCCGCATCGTCTACCGCAATCCGCTCGAACTCTGGGGCGAGCCGACCTACAACGAGCCCTGGATATCGGCGAACGGTGTTGGCGGGCGTCTGGTCATCGCCAACGATCCCGGCCTGATCCGCCATGTGCTGGTCGACAACGCCAGGAACTACAAGATGGCGACGGTGCGCCAGAAGATCCTGCGGCCGATCCTGCGCGATGGTCTGCTGACCGCCGAGGGCGACGTGTGGAAGCGGTCCCGCAAGGCGATGGCGCCGGTGTTCACGCCGCGCCACATCTTCGGTTTCGCCCAGCCGATGCTGAAACGCACGCTCGAGTTCGTCACCCGCTACGAAGAGGGCGGCATATCCGACATCGCCCATGACATGACATTGCTCACCTACGACATTCTCGCCGAAACGCTGTTTTCCGGCGAGATCGCGGGCGAGCCGGGCAGTTTCGCCAACGAGATCGACCGCCTGTTCGAGACCATGGGCCGCGTCGATCCGCTCGACCTGTTGCGCGCGCCCGACTGGCTGCCGCGGCTCACCCGCATCCGCGGCCGCAAGACCATGGCCTATTTCCGCAAGATCGTCACCGACACGGTCAAGATGCGCGAAGACAAATTCAGGCGCGATCCCGATGCCGTGCCGCAGGATTTCCTGACGCTGCTGCTCAAGGCCGAAGATCCCGACGGGTTGACGCGGCCGGAAGTCGAGGACAACATCATCACCTTCATCGGCGCCGGCCATGAGACCACCGCGCGGGCGTTGGGCTGGACGCTTTACTGCCTCGCCGAATCGCCATGGGAGCGCAATCGGGTCGAGCAGGAGATCGATGCGGTGCTGGCGCGCGAACCCGATCCGACGAAGTGGCTCGACGCCATGCCGTTGACCCGCGCCGCCTTCGACGAGGCGCTACGGCTCTATCCGCCGGCGCCGTCGATCAACCGCGAGCCGATCGAGCCGGAAATGTGGAAGGATCTCTATATCCCCAAGCACGCGGCGGTGCTGGTCATGCCCTGGGTCGTCCACCGCCACAGGAAGCTTTGGGACAGGCCCGATGCCTTCCTGCCCGAGCGCTTCCACCCGGGAAATCGCGAAAAGATCGACCGCTTCCAGTATCTGCCATTCGGCGCGGGGCCGCGCGTCTGCATCGGCGCCAGCTTCGCCATGCAGGAAGCGATCATCGCGCTCGCCATCCTGTTGTCGCGCTTCCGCTTCGACACGACCGCTGACACCAAGCCATGGCCGGTGCAGAAGCTGACGACCCAGCCGCAAGGCGGGTTGCCAATGCAGGTCACGCCTCGCTAGGCGCGCCTTTCAGGCGGTAGCGGTGATCTATGCTACAGGCTTGCGCTGCTGGAACTGGCCGGCGGCGCGGAAGCGCCAGAGGTAGCTCGGCAGGATCGTCGCGATCGATTGCGGCTGGATGCCGAGCCCGGCGAGCGTCCGGTCGGCCTTGGCGGCGGCTTCCGAAACGATGTTGTGCTCGCGCAGCTGCATCACCTGGTCCTTGGTCAGCAGCGGGTTGGGCAACAGGCCGAGGATCGAGGCCTGGATGTTGGCGACCCACCACGGCACCGGCACCAGCAGGCGCTTGCGCTCGATTACGGTCAGCAACTCTTCCATGCACTCCTTGAAGGTGAGCACATTGGGGCCGCCAAGCTCGTAGATCTGGCCGCGATTGGTCTTGCCGTCGACCGAGCGCGCCACCGCTTCGGCGACGTCGCCGACATAGACCGGCTGGAATTTGGTCTGGCCGCCGCCGATCAGCGGCAGCACCGGCGAATAGCGCGCCATGTTGGCGAAGCGGTTGAAGAAGCTGTCTTCCGGTCCGAAATTGATCGAAGGCCGGAAAATCACGGCGTCGGGGATCGTCTCCATGACGGCCTTTTCGCCAAGCGCCTTGGTGCGCGCATAGTCCGATTCGGAGTCCAGATCGGCGCCAAGCGCCGAAATATGGGTCAGCCCGGCACCGACCGAGCGCGCAGCCTCGGCGACGGCGCGGGAGCCGAATTCATGCACGGCGGAGAATTTCTGCCGGCCGGTCTCATGCAGGATGGCGACGAGATTGACGACATGGTCGGCGCCTTGCACGGCGCGGTCGACCGACCAGCGCACGCGCACATTGGCCTGCACCGGCTGGATCTGGCCGACATTGCCGAGCGGCTGCAGATGGCCGGCAAGGTCGGGCCGCCGGCAGGCGACCCGGATGCGGTAGCCGCGCTTGGCCAGCGCGCGCACGACATGGCGGCCGACAAAGCCAGACCCGCCAAAGACGACAACAAGCTTTGGGGTCTGCAGGATTTCGGTCATGGCTGGCTCCGGCGCACGTTCCAGATGGCTTGGCTGAAGCCGTTTCATAGTCGGTTTTGCGCCAAAGGCAAAGGGTGACGCGTCGTCGCGTCGCCCCTCATGAAAGCTGGTTAGAACGCCTTGCCGATGCGGGCGTCGACCGAGTGTCGGTTGCCGCCGCGAATGACGAATAAGAGCAGGATCGCCGCCCACAAAAGCGACTTTTCGGCGCCCGAAAACCCCTGGCCCATAGTCACCCAGTGGAACCACACGGTGACCAGCAGTACGAACAGGCCGGCGAAAGCGGCCGGACGCGTCAAGAACCCGATGGCGATGAGAATGCCGCCGAAAAACTCGGTGCAGGCCAGAAGCAGCGACCAGAAAGCGCCGGGATAGAAGCCAAGGCCTTCGACCATTTCGGCGGCGCCGAAGGGATTGGTGATCTTCTGCGAGCCGTGGATGGCGAGAAACGCGCCGGCGACGACGCGCAGCACGGTTTCGCCGGCGTCATGCAGCGATGCATACAGGCGGCCGAGCGCCGGAATGATCAGCCTGCCGCGGGAAGCGTCGGTGGTTACGGACATCGTAGCTCCTGTCTGTGTGAACATCCCCTCGCAAACGCCCGATGGCTCCCGCCAAGTCAAGTTAACAAAAGTTAACTTTTATAATCATGTTCATGCACGCAACCAAACGCAGAAAACCCCGCCGAAGCGGGGTTTTCCGGGTGAAGCTCATGCCGAAACCAGGGTCCAACGAGGCGGCCTGACCTGAGACGGTATCAGCATGGCGTAAGACGCCCGCCCCAGCCCTGGACGCATCCGGCAGAAGACACCGACCGGGCACACCCGACCCGGACAGCCATTGGTCGCCGCGACCTGCAGGAAGGTTCACGAAGGCGGATAAAAATCGCACCGCCGGGGCGACATCGAAGGACGTCATCAACCGTCATTGCGCGAAACCGCCGCTGCCCGCCTGAGCGCCTGCGGCGGCTGGCCAAAGCTTCTCAGGAAAGCGCGGCGCATTCGCCCGGCATCGCCGAAGCCGCTCTCCTGCGCGATGCGATCGAGCGATATGTGGCCTGTTTCCACCGCAATCCGCGCGGTTTCCAGGCGAATTCGCTCCACGGCCTTGGCCGGAGTGGTGCCGGTTTCCGTCTTGAAGGCGCGCGCAAAATTGCGCGGGCTCATGGCGGCGCGATCGGCGAGGCACTCCACGGTCAGCGGCTGGGCCAACGCGGTGCGCATCCATCCAATCAGTTCGACAAAGCGGCCCGTTCGTCCGCCGAGTTCGACAAGCGCGGAGAATTGCGACTGGCCTCCGGGACGGCGTTGGTGAACGACAAGCTGCTGCGCAACGCGGCGCGCTATCGCCGGGCCAAGGTCATCCTCGATGAGCGCCAATGCCAGGTCGATGCCGGCTGAAATGCCGGCCGAGGTCCACACGCTGCCATCCCTGACGAAGATCCGCTCCGCATCGAGTTTCACCGCGGGGTAGCGGCGTGCGAAGTCGTGCGTGCTCCACCAGTGGGTGGTGGCGCGCCTGCCATTGAGAAGGCCTGCTTCCGCCAGCAGATAGGCGCCCGTGCACACGCTCGCCGTTCGCCTTGTGCCCCTGCGCTGGAGCCAGGTGACGATCTCCTGGGCGGCGGCCATGGAGCGAATGATTTCGCCACCGGAGATGATCGCGGTGTCGAGCGGCTCTTCCAAAGACAAGGGCCGGGCCGCAAGCCGCATGCCGGACGAACTCTCGATCTCGCCGCCGCCGGGCGCCAGTATGTCGAGCCTGTAGCTCCCGACACAAAACCCCTCCGCCAGCTCAAAGGCCGCCGCCGGGCCGGCCGCGTCCAGCAACTGGAAGCCGGGGTGGATGATGATGCCAACCTTCCGGATCATGGCAGTTTTTGCGCGATATATGTCATTTCGGACAAGTCCTACCGTAGCTAGGCTGATGGTCAAGCGTTTCGATCGGAAGGACTGGGACCATGAAATTGCGTATCATGCTGTGGAGTGGCCTCGGCGTGGCGGTGGCCCTCCTCGCATTGGGGGCCGCATGGTTGCTCTCGCTGCCGACGGCGTCCCAGGCTGCCGTTCAGCCGGCGATCGATGCCAAGGAGACCGCCTCGACGCTCGCGGCATTGAAGCCGCCGAAGCGCCAGCGTCCCCTGATCGCCATCGTCGGCATTAACGACGGCACCGAAACCACCGATTATCTCATGCCTTACGGCATCCTGCGGCGCGCTGATGTCGCGGATGTCGTGGCGCTGGCAACGCAGCCCGGGCCGATGAGATTGCACCCGGCCCTGCAGATCGAGCCCGACGCGACGACGGCGGCATTCGACGCCGAGCACCCGGACGGCGTCGACTATGTCATCGTACCGGCCATGATGCGCGACGACGACCCCGACGTGCTGAAATGGATCAGGAGCCAGGCAGCCAAGGGCGCCGTGGTGATCGGCATCTGCGCCGGCGCCAAGGTGGTCGGCGCCAGCGGGTTGCTCGACGGCAAGCGGGCGACGACCCATTGGTATTCCGTCGGCGAACTCCGCGAAAAGCATCCCACGATCCACTATGTCGCCGACCGGCGCTTCGTCGTCGATCAGGGCGTCGCGACGACGACGGGGATCACCGCATCGATGCCGATGATGCTGACCCTGATCGAGGCCATCGCGGGCCGGGAAAAGGCCGAAGCCGTCAGCCGTGATCTGGGCCTGGCGCACTGGGATGCGCGGCACGACAGCGGCGCCTTCAAGTTCACCCGCCCGTTCGCGCTGACGGCGATCGGCAACACGCTTGCCGTCCTGGACCATGAGCAGCTCGGTATCCCGCTGATATCAGGTCTGGATGAGGTGTCGCTGGCGCTGGTCGCCGATGCCTGGTCGCGAACCTTTCGCTCGGGCGCGGTCACATTCGCCGGCAAGGAGGGCGCGGTCGTCAGCCGCGACGGCCTGCGTATCTTGCCTGACCAGGTCACCACCGACTGGCCGGCGGAGCGGCTGGTCCCGGCCATGGCCGATCCGCGGCCGGCGAGGGCGCTTGACCAGGCGCTCCAAGACATCGCGGCTCGCCACGGCGCACGCACGGCCGACTTCGTCGCCATGCAGCTCGAATATCCCCGCTGAAAGGCACTGTCGAAGGTCCGGCACCGGCCAGGCGTTCGTTCGCTGGGATTCAGGCCGAATAGCGCTCGGCGAATTCGGAAATACGCTGCACCACAGCCTTGGGCGCGGTGATGCCGCGCGCCTGCGCTTTCTCGGCGGCCTCGGCACGGGCGCGGCCCGGCACATGCACGCCGAAACGGCGGCGCAGGCGGTCGAGCTGGTCCTTCATGCGCTGTTCGAAATCCGGATCGAGCAGCTTGGGCTCGACAGCCAGCACGAACAGGCCGGTTCCGGGGCTGTCCGGGCCGCCGGTGAACCACGGCGCGTCGAGCGACCAGTTGGCGCCCGACAGGCCGGCAGCCAGCACTTCGACCATCAGCGCGATGTTGGCGCCGCGCTGGCCGCCAAAGGCCAGCATGGCGCCCTTCATGGCGGCGGCCGGGTCGGTGGTCGGGTTGCCGCTGGCGTCCAGCGCCCAGCCCTCGGGGATCTTCTTGCCGTCTTCGGCCGCCTTGCGGATATTGACAAAAGCGGTGGCGCTCGATGACTGGTCGATGACCAGCGGCGCGCCGTCGGCGGCGGGCGCGGCAAACGACATCGGGTTGGTGCAATAGACCGGCTTGACCGAGCCCGAACCAGCCAGCACCGCCGGACCGTTGGTGGCGGCGAAGGAGACCAGCCCCTGCTGGGCAAGGCGCCCGGTGAAATAGCCGAGCGCGCCGCACGTATAGGCGTTCTTCTGCGAGAAGATGGCGACGCCGAACAATTTTGCCGCCTTGGCGAGGTCGTCGATCGTCCGGTCGAAGCCGGTATGCGCCAGTCCGCCGCGTGCGTCGGAAAGATAGACGGCCAGCGCCGGCCTGGTGATCACCGGATCGGCATTGCCGTCGATGCGCCCGGCCTCCAGCGCTTCGAGATAGTCGATGAAATGCGACAGGCCGACGGTCGAAAGCCCTTCCGCCTCGGCGGCGATGATCGACGCGGTGAGCGACTGCGCCGCCTCCTCGTTGGCGCCGGCGCCGAGTGCCGCCATCCGGCACAGTCCTCTTGCCTGGTCGAGACTGAGTTGCATCGCAATTGTTCCTAAGTGAGTAGCGAATAGGGAGTAGCGAGTACGGGGATAGCGAGGTGGCCCTATTCGCTACTCACTACTCGCTATTCACCACGTCTTCCTAGCCGACCTTGACCGGAATCCGCGCCTCGATCCGGCTGAGGGCCAGGACCAGAATGCCGGTGATCGCCATATAGATCAACGCCAGCAGCAGCAAGGGCTCGTAGGTGAGGTAGGTGTCCTGCCGCACCTTGCCCGCGACGGCGAAGATGTCGATCACGCTGATCGTCGCCACCAGCGGCGTCGACTTCAACTGCAGCACGGTCTCGCCGGTCAGCGTCGGCAGTGCCCGGTAGAAAGCTTGCGGCAGCCAGATGCGCCGGAAGATCTTCCAGCGGCTCATGCCGAAGGCGCGGGCGGCTTCCAGCTGTCCCTTGGGCACGCCGGCAAAGGCGCCGCGCATCACTTCGCCCTCATAGCCGGCGAAGGACAGGGTGAGAGCCAGAACGCCGTACGGCCAGGCCTGCCGCAGATACGGCCACATCCAGGAGTCGCGGATCCACGGATATTGCGGGAACAGCGAGCCCAACCCGTAATAGAGCAGCCACAACTGCAACAGCAGCGGCGTGCCGCGGATGATGGTGCAGAAGACTTTCGCCGGCGCCGCGATCCAGATCGAACCGGCGGCCTGCGCCAGCCCGACCGGCATGGCGATCAGGAAGCCGAGCGCGCAGGTGACCGCCAGGATCCACAGGGCGCGCCAGATGCCCATCAGGCCCATCTCCCAATATTGCGGCAGCCAGTCCCAGCGCATGAAAAACGCGGCCGACAGCACCAACCCCAGCCCGATCAGGATGAGAATGATGCGATGCGGCTGCAGCCAGAGCGAGGCGCGCGCCGCCGTGTCGATGATGGCCGCTTCGCCTGCCATCAGCGTGCCTCCTTGATCGAAGGCATGCCGCGCCGCGCCCATTTCTCGGCGCGGCCAAGCAGGAAGTTCGAAAACAGCGTCACCGCGAGATAGAGAACGCCGGCGGCGAGGTAGAAGATCAGATAGGCCTTGGTGACGCCTGCCGCCTGCCGTGTCGCGAGCGTCAGTTCGAAGAAGCCGACGACGGCCAGCAGCGCGGTGTCCTTGGTCGCGATCAGCCACAGATTGGCCAGACCCGGAATGGCGAAAGGCAGCATCGCCGGCAGCGTGATGCGCCGCAAGAGAAGGCCGGGAGACATGCCGAAGGCGCGGGCCGCTTCGATCTGGCCCTGCGGGATAGCCAGGATCGCGCCGCGCATGACCTCTGTCGAATAGGCGCCCTGGCAGAAGCCAAGCACGGCTATGCCGGCCACCAGCCCGCTAATATCGACACGCTGGTAACCGATCGCGGTCAGCACCTGGTTTATCAGGTCGGTGCCGGCATAGTAGAGCAGCAGGATCAGTACCAGTTCCGGCACGGCGCGCACCACGGTGGTGTAGACAGCCAGCAGGTCGCGCACGACGGGCCCGCCATAAAGCTTGCCATAGGCGCCGCAGGTCCCGATGAGCAGGCCGACGATCGTGGCGCCTACTGCAATCTCGAGCGAATGCAGCAGCCCGAGCATGAGTGTACCGCCCCAGCCGACGGGCGCGGGCGAGAGAAGTTCGATGATACCGGCCGCCGAGGCCGGAAGAAGCGCGTCGATCAGCTTTGCCCCCGGATTGCTGGCTCTATCCGCCGACGCCAGCGGCCGGCGGCAGGCATGCGTGRGAAAGGGAGGCCGGAGAGCACGACTTTGGCGTCACGCTCTCCGGGACATGCGAGGGGGGGGGTCAGTTCGACTGCGTCGAGCCGCCGTAAATGTCGAAATCGAAGTACTTCTTCGAGATCTCGTCATACTTGCCGTTGGAGCGGATCGCCTTGATGCCGGCGTTGATCTTGCCCTTCAACTCGGTGTCTTCCTTGCGCACGCCGGCGCCGACGCCCGGTCCGAGCACTTCGTCGTCCGGAGCCACCATGCCCTTCAGGTCGCAGCAGGCCTTGCCCTGATCGGATTTGAGGAATTCGCCAAGCGCGATTGAGTCGGCCTGCACCGCATCGAGGCGGCCGGCGGCGAGATCCTGGTTAGCTTCGTCCTGGGTCTGGTATTCCTTGATTTCGGAGGCGGTCGGGCCGAAGTGCTTCTTGGCGTAGACGGCGTGCACGGTCGACACCTGGACGCCGAGCACCTTGCCCTTGAGGTCGTCGGGCGCGGCGCCGAACTTCTGGTCCTTCGGTCCGATGATGGCGGTCGGGGTGTTGTAGTACTTGTCGGAGAAGTCGATGGTCTTCTCGCGCTCGGCGGTGATCGACATCGACGAGACGATGAGGTCGATCTTCTTGGTGGTCAGCGCCGGGATGATGCCGTCCCAGGCGACAGGCGTGATGACGCAGTCGAGTTTCTCCTCGGCGCAGACGGCGTCGATGAAGTCGATCTCCCAGCCGACCCATTTGCCCGAGGCGTCCGGCGAGGTGAAGGGCGGATAGGGCTCGGCGGCGACGCCGATCTTGACCGGATCGGCCTTGGCCACGCCCATGGCGGCGACGCCGAGCAGCAGTGCCGCGGCGAATGTCTTCAGAACAGTCTTCATTTCAAACTCCCAGTTTGTTGTTGGTTCCCGGTTTTCTTCCGTCTCGGCCTGTCCCTAGCCGATGTTGCGGATGAACTGTTTCAGCCTTTCGGATTTCGGTGCGCCGAAGATCTGCTCCGGCGGCCCTTCTTCCTCGACCAGCCCGTTGTAGAGATAGACGACATGGGTCGCGACCTCGCGGGCGAACTTCATCTCATGGGTGACCAGCACCATGGTGCGGCCTTCGCGCGCCAGGTCGCCGATGACCTTCAGCACTTCGCCGACCAGTTCGGGGTCGAGCGCCGAGGTCGGCTCGTCGAACAGCATGACGCGCGGATTGATGGCGAGCGCGCGGGCGATCGCGGCGCGCTGTTGCTGGCCGCCTGACAGATAGGCAGGATAGACGTCGCGCTTTTCCGCAAGCCCGACGCGCGTCAGCAGCTTTTCGGCCTGGGCGATCGCCTCGTCGCGCTTGACGCCGAGCACGTGCACCGGAACCTCGATGACGTTTTCGATCAGCGTCATGTGGCTCCACAGGTTGAAGTTCTGGAACACCATGCCGAGCTTGGAGCGGATACGCTCGATCTGTCTGCGGTCGGCCGGAACGGTGTGGCCATGGCTGTCCGCCTTCAGCTTGATCTCCTCGCCATTGACGCGGATGATGCCGCTCGTCGGATTTTCCAGGCAGTTGATGCAGCGCAGCAGCGTCGATTTGCCCGAGCCCGAGCCACCGATGATGGCGATCACCTCGCCGTCGCGCGCCGACAGCGACACGCCCTTCAGCACATGCAGCTGGCCGAATTTCTTGTGCAGGTTTTCGACATGGATGGCTTCGGCGGCGCCGTTCTGCGCCTTGCCGGATTGTGCTGCGGCAGCCTCCACCGCGCTCACCGGGTGACCTCTGTATGGTCGGCGGCAGTTCGTCGAACGTCCATTCGGCTAATCAACATATACGCTGTACTGCCCCGCTCTAGACTTCAGCATGGACCCAACGGCGCGAGCCCGTCAATCCCACTCATTACGGCACTTGCGAGCTTGTTGTGCAAGTGTATAAATAGCCTCCCATGAAATTTTCTCGGTTTTTTTCAGCCAAAAAAGGGCCTCGATGAGCGCTTTCGGATCACAATCCATGGCCGCGCCGCTGCGACGCGTGCTGATGCGGTCGGCGGCCAACGCGATGCGCGACGCCGACAGGGCCGCCTGGCACTATGGCCCGGGATTCGATCCGGCGAAAGCCGCATCGCAGCACGCCGTCCTTGCTGAACTGGTGGCGGCTTCCGGCTCCGAAATCGAATGGATCGAGGACAAGGCCGACGGACTTTCGGATTCGGTGTTCACGCACGACCCATCGCTGATGACCGACCGCGGCGCGCTGATTCTGTCCATGGGCAAGCCCTTGCGCGCGGGGGAGCCCTCGCTGCATGAGGAAACCTACACAAGACTGGGCATTCCGATCCTCGGCCGCGTTGAGGCCCCGGGCCAGGTCGAAGGCGGTGACTGTGTGTGGCTGGATGCGCGCACGCTGGTGATCGGGCGCGGTGTCCGTTCCAACCAGGAAGGCATCCAGCAGGTTTCCAACCTGCTGACGCCGCTGGGCGTTTCCGTCTACGGCTTTGATCTTCCGTTGTGGCAGGGCGAAGAGGCCTGCCTGCATCTGATGTCGGTGATCAGCCCGCTGGCCGACGACCTCGCTTTGGTCTATTCGCCGCTTTTGCCGGCGCCATTCTATCAGATGCTGAAGGCACGCGGCATCCGGCTGGTCGAAGGCGACGCCGAAGAGTTCGCGGCTTCCAACGGCCTCAGCCTCAACGTATTGCCGACCAGCCCGCTCAAGGTCATTGCGGTCGCAGGCTTTCCCAAGACCAAGGCCGCGATGGAAGCCGCCGGCTGCACGGTCGAAATCTTCGAGGCGGATGCGCTCTGCATCGCCTGCGAGGGCGGGCCGACATGCCTGACGCGGCCGATCCTGCGCCAATGAATGCGCCATCCCGCCGCAGGTTCCGCCGCGAGGGCGAGGAGCGGCGGCGGCAGGATCTGATCGAGGCAACCCTGGACAGTGTGGCCGAACATGGCTTGCAGGGCGCCACCTTGCGCACCATTGCCTTGCGCGCCGGCGTCACCGCCGGCCTGATCCGGCACTATTTCCCCGGCAAGGAAGAATTGCTGCAGGAAGCCTATGCCGCACTCATGGGCCGCATGACCGAGCAGGCGAAAGCGGCGTTGGTGATGGAAGATGCCTCGCCGCGCCAGCGCCTTGCAGCTTTCGTCACCGCCAACCTGAACGTGCCGATCATCGACGCGCGGGTGTTTTCACTCTGGGCAACCTTCATCGGCCGCGCCGGTGCGGATCCAAGCCTGGCTCGCGCCCACCGCGAAGGCTACCTTGGCTTTCGCAACGAGGTGGAAGCAGTTGTGGCCGAGGTGCTCGCCGCCGAACGGCGCGAGCCGGACGCAAGCCAGTTGCGCCACCACGCCATCGCGATCAATGCGATCATCGACGGGCTCTGGATCGAAGGCTGCCTGGCCGGCGATATGTTCTCGCCTGGCGAATTGGCGGCGATTGGCATCAAGACTGTAGAGGCCGAACTGGGCCTTGCGCCGGAAAGGGAAGACAATCAATGACAACACTCGGCGAAGCCCTGATCACGCTGCTCGAGGCGCATGGCGTGAATACCGTCTTCGGCATTCCAGGCGTCCACACGGTCGAGCTCTATCGCGGCCTGGCGCGCTCGAAGATCCGCCATGTCACGCCGCGCCACGAACAAGGCGCCGGCTTCATGGCCGACGGCTATGCCCGCGCCAGCGGCAGGCCGGGCGTCGCCTTCGTCATCACCGGGCCGGGGCTGACCAACACCATCACCGCCATGGGCCAGGCGCGCGCCGATTCGGTGCCGATGCTGGTCATATCGGGCGTCAACGCCATGCCGACGCTGGGCAAGGGGCTGGGCTTCCTGCATGAGCTGCCGGACCAGCGCGGCATGATGGAGAAGGTGGCGCTGTTGGCGTTGCGCGTCACCGAGGCCAGCGAATTGCCGGGCGCGCTGGCGCAGGCCTTCGCGCTGTTTTCATCGTCACGGCCGGGCCCTGTGCATATCGAGATCCCGACCGATGTCATGGTCAAGCCGGCTGATGATATCGCGGCATTGCTGAGCAACGCGGCGCCACCCGCGCCGGATGGCGCAGCCATTGCAAGGGCTGCCGAACTCATCGCCACTGCCCGCCGTCCGCTGATCCTGGCCGGCGGCGGCGCCAAGCGGGCCGAGACGGCGCTGCGGCGCCTGGCCGAGACACTCGGCGCGCCGGTCGTCGAGACCACCAATGCGCGCGGCCTGCTGCACCGTCACCCGCTCGGCGTGCCGGCAAGCCCTAGCCTGAAGGCGGTTCGGGCGCTGATGGCTGAGGCCGATCTGGTGATTGCCGCCGGCACCGAATGCGGCCCGACCGACTATGACGGCTATGGCGACGGCGGCTTCGTTCTGCCTTCCAACCTGATCCGCATCGACATCGGCGCCGACCAGCTCGCCCGCCGCCCGGTGACGGTCGGCATCCAGGCCGACTGCGCCGAGGCGATCGAAGCCTTGCTGGCGGCTATCGGCCCGGCCCATTCTGCCGCATCCGGCGGCGAGGCACGCGCCGCCGCCACACGGAAGGCGGCATCCGCCGAGCTGAGCCCGGCCTATCTGGCGCAGGTGCATGCCGTGGAAATGATCCGCGATGCCTTGCCGGGCGCCATCATTGTCGGCGATTCGACGCAGCCGGTTTACGCCGCCAACCTCTATTACGATCACGACCGGCCGGGCGGCTGGTTCAACGCCGCCACCGGCTTCGGTGCGCTTGGCTACGGCCCGCCGGCGGCGATCGGCGCAGCACTTGCCATGCCCGATGTGCCGGTTGTCTGCCTGACCGGCGATGGCGGCTTCCAGTTCACATTGTCGGAACTGGGTGTCGCGCTCGATTCCGATGCGCCGGTCATCTTCGTGGTCTGGAACAACAGGGGGTATCGCGAGATCGAAACCTCGATGCTCGATGTCGGCGTCGAACCGGTCGGGGTCTCGCCGGCGCCGCCCGATTTCTGCAAGCTGGCCGAAGCCTATGGCATATCAGCCGAACGGCTCACCGCCATCAGTGACTTTCCACAGGCCCTGAAGCGTGCCCGGGCAACCGGATTGCCTTGCCTCATCGAAATCATCGTCGATTGAAGGCTTGAGCCAGCGTTGATTTTCTCGTCGGCACCGGACCATTCGTCGGCTCGCCTGTCGTACGCAACGGCCGCATGGCTGGAGGCGTTGCCATAATATGCGTAGTGACGCATGCAAAGACGCGACGGCTGCCATGTCGAGATATCAATTGAGTGCTCGCCCGAAAGAGGCGACGCTTCGCGTCGGCGCGGCGCAACAAGCGACATAATCATAAAAACACGACAAGGAGCGGTTCAGGATGACGGAAACACTTCAAGGCAGGCATATCGTTGTGACCGGTGGGACCGGCGCGCTCGGCGGCGCGGTGGTTGGCCGGCTGCTGGAACAGGGCGCCATCTGCCACGTGCCGAACGCACATGCCGCGGCACCCCAGCAATTTCCTTTCACCGCGCACGACAACGTCAAGCTGGCGCATAATGTCGACCTGTCGGACTCCGCCAAGGTCGAAGCCTTCTATGCCCAGGTTCCTGCCTTGTGGGGGTCGATCCATCTGGCCGGCGGCTTCGCCATGGCGCCGGTGGAGAAGATCGAATCGGCATCCTTTGCCGAGATGATGGACACAAACGCCCGCACCACCTTCCTGTGCAGCCGCGCAGCGATCCGCTCGATGCTGGCGTCGGGCACGTCAGGCCGCATCGTCAACGTCACCGCGCGCGCCGGGCTCGACCCCAGGCGCGGCGCCGGCATGGTCGCCTACACGGCCAGCAAGGCGGCGGTGGCGGCCATGACGGTGGCGATGGCCGAAGAGCTCAAGGCCAAGGGCATCCTGGTCAATGCCGTGGCGCCGTCGACCCTCGACACGGCGGCAAACCGCGCCGACATGCCGGATGCCGATTTCACCAAATGGGTCAGCCTCGAAGCGGCGGCCGAAGCCATCGCCTATCTCGCCTCGCCGGCCAATCAGGCGATGAGCGGAACGTTGGTGCCGCTCTACGGCCGGGCCTGAACGGCGAGCGTCGAAGCCGGGCACATGGCGTCCGACCCGTCGGCGTTGCTATAGCTGTAGATCCGCAGCGGCGATGAAGCTTTCGTCGGGCACTCCCGCAACCATGCCGGCGGGTGGCCTTCGATCAGCCCCGCCGCGAATGGATAGGCGGCTTCCAGTCCCGGCAACGGCGGGCCGCGCCAGGCGCAGATCGCGACATGCGTTGCCTTGGACGCATCGAGTATCGCGCGCGGGTCGGCGGTTGCCGGATCGAGGAAGCGATAGCTTCGCTCGATTCCCTTGGCCGACGGATGATTGGCGATCGTCACCACCTTGGGGCCTTCGGCAAGTGCGACGAAGCGCGAGCCGATCAGCGGTGGAGACAGAACGATGGCGCCGGACGGCCAACCCTGTTCCGGGTCAAAAGGGCTGGAATAGCAGCTGTCGGCGACTTCGGCGGCGGGAACCGCCGCCTCGGACGGTTTTACCGACAGATGGTACAGCACCATTGCTATGGACAAGACGAGACCGGGCAGGATCAGGGCGTATCTGTGCGATGCGGCCGGCACCGGGGATTTCAAACACCGACCCAACCTCGCATTCGGCACGAGGCTCGCCAGGGCGAAGACGAGGCCGATGCCGGAAAAGATCGGAAGGTAGCGGTAGTAACGGACATAGCCGACCGCGAGCGCCAGCGAGAGCAGCGAGAACAGGGTCAATATCACGAGAGGCCGGGTTCGGCCTTGCGGCCTGGCGCAGATGACGGCTGGCGCAAGCGCGCCGATAAACAGCAGCGCCATGCTGGGAAAGCCTGTCGTCAGGACGACATCGGGGCGCCGAAACAGGCTCAGTTCCTGAAGGATCCTGTTGATCATGTTGTCGCGAACATAGACGTCGAGCGAGGCATAGGGACTGGCCAGGCATTGCGGGAACAACATCACCAGTGCCGCCGCGCTGGCCGCCGCGAACACCAAAAGGATGGCCGTGCGCATCAGCCATCCGCCACGCCGGCCGGCGAGCAAAGGCACGACGGCAAATGAAAGCCCGGCCGCGGCCAGTGCCGTCACATGCGGCGACGAATAGGTGTCGCATCTGACCGCTGTATAGGCAGAGGGCGGCACGATCGCCGCGAACAGGGCGATCGCGCCGAGGGCCATGGCCAGCCCGAAACCGGCGATCCTGCTTTCACCGCCCTCACGGTCGAAGATCCAGTCGAAGGCATAGACCGCCATCACCAGGACATAGAACGGCGCGAACTCGCTGCTGACAGCGATTGCCAGGGCCGTCAGCAGCCCGTTGACGAAGGCCGAGAGGCGGCTCGCCGACATCATCAACGCCAGGGTCGCCAGCAGAAGCAGGATTTGCAGATTGTGGTAGTCGATCCGTCCGGGGGCGAATTCGAAAAAGGCGCGCGCGGCGAAGATCAGGGCCAACGGGAATGCGACGGCCGGATGGGCAAAGCCGATGGCGATCACCAGCCGGTTGTAGAAATAAAGCGCGGGCACAAGCAGCAGCAGCGGGACGGCGAAGCTTGCCAGCATCAAAGCCGGCTCGAAGCCGGCAAACGGGGCGAACAGGCGCGCGAAGGCGGCATAGGGGAGGTCCACGATCCACGGCCAGTGCGAAACATAGGGCTCGGGCTGGACAATGCCGGGCAGCGTCCGGTCGAAGATGTTGCCCGTTTCAAGCAAGGTACGGATTTCGTGCAGCTTGAGGAGATCGTCCGCGTCATTGTTGAGCCGGAAGCCCAGGGACCACAGAACGGTCATCAGGATCGCCATTGCGCAAAAGCAGAACAGGACAGGCGAGCTGGTGTAAAGGCGCAGCAACCAGGAAGGCCGCACAGCGGCATTATCGGCGCTATTGCTCATGGAAAGTATTCCGTTGGACCACCAGCAGATACGCGAGGAAGTTTATGTTCCCGTAAAGAAAAAGACCCGCCGGATCGCTCCGGCGGGTCTTTTTTGTAAGGCGGCACGCAAGGCGCGCCGCCGATGACTGACGTCTTAGTTGCCCTGCTTCTTCAGCGCGGCACCCAGAATGTCGCCCAGCGAAGCGCCGGAGTCGGTCGAGCCGTACTGGGCGACCGCTTCCTTCTCTTCGGCGATTTCCAGCGCCTTGATCGAGACCTGCAGCTTGCGGGTCTTCTTGTCGAAGGCGATGACGCGGGCATCGACCTTCTGGCCGACGGTGAAGCGCTCGGGGCGCTGCTCGTCGCGGTCGCGGCTCAGATCGGAGCGCTTGATGAAGGTCTCGATGCCGCTGTCGACCAGCCGCACTTCCAGACCGCCATCCTTGACGCCGATGACTTCACAGGTGACGACCGCGTTCTTGCGCAGTTCGCCCGAAGTCGCCGCTTCGCCGACCGTGTCGCGGGCCAACTGCTTGATGCCGAGCGAGATGCGCTCCTTCTCGATGTCGACGTCGAGCACCTGCGCCTTGACCATGTCGCCGCGATTGTACTCTTCGATGACCTGCTCGCCCGGACGAGTCCAGTCGAGGTCGGAGAGGTGCACCATGCCGTCCACATCGCCTTCCAGGCCGATGAACAGGCCGAACTCGGTCTTGTTCTTGACCTCGCCCTCGACCTGGCTGCCGACCGGATGGTTGCGCGCGAAGGCTTCCCACGGATTCTCGAGCGTCTGCTTGAGGCCAAGCGAGATGCGGCGCTTGGCCGGATCGACCTCGAGCACCACCACGTCGACTTCCTGGGTCGTCGACAGGATCTTGCCGGGGTGCACGTTCTTCTTGGTCCACGACATTTCCGAAACGTGGATGAGGCCTTCGATGCCCGGCTCCAGCTCGACGAACGCGCCGTAGTCGGTGATGTTGGTGACGGTGCCCTTGATCTTCTTGCCGATCGGGAACTTGGTGCCGATCTCGGACCACGGATCGCTCTCGAGCTGCTTCATGCCGAGCGAGATGCGGTGGGTTTCCTGGTTGATGCGGATGATCTGCACCTTGACCGTCTGACCGATGTTGAGGATTTCGGTCGGATGGTTGACGCGGCGCCAGGCCATGTCGGTGACATGCAGCAGGCCGTCGATGCCGCCGAGGTCGACGAACGCACCGTAGTCGGTGATGTTCTTGACGACGCCTTCGACAACCTGGCCCTCTTCAAGGTTCTGCACGATTTCCGAACGCTGTTCGGCGCGGCTTTCCTCGAGCACGGTGCGGCGCGACACCACGATGTTGCCGCGGCGGCGATCCATCTTGAGGATCTCGAAGGGCTGCGGGTTGTGCATCAGCGGGGAAACGTCGCGGATCGGGCGGATATCGACCTGGCTGCGCGGCAGGAAGGCCACGGCGCCGTCGAGGTCGACGGTGAAGCCGCCCTTGACCTGGTTGAAGATGACGCCTTCGACGCGCTCACCCTTGGTGAACTTCTCTTCGAGACGGACCCAGCTCTCTTCGCGGCGGGCCTTCTCGCGCGAAAGCATCGCTTCGCCAAGCGCGTTCTCGATGCGCTCGACATAGACTTCGACGGTGTCACCGACCTTGAGGGTGGTGTCCTTGCCCTTGACGCCGAATTCCTTCAGCGGCACGCGGCCTTCGACCTTGAGGCCGACGTCGATGATGGCCATGTCCTTTTCGATCGCGGTGATCGTGCCCTTGACGACCTGACCTTCGCCGGAGTGGCCGGTGGTGAAAGATTCTTCGAGCAGGCTCGCGAAATCATCGCGAGTGGGATTTGCAGCTGACATATTTTCTCCTGGAGTGCCCCGCATCTCTGAGCGGGACGGGCGCCGTGGGTTAGCGTTGCGTTGGCCTGCCGGCGTTCCGGGCTAAAAAGCCCTGGGCCGCTTTTCTAAGCGGCAATTCCGGCGCATGAAGAATGCTGGCAGGCTGGTTCGTGCCCGATATGGGTATTTTCTGCCCTTCCGGCAACGGAAACGCGTGAGAAAACCCGGATCAGGCCTTGTTCCTCCTGGCCAGCGCGTCGTCAACGATCGCCATGGCCGCGAGAAACGCGGCTTCTATAGCCATTTCGCTGGTATCTAGCAAGTGTGCGTCGGCGGCCGGCTTCAAGGGCGAGTCGGCACGGCCCATGTCGCGCTCGTCGCGGCGCACGATGTCGGCGAGGATTTCGGCGAAATTGGCGGTGCCGCCGATGCTTTCGATCTCGGCCAGCCGCCGCTTCGCCCGCACCTCCGCGCTCGCCGTTACATAGAGTTTGATGTCGGCGTCGGGGCACACGACCGTGCCGATGTCACGCCCGTCCAGAACGGCGCCCGGCGGCGTCTTGGCGAAGGCACGCTGCTTCTCGACCAGGATGCGCCGCACCGTCGGAAACACCGCGACCTTGGAGGCCGCCTCGCCGACGGCATGCGCCGACAGCACGGCGCGGTCGAGCTTTGCCAGGTCGACCTGGCGCGCTGCGGTTTCCGCCGCCGAGACATTGTCGAGCGGCAGCGCGTGCTGGATCAGCGCATAGGCCACGGCGCGATAGGTGAGGCCGGTGTCGAGCAGGTTGAGGCGGTAATGGTCGGCGAGCCGCCGGGCGAGGGTGCCTTTGCCAGCACCCGCCGGGCCGTCGATGGCGATGGTGAAGACGTGAGTCATTGGCCCGCCAAAGTGCCAAGGCTATTGATTGCCACGACCGTCATTCAATCTCCGCGCCCAGCCCCGTCATCAGCCCCATGAATTCGGGAAAGCTCGTCGCGATCATCGCCTGGTCGTCGATGGTCACCGGCTTCTCCGTCGCCAGCCCCATCACCAGAAAACTCATGGCGATGCGGTGGTCGAGATGCGTCTGCACGGTGGTATCCAGACCGTTGGGATGCCCGCCCAGACCCTTGCCGCCCGGCCTGCCGCGAACGGCAAGGGAAGCCTCGCCTTCGGTGCAGTCGACACCGTTGAGTTTCAGCCCATTGGCGACAGCCGACAGCCGGTCGGATTCCTTGACCCGCAATTCTTCCAGCCCCTGCATCAGCGTTTCGCCTTCGGCGAAGCTGGCGGCGACGGCCAGCACCGGGTACTCGTCGATCATCGACGGGGCCCGCTCCGGCGGCACGATGACGCCCTTGAGCTCGGAATAACGCACGCGCAGGTCGGCGACATCCTCGCCGCCGGCATTGCGCGGGTTCAAGATGTCGATCTTGCCGCCCATTTCCTGCAGCGTCAGAAGCAGGCCGGTACGGGTCGGGTTCATCAGCACGTTTTCGATGACAATGTCGGAACCCGGCACGATCAGTGCGGCGACCAGCGGGAATCCGGCCGAGGACGGGTCGCCGGGCACCGCGATCGTCTGGCCGGTCAGTTTGCCCTGGCCCTCGATGAAGATGTGCCGCACGCCGCGTTCGTCGGTCTCGACCGACAGATTGGCGCCAAAGCCCTTGAGCATCTTTTCGGTGTGGTCGCGCGTCATGACAGGTTCGATGACGGTGGTGATGCCCGGCGTGTTGAGGCCGGCGAGCAGCACGGCCGACTTCACCTGCGCCGAGGCCATCGGCACGCGGTAGGTGATCGGGGCGGCGTGCTTGGGGCCATGCAGCGTGATCGGCATGCGGTCGCCGGGCGTCGCCTTCAGCACCTGCACGCCCATCTGACGCAGCGGCTCCAGCACCCGGCCCATCGGCCGGCCAGACAGCGAGGCGTCGCCGATGAAGGTGGTTTCCATGTCATAGGTGCCGACGAGCCCCATGGTCAGCCGCGAGCCGGTGCCTGCATTGCCGAAATCGAGCGGGCCTTCCGGCTGTAAGAGCGCGCCATTGCCGGTGCCGCGGATCACCCATTCGGCGCCGCGCTTTTCGATATGCGCGCCCATCGCCTTCATGGCCGCGCCCGTGCGCATCACATCCTCGCCCTCGAGCAGGCCGGTGATGCGGGTTTCGCCGGAGGCGAGGCCGCCGAACATGAAGGAGCGATGCGAGATCGACTTGTCGCCCGGCACGCGCGCGGTGCCGGAAAGGGCTTGAGATTTGCGGGCGGTGGCCGGCTTGGCAGCGGCGGCGTGAGACATGGAATTTCCCTGGACGGAATGCCGGCGTACCGGCGCTTTTCATTTGTTGCGGCGGTCTCGTATCACGGCGAGGCGAAATGGTCATCCCCATGGCCGTCACTTGCCGCGAGGCCTTTCAGGACTTGGTTTTGTGACGCCGGCTTTTAGCTTTGACAGCGCCGCAAACAGTGGTTAAGGGGACCACTCTTTTATTGACGAGGCTTGCCGTGGCAAAAACCGAACTTGGCACAAAGCGTGTCGACCCTGAGACGGGTCGAAAATTCTACGACCTGAACAAGGACCCGATCGTCTCGCCCTACACCGGCAAGACCTATCCGCGTTCCTATTTCGAGGAAGGCAAGATCGCCGCCCTCGAGGAGGAAGAGGAAGTGGCCGAGAAGGAAGTGGACGCCGAGGACGAAGAGGGCGTTGAAGTCGTCTCGCTCGAAGAGGCCGACGACGACGTCAAGGGCGACGACCTGCCCGATCTCGGTGATGACGAGGACGTCGACCTCGGCGACGACGAGGATGACACTTTCCTTGCCGACGAAGAGGAAGAAGACGACGACGTTGCCGACATGATCGGCGTTGGCGACGACGACGACGAGGTCTGACAGGCCTGAGACGCAAGCGTTTGCAGGCTTTCTCGGCCTGTGAACAAAAAGCCGCTCATCAAGGCTTGATATCTGAGAAAGGCGGGGTTAGAAGCCGCCTGCACTAACGGCGCGGTGTTCCAACCCGCGCTGATCTCTTCGCCGGAAACGGCGCCGGCTGACTGCCGGGAGTGGGGCCATAGCTCAGTTGGGAGAGCGCTTGAATGGCATTCAAGAGGTCGTCGGTTCGATTCCGATTGGCTCCACCAAACAGTCTTCTCCAATCCGCCAGGGACTGACGCCAGCGAGCATGCAGAGGATTCGGTCGGCTTCGACCGATCGAAGAGAATTTCCAATTTCAACGATGGATTTGGAATAAACTAACTCTACAGAGTTTGTAGAATAAGCAAAGTGCGGGCGATCTGGTTTTCTCGGACAGGAACCACGCCATGGCCACCCCTTTGCGCCCGCTTTCAACCTCGTCGGGCACAGTCCGCCGCCACCGGCTCGCGGGAGGCAAGCCATGACCCGCGACGTTCCGGACCGCATCAAGGTCCTCTGGTTCCTGCCGACGCATGGCGACAGCCGCTACCTCGGCACCGCCGAGGGCGGCCGATCGGTCGATCTGCCCTATCTGACGCAAGTGGCGAAGGCCGYCGACACGCTGGGATACTATGGCGTGCTGCTGCCGACCGGCCGGTCGTGCGAGGATTCCTGGGTGATCGCGTCGGCGCTGGTGCCGCTGACGGAGCGGCTGCGTTTCCTGGTCGCCGTGCGGCCCGGCCTGCAGTCGCCGACGCTCGCCGCGCGCATGACGGCCACGCTCGACCGCATTTCCAACGGGCGCCTGCTGATCAATGTCGTCACCGGCGGCGACCCCCTGGAGAACAAGGGCGACGGCATTTTCCTCTCGCATGCCGAGCGCTACGAGGTGACGCAGGAGTTCCTGCGGATCTACAAGCGCGTGCTGAGCGGCGAGACGGTCGAGCACCAAGGCAGGCATTTCCACATCGAGGACGGCAGGTTGCTGTTTCCGCCGGTGCAGACGCCCTATCCGCCGCTTTATTTCGGCGGCTCGTCCGATGCCGGGTCGACCGTGGCCGCACAGGAGATCGACAAATACCTGACCTGGGGCGAACCGCCCGCCGATGTCGAGCGCAAGTTGGACGCCGTGCGCGAACTGGCCGAAAAGGCCGGCCGCAAACTCTCCTTCGGCATCCGCCTGCATGTCATAGCGCGGGAAACCACCGAGGAGGCGTGGGCCGCCGCCGACCGGCTGATCAGCCGCCTCGACGACGCAACGATCGCTTCGGCCCAGAAAGTCTTTGCCCGCATGGATTCGGTCGGCCAGGCGCGCATGAGCGCGCTGCATGGCGGCGACCGCGCCAAGCTCGAGATCGCGCCCAATCTTTGGGCTGGGGTGGGCTTGGTACGAGGCGGCGCGGGGACGGCCTTGGTCGGCGATCCCGACACCATTGCCGAGCGGATCGAAGAATATCGCCGCCTCGGCATCGACACCTTCATCCTGTCCGGCTACCCGCATCTCGAAGAAGCCTATCGTTTTGGCGAACTGGTGCTGCCGAAATTGCCGACCGATCATCCGGTCAAATCAGCCGGCTCATCCGTCAACACCGGACCGTTCGGCGAGACCATCGCCGGCGACCACCGGCCGAAATCGCTCGCCAGCGCCTCGTGAACGCGCTGCCTCCGGCCCGCCGACTGCGCGTCGCCATCATTGGCGGCGGTTTTTCCGGCGCGGCGCTGGCATGGCATTTGGCGCGGGCGCATCGGCCGGAGCACCTGTTGGTCTCCGTGATCGAGCCGCGCCCAGCACTTGGCGGCGGTCTCGCCTATTCCTGCGAAGAGCCGTCGCACCGGGTCAATGTCCCGGCTGTCAGAATGAGCATGGCTCCCGACGATCCGCAGCATTTCGCGCGCTGGTTGGCCGGCTCCGGCGAACTCGAGCGTGACGCCGACGCGATCTGGAAGAATGGCGACGCCTATCCGCGCCGTCGCGTGTTCGGCCGCTATGTCGCCGAGCACCTCGCCCCCTATCTGGTTTCAGGCGCGGTCCGTCATGTCGGCGGTCTCGCCACCGGCGTGACACGGCAAACAAATGGCGCCGGCTGGACTGTGCAGACCTCCGCCGGCCCCGTCGCCGCCGACATTGTCGTCCTCGCCGCGACGCATCCTGCACCCGCAATCCCGGCAGCGCTGGCTTCCCTGGCCGAAGCGCCGGCTTTTGTCGCCGATCCCTATGCCGCATCGGCACTTGTCGGGATCGGGCCGGACGCCTCGGTGCTGATCGTCGGCTCCGGGCTGACCTCGGCCGACATGGTCGCGGAACTCGATCGCCGTGGCCATCGCGGCCGCGTCCTGGCGCTGTCGCGCCGCGGACTGCGCTCGCGCGGCCATCCCGATGTCAGGGGCGAACCCTTCGGCGATTTCGCATCGGCGCCGGCCACGTCGGCGCTTGGCCTGCTTCGCAACATTCGCGCCACGCTTGCCGCGGCGCGCGAGGCCAACGTCAACTGGCAGTCCGTCTTCGACCAATTGCGCCTGCAGGGGCCGGTGTTGTGGGCCGCCCTTGCTCCGTCGGAACGCGCAAGGCTGGTCCGTCAGCTTCGCGTGTTCTGGGACGTGCATCGCTTCAGGATCGCACCGCAAATTGCTTCGGTGCTCGATCGCCGCCAGGCCGCCGGCACCTTCGACACCATCGCCGCCAGGCTCGTCGCGTCCAACGATGAGGGCGAGAGCCTCGCCGTCAGCTTTCAGCGGCGCGGCCAGACGCGGATCGAGACGGCCCGCTTCGATGCCGTCATCAACACGACGGGGCCGGCTCATGGTCAGGCGCTACAGCTCAATCCGGCGCTGCACTCGCTGGCCGAGGCCGGGCTGATCAGGGGCTGCGCCTATGGGCTCGGCATCGCGACCGGCCTGGATAGCCGCGCCATCGGCCGGGACGGCGCGGCAGTGCCCGGGCTTTTCGTCGCCGGTCCACTGGCGCGGGGCACTTTTGGCGAACTCATGGGCCTGCCGGAGGTCGCCCGCCATGCCCAAATGGTCGCGGGCGAGATTGCTGGGCTGGTCGACAGGTTTCCGTCCGCCGAGGCGGTTGGCGCCAATGCCGGCGACGTTGCGGTCGCGCGCTGACAGGCGGAACCCGGCCTGGCCGCGAAAAATTGGTATTTCCGTTCCAAGCAGGCGCCAAAAACGGAAAATCCTACTTTGTATATATAATCAGTAGACATAATAAATGTTGGCGAAATCCGGCCTCGCCGGACCGATCAACGATACGGCCTGAATGGGAGACAGTCATGGCACAAGCAGGAACCGACGCGGTCAAGTTCGCCTACTGGGTGCCGAATGTTTCGGGAGGCCTGGTGATTTCCAACATCGAGCAGCGCACCAACCATTCGGCCGAGTACAACCGCAAGCTGGCGCAGATCGCCGAGAAGGCCGGCTTCGACTATGCGCTGAGCCAGATCCGTTTCACCGCCGGCTACGGCGCCGACGAACAGCATGAATCGGTGGCCTTCAGCCATGACCTCCTGGCCGCCACCACGACGCTCAAGGTCATCGCGGCAATCCTGCCCGGTCCCTGGAATCCGGCGTTGGCCGCCAAGCAGCTCGCCACCATCAGCTATCTGACCAATGGCCGTGTCGCCATCAATCTCGTCTCAGGCTGGTTCCGCGGCGAGTTCCACGCCATCGGCGAGCATTGGCTCGACCATGACGAGCGCTACCGTCGCTCCGAGGAATTCATCCGCGCGCTGCGCGGAATATGGACTGAGGACAGCTTCACCTTCCGCGGCGATTTCTATCGCTTCAACGAATATTCACTGAAGCCGAAACCGCCACAGCTTCCCGAAATCTTCCAGGGTGGCTCCTCGCGCGCCGCCCGCGACATGGCCTCGCGTGTCTCGGACTGGTACTTCACCAACGGCAACACGCCGGCCGAAATCGCCAAGCAGGTGGACGACATCAGGGCCAAGGCAAAGGCCAACAACCATTCCGTCAAGGTCGGCGTCAACGCCTTCGCCATCGTCCGCGAGACCGAGGATGAGGCCAAGGCGGTGCTCGCCGAAATCATCGCCAAGGCCAATCCCGAAGCGGTCAACGCCTTCGGTCACGAAGTCAAGAACGCCGGCAAGGCTTCGCCGGAAGGCGAGGGCAATTGGGCGAAATCCTCCTTCGACGATCTGGTCCAGTACAATGACGGCTTCCGCTCGAACCTGATCGGCACGCCGAGGCAGGTCGCCGAGCGCATCGTCGACCTGAAGCGCGCCGGCGCCGATCTCATCCTGCTCGGCTTCCTGCATTTCCAGGAAGAGGTCGAGTATTTCGGCAAGCATGTCATCCCGCTCGTTCGCGAGTTGGAGGACGCCGAACAGGCGGCGTCGCTGGCAGCGGAATAGGCATCCCTCCAGGCTGGCCGGGCATTTCCGGCCAGCAAACGAATGAAGTTTCCCAGGCGCGCTCGAGCATTCGGGCGGCAACGGGATTTGTGCGCCTGCTAGCAATCGAGGACGATTGGAATGCCGTTGGCCAGCTATGCCCTTGGAATGATGGAGGCCTCGGTCTACGCGCCGGAAGTCTTCGCGCGCGGCCTGACGTCGACGCCCCTGTCGTCGGCCGTTGGCGTCGTGCCGACAGGCTCGATCGCGGATGCCGCCGCTCCGCTGCTCTCGCTGCAAGGCATCGGCCTGTCGTTCGGCGGCGTCGTAGCCCTGGCCGATATCGACCTGTCGGTGCGCCCCGGCGAGATCCGCGCCATCATCGGTCCGAACGGCGCCGGAAAGAGTTCGCTGATCAATGTCATCAGCGGCGTCTACCGCCCGGACCGTGGCCATGTCCTGCTCGATGGCGTCAGCTATGCCCAGGTGCCGACGCAGCGGCTGGCGCATCTCGGCGTCGCCAGGACGTTTCAGAACCTTGCTTTGTTCAAGGGCCTCAGCGTTCTCGACAATGTCGCCTCCGGTCTCGCCTACAAGGCCCGCTCCAATTTCGCCGGCCAGGTGCTCGGCATCGGCCGCTCGCGTGGCGAGCAGCGTGATTCACGCAGCCGCGCCGAGCAGATCCTCGAATTCCTCGACCTCACCGCGGTCCGTGATCGCCTCGCCGGCACGCTGCCCTACGGGCTGCAGAAGCGCGTCGAACTGGCCCGCGCACTGGTCGCGGAGCCGCGCCTGCTTCTGCTCGACGAACCGATGGCCGGCATGACCGCAAGCGAGAAAAGCGAAATGGCAAGTTTCGTGCGCGCTGCCCGCGACCGCTTCGCCACGACAGTCGTGCTGATCGAGCATGATGTCGGCGTCGTCATGGGCCTGTCCGACCGCATCGCCGTTCTCGACTACGGCCGCAAGATCGCCGACGCCACGCCCGACGAGGTCCGCAACGACCAGCGCGTGATCGATGCCTATCTCGGCGTCGCCTCCGACAATGAGGATGGGGCAGGCATATGATCGCCGATTTCGACTACCAGTTCTTCATCGAAGTGCTCGTCGGCGGCCTGCTCTCCGGCGTCATGTACTCGCTGGTCGCGATCGGCTTCGTGCTGATCTACAAAACCTCGGGCGTGCTCAATTTCGCGCAAGGCGCGCTGCTCCTCTTTGCGGCGCTCACCTTCGTCAGCCTGGTCGAGCGCGGAGTTCCCTTCGCGCTGGCGCTGGTCGCCACCTTCGCCATCATGGTGGCGATCGGCATCGCCATCGAGCGCACGGTGCTCAGGCCGCTCACCAACAAGCCGCCGATCACCCTCTTCATGGCAACGCTCGGCCTGTCCTACATCATCGAGGGCGCCGCCCAGCTGATCTGGGGCACGCAGGTCCATGGCCTCGACCTCGGCATCGAGGACGTACCGCTGGAAGTCGGCGGCGTGCTGATCAGCCAGTTCGACATCTTCGCCGCGGTGGTCGCCGCCGGCATGGTTCTCTTGCTGTCGCTTTTCTTCCGCTACACCCGCATCGGCCTCTCCTTCCGCGCCGTCGCCGACGACCAGTTCGCGGCCCTTGCGGTTGGCCTCAGGCTGCCGCTGATCTGGGCCACCGTCTGGGCTGCCGCCGGTCTCGTCGCCTTGGTGGCGGGACTGCTCTGGGGCGCCCGTCTCGGCGTGCAGTTCTCGCTGTCGCTGGTGGTGCTCAAGGCGCTGCCGGTGCTGGTGCTTGGCGGCTTCGATTCCATCATCGGCGCCATCGTCGGCGGCCTCTTGATCGGCGCCAGCGAAAAACTCGCCGAGGTCTATATCGGCGACTATTTCGGCGGCGGCATCGAGAGCTGGTTCGCCTATGTCGTAGCCCTCGTCTTCCTCTTGATCCGTCCCTCCGGCCTGTTCGGCCAGAAGCTCGTGGAAAGGGTCTGAGCCATGGCCGCGATCACAAGCGATTTCTCCGCCGCGCCGGTGCTGCCGAAATGGATCGCGCCCGTGCTGCTGCTTGCCTTTGCCTATGGCGTCGTGCCGCTGATCGGCTCGAGCTATCTGTTCGAGGCCATCCTGCTGCCGTTCCTGGCACTCGGCCTTGCCGGCGTGGGCTTGAACATCCTCACCGGCTATGCCGGCCAGGTCTCGCTGGGCAGCGCCGCCTTCATGGCGGCAGGCGCCTTCGCCGCCTATAACTTCAACTTGCGCGTCGAAGGCCTGCCGCTGATCGGCAGCATTGTTCTGGCCGGCATCGTCGCCGCCGCGATCGGCATCGTCTTCGGCCTGCCGAGCCTGCGGCTGAAAGGCTTCTATCTCGCCGTTTCCACGCTCGCCGCGCAGTTCTTCGTGCAATGGGCGCTGACCAAATTCAGCTGGTTCTCCAACGATTCGGCATCCGGCGTCATCGATGCGCCGAAGCTGTCGATTTCAGGCTTCGCCTTCGACGGCGCCGTCGGCCGTTATCTCTTCGCGCTGACCATCGTCAGCATCCTCACCTTCCTCGCCTATCGGCTGGTATCGTCGCAGACCGGGCGCAACTTCATCGCCATCCGCGACAATGAGACCGCCGCCCGCATCATCGGCATTCCGGTGCTGAAGACCAAGCTTCTGGCCTTCGCCATCTCCTCTTTCATCATCGGCGTCGCCGGCGTCATCTGGGCCTTCGCCTATCTGCGAACCGTCGAGCCGGACGGCTTCGATCTCGACCGCTCCTTCCAGATCCTGTTCATCATCATCATCGGCGGCCTCGCCTCGATCCGTGGCGCCTTCTTCGGCGCCGCTCTGATCGTGGTCTTTCCGCTCGCCCTGTCGCGCCTGGGCGGCTTCCTGCTCGGCGATGTCTTCGACTCGGGCGTGCTCGACATGAGCCAGCGCATCGTGCTCGGCGCGCTCATCATCCTGTTTCTGATCCTGGAACCCGACGGGCTGGTGGCCCTGTGGGACAGGGTCCGAAGACGGCTCCTGTTCGCCTGGCAGTCGACCTGAGCCCCGCACTCGCATTTGAAAATGAACCAGAGGCCGAACCAAGACGGCCCATACCGGGAGTACCCTGACAATGACCTTCCTCAGCACAATCAAGGCGGCGGCGCTGTCCGCGGCGATGATCGTGTCGGTGGCCTTGCCATCAGCCCAAGCCGACGAACAGTATTTCCCGCTGCAGAGCTATCGCGTCGGACCCTATGCGGCCGGCGGCACCGGCTTCTTCGGCGGTTTCATCGACTATCTCAACCTCATCAACATCCGCGACGGCGGCGTCAACGGCGTCAAGCTGACCTGGGACGAATGCGAGACCCAGTATGAGGTCGAGCGCGGCGTTGAATGCTATGAGCGGCAGAAGAGCCATGCCGGTGCCGCCGCCTGGAACCCGCTCTCGGTCGGCATCGCCTATGCCATGATCGACCGCATCACCGCCGACAAGGTGCCGCTGATCACGGTCAACCACGGCCGCACCGATTCCACCGACGGCCGCGTTTTCCCCTACGTCTTCCCGCTGCTGCTCAACCCCTACAGCGAGACCTCAGGCATCGTGAACTACATCGCCTCCAAGGAAGGCGGCATCGACAAGCTCAAGGGCAAGAAGATCGTCGTGCTCTATCACGGCTCGCCCTACGGCAAGGAGACCATCCCGATCTATGAACTGCTGGCGCAGAAATACGGCTTCACCGTGCAGCAGATCGAAGTGCCGCATCCCGGCAACGAGCAACAGTCGCAGTGGCTGACCATCCGCCGCGCCAAGCCGGACTTTGTCGTCCTGCGCGGCTGGGGTGTGATGAACCCGGTGGCGCTGAAGACGGCGGTCAAGGTCGGCTACCCGGTCGACCACATCGTCGGCAATGTCTGGTCGAATTCGGAAGAGGACGTCATCCCCGCCGGCGACGCCGCCAAGGGTTACACCGCCATCACCACCCAGGCTTCCGGCAACACCTACCCGGTGCTGCAGGAAATCGTGAAGACCGTCTACGACGCCGGCAAGGGCAATCTGGAAGACAAGTCGCGCATCGGCTCGGTCTACCACAATCTCGGCATCGTCAACGGCATCCTCAATGTCGAGGCGATCCGTGTAGCGCAGGAGAAGTTCGGCCATCGCACGCTGACCGGCGATGAGGTCCGCTGGGGCTTCGAACACCTCAAGCTCGATCCGGCCAAGGTCGAGGCGCTCGGCGCCAAGGACCTGTTCCACTCGATCAATGTCAGCTGGGACAACCACGAAGGCGAGGGCTACGTGACCTTCCAGCAATGGGACGGCAAGAAATGGAATGTCGTCTCCGACTGGATCGCGCCGGACTGGGCGCTGCTGCGGCCGATCATCGAGAAGTCGGCCGAGGCCTATGCCAAGGAGAAGGGCATCAAGCTGCGCACCGCCGATGATGCCAACGCCGTGACCACCAACTGATCACTGGTGCCGGGCGCCACGGTAGGTTTCCGTGGCGCCTAGCCCTTTACGGTTCTCGAACCGCGGAAGAAGAGCCCCATGCCGGACAATGACGTCATCCTTGCGGTGGACACGGTCCATGCCACCTACAACCACGCCATCACGGCGCTGCATGGCGTCAGCTTCGAGATCCGGCGCGGCGAGATTCTGGCGCTGCTCGGCGCCAACGGCGCCGGCAAGACCACGACGCTGAAGGCGGTCTCCAACCTGCTGCCGGCAGAGCGCGGCCAGGTCAACGCCGGCRCCATCCGCTATGACGGCGCCGATGTCTCGCGCCGCAAGCCGGGCGACCTCGTGCGCGCCGGCCTGGTGCCGGTGCTGGAAGGCCGCCACTGCTTCAAGAGCCTCACCGTCGGGGAGAACCTGGTCGCCGGCGGCATCGGCCGCAGCGGCCGCCGCGCCGAGACCAGCGCGGATCTCGAGCGGATCTACGCCTATTTCCCTCGGCTGAAGGAGAAGCGCCGGACATTGTCCGGCCTGACATCCGGCGGAGAACAGCAGATGACCGCCATCGGCCGGGCGCTGATGTCGCGGCCGCGCCTGCTGGTCCTCGACGAACCGTCGATGGGCCTGGCCCCGCTCATCGTCCAGGACATTTTTCAGACGCTGAGAAAGCTGAACCGCGAGACCGGCCTGTCGATCCTGGTCGCCGAGCAGAATTCCGCTGTCGCGCTGCGCTATGCCGACCACGCCACGGTGCTCGAAAACGGCGTCTCCGTTCTCTCCGGCGCCGCTGCTGATCTTCGCCAGCGCGAGGATGTGCGCGCCTTCTATCTCGGTCAACAACCATCGCCGGCTGCGAAGCCAACCCATCTCCATGCAGTCGCCTGAAACGAATTCGAAGGAGCAGTGAAATGACCGTCTCGACCGTCAAGACAGACCATGCCTCCGCCGCCGTGCCGCCCGTCGCAAGGCCATCGGCGCCGGCCCACGTCATCAAGGACGACGCCGAGGCGATTGCCGTCGCCCATGCGCTCGCCGCCGAATTCGTCAAAGAGTCCTCGAAGCGCGATCGTGAGCGGATCTGGCCGGTCGCCGAACTCGACGCCTTCTCGCAGAGCGGCCTGTGGTCGATCAACGTGCCCAAGGCATTCGGCGGCCCGGAAGTGTCCTATGTGACGCTGGCCAAGGTGATCGAGATCATCTCGGCGGCGGATTCCTCGATCGGCCAGATCGCGCAGAACCATCTCGGCGTCATCGCCGCGATCCGCACCGTGTCCGATGCTGAACAGCAGAAGCTGCTGTTTGCCGAAGCGCTGAAAGGCACGCGGTTCGGCAACGCCTTTTCCGAGTTCGGCTCCAAGCGCGCCGCCGATTTCGAGACCCGCTTCACCAATGCCGGCGACCATGTTGTCGTCAACGGCCGCAAATTCTATTCGTCAGGCGCGCTGCTTGCCCATCTGGTGCCGATCGTGGCGCTCGATGACGAGGGCCGCGCCTGGTATGCGATCGCCGACCGTGGCGCGCCGGGCCTGACCGTCATCGACGACTGGTCGAGCTTCGGCCAGCGCACGACACTGTCCGGCACTGTCATCATCGACAACGTCAAGGTGCCGAAGACGCATCTGGTGCCCGGCTACAAGGGCTATGACAGGCCGACCGCCGACGGCGCCATCTTCCAGATCATCCAGGTGGCGGTCGACACCGGCATCGCCCAGGCGGCGATCGACGAGACGGTTCACTTCGTCCGGACCAGGAGCCGCGCCTGGATCGACAGCGGCGTCGACAATGCCTGGGACGATCCCTACACCATCCAGGCCATTGGCGACCTGACGCTGCGCCTGCACGCCGCGCAGGCGTTGCTGGAAAAGGCCGGCCTGGCGATCGACAAGGCGGTGGCCGAGCCGACCGCCGAGACGGTGGCGTATGCGCAGATCGTCACCGCGGAAGCAAAAATCCTGTCGACCGAGATCGCCATTGCCGCGACGAACAAACTGTTCGAACTGGCCGGCACGCGCTCGACGCTGGCCGAGCACAATCTCGACAGGCATTGGCGCAATGCCCGCACCCATACGCTGCACGATCCGGTACGGTGGAAGTACTCGATCCTCGGCAAATATTTCCTCAATGGCGAGAACCCGCCGCTGCACGCCTGGAGCTGATTTCCCATCGGCGGGCCGGGTGGCCCGCCACTTCAAACTTCGACATCCAAGAGGCCCACTGCCATGTCAAACCCCACAGTCGTCGGCTTTTCCGGCAACATCACCCGGCCGTCAAAGACACGCGCCTTCGTCGAACTCGTCACCAGGGACATCGCCGCGCGCCATGGCCTGTCGGCTGTCACCTACGACATCGAGGATGTCGGCGCATCTCTGGGTACAGCACGGTGGGCGCGCGACCTCGACAGCCAGGCCCAGCCGATCCTGGCGCAGATCCTCGCCGCTGATGTGCTGGTGGTCGGTTCGCCGACCTACAAGGGCAGCTATACCGGCCTGTTCAAGCATTTCTTCGACCTGATCGATCCCTCGGCGTTGCGGGGCAAGCCCGTCCTGTTGACCGCGACCGGCGGCGGCGAGCGCCATGCCTTAATCGTCGAGCATCAGCTGCGGCCGCTGTTCGGCTTCTTCGAGGCCTTTGCCTTGCCCACCGCCGTCTACGCCACCGACAAGGATTTTACTGATGGTGTGCTGCGCTCCGAGGCGATCCTCAAGCGTGCGGCACAGGCGGTGGACGAGGTCGGTTTCGTGCTGGCCAACCGTTCGGCAGGCCGGGTCGCGGCCGAATAGCAGCCGATCGGAATCGGCACGGGCGGCACCCTCGCTTACGTGCAATTTACGACCGCCCGCTACAAAGTTCCTGTCTGATTCGCCCGGGACAGGAACACCATGAGCAAAGCCCTCACGACCTTCGCACTCGTCGCCGTCTTGACCGCTTTGCTCATGGCGCTGAGCCTTGCAGTGGCGCGCCACGGCTATCCCTATGGCGCGATCGGCGTCAGGCGCCTCGATGGTATCGCCGATGCCGGAACCTTCATTCCGCTGGCGGCCGTCTTTTTCTTCAGCGCGCTGTTGATGATGATCCTGCCGATCCGTGCGGCCAGYATCGTGCTGACCCACTGCGCCGACGCGATCTTCTGGACGGTGATCGTGCTGCTTGCCACCATCGTCGGCGGCCTGCTCGCCCGATGGGCCTTCGGCCAGGGCAGCGCGATGCTCGCCTTGCTGAACTGGCGGTTCCTGTTTGCCGTGGCAGTCGTCGGCTGCCACTTCGTCATGAACGAACTGCGCCGCAACGTGCTGTTGCGCAGCCTGTTCTTCGTGATCTTCGCCGCCGCGACGCTGGCCTGCCTGTTCTGGTCGTTCACCCTCTAAGACAGCGGAATATCCGTCCGCCTGCACCTTCTGTGGCTTTGGCAGCGGCGGTGCACTGCTTGTCGTCGTGCATCCATCGTGCCTCAAACGGGGCGCGAGAGTGAGATCTGTCGCGTGCTCGTTCGGCCGGATGATTTGCGCAAATTTACAATCCGCACTGCCGCCGTTCCCATAGTCTGGCTCCATCGAAAAAGAACAGGAGCTGCGAGAATGCACCGCCGCGAATTTGCCAAAAGCCTCATCGCGGCAGCTCTTCTCGGCGGTCTCACCGATCGCAGCGCCGTCTCACAGGAGAATACGACCATGGCCAAGCCGACGCCGTTCAAGATTGCCATTTCCGATGACCAGCTCGCCGATCTCAAGGCGCGCCTGCGCCACACACGCTGGCCGGATGAACCCGCCGGAACCGGATGGATGACCGGTACAAATCTGGACTACATGAAGAAGCTGACCGACTATTGGCTCCATGACTATGATTGGCGAAAGGCCGAAGCAGGCCTGAACGCATTGCCGAACTACAAGGTCGATATCGAAGGGGTCGACCTGCATTTCGTCCATCAGCCGTCGAAAAAGAAGGGCGCCACGGCGATCCTTCTGCTGCATGGCTGGCCGGACAGTTTCTACCGCTATCACAAGGTCGTGGATGCGCTGGCGGAGGAATTTCACGTCGTCGTGCCGTCCATTCCGGGGACCGGCTTCTCCGGCAGAACGGCGCTCCCCGCCGACAAGGTGGCTGACATTTTTGCTCACCTCATGAATGACGTTCTGGGCTACTCCAGCTTCATCGTGGCTGGCGGCGATCTGGGGTCGGTGATCGCCATGTCGATGGCGCAACGCCACCCGGACAAGCTTATCGGCTCCCACCTGACCGATGTGGGCTACCCGGACCAGACCACGGATTTTGCCGCTCTGAGCGCGCCGGAACAAGGTTACGCCGGGGCGATCCAGCAATGGTTCTTCATGCACGGCGCCTTCAATCTGGTCCAGGCGACAAAGCCCCAAAGCCTCGCCTTCGCCATGAACGACTCGCCCGTCGGCCTAGCCGCATGGATCATGAGTTTCATGGCCGGGATGGGGGTCGGCGACGAGGCCGACGCCAGATTTGGCCGCGACGCGCTTTTGACCAACATCATGATCTACTGGCTGACGCAGACGGCGGCCTCGTCCTTCCGCATCTACAATCAGAACGCGATGCAGGCGCCGACCATCAAGGGAAAGAATACGGGCGTGCCGGTGGCGGTGGCGACTGAAGTGCCCATTCCAGGCGGCGTTCGCTTGCCGCGTGAATGGGCGGACCGCCAGACCTCGGGAAATGTCGTGCAGTTTCACGATATGGAAAAGGCGGGCCATTTCGCCGCGTGGGAAGATCCCGCATTCTATGTCGAGGACATCAAGCAATTTGCGGCGCTTGTTACGAAATAGCCGTGAATCTCTGATGCCGGCCGAAAACCCTCGCCCGGCATCAGATCTTGTGAACCGCATCGAGGTTTGAGGGCAGGGAGCCCATGATCTTCTTGATGGATTTGATCATATGCGGTTGATCCGTATAGCCAAGATCGAACGCCACGGCCGCGGCGCTGTCACCGGCTTTCAAGCGCCGAACCGCTTCCTGCGCGCGGCGGATCAACTGGAAATCCTTCTGCGTAATACCGGTGGTGTTCTTGAAATGCTGTTGCACCGAGCGTTTGGAGGCGGCTTTGGGCTTTTCGGTAAAGGCCCTGGCCACGACGTCGTCGGACGCAAGCAGCCCTGCCGCGATCATCTCGTCGACAAGAGATTCGGCGTGCAGAAATGTCGGCAACGGCAGCTTCACGCCATCCAATGAAAATTCGTCTTCTTCCACATCCAGGAAACGCACCGCCGCACCGGTTCGCACCTCCTTGTCACGCGCAAGATAGACATGGGCGGCAAATGAGATGACCACCGAGTGCTCACCCTCGACATAGGGCACATCGACGGGCTCGGTCGCCTGGCCACTCAAAAACACCACGGATCCTTTGCCCGGCGTGACGCTGCGGATCAGATCCCACGAGCCGTCCGGTGTGGCTTTATAGATCCCGTCGCTCAGACACACAGTTTGCCAGACCGTGTCGATCCACGGATGGGCCGATGAGCGGCTCGTGTGCTTTTGGACCATGATCGGCAATGCTCCGGCAAAACTGCGACGTCGATTCATGAGTGGAGATTACACAGTCGAATCCTTGTGCGACGGCGTCCAGTCTTTGCGAGCGATTTGGGCAAAAGAAGCTCTCTTAGACCGGGGGCGGCAGTCCGCCGGGGATATCGGCGCCGTCGTGGCCGGCTAATTCTGCGATCCGGCTGCGACGTTGGCGGCGGCCGTTTCCATCCATGTCCAGAGATAGGCGGCGAGGCCGCGATCGACGTGGACGCGCAGGCCATCCTGATGGCGATAAACGATGGCGCTGATACCGGCGAAGGACAATGCCGCGCTGGCGCTAGGCTGTTTGGGGTCGAGCGTCGTCCCGCGTGCGATGAAGGCGTCAAGCGCCGGACCTTCGACCTCGAACACCTGCAATCCGGCGCTGATCTCCGTCACGGCGAACCCTTCGGGGAACCACCCGGTGGCCATGCCGATGGGCGTGGTGGACACGGCAAGCAGGCGGTCGCGCGCCAGGCGCACCGAATAGCGGTTGCCTTCCGCCAGGCCGAATGCCCCGACGGCCGGTCCGTCGAAGCCGGAAGCCTCGGCCCACGCGGCCAGATTGCCACTGACCAGGCGTTGGTGCAGCCCGGTAACGGCGCCGATCTTGAGCCCCGGCACTGCGATTGTGGCGTTCCGCCAATCCGGCGCGACGGACCATTTTTCCGCGAGGTCACGCATGGAGCCGGTCTCCTGCCGGGTCGAAGGCGCAAGGGGCGGCGATCGTCGCCGTACGGACCTTGCCGAGATGCTGGATTTCGATCGTCTCGCCATGGCGTGCCCCGCCGCGCTCGATCAGCCCGAGCGCGATGGGCCGGCCAAGCGTCGGGCTGTGGTAGCTCGAGGTGACAAAACCCTGGCTGTGCAGCCTGCCGTCCTCCCGCATGATGCCGTGCGCGCCGGTTGGCAGCGGCGCTTGGCCGGATGGCACCGTCAGCCCGACAAGCTGCAGGCGGTTGCCGCGCGAGGCCTCCTCGGTGAACAGCGAGCGGCGGCCGACATATTCGCTCCGGCGTTTTGCACGGGGCCCTTCGGAGCCGAGGTCGTGCGGCAGCGTGGTGCCGTCCGTGTCCTTGCCGATGACGATGAAGCCTTTCTCGGCGCGCAGGATCATCAGCGCCTCGAGACCGATGGTGACGGCATCGAATGCCTGCCCGGCCTGGCGCAGATGCGCCCACAAAGGCTCGGCGCGATCGGCGCGGATGGAGACCTCATAGCTCCTGTCGCCGGTGAAGCTGACGCGCGCGATACGGACCGCGTCGCCGCCATAGCTGCCGTGACCGATCGCCATATGCGGAAGAGCGCCATCGTCGAGCGAGAGGCCGAGACCGACCGTTTCGAGCAGTTTGCGGGCATTTGGCCCCGAAACGGTCAGCGTCGCCATGTCCGATGTGGCGTTGTGGATATAGACGGCGTCACGGCCGAAACGATCCTGGCGCCATTCCTCCAGCCGGGCGTGCACGGCGGCGACATGCGAGGACGAGCACGACACGACGAAGCGATGCTCGTCCAGCCGCACCAGCACGCCGTCATCGAAGACCACGCCGTTCTCCGACAGCATGAAGCCATAGCGGCAGCGGCCCGGCTTCAGCGTCGACATGGTGTTGTAGTAGAGGAAATCGACGAACGAGGCCGCCTGCGGGCCGATCACCTCGATCTTGCCGAGTGTGGAACCGTCGAACAGCGCCACAGACCGGCGCGCGCGCAACGCCTCGTCCTGGATGGCGCGATCCGCGTCGGCGCCGCGGCCGCCATAGTGGGCCGGGCGCAGCCAGCCGCCATATTCCTGGAAGACCGCACCGCTGTCGCGATGCACGCTCTCCAGCGGCAGCCGGCGCACCGGCGCCATCAACTCGCCAACGCGTGCGCCGGCAAAGCTTGCCAGCGGCACCGGCGTGAACGGCGGACGATAGGTGGTGGTTCCGACCTCCGGCACCGTGCGGCCGGTAATCCCGGCCATCAGCGCCAGGCCGGGCAGGTTGGAGGTCTTGCCCTGGTCGGTCGCCATGCCGAGCGTGGTGTAGCGCTTGAGATGCTCGACCGAGACGAAGTTTTCGCGCGCCGCCAGCTCGACATCCTTCACTGTCACGTCGTTCTGATAGTCGATCCAGATGCGTCCCTTCGAGCCGGGCACCGGCCATGCTGCAACGATGCCGGCCGTCGCTGCAGGTCCCGTGCTGCGCGGCACTGCGGCTTTCGTTTCGCCGAGCGAGGCAACAGCCTTCTCCGAACTGGCGAACACCTCCGCCAAGGAGACCGAACCGGCTGCCGCACCGGCGACAGAAATGCCGTCGACCGGATCGCCCGGCAGGAAGGCGGCGCGTGCCTCGCTCCAGGCGAGCTTGCCCTTGGCCTGGCCGAACAGATGGATGGTCGGCGTCCAGCCGCCCGAGACCAGCACGCAATCGGCGCCGAGCCTGGTGCCGTCATCGAGCGTCACGCCCTCGGCGCGCAGCCTGCCCTTGGCGGCGGCAAGCGCCCGCCCTTTGACCAGCCGCACCCTGGTCGGCGCGCTGGGCATGCCGTCTCGCCTGATGTCGACCAGCGTAACGTCGGCTCCGGCTTCGGCTAGTGCTTCCGCGACCTCGTAGGCGCTGTCATTGTTTGTGGCGACGACGACATGCCGGCCGACCAGCACCGCATGGCGCCTGAGATAGGCGAGCGCCGCATCGGCGGACAGGATGCCCGGCAGGTCGTTGTTGGCGAACGGCAGCGGCCGCTCGATGGCGCCGGTCGCCAGCACGATCCGGCGCGGCCGCACCCGCCACAGCGTGTCGCGCCGCCCGTCGAAATGACGCTGGTTCAGCCCGACCAGATTGTGGTCGTAAATGCCGAAGGCGGTGGTCGCAGGCAGGATCAGGTGGCCGCCGGCGGAAAGTTCGGCAATCGTCTCGTCGATCCAGATCGCCGCCGGCCTGCCGTCGATCTCGCCGGCGCGATGGCCGAGCGATCCGCCCGGTTTGCGCTGGTCATCGACCAGCGTGACGGAGAGGCCAGCACCGGCCGCCAGCCTGGCCGCCGCCAGTCCGGCCGGCCCAGCGCCGACCACAAGCACATCGCAATGATGGTTGATCTGGTCCGCCGTACCCGGCGAGATCCAGTCGGTATCGACCTTGCCCAGCCCGGCCATGGCGCGGATGCGCGGCTCGAACATGTGCCAGTCCGGCCACATGAAGGTCTTGTAGTAGAACGCCGCCGGAATGAAGCGCGAGAAGCGGTCGAGGAAGGCGTTGCGGTCGGCTTGCGCATTGGGCGTCGCATTGACGCTTTTCGCCACCAGCCCGTCGCGTGCCGGCTCGGTCGTGGCCCGCGTGTTCGGCGTTGCCTGTGGGCCGCCGAGATCGACCAGCGCGTTCGGCTCCTCGACGCCGGCGCCCCAGATACCGCGCGGCCGGTGGTATTTGAAGCTGCGGCCGACGACCGCGACATCATTGGCCAGCAGTGCCGAGGCAATGGTGTCGCCGGCAAAGCCGTCGACGGTGGCGCCGTCGAAGCTGAAGCGGATCGGCCGTGAGCGGTCGATGGCGCTGCCGCCAGTGGTGAGGCGCGAGGCGGTCACGCCGCGTGCTCCCCGCCAAGCGCGGCCGAGGACAGCACCTTGTGGGTGACCGTGTCACGCTCCATGACAAAGAACTCGCCGCAGTTCATGTGCACCCAGATCTCGCGCGCCGTGCCCTTCGGATTGCCGCGCAGGTAGAGATATCCGGCCCAGCGCTCGATCGGCACCTCGGCGCCGTCGGGCCTGGCATTGCCGGCATCGCCGCCATAGTGGAATTCGGTCTCGTCGCGCGGGCCGCAGAACGGGCAAGGAAAGAGCTGCATGATTGCCTCGGGTCTTTGTCTCAGTGCGCGATGCCGGAGCCGGCCGCTTCGTCGATCAGCCGCCCGGCGGCGAAGCGGTCGAGATCAAAGGGGCGGCTGATGTCGTTGTGCTTGCCGGTCGCCAGCAGGTTCGCCAGCAGCGTGCCGCCGGCGGGAATGGCCTTGAAGCCGCCGGTGCCCCAGCCGCAGTTGAGGAACAGATTGGGCAGCGGCGAGGGACCGATGATCGGGGAGGAATCCGGCACGACGTCGACGATGCCGGCCCATTGCCGCATCAGCTTCAGCTGACCAAAGATCGGAAACATCTCCAGAAGGCCGGCGATCACGCTTTCCAGCGTCGGCAGATTGCCGCGCTGCGCATAAGAGGGGATGCGGTCCAGCCCGCCGCCGATGACGATCTCGCCCTTGTCCGACTGGCTGACATAGACGCCGCAGCCGGGCGACAGCACCACCGTATCGAGGATCGGCTTGACCGGCTCGGAGACGCAGGCCTGCAGCGCATAGGAATTGATCGGCAGCCGGAAGCCGGCCTTGGCCGCCAGCACCGAGGAATRCCCGGCCACCGCCATGCCGATGCGCTCGGCGCGGATCGCGCCGCGCGTCGTCTGCACGCCGCGGCAGCGGCCGCCTTCGACAATGAAATCGGTGATCTCGCAATTCTGGATGATGTCGACGCCGAGCCGGCTCGCCGCCCGCGCGTAACCCCAGGCGACCGCGTCATGGCGCGCCGTGCCGGCCCGGCCTTGCCAGATGCCGCCGAAGACGGGGAAACGCGCATCCGGGGAGAAATTGTAGATCGGCGCCACGCGGCGCACATCGTCCGGAGAAAACAGCTCTGCATCGATGCCGTTGATCTGCATGGCGTTGACGGTGCGCGCGCCGATCTCCATCTCGGCCGTCGAATGGCAGAGATTGACCATGCCGCGCTGCGATAGCATGACGTTGTAGTTCAGATCCTTCGACAGGCCCTCATAGAGCCGGTGCGCCAGCCCGTAGAGCTCGACGCTTTCCGGATAATAATAGTTGGAGCGCACCACGGTGGTGTTGCGGCCCGTATTGCCGCCGCCGATCCAGCCCTTTTCCAGCACAGCGACCCGGGTGATGCCGTGGTTCTTGGCCAGGTAATAGGCCGTCGCCAGCCCATGGCCGCCGCCGCCGATGATGATCGCGTCATAGGTCGGCTTCGGCTCCGGCGAGCGCCAAGCCTGCTTCCAGCCGGTCTGGCCGGCCAGGCCCTCCCTGAACAGCGACAGGGCGGAATAGCGTCTGGTCATGGCGTGCCGGACAGGCCTGATTTCGGGCAAGGAGCTTGGATCATGGCAAGGTCTTCCGCGGGATGGCAGCGGTTCGTTCGGTCATGCCCGCATCGCCTTGCCCAGCGGATCGTAGGGAGACGAAGCGATGACACGCGCACTTCTTTCGACGCCGACGGTATGGGTTGTCAACTCGGTATCGATTCCGGCCGCATCGCGATCGACAAGCGCCATGGCAAGGCTTTTGCCGACTGTATGGCCATAGCCGCCCGAGGTAACGAAGCCGGCGAGTTTTTCGCCGCTCCAGACCGGCTCGTAGCCGCTGGCGTCGGCATCCCCGGCGTCGATTTCGAGCGTCACCAGCGTGCGCCTGGATCCGGCCTTCCGCTCTTTCAGCGCCGCATCGCGTCCGATGAAGTCGCCCTTGTCGAAAGCGATCCAGCGGTCCATGCCGGTTTCATCCGGCGTATAATCCTGCGTGAACTCGCGCGACCAGATGCCGAAACTCTTTTCGAGCCGTAGCGAATTGACCGCGCCAAAGCCGTATTCGGTGACGCCGAGGTCGCCGCCTGCCGAAAGCAGCGCGCGACGCAGCCCGGCATGCTCATTGGCGCCGCAATGGATCTCGTAGCCGAGTTCGCCGATGACCGAGAGCCTCCCGACCTTGGCCCGCACCAGGCCGACATCGAGCGTCTTGCAGGTGAGGAAGCCGAAGGCTTCGTGCGAAACATCCTGGTGCGTCAGTCGTTCGAGCAGCCGGCGCGCATTGGGGCCGGCCAGCGAAAAGCCGACGACCGCGTCCGAAATGTCGCGCACGGTGACGCCGTCGCCGAGATGCTGTTCGAACCAGCGCATGTGCCATTGCCGCAGATAGTAGGACCCCATGATCCACCAGCAGCCGTCACCCCAGTTGAAGACGGTGAGGTCGCCCTTGAGCTTGCCGTTTTCGCCCAGCATCGGCGCAAGCTTCGCGCGGCCGGGCTTGGGCAGCGCGCACGCGAGCAGCCGGTCGAGCCAGGCTTCCGCCTGCGGTCCAGAGACCTCATAACGCGAGAAGGCGGTGATATCGAGCAGGCCGACGCCTTCGCGCACCTTGCGGCATTCCTGGCCGACGATGTCGAAGGCGTTGGAGCGCTTCAGCGTCGGTGTCTCGACGAAGCCCTGCGGTGCGAAATAGAGCGGCACTTCCATGCCCCAGGAATTGCCCCAGCGGGCGCCGGCGGCGTCCATCGAGTCATGCGCGCCTGATGTCATCAAGGGCCGCCCCGCCGGCAATTGCTCGTTGGGATAGCTCATGACGAAGCGGCGCGAATAAAACTGCCCAGTCGTCTGTTTGATGTATTCGCGGTTGGAGGCGAAATCGCCATAGCGGGCGATGTCCATGCCGTAGACGTCGGCTGCCGGTTCGCCGTGGATCATCCATTCGGCCAGCGATTTGCCAACGCCGCCGCCTTGCAGGAAGCCGGCCATGACGCCGCATGCCACCCAGTAGTTGGGGACGCCGCGCACCGGACCGACCAGCGGATTGCCGTCCGGCGAGAAGGTGAAGGCGCCGTTCACCCAGCGCTTGATGCCGGCCCTCTCCAGGCAGGGGTAGCGGCTGAAGCCGAGCGCCAGCTCGTTGGCGATGCGGTCGGTGTCCTCCTGGATCAGCTCGATGCCGTAGTCCCACGGCGCGCCGTCCATGTTCCAGTGCTTGTGGTTGATCTCGTAGATGCCGAGCAGAAGGCCCTTCTGCTCCTGGCGCATGTAGGTGAAGCCTTCGAGATCGACGATCAGCGGCAATTCCTTGTCCAGCGCCTGGATCTCGGGCAGCGCCTCGGTGACCAGGTAATGATGTTCCATCGGGGATACCGGCAGGTCGATGCCGGCCATCCGGCCGACCTGCTTGGCCCACAATCCGCCGGCATTGACGACGTGCTCGGCAATGACCGTGCCTTTCTCGGTGACCACGTCCCAGCTGCCGTCGGCGCGGCGGTTGAGCTCCAGCACGCGGTTGTGCTCGATGATCTCGGCACCGCGCTTCCTGGCCGCCTTGGCATAGGCATGGACGACGCCAGAGGGGTCGATATGGCCCTCGCGCGCGGCATAGAGGCCGCCCAGCATGCCGTCGGTGTTGAGGATCGGGCAGCGCCGCTTGATCTCGTCGACGCCGACCAGATGGACATCGTCGATGCCCATGGTCTGGAAGATGCGGTAGGAGGCCTTCAGCCATTCCCAGCGTTCCGGCGCCGACGCGACCGAGATGCCGCCGGTCATGTGCATGCCGATGTTCTGGCCCGATTCCGCCTCGACCTCCGACAAAAGGTCGATCGTATAGGCCTGCAGCGCGGCGATGTTGGGGTCGGCGTTCAGCGCGTGGAAGCCGCCGGCCGCGTGCCAGCTGGAGCCGGCGGTCAGCACCTCGCGTTCGATCAGCGCGACATCGCTCCAGCCGAACTTCGCCAGATGATAGAGCACCGAGGCCCCGACCACGCCGCCGCCGATAACGATCGCCCTGTATTGGGATTTCATCTTGCCGCACTCCATCCGGTCATGACTGGCACTTTACCGGCATTTTACCGGCATTGTACACATGTGTCTAGTAAGTTGCAGGGTCTAGCTCGGCGCAGGTCGGCGAGCTGGCTCTACGGATGTCGACAGAACAACGGTGAAGCCAGGCTGGCCAAGGCCTGGCGTCTATCGTTTGCCCGAAAGCGTCTTCTCGACGTAGCGCGCAAAATCCTCGACATCTTCTGCCGGAGGCTCCTGGCCGGTGAAGCTGCGCAGATAGGAGGCGACATGCGTGAGACGGGTGCTCATCGGCTCGTTGAGCTCGAGCGAGTAATAGCCGATCTGCATGAAATAGAGGACGCGGGCGCGCACGAATGCGTCCTCGTCCTCATAGCCATGCCGTTTGAACATGTCGCGTATGGCGTTGACGCGCTCTTCGTCGGCCTCGTCGAGCGCGCGCCTGATGGCGGGTGAGCGCCGGGCCCAGGCCCTGATCGCGAAATCCAGCCGGGGATCGAACAGCCTTTCATCCACCCAGCATTCGAAAATGCTCATCACGCCGCGGATGACGGTCGCGGAAGGTCGCAAGGCGCGCTCGACGATGAACCTCGTATTGGTCTGCCGCCAATAGTCCAGCAACTGGTCGAGCAGATCCTGGCGGCTCTTGAAATACCAGTAGAAGCTGGAGCGCGAGACGTCGAGCTGCTGGCCCAGCGTCAGCACGCGGACGCGTTCGACACCATCCGAGATCAGTGTCTCAAGCGCCAGCTTCAGCCAGTCTTCACGCGTGGCCTTGATGTTGCCGGTGACGCCGGCGCGCTGGGTCGTCGTTTCGAGAGCTGCCATCGGTACGACGCATGACACGCCGCATCAGGCAAATCAAGGCTATGGACATAGGTGTACAGAGCAATTCACCTGGGCGTAAAGAACGCTCCGCGGATACCAGTCGGGCTGGCTGTAACGGTTGGTCCGGGGATTTTTGTCGCGGCTGTTCGGCCAGTGCGTGCTTTCCCGCAAGGCATTTGTCTGGCAAATACCAGTTCACACGGATGCCGCCGCGCGGCCAACCAGCAGGAAAGACCAGATATGGCACAGTTTCGAAAGAACCTCATCGATGGCGAATGGGTCGGCGATGCCGGCTCCCGCAACATCAACCCCTCGGACACCGGCGATGTCGTCGGCGAATATGCCTCGGCTGGCGTCGAACAGGCCAAGCAGGCAATCGCGGCGGCCAAGGCGGCGTTTCCTTCATGGTCCCGCTCCGGTCCTCTGGCGCGCCATGCGGTGCTGAAGAAGGCATCCGACGAGATCATGGCGCGCAAGGATGAGATCGGCCGCAATCTGGCGCGTGAGGAAGGCAAGACGCTGGCCGAGGGCATTGGCGAGACCATCCGCGCCGCCCAGATATTCGATTTCTTTGCCGGCGAAACATTGCGCCTGACCGGAGAAATGGTGCCGAGCGTGCGGCCGGGCGTCGGCGTCGAGATCACCCGCGAGGCTGTCGGCGTGGTCGGCATCATCACGCCGTGGAATTTCCCCATCGCCATCCCGGCCTGGAAGATCGCGCCGGCGCTCGCCCATGGCAACACCATCGTCTTCAAGCCCGCCGAACTTGTTCCCGAAAGCGCCTGGTCCATCGTCGACATCCTTCACCGCGCCGGCCTGCCCAAGGGCGTGCTCAACCTCGTCATGGGCAAGGGCTCGGTGGTCGGCCAGGCGATGCTCGACAGCCCCGATGTCAACGCCATCACCTTCACCGGTTCGGTCGGCACGGGAAAACGCGTCGCCGCCGCAAGCGTCGAGCACATGCGCAAGTTCCAGCTCGAAATGGGCGGCAAAAACCCGCTGGTCGTGCTTGACGACGCCGATCTCGCGGTCGCCGTCGACTGCGCGCTCAACGGCGCCTTCTTTTCGACCGGCCAGCGCTGCACGGCCTCGTCCAGGCTGATCGTGACCGAAGGAATCCACGACCGTTTCGTAGATACGCTCAAGGAGCGGATGGGCAGACTGGTAATCGGCGACGCGCTCGACGCGCAGACCCAGATCGGCCCGGTCGTCGACGCGACCCAGCTGAAGCAGGACGAGGATTACATCGCCATCGGCGTCAGGGAAGGCGCCACGCTCGCCTTCGGCGGCGAACGACTCGACCGCAAGACGCCGGGCTTCTATCTCAGCCCGGCCCTGCTGACCGAAGCCACCAACGCCATGCGCAGCTCGCGCGAGGAGATTTTCGGACCTGTCGCCAGCGTCATCCGCGTCAAGGATTACGATGAGGCGCTTGCCGTCGCCAACGACACGCCCTTTGGGCTGACCTCGGGCATCTGCACCTCGAGCCTCAAGCACGCCACCCACTTCAAGCGCAATTCGGAGGCCGGCATGGTGATGGTTAACCTGCCGACGGCGGGCGTCGATTTCCATGTCCCCTTCGGCGGCCGAAAGGGCTCGAGCTACGGCCCGCGCGAACAGGGCCGCTATGCCATGGAGTTCTACACCACGGTGAAGACCGCCTATACATTCGCAGGCTGATCGGCGCCGGCCCCCGGGCCGGCGAACTTTCACCACGGAGCTGAGGCAATGACATCGCAGGACCTGACCTGGCTCAACCCGCCGCCGCATCACGCCATATCAGGCGAGTCGGTGCGCGTGCGCACCGGCAAGGAGACCGATTTCTGGCGCGAGACCTTCTACGGCTTCTGGCGTGACAACGGCCACTTCCTGCATCGGCCGGTCGAGGGCGATTTCACCGCCGAAGTCACCGTCAGAGGCGACTACAAGGTGCTCTATGACCAGGCCGGGCTGATGGTCCGGCTCAGCGAAACGCACTGGATCAAGGCCGGCATCGAATACACCGACGGCCTTGCCTATTTCTCCGTTGTCGTCACCAACGACACATCGGACTGGTCGCTGGTGGCCATTCCCGCCGGTCCGAACGGCGTCACCATCCGCCTGACCCGCCATGGCGAGGCGATCCGCGTCCAGTATCTCGACGCTTCGGACGGTCACTGGAAGCCGGTGCGGCTCGCCTATTTCCCGATCTCGAAGACGGTCGATGTCGGCATGATGTGCTGTTCGCCGCAGCGCGAAGGTTTCGAGGTCACATTCACCGGATTTTCGGTCGGCCCGCCGATTTCACGGGAACTCCACGACTGACGCTCCGGCCGGGGCCGGGCTTGCGTGGCCTGCGCGACCCGCAGGACATTGCGGCCGCGACGGCGTCTGGGCTAGGTGTTGCCGATGGGCATGTCGCGTTGGCGGGCAAAACTCAAAAAGGCGGTCCGTTCCACGGCGCTGAGATTTCTCGGCGTCCCTTCGGTGCTATGGTCGCAAGGCATCGCCCACTTCTGCGACGTCGCCGGACCCGATTGGTATCGCAACGCGCCGACCGAATCGACGCAGAGCGAGGCCTTTTTCCGTGACCACTATAGTGGCGCGCACGGCATCGTCTGGGTGCGGCTGAGCACATTGGCCAGGGAGGGGCGAAACTGCGACCTCGACACGTTCGCCAGGGTCGCCTTGCCGACCATCAACGCCCCATTCATCCTGCTGACGACCGATGGCGATGCCTCGGTTCCGTCGGAGCTGGCGAAGGACACCGTTGAGCGGCTGCTCGCCAACCCCTATCTGGTGTCCTGGTACAGCCAGAACTGCGATGGCGGTCATCCCAGGATCAAGCCGTTTCCGATCGGGCTGGACCTCCATACTCCACGCTCCTTCGCGACACCCGCCGGCCTGGTGCGGCAGTTGCAGACCCTGCGCGACCGGCAAGGCAGTGCGGATCGCCGTCCGCCCAGGATATTCTGTGATTTCAGCGTCAGCAGTGGCTCCAGCCAGCGTCGGGAGCTGCTTGATGCGCTGGACGGATGCCCGCATGTGGACTTCCTGAAAAGGCGTGTGTCGCAGCGCGGCATCTGGCGGCTGTATGCGCAATATCCGCTCGTGCTTTCGACCACCGGAAACGGCCTCGACTGCCACCGCACATGGGAGCTGCTCTATCTCGGCTGCATCGTGGTGACCAAGACCTCGCCGCTCGACCCTCTCTACGAAGGCCTGCCGGTCATCATTGTCGAGGATTGGCACGAGGTCAGGGATCCGGAAGCGCCGCGGCGCTGGATCGCCAAGGTCGCGTATCTGACGGAGCGGGACTATCTGTGGCGGCGTCTGCGGCCACAGGCCTATCTGGAGCCCCTCAGGCTGGAACTTCGGCAAGCTGCCGCTTCACCAGGGGACGTGTAGGATCTCCAGCTTCGGCAGGCCGACCGGCCGGATGCCGAGATCGTTGGCGAGCACCCCGAAGGCTTCGGTCTCGATCAGGTCGCGGTAGGGAAGTTCGGGGAAGCGAAGGCCGCCGCGATGCAGAGCGGCATCGACCAGAAGCATGGTTCCGCCGACCGCATCGAGGCCGATGATGTCGAGATGCCTGACATCGCTCAAGTGATATCGGTAAGGTGTCTGCCTGGGAGGCTGGTGCAGGCCGCCGCGTATCTCGCGGTAATAGCGATAATCCCTGGTCTGCCGCCGGATGACGAAGCTGTTGAGGTCGAAGCTGTCGCCGCCGGCGGTCTTGACGCAGTTGGGCACCGCGATGCGATGCCGCGTGGCGATCAGCCGGGTCAGCACATCGCCGGGAAAGCGCCAGACGTCGATATCGATCCACAGCGCCCAGTCGTCGTCTTCCTTCAGCCCATGATCGATCAGGTGATTTCGCACCTTGGCAATCGCGCCGCGCCTCACGCGTTGCGTCTTCGGCTTGGCCCGTTTTGCCCTGTCGAGCCTGGTGCCGACCTGTCTTTGCAGAAGCACAATGTCGCGATATTTGCCGGCTAGTCCCGCGGTCGCGGCCTTCAGCCGTTCCCAGCTGCCATCCAGGCTGTCGCCTTCGCAGAAGACCAGCTTGATCCTGTCCTTGGGGTAGTCGAGCCCGTCCAGCGCATCGAGAAAGGGTTGGATGAGGTCGGCGGCGTCGCGAAGCGGCACCAGGACGGCGATGTTCTGGCCCGAAGGCGGCGCCGCCGCCAGAACCGCCCTGTCGACGCCGGCTTTCGCCGCGGCCTCATCCATATGCGCCCCGCGCGTCAGGTGATAGCGAAGCCGATAGGCCCGGTTGCGCAGCCTGGTCGTCCATTTCGGTGGCGGCTCCGGGATCCACCATGTACCGGCCCAGTGATGGATCGAAAGTGCTGCCGCCTCGTCGCCGCCCTCATGCTCCGTGCTCCCGGCCGCGGTCACCGGCGTAAACAGGCCGGAAGGATGAATGGCAAAGGCTTCCTGATCGCCGTAGCTCCGATGGGCGGAGGTCAAAAGGCAGGGACCGGTCGCGTCGAGCACGTCCTTGGCGCCGGCGAGCCCGGGCATCATCGACAACAGATGCATCCAGAAGGGATGCCCGGGCGGGCTGGCGATTGTTCCGTTGAACAGAAGATAGGGCAGGCCCCGGAAATCCGCCTGGACGGCCGCATGCGACGCCGGCTCCTTGCACAGCACGATCCGGTTTTCGTCCATGATCGGATCGAAGGCGGCGACGCATTCGCAATCGATGTCGGCGTAGACGCCGCCAAAATGATGCAGCAGCATGTAACGGGCCGCATCCGAGCGCTGCACGCCCTTGGTGTAGCCGCAGAACATCGGCAAGAAATCAGGGTAGTGCTCGGCCACGAATTCGAGCAGCATCCGGTCGCTCCAGAACATCACCGTCCAGTGCGGATTGTGCCGCTTCCAGCTGTCGGCATATGCCTGGAAGCGCGCGGGAATGGTGTCGCCCTTCCAGGTCTGGTGCAGGATCGCCGGAATCATCCGGCAGCGCCGTTTGGTCCAAGCCCGTCACGCACGGCATCGCGGATCGCTTGCGGGCTGAACCTTGCCCATACCGCCTGATGCGCGCGAAGGCGTTGCCGCGCCCTGCGTTCGGGATCGAGACAAAGTCCGATGGCCATCTCGGCAAGCGTTTCGTCGGATTGAGACAGCAGCACCTCGTCGTTTTCGACCAGGTCCAGACCTTCGGCCGCGATCGGCGTGGCCACCACCGGCACGCCCGCGGACATGGCTTCAAGGATCTTGATTCGTGTGCCGCCGCCCGCCGTCAGCGGGACAATGGTGAGATGCGCGCTGGACAAGAGCGGCGCGACGTCCGCGGGATCTTCGATGAGCTCCACACCTGGCAATCCGGCCAATGCCTGCACCTCCGGAGTCGGCGTGCGTCCAGCCAGGACGAGTCTGGCACCCGGCAGGGCGTTTCGGATACGGGGCAGTATGAAACTGGCCAGCCGCTGGGCGGCATCGACGTTTGGCGGATAGGCGAGATGGCCGATGAACACGATCACCGGAAAGCCGTTGTCCGTCGACGGCTCGGCCGGCAGGCGTCCCAGACCATCCCCGGTTTGCGGGATTCCGTTGGGAACAATGTCGATCGGGATCTCGGGCCGGAAAAGCGTCATCAGCTTCTGGCGATCCAGCTTCGAACAGACCCATACCCTGTCGACGAGGGACAGTGCCTTTCTCTCGAGGAACCGGACGGCGAATGCCGCCGCGCTTCGCCTGGCGCTGAGGCGTCTGATCTGTCCGGCCAGGTCGGACTCGACATTGTGCATGTCGAGAATGAGCTGCTGCGCCAGCGGCCGCAGGGGCCGCAGCAGCTTGAACAGGCCGACGCCCTCGACAATGATGGTGTCCGGGCGGAACTCACGGGCGAGCATCTCAAGCCGTGTCAGGGCGGAACGCGGTATGCGACTCTCCGCCCTTGAGCGCCACCAGCCGATGGAGGCCGTGCGCGGCTCCCCTTCGATCGACAGGGCTTCGACCCGGATCAATGGATCGGGCACATTCCTTACTTTGTTCGGCTTGACCGAAACCAGGCAGACCGGTCCGAATCTGGCGGCCGCTTCGGCGTTGCGGTAGTTTCTCAGGTCCGAACCTGAAGCCGGCGGAAAGCCCGGGTCGTGCGACACGACCAGCGTACGCCTCTGGGCCGCCCGCTCAGGCTCGCCGGCAGCCGGTTGCGCGCCTGCGCTGTTCAATGCGGATGCCTGATGCTTTGCGCCAGGCAGGGGGCCCAATTCAGATGGCATTCAATACGATTCCGTGATCACAAGCATCAGCGCCACCTTGTTTAGCTGAACAAGGCTTTCGTCAAGCACTGTATCTTTTGAATACTGTCGCTTCGAGTCCTCGACGCGCAGCCAGGCTCACCGCCTCGACCAGGCAAGCCAGCGCGTAGCCAGACGCCTGCGCAAGGAGGTGAGCCGGGTTCGCCTGTAGGCGTCGCCCGCCATCTTGATGCCTTGTGCCTGTGTCGGGAAGGGATGGATGACGTCGGCCAGGGCGTGCAATCCCATGCCCGACCGGATCGCAAGCGTCACCGCATTGATCATCTCGCCGGCATGGGCGGCGACGACCGTCGCCCCCAGGATGCGGTCGGATCCTTCACGAACATGGATCTTGACGAACCCTTCTTCCTCGCCGTCCATCACGGCGCGCGCGACGTCATGCATCAGCACCGTATAGGTCTTGACCGGGATGCCGTCCCGCCGCGCCTCGATCGGATAGAGCCCGACATGGGCAATCTCCGGATCGGTATAGGTGCACCAGGGAACGACAAGGTCGCTGAGCCTTTCGCGGCCGCGAAACAGGGCATTGCGCACGACGATGCGCGCCGTTGCCTCGGCGGTATGGGTGAACTTGTATTCCAGGCACACATCGCCCGCCGCGTAGATGTGCGGATTGGTCGTCCTCAGGTGATCGTCCACCTTGATGCCGTTGGCGTCATACACCACACCGGCCTCTTCCAGGCCGAGACCCTCGACATTGGGCGAACGGCCGACGCCGGTAATGATCTCGTCGACGGAGATCGTCGTCGTGTCGCCGTCCCGCAAAAGGTCGGCGAACTTCCTGCCGCCTTCCTTGCGCACCACCACCACCTCGGTGTTCAGGCGCACCTCGATCCCTTCGCGTGCCAGCGCGTCCGAAAGGATCTGCGCGGCGTCGCGTTCCTCGCCGGGCAGGAACATCGGATCGTTCTGTGCCAGGATGACCTTCGACCCGAGCAGGCAGAAGGCCTGCGCCGTCTCGCAGCCAAGCGGACCGCCGCCGATGACCAGCAGCCGCTCAGGACATTGCGTGAGGTTGAACATGCTCTCATTGTCGAGATAGCCGGCCTCGGCAAGTCCGGGAATCGCCGGCCCGCTCGGATGCGCGCCGGTCGCGACCAGGGCCTTCTTGAAGCGCAGCGTCTTGCCGGCGACTTCAACCGTGTCCGGTCCGCCAAAGCGGGCTTCACCGAAATAGAGGTCGATGCCTTCCGAAGCGATGGCCGCGGCCGAATCGGCGCGGCTGAGCCGCTGCCGAATCTGCCGCATCCGCATCATGGCCCGCTCGAAGTCGACGGGAAGACGCGCCGGCGTGTCGCCGCCGAAATTCTCGGCATCGCGCATGTCGGCATAGAGCCTGGCCGTGCGGATGATCGACTTCGACGGGATGCCGCCGACATTGATGCAGGCGCCGCCGATCAGCCCGCGCTCAATCAGCGCGACCTTTGCGCCAAGGCTCGCGGCGTCACGCGCCGCGGTCAGCCCGGCCGGTCCGGCGCCGATGACGACGAGATTGTAGAGGCCGTCGGGGGTAGGGTTTTTCCAGTGCGGCGGATGCGCGCCTCGGATCAGTTCGACATCGTTGCGGTCGACAGGGAATGTGGCCGCCTTTGTCTGTTCACGCGCCATCGTGGGCTCCTGACGCGGAGCCTGCTGGCTGTGCGAGCCAGCCGCCGGTGAAGCCCGCCTTGCCCAGGCCGCGGCGGATGTGGGGATTGGAGCGCATCAGCTCCCAGATCAGGCGCGAGCGGTGGTTCTCGATCATCATCACCACGATGCCCTGGTCCAGCCCGTAATGGCCTTCCGACACCCAGCCGTTGCGGCCGAATTTTCGCCGGTTGGCCAAGGTCGGATTGAAGCCGCTCGGCAGGCGGAAATTGTCGATCACCTCGGGGTAGCGATCACCGAGATGGCGCAAGGCGGCCAGGCAGATGTCGGGTGCGAAGGGCAGCGACGCTGGATAGGACCATGGCGCGATCGTCCCGTCATCCGGCCCGAACGGCGCGCCGCGCGCGGCATAGCCCGAAAACCGGTGCCTCCGCCGCTCCACGCTGGCGCGGAAGCCGCCGGGTCCGTCTCCCGCCGAAAGGCCCCAAAGGTTCTCGCCATAGCCGTCGAAGCCATAGGGGTTGTGACGGGCATAGTTGCGGTGGAGATAGGTCGAGCGGCGGCTGTTTTCGAAATAGTCCGAATTCTTCTCGCGCATGAAAGCGTCGCGGATACCGGCGAAATCGATCCAGGCATGTGAGAACTGGTGCATGAACAGCGGTCCGCCATAGAGCACGTCATGGCCGTAGATGTTTTCCCACTGGTAGGTTGCGGTCCAGGCTTCATAGCTGTCGTCCGAAGTCGGGCTTTCGGGCGAGGCCATCGACAGCACGTAGAGGATGGTCGCCTCGTTATAGCCTTCCCAGCCATAGTGGAGAAAACCGCTCTTCGGCTTCCAGCCTTGCCGCAAGGTCGGGCTGCTGCCTTGCGCCCAGCGCCAGTCGACGCGCCGGTAGAGCGCTTCGGCCAGTCGCCGGATTTCGGCTTCCTTCTCGTCCGCGCCTGCGAAATAGGCGCTGGCCACCAGCATGCCGGCCAACAGCAAGGCGGTATCGACCATCGACAGTTCGCAGCGCCAGACGCGCAAGCCCGTGCGCATATCGAGGAAATGGTAGTAGAAGCCCTTGTGGCCGGTGACGTCGTCGCCACCGCCTTGCGGGCTGGCCGAGAAGAAACGCAGCGCCGCCAGCGTCAGCTCCGCCGCCGCCGCGCGTGTCATCCAGCCGCGCTCGACGCCGATCGGATAGCAGGAGAGGGCGAAACCGACGACGGCGATGCTGGCCGGCGAATTCGGCCGCGACGTGTCGGCGACCAGACCGTTGTCGGGGTTCACAGTCTCCAGGAAATAGCCGAAGGCGGCGCGCTGATAGCGGTCCAGAAGCTCGTCATCGGACAGTGCTGCAGGATCTGCTTCAGGCAAGCGATGCAAACTCCAGTCTGGTGGCCGCGACCTCCGGCGATCGCGTGGCGCCGGGACGGCGGCCATAGGTCATCGCCAAACTGTCTCGTCGTGTCATGGCTTTCCCGCAAACCCTATTCTGTCGCCGCCCATACAGACATCGGCGACTATACGCCTGTCCAGTTCCGATGGTTGCCTCGTCACGCGGAATTGTAGTTGCACCGGCCAATGTGAGGATGTTCCGGCCCGGATCAATAAGTGGCGCGGCCGCCGGAGACATCGAAGACGGCGGCGGTCGTGAACGAGCATTCTTCCGAGGCGATCCAGCAGATCAGCGCCGCTACTTCCTCGACCTCGCCAAAGCGCGCCATCGGAATCTTGGACAGCATGAAGTCGATGTGCTCCTGTTTCATCTGCTTGAAGATCGCGGTGCGCACGGCCGCAGGCGTCACGCAATTCACCGTCACCTTGGTCTTGGCCAGTTCCTTGCCGAGCGACTTGGTCAGGCCGATCACCGCCGCCTTGGACGTGCTGTAGGCGGAAGCATTGGGATTGCCTTCCTTGCCGGCGATCGAGGCGATGTTGACGATGCGGCCATAATTGCGTTCCAGCATGTGCGGCACCAGCGCCTTGTTGCAGTAGAAGACGCCGTTGATGTTGATGTCGATGACCTTCTGCCAGTCCTCGACCGAATAGGCCCAAGTCGTCATGTTGGGCCCGGTGATCGCCGCGCTGGTGACCAGGACGTCGACGCTGCCAAGCGCCTCGATCGTCCGTGCGGCGGCGCCTTGAACGCTGGCGGCATCGGCAACGTCAACGGCAACGCCGTGCAGGCCAGGGATGATGGTTTTGGCCTGTTCGATCTGGGCCTGATCACGGTCCCAGACGCTGACACTCCCGCCCTCCTCGACGATCCTTTGCGCAACCGCCAGCCCGATGCCCGAGGCTCCGCCGGTGATGACGGCCGATCGGCCAGCGAAGCGTCCCGCGAAGTTCATCGGCATCTCATTCTCCCTGCATGTCGGCTGATGGCGCCATTCGTGGAGACTGTGGGGGCACGGTCGATCGAGTTCAAGCCGACATGCAGATCGATCGTCTGGGCCAATGAGGCGGCGACGACTGGGGATTTCCTGGCACGGCCAGCTACCGATCTCCCCGATGCTGAAAAAACTGCAAAAACAGCTCCCGCTCGGTGGTGATGTCGAGCTTTTCATAGATGCGCCGGCGATGGTTCTTGACGGTGCCGACGGTGATGCCGAGCCGCTCGGCGATGTTGGCGGTCGGATGGCCGGCGAGGATCAGCTGCACCAGCTCGCGCTCGCGCAGCGACAGTTCCGGCCAAAGGCTCATCGGGATGGTCGGCTTCTGCTGCGGCGAAGCGCCGGGAGCGGTCGGGGCCGAGGTGCGCGCAAAGTCACTGCCGCGCGCCTTGATATCGAGCGCGTGCAGCGCTTCGAACACCGGCAGCCGCTCGTCCAAAAGGGCGATCTCGCTGTCCTTGAACGAAGCGGTCGAACGGTCGAGGAAGATGCCCAGGCACCAGTCGCCGCCATCGGCCAGCATGATGCCGACCTCGTCGCAGATTTCTGATTGCGTCAGGAAGCGGGCTATGTACTGGCCTCGCTTGGCCTCGTCATCGGCAAGCCGCTTCAGCGGCATGATGCCCAGTCGGCGCTCGCAACGCCACGAGGCATAGAACGGATCGAAGACGTAGTAATTGTCGAGATAACGCTTGACCATCTCGTCCGAGAAACGCCGGTGCTTGACGAATTCCGGTGCCTGGGTCGTCGAATAACGCGTCACCGTGACGAGGTCATGCTCGATGTCGGCGCCGATCAGGTCGATCAGGAAGTCGACGTGCCGATCGGTGCCGGTGGCTGCGATCGCCTTGGCGAGCGGCGCCCAGATATTACCCATGCGCATGTCCTCTTCTCGGCGAACCGCGCCTGCCCGTCATTGTGTCTTTAGGCATATGGCGCGATCCGGCCCCGAGAATCTAGCCTGCGGTCATTCTCGAAGAGGGAAGGCGACCCGTGGACCAGATCACTACCAACCCCATCGTCATCGGCATCGACGCCGGCGGCACCATGACCGACACGATCCTTGTCGACCAGGACGGCCATTTCAAGATCGGCAAGTCAGCGACCACGCCGAAGAACGAGGCCGAAGGTTTCCTCGCCTCGGCGGAGGACGCGGCCGATGCCTGGGGCATTTCGCTGGAGCAGCTGTTTTCCGGCGTCAACGTCGTGCTCTATTCCGGCACCGGCATGCTCAACACGCTGTTGTCGCGCACCGGCCGCCGGCTCGGCCTGATCACCACCAAGGGCCTCGAAGACATGATCCTGATGGGCCGCGGCCTGCAGGCCTGGGCGGACTATTCCTATGCCGACCGGCTGCACGCGGTGACCCATCAGCATCCCGATCCGCTGGTGCCGCGGCGCCGCACCCATGGCGTCACCGAGCGCATCGACCAGTTCGGGGACATCATCCTGCCGCTCTACGAGCATGAGGTAGCGGCCGCCGCCAGGAAGCTGATTGCCGACAAGGTCGAGGGCATCTGCATCATGACCATCTTCTCGCACGTCAATCCCGTGCACGAGAAGCGCATCGCCGAGATCTGCCGCGAGGAGATCGCCAAGGCCGGAACCGACATCCTCGTCTACACCAGCCATGAGGTGCGTCCGGTCATTCGCGAGCAGTCGCGGCTGAACTCGGTGCTGATCGAGGCCTATGCCACCTCGCGCGGCCGCAAGCAGCTCAAGGGCATCGAGGATGTCTCCAAGAAATACGGCTTCAAATATGGCGTGCAGACGCTGCTCTCCTTCGGCGGCCTGACCTCGATCAACCATCCGCGCCTGCACGAAACCATGATCTCCGGCCCGATCGGCGGCATTCTGGGCGCGGCCTATGTCGGCAAGCTGATCGGCAACGATTCGCTGATCTGCTCGGATATGGGCGGCACCTCCTTCGACATGGGCGTCATCACCCGTGGCCAGACCCGGATCGAGAACGAGCCGTTGATGGACCGCTTCAAGCTCAACGTGCCGACGCTGCATCTCGACACGATCGGCGCCGGCGCCGGCATGATTCTCAAGGTCGACCCGCTGACCAAGAAAGTCTCGCTCGGACCGGAAAGCGCCGGTTCCGATCCCGGCCCGATCTGCTTCGCCAAGGGCGGCACCGAACCCACCATCGCCGATTGCGACGCCATCCTCGGCCGCCTCAACCCGCACTATTTCCTGGGCGGCAAGGTCGTGCTGCAGGTCGAGAAGGCGAGAGCCGCCTTCCAGGAAAAATGCTCGCGCCTGCTCGGCGTCGGTGTCGAGGAAGCCGCCGAAGGCATGATCGACATGCTGGAGGCCGACGCCAACAACGCGTTGCGCCGCGTCATCTCCGGCCAGGGCATCCACCCTTCCGAGTTCACGCTGCTCTCTTACGGCGGCTCTGGTCCGCTGCATCTCGCCGGCTGCTCCAGGGGCATCGGCTTCAAGGACATTATCACCTTCCAGTTCGCCGCCGCCTTCTCGGCCTTCGGCTGCACAACAGCCGATTTCATGCGCCGGCATTCGGTGTCGACGCAGCACGACATCGGTGCGCGGGCGAGCGATGAGGAGCTGCTCGCTTTCGGCAAGAAGGTCACCGCTGTCTGGGACGATCTCACCAAGGCAGCGGTCGACGAGATGATCGTGGACGGCCACGCACGCGACAAGATCAAGACCGTGCCTTTCCTGATGATGCGCTACACCGGCCAGCTCGAGGACGTCGAGGTGATGGCGCCGCTATCGGCTATTCAATCACCCGACGACATGCGCAGGGTCGTCGACGAGTTCGAGACGGTCTACGCCAAGGTCAACCACCGCGTTTCGCGCTACGGCGAAGCCGGCTTCTCGATCACCGAGCTCGGCCTCATCGCCACCGCCGACAAGGTCAAGCCGGTGCTCTTGAAGCGCCCGCTCGGCAAGTCGGATCCGGCGTCCGCCCACAAAGGCGTGCGCGAGGCCTATATTGGCGGCCGCTGGCACAAGGCCAATCTCTACGAGATGGATCTATTGCAGCCCGGTCACGAGGTCATCGGCCCGGCCATCATCGAACATCCCGCCACCACGCTCGTCGTTCATCCGCAGGACCGTGTCCATGTCGATGAATGGACGCTGCTCCACTACACCCACGCTTGAGAAGGGCTGTTACCATGCTGGACAAACCCGCCTCCGCGCTGCGCATCCGCGAACGGCTGATCGAATCCGAACGGCTCATGGAGGAGACCGGCTGCTATGACGGCATCGCCGAATTGCAGCTGCGCAACCAGGATCCGCTGAAATTCGAGACGCTGCACACCAAGCTGCGCGCCTATTGCGTCTCGGCGCGCGAAATGGCCCGCCGCATCTCAGCCTCGCCCGGCGTGCGCGAGGTCGGCGAGATGGTCGTCGCCATCTACACGCCGGAAGGCGATGCGATCGCGCTCTCCAACGGCATCATGGTGCATGTGCACACGATGAGCCGCTTCATCAAATGGATGATCCGCAACGGCTACGAGGAAAACCCTTGCATCCGCGACGGCGACATCTTCGCCAACAACGATGCCTTCATCGGCACCGTCCAGGTGCCCGATGTCATGGACGTGGTGCCGATCTTCCATTCGGGCAAGCTGGTCGGCTGGGCGGGGGCGGTCTGCCACGAACTTGAGGCCGGCGGCATCACGCCTGGCGGCGACGTGGCGCTGGCCCAGGAGCGCTTTACCGAGGGCCTGTTCGTCTGTGCTGAAAAGGTCGGCGAGAACGACGAGATCCGCCGCGACTATGTCATCCGCTGCGAACGCAATCTCAGGATGCCGATCTACTGGGTGCTCGACGAGAAGGCCAAGGTCGCCTCCTGCATCGACATGCGCGAAAGCGTCAAGGCGCTGATCGACGAGATCGGCCTCGACTACTGGATGCGGGTGTCGAAGGAATTCATCGAGGAAGGCCGTCGCGCCCAGCTCGCCCGCACGCGCCAGCTCACCGTGCCCGGCATCTATCGCGGCCATACCTTCTACGGCCATGTCACCGCGGGCAAACCGGGCTATCAGCCGCTCGGTGATCCCGACTGGCTCTACAACATGCCGATCGAGATGGAGATCACCACCGACGGCAAGATCATCATGGACTTCGAGGGCACGCAGCCCTGGGGCTACCATTCGATGAACTGCACGCCCGCCGGCATGGATGGCGGCATGTTCGTCACCTTGACCCAGCACATGAATTTCGAGGGCCTGGTCAATGACGGCGCCTGGATGGCGACCGAGCTGAAATTGCCGCACGGCACCTGGACCAACCCGGACAATGAGATGGTGGCGACCGCCACCTCATGGGCCTTGCTTTTGCCGGCCTACGGCGTGTTCCAGCGGCTGTTGTCACGCGCCTTCATCGGCCGCGGCTTTGTCGAGGAAGCCTTCGTCGGCCAGGTCAACAGCCCGATGATCGAGATGGGAGGCACCAGCCAGTATGGCAAGCTGTTCGGCATGGCGCATTTCGAATGCGCGGCAGCCGGCTCCGGCGCGCTGGCGATCAAGGATGGGCTCGACACCGCCTATGTCGGCTGGAACCCGGAATCCGACATGGGCAACATCGAGATCTGGGAGCAGAACATGCCGATGGTCTATATCGGCCGCTCGATCGTTCCCAATTCCGGCGGCGCCGGCAAATATCGCGGCGGCTGCTCCTTCATCTCGACCTGGCTGGTCTCGAAGACCGACCATCTCAGGCTGGTTACATCAGAGCATTCCTCGCGCGTGTTCGACAATGGCGGTATGTGCGGCGGCTATCCGGCGCCGACCTGCCAGAAGCACCGCGCCGTGCGCAACTCCAACATCTTCGAACTCGCCGAAAAGCGGGCGCCGCTCGCGCATCACACCGGCACCAACCCGCATCGCTCGGAACTCGAACTGCGGCTGCAGGGCGAGCATGTGACCATGGAAGGCCCCTACATCACCGCGCCGCACAAGACCGGCGACGTCTTCACCCACTCCTACAATGGCGGCGGCGGCTATGGCGACGTGCTGGAGCGCGACCCGCTCAAGACGGCCATGGATGTCGAGAACGGCTATCTGACCAAGGAAGTGGCAGAAGGCATCTTCGGCATCATGCTGGATGAGGACGAGGAAGGTTACCCCGTCGCCAACATCGAGGCCACGAAGCGTCACCGCGCCGAAATGCGAGCGAGGCGGTTGGCCCAGGCAAGGCCGGTAGCCGAGTGGATCGCCAGCGAACGCAGCCGTGTCGAGAAGGCCGATTTCGCCCCCGAGGTGACGAAAATGTATGCCAGCGCGATAAAACTGTCGTCGCGCTTCACCAGGGAATTCAGTGATTTCTGGAACGTCGACGCCAAATCGATCTTCATGCCGGGAGCAAAGCCATGACCTCGTACAGCAAGGAAGTCATCGCCGATCTGGTCGCGGGCACGCTGCCCTGGCCGCAGACGCGCCGCGTCATGAGCGCCTACAAGGACGACGACCGTTTCTTCAAATATGTCGCGGTGCTGCAGGACCGTGTCGGCTGGAAGGACCCGATCCTGCTGCCGGTCTCGGATCATCTGTTCATCTGCCAGAGCGGCGACGAGCGCGTGACGCGCTGCGAGTGCGGCCATTCCTTCGGCGACTATCGCAAGAACTGGAAGCTGAAGGCCGCGATCATCGTGCGCAACACCGAGGAATCGCTGCGCGAGATCTACCCCAACAGCGATATCCCCGATCCGCAGTGGATGGAGATCCGAGAATTCATCTGCCCGGAATGCGGCACCATGCACGAGGTGGAAGCAGCCGCGCCCGGCTATCCCATCGTGCACGATTTCCAGCCCGACCTCGAAGGCTTCTACCGCGAATGGCTGGGCAAACCGCTTTAGGGGAAGGTGAACCGCGTCGACAAAGACTCCGGAACCTGATTGCCTGCCCCAACCAATGGAGAAGCACGCGATGACAAACCTTGCTGGGCGCGGTGCAATCGTCACCGGCGGGTTTTCCGGCATGGGCTTCGCCATTGCCACGGCCTTGGCCGAAGCGGGCGCCAATGTCGCCGTCGGGTCCTACATCGCGCCTGCCGGCGCCGACAGATCCGATGCCGCCTATTATCCGGGCGCCGACGAAATCGAGCGCGTACGCTCGGCCCTGTCGGCCCACGGCACCAGGGTGCACGCTGCTCACCTCGACGTCCGTGACAGCGAGATCACCGACCGGTTCGTAGCCGAGGCCGAAACCGCCATCGGCCCTGCCGACATCCTGGTCAACGCGGCCGGCACCACCGCCGAGCAGCCGGTCTGCGGCCATTCCGACGCGCTTTGGGACAAGATCCTCGACACCAACCTGACCGGCGCCTTCCGCGCCACCCGTGCGGTGCTGCCCGGCATGATCGGGCGCGGCTGGGGCCGCATCGTCAACATCGGCTCGACCGCGGCCTCCGTCGGCTGGAAGGACAATCCCGCCTACTGCGCCTCCAAGGCCGGTCTGCTCGGCCTTACCCGCTGCGTGGCGCTGGAGGGGGCCGCGCACGGCATCACCTGCGTCATGCTCAGCCCAACCTGGGTCGAGACCGAACTGATGCGCCGCAACGTGGCGCAGGTGGTCGAGCGCGAGGGCAAGGGGCGCACGGCCGAGGAAGCGATGGCCGAGATCGCCAAGGGCAACCCGCAGCAGCGCATGCTGCAGCCGCAGGAGATCGCCGCACTGGCCGTGTTCCTGTGCTCGGACCTGGCCAAGGGCATCACCATGGAAAACATCCAGATCACCGGCGGAGCGTTGTGGTAGCGCTTGGCGGGTGGGCGTGGCCGAGGCGTCACCAGCTGATCTCTCCCCGTTCGCGCCTGTAAGACAAGGTGACCGGATTTGCCATTGAGGATGCGGTGCGATAGGTTATATTGCACTGCACAATGGAGATGCCGTTTATTGCACGCCCCTGTTTGCGGATATGTCGGCCGGCTTGCGGCCTGCTGGTCTTGGGTCGCGTCGCCGGGACTCTGAGATGAAAATTCCAAAGTCCCTGCTGGTCGATCCCGAGAAGAACTCGGTCTATGGCGCCTTTGCCGTGGCCGTTTCGATCTGGGCGTTCTCCTATTCCGTCATTTTCGGCCAGGTGCTGATCCTGGCCTACTACGCCGTCTGGCTTCCGCTCATCCTGGTCGACTACCGGCGCTTCCTGCGGCAGCTCTCCAGCGCCTGGCTGCCGCTGCTGTTCGCGGCCTATATCTGCTTCTCCATCTTCTGGTCGCAGGCGCCCGGCGTCACCGCCAGAACGGCGGTCCAGTACCTGTCCCACATCGCCTGTGCCTATGTCGCGGCGCGCACCGTCAGCGTGCGCACCCTGACGCTCGGCGCGCTGGTCGGGATCTTCTTCGTCATGCTCTATTCGCTCAAGGTCGGCGCCTATTCCGAGGACGTCCTTGACGGCACCTACAATTTCGTCGGCGCTTTTGCCTCCAAGAACCAGATCGGCTTCGTCGGTTCGCTCGGAATCTATTTCTCCGTGGTGTTCCTCGCTTTCCTGCGGCGTGGCCGGCTGAGTTTCATGCTGACCGTGCCTGTCGTGCTGTTGTCGGCCTATCTGCTGGTCATTTCGCATTCCGCCACGTCGATGGCCTCGATACCGGCGGTCCTGGCGCTGATCGCGCTTCTTGCCATGACCAAGCTTTTGTCGCGGCGCTATCGCAGGGTGATCTTCGTGGTCGGCGCCGGCCTGATCGTCGTGGTGGCCTTTGTCGCCCTCAATCTCGGGCTCATGGACTTCGTGCTTGGCATCTTTGGCAAGGATTCGACGCTGACCGGCCGGACCTATCTGTGGGAGCAGGGCTGGAACGCCGCGCAGCGCTCGCCGATCCTCGGCGTCGGCTATGCCGCCTATTGGGTGCAGGGTTTTGCCGAGGCCGAGCGGCTGTGGAATGAATTCTACATCACCACCCGCACCGGCTTCCACTTCCACAACACCTATGTCGAGGCGCTTGTCGAGCTCGGCTTCACCGGAGCGGTGATGATCTCGCTGATCATGCTGCGCACGCTTTTCGATCATGTCTCGACGGTGATCTTCAAGGCATGGCAGGCCGAATCGGTGGTGCTGTTCGGCGTTATGGTGTTGCTGCTCATCCGCTCCTTCGTCGAGGTCGAGGTCCTCAACCCCTATATCATGGGCTCCTTCCTGATGTATTTCAGCTACTTCAAGCTGGCGCGGCTGCCGGTCACCCGCACGCGCTGGTCGCCGGCCTTCGAGCCGGCGGATGCGCCAAGGGGCGAGCCGGCATGGCCCCGGCATGCCGGCCGTCCGGCGACCGCAGATCAGGCCTGAGCGGTCGCTCGCGGGCGAAGCTTAACGCTCTCCGCAGTTGAGGCCTTTGCCCAATGCCTTCTTGAACGGCACGCTTTATCGTTTCGCGGCCTGAAATCGCACATGGCAAAACCTCCGCCAAGCGGACCGGGCGGAGGTTGGAATTCTTGGTGCTATGGATCGAAGCGCTGGATCGCACCGAAGTGCGGGGCCTACTGGCTGGCCAGCGGCGCCAGCTTGACCTTGATCACATCGCCGGGCAGCACCAGCGTGTCTTCCTTGGCGGCGATTTCGCTGGTCTTGCCGTCGACATTGCGCACCAGCGAATAGAGCAGGGTAGGCTGCTGGTCGTTGGTGATGGCGGCCGTCGTCGCGGGATCGCTGGCCTGGGCGATCAGGCCTTTCTGCATATTCACCTTCAGCGCGGCCTCGTTCAGGTCGGCTTCGGTCTGCTGCCGGTCTGCGGCGAGGCTCGAGCTCAACGTGTTCTGGGCGTCGATGGCGTCCTGCGTCGCCTTGCTGATCGCCTGCTTGGCGGTGAGGATGGCTGTCTCATAATCGAGGATCTTGCCCTGCAGGTCGGTGACGGACTGTTGCGAATCCAGGAGCCTGGCATTGGCGACCAGGCCCTTCTGCGCCAGCGGACCGATGCTTGCGAGCTGCTGCTGTGCCAGGTCGACCTGCTTCTGCTGGTTGACGATCTTCTTCTGCAGCGATTCGATTTCGGCCTGGAGGACGCCCTTGAGATCGTCGAGCGCCTCGAGCTTCAGCTTCAGCGCCTTCTGGTCTGCCGTGAGGATCGTCATCTCATCGGCGACGATGGTCGGCAGCCGCGGATCGTCCTGAACCTCCTTAGGCGCTTCGAAACTCGTCTTGCCGGCCAGATCGGCGTCGATGCGAGCGCGCCTGACGAGCAGCCGCACGCGCTGGTCGTCGGAGATATCGAAATTGCCCTTGGCGGTGACCAGGTCCTTGCCGAGCTGGGGGCCGTAATCGGTGCTGCGCCTCATGCCGCCGGCGACGCTGATCGCTTTCAGCACCGTCAGTTCGGGCACGTAGGGAAACTGGCCGGGGTTCTGCACTTCGCCCGAAATATAGAAAGGCCGGAATTGCGCCATCTCGACCGAGGCCTCGGGCTTGTCCGACAGAGCGAGCTTGTGCTGCAGGGCCTCGCTGATTGCCGCCGCCACTTCCGCCGTGGTCTTGCCGGCCGCCGGCAACTCGCCCACGAAAGGCACCGACAGCGTGCCGCCCGGGCCGACCGTGTATTCGCCGTTCACCGCCGACCAGTCGCGGAACGTGCCTTCGACGGTCTGCCATTCGGCGATTCGGATGTTGAGCTTGTCCTGCGAACCGAGATGGTAGTCTTCGGCCGCGGCAATCCTGGGGAGAAAAGCGAGCGACACCGCAACGCAGGTGGCCATAAGCCGAGAGCGGCCGGAAAGGCGGCCGCTGCCAAAGGCTTCGAACATATCTGTTTTCAACTGAACGTTCCGATCCGTTTTAGCCCCATCGCCCGATGAGCTTGCCGCCGGATGCCGGCGGCCGGTCAGTAAGAGCCGCGTGACATCCAGACGGCCGGCACGGTCTTGATGATGATTCGCACGTCGCCGAACAGCGACCAGTTCTCGACATAGTGGCGGTCGAAAGCGACGCGGCTGTCATAGGAAACGTCGTTGCGGCCGCTGACCTGCCACAGGCCGGTCAGGCCGGGCCGCGACTTCAGATAGTAGACGGCGGCGCTGCCGTAGATCTCCAGCTCGTCGCGCACCACCGGGCGAGGCCCGACAAGGCTCATATCGCCCTGCAGGATGTTGATGATCTGCGGCAGTTCATCAAGGCTGAGCTTGCGCAGCACAGCGCCGACACGGGTAACGCGCGGATCGTTCTTCAACTTGCGGGTGGCTATCCATTCCGCATTCGCCTCCGGATTGGTGGCCAGATAGGCGGCCAGCACCTTGTCGCCGTCCGGAACCATGGTGCGGAATTTCAGGCACGGAAAAATCCGCCCGCCGCGCCCGATTCGCCGATGGCCGTAGAAAATCGATCCACCGTCGGAAAATTTGACCAGCAGCGCTATCATGATGAACAGCGGGCTGAGAGCGATCAGACCAACCAGTGAACCGAAAATATCGAAGCTGCGCTTGATGAGGCCGCCGATCGGCGGCGGAAAATCGGTGTCAGCCTGCGAAAAGCCCGCCGTGGCCGACTTGGCAATATCCCTCATGCGGAAACTCCATGCGTTGAACGAATGGTTCACCACACGATACCAAAAAAATGTTGCAGCGCAACACACAATTTCCCGGCCCGTTGAAATAGTCACGTCATGAATTGACTAAATAATAAGCTAGCAATGCACATTTTTCGGGATGCTTAGCACATTTGTGACAATAAATGGGCAGGCGGAAAAAAATGCGGACCTTTTTGGGGCGAATCCTGGGCAGGCCGTTCTAACTGGCCTGGAATGGTACATATTAGAGCTTTAGGAAGGTGCAAAGTTCCCAACTATTAACATAAAATACTACATAATATTGTAAATTGTACTGAAGCGGATCGGTGGCCTCAGGTTGAGTGAATTGCGGTGGTGTGCGTTGCAGCATGGCAGAGTCGATCGCGGAAGCTCAATCAAAAATATGTGCGGTTGCCCTTGCCGCCTCCTGCTCGCCTTAATAGAATTGCAAATTATACCTGTCAGAGTGGCGACAGGTTGAAAGGCCGGAAGCAACCGGCCGATAGCGGGCACCTTTACAAGCTCGCAGAACAAGGGACGGCGCTCGGGTGGGGCTATCGTTTGATATAACCCGAGCCGGTTTATGGGCTGTTGGGTATGTCGCTTCCAAAATTCATCGTTGGGATGATTTTCGCTCTTGCAATCGTCGTCGCCTGGTCCTGGCTTGGCGGCGCTTCGCTGGGCACGACGCTGCTGCGCGTCATCATCTGCGCGGTGATCATCCAGGCCGGCTATTTCGTCCTGGTCTATGCCATGATTGCCAGGAGTGCGCCGACCCCGGCTGACAGGCTGCGCGAAGCCGAGAGAAAGCTGAGCGCGCCCGACGTGGCCGAAGGCAAGAAGCTGGGCAATGCCCGGCGCAGCCTGCATTAGTTCCTGCAAAGGATATCCGCGGCCTCAGGCGACATTCGCGGGTTCGGGTTCCGACTGTTCCCCCGACAGCATCCTCGACAGCCGGCTCGCCGGCTTAGCTTTCAGCCGCTGATACTGCCCGACTTCCACGACGCGGCCGCCTTCCATGGCCACCACCCAGTCGGCGAAGGCGATCATCGATGGCCGGTGCGCGATGGTGAGGATGGTCATCGCGCCGCGCAATCCGTCGATCGACCGGGCAATCAGCGACTGGTTCTGCCAGTCGAGCGCGCTGGTCGCCTCATCGAGGATGAGCAGCGACGGCTTGCGCAGCAGCGCACGCGCCAGCGCAATGCGTTGGCGCTCGCCGCCGGACAGCCGCACGCCGCGATCGCCGACCACCGTGCCGAGCCCCTGGTCGAGCCGTTCGACGAATTCGCCGGCATGCGCGGCACGCAGCGCGGTCCACAGATCGTCGTCGCTGGCCTGCGGCGCGGCCAGGCGCAGGTTCGCCGCGATCGTGTCATGCAGCAGGAAGACGTCCTGCGGCACATAGGCCACCTGGTCGCGCCAGCGTCGGCGATTGCCGGCATCGATTTCGACGCCGTCGACGAGGATCTTGCCGGCGGTCGGCTCCAGCAGGCCGAGCAGCATGTCGGCGATCGTGCTCTTTCCCGAACCCGAGGGGCCGATCAGGGCCGTGACCTTGCCGGCCGGCAGGCCGAAGGTGATGTCGCTCACCACCGTCTTGCCGGTGCCGTCATCGTAGCCGAAGGAGACGCCGCGAATGTTCAGCCCGGTGTCGAGCGACAGCTTGCCGGCATTTTCAGATTCGGCATGGCCCGGTTCGCGCTCGGCGTCGAAACGCGCCTGCAGGCTGCGCATGGCGGTATAGGCGGGCAGGTTGATCAGCACCTGCTGGGCCTGCGTCTGCATGTCCATGAAGCGCGGCGCGATGCGCATGAAGACCAGGAGCAGCACGACAATTTCGGCCAGCGACAGGTTGAAGCGAACCAGCGCCACATAGATGAACAGGCTGAGGCCCACGACGCTCGCCACCTGGAACACCGCGGTGCCGATCGAACTGTTGCTGACATAGTCAATGTTGTCGGCCTTCATCTTTTCCAGCGTCGCCTGCAGCTGCGCGAAATAGCTGGCCTCGACATTCAGGCTCTTGGCCACCTTGATGCCGCCGAGGAATTCCGAGACCGTCCGGTACTGATCCTGGCGATTGCTGGTCAGGACCCGGCCAAAGGCGGTGGCGCGTGCGCGAAACGGCTGCAGCACCACGAACATCACGATGCCGATGACGATCGCAAACGCCGTCATGACCGGTGAGATGAACATCGAGATCACGAGATAGCCCACCAGAAGCACCGCGATCTGCACCAGCATCAGCAGCGAGAAGGCGGCGCCCTGGACGCGATCGATGTCGCCGGTCAGGGCATGGTCGAGATCGGAGCTGCGCATGCGCGAGAACACGCCCCAGCGCGCCTTGCCGATGCTCTCGAACAGGTTCATGCGCAAACGGTTGATGAAATCGAAGAGAAGCCTGGCCATGTAGACCGACTTGAAGCGGTTGAACGCGGCCTGCACGGCAACCAGCCCGACCAGCGCGCACAGCACCGTCGTCAGCTGCAGCGTCCCGTCCGGCACCAGCCAGCGCACGAAATCATTGTTCGGCAACCGCACCGCGAAATCCTGGTCGGCGCGTCCAACCAGATGCAGCAGCGGCACAAGCAGCAGGATCGAGATGCCTTCCGTCAGGCTGCCGAGGATCAGGAACAGCAGCGCCGTCCAGGTCCGCCGCCCGCCGATCTGGGCGATGACGGCGCCGAACGCGGCGACATCGCGAAACAGCGACAGGCGAAGGATCGATGATTTCGACATAATTGCGCTCACCGCTGCCGACGGATGGCCGCCGGATCTCTGGCCGTGAGGTCCTGGGCCGCCAGGTCGCTTTCGATCAGCGCCACGGCCTCGCCAATCCTGTCGAGCCCGGCCGGAACTTCCAGCCGGAACACGCCGACATGGTTAGCGATTGCTGAACATTGGCGAAAATGCAGCGCCGCGAAATCGCCGGTGAGCGCCGCGCGGCCGAACCGCGTCACATAGGAGAATTTGATGATCGCCGGCAGGGCGGCAATGCCGGGCAAGGGCGTTATCATGGCCGTCGCGCCGCGCTCGAGCACATAGACCCTGGTCGCCGGCACCGTGCCGCCGGAGAAGGCGCCGTGCAGGCGATGCTGCATCTTCTCGATCTGCGGATGAACTTGCGGCCGCACCTCCGCCTGGCCAAGCGAAATCGCCGCCGCGGCGTCAGCCGCAAGCTTAATCTGGGGAAAGCCCGGAACGATCATCGGCGCGTCGGGTCTGGCGAGATCGAGCGCCACGACATCGTCGGTAAGCAATTCATGACCGGCCCGGATCAGCGCGCTTGCCGTCGTCGATTTGCCGGCGCCCTTGTCACCCATGAAGATGGCGCCCCGGCCGGCCACTGCAATGGCACTGGCATGCAGGACGAGCAGGCCACGCTGGTGCAGCAACAGCGCCATCACCGGCCCGAGCAGCGGGAAGGCTAGCAGCGCGTCGTCGACGCCCGGCCCCGGCTCGACGTCGATGCGGCCGGCATCGCTGATCAGGAAGGCGCCGACGGCATCCCATGCCAGATATTGCCGATCAGGCTCGAAGCGGAAGATCGTCGCCGCCTCGGACGAAGGCTTCGGCATGTCGATCGTACCGATGGTGATCAGGATATCCGCTGCCGCCGGCTCCGCCGGCTCCAGCTCGGGCAGCGCGACGTCGGACGCCACGGTCAGGCCATAGGCCCGGTAGTAGCGCCGCTCCCGCACCATCTCGCCATGGGGAGGAGGATCGTCGAGGTATGTGGCAAGCGGCTGGTTGCGCGGCATCATGCGGGGCTCCCGGCGTGCTGGACTTGCCGCAGCCACAGCGACAGCGAGGCTGACCGCCAGACATACTGGACATCCAGCGGCGCTGCCTGATCGGGTTGGCTGAGCAGCCGCGCATGGGCGGCGCTCACCTGCGGCAGGTTGACATAGGGCGCGATACGGCCGGCATCCGAAACCAGCAGCTGTTCCAGGAGGTCGCGGTGGTTGCGCACCATGCCGTTGACCAGATTGGCGGTGAAATCGATCTTGGTGCGCCGCCATTGCACCGCCGCCGGCAGGATGCCCTCCATGGCCCGGCGCAACACATAGCGGCCAAAGCCGTGGCTGAGCTTTTCCTCGCCCGGCAGCGACAGGCAGAATTCAACCAGCGGCTTGTCCCAGAAGGGGTAGCGCGGTTCGACGCCGAAATTGGCCGCCGCCTTGTCGAGCACCTCGAAAGAGTGCGGCACATAGCCGTTGGACAGGATCCAGCGATGGCTGAGCGCGTCGCTGGCCTGGACGCCGGGCGGCATGTATCCGGCCCGGTGGAAGCGGTCGATGATCTCGGTCCGCCTGGCCAGATCCGGATTGATCAGGTCGCGCCAGCCGCGGCCGCGCTGTGTGGGCCTGCGTATCCTGTTGAGAACCCGATCGGCCATCTGTCTCGCCCTGGCGATGCGCCAGGCCGGTCCGTAGAGAGTCAGGAACTGGAAATAGAGGCCGAGCGTGCTGTCGCCATAGGTGTTGGAGGCGCTGCGGACCTCGCGCCAAAGGTCCAGCCACCTTCCGCCATTGGCAAGCTCGTGCAGATGGCCGTGGCCCTGTGAGACGACCTCATCGCCGCCATGGCCGTCAAGCAGCACCTTGATGCCCTTTGCGCCGGCAGTCCGGTAGATGCCGCGGGTCAGCGTCAGGCCCGGCGCCAGGAAGGTGCCCTCCTGTTCCTCCAGCACCCGTTCGAATTCGGCGAAGGGTGCGTAGTTGCCGACAGGGATCAATGTCGGGTCAGTCTTCTGCTGATCGAGCACGGCATCGATGAAGACCCGCTCGTCCATCGGCGAGCCCTTCTCGAAAACCAGCGAGAAGGTTGGCAGCTTTGGTTTCCGCTCGGCGTTCTGCAGGCCGGCGACGCAAGCGATCGACGAGGAATCGAGGCCGCCGCTCAGCATCGCGCCGACCGCCTGGCTTCCGCGCATGCGGTTGCGCACCGATTGCGCGAAGAGATGGGCGAATTCCTCGGCCGCATCCGTCCGACGCGGCCGCGCCGACGGCTCGATCTGCCAGTATCGGCGCAGCACCACCTGTTGCGCGCTGACGGTCAGGCTGTGGCGTGCCGGGAGGCTGAAAATGTCGCTGTAGGGGGTGGATTGCGGATCGTCGGGAAGCCCGGCAAGGAAACCGGAAATCCGGTGCTCGCTGATGCGTGCGCCGACCCCGTCAAGCCCAAGCATCGGCCCGATCTCGGAGGCAAAGGCAAAACGCCGGTCCGCGGCGTGGTAGTAGAATGGCTTGACCCCGAAATGGTCGCGCGCGCAGAACAGCAGCTGCCGCTCGGCGTCCCAGATGGCAAAGGCGAAATCGCCTTGCAGATGCACGGGGCAGGATTCGCCCCAGCGCAGATAGGCGCGCATCACCAATGTCGCGTCGGCGACCGTCCTGTCGCGTATGCCCAGCCTTGCCATCAGCTCGTCGCGATTATCCAGCCGGCAATCGGCGGTGATGGCGAGCTTGCCGCCGGCCATGGTCAGCGGGCCGGGGCCGGCTTCATCCGTGGTGTTGAGCCAGGCGTGGCCAAGCGCGATGCCGCTGTCCAGCCACCACGAATTGCCGTCGGGACCGCGATGGCGCATGCGGGCCAGCATTTGCTGGATGTCGCTCGCCCCGTCCGCCGCCGGCGGTCCCTGTCGCAGCAGGATTCCGGCGACGCCGCTCATCGGCTGCCGTGGTCGACCAGATGCGCGAAACCATCGACGGAGCCGCCAAGCACGACATGGTTGTCGCTGATCAGCCAGGCATGCGCCTTCAACTGCTCGCCCGTGCCGCGTTCGATGCCGATGCGGATGTTGGAGGCATTGCCCTGGCGCGCAAGAATATATTGGCCCGAAAGCGCCTGGGTAAGGCAAGAGGCGCGCGGCACGAACCGTGCGGCTGCGGCAACTCCCCAGGCGACGAGCCGCAGTTCGCCCATGCTGGCGCACTGGCGCGCATTGAGCCGGGTCACCATGCCGCGAACACGGTTGTAGGAGAACAAGGTCAGCCCCAGCCGGACGGTCGCGACCACCAGCAGGCAGTGGCAGAGAAAAAGCGCTTCCGAGCCGCTCAGGGACAAAACCCTGGCCAATCCCCGCCCGGGCCGGCGGTTCGCAGGCCTCGGTCTCTGGTCCGTTGCAGGTCTCTGCCGCGAGGTCATGGCCTTATACGGAACCTGCCTAGACAAGTGCCTCATCGTGCAGCCTCGCAAGTCCGTTTTCGGCCAGGCCCTTCAGCAAGGCGTCGACGTCGGCCTTGCAGCGCTCGGCGTCGACATTGTAGCGCTCAAGCACGGCGCCGCGGATATCGGCGATCGACTTCGGCTCCCGGATCAGCTCCCAGATGAAAGCGCCGACGCCGTTGAGGCTGTAATAGATATTGGATTTCAGGTTGAGAAGCGCGATGCCGTCTCCGAATTCGCAAGCCACGGCATCCCCTGTTGCGATTATGCAATCGTGCTCCGATGGGTTCCAGTTCATGCCAAAACCTCGTTTGCAACACACGGTGTACGCGTCGTCGGTTCAAAAAGGGAAAGTCGGGGATTTTCATCCCCGGCTCCATTCACGGTATTAAATCCCGGAGGCCCAACGTCACTCCTCCAGGATCAGGCTGGTCTCAGGAGAACGTCAGGTCGCCAATCGGGGTGTGCGCGGGAAACGACGCGTCGATTGCCGTGCTGCCACCGCCGCCCTGGGTGATGGTTTCAATCGAACCATGTACCGTCAGGCTTGGCGTTTCGTACTCGTGCTTTTCAACATTCTGTTCCATTTTACTCTCCAATGAGGACTGGAAACGGCCTGTCGAGTGCCGTCAGCACTTTCATGCTGCGATGCAATAGCTGCATGGCAACATTTATGAGTCAAGCGTGATTTACCTCTGGTTAATCAATTACGGGTTGCGGCCGTCACCATGCGTGTCCGAAATGCTCAAGATTCCGCCTCTGTCGAGCTGAAGCAAGATGCAATTTGCCTTCAGCACGGGCGATTCCTTAAGCAATTGAATTTGCTTGCATAAAAAAGTCTATAGCGATGGCGCTTTTTTAGGCATGGCTAAAAAGATGGATTCTTGTTAGCCAACTGCTGCGGATGATCAGAGAAGCGCCTCGATTGGGGCGGAATTTCAGCCCTATGTTGCGCCGCTTTGAGAGAGGGCGGCAAACGCTCTGGTTGCAAAATTTCGCACTGCGAAAGGAAAGACTTTACGGCGTCGAGGTTTTTGAGGATGCTTTGTTTCGCACTTGCAGCATAAACGTCCTGCAAACCGCATTTTGGAGACCATGGGTTCGATGGCCTTGCCGGAAAGTTCCTATGAACGACTTCGCGCCGCCGACTGCGCCGGCGAGATTGCCTATGTGCAGGCCTGCCTGCGCTTGTATTTCTCTGGCGCTGCCTCGACCGGCGATGTCTCGGCGCCTGGCCTTTCCGCCGCGGCCGTCGCCGACATCGCCAGGCTGAACAAGGTCGCCACCTTCGTTCTAAAGGCGCTGTCGCGCGCCCCGGCGGGCGAAAGGCCGGCTGAACTGTTCCAATGGCTCGACACCTATCGCCGGCGGACGGTTTCGATGAACGCCGCCTGCCTCATGGATTCGATGGCGATCCATCAGGTGCTGCGCGACAGGCAGATCGATTTCGTCTTTCTCAAAGGTCCCTTCCAGCAGCATCTGCTCTATGACGACCATTTCATGAAGCCTTCGGGCGATGTCGACATCCTGGTTTCTCCGGCAGGGTTCTCGCGAGCACGCGATGCGCTGCGCTCGATCGGCTATGAGGTCTCGGGCAAGTCACGCTCCGTCTGGTGGGTCCGCTTCCTTGGCGAACAGCACATGATCCGTGGCAACGGGCCTTCCACGGTCGATCTTCATTATCGGCTCCAGCAGCCCGGTTCGCCCAGTCCGCGCGATGCCGACGGGTTTCTGCGGCGCAAGCGGCTGGTCGAGATCACCGGCACCGAAGTGCCGTTCACCTCGGCCGCCGACACGCTGATGCTGTCCTGCATCAGCGTCGCCAAGGCCCTGTTCAACCGCGAACCCTGCGCCGGCTATGTCTGCGATATCAGGGCCAGTGCCAACCGTCTCGACGAGGCCGATCAGCAGCACGTCCTGGACGCGGCGGTGGACCAGGGGTTGGACGACACGCTGCTGCTCGGCCTGCGCGCCGCAGATGTGCTGCTGGGCGCCACCGGCACGCTTTTGTCCGAGCGGGCCAAGCCGATCCTGTCGCGCATCGGCAATGAGGACCTGCTCAACATGGTCATCGCGCCATGGCTGTCGTCCTTGCGGTGGCCGCAACGGCGAACGGTGTTGTGGGAATTGTGCGGCAGGGCTCCCGTCCGCTACCTGGCCGAGGCCGGCTGGGCGGCGTCGGCGGATATCAGCCGCCGCATCTTCGAGCGGCCGGCCAGCCCGTGATGGCGGCGGCGTCGCAACACGTACAGGGCGAGGGCAAATCGGAACCTGTGCAAGAGGCTAACCCATGTCGATGACGAAATCAGAGGTCTGCGTGATCATCGCGGCCAAGAATGCGGCGCGCACGATCGCGGTCGCCATCGCGTCCGCGTTGCGCGAACCCGAGGTCGCGGAGGTCGTCGTCGTCGATGACGGCTCCACCGACAATACCGCCGAGGTAGCCCGCTCCGCCGACGATGGCAGCGGCCGGCTCGAGGTCATGCGCCTCGACGTCAATCGCGGCCCCTCCTTCGCCCGCAATGCCGCGATCGCCGGCTCGAAAGCGCCGTTCATCAGCATCCTGGATGCCGACGACTTCTTCCTCGCGGACCGGTTCCGCAACCTGTTTGCCGTCGCCGACTGGGATTTCGCGGCTGACAACATCATGCTCATCAGGGACGATGCGACGAGCGATGCAACCAAGATCGTCGCCCCGGAATTTGCCGCCGATCCGGAATTCCTTGATTTCGAGCGCTTCGTCGAAGGCAATATCTCCAGGCGCCGCGTGCAAAGAGGCGAGCTTGGCTTCCTGAAGCCGGTGATCAGCCGCGCCTTCCTCGACCGGCACCGATTGCGCTACGATGAAAGCCTGCGGCTGGGCGAGGACTACGAACTCTACGCCCGCGCGGTCGCCCACGGCGCGCGGTTCAAGGTCATCCGTTCCTGCGGTTATGGCGCCATCGTGCGCGCTGATTCGCTGAGCGGCCGCCACAAGACGCAGGATTTGAAGCGACTGGCCGACGCCGATCTGGCGCTGCTGGCGATTGACAGCCTGCCGGAAGGCTCCAAGGCGGTGCTGCGGCGGCACGAGCGGCATGTGCGCGACAAATACCGGCTGCGCAATTTTCTCGACGTGAAGGCCGAGCGCGGGCTGGCTTCGGCCGCGGCCTACGCCTTATCAAGTCAATCCAACCTGGTCCCCATCGTCCAGGGCGTGGCCTCCGACAAGCTGGAGGCGCTGTTTCGGCGCGTTGGCCTCGTGTCCGGGCAAAAACGCGTGCCGCCGCTGCGTTTCCTGATGGCCGGGACAAGTGCTGGCAAGGAGCGGTAAGGGCGGGGGAATGCCTGCTTCACCCGCTAGGAAGCAGGCACTTCGCGCAAACCATTTCCACCGGATTTATGAGTTTACGAATTGGGTGGTTGCCTCACGGCTCCGACGATGGCAGTCTATGTTGCGGTGCAGCAAATTGAACGACCAACCGAACTGGCCCCCGATCGGATTGGTCCGCGTCTCTCCCGTCAAAAGGAGTTGGACGGTGCGGTACGAGCTTTTCAGCCCCGCTTGTGGGGATTGGCCAGTGGTCGGCAAGGTAAGCCGGCGATGACAGGAATTTAAGCCCATGGCCTCGATATTTGGCTTTAGATCAAGGGATCCCGCCCGCGACCGGCAGGCCGACATAGCGCGCCTCGACCGGCTGGCGAAATTGTTCGAGCAGATCGCCGCCGAGATCGAGGCCGAGAAAATCGGCCTCGAGAGCCGCTACCGCAAGACGGCCACCAACGCGGCCTTTCTCGTCGAAGCCATGGAAAACGGCTCCGCTTCCGACAAGCGCTCATCCGAAGTCAGCGCGCTGACGCAATCGATCCTGAATTGCGAGCGCCGCATCGCCGCGCTGTCGCGCCAGGACGGCATGATGAAGGAGCTCCGTCATTCGCTGGGTATGGTCTTCGACGAGGATAGGGCGTCCGATTCGGTCGCCGAGGTCGATTTCACCAGGCCCGCGGGAACCGGCCGGGCGTGACGATAAAGGCATGGGACTACTTCAAAGGCACGATGCAAGCCTCAAAGGGATGATGCAAGACAGAGGGATTTCGGGAGGGGCAAAGAGGAGGCCAAGGTTGGCCCGTTTGGAAGCGGTTCAAACGTCGACTTTGGGTTGGGGACGCACAGCACAAAGGTGAGTTTGGTATGAATTCGGATTCGAAAACCACGTCCATGACAGCAATTGGCGCAACCTGCGTCGCGCATGAGACCCGGCAAGCCGACCTGCGGCGGCTGGGCTTGATCGGCGGGCTGCTTCTGGCTGCGCTCGGCAGCCTCTTTGCGGCTCCCGCGCACGCACAGGATATCCAGTCGGCTCCCTCTTTCGTCGATGATTTCAAGAGCTTCGATCGGTCGCGCTGGTATGTGTCCGATGGCTGGAGCAACGGCAGTCATCAGAATTGCACCTGGTCGAAGGGGCTGGTCGAGCTTTCGGACGGTGTGCTGTCGCTTGGCTTCGAAAAGCAGAAGCTGAAGGATCGCGAGTTCGCCTGCGGCGAGGTCCAGACCAAGCAGCGCTTTGGTTATGGCACCTATGAGGCGCGGTTGAAGACCGATGCCGGCTCCGGCCTCAACGCGGCGTTCTTCACCTATATCGGCCCGTCGGACAAGCAGCCCTGGGACGAGATCGACTTCGAGATCCTGACCAAGGACACCTCCAAGGTGCAGGTCAACGCCTATATCGACGGCAAGGGCAAGAACGAGAAACTGGTCGAGGTGCCGGGCGGCACCGACAAGGCCTTCAACGACTACGCCTTCGTCTGGGAGAAGGACAGTCTGCGCTGGTACGTCAACGGCCAGCTGGTGAACACCATCACCGACCCGGCGAAGCTGCCCAGCCATGCGCAGAAGATTTTCTTCAGCCTTTGGGGCAGCGACACCATGAAGGGCTGGATGGGCGCGTTCGCGGATCCGGGCCGCAAGCTTTCGCTGCAGGTCGAACGCGTCGCCTTCACCGCGCTCGGCGACCCCTGCCAGTTTCCGGAATCGCTCGTATGCAGCGTAAAAGAGTTGGGAAAGACGAATTGAACCGGCCGGACCGAAAACGGGTCGCGGCCATGAATGGGAATGAAACCGAATGAACTTGACGGTGTTTGGAATTGGCTATGTCGGCCTCGTGCAGGCGGCGGTGCTTGCCGAGGTTGGCCACCAGGTTGTTTGCGTCGACATCGATGAAAACAAGGTGGAGCGCCTCAACCAGGGTTTCGTCCCGATCTTCGAGCCAGGCCTCGAAAGCATCGTCAGGGAGAATCACGCCGCCGGCCGCATCAAATTCACCACCGATGCCGCGGCCGCCGTCCGGCACGGTGAAATCCAGATGATCGCGGTCGGCACGCCGCCCGGCGAGGACGGCTCGGCCGACCTCAAATATGTGCTGGCGGTCGCCGAAACCATCGGCCGCGAGATGGACACCGCCAAGATCGTCGTCGGCAAGTCGACCGTCCCGGTCGGCACCTGCGAAAAGGTGAAGGCCAGGATCGCCGAGACGCTGAAGAAGAGAGGGCGCGAGGACCTGAGCTTCGACGTCGCCTCCAATCCCGAATTTCTCAAGGAAGGCTCGGCCGTCGCCGACTGCATGAAGCCCGACCGCATCATCGTCGGTACTTCGAGCGAGGAGACCGAGGCGGTGATGCGCGAGCTCTACGCGCCCTTCAACCGCAACCACGAAAAGATGATCGTGATGGACGTGCGCAGCGCCGAATTCACGAAATACGCCGCCAACTGCATGCTGGCCACCAAGATCAGCTTCATGAACGAGATGGCCAATCTGGCCGAGCAGCTCGGCGCCGACATCGAGGAGGTGCGCAAGGGCATCGGCAGCGATCCGCGCATCGGCTACCACTTCATCTATCCGGGTCTCGGCTATGGCGGCTCGTGCTTTCCCAAGGACGTCCGTGCCCTGATCAAGACCGCCGAGGGCGTCAAGTTCGACGCCAAGCTGCTGCGTGCCGTCGAGGAGCGCAACAACGACCAGAAATCCGTGCTGTTCGACAAGGTGAACCGCTATTTCAAGGGCAATCTCAAGGGCAAGACCTTTGCGCTCTGGGGCCTTGCCTTCAAGCCCAACACCGACGACATGCGCGAGGCGCCGGCGCGCGTCCTGATGGAAGCGCTGTGGAACGCCGGCGCGACCGTGCAGGCTTACGATCCCGAGGCGATGCAGGAATGCCAGGCCATCTACGGCCTGCGCGACGACCTGATGCTGTGCGGCACCAAGGAAGCGGCCCTGCGCGGCGCCGATGCGCTGCTCATCGCCACCGAATGGAAGAGTTTCCGCGCCCCGTCCTTCGATGCGTTGAAGGACGCGCTGACCACACCGGTCATCTTCGACGGCCGCAACCTCTACGACCCCAAGGTCGTGGCGCGCTACGGCATCGAATATCACTCGATCGGCAGAATGGCGGCATGACAACGAGTGTGGAAGGCAAGCAGGATTTTGCACACGCGCGCGGCGCGGAAAGGAGTTGTGGCTGATGGTGCTGGACGTAAAGCCGGAGCAAATCACCAAGGATCATTTCGATCTCATCGCGATCGGTTCCGGCTTCGGTTCGGCCTTCTTCCTGCACGAGTTCGCCAAGCGGCGTAAGGCGCGCATCCTGGTGCTGGAATGGGGTCGGCACAACACGCATGAATGGCAGCTCGGCGAGAACGCCAACACCGACATCGACGACGAGACGACCTACAAGACCAACTCCGACAAGCCGTGGAACTACACGATCGGACTGGGTGGCGGGACCAACTGCTGGTTCGCGCAGACGCCGAGGTTCCATCCCAACGACTTCAGGCTGAAAAGCGCCTATGGCATCGGCAATGACTGGCCGATCAGCTATGACGATGTCGAGCCGTTCTACTGCGATGCCGAAGAGATCATGTCGATCTCCGGCGATCCGGACATGGCGGCGATGCTGCCGCGCTCGAAGCCGTTTCCGCAACCGCCGCATCGCATGTCGACGCCCGACAGGATGATGAAGGCGGCCCAGCCCGACCAGCACTTCGTCATGCCGACCGCCCGCGCCCGGGTGCCGACCGCACAGCGCACCTCATGCTGTGCCAACCTGCGCTGCTGGCTGTGCCCGGTCGACGCGAAATTCACTGTCAACAACGGCCTGATGCATGTCTTCGAGCATCCCGACGTTTCGGTCTGCCTCGGCGCGGAAGTGCGCAGGCTCGATCAGGTCGGCGGCACGGTCCGTTCGGTCACCTTCGTTCATGACGGCAAGGAGTATCAGGTCAGCGGCGACCTCTTCATTCTCGGCGCCAACGCCATCCAGAGCGCTGCGATCATGCTGCGCTCCGGCCTGGGAGACGAATTCGTCGGGCGCGGCCTGCATGAATCCTATGGCTGGAATTTCGAGGTCTATCTCGACGGCGTCGACAATTTCGACGGCAGCACCATCACCACCGGCCTGAATTTCGGCCTCTATGACGGTCCGCACCGGTCCGAGCACGCGGCCGCACTGGTCTATTTCGAAAACCGCTGGCAGCACGGGATGCGCGCCGAGAAGGGGCGGCTGCGCCAGACGCTGCCGCTGGTCGTGGTCACCGAAAACCTGCTCGATGACGAGAATTTCGTCACCCTCGACGAGGACGACAATGCCTTTGTCTCCTTCAAGGCGCCGTCGGACTATGCGGTCAAGGGCATGGCCCGGGCGCTGGACAAATTGCCGGGACTGCTTGCCCCGCTGCCGGTCGAACGGCTTTTTGATCGCGGCATAAGGCCGACGGAATCGCATGTCCAGGGCACGCTGAGGATGGGCACCGGCCCGGCCGATTCGGTGATCGACAGCAACATGATCCATCACCGGTTGAGAAACCTGGTTGTCGTCGGCACCAGCACCTATCCGAGCTGCTCCTGCGCCAACCCAAGCCTGACCGCGGCGGCTTTGTCGCTGCGGGCGGCGAGCCGGATCGCGTGAGAGGAGGAGGCCGATGATCGAAGTCACACGGCGTTCGGCACTGGCCATCATGGCGGGCGGCGTTGCCTCGACAGGCGTCGCCTACGCGGCCGTCTCCTCGTTTTCGGACGAGGATCTGGTTCGCGTCTCGCTGGAAAAATATCTCGGCAGGCTGAACATGCGCATCGAGCATCTGCAGCAGTTCGTGCTGGAGTTCCGCAACCGCAATCCCTGGATATTTCCGAGCCAAAAGCTGGGCGATGCCGTCACCTTGCTTGAAAAGACCAAGCTCGGCCAGGCGCGCGGATTGCTGCCGCGGCAGAAGCAGCATGATCTCAGGCATTTCGATCGCTGGGCCGTCGCCGAGTTCCATATGCTGACGGACTATGCCTGGCGCAGTTCGCCCGACGACCCCATCCGGTTCACCGGATGGAACTCATGCACCAATCCGTTCGCGACGCTTGATCCGCCACAGAGCGCTTGAGGCGCCTTCGACGCGGCTCTTCATCGGCCGCATGACTGAAACGCGAGAAGACCAGGAGCCAGGATCATGAAAGTCCTCTTTGCCAGCGGCAACGGCTATCCGCCCGAGTTCGGTGGCGGCGTCCAATCCAGCACGCATCATCTGGTGCAGCAGCTGATCGAACATGGCCATGAGGCATCGGTGCTCGCCGCCCTGTTCGGCGACGGCATGTTCGGCCTCAAGGCGCGCGCCAAGATGAAGCTCATGCGGCGACCGGCGGTCGTCGACAGCTTTCCCGGTTACCCGGTGATCAGGACATGGTTTCCCTGGGAGGCGGCAGGGTTTGCCGTCAAGAAACTGAAGCCGGACGTGACGGTGGTCCAGTGCCACAAATCGGTTCCGCTCGGCAAAGCGCTGCAGGCCGAGGGCGTGCCGCTGGTCGTCTATCTCAGAAATGTCGAGTTCCACGAGCTGGGCGGTGATTTGCGCGAGTTGGGTTCCGCACTCTACATCGCGAATTCGGAATTCACCGCGCGCAGCTACAAACGGGAATTCGGCATCGAGGCGACGGTCATCCCGCCGACCATCAACCCGACGCAGTACAGCACGCCGACCACGGGCCAGTTCGTCACCCTGATCAATCCCTATGAGGAAAAGGGCTTCGAACTGGCGGTGCGCATTGCCGGCGCCTGCCCGGAAATCCCGTTCCTGTTCGTTGAAAGCTGGAAGCTCGAGGACGATCATCGCGCGCGCATCGAAGAGACGATCGCGCCGCTCGGCAATGTCACGCTGGAGAGCCGCACCAACGACATGAAGACGGTCTACGGCCGCACCAGGATCCTGCTTGCGCCCTCGAAATGGGAGGAGGCCTGGGGCCGCGTCGCATCCGAGGCCCATTGCAGCGGCATCCCGGTCGTCGGCTCACGGCGCGGCGGCCTGCCCGAGGCCATCGGCCCCGGCGGCACGGTGCTCGACTATGACGCGCCGCTCATCGACTGGGTCGCGGCCGTCAGGCTGCTGTGGAACGACAACAAGGAATATGAGCGGGTCTCGGGTCTGGCGCGCGGCTTCGCGGCGCGTCCGGAACTCGATCCCGATCGCCAGTTCGTCACCTTCTTCTCGATCCTGGACAGGGCGGTGCGGCAGCGCGCGCTGCAGGCGGCGTAGCCAGCGTTCGGGAAGGCCGCCCGATCAAGCCGGGCGCTTGACCCGGCTTTTCAGCGTTTCGTAGCCGCGGGCGCCAAGCAGGGCGCGGGCGAGCGCCTTGGCGGCGCCCTTGCGGCCTTGCTGCGAGTTGATCTGCCGCAGCCTGGCCGGCAGGTTGCGCGCTGCCTGGCCGAGCGCCGGCAGCGACAGCGCGTCGGGGAAGCTCACCATATGCGTTTCGACGCACAGCACCGGCTTGCCCGACAGTTCCGTGATCTTCAGCGCCTGCGCATGCTCGCTTTCGATGAACAGGATGGCATTGGATTTGCGGTAGAAATCGGCCTTGAAACTGCCATGCGCGCCGAGCCGCTGGCGCTCCGCCTTGCTCGGCAGGTCGAGCATGATCAGCTGGTCGTACAGGATGCCGTTCTTGGCCAGCCACGCCTCGGTCAGCGCGCGGTATTTCTCCAGCCGGCTGGTGACCAGCCAGCCGATCCTGTGGGTCGGCGCGTGAAGCGGCCGCGCTTCGCTGAGGAACTTCTCATAGGCCGGACCATCGTCGTTTTCCGCCTCGGTCGGATCGAGGCACAGCACGCCGTCTATGTCGACGCAGCACTCTCCCAGGAATTTGTGATGCATGAAATTCCACTGGAACATGCGCGGATGCGGCACGACCTCGAAGACGACGTCGATTTCCTGATGCTGCGGCTGCAGGCCGAACACGGCGGCATAGGTGAAGTCGGCCTCGATGCCGGCGGCCTGGATGCGGGCACGGGCGTCGCGCATGGCGTTGCCGCCGGCGACGCTGTCGTCGATCACCAGCACCTTGCGCATGTCCGAGACCTTACGGTCGAGCGCTGCGCGCCGCTTGGTGACGCCTGATGTGTAGACCCGGCCTTCCAGGAAGCTATCCAGGTCGGTCATAGGAATGTTCGCCGCAAGGCTGACCAGCGTCGCGGCCAGCACGCCGCTTCTGGGCACGCCGACCACCAAGTCGATGTCGCGCGGCAGCCGGTGAAGGTTGCCGACGATGGTGTCGTTCATGTCGGAGATCGATCGGTAGTGCATGGATCAGACCTGATGTTCGTGTGGATGGGTTAGCCGGCAAAGGCGCCGAAATTATTGCGCCTCGCGCGGCGTTGCCGCCGGCTGTCTTGCCGGCAGCATTTTCACGGCCTCACGCAAGGCCTCGCGGCCGGATGCGAAGGCCAGCGCGACGACAATGGTGATGAGGTAGGCAAGGACGGCGCCGCTGGCCAAGGCGACGACATGCTGCTGCGGCAGCATCGGCTTGATCAGCCAGACCGCCGCCAGCGCCAGATGCGCGCCGAGCACGAACGGCGTTGCGGCGCGCAGCACATGGCTGGCTTGCAGCGGTCCGCTCCTGCCGACATAGAGCCACAGGAACGGCGTGCGCAGATATTCGCTGACCGCATAGGCGATCGCCACGCCGAGCGCGCCATAGGGCAGGCCGATCGCGAAGGCGAGCACCGAGGTCACGGCCGTGATGATGCCCCAGCGCATGAAGTCGCCGGAGCGGCCCTGGCTGACGAAAAGCCAGCCAGCCGGGTTGTTGAGCGGCTGCAGCAGCCCGGCAAAGCCGAGCGCCAGGAAGATCGCGGCACTTGCGCGCCACTGTTCGCCGAGAACGAAGGGGATCAGCACATCCGACATCGCGGTGGCGAAGGCGACGCCGGGCAGCGCCACCAGAAGGATCAGCGGCATGACGCGCAGATAGGCACTGCGGTAGCGGTCCGGTTCGTCCTTCAGCCTGGACAGCGCCGGCACCATGACCTTCGACAGCGGATTGGTGATCTGGCTGAGCGGGAACAGAAGCAGCTTGTAGGCGCGGTCGTAGAGGCCGAGTTGCTGCTCGCCCCAGTATTTGCCGATCAGCACATTGTCGAGGTTGCGGGCGAAGAAATTGGCGAAGTTGAAGCCGGTAATGCCGGCGCCGAAATTGATCAGCTCGCCGATCCCGGCGACCTTGCGCGGCAGGCCGGGCCGCCAGCGCGAGCTTGCCCAGTAGCACAGCGTCGGCAGCACCGCGCCGGTCAGCGTGCCGGCAAAAAGCGCCCAGTAGGAGCGGTCGATGAAGGTCCAGGCGATCGATACGACCAACCCGGCGACGGCACTGGCGACGTCGATGACCGCCAGGCGGCCGAACTGCATGCGCCGCGTCAAAAGCGCCAGGTGCTGGGCGCCGAGCCCATAGGCCATGATCTGCAGCCCGAACGCGGCGACCAGCCCGGCCACGCGCGGCTCGCCATAGAAGGCGGCGACCAGCGGTGCCGCGCCCGCGAGCACGCAGGCAAGGATCGCGCTGACCGCGACATTGATCCAGAAGAGGTAGTTCACCTCCTCGTGGCGGATGCCCGATTTCTGGATCGTTGCCTGGGTCAGGCCGAAATCCTGGAACAGCGCGATGAAGGCCAGCACCGGCGCGCACATCGCCACGACGCCGAAATCCTGCGGCGACAGCAGCCGCGACAGCACGATGACGGATATGATCTGTGTCGCGACCCGCACCGATTGCGACATGGCGGTCACCACCGCGCCGCGCCCGACCGATTTGCGCAGCGAGCCTTCCGGCGGATCGAATGGGTTGGCTTCCAAATTCAGGATTCCTGATTTTTGCGCGAATTTCCGTACCTTGAAAATCCATGCCCGCCGCCAGCCCCAAACTACGGCAATAATTTTGCAGTGCAACAGAAAATGTCCATGGCGGCGCCAAAAATGTTGCGATGCAGCAAGAGCTGTACTAGCATCCCTGTGGGTGGGGTCAAACAGCGGTCGAGTTTTCATGCTGCATGTCTTGTACCTGGTGCACGATGTTTCCGATCCGGCGGTTCGCCGACGGGTCACAATGCTCAGGACAGGCGGCGCCCGGGTCACCCTGGCGGGCTTTCGCCGCACCGCAACCCCGATTTCCGATATAGAAGGATTGCAGCCGATCGACCTCGGCGCGACGCGCGACGGCCGATTCGCCCAGCGTCTGGCGGCGGTGGCGAAAGCGACGGTTTCGATCGGCGCGAAGTTGAAAGGCATGCCGCGGCCCGATCTCATCATCGCGCGCAATCTGGAAATGCTGGCGCTGGCGCGCCGCGCCAGGTCGGCTTTCGGCACCGCTGTGCCGATCGTCTATGAATGTCTCGACATCCACCGCCTTGTGCTCCGCGACGACATGCTGGGCAAGGCGCTGCGCGCCACGGAACGCCATCTGGCGCGCGACGTGAAGCTGCTGGTGACCAGTTCGCCCGCCTTCATCGCCAATTATTTCAAGCCCTTCCGCCAGGTCGCCGCCCCCGTCGAGCTGGTCGAGAACAAATATTTCGAGGCCGCGGCGATCCTGCCCGGCGAGCGTGAGCCGGTGGAAGCGCCTGCCGCCCCGCCATGGCGAATCGGCTGGTTCGGAGCGCTGCGCTGCCGGCGTTCGCTCAAGCTTCTGGCCGATTTCACCCATCGCATGGATGGACGTTTCGAAGTCGTGCTGCGCGGGCGTCCGGCGCTCTCCGAATTCCCGGATTTCCACGCCTTCGTCGATGCCGAACCTTATCTGTCGTTTCGCGGACCCTATCGCAATCCGGAGGACATGGCGGGGATCTATCAGGACGTGCATTTCTCCTGGGCGATAGATTTCTTCGAGGAGGGGCAGAATTCGGAATGGCTGCTGCCCAACCGCCTCTATGAAGGCTGCCGCTTCGGGGCGGTGCCGATCTCGATGGGCCATACCGAAACCGGACGGTTCCTCAGCCGGCAGGACATCGGCGTCCTGTTGCCCAAGGCGACGCCCGACGCGCTTGAAACCGCACTCGGCACGATGGACGAGCATCGCTTCGGCAGGCTGAAGGCGCGCGTGCTGGCCCGCAATCCGAGGACGTGGAGCTACGATCGCAGCGACTGCAGCGCGCTGGTCGAAAAACTGCGCCGCCTGACCACCGTGCGCGAACCCCTCGCGGCCGAGGCCCTGGCATAGGATGAACCATCGCCCAATGACGCAAGCGCTTCCCTCCAGCCTGATCGTGATTCCCTGCCTGAACGAGGCAGCCCATATCGGTGCGCTGCTTGGCCAGCTCTGCCCGGCGGCGGCAAGGCTCGGAGCCCGGATCGTCGTCGCCGATGGCGGCAGCACCGACGGCACGCTGGCCATTGTCGGAGAGATCGCCGCGAAGGACCCGCGCGTCATCCTGCTCCACAACAAGCGCCGCATCCAGAGCGCGGCGATCAATCTCGCCGTCGGCACTTTCGGTGAAGGCGCGGAGTATCTCATCCGCATCGACGCGCATGGCGGCTATCCCGACGATTATTGCGACCGGCTGCTCGAGGAAGCGCTGGCCACATCAGCCGATTCGGTCGTGGTTTCGATGCTGACCAGCGGCAGCGGCACTGTGCAGAAATCGGTCGCCGCGGCGCAGAATTCGAAACTCGGCACCGGTGGTTCCAAGCATCGTCACCTCTCCGCCGGAGAATGGGTCGACCACGGTCATCACGCGCTGATGCGGATATCGGCCTTCGGCGCTGTCGGCGGCTATGACGAGACCTTCAGCCACAATGAGGATGCCGAGCTCGATTACCGGCTGCGGCAGGCCGGTTACAAGATCTGGATGAGCGGCAAGACGCAGATGGTCTACTATCCTCGCGCCTCGCTCAAAGGCCTCTATTTCCAGTATCTCGGTTATGGCCGCGGCCGCGCCAAGAATGTGCTGAAACACCGCGTCATCCCGAAGGTCCGGCAGATGGTGCCGCTGGCGGTCTTCCCGGTGGTCCTTCTGGCGGCCTTCTCCTTCGTGCACTGGATCGCGGCCGTGCCGCTGCTGGTCTGGGCTTCGGTCTGCCTGGGCTATGGCCTGGTGACGGCCATTCGCCAGCGCAATGCCGACATCGCGCTGGCCGGCGTCTCGGCCATGGTCATGCATTTCGGCTGGTCCGTCGGCTTCTGGCTGCAGCTTCTCGGCCTCGGCGCGCGACGCGGGGTGGCGTGATGGTGGTTCAGTCCAGGAACCGCAGTATCGACATCGGTGTGTGCACGTTCCGCCGGCCGGAACTGGCCGACACGCTGCGCTCGCTCGCCGCGATGGACATGCCTGAAGGGTTCGATGTCAGCGTCATCGTCGCCGACAATGACGACACGCCGAGCGCAGAGGCGCTGGTGACGGCGCTGTCGCAGGAATTGGCGCTGCCGGTCCGCTACCGGCATGCCCCGGCGCGCAACATTTCGGTCGCCCGCAACGCTTGCCTCGATGCCAGCGAGGCGGATTTCCTCGCCTTCATAGACGATGATGAGACGGCCTCGGCCCGTTGGCTGGCCGAGCTGGTGGCGACGGCCGAAGACAGTGGTGCGACAGCCGTGCTCGGCCCGGTGCGGGCGCTCTACCGCCCGGATGCGCCCGACTGGATGCGGCGCGGCGATTTCCATTCGACCTTGCCGGTCTGGGTGCGCGGCGAGATCCGCACCGGCTACACCTGCAACGTTCTGTTGCGCATGGGATCGGACAGCCTGCGCGGCCGCCGCTTCAGCCTGGCGCGCGGCCAGACCGGCGGTGAAGACACCGAATTCTTCGACCAGATGGTCAGGGCCGGTGGCCGCATCGCCTTCGCTCGAGAAGCTTGGGTGGATGAGGTCGTGCCGCGCTCAAGGGCCGCGTTCGACTGGCTTGGCCGCCGTCGCTTCCGTGTCGGCCAGACGCACGGTCACCTCTTGGGCAGCACCGCGCGTGGCATCGGGCTGATCAAGCATGTCGGCTTGGCCTCCGCCAAGGCAGCCTTTTGTTTCGTAGCGGCACTGCCCGTGGTCGCCAGCCCGGTGCGCAGGAACCGCAGCGTTCTGCGCGGCATCATGCATGTCGGCGTCGTCAGCGGCCTTGTCGGCATCCGTGAACTCCGCCTCTACGGTCAATCCTCACCTGGGGAAGGAGGCAAGCGTGCAGCCTGAAGTTTCCCCAACCCCCGATACTTCAGCCCCCGATGTTTCCTTTGTCATCGCCGCCTACAATGCCGAGGCGACGCTCGACCGCGCGATTGCCAGCGCCATCGCGCAGAAGGGTGTCAGCGTCGAGATAATCGTCGTCGACGACCAGTCGCGCGACGCCACGCTCGACGTGGCGCGAGCCTATCCCGGAGACATCGTGCGCGTTGTGGCGCTTGCCAGGAATCGCGGTCCCGGCGGCGCCCGGAATGCCGGGCTCGACGTCGCGCGCGGCAGGTGGGTCGCGGTGCTCGATTCCGACGATGCCGTCTTTCCCGGCCGTCTCGCCGCCATGATCAGCCGCGCCGAAAAGGCGGATGCCCAGATTGCCGTCGACAACCTCCAGGTCATCCGCGAGGACGGTGTGGTCGAGGATGCGATGTTCCCACGGCAGTATCTGGAAGGCCTGCGCGAGATTTCGCTGGCCACCTACATCGCCGGCAACATCGTCTTCGAATCGAAGTTCAACCTCGGCTACCTCAAGCCGATCTTCCAGCGCCGGCTCCTCGACGAGAACCGGCTTCGCTATGACGAGAAGCTGAGGATCGGCGAGGACTACATCCTGTTTGCCGAGGCGCTCGCCAAGGGCGGCAAATGCGTGGTCGAGCCGGAGATCGGCTACGCCTACCATATTCGCAGTGGCTCCATCTCGCGTGTGCTCGAGCTTCACCATGTCGAAGCGATGCGCGACGCGGATGCCGTATTCGCTCGAACCCATCGGATGGACGAGGCGGCCCAGGCGGCCTTTGCCCGGCGCGGCCGCAGCCTGCGCAAGGCGGCCTCCTTCCTGGCGATGGTCCAGCACATTAAGGCGCGGTCCCCGCTCAAGGCGATCCGGACGGCACTAAGCGACCCGGCTGCGGTCAGGCATATGGGCATGCCGATCGCCGTGCGGTTGCGACGAGTAGCGGCACAGTTTGCCGTGGGGGCGGGGAGGTGAAGATGCAGGCACATGGAGGGGTTTTTCGTGGCCTGTGAATGGACTGAAGTCGATCTCCTCAGAAGGAATTTGCGATGAAGAAAATCAGGAAAGCCGTGATACCGGTGGCGGGGCTTGGAACACGGTTCCTGCCGGCGACCAAGTCGATGCCGAAGGAGATGCTTCCCGTCGTCGACAGGCCAGTCGTGCAATATGCGGTGGACGAGGCCTTCGAAGCCGGTATCGAGCACATCGTGTTCGTGACCGGCCGCAACAAGGCGGTCATCGAGGACTATTTCGACCTGCATCCGGAATTGATCGGAACCCTGGAGCAGACCGGCAAGAAGACCCAACTGGAGGCGCTCGAAAGCATGCTGCCGGTGGCCGGCGCCACCTCCTTCATCCGCCAACAGTCGCCACAGGGCCTGGGCCACGCCGTCTGGTGCGCCCGCGAGGTCATCGGCAACGAGCCCTTCGCCCTGCTTTTGCCCGACATGGTCTCCTTCGGCGGGCGCGGCTGCCTGGCCGAAACCGTCGATCTCTATGAGCGCACCGGCGGCAACGTCATCGCCGTCGAACGCTGCGATCCGAGCGAGACCAACAAATACGGCATTGTCGGCCGCGGCGCCGAAATCGGCGGCGGTTTCGAGGTTACGGCCATGGTCGAAAAGCCGGCCCCGGCCAACGCGCCGTCGAACTTCTACATCAATGGCCGCTACATCCTGCAGCCCGAGATCTTCGCGCTGCTGGGCAATCAGCAGCGTGGCGCCGGCAACGAGATCCAGCTGACGGACGCCATGGTCCGCCTGTCGAAGGACCAGCCGTTCTTCGCCCAGCCTTTCCTGGGCCGCATGTTCGACTGCGGATCCAAGGAAGGCTTCATCCAGGCCAACATCGCCTTCGCGCTGGCGCGCAACGACATGAAGGGCCCGGTTTTCGAGATGCTTCAGGAGTTCGTCCGGTCGCATGAACGCCAGGAAGAAGCCGCATAATGCCCATCTTTCGGGAGTATTGCCGAATGGCTGGCGGCGAGGGGCCGACAGGCCCCCGTCGTCTGGCATGAAGCTTGCGTTGCTTCCCGGCAATGCTCCCGACCGTTGAGGCGCCTGCAAGCCAAAGCATGATCCCGGAAAGTGGATCCCGGTTTCCGGAAAGATCATGCTTAAAACTGAGACAGGTCATGATCCCGAAAGTTTACGGAAAAGATCATGCCCGAACAAAGAGATAGAGCCTCAACCCGATGATCGGGAACGCAACGGGCTCTGGGATTGGACCGACGATGAATTATGCCAACTTTCCTCTCGACAAGAGGATGCCATTGCCGAATTCGGACGCAGGAAACGGCGAAGACTTCATCGATATCGAGCGGCTGCTTGGCATGGCTGCGCGGCAGGCCAAGGTGGTTGCCGTGTGCGCCGCCATCGGTCTTTTCCTGGGCATGCTCTATCTGCAGACAACGCCGCCCAAATATGTGTCGGTCTCGAGCGTTCTGATCGACGAGGGCTTGAACAAGATCGTCGACGACATCTCGGCGGCGTCGACGACCATGCAGACGGATTCCGCCATTCTGAGCCAGATCGAGATCCTGACCTCGACGCGGCTCGCCGCGGTGGTCGTCGACAAGCTCAAGCTCGACCAGAACGACGCGTTCATGAACCCGCCGCAATCCGCGCTCGCCCAGGGCGTCGGCCTGATCCGCGGCCTGATCCAGTATGTCCACCCAAGCTCACCCATGCCGGGCATGGGTGACATCAGCAAGCTTGACCCGGCTACGCGCGATGCGCTGATCGCCACGTCGCGCCGCGACTATGCGATCCTCAAGCTGCAGAACGAGATCCGGGCGGATCGTGTCGGCCGAAGCTACGTCATCGCGCTTGGCTACCAGGCGACGGATCCCGGTCTGGCGAAAGCGATCACCAAGGCCTATGCCGACGCCTACCTGGCCGATCAGCTCGATGCCAGCTTCGACGCCACCGAGCGCGCGGCGGTCTGGCTGCAGGGCCGGCTGACGGAACTGCGCGAAAGCTCGCAGCAGGCATCGCTGGCGGTCGAGAAATTCAGGGCCGAACACGGCCTGTCCGCCAACAGCGATGGTCAGCTGATGAGCGACAAGCAGCTTGCCGACCTCAACGCCCAGCTGATCGTGGCACAGGCCGACACGGCGCGCGCCAGCGCCCGCTACCAGCAGTACAAGTCGATCGTCGAAAGCGGCTCCGACAACGCCTTCAACGATGCCGCCATTTCGAGCGATCAGCCGAGCAGTTCGGTCATTTCGGCGCTCAAGACCCGCTACCTCGCCGTCGCCAAGCGGCAGCAGGATGTCGAGGCGAATTTCGGTCCCAACCATCCGCAGGCCGTGGCGCTTGCCAAGGAGAAGGCCGATATATCGAAGCAGATTTTCGGCGAGCTGAAGCAGCTCACCGAAAGCTATCGCAACGAATATGAGGTGGCGCTGGCGCGCGAGACGGCGCTCAGGGCCAATGTTGCCGCCGCACAGGGCAAGAGTTCCATCGACAACCAGTCGCAGGTCCAGTTGCGCGACCTCGACCAGAAGGCAACCGCGCTCACCACGCTCTATCAGACCTTCCTCGGCCGCTACGAGGAGGCAGCGCAGCAGCAATCCTTCCCGGTCGGCAAGATCCGCATCATCTCGGACGCCTCGACGCCGCTCTCCGCCTCGAGCCCGCGCACCGTCATCGTGCTCGGCCTGTCGCTCGTGCTCGGCGTGCTGATGGGTGCCGGCTTCGGCGGCCTCAACGAGTTCAACGAGCGGTTCTTCCGGACCGGCGAGGAGGTCCGCGACCGCGTCGGCCTCAAATTCCTCGGCTATTTGCCGACCGTCGGCAGCAGGCCCGCCAAGGAGGACAAGCAGTCAGAGGCTCTGCCGGATGCCAAGAAAGCCAGGTCGCCGGCGGCCATCGAAAGACGGGCGCGCATGCGGGTCAGCATCGACGCGCCGGCGTCGATGTTCTCCGAAACGCTGCGCAGCGCCAAGATAGCCTTTGATGTCGTGATGGAAGGACAGGGCAGCCGCGTCGTCGGCGTCATCTCGGTGCTTCCGGGCGAAGGCAAGTCGACGGTCGCGGCCAATCTCGCCGGGCTGCTGGCCGCCAACGGCGCCAGGACGCTGCTCATCGACGGTGACTTGCGCAATCCGGGCCTCAGCCGCAGCCTCGGCATGGAGGCCGAGCAAGGCCTGATGGAGGCCGTGGTCAACGGCCAGACCTGGCAATCCGTCGGCAAGATCGACCGGCAGACCAAGCTCGCCATCATCCCCGCCGTGCTGCGCGGCAACTTCTCGCACACCAGCGAGCTCCTGTCCTCGGCGGGAATGCGGCGCTTCATCGAGAACGCCAAGGAGACGTTCGAGTATATCGTCGTCGACCTGCCGCCGCTCGGTCCGGTGGTCGACGCCAAGGCCTTCGCGCCGTTGGTCGACGGCTTCGTGCTCGTCACCGAATGGGGCCGCACGCCGCGCGCCATGGTCAGGTCGATGCTGGAATCCGAACCCTATGTCGCCAACAAGATCGTCGGCGCGGTGCTGAACAAGGTCGACCTGAAGAAGCTCGCCAAATACGGATCGTTCGGGGCGTCGGAGAAATTCTTCGACAAATATTCGAGCTACTATCTCGACAAGTCCGAAGTGCGCAGCAAGGCGACGGTCTAGGCGGTAGCTACCTGGTTTGTTCGTCTTGACGGAATTGGCGATGAAGCATGCGCCAAGGCTGGAATCCCGGCGACTTGCCGGCCGTCAGTCGCGCGATTCGGACAGTCCCGTGAGAAGCGGCGCGTATGCGGCGAGCCTGCGGGATACGAACTCGGTGAAGAGCCGCACGCGCTTCGTCTTGCGTGTCTCGCCCTGCGTGAGAAGCCAGACCGTTCCGTACATGTGCAGGTCGGTACCCGGCACCCTAACCAAAAGTGGGTCGCCATCGCCGACGAAGCACGGCAGTGTCGTCATCCCGAGCCCTTGCCGTACAGCAGCGATCTGCGCCTCGCCGTCCGTGGTCCTGAATGGAACCGCCGTGGTGCGAACCTCGCCCTCGCTGGCCCATTGCGGAACTCCATGACTGCTTATGACGATCCACCGGATGGGATCAGGCGCGCCCGCACGCCACGCGGCCAGTCGATCGCGGGAGATGTAGACGCCTCCGAACAGCTCTGATCCCTTCAGGCCGTGAAGATTGAGCGGCAGGGTTTTGCGGTCATAGACGACGCGAATCGCGACGTCGGCCTCTCGGTTGGTCAGATTTGCCAACTCGCCGGACGACAAGATTTCCATCTCGATGTCCGGATGCAGACGCGCGAAATCGGCGAAGTCCGGCATGAGCAGGTGTGTCGCGAGGGTCGGAGCCAGCGTCACCCGCAGAAGCCCGCGCACGCTCTGGTCCCGACCGAAGACGCGTGTCTCCAGCTGGTGCGAGGACGCTTCCATCCGCTCCGCGAGCTCGAGGACCTCTTCCCCTGCAGCCGTCAGGCGGTAGCCCGAAGGCAGCTTTTCGAACATCTGCGCCCCGAGGCGGTCCTCGAGTTGGGCGATGCGTCGCAGCACGGTCGCGTGGTTCACGCCGAGGCGCTTGGCGGCGGCCCGCACCGAGCCTCCGCGTGCGACGGCAAGAAAGTAGCGAACGTCATCCCAGTCGATCATGGTGCAATCTCGCACCGCGCGGTGCGCCTTCAAAGCCTCGCCTTCATCGTACAACAGTACAGGCGGCCATAATAACACTTGTCGACGAGCGCGGCCCAATTCCGAACGGCTAACCTTATCGTCGCGGCTGCCTTGAATAGCCGTACCGGATCGATTTCGCACCACCGATGTGCGCGCTTCCTCACTCAAAGCCTCACCTTGGCAGACCCATCTTCAGGTCTCGGGACTTCCCGAATGACCAAGGCGGAAGCCTGGAAGGATGCACGTCATGACCAGATTGAATGGAAAGACCGCCGTCATCACCGGCGGTGCCACCGGCATCGGCCGCGCCGCGGCAAAGCGCTTCATCGAGGAGGGCGCCTTCGTCTTCGTCTTCGGCCGCCGGCAGGAAGCGCTCGATGCTGCTGTGGCCGACCTCGGTTCCAATGCCCGCGCGGTGAAAGGCTCGGTCTCGGATGAGGCCGACCTCGACAGGCTCTACGCGGCCGTCAAGGCCGAGCGCGGAACCCTCGACATCGTCTTCGCCAATGCCGGGGCGGGAAGCCAGCTTGCGCTCGGCGAGATCACCGCCGAGCACATTGACGAAACCTTCGACACCAATGTGAAGGGCACGATCTTCACGGTCCAGAAGGCGTTGCCGCTATTGGGTCCGGGCGCTTCGATCATCCTGACCGGATCGAGCGCCGGCACGACGGGCGCCCCGGGATTCACTGCCTACGGCGCGAGCAAGGCGGCAGTGCGCAATCTCGCGCGGACCTGGGCGGAGGATCTGAAGGGCACCGGCATCCGGGTCAACGTGCTGTCGCCTGGGGCGACGGCGACCGAACTCGCGAAGGAAGCGCTGGGCGAGGAGGGCCAGAAGGCCTACGGCGCGATGACTCCGCTCCAGCGCATGGCCGATCCCGCGGAGATCGCGGCGGTGGCTGCCTTTCTCGCGTCGTCGGACAGCAGCTTCATGACCGCCAGCGAGGTCGCCGTCGACGGCGGCCTGGCACAACTTTGACCCCGATGCGGGCCACGCTTCTCAAACTTTGCGAAAACCAAAACACACGACCAAAGGCGAAAGATTATGAAAAAACTCGAAGGTAAGGTTGCAGTCATCACAGGCGGAAGCAGCGGGATTGGCTTGGCGACGGCCAAGCGCTTTGTAGAAGAAGGTGCACACGTCGTCATCACTGGGCGACGAGAGAAAGAGCTGAAGGAGGCCGCAGCCCTCGTCACGGGAAACGTTACGACGGTCGTCGGCGACGTGTCACGGCTGGAAGATCTGGACCGGCTCTATGCCATCGTGAAAGAGAAACATGGTCACATCGACGTTCTCTTCGCGAACGCTGGCGCAGGGACAATCGCACCGCTCGCAGCGGCTACCGAGGCCCACTTCGATCAGACCTTCGACGTGAACGTGAAGGGGCTGTTCTTCACGGTGCAGAAGGCCCTTCCCCTCTTCAAGGACGGCGGTTCGATTATTCTGAATTCTTCGGTTTCCAACGTGTTGGGGTTGCCGGGGTTCAGCGCATACGCCGCGAGCAAGGCGGCAGTGCGCAACTTCTCGCGCGCTTGGACTCTAGAGTTGAAAGACCGGAAAATCCGAGTGAATACGATGAGCCCCGGAGCCATCGAGACCCCCGCCTTGGAGACAACGACGGGCCTCACTCCTGAGCAAGCCGAGCAAGCGGTCGCCCAGTTTGCTTCACAGATCCCAATGGGTCGCAGGGGCAAGCCGGAGGAAATCGCGGCTGCTGTCACGTTCCTCGCCTCCGACGATAGTTCTTACATCACCGGTGTGGATCTCGCCGTCGATGGAGGCATGGCTCAGGTTTGAGCCAAGCGCGGTTCCGTGCCTGGCCCTTCAGCCCCGCCAGTGGGGTGATCCCGCTTCTCAAACTTTAGTTCCAACACAAGATCAGGAGAAACATTATGAGCTACGCAATTATCGGCTTCGGCAACATCGGTCGTGCCCTGGCCAAAGCCTTTGCCCGCAAGGGCATCGACGTGTCCGTTGCAACCACGCGCGACCCGGAAAGCTTTGCCGCCGATGCGGCCGCGATCGGGCCCACCATTATCCCCAGAAAATTGGCGGACGCCCTCAAGGCGGACATCATCTTTTTGGCTGTCCGTTTCGAGTCGTTCCCGGATGTCGCGAAGGCGCTCGCCACCTGGCAGGGGAAGACCATCGTCGATGTAACCAATGCCTACGGCGTGCCTCCGGAAAAACTGGGGGGGCAGCCTTCTTCCAAGTTCGTCGCGCAGGCATTTTCAGGTGCAAAACTGGTCAAGGGCTTCAACCATCTGGTCGCTGCCGTCCTCGACCAGGATCCGGCCCTACATGGTGGCAGAAGAGTCGTATTTCTGGCGAGCGACGATGACGCTGCCGCAGCGGAGATTGCTGCGCTCGCGGAAAAGCTCGGTTTCTCGCCGATCAAACTTGGCGGGCTGTCGGAAGGTGGGCTGCTGGTCCAGGCGCGCGGAAACAGCTGGGGTCATCTGATCTTCAAGGACCTGGTCAAGTTCGACTGATGAACATGACTGGCCCAGGCGTCGCGGATGGGCGCGTCCGGCCCTGCGGAGCGCTGGCCCCCCGCGGCCATCGGTTCGGGGCAGACGGTGGATCAGCCGAAAATCCCTGTTTTACGCCGCACGCTCGTCTAATGCCCAACCGTAAAGGAGATTCGTATGTACGACCAATCCAAGCTATCCGAGTTGATCCGGTTTGCACGTGTAGATGCGGGCTCCACAGTCATTGACGTCTACCCAGGCGAAGGCGACTGGACGCGCCTGTTCTCCGACGTCGTGGGACCCGAAGGTCGGGTCTACAGCTTCGTGCCCGCCGAAGTCGCCGACTTCAAGAACGATCCGGTCGGCCGGATGCGGACGCTCGCGAAGGAGCCGGGCCGAGAGAACGTAGAGGCCGTCTCCACGGACCTCGTTGCGATGCCGCAGGTCACGCAACCAGCGGATATCCTGTGGCTGCACCTGTTCTACCACGACCTGCACACCGCGCTGATTCAGAAGAAGGGCGCGACGGCGGCCGACTTCAATCGAGCCGTCTACGAGCGCCTGAAGCCCGGTGGGTTCTACGTCATCATCGACCACGCCGCCGCCTCAGGAGCGGGCACGAACGAGGCGCAGTCGCTGCATCGGATTGAGCCTGCATCCGTTCGCGAGGAGGTGGAGGCGGCCGGCTTCATACTGGACGCGGAAAGCACCATACTCGCGAACAAGGACGATCAGCACTCGATCAAGGTCTTCGATCCCTCGATCAAGGGCGAGACCGATCGCTTCGCCTATCGGTTCGTGAAGCCCTGACAGGCCCCGGCGCCGACTTCATGTCGACTCCCCGACGGCTGCAAACAAGCCCATCGAAGACATCAGGGCAACCCTGCTTGCCGCCACGAAGTCGGCTTTGGATGAGTTCGTCCGATGGGGCCACGCGACGATGGCGTTTACGCGGCCTTGAGTCGGTAGCGGAAAACGGTGTGGTCGAGCAGCAGCCGGATGCGCGGTTCGGCTTCGGCGGCCACCAGCCAGCTTGCCGCGATCATGGTCGCGGCGACCACTGCCATCGACAGGAGATAAGGCACTCCGGCACGGACCATCGCTCCGAGCATTGCCGCGCCGACGACGTCGTGGATCAGGTAGAGCGGGTAGGTCATCAGGCCGATCCGGCGCCAGCCGCTCCAGCTGAGGTCAAGCCGCAGCGACCATGCCATCAGCGCGATGGCGAAGAGGAAGATCAGGATCGGCGGCGCATAGGGCATCACGGTATTGACCTTGATGCTGTGGACGTCGACCGAACTGGCGATCTGAAGTACGCCGCCGCCAAGGAACAGCAGGCAGAAGCCAAGGCGAGGCGCCGTCAGTGCCTTGAACCGCATCAGCCAGAGCAGCACGCCGACGGCGAAGAAGCAGCCGTGATGCACCAAAGTGAGCTGCAGCAGCCGCGTCACGGCGAAGTCCGCCCAGCCGAGCGGATAATAGAGGCACCAGAACAGCGTGCTGACCAGGCCGATGACGATCGCCACCGCCTCCATCAGATGGAAGCGGCCAAGCTGCAGCAGGATCCAGACAATGGCGTAGAAGGCGATCTCGATGCCGAGTGTCCAGTAGACGCTGTCCACCCAGGGACCATAGGGTGCGAACAGGCCGGTACGGACCAGCCGGACCACCGCGTCGGTCGGCCAGCTCAGGCCGATGGCAAGAAGCAGCACGGCGGTGACCGGCGCGCAGATCCAGACAGCCGGTGCCAGCCGTTTGAACCTGGCCTCGAAAAACCGCAGCGGCGTCGATTTCTCGGCGCTGAAGGCAATGACAAAGCCGCTGATGACGAAGAAGATCTCGACGCCGACCCAGCCGGACCCGACCCAGGCGCCTATAACGGGCTGCGCCGGCACGCCGCCCGTGGCCTGTGCCGAGATGCCGTCCGGATAGGCCCAGACCCAGAATCCGTAATGGTAGACCATGACGAGCACGGCAGCGAGGAATCGCAATATGTCCACACCGCCGAATGAAATCTTTTGCTGAGCCATGCGATCCCGATCGGATGGCCCCCCGCGTCAAGTGTAGGGTGTCATGCTGCGCCGCACAACAAACGATCAAGCAATGCGGCGATCACAAACGTCGCCGCGCCGCAACATACGCGAATGGCGGCGCGCCGCGGGCGCCCCGCATGCCTGTCAGACTCCGATCCCGCGCGCCTTCATGGCAGCGGTGATCTCGTCGAGGATGGCCGGGTCGTCGATGGTCGCCGGCATCGTCCATTCCTCCTTGTCGGCGATCTTCTGCATGGTGCCGCGCAGGATCTTGCCCGACCGCGTCTTGGGCAGGCGCTTGATCGTCACCACGGTCTTGAAGGCGGCGACCGGGCCGATGCGCTCGCGCACCAGCGCCACGACCTCCTTTTCGATGGCGTCGCCCTCGCGCGCGGCACCGGCGTTCAGCACCACGAAGCCGAGCGGAATTTGCCCCTTCATCGCATCGGCGATGCCGACGACGGCGCATTCGGCGACATCGGGATGGGCGGCCAGCACCTCTTCCATGGCGCCGGTCGACAGCCGGTGGCCGGCGACATTGATGATGTCGTCGGTGCGGGCCATCACATAGAGATAGCCGTCCTCGTCGATCATGCCGGCGTCGGCCGTCTTGTAGAAGCCGGGGAACTCGTCGAGATAGGCCTGGCGGAAGCGCTGGTCGGCGTTCCACAGCGTCGGCAGGCAGCCCGCCGGCAGCGGCAGTTTGACCACGACATTGCCGAGCGTCCCGCGCGGCACTTCGTGGCCGGCATCGTCGAGCACGCGGATGTCGTAGCCGGGCATCGGCACGCCAGGCGAACCGTATTTCACCGGCAGCAGGCCGAGCCCCGCCGGATTGATGGTCATCGGCGAACCGGTCTCGGTCTGCCACCAATGGTCGACCACCGGCACGCTGAGCTTCTGCTCCGCCCATTTGATGGTTTCGGGGTCTGCGCGCTCGCCCGCCAGGAACAGCGTGCGGAATTTCGACAGATCGTATTTGGCTACGAATTCGCCCTTGGGATCCTGCCCCTTGATCGCCCGGAACGCCGTCGGCGCGGTGAACAGCGCGACCACGCCATGGTCCGAGATCACCCGCCAGTAGGTGCCGGCGTCGGGCGTGCCGATCGGCTTGCCCTCGAACAGGATGCTGGTGCAGCCATGCAGCAGCGGTCCGTAGACGATGTAGGAATGGCCGACCACCCAGCCGACATCGGATGCCGCCCAGAACACTTCGCCCGGCTTGACGCCGAACTCGTTTTCCATCGTCCATTTCAGCGCGACCATGTGGCCACCATTGTCGCGCACGATGCCCTTGGGCTGGCCGGTCGTGCCCGACGTGTAGATGATGTAGAGCGGATCGGTGGCCAGCACCGGCACGCAGTCGACATTGGCGCCGGCAGCCCGCTCGCGCGCGACGGCGTCGGCATAGTCGATGTCGAAATGCTCCTTCAGTTCGCAGCGCAGCTGGTCGCGCTGCAGGATCAGGCAGGCGTCCGGCTTGTGGCCCGACATCTCGATCGCCTTGTCGAGCAGCGGCTTGTAGGCAACGACCCGGCCCGGTTCCAGGCCGCAGGAGGCCGAAATGATCAGCTTCGGTTTGGCATCATCGATGCGGGTGGCCAGTTCATGCGAGGCAAAGCCGCCGAAGACGACCGAATGCACGGCGCCGATGCGGGAACAGGCGAGCATGGCGATGGCCGCCTCCGCCACCATCGGCATGTAGATGATGACACGGTCGCCCTTAGCGATGCCCTGGTTCTTCAGCACCGAGGTCAGCGCCACCACCTCGCGCTTGAGCTCGGCATAGGTGAATTTTTTGACCGTCCCGGTGATGGCGCTGTCATAAATCAGCGCGATCTGGTCGGCGCGCCCGCCGGCGACATGCCGGTCGATGGCGTTGTAGCAGGTGTTGCAGGTGGCACCCGTAAACCAGCGGCCATAGACGCCGGCGCTGGCAACGAACACCTTGTCCCAGGGCGAATACCAGTCGATGGCGCCGGCCGCGTCCGCCCAGAATTGTTCCGGGTCGCGTTTCCAGCCGTCATAGACCTCGTGATAGCGTGAAGCCATCCGTAACCTCCCCAGGAAACCATTTGCCGTCTTTGCCAACAGCCTATGCTGTTTTTTCCGGCGCTGTCTTCCCTGATTTTCGTATGAACCCGTCACGGCTTGACCCTTGGCGCACCGTATCGTGAAGTGAGGTCTTCTCGGGGGAGGGTCTGAGCAGTGCGCCATCCAGCGTCGATCACGGCAAAACCGGTGTTTGCGCTGGCGATCGGTGCGCTGCTCGCGATCTCCACCGCTTCCGCCCTGGCCGGAGACGCCGCGGCCAGGCGCATAATCGGCTTCTCGCCCGATGGCGCCTATTTCGCCTTCGAGCAATATGGTGAGCTCGATGCGGGCGCCTCGGCGTCCGGTTATTCGCAGATCGACATCATCGACACGCGCACCGATGAATTCGTCGGCGGCAAGCCGATCCTGATCGTCGACGAATCCGAGGAGGCGACGCTCACCCTCGAGCAGGCGAGGGCGCAGGCGGCCGCCAAGGCAAAACCCATCCTCGCCAAATATGCCATCGCCCCGCGCGGCAAGCAGACCGCCTCCGACAAGTTCACCTTCCCGGGCGAGATGGTCGCCTATGCCGACATTTCCCGCCTCGAACAGGTGTCGCAAAAGTGGCTTTCGCCGCTCTACGACGAGATCGGGATTTCGACCATTCAGCTCGACGAGATCCTGGCCAATAGCACGACCGATTGTTCGCCGAGTTTCGAAGACAGCCAGCAAGGTGACAAGGCCCTTCAAGGGGACAGGACGGGCAAGGCGCTCGGCTTCCGCTTGACGCTGCAGGGACAGGACGGCAAGCCGTTCAAGACACTGCACGAGGACAAGGCCGTGCCGGGCTCGAGAAACTGCCCGACCTCCCACAGCCTGTCGGAAGCCTATGAATACACGCCGTCCGGCAAGCCGGCGGTGATCGTCGTGCTGGTGCAGCGCTTCAGCCAGGGCTTTGAAGGACGCGACCGACGCTTCATCGCCGTGACCGGTCAGCCTCGCTGAGAGACTGGCCGATAGCCGTCTAACAAACGGTATTCGTTGGACGAAATGTCGACCGCACTAGATCGGCAGGGCCACAAGCATGAGGCCTACGCCACCGAAGATCAAAATGGCGGCCGCCAGGGCTTTCCGATGACGTTCGAAAGTCGTCGGAGCCCGCTCCCAGTTGTAACGCATACGCTATCTCCCCAAAACCCCGGGAGTCCTTACCTTACTTAGGGGAAGAAAAGCAACGGCCCGGCGGGTCGACGCGCTTGCCGGAGGCCTTATGGTGACGACTATTTCTGGGGTGATCTCGGTTGGGAGCGGGTGATGGTGCATCGATCGCCGTGCACAATCTCAACGAAAGCCCTATGGCTCCTTCCAGGGCTCGCACTCGAACGGCTACATGCCCCAGCGCAGCGCCGCCGTGTGGACAGGCGCGTCCCACCAGCCGGTCGTCTCGTCGTCGAGCATGGTGAGCGTGATCGAGCAACCGGCCATGTCGAGCGAGGTGACATAGCTGCCGACCAGCGACCGGCTTATCGTTACGCCGCGGGTCTCGAAGATTTTGCGCGCGCTGTTGTACATCAGGTAGAGCTCCATCAGCGGCGTGCCGCCGAAGCCGTTGACGAACAGCAGCGCCGGGCCTTTCGCCTTGTCGCCGAGATCGCCCAGAATGGCGGTGCAGATCTCCTCGGCGATCGCGTCGGCGCTTTTCAACGTGTCGCGCCGGCGGCCGGGCTCGCCATGGATGCCGACGCCGAATTCCATCTCGCCGTCGCTTATGTCGAAGGTCGGTTTGCCGGCGGCTGGCACGGTGCCGCTGGTCAGCGCCACGCCCATCGAGCGGGTGGCGGCGTTGACGCGCTCGCCCAGCGTCTTCAGCACGGGCAGCGCCAGGCCATGCTCGGCCGCCGCGCCGACGATCTTTTCCACCACCAGCGTGCCGGCGACGCCGCGCCGGCCGGTCGTGTAGGACGAATTCTCGACGGCGACATCGTCATTGGTCACCACCTGCAGCACGCCTTCCGACATCTCGGCCGCCATGTCGAAGTTCATCACATCGCCCTCGTAGTTCTTGACGATGAACAGGCAGCCGGCGCCGCTGTCGACGGCTCGCGCCGCCGCCAGCATCTGGTCCGGCGTCGGCGAGGTGAACACCTGGCCGGGGCAGGCGGCATCCAGCATGCCGTGGCCGACAAAGCCGGCATGCAACGGCTCGTGGCCCGAGCCGCCGCCGGAGATCAGCGCCACCTTGCCCGGCCGCAGTGTCCTGCGGCGGACGAATTTGTGCTCGTCGCCAAGCGCGAGGATATCGGCGTGGGCTGCCACGAAACCGTCGAGGCTCTCGGTCAGCACCGTGTCCACCGCGTTCATAAATTTCTTCATGGCGTCCTCCCAAACAGCCCGGCAAGAATGGTCAACTGCCACCCTTGCCGGCGATGCTGGTGATCTTCTGGATGAATTCGTTGATCGCCCGGTCGAGCGCCGCATTCTGCTTGTCGTCGCCGAAATCCGGCACGACCAGCGACACATGCCGCGTCTTGCGCATGCCCGCGGCGATCGACATTTTCCCCGGATGCGCCTGATGGTAGGCGGCGAGGAACTGATCCCGTTCGGCCGGGCTGAAATGGCAGACGGAAAAAATGGCCGGCAAATGCTTTGACGGTATCGGAACCGTATAGGCCGGGCTTGAAATCTGCGTCACGAAGCTGCGGTGCTTGCCGAGCGCGTCGGCCAGGCGCTGGCGCATGCCGGACGGGCGCTGGTCGATGACCTGCGACAGGATCGTCTTGTAGGCGCGGATCGCCTCTTCGGAGCCGGGTTCGGGTTTGATGTCAACCATGCCGGCCGCGCCTAGACCGAAACATCAGATAGGGCCGCCTTGGCCATTGCGAGTTGCGCCGGCGCGACGGACAGGTCGCGCAAGCCGGCTTCGATCAGCGAAGGGATCGCGGCCGGATCGCCGCCGGCATCGCCGCACAGGCTGACGGGAATGTTGTTTTCCCGTCCAAAGGTGGTGACCGAGCCGATCAGCCGCAGCACCGCCGGATGGCGGACCGAATTGAGGTGGGCCACGGCAGCGTTGTCCCGCGCGGCCGCCATCACATATTGCGTCAAATCGTTGGAGCCGATCGAGAAGAAGGCGACGCCGGCGAACGCCTCCGGCGCGATGGCGACTGAAGGCACCTCGACCATGATGCCGAGCGGCGGCATTTTGTGCGCGACGCCGCGCGCGGCAAGGGCCGCCTGTTCCTCGCCGAACAGGGCGGCTGCGCGTTCATACTCCTCGGCCACGGCGATCATTGGAAACATCACCCTGAGATTGCCGTGTGGCGCGGCGCGCAGCAATGCCCTGATCTGTACGCGAAAAATGTCGAGCCGGGACAGTGACAGCCTGATGCCGCGCAGCCCGAGGAACGGATTGCCTTCCTCGACGGTGAAGCCAGGCACCGGCTTGTCGCCGCCGGCATCCACGGTGCGGATCGTCACCGGTTTTTCCCCGGCCCATTCCAGCACCTTGCGATAGGCGCGATACTGCGTCTCTTCATCGGGCAATGTCTTGCCGAACAGGAATTCGGTGCGCATCAGGCCGACCCCGTCGCAGGTCGCGATGTCGATGCCGTCGACATCGGACGGGTCGGCGATGTTGACCTGCACGCGCACCGCCGTGCCGGCCTTGGTCACCGCCGGCCGCGCCAGAAACCTTTGCGCCTTGCCCTGGCGTGCGGCGAAGGAAGACGACGACTGCCTGAACGCGCCGATCTCCGCCGGCGAGGGCGCCAGCACGATGCTGCCGTGCTCGGCGTCGAGCAGCGCCACGCCGGCAAGATCGGCAAGCGGTTGGCGCAGCCCCACGACCATCGGCACGCCACGCGAGCGCGCCAGCATGGCGACATGGCTGGCCGTGCTGCCCGCCTTCAGCGCGATGCCGCCGCCATGGCTCCAATCGGTTTCGAGAAAGCGCGTCGGCGCGATATCCTCACCACACAGGATGGCACCGGACGGCGCTGTGCTGCCACCGTCTTCGGTCAGGGCGCGCAGCACCTGGTCCCTGATATCGCGCAGGTCCGTGGCACGGGCGCGGAAATAATCCTGGTCGGAGGCCTCGTAGCCGGCGATCTCGGCATCGAGCGCCTCCCGCCATGCGAGGTCGGCGGTCCGCCCCGAAGCGATCGATGCGAAGGCCGGCCCGCTCAGCGCGTCGTCTTCCAGCATGGCGATGTGGAATTCGAGTATGCCGGCGGCGTCGCTGTCGACAGTTTCGACCATTGCTGAAAGCCGCTTTACCGCCTTGCCGATGGCGGCTTGCAGCGATGTCTTCTCCTCCGCGGATGTGGCTTTGCCTGCGTAGACGGCCGGCGGCCGGTCGAGGTCGAACAGCGGCCCCTCGGCATAGCCGGCCGAGGCCGGAACACCCTCAATCCGCATGGCTCGCATTCCCTGTGGGCTGCCGAAGCCGCGCGCCAGCCTCACGCCGAGCGGACATGACCGGCGTCCTCGTCGAAATCGCGCTGCACCAGGTCGATCAGCGCGCGCACCGCATCCTCGGCGCCAGCGCCGCTGGCCCTGATATGCAGCACCGTGCCCTTCGGCGCCTTGGCCGCCATCACCTTGACGATGCTCTTGGCGTCGAACCACGGCCCGTTGGCGGCAAGCGCAATTTCCACATCGGCGGCAAACGTCTTGGCCAGCTTGGTGAACTTCACCGACGGACGCGCATGCAGGCCCACATCGTGGGTGATCAGGACGGTCGCTTCGGCGGCTGCGGACATTTTTTCAGAAATCCCGTTCACTCACGACGGCGACAATTCATGCGCCGTCGCCACCACTTCCTTCAGCGTGGCGCCGCCGGAGGACTCGGTCGCGGCCATCACCGCGCCCTCGACGATTGGCGCGTTGCAGACGATGATCTTCTGCGCACGCGGCTCGCCGATCATCTCCACCGCCATTTCCGAGTTGGTCTCGGCGCCGCCGAGATCGACAAGGATGGCGACGCCGGCTTCGGACCAGGCCTTGTCGATGGCGCCCATGATCGCCTCGACACTGGTGCCGAGCCCGCCATGACCGTTTCCGCCGCACCATGCAAGCGGCACTTCGTCGCCCACCATCTGGCGTACCATGTCGGCCGTGCCCTCCGCGACCAGCGGCGAATGCGACACGATCACGATCCCGACATTGCTCATGCGCTTTCCCCGATCGCTTGCCCCACCGAGCGCACCAGCAGCGCGGTCGAGCGGGCGCCGGCATCCATATGGCCGATCGAGCGCTCGCCGAGGAAGGAGGCGCGGCCGCGCAGCGCCTTCATCGGCACGGTCGCCTCGGCGGCGGCATCGGCGATGTCGGCGATCTCCGCCGCCGTCTTGCCGCCGGCCAAGGCGTCACGCACCGGCTGCAGCACATCGAGCATGGTTTTTTGGCCAGGCTGCGACTTGCCGCGCGCGGCCACCGCGTCGATCGCCTTGCCGAAGGCAGCCGTCAGGCCGGCGCGATCGGGATCCACCGTGATCTCCTTGCCTAGCGCCATGAACAGTGTGCCGAAGAGCGGGCCGGACGCGCCGCCCACCGTCATCACCAGTTTGGTGCCGATCGCCTTCAGGGCGTCGGGCAGCGGCTTTGCCGCGAACGCATCAGCCTCGGCCCGCACGGCCTCGAAGCCGCGCTTCATGTTCAGCCCATGGTCGCCGTCGCCGATCGCCTGGTCGAGCGCCGTCAATTCCCCGGCGTGCGCGGCAATCGTATCGGCGGCCACCGCGATCAGCCTGGCAAGGTTCAACGCCGCCATGTCGCCCAAAATCCTGGTTTCCAGTCTGCCGGCAGTAGCGAAAGAACGGTCATTCGACAACTGGTGCATGCGTCAGGCCGAAACAAGCAGCGTGGCGGCGGCCGCGAACACCTCGGCCACCGCATGGGCGCCGGGGTCGACCACGCCCTGCAATTTGGTGCCGACATAGGCGGATCGTCCGGCCTTGGCCTTCTCCATGGCGGCCGTGGCCTCGGCGCCGCGCCGGGCGGCCGCCGCTGCCTCTTCCAGACCGTCGGCGTCGAGCGCCTTCAGGGCTGGCTCCAGCGCATCGACCATGGTGCGATCGCCAGGCTTTGCGCCGCCGTAGAAAGTCATCCGCTCAAGCCCGGCAAGCAGTGCCTTGGCCAAGCTGGCGCCGCTGCCGAGGGCCTGCGCCGCGGCGGTGAAGAAGATCGACAGCAGAACGCCGCTGGAGCCGCCCATCGATGCGCTGAGTATGTCGCCGATCGCGCCCAGGGTTGCCACCGGTTTGGCCAGCGGCAGCGTGTCGAGCCGTTCGAGGACGCTGCGCGCGCCGGTCGCCACCGTCGAGCCGGTGTCGCCGTCGCCGGCCTTGGCGTCGAGCCCGTTCAATGTCGCTTCGAGCGAGATCAGTCTTTCGCAGACCGTGACGATCAGGCGCCTGGTGCCGGCATCCTGGCTGGCCCTGTGCGCCGCACTTGGTCCGACGGCTTTCGCCATCGGCACGATGACAGGCGCCGCGACCGGCTTGGCCGGCATCCAGGCATGCGGGCCGACCGGCGCCTGCAAGGCGGCCTCGCGGGCCGCGTCGAGCCGGATCAGCGACAGCGAGAAGCCGTTCATGTTGAGTGCCGTCATCAGCGGGCCTGGACCGATCGTCAGCTTGACGGTCCTGGCCAGCGGCGAGGCCAGCACCGCATTGGCAATCAGCGACATTTCGAGCGGCGGCACCGCGCCGAGATTGTTGATCAGCAAGGCATGGCTGGCCTGGGGATCGAGCCGCGCCAGGCGCTCAGCCATGATCGCCACCAGGCGGTCGGCGCTTTGCACCGCGATGCGCTCGACGCCGGGCTCGCCATGGATGCCAAGGCCAAGCTCGCCATCATTTTCGCCGAACCGGTCTTCATGCGGCTGGCCGGGGATCGAACACGACGACAGTGACATGCCGAGCGAAACGATGTCCTTCGCCGCCGCCCGCGCCGCCGCCGCGATATCGGCCAGGTCGTGGCCGGCCTCGGACAGATGGCCTGAAATCTTGTGCACGAACAAGGTGCCGGCGACACCGCGTGGCTGGTTGATATCAGGCAAAGCTATGTCGTCGGCGACGATTACCATCTCGACGCGAAAGCCCTCGGCGCGGGCCTTCTCGGCCGCCAGGCCGAAATTGAGGCGGTCGCCCGTATAATTCTTGACGATCAGCAGGCAGCCGGCCGGACCGGTGACCGCGCGGATCGCCGCAAGCACCGCTTCGACGCTCGGCGAGGCGAAGATCTCGCCGGAGACCGCCGCCGTCAGCATGCCCTTGCCGACAAAGCCGGCATGCGAAGGCTCATGCCCGGCGCCGCCGCCGGAGACGACGCTGACCTTCGTCTTGTCCCAGTCGGCGCGCAGCACGACCTTGATCTCGGGATAGCCGTCGAGGCGCGCGAGGTCACCCGAGCCGATGGTGCGCAACAGGCCGTCCAGCGCCTCGGTGACGATCGTTTCCCTGCGGTTGAAAAAGTGCTTCATCGAATTCGTCCCGTATTCGCGATCGTCAATCACAAGCGGCGTACCCTTGGCGGGAAACGCCGAAACCCGTTCACATCAATCTTTGTCCGTCGGCGCCGAAATAGAGCGGCGAGCGGTAGCGGATCACCACTTTGTCGCCCTGTGCGAGATCGGTGTCGGGGTCGGTCAGCGTCACCAGCTTCTTCGGCCCCACCGTCACATGCAGGTGGTTCTGGTCGCCGAGATGCTCGACCCAATCGACGACACCGTCGGCGTGGGCATTGGCGGCCTTCTCGATCGACAGATGTTCGGTGCGCGCGCCGATCGTCTTCGTCCCGGCCGGCGCGCCCCCATCGGGCAGAAGGCCGGTCGGCAGAAGATTGATTGCCGGCTGGCCGAGCCTTGCCGCGACATGCAGGTTTGCCGGCTCCGAGTAAATGGTTCGCGGTGAACCGATCTGCACCAGCACGCCCTCGGCGAGGATGCCGATGCGGTCGGCCATGGTCATCGCCTCGATCTGGTCGTGCGTGACATAGAGCATGGTGGCTCCGAGTTCGGACTGGATGCGCTTCAACTCCAGCCGCAAATCCGCCCGCAGCTTGGCGTCGAGCGACGACAGCGGCTCGTCCATCAGATAGATGGCGGGCTTGCGCACCAGAGCCCGGCCGATGGCGACGCGCTGCATTTCGCCGCCGGACAGCTTGGTGGAGCGGTTGGCGAGCTTGTGATGGATGCGCACCATCTTCGCCACCTCTTCGACCCGCCGGCGGATCTGGTCCTCCGGGATTTTCCGCGCCGGCGAGCGCAGCGGGAAGGCGAGGTTGTCGTAGACCGACAGATGCGGATAGAGCGAGTATTGCTGGAACACGAAGGCCGTGTCGCGCTCGGCCGGCGACAGCATTGTGGCGTTGTGGCCGCCGATTTCGATCGTGCCGCTGTCCGGCCGTTCCAGCCCGGCAATCAGCCGCAGCGTCGTCGTCTTGCCGGCGCCTGTCGGCCCGAGCAGCACGACGAATTCGCCGTCGGCGATATGCAGGTCGAGACCGTCGACGGCGACGTGCTCGCCAAAGCTCTTGGTCACGTTCTTGATGTGCACGTCAGCCATGCTGCGCTCTCCCTTGAGAGGCGGTGTCGTGGACCGCGGTTCTCACCGCGCGGCCCGATCCCTTGTCGAACAGCGACAGCCGCGCGCTGTTCAGCGCGAGACCGACATGATCGCCGGCATTGAGCCGGATTTCTGCCGGCACCCGCGCCTTGATGATGCCGTCCGCCGTCTCCACGGCGACGATCTGCGTGGTGCCGAGATATTCCGTTCCATAGATGGCGCCGCGCAGCTTCGAGGCATCGTCGAAGCGGATGTGTTCGGGCCGGATCCCAAGCGCCATGTCGCTGGGTGCTACATCCTCGCGCACCTCCGGCACCGCCACCTTCGCGCCCTGGACGACGACCTCCTTCGCTCCCTTGGCGAGCCCGCCGCCGAAGCCCAGAAAATTCATTGGCGGCGAGCCGATGAAGTCGGCGACGAACATGGTCGCCGGGCGGTCGTAGATTTCACGCGGTGTACCGAACTGTTCGATGACGCCGTGGTTCATGACGGCGATCTTGTCGGCCATCGACATCGCTTCCATCTGGTCGTGCGTGACGTAGACGGTGGTCGCGTGGATGCGGTTGTGCAGCTCGCGCAGCTCGTGGACCATGAGGTCGCGGAATTCGGTATCGAGCGTGCCGAGCGGCTCGTCCATCAGGAAGCACTTCGGCCGCCGTACGATGGCGCGGCCGAGCGCCACGCGCTGGCGGTCGCCGCCGGCAAGGCCAGAGACGGATTTGTTGAGCAGATGGTCGATGCGCAAAAGCCTCGCCGTCTCCTCGACTCGGGTGCGGATTTCGGCCGACGGCATGCCTTGCGCCAGCAGGGGAAAGCCGATGTTCTTGCGCACATTCATGTGCGGATAGAGCGCAAACAGCTGGAAGACGAAGGCGATGTCGCGCTCGCGTGCCCGCAACATGGTGACGTCCTCGCCGCCGAGCAGGATCTCGCCGCCCGTCGGCAGCTCGAGCCCGGCGATCATGCGCAGTGTCGTCGTCTTGCCGCAGCCCGAGGGTCCAAGCATGACGAAGAACTCGCCATCCTCGACGACGAAATTGGAATCCTGCACGGCGACGAAATCGCCGAAGGCCTTTCTCAGGTGCTGAACACGGATCTCGGCCATGGTTATTCCGGGAATTTCGAGACGATGATGAACATCACGGTGCCGGTGAGCATGGTGATGAAGGAATAGGTGTAGAGCGACAGCGCGAAGGGCTGGAACAGCATCAGGAAGCCGATGGCGATCAGCGCCGTCGCGATGTTTTCCATCAGGCCGCGCCGGGCCCAGACCGGCCAGCGCGATTTGCGTTTGACGGGATTGGTCATGCTCATTTGCGCACCGCACCGAAGGTGATGCCGCGCAGCAATTGCTTGCGAAGCAGGATGGTGAAGACCAGGATCGGCACCAGGAAAATCGTCGTGCCGGCCGCCACCGCCGGCCAGTCCTGGCCGCCTTCACCGATGATGGTCGGGATGAAGGGCGGCGCGGTTTGCGCCGAGCCTGACGTCAGCAGCGCGGCGAAGGCATATTCGTTCCAGGCGAAGATCAGGCAGAAGATGGCGGTCGCGGCGATGCCGGTGGTCGCCTGTGGCAACACGGTGCGCCAGAAGGCCTGCAGCCTGGTGTAGCCGTCGATCATCGCCGCTTCTTCATATTCGCGCGGGATCTCGTCGATGAAGCCTTTCAAGAGCCACACCGCCAGCGACACGTTGACCGCCGTGTAGAGCAGGATCATGCCAAGTGCGGTGTCCGACAGGCCGAGCTCGCGGTACATCAGGTAGATCGGGATAGCGACCGCGATCGGCGGCATGAAGCGCGTCGACAGGATGAAGAACAGAAGATCGTCGGCGAGCGGCACCTTGAAGCGCGAGAACCCGTAGGCCGACAGCGTGCCGAGAAAGACCGCGCAGAAGGTCGAGCCGAAGGCGATGATCAGCGAATTGACGAAGCGCGGCAGGAAGTTGGAAGGGCCGGCGATCACCATGTTGCGCTTGCGCACGGTCTCGTCGCAGAAGCCGGTCGCCGGCCCCAGCGAGTTGATATATTCCGGCGTCTGCCGCGTCCGTGTCGTGAACAGATTGCAATAGCCCTCGATGCTCGGCTGGAACACGATCTTGGGCGGATAGGCGATCGAGTCCGGCGGCGTCTTGAAGCTGGTGGCGAAGATCCACAGCAGCGGCACGATCGAGATCAGCGCGTAGGCGATGATGATCGCACCGGCGATGCGCTTCGAGTTGGCCGAAGGGGCGACGACCGAATGGGCAGTGGTCAGGCTCATCTCTGCTTCACCTTGTTGAGCGCCTTGACGTAGATGTTGGCGAGTCCGAATACCGCCACGAAGAGGATGATGGCGAAGGCCGAGGAATAGCCGGTGCGCCAGCTCTCGAAAGCCTGCCGCTTCAGCGTGATCGAGGCGACCTCGGTGGTCGAGCCCGGCCCGCCGCCGGTGAGCAGATTGACCATGTCGAACATCTTGAAGTTCTCGATGCCGCGAAACAGCACCGCCAGCATGATGAAGGGCAGCGCCATCGGCAGGGTGATCGACCAGAATTGCCGCCAGTTGGAGGCGCGGTCGACCTCGGCCGCCTCATAGATGTATTCGGGGATGGAGCGCAGCCCGGCGAGGCAGATCAGCATCACGTAGGGCGTCCACATCCAGGTGTCGACGATGATGATCGACCACGGCGCCAGCGACACGTTGGACAGCATCTGGATGCTTGTCGGCGGAATGCCGCTGACAAAGGAGATGACATAGGAGAACAGGCCGATCTGCGGCTCGTAGAGGAAGCGCCAGAAATTGCCGACCACCGCCGGCGACAGCATCATCGGCACCAGGATCAGCGTCGTCCAGAAGGCGTGGCCGCGGAACTTCCGGTCGATCAGCCAGGCCAACGTGAAGCCGATCAGCGTCTGCAACAGGATGGTCCAGAACACAAAATGCGCCGTGGTCTGCATCGCGATCCAGATATCCTGGTCGCCAAGGATGCGCTGGTAGTTGGCGAGCCCGAGATTCTTCACCACCTCGTTCGGCCGGTTGGCGCGGTAGTTGGTGAAGGACAGATAGATCGCCCAGAACAGCGGGAAGATGTTGATGGCCAGCAGCAACAGGATCGTCGGCGAGATGAACAGCCAGGCGAGGCCCTTGTCGCTAATGCCCCGGACCTTGCGGGCCAACGGTTCCGGGGTCGCCCGGGCAACGTTCTCCGCGGTCCGATTGAGCATGGTCAGTCCTGCTTCGGTCACTTGGGTCGTCTCTGTGATGGAATTTATCTGAACTGCGTCCCGTGCCAAGGGTGGCACGGGACGCTTCGGTCCTAGCTCGGGAGGAGCCGGTTACATCTTGCCGTCGTCCTGGAACACCTGGGTCCAGTCCTTGACCAGGCCGTCGAGCGCATCCTTGGCCGAACCCTGGCCGGCGACGACATAGTCATGGAAGCGCTTCTGCGATGCCTGTAGCAGCGGCGCGTAGCTCGGCTCGGCCCAGAAGTCCTTCACGATCGCCATCGAGTCGAGGAAGGTCTGCGCGTAGGGCTGGCTGGCAGGGAATTTCGGGTCCTTCACCACCGCGTTCAGGCAGGAATAGCCGCCGAGCGACCACCATTTGGCCTGCACGTCCTTGTTGGCGAACCATTTGATGTATTTCAGCGCCGATTCCTGCTTATCGGAATAGGACACCACCGAGATGCCCTGGCCGCCGAGCTGGGCGAACTGGTCGCCGTCGGGACCCTTCGGGTTGACGAAGTAGCCGATCTTGTCGCCGCCGACATTCTCGTCCTTCTGCAGGCCGGGCCAGGTGAAGGCGAAGTTCATGTGCATGGCCACCTGGCCGGATTTGAAGGCGTCGACGCCTTCGCCCATATAGCTGTTGGAGGCGCCGGGCGGCGTGCAGCAATCGTAGAGCGCCTTGTAGAATTCCAGCCCCTTCACCGATTTCTCGGAATTGACGAAGCCTTCCATCTCGTAGGGCTTCTTCGGGTTCTCATACTGGAAGCCGTAGCTGTAGAGCACATCCATGGCGCCCATGGTGATGCCTTCCGAGCCACGCTCGGTGTAGATCGAGGCGCCATAGACGGTCTTGCCGTCGATCTGCCGCTTCTGGAAGAACTCGGCGATCTGCTTCAGCTGGTCGAAAGTGGCCGGCGGGCCGAGATCCCAGCCATACTTCTCCTTGAATTCCTTCTGCAGTTCGGGCTTGGAGAACCAGTCCTTGCGATAGGTCCAGCCGACGACGTCGCCCATGGCCGGCAGCGCCCAGTAGTTCGGCGTGTTCTTCGGCCATTCGGAATAACCGACGACGGTCGCCGGCACGAAGTCGTCCATGCTGATCTTCTCCTTGTCGAAGAAGTCGTTCAGCTTGACGTAGTGGCCGTTCTCGGCCGCGCCGCCGATCCACTGGCTGTCGCCGATGATCAGGTCGCACAGTTTGCCGTGCGAGTTCAGCTCGTTGAGGAAGCGGTCGGCATAGTTGGTCCATGGCACGAATTCGAATTTCATGCCGATGCCGGTTTCCTTGGTAAAATCCTTGGACAGTTCGACAAGCGCGTTGGCCGGGTCCCAGGCGGCCCAGCAAAGCGTCAGGTCTTCAGCGTGCGCGGCGTTCGAGACGGCTGTCGACGCTGCAATCGCCGAGGTCAGTCCCAACGCCAGTTTCAAGCTCGATTTCATGCCTTCCTCCCATTTGCGAAACACGCCCGGATGACGGTTTCAAGAGCCCTCAACCTCTCTCCTCAGAGGCCCAAACATGGCGGCGCCGGAGCGCGGCAGATGTTTAGTAATTTGTTTAGTGATGCAATTTTTACTAAACAACGCAAGCGAATTCGTTGCTGCGTCGCAGCATGACGAAACGGATGATTGAAATCGTTGGGAAATGATCGCCGGATGTTTCTCCGGCTGCCTCTCAGCCGGCCTCGCCGACGACGTTCGTCTGTGGCGTCACCGGCCGCACGGGCGGTGCCGGCGGCAGCAAAGCGCGTATGTCGGCGAAGGGAAATGTCGGCTCGAAGCGAAAAGCCTCGGCCAGAGAACCGGGGACGGCGTTGCATTGGCCGGCGCGAAATTCATTCTGGATGCGCGCCCTCTCGACATATTGCTCCGGCCGCTGTGACCGGTGCATGCGGATCGCCTGTGTCTTGATGTCCCGGTAGGCGGATATGTCGACATAGTGCGTCGGCGAGAATCCGGTGCCGCCCATCGTGTCGGCATGCAGCACCGGAACCGCGAACGACGCCGCGATGCGCACGCCGTCCGACAGGGCGCGGTGGTCGGCGTGATAGTCGTTGGGGGCGTGCGTGATCACCAGCTCCGGCCCGGTCTCGCGGATCAGCGTTTTCAGCGCGCCGATCAGCGCGGCATCGGCCACCAGCGCGCCATCGGGAAAGTCGAGGAAGCGCGGCGCGGCACCAAGCAGGGCGGCCGCGGCTGTCGCTTCCTCGCGACGGACGCCGGCGAGGACCGTGGCATCGCTCTTGCCGCCCTTGGCCCCATCCGTGGCCACGGCAAAAGTCAGCTCTGCGCCTTGCGCCGCGTAGGCGGCCATCGTACCGAACATGAAGATCTCGATGTCGTCCGGATGCGCACCGAGCGCCAATATTTTCAAACCACTCTCTCCCGGAAATGAAAAACGTGCCGAACGGAATCCTGCTCGCCCTGATCGCCTATGCAAGCTATTCGGGCAGCGATGCCGTTATCAAGAGCCTGGGCGGACAGTTCACCGTCTTCGAGATCGGCTTCTTCGTTACCTTGTTTGCCGGCTTTTTCCTGTTCTTCACCCGCCCGGCGGGTGAACGCTGGCGCGATTTCTGGCTCATGAAGCGGCCATGGGCGGTGCAGGCGCGCGCCTGGGCCGGCATCGCGTCCGGCGTGCTCAGCGTCTATGCCTTCACCCACATTCCGCTGGCCGAGGTCTACGCGCTGATCTTCCTGGCGCCCTTGCTGGTCACCATCCTGTCCACCGTCATCCTGAAGGAAAAGGTCGGTCCGTGGCGGTGGCTGGCCGTCGTCGCCGGCTTTGCTGGGGTGATGCTGGTGGTGCGGCCGGGTTTTCGCGAATTGAACCTCGGCCATCTGGCCGCCTTCGTGAACGCCTTCCTCGCCGCGACCAGCGTCATCCTGCTGCGCTCGCTCGCCCAGCAGGAGAAGCGCACCTCGATGCTTGGCGTGCTTGTCGGCTATGGCCTGCTGTTCAACGGGGCCGGCGCCGCTGCGTCGTTCACTCTTCCGAACGCCATGCAGTTCGTCTGGCTGGCGATGGCGGGCGCCTTCACCGCCGGCGGGCAATTCATGCAACTGCTCGCGGCCAAATACGCTCCCGCCAACCGGATCGCGCCGACGCATTATTCGCAGATCGTCTGGGCGGTCATCCTCGGCGCGCTGTTTTTCCAGGAATACCCCGACTGGCTGACGCTGGTCGGCCTTGCGGTGGTCGGCGGTTCCGGCCTGCTGACCATGGTGCGCGAGGAGGTGCGGCTGGGCACCGTGCGCTGGAACCCGTTTGCGCGCACCCGGCTTTGAGCCGGCGCCGGTTGCACGGCGACCGTGACCGCTGATATGCGGACGCGATGACGAAAAGATCCCTGCCGGAGCTTCCGGTATCCGCCGTGCTCCCGGCGCTCAGCGAAGCGCTTGGCGCTGGCAACAGCGCCGTGCTGGTGGCGCCGCCCGGCGCCGGCAAGACGACGCTGGTGCCGTTGGCGCTGCTCGATGCGCCGTGGCTGGGTGCGGGCAAGATCGTGCTGCTCGAGCCGCGCCGGCTCGCCGCCCGCGCCGCGGCCCGCCGCATGGCGCAATTGCTTGATGAGGAGCCGGGCGGCACGGTCGGCTACGCGATGCGCATGGAAAACCGCGCCTCGGCCAGGACCCGCATATTGGTCGTCACCGAGGGCGTGCTGGCGCGCATGATCCTCGACGATCCCGAACTGGCCGGCGTCTCGGCAGTCATCTTCGACGAATTCCACGAGCGCTCGCTCGACGGCGATTTCGGTCTGGCGCTGGCGCTCGACGTGCAGGGCGCACTGCGGCCGGACCTGCGTCTGCTGGTGATGTCGGCGACGCTGGATGGCGCCCGTGTCGCGAAACTCCTGTCGGGCGCGCCGGTGATCGAAAGCGAAGGCCGCGCCTTCCCCGTCGACATAAGCTACGACGAACGGCCGGCCGGCGTCCGGATCGAGGACGCCATGGCCAAGGCGATCCGCGCCGCCCTTGCCGGCGAGAGCGGCAGCGTGCTCGCCTTCCTGCCCGGCCAGCGCGAGATCGAGCGCACCACTGAGCGGCTGGCCGGCAAGGTCGGCGCCGACGCCGACATCGTCCCGCTCTATGGCCAGCTCGACGGCAAGGCGCAGGACGCCGCCATCAAGCCGGCGCCGGCCGGCCGCCGCAAGGTGGTGCTGGCGACGTCGATTGCCGAGACCTCCATCACCATCGACGGTGTGCGCGTCGTCATCGATTCCGGCCTGTCGCGGCTGCCGCGCTACGAGCCGGCCAGCGGCCTGACGCGGCTGGAGACGGTTCGCGTCAGCAAGGCATCCGCCGACCAGCGCGCCGGCCGCGCCGGGCGCACGCAAGCCGGCGTCGCCATCCGGCTCTGGCGTGCCGAACAGACGGCGGCACTTCCCGCCTTCACGCCACCGGAAATCCTCGAAGCGGATCTTTCGGGCCTGCTGCTCGACTGTGCCGCCTTCGGTGTCGCCGATCCGACCGGTCTCGCCTTCCTTGATCCGCCGCCCGCACCCGCGCTCAACGAGGCGAAGGTGCTGCTGCGCGCGCTCCATGCCATCGACGAGGCGGGGCGCCTGACGGAAGCGGGCGCTTCGATGCGCAAGCTCGCTCTGCCCGTGCGGCTGGCGCATATGGTCGCCGAGGCAGCCAGCAGTGGCCATGCCGGTGAGGCGGCCATGCTGGCGGTGCTGCTCACCGAACGCGGCCTTGGCGGCGATGGCGCCGATCTCGAACGGCGGCTGATGCGCTTTCGTGGGGAAAGATCGCCCCGCGCCACCGCCGCACGGCAACTGGCTGAAAGGCTGGCCAGGCAGGCCTTACCCTCCCCCATGAGGGAAGGGTCGGCGAGTGAGCAGAGCGAAGCGACGCGAGGGAGACGGGGTGGGGTCGGTTCGGGCACGCCATCGTCGAGCACGCCACCGGCGACCCCACCCCGATCCGCTGCGCGGATCGACCCTCCCCTCGAGGGGGAGGGTAAGGTCGGTTCCCTCCTCATCAACGCCTGGCCGGATCGCGTCGCCAAGGCGCGTGGCGAGCGCGGGCGCTTCGTGCTGGCCAATGGCTCCGGCGCCATGCTGGATGCGGCCGACCCGCTGGCGGGCGAGCCGTTTCTGGTCGTCGCCGACCTGCAGGGCAAGGCGCAGAATGCGCGCATCACGGCGGCGGCGGCGGTCGGCGAGGACGACATCCGCGCCGCGCTTGGCGACCGGATCGAAACGCGCCGGCAAGCGAGCTTCGACCGCGAGCGCCGCGCCGTGCGCGTGCGAGAAACCGTGCGTCTCGGCGCCATCACGCTCGCCGAGCGCATGCTGCCGGCGCCTTCAGGCGCCGATGCCGACCGCGCGATCCTTGACGCCTTGCGCGAACACGGCCTGTCGCTGCTGAGCTGGAGCAAGGAAGCCGAGACGCTGCGCCAGCGCTTGTCCTGGCTGCATCGTGGCCTCGGCGCACCCTGGCCCGACATGTCGGATGAAGCACTGATCGACCGCCTCGACGACTGGCTGCTGCCCTTCCTGTCGGGGGCGGCCTCCTTTGCCGCCATCGATCCCGGCGTCGTCTCGGCCGGCCTGGCCTCGCTTGTGCCGCATGAGCTGCAGCGCAAGGTCGATGCGCTGGCGCCAACGCATTTCGACGCCCCGTCCGGCAGCCATGTGCCGATCCGCTATGACGGCGAATGGCCGGTGCTGGCGGTACGCGTGCAGGAACTGTTCGGCCTCGACCGCCACCCCTCGATTGCCAACGGCACGGTGCCGCTGACACTTGAGCTGCTGTCGCCAGCACATAGGCCGATCCAGACGACACGCGACCTGCCCGGTTTCTGGCGCGGCTCCTGGGCCGACGTGCGCGCCGACATGCGCGGCCGCTATCCCAAGCATGTCTGGCCGGAAAATCCGCTGCTTGCCGCCGCTACCGCCCGTGCCAAGCCACGCGGGACCTAGCGCTCCTCCTTTCCCGGCTATAATCCTTGGCCATGATCAACATCCTGAACGCGCCCGATTTCCAGCAGAGCCAGCGGCTGCGCCTCAACACGCTGATCCGGCTGCGCTGGCTGGCCATTGTCGGCCAGAGCGTCGCGGTGCTCGTCGTCGCCTATGGGTTGAAATTCCCGCTCCCGGTCAGCCTGTGTTTTGCCCTGATCGCCTGTTCGGCCTGGATGAACCTGTTCCTGGCCTTCCGGTTTCCGGCGGCGCACCGGCTCACCCCGTTTGCCGCCTTCGGCATCCTGATCTTCGACAGCCTGCAGCTTGCCGGGCTTCTCTATATGACCGGCGGCCTGACCAATCCGTTCTCGCTGCTGATGACCGTGCCTGTCGTCATTTCGGCGACATCGCTGCCCTTGCGCCTCACCGCCATCCTCGGCGGGCTGGTGATGCTGGCCGCAACCTTGCTGGTGTTCATCCATCTGCCGTTGCCCTGGTATGAAGGCGCGCCGCTGGCCATGCCCTTCATCTATGTCGCCGGCATGTGGATGGCGGTGCTGTCCTCGATCGCCTTCACCGCCATCTATGCCTTCCGGGTGGCCGCCGAAGCGCGGCTTCTGGCCAATGCGCTCGCCGCCACCGAACTGGTGCTGCAGCGCGAACAGCACCTTTCGGCGCTCGACGGCCTGGCGGCGGCGGCCGCGCATGAGCTCGGCACGCCGCTCGCCACCATCACGCTCGTCGCCAAGGAGATGGAAAAGGCGCTCGGCAGCGATCCAAAGTACGGCGAAGACGTCAAGCTGCTGCGCTCGCAGAGCGAACGCTGCCGCGAGATTCTCAAGCGCCTGACCAGCCTGTCGTCCGAAGGCGAGGCGCATCTGTCCCGCTTGCCGCTGACCTCGCTGGTCGAGGAGGTCACCGCGCCGCATCGCGACTTCGGTATCTCGATCAAGCTTCGCCCGGGTGAACGCACCGGGCCGGAGCCGGTCGGGCGCCGCAATCCGGGCGTCATCTACGGCCTCGGCAATCTGGTCGAGAACGCCGTCGATTTCGCCCGCAAGAGCGTCACCGTGCGCTGGAGCTGGGACGAGGCCGCCGTCACCTTCTCGATCATCGACGACGGGCCTGGTTTCCCGCCCGAAATCATCGACCGTATCGGCGAGCCCTATATGTCGACGCGCCAGGGCACCGAGGCCGGCGGCGGCCTGGGGCTCGGCCTGTTCATCGCCAAGACCCTGCTCGAACGCTCGGGCGCCACACTCGACTTCCGCAATTCGAGCGGCCTGGGCGAGGGCGCCGTGGTACAGATTTCGTGGCCGAGAACAGTCTTTCTGAACCCGGAAACGGCCCCGGCCACCATGTTTGACACTGCGTAAATTGGACAATAGCGGCGCAAAACTATATCTGCGTAAAATTAAGGCAGCAGGAATTCTCACGACGATGACAGGCGATGAAAATATTGGCGCAATGGTTGAAGGCGAGGACACCTCGCTTCTGATCGTCGATGACGACAAGCCGTTCCTCACGCGTCTCGCCCGCGCCATGGAAACCAGGGGTTTTGTGGTCGAGACCGCCGAGAGCGTCGAGGAGGCGGTGGGCAAGGCTCGCGCCAACCCGCCGGCCTACGCCGTGGTCGACATGCGGCTCGGCGACGGCAACGGCCTCGACGTCGTCGCGGCCATCCGCGAGAAGCGCGAGGATTCCCGCACCATCATCCTGACCGGCTACGGCAACATCGCCACCGCGGTGACCGCGGTGAAGCTTGGCGCTGTCGATTATCTGTCGAAGCCCGCCGACGCCGACGACATCTTCGCCGCGCTCACCCGCACCTCGGGCGAGCGCGCCGCGCCGCCGGAAAACCCGATGTCGGCCGACCGTGTGCGTTGGGAGCATATCCAGCGCGTCTACGAGATGTGCGAGCGCAACGTTTCCGAGACAGCGCGCCGGCTCAACATGCACCGCCGCACGCTGCAGCGCATACTGGCCAAGCGCGCGCCGCGCTGAGACTGTTTGGAAATTCTACTCCGGCGGCCATCTGATGGCGTTTTCTGCGCTTCCGGTGCTCACGGACCCAAATGTCCGCTCCGCTCCGGTTCTCGAAACCACCACCATATGACTCGCCGGAGCGAATTTCGAAACAGTCTCTGAGGCACTGAAAGACGGTCCGATTACTTGCCCGGAGACTGGAGTTTGAGCATCATCGAGAATGAGGCGGCATAACGGAGGCGACATGCAGGGTTTGAAGCAGCGGCCGGTTTCCGTCTTCCGCGAATTCCTCGACAGCGAGGCGGCCGGCGGCATCATCCTGATGATCGCGGCCGCCCTGGCGCTGATCGTCGCCAACTCGTCGCTCGCCGAGACCTATTTCTCCGTTCTGCATGCCTATCTAGGCCCGCTCAGCGTGTCGCACTGGGTCAATGACGGGCTGATGGCGGTGTTCTTCCTGCTCGTCGGGTTGGAGATCAAGCGCGAGATGCTGGACGGCCAGCTGTCGACCTGGCCGCGTCGCGTCCTGCCCGGCATTGCCGCGGCCGGCGGCATGGTGGTTCCGGCGCTGGTCTATGTCCTGGTCAACCGCGACAATTCGGCGGCACTTTCCGGCTGGGCGATCCCGACCGCCACCGACATCGCCTTCGCGCTCGGCGTTTTGTCGCTGCTCGGCAGCCGCGTGCCGGCCTCGCTGAAGGTCTTCCTGACCGCGCTCGCCATCATCGACGACCTCGGCGCGGTCATCATCATCGCCATCTTCTATACGAGCGGCCTGTCGCTCGCCTATCTCGGCGCCGCCTTCGCCGTCATTGCGGCGCTTGTCGTCCTCAACCGCATGCGGGTGATGACGCTGGTGCCCTATCTCGTGCTCGGCGCAATCCTGTGGGTGCTGGTGCTGAAATCGGGCGTCCATGCCACGCTTGCCGGCGTTGCGCTGGCGCTGACCATTCCGCTCGAACGCTCCGCCGGGATCGGCCACGACCTTGACCATTCGCCGCTGCACCGGCTCGAGCATGGCTTGCACAGGATCGTACCCTTTTTCGTCATCCCGATCTTCGGCTTTGCCAATGCCGGCGTTTCGCTCGCCGGCCTCAGTTTCGGCGCGCTGATCGAGCCGCTGACGCTGGGCGTCGCCGCCGGCCTCGTGGTCGGTAAGCTGGTCGGGGTGTTCGGTTCCTCGGTGCTTGCCATCAGGCTTGGCCTCGCCGACCTACCCGCGCATGCCGGCTGGTCGCACATGATCGGCATCTCGCTGCTCTGCGGCATCGGCTTCACCATGAGCCTGTTCATCGGCCTGCTCGCCTTCGCCAGCGATGTCGCCCTGCAGGATGCGGTCAAGGTCGGCATCCTCGCCGGCTCCTTCATCGCCGCCATTCTTGGCGCCGCCGTTCTGCTGATGGCGCCGGCGGCAGGTGGGACGGAAGAGGAGACGGAGTAGGGCGGTCAACAAACCTGGGTTCTTCGAGCTACTCGCTCTCCCCCTCCAGCGCCGGCACCGAGACGCCTGCCAGCTCCGCCGCCAGCAGCCGCGCCGCACCGGCGCGCGCGATCCGCAGCATCAGCGCCTTGCGCGTCGCCGCCGCCATGCGGTGCTCCGGCGCATCGCGCAGAATCTCGGCGCCGTAGCCGTCGGAGAGGATGAAGCCGCACTCCTCGGGGAAGATTTCCGCCGGCACGCCGGGATGGGTCGCGAAGAAGAAGCGATCGGAATGCAGCCGGTAATCGGGCCATTTGCGGTCGACGCGGAAATCCTCGATCGAGGATTTGATCTCGATGATCCAGATGTCGCCCTGGCGGGTCAGTGCCACGAGGTCGGCGCGGCGGCCGGTCGCCAGCGACAGTTCAGGCAGCACATGCGCGCCCATTGCCATCAGCAGCCGCTGCACGCCCCGCCGCACCAGCATGGCGCGTTCGGACTGGCGACCGTCGATGAGCGGGTTGATTGCGATAGGGGAAATGATCGGCATGGCAGGCACCATGCCAGACTTTGTTCACGGTTTGAACCCTTTTTGCAGAGGGCGATCTGAAGTATTCCCGTCTTCCCTATGGGTGGTAGCTTTCGGAAGCTGCGCACGGCACGTTTCGAATTCCGTAGGGTCTTTGAGGCGTCCTGTGCCACTTCCAGCGTTTTTTCTCGCGTTCACGCCAGTCGTTATATTTATATATTTCAGTATTTTAGATATAAAAGCAATTCACTGGCGAAAAACCGAGAGAAGGTCCCTTCTGTACGTTTATTTGACGCTTCATGTAGCCGTCATTATTGGGATAGTTGTATCCTTTTTCGAGTTATATATTAAAGAATGATAGCGGCCTGCCTCCGGTTTCCGGCCTGTCAAGGGCAAATACCTATTTCACTTCTAGGTTTGTAAACCAGATAATCGCCTTGCGCGGGGCGATTGCATATTCGGGCAGACCTATGACCGATGCAGACCCGCAGGAGTTCGGCAGGAGGAAAGTCGAGTCGATCCAGTGGACTGGTGCGGCTCTGAATCAGTTCGATTCGCGCTGACGAATGCGTTGTTTTTCGAGGAACCGCTTGGCGTGTTCCCCCCACTCCGCAGCCGTTGTCTTGTGCTCTTGAACATACGTTTCGAAAGCCCTGCGCAGAGCGTCAAGGTCCAAAACCCAAAACGGCTCGTCTTTTCCATCGTTCAACATTGCATCACCCAGCCCCATTGGGCCAACGGTATGCCCTTCAAATCAAGCCTTCAAGAACCGATCCCGACTTCTTTTGGGTGTATCTGCTCGGTCAAATATGCATACGCTGGAAACAGCAGGACAGGTTCTACCCTCAACACCCGGCCTGTCCGTGGACGGGACTTCAGTCTCAATTGAGCTGTAGCTAATATGCATATAGCTTAGGCAGTGCGGAGACGATCCCAAAGCCTGACCCGCAACGACCCGGCACGACCCCATGTCCCCCCGACTGCGAGCGTGCCGGGTCGTTTCTACAGGTGCGTGGCAAGCGGTGCATCCAAGGCGCGATCGCTTACGGAGCAACGGGTCGGTCTAACAGACAATCGCTTCATGCCGGCCGATTACAGGGTTGGCAAACTCCGGTCCGGCCCGAGCGAGCCTCCCGCGATCGCGCAATATCGGGCTGAGGGCGGTCTGGTATCCATCCCTGCGGAACGGCCCTATGTCGAGGCGATCAACTTCGGTTCTTCACTAGAGAGCGGCAGGACTAAAGTCTTGCGTGCCGGTGTGCGAAGGTCTGAGGGGACCTTTTAGGTTCCACAAATGTCCATTGGACGTTCCATTACTTTAGTTAGTCGGCATATAAAGGATGACGCTAGGGAATATGCCTTGCGGAATGGCCGGTGCAGTTTGGCCTTGGGTCTATATAGGGGACTGCACCGGCCATTGCGGGTTTGGGCTTTTGGGTGTGATTGTCCCGCGTTGATCAACCTATATGTATATTAGCAATCGCGCAAATAAGACTGAAGTCCCTGGTTCGATCGGAGCTTGCCGCATCGGGCCTGCGGTTCGACAGGCCGATTGCCCGCATCCCGGATGGTCGAGGCGACCTATGTTTGACAGATGGTCTAGATCAATGGGCGCTGGTCCTGGACAACAGGTTTAGGACCAGCACACCAGCCAGGGTCAGGCCCATGCCAATGAGGCCCGCGGCATCCGGCTTTTGCCCATGGACAATCCAGGCGACCAGCGCGACGAGGACGATGCCACCGCCGGCCCATACAGCGTAGGCGATGCCGATCGGTATCCGGTCCAACACCTGCGCGAGGAAGAAGAACGCCGCCCCGTAACCGAGCAGCACCACTGCCGAGGGACCCAACCTGGTGAAACCTTCCGAGGCCTTCATCGCGCTCGTTGCGATGACTTCGGCGATGATGGCCAGGGCAAGAATGGCATAAGCAGGCACGGCGAACCTCCATCGATGGGAGGCATCTAATGATCAGAAGCCGATGACGTCGTCACGTTCACGTTCCCGTGATCGGCGCCTGCGCCTCGCAGTCAAGCGGACTGCGAAACAGTCCTGTCGCCAGGCGCCGCAGCCCCTGCCATGTCATCCAGGATCGGGCAATCGGGCCGCTCATCGCCATGGCAGGCGTGGATCAGTTTCTGCAGGGTCGAGCGCATCGACTGCAGCTCGCGCACCTTCTCCTCGATCGCCGTGACATGGGCGGCGGCGATCTCGCGCACGTCGGCGCTGGCGCGGCCGCGATCCTGGTAGAGCGCCATCAGCTGGCGGCAATCGTCGATTGAAAAGCCGAGGTTGCGCGCGCGGCGCAGGAAGGTCAGCCGGTGGATGTCGTCACCGGAATAGTCGCGGTAGCCGTTGGCGGCGCGCGCAGGCGCGATCAGGCCGATCTCCTCGTAGTAGCGGATGGTCTTGGCCGGCAGACCGGACCGCTGGGCTGCATCACCGACATTCATGACTGATCCTCGATTCCAGGTAACCGTTTGATGTCGCCCCCATTGAATTTCCTCCACAATCCGGTGAGGGCTGTTGCTGAAATGCCATAGTGATACGCTTACCAGCATGTATGGCCACGCATATAGGCATCGTGCGCTTGGCAAGCAAAGCAATTGCCAGCATGAATGATGGTGACAAAGCGGCCGACTCGTGCCGCTGACATTTGGGCGGGGCTCCGGATCACCACATGCGCATGAAGTCGCTTGCAATAATTGCCGCATTGGCGCTGTCCACGGCCATCGCCGGCTGCAGCACCATCGGCGGGCAGATCTTCTCCAACGACTACGGCGCAGTGACCGATGCTGGCTACCAACTGCCGCGCATCCCGATCGAAAAGGTACCGAGGCAGTATCACCGGCAGGAAGTAAACTACGATACCAAGGAAAAGCCGGGCACCATCATCGTCGACACGCAGAACAAGTTCCTCTACTTCGTCGAGGGCGACGGCCGCGCGATCCGCTACGGCATCGGCGTTGGTCGCGAAGGCTTCGAGTGGCACGGCACTGCCCACATCGCGCTGAAGCGCGAATGGCCGACCTGGACGCCGCCCCGCGAAATGATCAGGCGCCAGCCGGAACTGGCCAAGTTCGCCGGTGGCATGGAGCCGGGCCTGAAGAACCCGCTCGGCGCGCGCGCCATGTATCTGTTCAACAAGGGCGGCGACATGGGCTACCGGCTGCACGGCAGCCCGGAATGGAATTCGATCGGCAAGGCGATGTCGTCCGGCTGCATCCGGCTGATGAACCAGGACATCATCGATCTCTATGACCGCGCCTCGGTCGGCGCAAAGGTCATCGTGATGTAAGGACCAGGATCCCTCGCGGGATCATGGTCGAACGGGAAGACAAGTTTCGTACGCGGACCGTCTAGGCAACAACGGACGTCCCAAACAGAAAACCGGGCAATTCGGCCCGGTTTTTTGTTGTTTGCAATTGAGATCGTGCCGGCAGCGGCAGTGGTCAGGAGACCTGTTCGACCTGCTGCACTTCCGGCACGAAATGCCGAAGCAGGTTCTGGATGCCGTGCTTCAGCGTCGCCGTCGATGACGGACAGCCGGCGCAGGCGCCCTTCATGTGCAGGAACACCGTGCCGTTCTCGAAGCCGCGGAAGGTGATGTCGCCGCCGTCCTGGGCCACCGCCGGGCGCACCCTGGTGTCGAGCAGTTCCTTGATGGTGATGACGAGTTCCTCGTCCGCCTTGTCGTAGAATTCGCCGGTCTGGCTGGTCTCCGCGGCCGGGCCGCTTTTCGCCATGACAGGCGCGCCGGACATGAAATGCTCCATGATGGCGCCGAGGATCGCCGGCTTCAGGTGCTGCCAGTCGGGGCCGTCCTTGGTCACGGTGATGAAATCGTAGCCGAAGAAGACGCCGGTGACGCCAGGGATTTCGAACAGCCGGCCGGCAAGCGGCGAGGCCGTTGCCGCACTGTCGGCGTCACGGAAATCGGCGGTGCCTTCCAGCAGCACTTCCTTGCCGGGCAGGAATTTGAGCGTCGCCGGATTGGGCGTCGATTCGGTCTGGATGAACATGGCCGTCTCCGTGCCCGTTTTGGGCAGATAGTTTGGAATAGTTCTAAATAGGCGTTATCGGCTGGACATTCAAGCGAAACGCATCGCCCGAACGGCTGGCTGGCGGAATGTTTTGCAGACCCTGCACTCAGGTGGAGATGTGCTGAGATTCAGGTCAGGCCGAGTCGAAAATGGCTGATGCCGAGAACCGGAGCGGAGCGTACTTGAAGTACGTGAGCACCGGAAGCGCAGGTGTCAGCCATTTGCAGAGCGGCATCACCTGAATATCAACACATCTCAAGCGAGGCTGTCGATCTCCTCGTCGGACAAATTCTGTGGCACCACCGTGACCGGAATAGGGAAGGCGGCGCCCTTGCCGGCCACGGCGCCGACCAGCGGCCCAGGACCTTCCTTGCCGGCGCCGGCCGCCAGCACCAGGATGGCGATGTCCTGGTCTTCCTCGATCAGCTTGTGGATCTCTTCCGTCGGCTTGCCTTCGCGCACCACCATCTCCGGCTCGATGCCGAGCTTCTGGCGCACCTTGTTGGCGTAGCCATCGAGAGCCGCGCGCGCCGTGGCGGTCGCCTCCTCGCGCATGATCTTCTCGACGCCCAGCCAATGCTGGAAATCGTCCGGTACGATGACATAGAGCAGCACCAGCGTGCCGCTGGTGCTTTGCGCCCGCTTAGAGGCGTAGGCGACGGCGCGTTCGCACTCCGGCGTATCGTCGATGATCGTCAGGAATTTCCTGCGATGACCGGCTTCGCGGCTAAGGCGTTTGGAGACCATGTCTATCTACCTAGTGTCGTGATTTCGAAGTTCGCCTGCTTTCGATATCTCGCTCCGAGCGAACTTCGAAATCAAAAGCGACACTAGAAATCAATAGTTTGCTCGTGTCCCTGATTTTGAAATTCGCATTACCCTTGATATCCAACTCTAGCGAATTTCAAAATCAGAGACACGAGTGCTATTGCGGCCGCAATCTGCCACCGCAGCGGACCGGCGGCAAGCCGCCGGTCCCTGGGCCAGTATCTCTTGGGCAAGATATCCTCGGGGCAGATACGTTGAGGCCAGTACGGTGCTGCGGTGCACTGACGACAGGCATCAGCCCTGCAGCAGGCCGATAATATCGCGCACCGTCTTCATCGTCGTTTCGGCGAGCACGCCGGCGCGTTCGCCGCCGTCCCTGAGCACCGCGTCGACATAGGCGCGGTCGCCTTCGATGCGGCGCATCTCGCCGGCGATCGGCGCCAGCTTCTCCACCGCAAGGTCGGCAAGCGCCGGCTTGAACACGGAAAACTGCTGGCCGCCGAATTCCTTCAGCACCTCGGCCTTCGACATCTCGGCCAGCCCGGCATAGATGCCGACCAGGTTTTCCGCCTCGGGCCGGCTTTCCAGCCCGTCGACTTCGCCCGGCAAGGCTTCCGGATCGGTCTTGGCCTTGCGGATCTTCTTCGAGATGGTGTCGGCATCGTCGGTCAGATTGATGCGCGACAGGTCCGACGGGTCCGATTTCGACATCTTCTTCGAACCGTCGCGCAGGCTCATGATGCGCGCCGCCGGGCCGCCGATCACCGGTTCCGTGATCGGGAAGAAGCCGTTCACCGTCTCCTCTCCGACCTGCATCTCGACGCCGACGCCAAGCCTGGCGATGCGGTCGGAAAAATCATTGTTGAATTTCTGGGCGATGTCGCGGGTCAGCTCCAGATGCTGCTTCTGGTCCTCACCCACGGGCACATGCGTGGCGCGGTAGAGCAGGATGTCGGCCGCCATCAAGGAAGGATAGGCGAGCAGGCCCAGCGAAGCATTCTCGCGGTCCTTGCCGGCCTTGTCCTTGAACTGCGTCATCTTGTTCATCCAGCCGATGCGCGCGACGCAATTGAAGATCCAGGCGAGCTCTGCATGCTGCATCACCCGCGACTGGTTGAAGACGATATGCTTCTTCGGGTCGATGCCGGAGGCAAGGAAGGCGGCGGTGATCGAACGCGTCTGGTCGGCCAGGTCGTCATAAACGAGCTGCGCGGTCAGCGAATGCAGGTCGACGACGCAATAGATGCAGTCGGACGTGTCCTGCAGGGCGACGAATTTCTTGATGGCGCCGAGATAGTTGCCGAGATGCAGATTACCGGTCGGCTGGACGCCGGAGAAGACGAGTGGCTTGAAGGCGGACATGGTTTCCTCATGGCTTGTGGAGGGCCGTTTCGCGCGCGGCGAAAGTCTTTCGACGGCGCGCTTATGAACGAACACGGCTTTACGATCAAGACCGCTGTTGCGGTCGGCGTGCCCCGGCTATTCGTCCAGGCCGGTCTTTGGCGCCGGTGGTGCTGCCTTGCCCGATCCGCGTTTGACATTGCGCCGGATCATGCCGAAATCGGCGCCGCCGGTGGCAAAGGCGGTGACGAAATAGAGCAGCGCTCCGCCGGCCACCAGCGTCAGCAGCGTCGTCGCCTTGACCACCAGCGGCGAGCCGGGACCGAGCCGGACGGCCAGCCAATGCTCGGCGAAATACAGCGCCACCGCCATCACCGCGGCCGACAGAACAAGCCGCGGAATACGCTTCAGCAGCGGTACGTCGCGGCCCCAATGGCCGCGCCTGATCAAGACCGCAAGCAGCATCAGCGCGTTGACCCAGCCGGCCACGGCCGAGGCCACCGCAATGCCGGGTGCGCCCATCCTGGGAAACAGCGTCAGCGCGGTGGCGACGTTCACCGCCACCGAGATGGCGGCGAAGATCATCGGCGTGCGCGTGTCCTCGCGGGCGAAATAGCCCGGGGTGAAGGCCTTGATCAGCACGAAGGCCGGCAGGCCAAGGCCGAAGATCGCCAGGATCGCCGCCACCGTCGGGGTCGAATGGTTGGCGGCGAATGCGCCGCGCTCATAGACCAGCCGCACGATCGGCTCCGACATGACCCAGAGTGCCGCCGCCGCCGGCAAGGTCATGAACAAGGTGAACTCGACGGAGCGGTTCTGCAGATTGGCGGCCTCAATGAGGTTGCCTGACTTCAGCGCCCGCGACAGTTCCGGCAACAGCACGATCGCCACCGCCACGCCGACGACGCCGAGCGGCAGCTGATAGACGCGGTCGGCATAGGCGAGCGAGGACACCGCACTGTCTTGCGCCGACGCGATCGCCGTGCCGATCAGCTGGTTGATCTGGGTGATGCCGCCAGTGATCGCCGCCGGCAGCGCCAGGATCAGCAGGCGCTTGACGTTCGGCGTCATTTTCGGCCGGCGGAAGCCGATCGAGATGCCGGCGTTGCGCACCGCCACCCAGACGATGGCGAGCTGCACCAGCCCCGCCGCCAGCACGCCCCAGGACAGGCTGAAGCCGACGGCATGCGCATCCAGCCCGTGATACCAGGCATAGCCAAGCACGCTGATCAGGATGATGTTGAGGAAAGCGGGTGCGATCGCCGCCGCGAAATAGCGGCGCAGCGAATTCAGCATGCCCGCCATCATCGCCGCGAGCGACATGCAGATGAGATAGGGGAACATGATCGTCGCCAGCAGGACGGTCGTCTCGAACTTGCCCGGCGTGTCGGCAAAGCCCGGCGCCACCAGGTAGCGCACGATCAGCGGCATCGCCAGTTCCATGGCGATGGTCAGCGCCAGCAGCGCCGAGAACAGCACGCCGAACACTTCCTCGGAAAAGCGCTTGGCGCCGTCGGTGCCGTGCGTCTCGATCTCCTTGGCGAACAGCGGCACGAAGGCGGCGTTGAAGGCGCCTTCGGCGAACAGCCGGCGAAAGGTGTTGGGGAACTGGAAGGCGGCGTTGAAGGCGTCGGCCACCGGTCCGGTGCCGAGTGCTGCCGCCATCAGCATCTCGCGGCCGAATCCGAGCGCGCGGCTCATCAGGGTGCCGGAAGCGACGGTGGCGAATTTCTTGACGAGGCTCATGCGTTCGAGGACTGCCTGTGGGATTGGGACAAGGTGAGGATGGCAGTCACTCGGCGGCCGCCTTGGCCTTGCCGCCGCGTTCGGGCGCGATGCCTTCGAGCGCTGCCATCAGCCGGTTGCGGATGGTGGCGATGCGGGCCGGGTTGTCGATCTTCTGGCCGGTGAGGTCGGTGACATAGAAGGTGTCGATGACCTTCTCGCCGAAAGTGGTGATGTGCGCCGAAGCGATGTCGAGCGACAGGTCGGACAGCGTGCCGGTGATCTCCGACAGCAGGCCCGGGCGGTCGAGACCCTCGACCTCGATGACCGAAAACCGGTTCGACAGCGTGTTGCGGATTTCGGCGCGCGGCGGGATCTTGAACACCTTGGCGCCGCGCCGCGGCTTGGTGCGCTTCTCAATCATCTCCGGCAGCCAGCTCTTGCCCGACAGCACGTCCTCGATCAGCCGGCCGACGCGCTCGGCGCGCCGGCGTTCGTCCTCGTCACGGTCGAACTCCCGCGAAATCAGGATGGTGTCGAGCGCGCGGCCGTCGGCGGTGGTGAAGATCTGCGCGTCGACGATATTGCCGCCGGCACCGACGCATGCCCCGGCAATGACGGAGAGAAGACGAGGATGGTCCTGCGCCAGAACGGTTATTTCGGTCACCGCCTCGAATTGGTGGGTCTTGACCATGGTGGCGAGCTTCTTGCCGGCCGCGTCGGCCTCGCGGACGAATTCGGCGTGGCGCAACTGATCCGGCAGGTCGACGGTCAGCAAATAGTTCTCGTAATGCAGCCCGACATACCGCTTGCGCTCCTTGTCGGGCCAGCCGGCGAGCGCCTCGGCCAGACGTTCGCGCGCCGCCGCCGTGCGCTGGGCGCGCGACACCTCCGAGAAACCGCCGGTCAAGAGCAGTTCGGTCTCGTAATAGAGCGTGCGCAGCAACTGGCCCTTCCAGCCGTTCCACACACCCGGTCCGACGCCCCTGATGTCGCAGACGGTGAGGATCAACAGCAGCTTCAGCCGCTCGACCGACTGCACGATCGAGGCGAAATCCTCGATGGTCTTGCGGTCGTTGAGGTCGCGGGTCTGCGCCGTCATCGACATGACGAGGTGGTTCTCGACCAGCCAGGCGACGGTTTCCGTGTCGGCCGCCGACAGTCCCATATGCGGGCAGATGCGCCGTGCGATGCGGGCGCCGGCCTCGGAATGGTCTTCCGGCCTGCCCTTGGCGATGTCGTGCAGCAAGACGGCGACATAGAGCGCCTCGCGGCTCTTCTTCAGGCCGGGCATCAGCGAATGCGACAAAGGATGCACCTTCTCGCCATCGCCGCGCTCGATCTCGGCCAGCACGCCGATGCAGCGGATCAGGTGCTCGTCGACCGTATAGTGGTGATACATCGAGAACTGCATCATGGCGACGATCTTGCCGAAGTCGGGTATCAGCCGCCCGAGCAGCCCGGCCTCGTTCATGCGCCGCAGATTGAGTTCGGCATTGCGGTCCGAGGTCAAGATGTCGAGGAACAGCCGGTTGGCCTCCTCGTCGCGCCGCAGCGATTTGTTGACCAGGCCGAGCGAGCGGGTGAGCAGCTTCAGCGCATCGGGGTGGAATTCCAGCCCGTGCTTGTCGGCGAACCAGAACAGCCTGAGCAGATTGACCGGATCGCGCTCGAATACCTGGTCGTCGGCGATGTTGATGCGGTGGTTGTCGACGATGAAATCGGACGTGCCGGCAAGCTTGCGCTTGCGGCGCTGGAAGGTGAGGAAGATGCGGTTGAAGCCGGGTACGTGCTTGGCTTGCTCCTCCTCGAGCGCCGCGCAGAAGATGCGGGTCAGGTCGCCGACATCCTTGGCGACGAGGAAGTAGTGCTTCATGAAGCGCTCGACCGCCGACAGGCCGGGATGGGTGGTGTAGCCGAGCCGCTCGGCGATCTCGCGCTGGATGTCGAAATGCAGGCGCTCCTCGGCCTTGCCGGTGAGGAAATGCATGTGGCAGCGCACCGCCCACAGGAAGTCCTCGGCCTTCTGGAACTCGCGGTACTCGGCCTCGGTGAAGACGCCTTTTTCGACCAGTTCCTCGCCGGTGCGCACCCGGTAGAAATATTTGCCGATCCAGAACAGCGTCTGCAGGTCGCGCAGGCCGCCCTTGCCGTCCTTGACGTTGGGTTCGACCAGATAGCGGCTCTCGCCGGCCTTGGCGTGGCGCTCGTCGCGCTCGGCGAGCTTGGCCTGGACATATTCCGGGCCGGTCGTGCGCACCACCTCGTGGTCGAAGCGCAGCATCAGCTCGTCATAGAGCTTGCGTTCGCCCCACAGGAAGCGCGCTTCCAGGATCGAGGTGCGGATGGTGATGTCGGTGCGCGACAGCCGCAGGCACTCATCGATGTTGCGGGTGGCGTGGCCGACCTTCAGGCCCAGATCCCACAGCATGTAGAGCATGTATTCGACGGTCTGTTCGCCCCATGGCGTCTGCTTGTAGGGCAGCAGGAACAGAAGATCGATGTCGGATCCCGGCGCCAGCGTCCCGCGGCCATAGCCGCCGACCGCCACGACCGCCATGCGTTCGGCCGACGAACGGTTCTTCACCCGGTAGACATGCGTCGCCGCGAAATCGTAAAGCGCCCGGATCAGCTCATCCATCAGATGCGACAGCCGCTCGGCGCAGGCATTGCCGCCGCCATCCTCCTTCAGCATGGCCTCGGCAATTTTCCGGCCTTCGGCGAGCCGGGCCTTGAGAAGCTGCAGCACGCCGGTGCGGGCTGCTGCTCCCGAACCGTCGCCCGCCGTGGCCGCCGTCAGCGYGGTCATCTCGCGGCGCAAGGCTTCGCCGTCGATCAGTTCATCGAGCTTCAGGGAGATTTTCGCCATAGGTACCAGTCGGCCTTGCCATTTGGGCGGCGTCTATAGCGTGTTTTCGCGGCGCTGGGTATGGGGCTCGCTGGTGGCGCGGCAGGCGGGCTAGTCCGTTGCCTCGATCGGATCGAGGGGAACGACGATCCGTTGCCGGAATCTGCAGAAATCGGCGATCCACCGTGCGGTTCGCCCGGCCTCTCTGCTGATTCTCACGGCCATCGGCTTCCTCTGCCTTCCCATAAGCCCGCTCGCGGTCCGCGCCGCATCGCGTTCCTGGTCAAGCAGGCTTGGCAGCTTTCCGCCGACGAACTGATCCTGTGCGCAAAGCGCCGGAACAAGTTGGTAGATGGTCTTGCCGGCCGACAGGACGGGATTGAAGATGAGATCATCGGTGGCAATGTTGACCTGCGCCGTTGCCTCCAGAAAGTCGCGCGCCGTTTGCCGCGAGAGCAGATAACCGCCGGCCCCCGGATGGCCCTTGCGGAGGCGGACCATGGAAAAGCCATGTCCGGCAGAGGTCCTTCTCCTCTGGATCACGGTTGAGGAGAAGAACGTCTCGAGCTTCACGACATCGGCGTCCGCCGGCACCCAGCTCGTATCGCTCAGCAATGCCCCGGCCTTGCTGGAGAAGACCATGTCGTCCTCAAACACAGCGCCGTATGGGGCCTCGTCCTGCGCAATGATCGTCCAGCAAGCCCGATGACTGTGCAGGCAGGCGATTTCGCTGCCGGAGAGCGGCCGGTTGGCATGTATCGCGTGCTGCGGCTGCAGCATTAGGTCGGGATGTTGCTTGCCATCGATCCCCGCGACCCGCTCGAACCCGATGCCCATCCGGGCGAATTCCTTCGACATGTGGGCAAGCCGATCGGGAGATCGATCGAGGTTGATGACCAGACGCTTCATTTCGCGAGCTATTTGTTCGAAACCTTGCTTCCACGGAACCGGCGGGAGCCGCCAAGCACTGCGGGAACCCTCTAGCACAGGTTATGCTATGGTTTGTTGATTTTTCCGGCGTGGATATCATGCCGCGCTGGGAGAGCCAACAGAGAGCCAGGCTTTTAAAGCCGGCCTGACTTCCCGGGATTGCCGTGACATTACGCCCGATGTGGCCGCCAGTTGTGCGGGCGAACTGCCAGTTGCGGGCTGAAAACGAAAAAATCGGAACAGCCCTTGACCTTCCAGTTACTGGAAGCACTACCTCCGCAACCAGGCAGAGGCATAAAGGCATTTTTGACATGACGCATCCAGACCATGACCATCGCGGCGATCACCACGCACATGGCGCGCACGGCAGCTGTTGCGCGTCGAAGGGCGCCGATGCTGCGGCCGTTCTGCGCGATCCGGTCTGCGGCATGACCGTGGATCCGGCCGCCGGCAAGCCGACATCGGAGCATGGCGGCCGCCTCTATCATTTCTGCAGTGAAGGCTGCCGTTCGAAATTCCAGGCCGGGCCGGAACAATATTTGACGGCCACCGACCCCGTCTGTGGCATGAGCGTCGACCGCTCGACGGCGAAGCACTTCGTCCGCCATGAAGGCCAGGGCTTCTACTTCTGTTCCGCCGGCTGCAAGGCTAAATTCGAAGCGGCGCCGCAGGCCTACCTAGGTGACAGGCCGGCGCCGCCGCCGGCGCCCAAGGGCACGCAGTACACTTGCCCGATGCATCCGGAGATCGTCCGCGACAAGCCCGGCTCCTGCCCGATCTGCGGCATGGCGCTTGAGCCGATGGGCGTGCCATCGGGAGATGAAGGACCAAACCCCGAACTGGTCGACTTCACCAGGCGGTTCTGGGTCAGCGCGGTTCTGTCGATCCCGCTTCTGGTCATCGCCATGGCGCCGATGCTCGGCCTTAGCTTCGAAAACCTGGTCAGTGACCGGACAAAAACTTGGGCGGAGTTGGTGTTGGCGAGCCCGGTGGTGCTCTGGGCCGCCTTTCCCTTCTTTCATCGTGGCTGGGAGTCGGTCCTCAACCGCAGCCCCAACATGTGGACACTGATTTCGCTGGGCGTCGGCGCGGCCTACCTCTACAGCGTCGTCGCCACGCTCTTCCCCGACATCTTCCCGCATCAGTTCCGCGGCCATGGCGGTGCGGTGCCGGTCTATTTCGAGGCCGCCGCCGTCATCGTCGCGCTGGTCTTCCTCGGCCAGGTGCTGGAATTGCGTGCCCGCGAAAAGACCGGGTCGGCAATCCGCGCCTTGCTCGATCTGGCGCCCAAGACCGCGCGGCGTATTGCCGAGGACGGCTCCGAGACCGACGTACCGCTGGACAGCGTCACGGCCGGCGATCGCCTGCGCATCCGGCCCGGCGACGCCGTGCCGGTCGACGGCACCGTGCTCGAAGGCCGCTCCTCCATCGACGAATCGATGATCACCGGCGAACCGTTGCCGGTCGAAAAGGCCGAGGGCGATGCGCTGACCGGCGGTACGCTCAACAGACAAGGGTCGCTGATCATGCGCGCCGAGCGGATCGGTGCCGAGACCACGCTGGCCCGCATCGTCGAACTCGTCGCCAAGGCGCAGCGCTCGCGTGCGCCGATCCAGGGCTTGGCCGACCGCGTTTCCTTCTACTTTGTCCCGGCCGTCGTCCTCGTCGCCGTCGTGGCCTTCATCGCCTGGGCCGTCTTCGGCCCCGAGCCCAGCCTGGTCTTCGCCATCGTCTCGGCGGTCTCGGTGCTCATCATCGCCTGTCCCTGTGCGCTCGGCCTCGCCACGCCGATGTCGATCATGACCGCCACCGGGCGCGGCGCGCATGCCGGCGTGCTGATCAAGGAAGCTGCCGCGCTCGAACGCTTCGCCTCCGTTGACACGCTGATCGTCGACAAGACCGGCACGCTGACCGAAGGCCGGCCGAAACTGACGGATGTCGTCGCGGCGAACGGCTTTTCCGAAGACGAATTGCTGGGTCACGCCGCGAGCCTGGAGAAGGGCTCGGAGCATCCGCTGGCCGAGGCCATCGTCGAGGGCGCCGCGGCGCGCGGCGCAACCGTCACGTACGCCGGCGATTTCGAGGCGGTTACCGGGAAGGGCGTTTCCGGCACGGTGTCGGGCAAGGCCGTCGCGCTCGGCAATGCCGCGATGATGGACGATCTCGGCGTCGACATTTCCGCCGTTTCGGCCAGCGCGGAAGCGCTGCAGGGCGACGGCAAGACGGCGATGTTTGTCGCTGTCGGCGGCCGACTGGCCGGCATCGTCGCCGTCGCCGATCCGGTCAAGGCGACCACCGCCGAGGCGATCAGGGCGCTGCATGACAGCGGCCTCAGGATCATCATGGCGACCGGCGACAATGAGCGCACGGCCAACGCGATCGCCAGAAGCCTCGGCATAGACGAGGTTCGCGCCGGCTTGTTGCCGGAACAGAAGGCAGCGCTGGTCGAGGAACTGCGCGGCAGGGGCGCCGGTGTCGCCATGGCCGGCGACGGCGTCAACGATGCGCCGGCTTTGGCCAGCGCCGATGTCGGCATCGCCATGGGCACCGGCGCCGATGTCGCGGTCGAAAGTGCCGGCATCACCTTGGTCAAGGGTGACCTCAATGGCATCGTCCGAGCCCGTACGCTTGCCCAGGCCACGATCGGCAACATCCGCCAGAACCTGTTCTTCGCCTTCCTCTACAATGTGCTTGGCGTGCCGGTCGCGGCAGGCGTGCTCTATCCGCTCACCGGCATGCTCTTGTCGCCGATGCTGGCGGCGGCGGCGATGAGCCTGTCCTCCGTCTCGGTCATCGCCAATGCATTGCGGCTGCGGACGTTGAAACTCTGATCCAAACCCCCAAATACGAAACCCAAACAACAGGAGACCATGGATGACCTTTGCCAAGAAACTCGTGCTTTTGCTGATGGCGGCCGGAATGCTGCTCGCCGTCTTCCTCGAAAGCGTTCCGGCGCAGAGCGAAGAGATGAAACACGACATGGCTGGCATGTCGATGGATGCGACCAGCCCCTCGACCGAGGGCTACAAGGCGGCGATGGACAAGATGCATGCCGACATGATGGCGTCGCAATACACCGGCAATGCCGATGTCGATTTTGTCAGGGGCATGATCCCGCACCATCAGGGCGCCATCGACATGGCCAAGGTCGAGCTTGCCAACGGCAAGGACCCGGAAATCCGCAAGCTCGCCGAAGGCGTCATCGCCGCGCAGGAAGCCGAGATCAAGCAGATGCAGGACTGGCTTGCAGCGCATCCGGTGAAATGAGCCCTTTCGCAACGGGCAGATTTGGGTGAGAACCCCTCCGGATTTCTCGCCCGCCCAGTGATGCGATCCGACCTCGAACGGAGCCTGCCATGCCATCCACCATCAGAACCACCACGCTGCCCTCTGGCGAAGCCGTTCAGGTGCTCGGCCAGGGCACGTGGAAGATGGGTGAGGATTCGCGTCGCCGCGCCGATGAGGTCAACGCTCTCAAACTCGGCCTCGATCTTGGCATCACATTGATCGACACCGCCGAAATGTATGCCAGCGGCGGCGCAGAGGAAGTGGTGGCGGAAGCCATTGCCGGGCGCCGCGCCGAGGTCTTCGTGGTCTCGAAAGTTCTGCCATCGAACGCGTCGCGCGCGGGTGTGCAACGCGCCTGCGAGAACAGCCTCAAGCGCCTGCGCACCGACCGCATCGATCTCTATCTCTTGCATTGGCCCGGCAGCGTGCCTCTGGTGGAGACGGTCGAAGCCTTCGAAGCCTTGAAGAAGGCCGGCAAGATCCGCCATTGGGGCGTCAGCAATTTCGACACCGACGAGATGGAAGACCTGGCCGGCTTGCCAGATGGCGGCAACGTCCAGACCAATCAGGTGCTCTACAATCTGGTCAGGCGCGGCCTCGAATTCGATCTGGCGCCCTGGAGCCGCAAGCGCGGCATCCCGCTGATGGCCTATTCGCCGGTCGAGCAGGGCGCGCTGGCGCGCAATGCCAGGCTCAATGCCGTCGCCGCCCGCCACAATGCCACCCCTGCGCAAATCGCCTTGGCCTGGGTGATGCACCAGGACGGCATCATCGCCATCCCAAAGGCCAGCAGCCAGGAACACGTCCGTCAGAATGTCGCCGCACTCGACATCGAGCTTACGCCGCAGGACGTCGCCGACCTCGACCACGCCTTTCCGCCGCCGACACGCAAGCGCGGCCTGGAGATGATCTGACAGCGATGAAGCTGCCAATCTCCCCCACGAGGGGGGGGATTGGCGGTTTCGGCGCCGGCGCGCGGATGTTAAAAATTATTTCCCGCCCAACCCCTTCAGCCGGTGGTCGAACTCGCGCCCATTTGCGCTTAAGGAAGCCGGCGACCTCGCTTCTGCGTCAAGTCGAATAGCGTGATATGATTTTGTCGCCTCTCGTCGAGGGTTCTTGTCCACTGCTCGGCTGAAGGCTAAATCTGCCTGCCTATCTGTCAGGAGCGCTGCTGTGCTGAAACGCATTATCAGGTCTGTCTTCAAAAAATACGGGTACAATTTTTTAAAAACAGAAAACCTATACGACATAGGAAACACGAATTATGCATCGATAAGTGTCGTAAACGAAATGGATGGAGAGGGTCGCATCCTTTTCATGTATATGGCAGATGAAGTAAGCAGGACTCACATTTTGTCGGTAAAGAACGTGAAAGAGATTATGATCTCTTGTGAAGAAATACTAAACTATCAAGACTGACGGCGCCTTAAATCCCTTTGGTCTGAGACTTTTTCTCATTGGCTGCCGATTAGCCCCTTCAGCCGGTAGAGCGCTTCCAGCGCTTCCCGTGGCGTCATCTCGTCCGGGTTGATGTCGCCAAGGGCGGCGCCCAGCGCGTCGCTCTTCACCGGCTTCGCAGCCTCCCGCTTCACCGCTACCGAAAACAGCGGCAGGTCGTCGACCAGCCGGTTGGTCTTGCCGGAAACCTCGCCTTCCTCCAGCTGGTGCAGCACCTGCTTGGCGCGGTCGACCACCGCTTCCGGCAGGCCGGCCAGCCGCGCCACCTGGACGCCATAGGAGCGGTCGGCGGCACCCTTGCCGACCTCATGCAGGAAGACGACGTCGCCTTCCCATTCCTTGACCCGCATGGTGACGTTGTGCAGCCGCGCCAGCTTGCCGGCGAGCGAGGTCATTTCGTGGAAATGGGTGGCGAAGATCGCCCGGCAGCGGTTCTTCTCATGCAGATATTCGACCGCCGCCCAGGCGATCGACAGGCCGTCGAAGGTGGCGGTGCCGCGGCCGATCTCGTCGAGGATCACCAGCGCCCGTTCGCCGGCCTGGTTGAGGATCGCCGCCGTCTCGACCATCTCGACCATGAAGGTCGATCGGCCGCGCGCCAGATCGTCCGAGGCGCCGACGCGCGAGAACAGCCGGTCGACGACGCCGATATGGGCCGATGCCGCCGGCACGAAGGAGCCGGTCTGGGCCAGGATGGCGATCAGCGCGTTTTGCCTAAGAAACGTCGATTTACCGCCCATGTTCGGGCCGGTCAGCAGCCAGATCGCGCCGTTCTTGGCGCTTCCTTCCGGCGACAGGTCGCAATCATTGGCGACGAACGGCCCTTCGCCGGAGCGGCGCAACGCCTGCTCGACCACCGGATGCCGGCCGCCTGATATCTCGAAGGCAAGGCTGGAATCCACCACCGGCCGGCACCAGGCTTCGCTTTCCGAAAGCAGCGCCAGCGCCGCCGAGACATCGATCGCTGCGAGCGCGTCGGCGCCGGCACGGATCTTTTCCGCCTCGCCGACCGCTTCCGCCGTCAGCGCATCGAAGGCGGCGAGTTCGATGCTGAGCGCCCGGTCGGCGGCATTGGCGATCTTGGTCTCGAGCTCAGCAAGCTCGGTCGTGGTGAAGCGCATGGCGTTGGCCATGGTCTGGCGGTGGATGAAGCGCGCCTTGGCGCCATCGCTGCCGGTCATGATCGCGTGGTGGTTGGCGGTCACTTCGATGTAGTAACCCAGCACATTGTTGTGCCGGATTTTCAGCGAGCGGATGCCGGTCTCCTCGATCAGCGAGCGCTCCAGCCCGGCGATCACTTTTCGCGATTCGTCGCGCAGCGCCCGCATCTCGTCGAGTTCCGGATGGTACCCGCCACGGACGAAACCGCCGTCGCGCTTCAACAGCGGCAGTTCCTCGCCCAGCGCCTGCGTCAGATGCCGGGCAAGCGCCTGGGGCAGCGCCTGGATGGCGGCCATCGCATCAGCCAATTCCTGTGGCAGGGCGGTCGCGGCGAAGATTTCAACGATGGCGCTGGCCGCCTCGAAGCCGGCGCGCAGTGCGCCGAGGTCGCGCGGGCCGCCGCGGTTGAGCGCCAGCCGCGACAGCGCACGCGGCATGTCGGCGACGCTCTTCAGGCTCGTCCGCACCGCCTGGCACAGCCGGGTTTCGGAGCGGAAGAAGGACACCGAGTCCAGCCGCGCGCCGATCGCCGCCGGGTCGGTCAGCGGCGCCATCAGCCGGTCGGCAAGCAGCCTGGCGCCACCGCCGGTCACCGTGCGGTCGATCGCCTTGAACAGCGAACCCTCGCGGCTGCCGGACAGCGTGCGTAAAAGTTCGAGATTGCCGCGCGTCGCCGGATCGATGGACAGGGTCGAGCCCTGCTCCTCGCGCTCGGGCCGCGACAAAGGCGGGCGCTCGGCCTTTTGCGTCTTCTCGACATAGGCGATGGCGCCCGAGATCGCCGACAGTTCGGCGCGCGAAAACGTGCCAAAGCTGTCCGGCGTCGCCACCTCGAAGAACCGGGCGATGCGCCCGGTGGCCGACGCCGAATCGAACAGCGACGGCGGCTGCGGGTTGGCGACGCGGCCGAGCACGTCGAACACCGGCCTCAGCTCCGGATCGTGGAAAACCGGCTCGGCGACGATCAGCTCGCGCGGATCGACGCGGAAGATGTCGGCGAGCAGCCGGTCGGCGGTGGTCTCGGCGACGCGGAAGGCGCCGGTCGAGATGTCGATCCAGGCAATCGCGAAGCTTTGGTCGCTGCCGCCCTTCACCCGCCCGAGCGCCATCAGGAAGCTCGATTCCGACGGCGCCAGCAATTTGTCTTCGGTGATGGTGCCCGGCGTCACCAGCCGCACCACGTCGCGGCGCACCACCGATTTGGAGCCGCGCTTCTTGGCTTCGGCCGGATCCTCGATCTGCTCGCAAACGGCGACGCGGAATCCCTGGCCGATCAGCTTCTGCAGATAGTCGTCGGCCGCGTGCACCGGCACGCCGCACATCGGAATGTCATGGCCCTGGTGCTTGCCGCGCTTGGTGAGCACGATGCCCAGCGCCCGGCTCGCCTTTTCGGCGTCGTCGAAGAACAGCTCGTAGAAATCGCCCATGCGGTAGAACAGCAGCGAATCCGGATTCGCCGCCTTGATCTCGATGAACTGCTCCATCATCGGCGTCACAGCAGCGCCGGGCTGCGGCGCCGTCATCACCTCGGGGGCGTCGGGCTCATTGGCTATGTGCATGTTCATGGCGCGGCACGCTAGCAGATGTGGCGGCCGGATTTAATGCCGGGGCTTCGAAAAGCAGGGGAAGACCGAGGCGATCGTTTGTATGCAATTGCCATCGGCCTGCGATTCCCGCGCGCTGGCGGTTTACACGCGGCGGCGCGTGGTCTTAATTCGGACCGAAACAAAGCACCCCGCCTCAAGGAGGTGCTGCATCGGCGAGGAAATCAAAAGCATCATGGCCAGGAAAACCGAGAACAACGGTCCGTCCGTCAGCGCGCAGGAAGCGCTCGAATTCCACGCGATGGGCCGGCCCGGCAAGCTGGAGATCGTCGCCACCAAGCCGATGACGACGCAGCGCGACCTGAGCCTCGCCTATTCGCCGGGTGTCGCCGTGCCGGTGCGCGCCATCGCCGAGGACCCGAGCCGCGCCTTCGACTATACGACGCGCGGCAACATGGTGGCCGTCATCTCAAACGGCACCGCCATCCTCGGCCTCGGCAATCTCGGCGCGCTGGCCTCGAAGCCCGTGATGGAAGGCAAGGCGGTGCTGTTCAAGCGCTTCGCCGATGTCGATTCCATCGATCTCGAGGTCGACACCGAGGACGCCGACGAATTCATCAATTGCGTGCGCTTCCTCGGGCCTTCCTTCGGCGGCATCAACCTGGAAGACATCAAGGCGCCGGAATGCTTCATCATCGAGCAGCGCCTGCGCGAACTGATGGACATCCCGGTCTTCCATGATGACCAGCACGGCACCGCCATCATCTCGGCCGCCGGCCTGATCAATGCGCTGGAAATCACCGGCCGCGACATGAAGACGACGAAAATGGTCTGCAACGGCGCCGGTGCCGCCGGCATCGCCTGCATCGAGCTGATGAAAGCGATGGGCTTCGCGCCGGAAAACATCATCCTGTGCGACACCAAGGGCGTGGTCTATCAGGGCCGCACCGAAGGCATGAACCAGTGGAAGTCGGCGCATGCGGTCAAGACCGACACGCGCAGCCTTGCCGAGGCGCTCGACGGCGCCGATGTCTTCCTCGGCCTCTCGGCCAAGGGTGCGCTGACCACCGCCATGGTGCAGTCGATGGCCAAGAATCCGATCATCTTCGCCATGGCCAATCCCGATCCGGAAATCACGCCGGAGGAAGTCGCCGAAATACGCACCGACGCCATCATGGCGACCGGCCGTTCGGACTATCCGAACCAGGTCAACAATGTGCTGGGCTTCCCCTACATCTTCCGCGGCGCGCTGGATGTGCGGGCCACCACCATCAATGACGACATGAAGATCGCCGCGGCCAAAGCGCTCGCCGAACTGGCGCGCCAGGACGTGCCCGACGACGTCGCGGCGGCCTATCAGGGCAACCGCCCGAAATTCGGCCCCAATTACATCATCCCGGTGCCGTTCGACCCGCGCCTGATCTCGGCCATTCCGCTGGCGGTGGCCAAGGCGGCGATGGAGTCCGGCGTCGCCCGCAAGCCGATCCTCGACCTCGACCGTTATGCGCAGGAGCTGTCGGCCCGCCGCGATCCGATCGCCTCCACCTTGCAGCGCATCTACGACCGCGTGCGCCGCCAGCCCAAGCGTATCGTCTTCGCCGAGGGCGAGGAAGAGCAGGTGATGCGCGCCGCCGTCTCCTATGTGAACCAGAAGCTCGGCACCGCCATCCTGCTCGGCCGCGACGACATCATCAAGGAAAACGCCAAGCACGCCGGCATCGACCTCAACAAGCAAGGCATCGAGATCATCAATGCAAGGCTGTCGCGCCGCAACGGCATCTACACTGACTATCTCTACGAGCGCATGCAGCGCAAAGGCTTCCTGTTCCGCGATTGCCAGCGGCTGATCAACAACGACCGCAACCACTTTGCCGCCTGCATGGTGGCGCTGGGCGATGCCGATGGCATCGTCACCGGCGTGACGCGCAACTATTCCACCGCGCTCGACGATATCCGCCGCGTCATCGACGCCAAGCCCGGCCATCGCGTCATCGGCGTCTCGATCGTGCTGGCGCGGGGCAAGACGGTGCTCGTGGCCGACACCGCCGTGCACGACATGCCGAACGCCGAGCAGATCGCCGACATCGCCGAGGAGGCGGCAGGCTTTGCCCGCCGCATGGGCTATGAGCCCAGGCTCGCCATGCTCGCCTATTCCACCTTCGGCCACCCGCAAGGCGAGCGCTCCGAGCGCGTCCAGGAGGCCGTGCGTATCCTCGACAAGCGCCGCGTCGATTTCGAGTATGACGGCGAAATGGCCGCCGACGTCGCGCTCAATGCGCGGGCCATGGCGCAGTACCCGTTCATCCGCCTCACCGGTCCGGCCAATGTGCTGATCATGCCGGCCTTCCACTCGGCTTCGATCTCGACCAAGATGCTGCAGGAACTCGGCGGCTCGACGGTGATCGGCCCGCTGCTGGTCGGGCTGAACAAGCCGGTGCAGATCGTGTCGCTGAACGCGAAGGATAGCGACATCGTCAACATGGCGGCGATTGCGGCCTATACGGCGGGGACTTGAGGGAAGGCGCAAGCCAACGATCCGGCTGTTCCAACACGGCGGCGCTCAAACGCCGCCGCCCCACCCCATAAGACATTGATAAGATTCGGCTGATATAGGGAAGCTCTTGCCGACATGCCGTAACGGCATCCACGGCGCGCTCAGACCGCTAAATGGGGGTGCGGCCATGAAGCATGACGGAGTTTCCGTGGTCGGCGAGCGCGCCTACCACGACGAGCGGCTGGACGCCTTGCTCAGCATCACCGGCCGCATGGACGGTTATCTCTACCGCTGCCGTAACGACGCGTCCTACACCATGCTCTATATCAGCGACGGCATTTTCACCGTCAGCGGCTATCGGCCAAGCGATTTCATTCACAATGCGGTGCGCGACTATGTCTCGGCCATCCACCCGGATGACCTGCCGTCGGTCTATGCCGCCGTCGACGCCGCGCTCGAGGCGCGCTGCAACTGGAACGTCGACTACCGCATCGTGCCGAGGGCCGGCGAGCCGCTCTGGGTCCGCGAGATCGGTGGCGGTGTCTGGGACGAGGCCGGTGAGCTCGAATTCCTGGAAGGTTTCGTCGTCGACATCAGCGACCGCAAGGTGGTCGAGGACCTCAACGCCCAGCTGGTCCTCGACCTGAAGACCGCCAACGAGGAATTGTCCGCGCAAAAGCGCGAGATCGAGGTGGCCAAGCAGCAGAGCGACCATTCGGCCAACCACGATGCCTTGACCGACCTGCCCAACCGGCGCGCGTTCCACAACGAGCTCAAATCGGTGGTCGCCCGCTGCGGCGCCACGGGCGAGGCGGCCGGGCTTTTGTTCATCGATCTCGACCGGTTCAAGGAAGTCAACGACACGCTCGGCCACGAGGCCGGCGATGCGCTGCTGCAGCGCGTGTCGAGCCAGCTTCGCTCGATCCTGCGTAGCGCCGATTTCGTCGCCCGGCTCGGCGGCGACGAATTCGCTTTCCTGTTCTCGGCCGACACCGAGCTGGCCCAGCAGAAGGCCGTGCGCGTCGCCGAACGCATCCTGGAAAGGTTGCGGATCAAGGTTCCCACGCCCAACGGCGCCATCCAGGTCGGCTGCACCGTCGGCGTGGCCATGTATCCGGCGGAAGCCGCCGACTCCGAAGCGCTGATCGCCCTCGCCGACCGGCTGATGTACATCGGCAAGAAGAGCGGCCGAAACCGGCTGGTCACTGCCAGCGAAATGGCGCCGCAACAGCCTTCGTCCCGGCCTCGCCTCCGCAAGACGGCGTAGCTATCGGCGCGAACTCGAGCCGGCTCCGAAATCCAAGGGTTGACCGCGCCGCTTCAGCCCGGTGCGAACGCACGTGCCGCTTCGACGACTTCACTGATCTGGTCCTGCCGCAACAGATCGATCGGAATGCGGCCGTCGAGTTGTGCTGCCGGGCGCGTCAGCCACAGCCAGGCGAGCCTCGGATTGCCGATCAGCGACTGCACGTCGCTTATGCCCGCGACCGGCCGGCCGTCGACGAATTGCGCCAGCGGGAAGACGTGCTTGCGGCCGCCCTTGCGCAAGGCGATGACATCGCCGCGCCTTTGCCAGCGGTGCAAGGTCGAGCGGGCAATCTGCAGGTTTTCTTCCAGATAGGTCGAGCCGGCGACGCGGCCGGCCCAGTCCTCGATCAGCATCGATTCGAGATCGTCGGACCGTGGCGGCGCGGCAAGCGTTTCATCGGCCGGCAAAACCATCGGCATATCCATGGCGCCGGCTTCGCTGCGGCGCGCGGCTTCCGCCGCCAGAGCGCGCACGAATTTCGAGGCGAGACCGGGAAGGTCGGCATGAATGGCGTCGATGGCGCGCTGGTGCTTTGGCGACAGCAAGGTGACGGCGGATGCTATGCTGCCGGCGATCTTGCCGACCGAGACCACGGTGGACTGGTTTATGGCCTCGTCATAATGGGCAAGCGCGCGCTCGACATCCTCCGCGACCATCTCCGCGAAGTCGTCCTGTCCAAGACCGGTTGTCTGAAATCTGCTCATGCATCTGTCTTCCGGCTGCGTGCTCCTCCCTCAGCCGCGGCCGATTGCTGAATGTCTAGTGCGGAAAACGGAAATCATGGCGGCAACAAATCGCGCCGCCCGACAGCTTGCTGTCTTGCATCTTTTCAACATCCCATCCGTCTGCAGGCGCCCCGAAATGTCAGTCACGGGAGGCTCTCGATTTCGTGTAGGAGCGATATGTGACAACTGCGCGACGGTGGGTCACCCTCACCCGCCCTCCGCTTCGCTTCGGGCGACCTCTCCCCAAGGGGAGAGGAGACTGCCGGCGCCGGCGCTTTCCTCTTCTCCCCAATGGGGAGAAGGTGGCCGCGAAGCGGCCGGATGAGGGGGAGCCTCGCAGCAGTTGCCGCAACGGCGGCGGAAAAGCGTTACAGCAATCCGGCCAGTTCCGCCTCGCGGCGCAAATTCTGCCTCGGCCTTGGGCCGATCTGCTGGATCACCAGGCCGGCGGCCAGTGAGCCGAGGTCGCCGCAGGTCTTGAGGTCGCGGCCTTGCGTGTAGCCGTGCAGGAAACCGGCGGCGTAGAGATCGCCGGCGCCCGTCGTGTCGACCAGCTCCCGGATGGCGGTGGCCTGGATGACCACGGTCTCGTCGCCACGCACGATGACCGAGCCTCTTTCCGAGCGCGTGACGGCGGCTATTCTGCAGTCCTTGCGGATCTTGGCCAGCGCCTCGTCGAAGGATGAAGTCTGGTAGAGCGACTTGATCTCGTGGCTGTTGGCAAAGACGATGTCGACCGTGCCCGAACGCATCAGGTCGAGGAATTCGTCGCGGTAGCGGTCGACGCAGAACGAGTCCGACAGCGTCATCGACACTTCGCGGCCTGCGGCGTGCGCCAGCCTGGCCGTCTGCCGGATCGCTTCCTTGGCGCGCGGCGGGTCCCAAAGATAGCCCTCGAAATAGGTGACCTTGGCGCCCGATGCCTTGTCGGCCTCGACATCTTCCGGCCCGAGCTCGACGCAGGCGCCGAGATAGGTGTTCATCGAGCGTTCGCCGTCGGGCGTGACGAAGATCATCGAGCGTGCGGTCGGTGGCTCGCCCTGGAGCGGCTTGGTGTCGAAGGCGACGCCCTGCGCATGGATGTCGTGCGCGTAGATTTCGCCCAGCGCATCGTTGGAGACCTTGCCGAAGAAGGCGGCGCGTCCGCCGAAGGAGGCGACGCCGGCCGCCGTGTTGCCGGCGCTGCCGCCGGAGGCTTCGATTGCCGGGCCCATGCGGCTGTAGAGCAGTTCGGCGCGGTGCGTGTCGATGAGGTTCATCGCGCCTTTGATGATGCCGTTGGTTTCGAGGAATTCCTCCTCGCATTGGGCGATGATGTCGACAATGGCATTGCCGATGCAAAGCACGTCATAATCCGGCATCAATGTCTCCATCAAAAACCTAAAGCAATTCCAGGAAAAGTGCGTAGCGGTTTTCCGTTCGGAATTGCGTACAAAGAGAGAGCCGGCTTCTTGCCACGCTGGCCGGGCGCGGGTTTAGCGATTCGCGGCGGCTTTGCCTAGGGCATGTTGACATTCAGGTGATGCCGGCCTGACCTGAAGTGCGAAACGCCCTGGAGCGCGACACGCCAGGCGCTACGACAATTCGACCGTGGACGAAGCATTTCGTCTGGCTGTCGCTTACAAGCTGGCTCTGCCGATCACCTATCAAGGGCGAGCCAGTTCCCATGTCCGCAAAGAACGACACGACAATCGACCTGGCATTGCTCGGCGTGCTGGCTGTGCTGTGGGGCGCCTCCTACACTTTCATCAAGATCGGCGTCGAGACGATCCCGCCGGTCACCTTCATCGCCGCCCGCACCTTGATCGCCGGCGGTATCCTGTTCGCCATCATCCGCTGGCGCGGGCTCGCCATGCCGCGCGATGCCGCCACCTGGCGCCGCTTTGCCTTCCAGGCCTGCCTCAACAGCGTCATACCTTTCACGCTGATCGCCGCGGCCGAACGCTCGGTCGATGCGGGGCTCGCCACCATCCTCAACGCGACCTCACCGATCTTCACCTTCCTGCTCACCGCGCTCATCACCCGCCACGAGCCGGTCACGGTGCGCAAACTCATCGGTGTCGGCGCCGGCATAGCCGGCATCTGCCTCATCGTCGGCACCGAGGCGCTGGGTGGCATCGGCCACGAATTGTGGGCGCAGGTCGCCATCGTCGCGGCGACGATCTGCTATGCCGGCGCCGCCATTTTCGGCCGTGGCTTCAAGGGTCTCGATCCGATGCTGCCAGCGGCAGGCTCGATGCTCTGTGGCGCCGTCATTTTGGTGCCGCTCAGCCTGATGGTCGACCAGCCCTGGACGCTCGCGCCGTCGACGGCGTCGATCCTCGCCCTGCTTGGCTTGTCGGTGTTCTCGACCGCGCTCGCCTTCGTCATCTATTTCCGCCTCATCCACACGCTGGGATCGGTCGGTACGACCTCGCAGGCCTATCTGCGCGTGCCGATCGGCGTCGGCATCGGCGCCGTCTTCCTCGGCGAAAGCCTGGGGCCGACGGCATGGCTTGGGATGGCCTTCGTCGTGGCCGGTGTCGCGGCCATGACCATTCCGGTCCGCAAGCCGGCGTTCGCTCGTTAGAGTGTTTCACCGTTTCATGGAAACGGCGAACCACTCTAACTCTTTGTTTTGACGCAATTCCGGACGGAAAACCGCTCACACTTTTCCTGGAATTGCTCTAGCCGCCCCGATTTACTTGTGTTCGCGACCCGCGCTGCCTATGTCGGGAGCGTCCGCCTTCCGGCGGCGTCCGCTGACCTGGGGTTGAAACACGGTGATTTTCGAAGCTGCCCGCATTGCGGTCCTCGAACTGCTCTCGCCGCCGTTTCGTGCCGTGTTCCTCAAGACGCTGGGCCTGACCGTGCTGGCGCTGGTCGCCTTGTGGTTCGGCCTGACCAGCCTTGTCGAGTGGCTGGCCCTGCCGTGGCTCCAGGCCTTGTTGCCCGGCATACCGACATGGGCCGGCTGGCTGGGGGGCATCATCGCGGCAATCGCGCTGGCCTTCGGCATGGCGCTGCTCATCGCGCCGGTCACGGCTGTCATCGCCGGCCTGTTCCTCGACGATGTCGCCGAAGTGGTCGAGCGCACCGACTATCCCCGCGACCCGGTCGGGCGCCCCATGCCGGCGTTGCGCTCGCTGGTGCTGGCGATCAAATTCTTCGGCGTCGTCATAGCAGGCAACATCGTGGCGCTCCTGCTGCTGCTGGTGCCGGGCATCAACATCGCCGCCTTCTTCATCGTCAACGGCTATCTGCTCGGGCGTGAATTCTTCGAATTCGCCGCCATGCGCTTTCGCCCGGAGGACCAAGCCAGAGCCCTGCGCCGGCAGTATGCCGGCACGGTGTTTCTCGCCGGGCTGGTCATCGCGGCCTTCCTGGCCGTGCCGCTGCTCAATCTGCTGACGCCGCTCTTCGCCGCCGCCATGATGGTCCATCTGCACAAGGCGATCAGCGCGCGGGAAAGCCGCCGGTGACCGCAAGTGTCATGCAGTCGGCCCTTTAGGCTGAGGATTTGCCGTACAGCGCTTGCAATTTGCCGAACGGCATGGCGGCGCGGGTGAAGCCGAACGTGCCGTCCTGCTGGATTTCGCGGGCCGCCGTCTCCAGCATGCCGTAGGCGAAGTTGGTCAGCCACGGCCCGAGCGAAATGCGCTTGACGCCAGCCATTGAGAGATCGGCGATGGTGAAGCCCGGTTTCGCCATGACGTTGACCGGCTTGCTGACAGCCGAGCAGAGCGTGCGCACCATCTCGATATCGCCGATACCGGGCGCGTAGAGCACGTCGGCGCCGGCCTTCTCGAAGGCTTGCAGCCGCTTGATGGTGTCGTCCAGATCGGACTTGCCCCACAGGAAATTCTCGGCCCGCGCCGTGAAGACGAAATCGCGTTTGAGGGCTCGCGCGGCCTCCACCGCCGCCGCGACGCGCTCGACCGCATGGGAGAAATCGTAGATCGGCCTGTCCGGGTCACCGGTGTGGTCCTCGATCGAGCAGCCGGCAAGACCGGCCGCTTCCGCCGCGAAAATGGTTTCGGCAGCCCGCTCGGCGCTGTCGCCCTTGCCTTTCTCCAAATCTGCAGAGACGGGCAGATCGGTCGCCGCCGTCACCTCGCGGCAGTGATGGATCATCTGCTCGAAGGTCACCGCGCCGTCTGGCAGGCCGCGCGAAAAGGCAAAGCCGGCGCTGGTCGTCGCCAGCGCCTTGAAGCCGAAGGATCCGAGCAGCTTGGTCGTGCCCGGATCCCAGGGATTGGGCATGACGAAGGTCGAGGCATGCAGGTCGCGAAAGATCTTGCCCTTGTCCATGAATGCTCCCCATCACGAGTGTAGGGGCGGATGCTATCGCGCTGTCTGCGGTCGGGCAAACGAATGCGGTTGGTTCAGAAGCGTTTCTCGTTCTCTCCTGCCAATTTCTCGAACGCATCGGAATCCTTCACGTAGCGCGATGTCTTCTTGTGCCAGTGATAGGTGACGGAAATGTCGTGTGACGCCGCATCGGGTGGCGCGTCGTCGCAGCTCTCATCGCTCGGCACCGTGCTGTCGGTCACCGTCACCTTGACGGCGGCATAGGGCTGGCCGTCGGCGATGGTCTGGAAAGCCATGTCCTGCTTGCGGCTGTATGCGCAGAGCCTTTCGTCGAACGTGTAGATCATGTCGATCAGCTCGAATTTGTCGTCACGCACCATGATCAGCGGCGTGATCACGTAGCCCTGGCTCGAATTGAAATGCGTGCTCATGGTGATGAGCATGTCGTCGCCGGCGCCGATCGATAGCTTGTTCGGTTCGCGGAAATAGGTGCTGCGGTCGACCGCGACATTGGCCGCATCGAGCAGTTTCGGCTTGGCCGTGACGTCGTAGAGCGCCAGCACCGCATAGCCCTCGGCGCTGTCGGGAGAATCGCCAAGGTCGAAAAGCATGGCCAGCCGGTCCTTGCCGCCGGCCCTGATGGGAAGCACCGCGGCATTGGGCAGGCTTGTCGTCTCGGGCGGCGAACCGCCGCTATCCGGTCCCTCGATGTGGCGCATCTCGATCGGCAATCCGCCCTTGTAGAAGCCGTCCCCGTTCGCGGCGAGGCTCGGGATGACCATCTTGGCCAGGTCAAGATAGGTCACATCGCTGCGGCCGGGCAGGGCGCCGCCCAGATCCGGAAAGCTGACGGCTTGGGCGCCGGCCGCGTTCCACAGGAACGGCAGCAGCATCACGGCAAGGATGATGCGTAAAAAGTTCGTTGGCATGAGCGCCCCCCAAGGATCAGGCCACTCACGCTAGCACGGGTCCAAGCATCGTGCAGCCGTGCCGGAACCGGATCAGTGGATCGGAACCAGCCCGGCCAGTTCGCGCATGTCGTCGAACAGGATGCCGCCGGCCTGGATCAGGCCGTCGCGGTCGGAATAGGGATCGCCGTGATAGGAAAACACCCGCATGCCGGCGGCGATCCCGGCCTGCGTGCCGGCGACGCTGTCCTCGATGACGATGCAGTCCGCGGGCGCGAAGCCCATGGTCTTGGCCGCATGCAGGAACAGGTCCGGGAACGGCTTGCCGCGCCCGACCATGGTCGAGGAAAACATGGCATGTTCGAACAGCGGCAACAGCCCGGTCTGGCCAAGCGTGATGTGCATCTTCGAAATCCTGGCCGAAGTGGCGACGCAATAGGGGATGCCGGCCGCCCGAACCGCCTCGATGAACTCCCGCACATAGGGGATTGCCTCGACGCCATGGGAAAACAGGTCCGGCAGGCCGGCGTTCCAGCGTTCGACGAAATCGGCGCCGAGTCGAACCTCGGTCGTCTCCTCGATCTCCTTCTGCACCGACGCCATGCTGCGGCCGGAGAAGTTCTTGCGGCAATATTCGAAGTTCGTCGGATAGCCGGCAGCGCTCAGCCATTCGGCAAGGCGTCGGTTGGCGAGATTTTCGGTGTCGACGAGGATCCCGTCGCAGTCGAAGATCACAAGGTTGGGTATGGGCATCAGGCTGTGCCGGTCGATCCGAACCCGCCCGAGCCACGCGCCGTGCCGCCGGCCAGCGAACGCTCTTCGACGGTCACCTGCGTCACGGCAGCGAAAACGATCTGGGCGATGCGCGTGCCCCGCGTCACCGCAAAATCCTCGTCGCCAAGATTGACCAGCAGCACCTTCACCTCGCCGCGATAGTCGCTGTCGACCGTTCCAGGGGAATTGAGGACGGTAAGGCCATGCTTGAAAGCCAGGCCGGAGCGCGGCCGCACCTGGCCTTCCATACCTTCGGGGATTTCCAGGATCAGCCCGGTCGGCACCAAGGCGCGTTTGCCCGGCAGGATCAGCAGCGGCCGGTCGTCGGGCACCGCCGCGCGAAGATCCATGCCGGCGGCGCCGGCGCTTTCGTAGGCGGGGAGGGGTAGACCTTCGGCGTGCGGCAATCTGACGAAGCCGACAGTCGGGCCGATGACGGAGGAGTTTTGGAGGGCTGCGCGCATAAAATCGATCCTATCGGCGCGATTGCCGATTCGGTCAATTCGCCCGCAAGCCTATCAACGGCTTTCTTTCAGGCATCACTATGGCCTGGGCACGCTTTAGCGCACTTCCATCGGGACAACCGTGGTCTCCTTGATCTCCTCCATGACGAAGGAGGCCGACACGTCGGACAGCGCCACCTTGGCGATCAGCCGCTGGTAGAGCCGGTCGTAGGCTTTCACGTCGGCGACGCGGGCGCGCAGGACATAGTCGAGGTCGCCGGACATGCGGTAGACGCCGGTGATCTCGGGAAGGCCGGTCACCGCGGCGCGAAATTTTTGCAGCCAGTCGGGATCATGGTTGGACGTACGGATCAGGATGAACACAGAAAGGCCAAGTCCGAGCTTGTCGGCATCGACCAGCGCCACGCGGCCGGTGATGACGCCGTCCTCCTCCAGTCGTTTGACGCGCCGCCAGCAGGCATTGCGCGACAGGGCCACCCGTTCCGACAGCTGGTCGACCGACAAGGTGCCGTCGCGTTGCAATTCGGCAAGCAGTTTTCGGTCTATTTCATCAATATCCAGTGCCATATTGGGATGTTTGTCCCATGAAATGGCAAAACACAAGGACATTTTGAGACCGATGAACCGGCGAAGCGTGTCAGGATACTCATATCGGAACGCAAGCGCTGAAGGGGGACCTCAATGTCGGTCGCAAGCATCTTCACTTCTCATCCCGCCAAGGTCGGCGAAACCTATTTCAGCCATATGGCCTTTGCCGCCTGGTTCTCCTCGCGCCTGCTGATGGCGGCCGGCGCCGCCCTCGTTCACGCTTTCTTGCCATTTCTCTTCGAGACTACCGCCAGCCGAATCGTTCGCGAGCTTTACGAGCGGACGCACAACAGAGGCACACACGCGACCAAGGAGCCGGCGGCTCTTCCAGATCGCGCCTAGAGGACGACGGAAGCAATGTGCCGGTGGGCGGCCTATCTCGGTGAAGCGGTCTTTCTCGAAGACATTCTGACGGCGCCCTGCCACTCGCTGATCGCCCAGAGCCATTGCGCCCAGGAAGCCAAGTCGCCGACCAATGGCGACGGTTTCGGCCTTGCCTGGTATGGCGACCGGCCGGAGCCTGGCCTCTACCGCGACATCCTGCCGGCCTGGTCCGATCCCAATCTGAAGAGCCTGTGCCGGCAGATCAAATCCGGCCTGTTCCTCGCCCATGTGCGGGCCTCGACCGGCGGCGCCACCAGCCGCATGAACTGCCATCCCTTCATCTCCGGCCCCTGGTCGTTCATGCACAACGGCCAGATCGGCGGCTTCGAAAAGATCCGCCGCGCGCTGGAAAACTCGCTGTCCGACGCCGTCTTCGACCAGCGCGAGGGCACCACCGATTCCGAACTGTTTTTTCTCCTGATGATCGACGAGGGCCTGGCCGGCGACCCGCAAGGCGCGGTGTCGCGCGCCACCAGCCGCGTGCTCGAAGCCTCACGCCGCGCCGGCCTCGAACCGGCCCTGAAACTCACCGCCGCCTTCTCGGACGGGCAGGCGCTGCACGCGGTGCGCTACGCCACCGACGCTCATGCGCCGACGCTCTACACCTCTATCCTGCGTAAAGGCGGCGGCCGCTGCATCGTTTCCGAGCCGTTCGACCGCGAAGGCGGTGATTGGCAGGCGATCCCGCCCTCGAGCTTCGTCACGATGACCGGGGATGGCATTGCCATCCGTCCGTTTGCTCCGGCGGCGGCAAAGCTGGCGCTGGCAGTCTAATTGCAAATTGGGGCGACGCCGCGGGCCAGCGCCCCCCTGTCCTGCCGGACATCTCCCCCACGAGGGGAGATTGGCTGTCATCGCGGCCTTCGCCAATTTTCAACGTCGCAGGAAGAGCGAGGCGCCGAAGCTGCCGATCTTCCCACCCGTGGGGGAGATGTCCGGCAGGACAGAGGGGGGCGCCGTAGAGCGCCGACTTCAACAGACGGTCGGCGCAATTTCGATCAAGTACCACTGAGCTTCAAATGCTCAACTCCGCTTGAAGTCGCGCCGCTGCCCACCATTTTCCAGGCAAGTGCGGCCAAGTCGGGAGCCTTTGATCATGGACATCGCTTTCTCCTCGACAACCGAACTCGCTGCCGCGATTCGCAACCGCAAAATCTCCGCCGTCGAAGCACTCGACGCTCATCTGGCGCAGATCGACAGCCACAACGACGCGATCAACGCCGTCATCTCGCTCGACAGGGAGGGCGCCTACGAACGCGCCAAAAAAGCCGACGCGGCACTCGCGCGCGGTGAGGCGGCCGGACCGCTGCACGGCGTTCCCTTCACGCTGAAGGACACGCACGAAACCGCAGGCATGAAAACCACGGTCGGCTTCCCACCCTTCGCCGGCTATGTCGCCAGCCATGACAGTCCCGTCGTTGCACGGCTGAAGGCGGCCGGCGGCATCCTGATGGCCAAGACCAATGTCCCCACCATGTTGTCGGACTGGCAGTCGAACAACCCGCTGTTCGGCCGCACCAGCAATCCCTGGAATCTTGAGCGCACCGCCGGTGGCTCCAGCGGCGGTGCCGCGGCGGCGGTCGCGGGTGGCATGACGCCGTTCGATGTCGGCACCGACATGCAGGATTCGATCCGGCTGCCGGCCGCCTTCTGCGGCGTCTACGGCCTGAAGCCGACCGAACACCGCGTCTCGCTGGCCGGCGCCTTCCCAAATCCTGGCGATGCCGCGCGCAGCGTGCGGCTGATGTCCTGCCTCGGGCCGCTGGCGCGCGGCGTGGACGATCTATCCCTGATCTATCAGATCATCGCCGGGCCTGACGGGCGCGACACCGATCTGCCGCCGGTGCCGGTCGAGACCACGCCGAAGCTCGATCTGAAGACCCTGCGCATCGCCTTCGCGCCGTCCTTCCCCGGCGTCCCGGTGGCCGGTGATATCAGCGTCGCGGTGGAAAACCTCGCGAGGCAGCTGCAATCGGCTGGGGCCATCGTGGAGCCGGCGAAACTGCCCAGGCTCGACCTGTGCGACGATCTCGCCCAGGGCGGCGCGCTGATCGGCATGATGATGGAGGCCGCCCAACCCCAGCCGCCGGAGCGGCCAACACCGGTCTCGTGCTGGTTCCAAGCGCTCGCCCGTCGCGACCGATCCATTCTGGCCTGGGACCGGTTCTTCGACGAATGGGACGCGCTGTTTTGCCCGGTCGCCATGACCACGGCCTTCCCGCATTGCGCGCCGGGGACGCCGATCAAGGTCGACGGCAAGGAGCAAAACTATTGGATGCTGCCGGCCTATGGCGCCGTCTTCAATTACAGCTGCCATCCGGCGCTCTCGATGCCGTGCGGACAGGATCGCGACGGCTTGCCGATCGGTCTGCAACTGGTCGGCAAACGCTGGTCTGAGGCGCACCTGCTGGCTGTCGCGGCGGCCGTCGAGCCGCTCACCGGCGGCTTTCGCCGCCCACCGGCTTACTGAGCAAAGCGCGACAACCCATAGGGCGCCAGCAGCGGGTCGCGCTCGCCGTCGAGGATTTCCCTTGTGGCGAACAGGCCGATGGCCGGCGCCAGCGTGATGCCGGAATGCATGACCGCGACATAGAGGCCGTCCAAGCCCTCGGCGCGGCCGATGATCGGGAAACCGTCGATCGGATTGGGGCGGTAGCCGATGGTGTGGAAATCGAGTTCCAGCCCCTCGGCGCCGCGCAATGCTGCCTTCGTGACCGCGAACAGCGCTTGGGCGGTCGCTTCGGCGTCCATACCGGGATCGCCGCCGGCGAAATCCGAGCCGGCGATGATGCGGCCCTCGGCCGTCTGGCGCATATGCAGCCTCTCGGCGTGCGCGAGGCCGTTGAGCAGCTTTTTGTACGGCCGCGAATGGACGATCAGCCCAGGTGGCGTCTCGATAGGCAGCCTGATGCCAGCCGTCGCGGCAATGTCGGGCGAGCCGGCGCCAGCCGCGATCACCACTTCGTCGGCGGCAATCAGCCCATGCGGTGTGTCCACGCCCGTGACTCTGCCGTGGGTCTGCGTCAATGCCGAGACCGTGCTGGCAACGACCCGAGCGCCATGCCGCTCGGCATCCGCCAGCAGGGCCCTGGCCGTCGCAACCGGCTCGGCGACGCCTTCCTCCGCGACATAAACGGCGAATTCAGGAGGCTCGACGAGGTTTGGTTCGATTTGCGCCGCCCGCTTGGCGTCAACGCGTTCGATGCCGTAGCCCCATGAAGAATGTTCGGCCGCATAGGCCTCGAGCCGGCCGGCCGGCAGGTCCCAGCACAGCCCGCCGCACCAGGCGACCGGCAGCCCGGGCAGCTCGTTCGCCAGCCTTTTCCATTCGGCCATGGCGCGGGTGCGCAGCCGGAAATAGACCTTGGGGTTGCCCCAGCTGGCGTTGATCCAGGCAAAGGAATTGGGCGTCGCGACGCCGCCCGCGCCGCTTTCGGAAACGACCGTCACCTCAGCGCCTGCTTTGGTCAGATGCCAGGCGATGGAGGCGCCGATGATGCCGGCGCCGATGACGATCACTTGTTTCGCATCTGCCATGTTCGCTCCTTTATCCGGTGGTCCGCCGAGGACGCTCTTGCAGTGCCACCGCGTTCGTCGCTTGCCAACATCGGACACGGCAAAAATATGCGCTTGACATCAATACGTACGTACGTATTATTTCGGCATGGCTAGACAATCACTCCGCGAAAAACTTCTCGACGCTGGTTTCCAGACCCTTTGGAACTCAGGCTATGCCGCCGCCGTCGTGCGCGACATCGTTGCCGCCGCCGATGCCCGGCCGGGATCCTTCACCAACCATTTCGCCTCCAAGGAGGCGTTCGCCGGCGAAGTGCTGGACCGTTACTTCACCTATGTCAGTGGGCTGGTCGAGGCGGCGCTGGCGAAAGACGGCACACCGCCCATCGGCAGGCTGCGCCGCTATCTCGACGTCATCACCTCGAAGCTCGAGGCGCATGACTGGGCGCGCGGCTGCATGATCGGCAATCTCAGCCTCGAGACCGCCGTGCACAGCGAGCTGTTGCGTTTGCAACTCGTCGCCATTTTCGAGCGCTGGCGCCAGCCATTCGCCGCCTGCATCGCCGAAGGCCAGGCGGCCGGCGACATCGCCAAGACCTTCGAGGCCGAGGACCTCGCCGACTTCCTGCTGTCGTCGTGGCAAGGCGCCATGTTGCGCATGAAGGTCGAGCGCAGCCCCGAACCGCTCGAGCGGTTCAAGAAAATCATCTTCAGCACAGTGTTCGCAAAGGAAGCGACCCCATGAACTCGAAAGCCGACGATCAACAGGCCGACCTCGCGGCGAGACGTTCGCAGGTTCCCGTACTCGATTCGACCATGTCCTATGTCGAGGCGGGAGCGTCCGGCCCGACCGTGCTGTTCCTGCACGGCAACCCGACCTCGTCCTATATCTGGCGCAACATCATTCCGCATGTCGCGCCTTTTGGCCGCTGCGTCGCGCCTGACCTGATCGGCTACGGCCAGTCCGGCAAGCCCGACATCGACTATCGCTTCTTCGACCAGGTCCGCTATCTCGATGCCTTCCTCGACGCGCTCGATATCGGTGACGTGGTGCTGGTCGCGCAGGATTGGGGCACTGCCCTGGCCTTCCATCTCGCGGCGCGGCGGCCGCGGTGCGTCCTCGGCCTCGCCTTCATGGAATTCATCCGGCCGTTCGCGCGCTGGGAGGATTTCCACCAGCGCCCGCAAGCCCGCGAAATGTTCAAGGCGCTGCGCACGCCCGGTGTCGGCGAAAAGCTCGTCCTGGAAGACAATGTCTTCGTCGAGAAAGTGCTGCCGGCCTCGGTGCTGCGCACGATGAGCAACGAGGAAATGGACGCGTACCGGGCGCCGTTCCCGACGCCGCAATCGCGCAAGCCGGTACTGCGCCTGCCCCGGGAAATGCCGATCGAGGGCCAGCCCGCCGACGTTGCCGCCATCAGCGCGCACGACCATCGCGCGCTGCTTCTGTCCACCTATCCGAAACTGCTGTTCGCGGGTGATCCCGGTGCGCTGATCGGGCCGCAGGCCGCGCAAGAATTCGCGGCCGGGCTGAAGAACTGCCGGTTCATCAATCTCGGGCCCGGTGCGCACTATCTGCAGGAGGATCATGCCGACGCGATCGGCAGCGCCATCGCCGGCTGGCTTCCGGAGGTCGTTTTGGCGAACCGGACGGGCGAACTGGCCTGAGGCAAGCCATGGCATCCAGCGGCGTCCGCGCCGCCGGACCGGTCGACAGCCCGGCACTACGCTGCTAGAAGCCCGGCCTGTCACACGGAAATCCCAGAGAATGCCCGAAACAATACCAGAGGAAGTGGCGCGCCGCCGCACCTTCGCGATCATCGCGCACCCGGACGCCGGCAAGACGACGCTCACCGAAAAGCTGCTGCTGTTCGGCGGCGCCATCCAGCTTGCCGGTGAGGTCAAGGCCAAGAAGGACAAGATCCAGACGCGCTCCGACTGGATGAAGATCGAGCGCGAGCGTGGCATCTCCGTCGTCACCTCGGTGATGACCTTCGAGTATGAGGACAATGTCTTCAACCTGCTCGACACGCCCGGCCACGAGGATTTCGCCGACGACACCTACCGCACCCTGTCGGCGGTCGATAGCGCCGTCATGGTCATCGACGCCGCCAAGGGCATCGAGCCGCGCACGCTGAAACTCTTCGAGGTCTGCCGGCTGCGCGACATCCCGATCATCACCTTCGTCAACAAGATGGACCGCGAAAGCCGCGACCCGTTCGAAATCCTCGACGAGATCGAGCAGAAGCTGGCGCTGGACACTGCCCCCATCACCTGGCCGATCGGCCGCGGCAAGACATTCTCGGGCACCTACCACCTGGCGTTGAATGCGGTGCGCAGGGGCGACGACGAGAAGGAGCGCACGCCGGTCAACGGCCCCGATTCCAACCGCGTCGCCGGGCTGCTGCCGGAAAACGAGCGCGAGGCCTTCATCGAGGAACTGGAATTGGCGCGAGAAGCGTGCAGACCCCTCGACATCGACGCGTTCCGCGAGGGCCATCTGACGCCGGTCTATTTCGGCTCGGCGCTGCGCAATTACGGCGTGCGCGACCTGATCGAGGCGCTCGGCGCCTTCGGCCCGCCGCCGCGCGCGCAGGAGGCCGATACCCGCAAGGTCGAGGCGACCGAGGACAAGATGACCTCCTTCGTCTTCAAGATCCAGGCCAACATGGACCCCAACCACCGCGACCGCATCGCTTTCGTGCGCGTCTGCTCGGGCAAGCTCGAGCGCGGCATGAAGGCCAAGCTGGTGCGCACCGGCAAGCCGATGAGCCTGTCGGCGCCGCAATTCTTCTTCGCCCGCACCCGCGTCACCGCGGATGAAGCCTTTGCCGGCGATGTCGTCGGCATTCCCAACCACGGCACGCTGCGCATCGGCGACACGCTGACCGAGGGCGAGGAGATTCTTTTCAGGGGCGTGCCGAACTTCGCGCCGGAAATCCTGCGGCGCGTGCGCCTCGGCGACGCGATGAAGGCGAAAAAACTCAAGGAAGCGCTGCACCAGATGGCCGAGGAAGGCGTCGTGCAGCTGTTCTCGCCCGAGGACGGCTCACCGGCCATCGTCGGCGTCGTCGGCGCCCTGCAGCTCGACGTGTTGAAGGAGCGGCTGAACTTCGAATACACGCTGCCCGTCGAGTTCGAAATGTCGCGGTTTTCGGTCTGCCGCTGGATCTCGGCCGACGACAAGGCCGAGACGCTTCGCTTCATCGAGGCGCATCGCGGCGACATCGCCCGCGACCTCGACAACGACCCGGTGTTCTTGGCCCAGCACGCCTTCTCGCTGAACTACGAAGCCGAACGCTGGAAAGCGATCCGCTTCGCCACGATCAAGGACTATCAGGTCCGCGACAAGGCAGCTTAGGTGCCAGTTTTACCTTCTCCCCGTTCACGGGGAGAAGGTGCCCGAAGGGCGGATGAGGGGCGGCGCCGACCTCAAGGATCATGTGCCCCCGGCCCTTCGCAGGCTCCGGGCGTTCGAAGCTCGAAAAGCCAAGCAATTGGCTTTTCGTCCGCTACGCGGACCGCTTCTCACCCCTTCGCTGCCGCTTCGAGCTTGGCAATGTCGATCTTGCTCATCTGCATCATCGCATCCATCACCCGGCTGGCCTTGGCCCTATCCGGATCCTGAAGCAGGCGCGGCAACTGCTCCGGCACGACCTGCCAGGAAACACCGAACCTGTCCTTCAGCCAGCTGCATTGCGATGGTTCGCCGCCACCTTCGAGGAGCCTGTCCCAGAAATAATCCACCTCTTCCTGCGTCTTGCATTCGATCGACTGTGACATCGCCTCGTTGAACTTGAATTGCGGTCCCCCGTTGAGCGCCTGGAACCGCACGCCGTCGAGCTCGAACGTCGTCACCAGCACCTTGCCTTCATCGGCGTGGCCCTTCGGCCAACGCATCATGCTGAGCACCTTCGAATTCTTGAAGATGGAGACGTAGAAATTCGTCGCCTCTTCGGCCTGGTCGTTGAACCACAGGCAGGTGGTGATCTTTTGCATGTCGTGCTCCTTGTTTTCTCTTTGGCTGCTTGGGTGAAGGAAGGGTCAGGCGGCGCCTTTGGCAGCGTCCTGAAGTGAAGCGAGATAAGCGTCGAGCTGGGCATAGCTCTCGCCCATGCCGCGGGTCATGCCGGTACCGAGCGCGCCGTCACGGGCCGCTTGCGAGGCGTAAAGCACCGTCTGGGTCAACAGCGTCTTTCCGGCCTGTTCGGTGAAGACCACGGTCCCTATGGTTTCGCCACCAGTCCAATCCTCGTCGAACAGTTCGGTGGCGACGATCCTGGCCGGACGCACGATTTCGCGATAGGCGCCGCTCATGCCCATGCTTCGGCCATCGCGATGCTGCCAGACGTAGCGCGTGGCGCCGCCAACCCTGAGGTCGATTTCGCAGATCGCCAGCCGCCAACCGTCCGGGCCATGCAGCCAGCCCTTCAAAAGCTCCGGTATCGTCCAGCAATCGAAGACCATTGGCCGCGACGCATCGAAGATGCGGGTGATCTGGACCTCGCGGTCGCTGGGCGTGGTCACCGTCAGCGTGGCGACGGTCGAACCGGGCAAGGTTGTGGTGCTCATCTTGGTCCTCCTCATGTTTGCCAAAGGACGTGCGGCAGGCCGGTGATCCGACACAGGCCGCGATCTTTTTTCGGCTATTGGTCGGTACTGTCGGGGGCTTTCTCGGCCTTCATCGCGCCGAGCAGCGCGTCGAGGCGCTGGAAGTTGCCTTCCCAGATCTTGCGATAACGCTCCAGCCAGTCATTGGCGTCGGCCAGCGGTTTTGCCTCCAACCGGCAGGGCCGGCGCTGCGCGTCGCGGCCACGCGAAATCAGCCCGGCGTTTTCCAGCACCTTGAGGTGCTTGGAGATCGAGGGCTGGCTCATCGCGAAGGGCTCTGCGAGTTCCATCACGGATGCTTCGCCCTGGATGAGCCGGGCCAGGATGGCTCGGCGTGTCGGATCGGCGAGTGCGGCAAAAGTGGCGTCCAGCTGGTCCATCGGATTTCCATAGCCAATAAGGTATATACCCAATTGGCTATATACAACCGAGATCCGATCGTCAACGTCCATCCGGATTTCGTGGCGCATCGCAAAAATGTGGCCAGACCAAGCTATGGCGTCTATAACGCCTGCGATCCAAATTCAGCTCCGCCGCGCCATTCCCCGGCCGCGGCCAGCCACCAAGGAAAAAACATGCCTGCCTATCGCTCCCGCACCACCACCCATGGCCGCAACATGGCCGGCGCCCGCGGCCTGTGGCGCGCCACCGGCATGAAGGACTCGGATTTCGGCAAGCCGATCATCGCGGTGGTCAATTCCTTCACGCAGTTCGTGCCGGGCCATGTGCATTTGAAGGACCTCGGCCAGCTGGTGGCGCGCGAGATCGAGAAGGCCGGCGGCGTCGCCAAGGAGTTCAACACCATCGCTGTCGACGACGGCATCGCCATGGGCCATGACGGCATGCTCTATTCACTGCCGTCGCGCGAGCTGATCGCCGATTCCGTCGAATACATGGTCAACGCCCACTGCGCCGACGCCATGGTCTGCATCTCCAATTGCGACAAGATCACCCCCGGCATGCTGATGGCCTCGCTGCGCCTCAACATCCCGACCGTGTTCGTCTCCGGCGGGCCGATGGAAGCCGGCAAGGTGGTGCTGGCCGGCAAGACCCAGGCGCTCGACCTGGTCGACGCCATGGTCGCGGCCGCCGACGACAAGATTTCCGACGAGGACGTCAAGGTCATCGAGCGTTCGGCCTGCCCGACCTGCGGCTCCTGCTCGGGCATGTTCACCGCCAATTCCATGAACTGCCTGACCGAGGCGCTCGGCCTGTCGTTGCCCGGCAACGGTTCCACGCTGGCCACCCACGCCGACCGCAAGCGCCTTTTCGTCGAGGCCGGCCATCTCATCGTCGATCTCGCCCAGCGCTATTACGAGCAGGACGACGAGAGCGCACTGCCGCGCAGCATCGCTTCGAAGGGCGCCTTCGAGAATGCCATGACGCTCGACATCGCCATGGGTGGCTCGACCAACACCGTGCTGCACATCCTGGCCGCCGCTCATGAGGGCGAGGTCGACTTCACCATGGAAGACATCGACCGGTTGTCGCGGCGGGTTCCGGTGCTCTGCAAGGTGGCGCCGGCCAAGTCCGACGTCCACATGGAAGACGTCCACCGCGCCGGCGGCATCATGGCCATCCTGGGCCAGCTCGACAATGCCGGGCTGCTCAACCGCGACCTGCCGACCGTGCACACCGCGAGCCTTGGCGAGGCGCTCGACCATTGGGATATTTCCCGCACGTCCAGCCAGAATGTCCGCGACTTCTTCCTTGCGGCACCCGGCGGCGTGCCGACGCAGGTCGCCTTCAGCCAGGACCGCCGCTGGGACGATCTCGACCTCGATCGCGAGAAGGGCGTCATCCGTTCGGCGGAAACGCCGTTCTCGAAAGATGGTGGCCTTGCCGTGCTGAAAGGCAATCTGGCGCTCGACGGCTGTATCGTGAAGACGGCCGGCGTCGATGAGTCGATCCTGAAGTTCACCGGCCCGGCGCGGGTGTTCGAAAGCCAGGACGCCTCGGTCAAGGCCATCCTTTCCAACGAGATCAAGGCCGGCGATGTTGTCGTCATCCGCTATGAGGGCCCGCGCGGCGGCCCCGGCATGCAGGAAATGCTCTATCCGACCAGCTATCTGAAGTCGAAGGGCCTGGGCAAGGCCTGCGCGCTGGTCACCGACGGCCGCTTCTCCGGCGGCACGTCTGGTCTGTCGATCGGTCATGCGTCGCCGGAAGCCGCCGAAGGCGGCACGATCGGGCTGGTGCAGGAGGGCGACACGATCGAGATCGACATCCCCAACCGCACCATCCGCCTTGCCGTCAGCGATGAAGAGCTTGAAGCACGCCGGGCGGCGATGGAAGCCAAGGGCGCCCTGGCCTGGAAGCCCGAGGAAAAGCGCAAACGCAAGGTGACGACCGCGCTGCGCGCCTACGCCGCCTTCGCCACCAGCGCCGACAAGGGCGCGGTGCGGCACGTGCCGGAGTGAACTAAGGCCGCGACCCCCTGCCTCCCCCTTGTGGGGAGGTCGGACCGAAGGTCCGAGTGGGGGCGGCGCCGTACCCCCCGCCCCGCTGCTGCCCGGCGACCCTCCCCACAAGGGGGAGGGTAAGGCTCACGGCATCAACTGGTACTCATAAAGCTTCTGGTAGAGCCCGCCCTGCGTGAGCAGCTCTCGATGTGGCCCGCTCTCCACCACCTTGCCGCCCTCCAGCACCACGATCGTGTCGGCCTGGTGCACGGTCGACAGGCGGTGGGCGATGACGATCGTCGTGCGGCCTTCGGTCAGCTGCTGCAGCGCCTCGCGGAACAAGGCTTCCGACTCGGCGTCGAGCGCGCTGGTCGCCTCGTCCAAGAGCAGGATTTCGGCGTCGCGCAGCATGGCGCGCGCGATCGAGATGCGCTGGCGCTGGCCGCCCGACAAGAGCCCGCCATTCTCGCCGACGTCGGTCTCATAGCCCTTCGCCTGCGCCATGATGAAGTCATGCGCGTTGGCGGCCTTGGCCGCGGCAATCACCTCGTTGTCGGTCGCGTCCTGCCGCCCAAGCCGGATGTTGTGCATGATGGTGCCGGCGAACAGGAACGTGTCCTGGCTGACATAGGCGATCTTTTCCCGCAGTGAGGCGAGCGTCGCGTGGGAAATGTCCTGGCCGTCGAGCAGCACCCTGCCGCTGTTGGGGTCGTACATGCGCATGATCAGGTTCAGGATCGTCGACTTGCCGCCGCCGGAGGGCCCGACCAGCGCCGTCATCTTGCCGGGCGCAAGGGTGAGGTCGAAACCATCGAGCACCGGCGGGCCGTTCTGATAGGCGAAGCTGACGGTATCGAACCGGATCTCGCCCGGTCCCGCCAGAAGTGGCTTTGCATCGGGCCTCTCGGCCAGTGTCAGCGGCGCGTCGGCGAGCTGGAACATCATGCGCACGCCGACGATGCCGCTTTCCAGCGAGATGCGCACGCGCGCGAGGCGCTTTGCCGGTTCATAGGCGAGCAGCAGCGCCGCGATGAATGCCATGATGTTACCCGGCATCTGGCCGCCCTGCAGAACCAGGAGACCGCTGATCATGACGGCGCCGGCGATCGCCAGCCCGGCCAGCGTCTCCATCACGGGGCTGGTCACCGCTTCCAGCGCGGCAATGTTGTTGGCCCGATCCTCGACGTCCGCCACCGCCTTGTACATGCGCTTGCGCATCAAGCCTTCGAGGTTGAAGGATTTGACCACGCGCACGCCGATAGCGGTTTCCTGCATCACCTGAATGATCTGGCCAACCGAGCGGAACTCCATGGCCGCGAACTTGCGCACGCGCTTCAGGATGCGGTTGACGCCATAGATGGCCACGGGCCCGGCGACGAAGCAGATCAGTGACAGCACCGGCTGCTGCCAGACCATGACACCAATCAAGGCAAGCAGGGTCACCAGATCGCGCACATAGGAGGTGACGATCAGGTCGAGCACGTTGCGTGCCGCCTGGGCATTGTTGGTCATGCGGGTGATCAGGTCGGATGACGAGGTCGAATGGTAGAATTCGATGCCTTGCGCCAGGATACGGTCGTAGATCTTGCGCTGTCGGTCGGCGATGATGGCATTGCCGACCCGGCTCATGAAATAGGCCTGGACGAAATTGGCGAGGCCCTTGAGGACGAAGATCCCGGCGACCGCCGCGGCAATCATGTTGACGCGGTCGACCCGCTTGTCGATCACGAATTCATTGGTGATTTCGCGCAGGATCCAGGCGCTGGCCGCGGTCATGCCGGCCACCACCAGCATCGATAGAATGGCCGCGCCATATCCGAACATATGCTCCCGGAACGATTCCCTGACCAGCCTTGCGACGAGGCGCTGGTTTTCCGTCGAGCGGAAGAAACGAAACAAAGGCTGATCCTTGATAGCGGAATGACGAAGGCGGCTTATAGAGGGAGTTGTGGCCGGATGGAACCGTTGGCGGCTTCTGGAAAGAAACCGCTGCGTCATGCTGTCTTTTGGGACACGATGGCAAAGTGATTCTTCAAGCGAGACGACAGATGGATTTCGACCTTATCGTTCGTGGCGGCACGCTGCCGGATGGCAGGATTGCCGATATCGGTATCAGCGGCGAGACGATCGCCGCGATCGAGCCCAAATTGCCGGGTTCCGCCCGGGCCGAGGTCGATGCCAGCGGCAATCTGGTCTCGCCGCCCTTTGTCGATCCGCATTTCCACATGGATGCCACGCTGTCCTACGGCATTCCGCGCATCAACGCCTCGGGCACGCTGCTGGAAGGCATTGCGCTATGGGGTGAGCTGAAGCCGCTTCTGACGCATGAGGCGGTGCGCGACCGGGCGCTGGCCTATTGCGACTGGGCGGTGTCGATGGGCCTGCTCGCCATCCGCACCCATGTCGACGTCTGCGATGACCGTTTGCTGGCGGTCGAGGCCCTGCTCGACGTCAAGAAAACGATCGCTCCCTATATCGACCTGCAACTCGTGGCCTTTCCGCAGGACGGCTTCTACCGCTCGCCGAAGGCGCGTGAGAACACCATTCGGGCGCTGGACATGGGCGTCGATGTCGTCGGTGGCATTCCGCATTTCGAGCGCACCATGGCCGACGGCGCGCGCTCGGTGACCGAGCTCTGCGAGATCGCGGCCAAGCGTGGCCTGATGGTCGACCTGCATTGCGACGAGACCGACGACCCGCTGTCGCGTCACATCGAGCAACTGGCCCACGAAACGCAGCGCCTCGGTCTGCAGGGCAAGGTGGCCGGCTCGCACCTCACCTCCATGCATTCGATGGACAATTACTATGTCTCGAAGCTGCTGCCGTTGATTGCCGAGGCCGGCGTTTCCGCCATCCCCAATCCGCTGATCAACATCATGCTGCAGGGCCGTCACGATAACTTCCCGAAGCGCCGCGGCCTGACCCGGGTCAAGGAGATGCAGGCGCTCGGCATCCGTGTCGGCTGGGGTCAGGATTGCGTGCTCGATCCCTGGTATTCGCTGGGCACCGCCGACATGCTCGACGTCGCCTTCATGGGCCTGCACGTCGCGCAGATGTCGAGCCCCGCCGACATGGCGCGCTGCTTCGACATGGTCACCAACGTCAACGCCGCCATCATGGGACTCGACCATCTCGGCCTCGCCGTCGGCAAGCGCGCCAGCCTTGTCGTTCTCGACGCCGGCAATCCGATCGAAGCCCTGCGCCTCCGCGCCGAGCGCATTTGCGTCATCGCCAGGGGCAAGATGGTGGCGGAGCGGACAAGGCAGGATACAAGGCTTTCCATCCCGGGCAGGCCGGCGCAGGTGAACCGCAGGCACAAAGCCACCTAGGCACAGCCGATTCCCGGCCCTGGTCCCGCGATTTTCCGGATTCTTCTCGTCAAAGCCGCCGCTTCCGTCTACGACGCGACCTAGGCGAGGGAGGAATCGGGATCGGCATGACGCAGCCCGTTACGCAGAATTCCACGATCAGGAACGTGCTTCTGGCCGGCATTCTGCTGATGCTGGCCGGCGACTTCCTGTTTGCGCTGAATGACGCGATGGGCAAGTGGCTGGTCGCCAGCTTCTCCGTCGGCCAGGTGGTGCTGATCCGCTCCATCGGCGCGTTCTTCGTGCTCGGGCCGATGATCGCGCATCAGGGCGTCGCCAAGCTGTTTCGCATGGAACGCCCTGAACTGCAGATCTTGCGTGTCGTCATGACCACGCTCGACACCGCGCTCTTCTATGCCGCGGTCGTCTATCTGCCATTGGCCGACGTCATGAGTTTCTACATGGCGGGGCCGATCTATGTTGCGGCGCTGTCGCACCTGCTGCTCGGCGAAAAGGTCGGCTGGCGCCGCTGGGTGGCGATCCTGGTGGGCTTCTGCGGCGTGGTGATCATGCTGAAGCCTTCCTCGGCGGCGTTCTCGCTGTCGTCGAGCTTCGCGCTCGCCGGCAGCATCGCCTTTGCCTTCGCCATCATCCTCAACCGGCGGCTGCGCGGCACCAGCGACACCAATCTGGTGACATGGCAGACGCTCGGCACGCTGCTGGTCGGCGGCGTGCTGACGATCGGCGCCTGGCAGACGCCCTCGGCGCTCGATTTCGGCGCCATGCTGCTGCTCGGCATTGTTTCCTGCGGCGCCCATCTGATGATCACGCGGGCGCTCAAGCTGGCGCCGGCCTCGACGCTGGCGCCGCTGCACTACACGCTGCTCCTGTGGGCCGTGGTGTTCGGGCTGGTGTTCTTCGGAGACGTTCCCAGTACACGCATCCTGATCGGCTCCGGCATCATCGTTCTGGCCGGCCTGTTCATCTTCCACCGCCAGAAGGTGGTCGACACCACTGTGCCGCCCGAAAACGTGCCGAAGGGCGTCAATTAAAGCGCTTCCTGGAAAATGCGAGACGGCTTTCCGTCCGCGATTGCATCCAGGCAAAGCATAAAGCGCGTCACGCCGCGCCATTTCGAAGCGACGCGGTTGGCGGCTGAAGGCTATCATCCGGAATTGTCTGAGTTTCCGCCCAGAAAAATCCGGTATTTACATCGATATTTTGCTGTGTACGTTGCCTTCCGGGCGCAATACGGGATCGATTCTTGCCCGGGAAGGGCAAGATCAGCATCTCTGGAAAATTGCGATAGAGGGGGCGACAATGGGTAGTTTTTCCGCATGGCACTGGCTGATTGTTTTGATCCTGATCGGCTTGCCACTGGTGTTTATTCTAAGAGCAGCGCCAGCTGGTGCCAATCGGTTCGGAGAAATGCCGCCTTCGATGAATTTTGGTGAGGCCGTTTCAAGTTTCTTCCGGAACTATGTGAATTTTTCCGGCAGGGCCAGCCGCTCGGAATTCTGGTATTCCTACCTCTTCATTTTCATTGTCGGCGTCGTTCTTGTCATAGTCGATGCCATTGTGAAGAATGAAATCATCTCATCGATCTGGAATCTTGCCATCCTTCTGCCGACGCTTGCCATGACTGCTCGCCGGCTGCATGACATCAACAGAAGCGGTTGGTATCAGCTTCTTGCGGCATTGTTCCCCATCGGCACCATCGCGCTGATCATTTGGTATTGCAAAAAGTCTGACGACACCGTGACGCTGGGCGAGATCGAGCGGGTTTTCAGGTAGACGCGACAACAGGCATTTAGGGGCTCCGAGCCCATGTCATATGGAATCGCTCTAACCCAGGCGCACGGCCGCCAGGTGCCGTGAAAACTCCGGCGTCTCCATCAGCGCCTTGCAGCGGGTGAAACGGCCGTCGGCATAGGCGCGGAAATCGTCGACGGGATTGTCGTTGGCAAGCTGGATCAACCCCCACAGCGTCCACAACAGATCACACATTGCCTTGTAGATGACGACGCGGCCGCGCTCTGCCGGTCTTGCCTCGCCGCCGAAATAGGCGCGCATCAGCGCTTCGTCCTGCGCGGCGTCGAATTTGCCTTCGACGCTGAGGTCGCCAAGATCCCAGAGCGGGTCGTTCATCCCCGAATATTCCCAGTCGACGATCCACATCCGCTCGCCGGTATCGAGGAAGTTTTCGCACAGCGGATCGCAATGGCAGGCGGCGAGGGGGGGCGGATGGGCGGCCAGCGCCGAACGCACGCTGCCGGCCTCGCGCACTACGTCGTGATAGCCGATGGGCAAGGTGACGTCCTTGGCCGACAGCACCTTGAGATAGTCGTCGATCATCGAAAACAGCTCGAAGCGGAAGGGAAACACCGCACCGGACGCGTGCAGCTTGCGGAAGGCTTCGCCGGCCCGGGCCGGGCTGCCCGGTCGCTCCCTGAATTTCTCCGGCGACATCGTCACGGCGCCCGCGATGAAGCGCGTCACCATCACGCCGGTATTGGCATCGGCATGCAGCACTTCAGGGCTGACGCCGGCTTTCGCCGCTTCACGCGCGGCCACCGTTTCGTTGGCGCGGTTGATATATTCTTCGGTGCCTTTGCCTGGAACGCGCAGACAGAGATCGCCGGCCCTGAAGACGAGGTTGGTGAGGCCGCCGAGACGCTCCAGCGGTCCGCTATAGCCGGCCAGCAAGGGAATGGCGGCCAGTTTTGCCCGCACCTCGTCCGTCGCCATGTCCGCGCCCCCGCGTCGTTATTTCTCACCGCAACGGTTCCACAATTTTCGCCGTTTGGCTATCATCGGATCGAAGGCAACTCGATCAGGCGACAAGGCAGCGATGACGGACGGTAAACATTTGGGCGCGCTCAGCGCAGCCTATGCGGCGACGCGGCCCGAGGAAGTGGCGGCGCTGTATGACCGCTGGTCGCAGACCTATGACGCCGACATGTCGGCGGCGGGTTATCGTCATCCGACGATCTGCCTGGCTCTGATCGCCCGCCATCTGCCGCGCGGCGCGGCTCCGTTGCTGGATGCCGGCGCCGGCACCGGGCTCATCGGCGAATGGCTCGATATTGCAGGCTATCCGCAAGTCGAGGCGCTGGACATCTCGCAAGGCATGCTGGACCAGGCCGCCCGCAAGGGCGTCTATTCCGCGCTGCATTGCCTCGCGCTTGGCGGCACGCTGCCCTTTGCCGACGATGCCTATGCCGGGATCGTCTCGGCCGGTGTCTTCACCTCAGGCCATGTCGGCGTCGAAGGGTTGGACGAGCTGATCCGCATCTGCAGGCCCGGCGGGGTGATCGTGCTGACGGTCAAGAACACGCTGTGGGAGCAGGGTTTTGCCGCACGCATCGCCGAACTCGAGGCGCAAGGCGTCGTCACCCGTGCCGAGGAAACGCGCCCTTACGTCTCGATGCCGGGCGAGGCAGATACCGTGCCCAGCCGCGGCCTTGCATTGCGTGTGAGCTAGGCCTTTACCTTCTCCGCTGCCGGATCGTACATCGGCTCGAGATGGATTTGGGCCGGCGTCCGCTCCATGGCGACGACCAGCTCGTAGTCGCCCGAGGCGAGGAAATCGTCGCTCACCCCCTCGGCGTTGCGCACATAGCCGTAGCCGATGTTCCTGCCGACCGTGTAGCCGTAGCCGCCGCTGGTCAGATAGCCGACCGGCTCGCCATTGCGCAGGATGGTCTCTCGGCCGAGCAGCACGATTTCGGGACTGTCGACCGTGAAGCCGGCAAAGCGTTTCTTCAACGGCGCGCCGGCAACCTTCTCCAGCGCGCGCCGCCCGACGAAATCGGTATTCTTCCTGAGCTTGACCGCCCAGCCGAGCCCGGCTTCCTGCGGCGTGTCGTTGGGTGTGATGTCGGAGCCCCAGGCGCGGTAGCCCTTTTCCAGCCGCAGCGATTCCAGCGCCCGGTAGCCGACCGGGCGGATGCCGTGCGTCTTGCCGGCGGCCATCAGCGCGTCGAAGACTTCGCCTGTTGCCGCGATCGGCACATGCAGTTCCCAGCCGAGTTCGCCGACATAGGTGACACGCAGCGCCCGGACCGTGTGGCCGGCGATGGCGATCTCGCGGACATGGCCGAACGGGAACGAAGCATTCGACACATCGGTCTCTGTCACCGCGCAGAGCACGTCGCGCGCCCGGGGTCCCATCAGCGACAGCGTGCCGAAATCCTCGGTGACATCGGTCAGCCCGGCATCGAGGCCTTCGCCGATATGGTCGCTGATCCATGAGGCATCATGCGTGCGGAAACCGGTGCCGGTGACGATGTAGAATTTTTCCTCGGCCAGCCGCGCCACGGTCAGGTCGGCCTCGATGCCGCCGCGCGTGTTGAGTAGCTGCGTGTAGGTCAGCCTGCCCACCGGCTTGCTGACGTCGTTGGCGCAGATCCAGTCCAGCGCCTTGGCCGCGTCGGGTCCGCTCAATTCGTACTTGGCGAAGGACGACTGGTCGAAGATGCCGACCTTCTCGCGCACATGCCGGTGCTCGTCGCCGACCGCCGAAAACCAGTTCTGCCGGCCCATGGAATAGATGTCCTGCGGCCCGACGCCTTCCGGCGCGAACCAGTTCGGCCGCTCCCAGCCAAGCTTGGAGCCGAACACGGCGCGCTGCTGCTTCAGCCTGTCGTAAAGCGGCGAGACGATGCGCGGCCGGCCGCTGGCATACTCCTCATGCGGGAAGCCGATCGTGTAATGCTTGCCATAGGCCTCCAGCGTGCGTTCGCGCACCCACTGCCGGTCGCGGTGCAGGTTGGAAAAGCGCCTGATGTCGACCACCCACAGGTCAAGCGGCGCCTCGCCGTCGACCACCCACTGCGCCAGCACCCAGCCGGCGCCGCCGCCGGAGGCGATGCCGAAGGCGTTGAAGCCGGCGCCGACGAACATGTTGGCGCATTCGGGCGCCGTGCCGAGAATGAAATTGCCGTCCGGCGTGAAGCTTTCCGGCCCGTTGATCATCTGCTTGACGCCGACGGTTTCCAGCGCCGGCACGCGCGCGATCGCCTGTGTCATATGCTGCTCGAAATGGTCGTAGTCGTCGTCGAACAGCCGGAATTCCCAATCGTTGGGCACGTCGCCGCCGGGAAGATCGGTCGCCCAGGCCTGCGGGTTCGGCTCATAGCCGCCCATCACCAGCCCGCCGACCTCTTCCTTGAAATAGGTGCGCCGATCGGGGTCGCGCAGCGTCGGCGCATCCGTCGCCAGACCATCGATCTTCTCGGTGATGATGTATTGGTGCTTCACCGGCTGCAGCGGTACGTTGATGCCGGCCATGGCGCCGATCTGCCGCGCCCATTGTCCGGCGCAGTTCACCACCTTCTCGCAGGCAATGTCGCCTTGATCGGTCTTCACCGCCGTGATGCGGCCGCCCTTCATCTCGAAGCCGGTGACGCGGACATTCTCATAGAGCTTGGCGCCGTGCATCCGCGCGCCTTTGGCCAGTGACTGGGTGATGTCGGAGGGGCTGGCCTGGCCGTCGGTCGGCAGCCACGATGCGCCGACGAGATCGCCGGTTTCCATCAGCGGCCACATCGCCTTGACTTCGGCGGGGGACAAAAGATGCATGTCCATGCCAAAACTCTTCGCCGTGGTCGCCAGCCTTTTGTACTCGGTCCAGCGGTCGGCATTGGTGGCGAGCCGCAGGCAACCGGTCATCTTCCAGCCGGTGGCAAGGCCAGTTTCGGCTTCCAGCCCCTTGTAGAGGTCGACCGAATATTTGAGCACCCGGGTGATCGAGGCGGACGAGCGCAATTGGCCGACCAGGCCGGCGGCATGCCAGGTCGAGCCCGAGGTCAGCTTGCCCTGTTCGAGCAGCACGACGTCGGCCTTGTGGTCGCGCGCCAGATGATAGGCCGTCGAGCAGCCGATGATGCCGCCGCCGATGACGACGATGGCGGCCTGGCTGGGCAAGGTCATGATTTCAGGATCCCGTATTTTGTCCGGTAGTTTTCCAGCGCCGCGTCGAGCCGCACGAGGTTTTCCTCGGTGTAGGCGACGTAATCGATGCCGGGCGCGTCGAGATAGAGTTCCGACACCATGCTCCACATCGCCTCGCGCAGCAGCGAGGCGCATTGCATGGCAGCGTGCGAGCGGCGGATTGCTGCGTCCGGCTCCTTCATGAAATAGGCGGTCAGGAAGGCGAAGGATTCTTCGTCGCTCATGCCGGCGTTCGAGGCGACGCCGGCAAGATCGAACATCGCCGTGTTGAAGCCGGCATATTCGAAATCGATCAGCCACAGCCTGCTGCCGTCGTCGAGAATATTGGCTGGCAAAAGATCGTTGTGGCCGAAGACGATCGGCAGCAGTTTCTGCGCCCGCTCCAGTTCGTCGGCCAGCGTCAGCAGGCGCGGCAGGTCGCTGCGCTTGCGGCTGTTGCCTTCCTCGAGCGTGCGCGCGTAGTCGCGGATGACGTGGAACACCCAGAACATGAAGCCGGCGCCGGAGACATGGTTCGGCATCTCACGATGGAAGGATCGCAGCAGAGCCGCCACGCGGCCGAGATTGGCGCGCACGTCTTCAGCGAGGAAGGTCTTGGCGCCGAGAAACTGCGTCACCAGTATGCCGGGCTCGGAATAGTGCACGGCGGGCGCAAAGCCGGCGGCATGGGCCGCCCGCGCGGTCATCACCTCGCGCTCGCGGAAGACATGGTGGAAGGGGTAGTCCTGGCCGAAGCGCACGACATGCCGTCCGGCACCGTCGCTGACCACATAGTTGGCGTTGCTCAGGCCGCCGGGCAGGGGGGCGATCTCGATGGCGCCGGTCCAGCAGGGCAGGGCGCGGATGCGATCTTCGGCAATCACGGGATCATCCCTGGTTTGCTGGGCTTCGACTAAAGCGCGTCGCGTTGAAACGGATCCATGCGACGCGCTTTAGGTCCTTGTTTTTATGCATGTCGTTCTCTCAAACCGAGGTCACTTTTGGGCGACATGCACCAGGCGCCATGGACAGCGCGACGAGAGCGGGGAGAAACGCAAATAATCTCGTCGGTGCGGGACGCCAGGATCGGTATCCCGCACCGCACCGACGAGCCCCTTGGCCAGGATTTTGATCCCGGCATCCGCCCCCGCGGATCTGAAAATTCCTTGCGCCAGGCGCGTTCAAGACCGCCTGGCCAGTGAGTTGCGGCTCTGCCATCACCCTCCCGTTGCAGCTCCGGACCCCTGCTGATGCCTTGAATTTCACGCCAGGGTTGCCCGGTTGTCAATAAAAAGATGTGACTTTTTCTGGGTGTTTTGCCCGAAAGCAAGATTTGATCCCTTTAAAAGCGCTTGAATTACCTTAAAACCGGTCAAAACCTAAGCCGGGAAACCCAATGGTCCATTCCAAACGCCACGGCGAGATCCTGCGGCTGTTGCAGGAAGAGGGAACCGTCACCATCGCCAGCCTGGCCGACCGGCTGGGTGTTTCGCTGGAAACCGTGCGCCGCGATGTCAAGCCGCTCACCAGCGACGGTTCGGTTCTGAAGATGCACGGCGCCGTCGGCCTGCCGTCGATGGTCGGCGAAGCACCGTTCGAACGGCGCATGCGCGAGAATGCCGATGCCAAGCGCATCATTGCCCGCATGGTCGCCGCCACCATCCGCGACGGCGAATCGGTCATGCTCGACACCGGCACCACGACCTCGTTCCTGGCACGGGAGATGCTCGGCCACCGGCGGCTGACCGTCGTCACCAATTCGTCCGACATCGCCCGCACGCTGGCCACCATCAACGGCAACAAGGTCTATATGGCCGGCGGCGAATTGCGCAGCGACTCAGGTGCCGCGTTCGGCACTTCGGCCATCGAGTTCGTCAGCCGCTTTTCGGTCAGCCACGCCATCATCTCCACCGGCGCCGTCGACGCGGTGACGGGCGTCATGGATTATGATCTGGAAGAGGCCGAATTCGCCCGCATGGTGCTGTCGTGCGGCCAGCGTTCGCTTGTCATCACCGACCATACCAAATTCGGCCGTCAGGGCCTGGTTCAGGTCTGCGGCTTCGACGGCTTTTCCGAACTCGCCACCGACCGTTCGCCGCCGCATGACATCGCCGCGGCGCTGGCACAGGCCGGCGCGCGGCTCAGCATTGCCGGCGGCGAAGCCGGATTTTAGCCGAACACCAAGGATTGGTGGGCGCACACGCCCGCGAAGGTCCCAGCCGATACGGCGAAGGCGATGTTGTGCATCGCGCGTGCCGCGTCGCCGGCGGCATAGACACCGGGAATTGTCGTCTGCTGCCGATCATCGACTGATATTGCCGGGCCGAGCAGGCCGTCCGTGAAGGCGCAGCCGAGTTGCTCGGCCAGCGGGCTCGCCATGGTGTTGCGCGGCGCGGTGAACATCGCTTTGACGCCGGCCTTCCGGCCACCGTCGAGGCGGACGACCAAGCCGCCCGCGCCGTCTTCCCTGAGTTCGCCGACGATCGCGGGTTCGAACCGGATAGCCTTGCCCTCCAGGGCGAGCATCTGCTCGGCGTCGGGCTCGATCTGGCCGTTACCGAACAGCGTGACGTCACCCCAATCGGCGATCAGCTGTGCCTGGTGCAGGGACATCGGGCCGGTCGCAAGCACGCCGAGCGGCCCGCCCGACACCTCGTAGCCGTGGCAATAGGGGCAATGCAGCACGGTCTTGCCCCATTGCTCGGCAAGCCCGGGAACCTCCGGCAGGATGTCGCGCACGCCGGTGGCCAGCACCAGCCGCGCGGCGCTGTATGTCTCGCCGCCATCGGTGGTGATCGCGAAATCGCTGCTGCTGTTGGCGACGGCTTTGTCGGCACGCGCCTGGACAAACCTGGCAGTCGGATAGGCCAGCAATTGCCGCCTTGCATCGTCGAGGATGGCACCGGGCGAGCGTCCGTCCTGGCCGAGAAAACCGTGCGAATGCGCGGCGAAACGGTTGCGCGGCTGGCCGGCGTCGATCACCAGCACGTTGCGCCGGGCCCGCGCCGCCTGGATGGCGGCGGACAGGCCGGCAAAACTGCCGCCGACAATGGCAAGATCATACTGCATGGCTGGAAACTCCAATGAGGTCGTAACGGCGTCGGAAATCGGCGGTCAGGTCGGCCAGCGTGATGCGGCTGAGCTTCTGCGCCAGTAGCTTCTCCGCCTCGATGCGGAAATCGTCGAGCACGGCGATCACCGCTTGCTCGACAAGGCAGCCCGGGCTTTCCGGCTCGGTGCTGAACGGCAGCAGCGTCTCGCCAAGCGCGACGCTGATCTCGGCCAGTGAGATGTTTTCGGGCGCCCGCCCGAGCAGCCAGCCGCCGCCATGGCCGCGCGACGAGGTGACGATGCCGGCGTCGCGCAGGCCGGCGATGGTCCGGCGCACCACCACCGGATTGGTGTGGATGAAGGTGGCAAGCTGCTCGGAGGTCAGCGCGTGTTCCGGCTTCTCGGCCATGTGGACGAGAATGTGCAAGGTGGAGGACAATCGGCTGTTGCGTTTCATGTAACTTAGTTAGTTACGATCTCGGCGATGTCAAACGCGTCAGCGTAACTTTCCGTCTACGGCGGCGTTATGCGGGCAACGGGCGAAAACTCATCCGGAAGCAGGCGCCGCTCGGTTTGCCGTCGAGAATCTCGATGCGCCCGCCATGCAGTTGCATGATTTCCTGCACCAGATTGAGGCCGAGCCCGGCGCCGTGATCCTGCGGGCGCAGCCGGTAGAAGGGCTCGAAGATACGTTCGCGCTCGGCTGGCGGCACGCCGTCGCCTTCGTCGCGCACCTCGATGACAGCGGGAGCGGTGACACTGACCGTGATCTTGCCAGTCCTGCCGCCATGCTCGATGGCATTCTGGACGATGTTGGTCACCGCGCGCTCGATCGCGGTGCGGTCGCCGCTGGCGAAGACCGTCTCCCGTTCCGGCTCGAACGACATCTCGTATCCGGCCGAGAAAGCCATTGGCGCGAGGTCGACGATGACGCCGCGCGCGATTGCCACGAGATCGACTTTCTCGAAAGGCGAGGTCTGCCGGTCGAGGCGTTGCAGGTCGAGCAACTGGTCGGTCAGCGTCGAAAGCCGTGCTGCGTCCTGCAGCAGGCGTGCCCGCTCCGGTGTCGCCGGCAGCGAGGCCAGGCGCGTGTTGAGGATGGCCACCGGCGTTCGGAGTTCATGGGCGGCGTCGGTCAGGAAGCGCTTGTGGCGCTCATAGCCTTTGTCGAGGCGCGCAAGGGCGGCGTTCACCGCCTTCACCAGCGGTGTCACTTCCGTCGGCACGTCCTTCAGCGGCAGTTGCACGCCGCGCTGGTCGATGTCGATGCGCTCGGCCTCGGCGGCGGCATGGCCAAGGCCCGACAGCGCGCCGCGCACCACCCAGGGTGTCGCAAACAGCGTGGCCAGCGCCATGAGGCCGGCGAGCGGCAATATGCCTTGCAGGAAGAATGCCGGCGCCTGTCCGAGCAGGCGAAGCAGCGAAAGCCCGCCCTTGGTGCCGGAGAAGATCTGGACGTTGCCCGCGGCCGTTTCGGTCCAGCGGATCTTTGCGTCCGGCGGCGCGCTCTCGCCGATGGAATGGTCGATACGCGCGTCACTGATCGTGTCCAGCAGGCCGGCGAAGGGCTGGAAGATGGTCGGAACCGTACCTTCCTGCAGCCGCTGCCCCTGCTTGTCGCGGATGATGAACCACAGGTCGGGGACATCGGATCGCAGCTTCTTCAGATCCGAAGTCTCGCGCAGCACAAGCTTGCCGCCCGCGTCGCGCACCACCGCATCCGCCAGCACATCCATCGTGCCGTCCTCATAGTCGTGCGGAATGAGGCCGGTGGCGAGCAGGGCGCCGAGAATGCCGACAATGATCAGCGTCAGCATAGCGCATTGCAGCAAGGCGATGCGCAGCACCAGGCTCCATTTGAGCGAACGTGGGCGCTTGAGGCTCATCGCTTAATGCTCATGTCGTCTCGCGCAGGAGATAGCCGACGCCGCGAATGCCGTTGATCGTCACCCCGGCATCGGCGTCGGCGAGTTTGCGGCGCAGGCGCGAGACGTGGGTGTCGAGCGCATTGGACTGGATTTCGTCGTCGAGGCCGAACACCGCTTCCATCAGCGCCTCGCGCTGCACCATGCGGCCGGTGCGCCGCATCAGCGCCTCCAGCACCAGGAGTTCGCGGCGCGGCAGGCTGAGCGGCTCGCCGCGGATCGCAGCCTCGCGGTGTCCGACATCGAGCACCAGATGGCCGGCGCGGATGAATTGCGACTGCATCGGCGCCGGGCGCCTGAGCAAGGCGCGCAAGCGGGCCAGCAATTCCTCGAAGGCGAACGGCTTTGCCAGATAGTCGTCCGCGCCCATGTCCAGCCCATCGACCTTGTCGGACGTGTCGCCCTTGGCCGTCAGCACCAGCACGGGCGTGGTGTTCGCCGCCGAACGCAATCGCGGCACCAGCGACAGCCCGTCGCCGTCCGGCAACTGGCGGTCGAGCAGGATGGCGTCGTAACTGTCGACCGCAACGAAGCCCTCCGCCTCAAGCAGCGTGCCGGCGTGATCGACCACCATGTCGTGGCGCTTCAGCGCCGCACGCAGCGCCGAGACCATTTCGGGCTCGTCTTCGACCAGCAAGATACGCATCCACACTCCCCGGCAACGAGCACACCGTATCGGGCGCTACAGCGCCAACATTGCGCAAACATGGCAAAGCCGAATGGCCCGCGGCCGGCAAGTTCTTTCTTTGCGCCAGCGCTATTGCGCAATGTCTATGCAATCCAGCCACGCCAAACAGCGCCGGTCGGCAGGAACCGCCCATGCCGGCGTCAAGGCGTCGGGCCCGACGATGCAACAGGTTCGGGTCCGACGCCGAAACGAAATCATGCGGCCACGCCAACTGCCTGGCGTGCCGTTGTCCGGGATTGAGGTTGGTTATGCCTGCACATGATGCCCTGTCTTTTCTCATGGCGTGGACCGTTGCGCCGTTCAGGGTCGGCTCCGTCACGCCGTCCAGCTCCAGCCTGTCGGCCTTGATGACACGTGACATCGGTCCCGAGACAGGCCCGGTGCTGGAACTCGGTCCCGGAACCGGCCCGTTCACACGGGCGCTGCTGTCACGCGGGGTGAGGGAAGAGGATCTGACGCTGATCGAATCCGATCCGGATTTTGCCGCACTTCTCATGCGCCGCTTTCCCGCCGCCCGGATTTTCGAGATGGATGCCGTCGGGCTGCGCCATCTGTCGCTATTCCCTGGGCCGGTGGTTGGCGCTGCCGTCAGCGGGCTGCCCTTCCGCCTGATTTCGCCGCGCAAGACCCTTGCCATTCTCGAAGGCGTTTTCGCGAATCTGCGCCCGGGTGGAGCGCTGTATCAGTTCACGCTTGGCCGGCGCTGCCCGTTCGACCAGTCGCTGCTCGACCGGCTCGATCTCGAAGTCACGCGGGTCGGCCATACTTTTCGCAATTTCCCGCCGGCTACGGTCTATCGCGTCACCAGGATCAATACGCTGGGGACCTATGACTGGCGCTTCGCATGACGGGTCCGCTGTCGGCCATTCTCGGCTTCGGCCTGTTCGGCGTCTTCTGCCTCGCCTTCACCGAGAAGATCCTGCCGATCCCGCCCTCGCATGTGCTGCTGCTGTTCCTCGGCATGACGGCGGCGCCGGATAGTCCGACGCTGGCGATCCTGCTGGCGGTGACGACGCTTGCCTCCTTCGCCGGCTGCCTTGTCTGGTATGGCGTTGGCCGCCGGATCGGATTCGACCGTGCCGACCGGCTGATCGAACGGGTTGGCAGATATATCTTCCTGCGCCCGGCAACCTACCGCAAGCTCGGCCAGGCCTATCGCCGCAATCATGTGCGGGTGTCCCTGCTGGCGCAGTTCATCCCGACGGTGCGCAATTATTTGCCGATCGCGGCCGGCGCGCTTTGTCTGCCTGCTCTGCCCTTCGCGATGGCGACGCTGCTCGGCGCCACCATCTGGAATGCGGGCTTTCTCCTGACCGGCTATCTCTTGCGCGGCAGCGGCCAGGATTCCTTCACGGTGGGTTTGCGCATCATCGTCATCGTCGTGGCGCTGGAAACGGCTTTCATGCTGGCATTGCGCTATGGCCCCGCATGGCGGCGGCGTATCATGCTGGCGCTTGGCTGAGCGCACGGCAGTCTCCGGTCATGGGATAAGTTCCGCCGTCGGCTTTCCTTCGCCCGGCCGCCGGTGTTTAGTCCGGCCATGGCCTTCACCATCCGCCAGTTGCAGTTCTTCATCGCCGTCGCCGAACAAGGCACGGTGTCGGGCGCCGCGCAGAACCTTTCCATCTCGCAGTCGTCCGTCACCGAAGCGATCAAGGAGCTCGAAAGCGATCTGGGCGTCGAATTGTTCGAGCGCCATCCGCGCGGCCTCAACATCACCCACAAGGGCCACCAGTTCCTGCGCCACGCGACCAAGATCCTCGCCGACGTCTCCGACGCCCGCCGCTCTTTTTCCGGCGAACAGGCGGTGGCGGGAGGGCGGCTGCAGCTCGGCGTCACCTCGCTGGTCGCCGGCTATGTGCTGTCGGATCTGCTGTCCCGCTACCGCCGCGCCTATCCCGGCGTCGAGGTCTCGGCCATCGAGGACAATGGCGACTACCTCGAGCACCTGCTCATCGGCGGCAAGCTCGACATCGCCGTCATGGTCACCTCCAATTTGCGCGACCGCACCGCGCTGCAATCGGAAATCCTGGAAGTGTCGGCCTACCGCCTGTGGCTGCCGCTCGGCCATTCGCTGGTCGGCGCCGACATCATCAGCATTGGCGATATCGCCGGCGAGCCGCTGATCATGCTCACCGTCGACGAGATCGAGGAGAACACGGGAAAACTGCTGACGGCGATAGGCGCCAAGCCGCATGTCGCCTTCCGCACCCGTTCGGTCGAAGCCGTGCGTAGCCTGGTCGCCACCGGCGCCGGCGTGGCGCTGCTGCCCGACCTTGTCTACCGGCCGTGGTCGCTGGAAGGCGACCGCATCGAATCGCGTGATATTTCCGGCTCCTTGCCGGTGGTGCAGGTCGGCATGGTCTGGCGGCGCGGCTCCGGCCTGCCGCAGGCGGCGCGCGACTTCATCGGCCTTGCCCAGTCGCAACGGACGGTCCGTCAACGCCTTTGAATGACGAGTACCCAATCTATCGGAAAAACCGATATCGTCGTTCTGATAAATGAATTTGCGAAACCGGAATTTTCCAAGCACCTTCAGTTTCAAGGACCAAAGCCGCCATTAGAGCGGCATCAGGTCCACGGACGAACGGATACGTTTTTCAGTCCGCGCGTGATCTGGCGAAAACCGGAGCGGTTTCGGGATCAGGCGCCAAAATGGGAGATCGATGATGAATTCATTCCTGAAGTCATGCACGGCGCTGACGGTCGCGCTGACCTTCTCCGGTCAGGCCATTGCCCAGGTCAAGGAACTCGGCAAGGGCGAGGGCCAGGTCAACATCGTTGCCTGGCCTGGCTATATCGAGCGCGGCGAGACCGACAAGGGCTATGACTGGGTCACCGCCTTCGAGAAGGAGAGCGGCTGCAAGGTCAACGTCAAGACCGCCAACACGTCGGACGAGATGGTCTCGCTGATGAACGAGGGCGGCTTCGACCTCGTGACGGCTAGCGGTGACGCCTCGCTGCGCCTCGTTGCCGGCAAGCGCGTGCAGCCGATCAACACCGATCTCATCCCGAGCTGGAAAAACGTCGACGACCGGCTGAAGGACGCTCCCTGGTTCACCGTCGACAAGGTGCATTACGGCGTTCCCTACCAGTGGGGCCCCAACATCCTGATGTACAACACCGAGGTGTTCAAGGAAGCGCCCAAGAGCTGGAACGTCGTGTTCGAGGAAATGAAGCTGCCGGACGGCAAGTCCAACAAGGGCCGCGTCCAGGCTTATGACGGCCCGATCCACATTGCGGACGCCGCCAACTATCTGATGTTCCACAAGCCGGAACTCGGCATCAAGGACCCCTACGAGCTCAACGAGGACCAGTACAAGGCAGCCCTCGAATTGCTGCGCGTCCAGCGCACGCTGGTCGGCCGCTACTGGCATGACGCAGCCATCCAGGTCGACGATTTCCAGAATGAAGGCGTCGTCGCCTCTGGTTCGTGGCCGTATCAGGTCAACACGCTGGTTGCCGCCAAGAAGCCGGTTGCCTCGACCGTGCCGGAAGAAGGCGTCACCGGCTGGGCCGACACCACCATGATGGAAGCCGACGCGGCCCACCCGAACTGCGCCTATATGTGGCTCGAACATTCGCTGTCGCCGAAGGTGCAGGGCGATGTCTCCGCCTGGTTCGGATCGCTCCCCGTGGTGCCCGCCGCCTGCAAGGGCAACGAGCTCTTGACCGACGAAGGCTGCAAGACCAACGGCTACGACAATTTCGACAAGATCAAGTTCTGGAAGACGCCGGTTTCGAAATGCGTCACCCAGAACGACCAGTGCCTGCCTTACTACCGCTGGGTGTCGGACTATATCGGCGTCATCGGCGGACGGTGATTTCCCTTACCCTCCCCCTGGTGGGGAGGGTCGACGCGCAGCGTCGGGGTGGGGGGCTGTCCGATAGATTCGCGCCATCACCCCCACCGGCGGCTTCGCCGCGACCTCCCCCGTCGAGGGGGAGGTGAAGCGGCGCGCGAATTTCGTGATCCTAGCCAGATTTGTAGCTGAGGATGATTTTGACAAAACCGGCAACAGACTGACAGTCCGATGACATCAGCCGTCTCCTTCCAGAAAGTCTCGCGCCATTTCGGCAGCGTTCGCGCCGTCGATGCGGTCGATCTCGACATTGCGCCGGGCGAGTTCTTCGCCATGCTTGGTCCCTCGGGGTCGGGCAAGACCACTTGCCTGCGCCTCATCGCCGGCTTCGAGCAGCCGACTTCGGGCTCGATCTCGATCTTCGGCGAACGCGCCGAGGGCGTGCCGCCCTATCGCCGCAACGTCAACACCGTCTTCCAGGACTATGCGCTGTTCCCGCATCTCAATGTGCTGGATAACGTCGCCTACGGGCTGATGGTCAAGGGCGTCGGCAAGGCCGAACGGCACAAGGCGGCCGAGGAGGCGTTGTCGCTGGTGCGGCTGCCAGGCTACGGCGCCCGCCGCCCCGGCCAGCTTTCCGGCGGCCAGCGCCAGCGCGTCGCGCTCGCCCGCGCTCTGGTCAACCAGCCCAAGGTGCTGCTGCTCGACGAACCGCTCGGCGCGCTCGACCTGAAGCTGCGCGAGAACATGCAGGAAGAGCTGAAATCGCTGCAGAAGGCGCTCGGCATCACCTTTGTCTTCGTCACCCACGACCAGGGCGAGGCGCTGTCCATGGCCGACCGCGTCGCCGTCTTCAACGACGGCAGGATCATGCAGATCGGCACGCCGGAGGATATCTACCAGCGACCCCGCACGCGTTTCGTCGCCGATTTCGTCGGCTCCTCCAACGTGCTACCGCCGGATTTCGTCCAGCGTTATTCCGGCCAGCACCGCTGGGGCAGCCTTCGCCCTGAATCCGTTCGCGTCAGCCGTGCCGCAAGCGGCGAAGGCGTCGCCGCCCGACTGATCTCGACCAACTATCTCGGCGCCACCACCAGGCTCGCGCTCGACGCCGATGGGTTGAAGCTGCACGCCGTGGTGCCGGCCGGCACCGCCCTGCCTGCCGAAGGCGAGGCGGTCATGCTCACCTTCAACCGCGAGCACCTGCACCTGATGGATGAACCGGCATGAGCGTCGACGCCACCATGCCACGCGCCACCGCCCCCGCCATCCTGCCCGGCAGCGGCGGCATGCGCGGCGCGCTGTCGGACTTGTTCTGGCGCCGGCCGCAACTGCTTCTGCTGCTCATGCTTTTGCCGCCTGTGCTGTGGCTCGGCATCGTCTATATCGGCTCGCTCTTCGCGCTGCTGGCGCAGAGCTTTTTCTCCATCGACGAGTACTCCGGCCTCATCAACCGCCAGTTCACGCTGAAGACCTATGGCGATCTGCTCCAGGCCGCCAATCTCGACATCATCCTGCGCACGGTCACTATGGCGGCATTGGTCACGCTGGCCTCGGCCATCGTCGCCTTTCCGATCGCCTACTACGCCGCGCGCTATGCGCGTGGCCGCTGGAAGGCGCTGTTCTATCTCGGCGTCATGCTGCCGCTTTGGTCGAGCTATCTGGTCAAGATCTATGCCTGGAAGCTGATCCTCGCCAAGGAAGGCATCCTCACCTGGCTCCTCGCCAAACTGCATGTGCTGTGGCTGCTCGATGCCTGGCTGTCGCTGCCGGTCGTCGGCGGCAACTCGCTGTCGGTGTCGTTCACCGGCACCTTCATCGTCTTCGTCTATGTCTGGCTGCCCTTCATGATCCTCCCCGTTCAGGCGGCATTGGAGCGCGTGCCCGGCAATCTGGTCGAGGCTTCTTCCGATCTCGGCGCCTCGCCGGGCCAGACCTTCCGCAACGTTTTGTTCCCGCTGGCATTGCCCGGCATTGTCGCCGGCTCGATCTTCACCTTTTCCCTGACATTGGGCGATTACATCATCCCGCAGATCATCGGCACCTCGCGCCTGTTCATCGGCCAGGCCGTCTATTCGCAGCAAGGCACCGCCGGCAACATCCCGCTCGCCGCAGCCTTCACCGTCGTGCCCATCGTCATCATGGGCTTCTACCTCTGGGGCGCCAAGCGCATGGGGGCCTTCGATGCGCTCTGACCGTGGCCAGTCGGCTCCGCCCGGCCTGAAGATCGCCGCCGCCTGCGGCCTGCTCTTCCTGCATCTGCCGATCCTGCTGATCTTCGTCTACGCCTTCACCACCGAGGAGAAGAGTTTCGTCTGGCCACCGCCAGGTCTGACCACGCAGTGGTTTGCCGTCACCTGGAACCGGCCCGACGTCTGGGAGGCGCTGTCGCTGTCGGTGCGCGTCGCCGCCATTTCGACGGCGATCGCGCTGGTGCTCGGCACGCTGTGCGCCGCCGCGGTGTCACGGACGAAATTCTTCGGCCGCGAGACCATCTCGCTGCTGGTCATCCTGCCCATCGCGCTGCCTGGCATCATCACTGGCATCGCGCTGCGCTCGGCCTTTTCGCTCGCCGACATCCCCTTCTCGTTCTGGACGATCGTACTCGGCCACGCCACTTTCTGCGTGGTCGTCGTCTATAACAATGCGGTGGCCCGCTTCCGCCGCACCTCGGGCTCGATGATCGAGGCCTCGATGGATCTCGGCGCCGACGGTTTCCAGACCTTCCGCCATGTCGTGCTGCCCAACATCGCCACCGCGCTGCTTGCCGGCGGCATGCTGGCCTTAGCCTTGTCTTTCGACGAAGTCATCGTCACCACCTTCACCGCCGGCCAGCAGCAGACCGTGCCGATCTGGATGCTGGAGGAACTGATCCGTCCGCGCCAGCGTCCGGTCACCAATGTCGTGGCCATGGTCGTCGTGCTGGTGACACTGCTGCCCATCCTGTTTGCCTATTACCTCACCCGCGACGGCGACCAGATCGCCGGCAGTGGGAAATGACAACGGCGAATAGGGAGTAGCGAATAGCGAATAGGGAAATCGCCAACCGCCCCTATTTGCTGTCAGCTATTCGCTACTCGCTCCTGACAAAGGAGAAACCCAATGGATACCGAGATGCTGATCGGCTCGAAATTCGAGAACGGCGCCGAGACCGAGGAGGCGATCCTCAATCCGAAGACCGGGGCGACCATTATCAACCTGCCCGAGGCCGGCCAGGCGCAGATCGAGGCGGCGGTGGCTGCCGCCGAACAAGCGTTCGTCCTGTGGTCGCGCACCACGCCCGCGCAGCGCTCTGGCTATCTCCTCAAGATCGCCGACCGTATCGAGGCCGAGGCCAAGGAGTTCGCCGCGCTCGAGGCGCTGAACTGCGGCAAGCCGATCAATGCCGTGCTCAACGACGAGATCCCGGCCATCGTCGACTGCTACCGCTTCTTCGCCGGCGCGGTCCGTTCCATGCCGGGCGTCGTGGCGGGCGAATATCTGCCCGGCCACACCTCGATGGTGCGGCGCGACCCGATCGGCATCGTCGCCTCGATCGCGCCCTGGAACTACCCGCTGATGATGATGGCCTGGAAGCTGGCGCCGGCGATCGGCGGCGGCAACACCGTCGTCTTCAAGCCGTCGGAGCAGACGCCGCTGACGGCGCTGAAACTGGCCAGGATCCTGGCCGATATCCTGCCCGAAGGTGTGGTCAATGTCGTGCTCGGCCGCGGCGACAGCGTCGGCAACGCGCTGATCAACCATCCCAAGGTCAACATGATCTCGATCACCGGCGACGTCGCCACCGGCAAGAAGGTGCTGCAGGCCGCCGCCAAGTCGGTCAAGCGCACGCATCTCGAACTGGGCGGCAAGGCCCCGGTCATCGTCTTCGACGACGCCGACCTTGGCGCGGTGGTCAACGGCTTGCGCGCCTTCGGTTACTACAATGCCGGCCAGGACTGCACCGCCGCCTGCCGCATCTATGCCGGCAAGAAGGTCTACGACAAGCTTGTCGCCGATCTGTCCTCGGCTGTTTCGACCATCAAGTACAACCAGCCGGACGACACCGAAAACGAGATCGGCCCGCTGATCTCGCGCCGCCAGCGCGACCGCGTGTCGAGCTTCGTCGAACGCGCCTCGGAACTGAAGCACATCGAGATCACCACCGGCGGCAAGCCGGGCGAGGGCACCGGCTTCTACTACCAGCCGACCGTCGTCGCCGGCGCGCTGCAGGAGGACGAAATCGTGCGCCGCGAAGTGTTCGGCCCGGTCGTCTCGGTCACCCGTTTCACGGAAGTGGACGAGGCAGTGAACTGGGCCAATGACAGCGACTACGGCCTGGCGTCATCGGTGTGGACCAAGGACGTCTCGCGCGCCATGGCGACGGCGGCGCGCCTGCAATATGGCTGCACCTGGATCAACACCCACTTCATGCTGACCAACGAGATGCCGCATGGCGGGCTGAAACAGTCCGGCTACGGCAAGGACATGTCGCTCTACGCGCTGGAAGACTATACCGCCGTGCGGCATGTGATGGTTGCGCATGGGTGAGAAGCGGTCCGCGCAGCGGGCGAAAAGCCCCAAATGGGCTTTTCGAGCGACGAACGCCCGGAGCCATGGCGAAGGGCCGGGCGGTGGCCATTTCCCTTCTGCCCGATCACGGGGAGAAGATGGCCCGAAGGGCCGGATGAGGGGCGGCGCAAACCTGGCTGAGGTTGGCTCCGCCCCTCATCTGCCTGCCGGCATCTTCTCCGCGTAAACGGGGAGAAGAACGCTATTCGACGATGCGATAGATGTTCCACAGGCTGGTGCCTGACACGACATAGGGCTCCATCTCCTTGCCCCATTTGGCATGGGCGTCGATCTTGCCGATCTTGGCGAACATCGCCTCCAGCTGGGCCAGGCTTTCGACCTGGTGATGCGACTCTAYCGTCGCTTCCCGCGCGCCGATCGATCCGGTCATGATCTGGAACTTCAGCTCGGCGAGACCGACCTGCGAGCCGATCTCGCGTTCCCATTTCTTCAACAGGTCAAGCACGGTCTGCTTATGCCCGAATTTGGCATCGATCTGCCATCTGGCGCTGAACATCTTCTTCTCCTCCGGGTTGCGGCCAGAGCATGATCCCGAAAACGGAATCCGGTTTTCGGAAAAGGATCATGCTCCAGCACGAAAACGGAGCCCMATCCCACTTCAATCGGGATAGACAGGCTCCGCGATTGATCTACTCGTCCCAGGCCTGCACGACCGTCTGCCGCGTGATGCGCCCGTTCTTGAGCTCCAACATCGCCGCGGCAAACACCTTGGTGCCGTCCGGATAGGCGCAAGCCTGGGTGAAGGCGAGGCTGTCGCCGTCGGCGATCGTGGTGTCGACCTTGTGGGTCATCGCCCGGCTGCAGATGTCGTCCCAGAAGGTGGCGATCGCCGCGCGCCCGCGGACTTCGCGCGGCTTGCTCGGGGGGTTGTTGCGGTCGATCACACGCACCAACGCGTCGTCGGCATAAAAGCTAGACAACATCTTACCATCGCGGCTCTCGATCGCCTTCTTGATCGCCGCGCCATCCACGACTTGAGTCTTGGTCAGCATCTTATCCTCCATGTGCCCGTCTTCACGATCGGGCGGTTGATATTCGGTAGGGGCTGCCCGGCGCTCGTCGTCGGGCAGGGATTTTCACTGCGACTTCGCCTTGACGGCCGCGAAGACGTCATCGGTCTGCTTCTTGAACGTGGCGAGATCGACCTGGCTGCCGTTGAGCATCGTCGACCAGTGGCGCACGATCGCCGCCATCGCGATCGTTTCCTTGATTTCCTCGTCGCTCGCACCGTTGAGCTTGGCCGCCTCGGTGTGGAAATAGATGCAGTACTGGCAAGGTATCTGCGAGGCGACCGCAAGGCCCATCAGCTCTTTGGTCTTGCCGTCGAGCGCGGTTTTCGGGTTGAGCTGGACGCCCTTGATCTCGGCCCAGGCGCCGGCGACCGCGACATCAGGCAGTGTCTTGAACATGTCCGGCACCGAGCCGAGCGTCGCCTGGATGTCCTTGTAGGCGGCTGTCGCCGAAGCATCCTCGGCCTTTGCGGGAGAGATCGTGGACAGCGCGCCAATGCCTGCCGCGATCACAAATGATCTGACGTTCAGTTTTGACTTGAGCATTTCATCCTCCGTTCGCAGTGCCTTCCCGGCGATATCCACCTCGGCCTGCATGGGGGAATTGATAGCGCTTACATCGGTGTGCCCGCTTCGCCCGAAAGCGCCATGGCTCTCATGGCCCGTCCGGGCCAGTGTGCCTGGCGGAAAATGCCGCCGCCGCCGCGCGCGATGGCAGTTCGAGCTTGAGCAGAATGTTGGCGACGTGGCGCTTGACCGTGTGTTCGCTCAGCCTGAGCTCGGCTGCAATCGCGGCATTGCTCTTGCCGTCGGCAATCAGGCTCACCACCTCGCTTTCCCGCGCCGTCAGCACGGCCGGTTCGCTCGTTTTGGTCCTGGCGCGGCAGTCAGGCTCCAGATGCTGTTCCGACATTGCCCGCACCAGTGCCATCGGCTCGTCCAGATCGTCCAGCGTGACCCGGCTGGCGTCTTCAAAATGCAGGCCCGAGCCGGTTGCCAGATCAGCGACCAGCCGCGACGCCAGGATATCGCCTCGGCTGGCCTGCGCGGCGAGTTGCATCGTCACCCGCGCCGTCAGCCCAACTGGCGGCCCGCGCAGTTCGATCTCACCGACATGCGCGCCCTGCGCGCTTGCCACGCCGATGCCTTGTGCCGCCTCGCGCAGCGCCGCCGCACAGCGTATGGCGCGCGCCGGCCCATCGAAGCGCGAAATCATCATTTCGCCTTGCGTACCCAGCGCGCGGCCACCATGGCGGCCGACCAGCGACCGCCAGGTTTCCTGGAAGCGCTCGCTGCGTTCGCTCCACATACGGTCGCCCATCCGTGTCGTATCGTAGATGCGCGTCACCAGGAGTGCCGCCAGCACGCGGTCCGCTTCGGCGACGGCGCGCTCGCCGGTCAGGAACTCCTCGATCAGGTCGGCGACCCGGTCGACATCGCCGGTCCAGATCGGATGGTCACGCCCCGGAATCTCGACCAGCCGCGCATTCGGAATCCTCTTGGCCAGGAAGCGGCTGGCGTCGGGATCGACCCGCGCATCGTTGCGGCGATGGATCAGCAGCGTCGGCGCGCTGATTGCCGCCAGCACGCCACGTACATCGATTTCCGCATTCATTCGCGCCAGTGCCACTGCTGCCGTCGGGCTCGCTGACAGCCGCTCGAAACGCGCCCACCACTGGGTAAAATGCGCGTCGTCGACCCGCCCCGGCGCGAAATTCGGTAAGGTGGCTCCGGTGCCCCAGGCCGTCTCGGCCGTGGCGATGAAGGCATCGAGGCGTTCGGGCGGCATCACCCATTTGTGGAAATGCGCATAGCCGCCATAGAGCGCCAGCGCGCGCGTCCGCTCGGGATAGGTGGCGGCGAACAGCATGGCCATCGGCGCGCCTTCCGAGGCGCCAAGCAGGGCAGCACGACCACTGCCGGCGGCGTCCATCACCGCGCGCACATCGTCCATGCGCGTTTCAAGACTGGGCAGGTTGTGCGCATCGACACGGTCGGAAAGACCGGTGCCGCGCTTGTCGAACAGGATCAGCCGCGAGAATGCCGAAAGCCGCCTCAAGAGCCTTGTGTAGCCCTCGTCTTCCCAATGCAGGTCGAGATTGGAAATGAAGCCCGGGACGAAGACGAGATCAAGCGAACCCTGGCCGACCACCTGATAGGCGATCCGCACCTCGCCACTGAGGGCATATCGGGTCTCGATCGGCCTCACGAGGTTTCTTCCGCCCCGCCTGACGATTTCTGATCGTCAAACATAGCAGAGCCGCGCCGATAGCGGCAGCTCAAACTTTAGCGAAAGTGAATGTAAGCGCGGACGGCCCGTTGCGGCTATTTCTGCGACGCGGCGGCGTCGGCCGGGAAGGGCTTGAGCCCGAGCTTGATATCGGCCTCGGCTGGCGTGATCGGCCGCTTGATCCTGGCCGATGCAGCCACGACGAGCTCGTCGAAGCCTTCCCCGCTGTCCAGCAGCTCGAAGAACTGCCGCCGCATCCTGGGTTCCCAGAATTTGTTGATGTGCTCGGCGACGCCGGCAACACCTTCCTCGCGCGACTTGGAGTGGAAGAAGGCCGCGATCTGGTTGGCCATGCGCACCAGCTTTTCGCTGGTGCTCGTGACGTGGTCTTCGTCATGCGACATGCTGGGCAACTCCCAAAACCACCCGGTCCGGGTGGGTGAAAACATCGAAATCTTCGCCGCGCACCAGCGCCACCAGCGTCATGCCGGCCTCATCGGCGGTGCGGATGGCAAGCGCGGTCGGCGCCGAGACGGCGGTGATGAAGGCCGAGCCGATCGCCGCCGTCTTCTGCACCATTTCGACCGACACGCGCGACGTCACCACGACGGCGCCCGACGCGCCGCCGATGCCGGCCTTGGCCAACGCGCCGGCCAGCTTGTCCAGCGCATTGTGGCGGCCGACGTCCTCGCGCGCCATCACGACGCCCTTGCCGGGAATGTAGAAGCCGGCGGCATGCACGGCTCCGGTTTCCTGATGCAGTGGCTGCACCTTCGACAAGAGCTTGACGGAGCGGACGATGTCGTCGGCACCAAGCGTAAGTTTTGACGCACCAACGGCATCGACCGATCGCATCGCTTCCTCGATGGATTCGATGCCGCAGAGCCCGCAGCCGACCGGTCCGGCAAGCCTGCGCCGCCGCGCCTCGAAGCGTGTATTGGCCAGGTCCTTCAGCCGGATCTGAATATCGATGCCGGCGCCATGATCCTCGACCTCGATCGCCTCGATCTCTTGCGGGTCGGCGATGATGCCTTCGGTCAGTGAGAAACCGAGCGCGAAATCCTCGAAGTCGGCGGGGCTCGCCATCATCACCGCATGGGTGGTTCCGGCAAAGGAGAACGCCACCGGCGTCTCCTCCGGCACCATGCGGTTGGCAGCAGCCGTGCCGCTGGCGCGGTGCGCCAGCCGCGATATCTCGGTCGTTGCTTTGCGGCGCGCGGCCACGGCTACTCCGCTGCCTGCAGCGCGGCGATGCGGCGGCTGTTCCTGGCCTGCTCGTCATACTCGCGCTGCCAGTCCGACGGGCCGTTGGAAGCGCCGACCTGCACCGCCGTCACCTTGTACTCCGGACAGTTGGTCGCCCAGTCGGAGAAGTCGGTGGTGATGACGTTGGCCTGCGTGTCCGGGTGGTGGAAGGTGGTGTAGACCACGCCCGGCGACACCCGGTCGGTGATCAGCGCCCGCAGCGTCGTCTCGCCGGAGCGGCTGGTCAGCCGCACCCAGTCGCCGTCGCGCAGGCCGCGGTTCTCGGCATCGTGCGGGTGGATCTCCAGCCGGTCTTCCGAGTGCCACATGACGTTGTCGGTGCGCCGCGTCTGCGCGCCGACATTGTACTGGCTGAGGATGCGGCCTGTGGTCAAAAGCAGCGGGAAGCGCGGCCCGGTCCTCTCGTCCGTCGCCACATATTCGGTGCGGATGAACTTGCCCTTGCCGCGCACGAAGCCGTCGATATGCATGATCGGCGTGCCGAGCGGGGCCTTCTCGTTGCAGGGCCACTGCACCGATCCGACGCGGTCGAGCAGCTCGAAGGAGACATTGGCGAAGCTCGGCGTCGTCTGGGCGATCTCGTCCATGATCTGCGACGGATGCGTGTAGTTCCAGTCGAGCCCGATGGCGCGGGCAAGCTCCTGCGTCGCCTCCCAGTCGGCATAGCGCGCCTTCGGTTCCAGCACCTTGCGCACCATGTTGATGCGGCGCTCGGCATTGGTGAAGGTGCCGTCCTTTTCCAGGAAGGTCGAGCCCGGCAGGAAGACATGCGCGTAGTTCGCCGTCTCGTTGAGGAAGAGATCGTGCACGACGACGCATTCCATGGCGGCGAGACCGCCGGCGACATGCTTGGTGTCGGGGTCGGACTGCAATATGTCCTCGCCCTGGATGTAGATGCCCTTGAAGGAGCCGTCGACGGCGGCATCGAGCATGTTGGGGATGCGCAGGCCGGGTTCGTCGTCCAGCTTCACGCCCCACAGGCTCTCATAGATGTCGCGCACGGCTTCGCCGGAGATGTGGCGGTAGCCGGGCAGTTCGTGCGGGAAGGAGCCCATGTCGCACGAGCCCTGCACATTGTTCTGGCCACGCAGCGGGTTCACGCCGACGCCCGGCCGGCCGATATTGCCGGTGGCCATGGCGAGGTTGGCGATCGCCATCACCGTGGTCGAACCCTGGCTGTGTTCCGTCACGCCGAGGCCGTAGTAGATCGCGCCATTGCCGCCCTTGGCGTAGAGCCGCGCGGCACCGCGGATCAGCTCGGGGTCGACACCGGAAAGCTTGCCGACGATCTCGGGGCTGTTTTCCGGCAAGGCGACGAAGGATGCCCAGTCCTGGAACTCCGTCCAGTCGCAGCGTTCGCGGATGAAGGCTTCGTCGAAAAGCCCTTCGGTGACGATGACATGCGCCAGCGAGGTCAGCACCGCCACGTTGGTGCCGGGCTTCAGCGGCAGGTGATAGTCGGCCTCGATATGCGCCGACTTGACCATCTCGGTGCGGCGCGGATCGAGCACGATCAGCTTGGCGCCCTGGCGTAGCCGCTTCTTCAGACGCGAGGCGAACACCGGGTGCGCCGAAACCGGATTGGCGCCGATGACGACGGCGACGTCGGTGAATTCGACCGAGTCGAAATCCTGCGTGCCGGCCGAGGTGCCGTAGGTCTGGCCGAGCCCGTAGCCGGTCGGCGAATGGCAGACGCGGGCGCAGGTGTCGACGTTGTTGTTGCGGAAACCCTGCCGCACCAGCTTCTGGACGAGATAGGTCTCCTCATTCGTGCAGCGCGAGGAGGTGATGCCGCCGATCGAGGTGCGGCCATACTGGTACTGGATCCGGCGGAATTCCTTGGCCGTGTGGGCGATCGCCTCTTCCCAGCTCACCTCCCGCCACGGATCGGAAATCTTCTCGCGGATCATCGGCGACAGGATGCGGTCCTTGTGGGTGGCGTAGCCATAGGCGAAACGGCCCTTGACGCAGGAATGGCCGTGGTTCGCCTTGCCGTCCTTGTAGGGCATCATGCGGATGACTTCGTCATCCTTCACTTCGGCCTTGAACGAGCAGCCGACGCCGCAATAGGCGCAGGTGGTGACGGCCGAGCGTTCCGGCATGCCCTTCTCGAGCACCGTCTTCTCCCGCAGCGCGTCGGTCGGACAAGCCTGCACGCAGGCGCCGCAGGACACGCATTCGGAAGCGATGAAATCCTCATGCATGCCGGCGACCATGCGCGATTCGAAACCGCGGCCTTCGATGGTCAGCGCGAAGGTGCCCTGCACCTCCTCGCACGCCCGCACGCAGCGCGAGCAGACGATGCACTGCGCCGGATCATAGGTGAAATAGGGATTGGATTCGTCGCGGGCGATGTAGTCGACCGCCAGCGAGCCATGGCCGGGCGCCACGCCGTCTTCCTGCTTGACGTGGTTGCGGCCCTCGACGCCGTAGCGGTTCTCGGTCAGGCCGACCGACTTCGCCACCGTGTCGAATTCGCTGGCGCCGGTGCCGGCCTTCTCGTTCCAGCCGGTCGGATGGTCGGAGACGTAAAGCTCCATGACACCGCGGCGGATGGCGTCGAGCCGGTCGGACTGCGTGCGCACCACCATGCCTTCGCCGACCGGCGTCGTGCAGGAGGCCGGCGTGCCGCCGCGGCCTTCGATCTCGACCAGGCAGATGCGGCACGAGCCGAACGAGTCCAGCATGTCGGTGGCGCAGAGCTTCGGGATCTCGACGCCGCCTTCCATCGCCGCGCGCATGATCGAGGTGCCTTCCGGCACCGTGACGCTGCGGCCGTCGACGCTCAGCGTGACCTGCTTTTGCGCCCGCGATTCCGGGGTTCCGTAGTCGATCTCTTCGACGAGCGGTGGGAAGTCGGCCTTGATGTTCATCTGCCAGCTCCTATTCAGCAGCCACGCGCGCCGGCGCGGGCTTGAAATCTTCGGGGAAATGCGTGATCGAGCTCATCACCGGGTAGGGCGTGAAGCCGCCCAGCGCGCACAGCGAACCGAACTTCATCGTGTTGCAGAGGTCGGTGACCAGAGCGAGGTTCTTTTCCGGCTCGATGCCGGCGGCGAGCCTGTCGATGGTCTCGATGCCGCGCGTCGAGCCGATGCGGCAGGGCGTGCACTTGCCGCAGCTTTCGATGGCGCAGAATTCCATGGCAAAGCGCGCCTGCTTCAGCATGTCGGCCGTGTCGTCGAACACGGTGATGCCGGCATGGCCGATCAGCCCGTCACGCTTGGCGAATTCTTCGTAGTCGAACGGCGTGTCGAACAGGCCGCGCGGGAAATAGGCGCCAAGCGGTCCGCCGACCTGCACCGCCTTCACCGGACGGCCAGTGGCCGTGCCGCCGCCGATATCGTCGACGATTTCACCCAGCGTCAGGCCGAAGGCGGTCTCGAACAGGCCGCCATTCCTGACATTGCCGGCGATCTGGATCGGGATCGTGCCGCGCGAGCGACCCATGCCGAAATCCTTGTAGAAGGCCGCACCCTTGTCCATGATGATAGGCACGGAGGCCAGGCTGATGACATTGTTGATCACCGTCGGCTTGCCGAACAGGCCCTGGATGGCCGGCAGCGGCGGCTTGGCGCGCACCACGCCGCGCTTGCCCTCCAGGCTGTTCAGCAGCGAGGTTTCCTCGCCGCAGACATAGGCGCCGGCGCCGACGCGGATTTCCATGTCGAAGGCGTTGGGCGAACCCAGCACATTGACACCGAGCACGCCGGCCTTGCGGGCGATTTCGACGGCCTTGTTCATTGTCGCCACCGCATGCGGATATTCCGAGCGGATATAGACGAAGCCCTTGGTCGCGCCGGTGGCGATGCCGGCGATCGCCATGCCTTCGATCAGCACGAAGGGGTCGCCTTCCATGATCATGCGGTCGGCGAAGGTCGCGCTGTCGCCCTCGTCGGCGTTGCAGACGATGTATTTGCGCTCGGACGTCGTATCCAGCACCGTCTTCCACTTGATGCCGGTCGGGAAGCCGGCGCCGCCGCGGCCGCGCAGGCCCGAGTCCGTAACCTGCTTGACGATGTCGGCCGGCGCCATGGCCACGGCGTTCTGCAAGCCCTTGAGCCCGCCGAGCGATTTGTAGGCGTCGAGCGAAAGCGGGTCGTTGATGCCGCAGCGGGCAAAGGTCAGCCGCGTCTGCTTGGCCAGGAACGGGATCTTGTCGGGCGCACCGAGCCAGCGCTTGTGGTGGCCGCCGGTGAGGAAGCCGCTGTCGAACAGGCTCTTCACGTCGGAGGGCTTCACCGGTCCGTAGGCGACGCGGCCGTTGGCAGTCGCCACTTCGACCATGGGCTCGAGGAAATAGGCGCCGCGCGAGCCGTTGCGCACGATCTTGGCTTCGATGCCGCGTTCGGCGAGTTCCGCGCGAACAGCCTTGGCCACCTTTTCGGCGCCGAGCGCCAGCGCGCCGGAATCGCTGGGAATGTAGATGCGGGGGATCATGAGCGCACCTCGGCAAGGATCTCGTCGATCTTCTCGTCATCGAGCCGCCCGATCACCTCGCCGTCGAGCATCGCCGACGGCGAACAGGCGCAAAGCCCGAGGCAATAGACCGGCTCGAGTGTGACCGATCCGTCGCGGGTGGTCTCATGGAAACCGATGCCCAGCAACTGCTTGATCTTGGCGGCTACGGCATCCGAGCCCATCGACTGGCAGGCTTCCGCCTGGCAGAGCTTGAGCACATGCCGCCCGGCCGGACGGGCACGGAAATCATGGTAGAAGGTGACGACGCCGTGCACCTCGGCCCTGGAGAGGTTAAGCCCATCCGCGATGACCGGCAGTGCCGCCTGCGGCACGTGGCCGAACTCTTCCTGGATCTCGTGCAGGATCGGCAGCAACGGGCCTTCGAGGCCCTTCATCTCCTGGATAATCGCCGCCGTGCGCGATGCGATCTCGGTACTTGCAGGCTGCATCGTCATGCAGCGCCCTCCCTGGTCGGTAGCGTTCTAGCGCTAAGTCGTTACAAAAACAGAGGAAACTAGCGAAATCAATAAAGCTGATCCGTCGCTTGATAGAAATTTTCTATCAAGCACGCTCAGCCGCCATTCTCTACCCTAGCGGTGGTTGCGGAAATCGTCTGCCAGCGCCATTGCCTCGTCCAGCAGCGCCTGCACCAGCGGCGTGTGCGGTTCGCGCGGCGCGGCCACAAGGCCAACCGTGTGGCTGGCGTCGGGCTCGACGATCGGGATGGCCCGGATCGGTTCTGAAAAGCCGAATGTTTCCGCGAGGTTGAGCGGCATGATCGACGACCATTTGCCGGTGCGTATGTGCGAGAACAGCACGATCATCGAGTTGGATTCCAGCGTCGGCCGCACCTGCACGCCGGCCTCGGCCAGATGCTGGTCGATGATGCGGCGGTTCTGCATGTCCGGCGTCAGCAGGCACAGCGGCAACCGGCTGATCTCGGCCCATGTCACTTTGTCGCGGTCGGAATAGGGGTTTCCGACCGCCGTGATCAGCTGATAGCGCTCGTCATACAGCGGCACGCTGGTCACCCGCCCCAGCGGCTCGTTGTCGAGATAGGTGATGCCGGCGTCGATGTCGAAATTGCCGAGCAGCGACAAGACTTCGATCGAGGTGCGCGACAGCACCGAGAAGGTGACGCCCGGATGCTTTTCGCGAAACGGCGTCGTCAGCCGCGCCACCATGGCGAGTGCCGTCGGGATGGCGGCGATGCGGATGCGTCCGGAAAGGCCGTGGCGCGCCGCGCGCATTTCCTCGCGCATCGTCCTTGAATCGCCGACGATGCGGCGCGCCCAGACCAGCACCTGCTTGCCCTCCGGCGTCAGCCCCTGGAACCGCGACCCGCGGTTGACCAGCATGACGCCGAGCTGCCCCTCCAGTTGCTTGATGCCGGCCGACAGCGTCGGCTGGGTGACGCCGCATGCTTCCGCCGCCCGGCCGAAATGCTCTTCCTTGGCCAATGCGATGAAGAATTCGAGTTTGTCGATCATGCCGTGCCTTTTGCCTCGCCCCCACGAAATCGCGCAGCGAGCCGTTGATTGATCATCGCGCATGCGGCGGCGAATGGCGACAGCAAGCAATAACCAATTGATAATATTTGGTTCGCCATCATGGTCGATGCGGCAGGGGCGCCGAAGATAGGTGGTTCGCATGCTCCAGGAGCATTCGGAAATGCCGGCGCCTTCCGCCGCCGACCTGCGCGAAGCAGCACGGCTCAGGGCCGTCGAGCGCTTCGATGTTCTGGACACGCCGCGCGAAGCGTCGTTCGACCGTATCACGCGATTGATCAAGACGGTCTTCGATGTCCCGGTCGCCATCGTCTCGGTCATTGACGGGCACCGCCAATGGTACAAGGCCTGCGAGGGCCTGGCGGTCAATGAAGTCGGACGCAAGGCGACATTCTGCCAGTACACGATCCTTAGCGAGGAGCCGCTGATCGTCACCGACGCGACCAAGGATCCCCGTTTCGCCGACAATCCCATGGTCAGGAACGATCCTCATATCCGCTTCTACGCGGGCGTGCCCTTGCGAAGCCGCGACGGCCACAACATCGGCAGTGTCTGCGCGATCGGCTACACGCCGCGCGAATTCAGCGACCGCGATATCGCAATCCTGCAGGATTTCGCCGATCTTGCCATGGACGAGCTGGAACTGCGCCAGCACGCCTCCAGTGATGCGCTGACCGGCGTGCTGTCGCGGCGGGCCTTCATCGACCAGGGCAACAAGGCATTCGCGCTGGCGCAGCGCCAGCGCTTCGATTTCTCCTGCATTGCGTTTGATGTCGACCATTTCAAATCGGTCAACGACAATTTCGGCCATGCCGCGGGCGACAAGGTCCTGAGTGGTGTGGCCCGGCAATGCAGTGCAACCCTGCGGGACGTCGACATATTCGGACGCGTCGGAGGTGAGGAATTCGCGGTGCTTCTCTACACCGGCCGCAACGGTGCGCTTGAATCCGCCGAGCGGCTGCGTGGCACCATCGAGGCCATGCGGATCACGCACGGCGCACATGAAATGCAGGTCACCGCGAGCTTCGGAATTGCCTCGCTCGACCCGGCGACCAGCGGCCTGCAGGAACTGATCGAACGCGCCGACGCCGCCATGTACCGCTCGAAGCAAGCCGGCCGCAATCGGACCTCGGCCTGGAATTCCTCCCAGGGCGATCAGGTACGGCCGCGGCGCAGGGTGCTGAAGGCCGGGCAGATCGTCTTCAACGCCCGCATGTCGACCATCGACTGCACGGTTCGCAGCATTGGCGAGGATGGTGCCACCATCGACGTTTCGAACATCGCCGGCATTCCCGGCCAGTTCGTGCTGGCCATCAGGGCGGATCGGTTCGAGACGAAATGCCGGGTCGTCGCCCAGGCCGAAAGGCGTCTGGAACTCGCCTTCGAGTGATCGGGCTCCGACGGCCCCGGTGCTCAATCCACATATTTGAGCCGGCTTACTGTTCCCTGCGGCGCGATGCGGCGCTATGTGGATGAAACTGGGAGGTCGACAATGCTGGGCTGGTTCCGCAAGCTGCTGCCACGCGAGGATCGTTTCTTCGAGCTCTTCGAGCGGCATTCCCGTACGGTGGTCGGCGGCGCGGAAGCGCTGCAGCTGCTGCTTCAGGGCAAGGACATCGATCGCTGGTGCCAGAAGATCGTCGATCTCGAGGACGAGGCCGATCATATCACGGCGGAAGTCCTGCTTGCCGTACGGCGCTCTTTCATCACGCCTTTCGATCGCGGCGACATCAAGGATCTGATCCAGTCGATGGATGACGCCATCGACATGATGCACAAGACCGTCAAGACGGTGAGGCTGTTCGAGAAGAGGGAGTTCGATCCGCTGATGCAGGAAATGGGTGCCGTCATCGTCGACGCCGCCCGCTTGGTCGCGGAAGCGATCCCGCTGCTCGCCAAGGTCGGCGCCAACAGCGCACGCCTCAACGCCCTCGCCGAGGAGGTGATGCGCGCCGAAGGCCGGGCCGACGATTTGCACGAGCAGGGCCTGAAGGACCTGTTCAGGCGCCATGGCCGCGGTGACGCGATGGCCTATCTCATCGGCAGCGAAATCTATGGCCAGCTGGAGAAGGTGGTCGACCGTTTCGAGGACGTCGCCAACGAGATCAGCGGCATCGTCATCGAGAACGTCTAGTCGATGGACGTCGCGATCGCTTTTCCCCTGTTGGCCGGCCTCGTCGCCGTCGCGCTGTTCTTCGATTTTCTCAATGGTCTGCACGATGCGGCCAATTCCATCGCCACCATCGTCTCCACCCGCGTGCTCCGGCCGCAATATGCAGTGCTGTGGGCGGCCTTCTTCAACTTCATCGCCTTCATGTTCTTCGGCCTGCATGTCGCCGAGACCGTTGGAAAGGGCATCGTCGACGTCAGCATCGTCACGCCGGCAGTGATCTTCTCGGCCCTGGTCGGCGCCATCGTCTGGAACATCGTCACCTGGATCGCCGGCATCCCCTCGAGCAGTTCGCACGCGCTGATCGGCGGGCTGGTCGGCGCCGGCGTTGCAAAGGGAGGCGTCGGCGCCATCGTCTGGTCGGGACTTGGCAAGACGGTCGCCGCGATCGTGCTGTCGCCGGCGACCGGTTTTGTCCTGGCGCTCGTCCTGGTCCTCGTGGTTTCGTGGCTGTTCGTGCGCCAGACGCCGTTCGCCGTCGACAACACGTTTCGCGTCCTGCAGTTCTTTTCCGCCTCGCTCTATTCGCTGGGCCATGGCGGCAACGATGCCCAGAAGACCATGGGCATCATCGCCGTGCTGCTCTATTCGCAAGGCATGCTCGGCGAGAAATTCTACGTGCCGCTCTGGGTCGTTCTGACCTGCCAGTCGGCGCTGGCGCTCGGCACGCTGTTCGGCGGCTGGCGGATCGTCCACACAATGGGGTCGAAGATCACCCGGCTCAATCCGATGCAGGGCTTCTGCGCCGAAACCGGCGGCGCCATAACGTTGTTCGCCGCCACCTGGCTTGGCGTTCCCGTATCGACCACGCATACGATTACCGGCGCCATCATCGGCGTCGGCGCCGCCCGCCGCGTCTCGGCGGTGCGCTGGGGCATCGCCGGCAACATCGTCATCGCCTGGGTCGTCACCTTGCCGGCGACGGCGGCGATCTCGGCTCTCACCTATTTCGTCACAAAAATGGCAGGCTGACCCGAAGCGGCGAAGCCTATTTGTCGACGAGGTTCAGGATATTGCCGTCGGGGTCCTTGAACCAGGCGACCTTCATGCCGTCGCCGACATGGACGTCGCCTTCGAGCGTCAGGCCGGGCATCTCATAATGTTCGAAGGCCACGCCCTTCGATTTCAGCGATTTGACGACATCGCCGATCTGGTCGCCAACCGTAAAGGTCAGTGCCGTCGCCTTGTTGGTTCCGGCAAATTGCGAGTGATAGACATTGATCAGCGTGGCACCGCTTTTGTAGACAATGAGTTCGCCGCCCATGTCGTCGACCTGCTTGAGGCCTAGCGTGCCCTCATAGAATGCCTTGGCCCTCGCCAGGTCCTTGACGGCGAGATTGGCCGTTGCGTTGCTGTTTTGAAGCATGACCGTCTCCTTCCCGGATAGTCGTGTCTCGCTCAGGCAACCGAAATAGGGCGCGCTGCCCGTTTGGCCATCGGCAATTGCCGGCAGGAAGTGTCATCCCGCAAAATCCGACAGCATCGGTCGTTTTCCGTGGCACGCTGGCTAAGCCTTTGCGTCACGGCTTGGTTCTCGTTGGAAACTGCACTATCTGGATCGCAAAACGCCGAGGAAAGATCATGACCGTCACCAAGGAAATCGTCACCGAGCGCCTGAAGACGGTCAATGGGCCGGACTTCACCGGCAACATCGTCGACCTCGGCATGGTTTCGGAGATTTTCATCGCCGATTCGAAAGTGTTCTTCTCGATCACTGTTCCCGCCGCCAGGGCGCAGGAAATGGAACCGCTGCGCGCCGCCGCAGAACGGGTGGTGAAAGCAATTCCCGGCGTCGCCGGTGCCGTAGTGGCGCTGACGGCGGAGAAAAAGGGCGGCGGCATGGAGGCGCCGGTCCCGGCGCGCGCCGCGCCCAGGCCGGCACCGCCGGCGGCTCCGCAGCGTCCCGCGCCGCAGGCGCCGGCCTCGCAAAGCTCGGGCAAGCGCGGCGTCCCGGGCATCGAGGCGATCATTGCGGTTGCCTCGGGCAAGGGCGGCGTCGGCAAGTCGACCACCGCCGTCAATCTGGCGCTGGGCCTTGCCGCCAATGGCTTGAGGGTCGGCGTGCTTGATGCCGACATCTACGGCCCCTCCATGCCGAAGCTCCTCAACATTCACGGCCGGCCGCAGACGGTCGACGGCAAGATCCTGAAGCCGATGGAGAATTACGGCCTCAAGGTGATGTCGATGGGCTTCCTCGTCGATGAGGAGACGCCGATGATCTGGCGCGGGCCGATGGTGATGTCGGCGCTGACGCAGATGCTGCGCGAGGTCGAATGGGGCCGGCTCGACGTGCTCGTCGTCGACATGCCGCCCGGCACCGGCGACGCGCAGCTGACCATGGCCCAGCAGGTGCCGCTGGCCGGCGCCGTCATCGTCTCGACGCCGCAGGACCTGGCGCTGATCGACGCCCGCAAGGGGCTGAACATGTTCAAGAAGGTCGACGTGCCGCTGCTCGGCATCGTGGAGAACATGAGCTATTTCATCGCGCCCGACACCGGCAAGCGCTACGACATTTTCGGCCATGGCGGCGCGCGTCGCGAGGCCGAACGCCTCGGCGTGACCTTCCTCGGCGAAGTGCCGCTCGAAATGGGCATCCGCGAAAGCTCGGATGCCGGGGCGCCTGTGGTTGTCTCGAAGCCCGATAGCGCGGAGGCCAAAACCTATCGCGACATCGCCGCCAAGGTCTGGGACAGGGTCAATGAAGAGCGCGGCGCGGCCCAAGCGGCGGTGCCGAGCATCGTCTTCGAGTGAACCCGCAGCGCAAGGGTCAGCCGCCGACCTTCTCGCCGAAGCTGGAAAAGAACTGCCCGGCCAGTTTCTTCGAAGTCGACTCGATCAACCGGCTGCCGAGCTGGGCGATCTTGCCGCCAACTTCGGCCTTGGCCGCGTATTTCAGGATCGTGGCATCCGCTCCATCCTCGGTCAGCGTCACATCGGCGCCACCCTTGGCAAAGCCGGCAATGCCGCCTTTGCCTTCGCCGTGGATGGTGTAGGAATGCGGCGGCTTGAGGTTTTTCAGCGTCACCTCGCCGTTGAAGGTCGCCTTGATCGGGCCGATTTTCACCACCACGGTGGCCGCCATCTCGGTCGGCGACTTCATGTCGAGGCTCTGGCAGCCGGGAATGGTCGCCTTCAAAACCTCGGGATCGTTCAGCGCTTCCCAGACTTTTTGCAGGGGTGCGGCAATGCGTTCCTCGCCTTCGATCACCAAAGCCATCAAGAACCTCCCGGAAACAATGGTACGAAGCCCTAGCGCAGGGGCGCCGTTGTGTCTATCGCACCAAAGTGCGGGTTGGGAACGCGCGTGCCCCTTGCTTGCATTGACGCGTTGTCATATCGATTTGTCATACAAATACGGAGACCGTGATGGCCGGCGCCCACACCAAGAAGAAAAAATTCCGCTCGCAGGAGTGGTTCGACAACCCTGACAATCCCGGCATGACGGCGCTCTATCTCGAGCGCTACCTGAATTACGGGCTGACGCGTGCCGAACTGATGTCGGGCAAGCCGCTGATCGGCATCGCCCAGACCGGCTCGGATCTGTCGCCGTGCAACCGCCACCATATCGAGCTCGCCAAGCGTGTGCGCGAAGGCATTGTCTCGATGGGCGGCATCCCTTTCGAATTTCCCTGCCACCCGATCCAGGAGACCGGCAAGCGCCCGACCGCGGCACTCGACCGCAACCTGGCCTATCTCGGCCTCGTCGAGGTGCTCTATGGTTATCCGCTCGACGGCGTCGTGCTGACCATCGGTTGCGACAAGACGACGCCGGCGCTGCTGATGGCGGCGGCCACCGTCAACATTCCGGCCATCGCGCTGTCGGTCGGCCCGATGCTCAACGGCTGGCACAAGGGCAAGCGCACCGGCTCCGGCACCATCGTCTGGGAATCGCGCCAGCGCCTGTCGGCCGGCGAGATCGACTATGACGAGTTCATGGACATCGTCGCCTCCTCGGCGCCCTCCACCGGCTACTGCAACACGATGGGCACCGCCACCACGATGAATTCACTGGCCGAGGCGCTCGGCATGCAGCTTCCGGGCTCCGCCGCCATTCCCGCCCCTTACCGTGAACGCGGCCAGATCGCCTACGAGACCGGCAAGCGCATCGTCGACATGGTGCATGAGGACTTGAAGCCCTCCGACATCATGACGCGCAAGGCCTTCGAGAACGCCATCGTCGTCAATTCGGCGATCGGCGGCTCGACCAACGCTCCGATCCATCTCAACGCCATTGCCCGCCATCTCGGCGTGCCGCTCGACAATGACGACTGGCAGGAGATCGGCCTCAAAGTGCCGCTCATCGTCAACCTGCAGCCCACGGGCGAGTATCTCGGCGAGGATTACCATCACGCCGGCGGCGTGCCGGCCGTGGTGGCCGAGCTGATGAAGGGTGGGCTGCTGCCGCATCCGGATGCCCTGACCGTTAATGGCAAGTCGATCGGCGACAATTGCAAGGCAGCGGTCGTCGAAAACGCCGACGTCATCCGTAGCGTCGACAAGCCGCTGAAGGTCAATGCCGGCTTCATCAACCTCAGCGGCAATCTGTTCGATTCGGCGATCATGAAGACAAGCGGCATTTCGCCGGAATTCCGCGAGCGCTATCTCTCCAACCCGAAGGACCCGGAAGCTTTCGAAGGCAACGCCATGGTCTTCGACGGGCCCGAGGATTACCACGCCCGCATCGACGATCCGGCGCAGGGCATCGACGAGCACACCATCCTGTTCATGCGCGGCGCTGGCCCGGTCGGTTATCCCGGCGGTGCAGAGGTCGTCAACATGCAGCCGCCGGCCTACCTCATCAAGAAGGGCATCCATGCGCTGGCCTGCATCGGCGACGGCCGCCAGTCGGGCACGTCGGGCTCGCCGTCCATCCTCAACGCCTCGCCGGAAGCCGCCATTGGCGGCGGGCTGGCGCTGCTCAAGACAGGCGACCGCGTCCGCATCGACCTGAACAAGGGCACCGCCAACATCCTGGTCAGCGACGACGAGATCGCCAAGCGGCGCGCGGCGCTGCAGGGCAATGGCGGCTACCACTATCCGCAGCACCAGACGCCCTGGCAGGAAATCCAGCGCGGCATGGTCGACCAGTTCGACCAGGGCATGGTGCTGAAGCCGGCGGTGAAATACCAGGATGTCGCGCACACCAGGGGCGTGCCCCGGGACAATCATTGATTATTCCAAGGGATAGTCATCGATTATTCCTGGCGGCAATCACTGATGTTGGATCGGCGGCTGGCGGCCCGTGCAATCGGACCGCCAGTCGCTTTTTTCGTTTGGCGTGTAGCGTTCTGGCGGGAGTCGAGACCGGCTATCGTCCTTGACAAGCGCGCGCAACAAATCCACGATCATCACAAGGGGTGCATCGCGACGACCCCGTGAGGCGTCAGCCCAACGTTCGCGTCCAGGCTTCTCTATCAGGAGGTGGACGCCATGCCGTCAACAACCGCTATCACCGTATCGCAACTGTCCCGTCTGGTCGGCCTGCCGGCAGCCCCGGTCATCATCGATGTTCGCATCGATGAGGATTTCGACGCCGACCCTCGCCTGCTGCCGGCCTCATGCCGGCGCGATTTCAAAACCGTTTCGACCTGGGCGCCCGATTTCGCCGGCAAGCCGGTAGCGGTCGTCTGCCAGAAAGGCCTGAAACTCTCGCAAGGTGTCGCCGCATGGCTGCGCCATGAGGGAATATCAGCCGAATCCCTGGAAGGCGGCTTCGAAGCCTGGCGCGAGGCAGGTGGGCTCTTGGTTCGCACTGAAAAATTGCCGCCCCGCGATGAAAAGGGCCGCACGGTGTGGGTGACGCGGGCGCGCCCGAAGGTCGACCGCATCGCCTGCCCGTGGCTGATCCGGCGTTTCGTCGATCCTCATGCGGTCTTCCTGTTTGTCGAGGCAGCCGAAGTGCCCGCTGTCGCCGATCGCTTTCAGGCCGTGCCGTTCGACATCGACAATGTGTTCTGGAGCCATCGCGGCGAGCGCTGCACCTTCGACGCGATGATGGAGGAGTTCGGGCTGGAATCCACAGCGCTCGATCGCCTTGCCGCGATCGTGCGCGCGGCCGACACCGCAAATCTCGATCTGGTGCCCCAGGCCGCCGGCTTCCTGGCGGCCTCGCTTGGCCTGTCGCGGATGTTTCGCGACGACCTGGAACAGCTGGAAGCAGGCATGCTGCTCTACGATGCATTCTTCCGCTGGTGCCGCGACGCCACCGAGGAGACACACAATTGGCCCAGCGTGGGGAAACCGTCATGAGCGCCGTTTCGCCTGCACACAAATCGGGGAACGTCGAGGCGCCGGCGGCGCCGACCTTTGCCGAAGCCGTGAAGGTCTGGGCGAAGATCGGACTGCTCAGCTTCGGCGGGCCGGCCGGGCAGATCGCCCTGATGCACAGGGAACTGGTCGAGGAACGGCGCTGGATCGGCGAACAGCGTTTCCTGCATGCGTTGAACTATTGCATGCTTTTGCCTGGCCCGGAGGCCCAGCAACTCGCCATCTATATCGGCTGGCTGCTGCACAGGACCGTCGGCGGCCTTGTCGCCGGCATCCTGTTCGTCCTGCCCGGCGCGCTCGTCATGCTGATCCTGAGCAGCCTCTACGTCGTCTATGGCGACATGCCGCTCGTCGAGGCGCTTTTCCTCGGAGTGAAGGCGGCGGTGCTTGCGATCGTCATCGAGGCGGTGATCCGCATCGGGCGGCGCGCCCTGAAAAACCAGGCAATGGTGCTGATCGCGGTCGCGGCCTTCATCGCCATCTATGCATTGAATGTGCCGTTTCCGTTGATCATCCTGCTCGCCGGCCTGACGGGATGGCTGGGGGACCGCGTTGCTCCGGGCCTGTTTTCCGGCTCCGCGCATGGCAAGGACGAGATTGTCGACGTCAAGGGAGCGGTCGACCTGATGTTCGAGCGCGGCGAACTGACCCATGTCAAACCGACCAGATGGCATGCGCCGCGCACCGTCGCGATCTGGCTGCCGATCTGGCTCGGACCGGTTCTGCTGATCTGGTGGTTCACCGGCTCCGCCAGTGTGTGGACCGAGATCGGCCGGTTCTTCAGCCTGATGGCGGTCGTCACCTTCGGCGGTGCCTATGCGGTGCTGGCCTATGTCGCGCAGGCAGCCGTCCAGTCCTTCGGCTGGCTGGCTCCCGGTGAAATGGTCGATGGTCTCGGGCTTGCCGAGACCACGCCCGGCCCGCTCATCCTGGTGTTGCAGTTTGTCGGCTTCATCGCCGCTTTCCGTCACGCCGGGTCACTCAACCCGTTGCTCGCCGGATCGCTCGGATCGCTGCTGACCCTGTGGGTGACCTTCACGCCGTGCTTCTTCTGGATATTCCTCGGCGCGCCCTATATCGAGGCCCTGCGCGGCAACAGGGCCTTGTCGGCCGCGCTCGGCGCGATCACCGCCGCTGTTGTCGGCGTCATCATGAATCTCGCTTTGTGGTTTGCCTTGCACGTCGTTTTCCGCGAGGTGCACGCAGTGAGCCTCGGCATGAATGTGCCGGTGCTTTCCTCGATCGACTGGCGTGCGGCGCTGCTTTCGCTGGCCGCGATGATCGCCATCCTGAAGCTCAAGATCGGCATGCTGCCGACCCTTGCCGGATCGGCCCTTGCCGGTGTCTTGCTGCTGGCGGTTGGTGGCTAGATCTTCGCCTGCCTTTGTATTCCGCTTGCCTACCGCTTAAGTGGTTGGAAACGGATTGGAACATTATGGCGCAACGACGCTCTTCCCTCGGCTTCCTCGGCATGTTCGGACGCTCGGGCGATCTGAGGCAACTTGATGCCGCCTTGCGCGGCGCCGACCTGCATCCCGCCCTCGTGCCGGAGGGGGTGAAACTCACAATCGTCAATCTGATGAAGGATCGCTGGCCCGACGAGCCGCCCGCGGCGGCTTATCCGGACGTGGCGCGGCTGTTCAGCTATTGCATTGCCGGTCCGGAAACCTTCGAAAGCGCGCAAGGCCCACAGCAGCGTCAGGACGTCGAACGCCGGATCGAGACCGCGGTGGAAGCCGGTGACAGTTTCGACGCGCAGATCGTCTTGATGGCTCTGCACGCCAAGCTTATCAGCGCCGAGGTCGTCGAGCGTTACGGGCTTAGCGCGGACTGACTTTTGTAAGGCGAGGCGCTACCCGCCCATATTGGCGCGCGGCAGCTTGATCATGTCGCCGAAGCGGGCGCGCAATTTGTCGTCGAGAAGTTTTGCGACATGGCGCGGGAAGCGTTCGGCAAGGATGCGTTTCTTCTCGATGATCGCGCGCTGCAGGATGTCGGGCCGGCCTTTCTCGTTCCATTCCTTCGGCGAAAACCGGTCGCCGACGGCCGGGTAGAAATACTCGGTTTGCATCAGCCGCAGCGTCTGCTCGTTGCCGAGATAGTGGCCCGGCCCGTTCAGGCAGACTTCGGCGATGGTGTCGATCGACAGCGCCTCGTCGGTCACCTCGATGCCGCGCACGCAGCGCAGGCAGTGGCCAAGCATGTCATTGTCGATGATCAGGCTTTCCAGGCAGAAGCCGAGCAGCGAGGCGTGCATCCCCGCCGATTCATAGACAAGGTTGAGCCCGGCCAGGCCGGCCATCACGTCGGTGATGCCCTTTTCGTAGCCGGACTGGATGTCGGGCAGTTTCGAATCCGTCATGCCGGCGGCCGAACCGCCCGGCAGATCGTAGAACTGCGCCATCTGCGCGCAGGCCGCGGTCAGCACCGCCTGTTCGGCCGATCCGCCCGACATGGCGCCGGTCCGCAGATCAGACACGAACGGCCAGGTGCCGAAGATCGCCGGATGTCCCGGCTTGATGGCATTGACATAGACCAGGCCGGCCAGCACTTCGGCCACGGCCTGCACCACGGCGCCGGCAATCGCCGCCGGCGCGGTCGCGCCGGCCTGTCCGGCCGACAAAAGCAGGATCGGGATGCCGCCCTCGACGCAGGCCTCGAGCACGCCGCAGGCGTCCTCGGCGAATTTCATCGGCGGCACGACGAAGCAGTTGGAGTTCGACACGAATGGCCGGGCGCGGAAATTCTCCTCGCCGCCGGCAATGGCATAGAGCATTTCCAGCGCCGGCTGCACGTTCTCGCGCACCGTGAACGAGGTGCCGACATGCTTCGACGTGCCCATCACGCAGGCGTAGAGCGTGTTGAAGTCCATCTCGAGCGGATCGGGAATGTCGCGCGGCACCATCGGCCGCTGGAAGAAATGGATGTTGTCGAGCCCCTCGACGATGCGGGCGGCGTCATAGATGTCCTGCAGCAGCGATTCGCGATATTCACGCTTCTCGACATCGACCAGATGCACGGCCGCACCGGCCGTGCCGTAATGCACGCGCTTGCCCTGGATCACCATGTCGTGTTTCGGGTCCTGGCCGTGCAAGGTGAAATTGCGTGCGGCCTTCTTGATGGTGTCGAGCACCAGCGCGCGCGGGAAGCGGATGCGGCCGTCATCGCCATAGGTGGCGCCGGCCTTGGTCAGCGCCTCGATGCAGGAGGGTATGGCATTGGCGAAGCCGACCGTTTCCAGCAGCGTCAGCACCGCCTCGTGGATTCGCTCCTGGTCGTTGCCGCGCAACGGTCCGTAGCTGCCGCCCTCGAGGCCGGCGCGCACCGGCCTGATGTCGTCGGCGAGCGGCGCTGCCCGCATGGCACGGCGCGCTTCGCGTCCACCGGAGCGGCGCGAGCGCTGATCCACTGCTGCTTCCTGCTTTTCAAGAACCACTGACATGGAGGCACTCCACTTTTCTCGGAAACAGGGCGGCGGTTGGTCCACCATCGGCTGCTTCTTCCCCTTTGTGCCACGACTATGCCGCCGGCATTGGCACAGACTATGAGCCAGCCGGTCTGGTTGCATATGCCAGCGCTAAAGGAAACGGAGCCGCGATTGGGCGGCTCCGTTCAAAGGATCGGGTAGGTGGATCAGGCTGCTGCCGGTCTGCGGCCGGCGGCCGTGGCGAGTTCCCGGATGCCGGGCTCGATATGCTGCAGCGCGATCGAGGAAATGCCCAAACGCATGAAACGCGAAGGCTTTTCGGTGCGGTCGAAGAAGCGGTCTCCCGGCTCGATGATGACGCTGCGCGAGGCGGCGGCCTCGGCCAAACCGCGGGAATCGGTGCCGCGCGGCCCCTCGAGCCAGAGCGATGTGCCGCCGGCCGAATCCGTCGAGCGCCATTCCGGCAGGAAAGCGGAAATCGCATGGACCAGACGCTTGCGCCGCTCGTCGAAGGCGCTCGACAGACGCCGCACCAATGCCTCGTGATGGCCGAGCGACAGGAAGAGCGCCACGGCGCGCTGATTGTTGGCCGGCGGATGGCGCAGCATGAAGCGCCGCAGCGCCCTCAACTCCGAGATTAGTCCAGCGGAGGCGACGATGTAGCCAAGCCGCAAGCCGGGAGCCAGCGTCTTCGACATCGAGCCGACATAGACGACGCGGCCGGAGCGATCGAGGCTCTTCAACGCCTGCTGCGGCGCCTCGTCGAGAAGCTGGCTGTCATAGCCGTCCTCGATGATGATCTGATTGTGCCGGTTGGCGCGCGCCAGAAGATCCTGCCGCCGCTCGGCCGACAACGGCACCATGGTCGGGCAATGATGGCTGGGCGTGACAAAGACGAAGCCGGAATCATTGGGGATAGAAGAGGTTACGATGCCGGACTGGTCGACCGGCACCGGCTGGATGTCGGCGCCGGCAAGCCGGAAGATCGAGCGTGCGTCGGGGTAGCCCGGATCCTCCATTGCCACCTTCGAGCCCTTGGTCATCAGCAGCGAAGCCAGCATATAGAGCGCGTTCTGGGCGCCAAGCGTGACGATGATTTCGTCCGGATTGGCGAAGATGCCACGCCGCGGCAAAAGCCGCGCCTGGATCTGCTCGATCAGCAGCGGATCGTCGCGATCGACCATGTCGGACGCCCAGTTGCGGATTTCGAGCACCGCGAGCGCCATGCGGTTGCATTCGCGCCACTCGGCGGTTGGGAACAGCGCAGGATCGAACTGGCCGTAGACGAAGGGATAGGACGACTTGATCCAGTTCTCGTGCTTGGCCGGCGGCGGCATGTCGCTGGCGGCGATCTGCCGGCGTGCCTTCCAGTCGATCTCATTGGCCTGGTCGGGCGCCTTCTGGTGCGGCTTTGCCGGTGTTGCCAGCACGTCGGGATTGACGAAATGGCCGCGCCGCTCGCGCGCCACCAGGAAACCCTGGTCGACGAGCTGCTGGAAGGCCAGAACCACCGTCCCGCGTGCGACGCCAAGCTTTTCGGCCAGGATGCGGCAGGAGGGAAGCGGCATCGAAGCGGCGATCTGCCGATCGAGAATGGCGGCCACGATGGCCTGGCGGATCTGCGCCTGCAGGGTTTGGCCGGATTCGGCCGAAATCCGGAACAGGCCGGACCATATGGCCGTGTCGTTGCGCTGTGGCATGGGAGATCTTCCTCGGATGGCCAGCAATTTTCATTTGGCTGGACCAGTCGAGTGTATGGGTGGCACAAGGGGTTGCGCCAATCAATTTTTCTGATCTTTGGGATTTATGCCAGTGATCCTTCAGCCGAAATCGGGCTCCGTCGCCGCCCGGAGTGACACATTGTGTCATCGCATCGTGATGCGATGCGGCATCGCCGCGTATTGACCGCACGGAATTCGGCTCAATAGGTTTGTCGCGACGACACGCGCCGGAAACATCCGGTCTGATAAAGTACGTCGAAAAACGCCAGGAGCCTCCCGCCAGTGGATAAGTCAGCCTTCCAGAAACAGCTTGCCGCCTTGCGCGATCATCGCGCCGCGGCACCTGGCAGCATGCGCCAGGCCTTCGCCGCCGATCCACGGCGTTTCCAGACATTCTCCGCCACCGACGGCGACCTTTTGCTCGACTGGTCGAAATGCGCCGTCGACGCAACCACCATGGATTTGCTGGAAAAGCTCGCCGGCGCCGCTGATCTCGAAGGGCGGCGCGCCGCCATGTTCGCCGGCAAGAAGATCAACATCACAGAGGACCGCGCCGTGCTGCACACGGCGCTGCGCAATCTCAGCGGCAAGGGCGTCACGGTCGATGGCCAGGACGTCAAGGCCGACGTCCTTTCCGTGCTCGACGCGATGGGCGCCTTCGCCGATGCCATCCGCTCCGGCAAGGCGCCAGGCGCCACCGGCAAGAAGATCACCGACATCGTCAACATCGGCATTGGCGGCTCCGACCTCGGCCCGGCCATGGCGACGCTGGCGCTGGCGCCCTATCATGACGGGCCGCGCGCGCATTATGTCTCCAACATCGACGGCGCCCATATCCATGACACGCTGAAGGGCCTGTCGGCGGAAACCACGCTGTTCATCATCGCCTCCAAGACCTTCACCACGGTCGAGACGATGACCAATGCGCAGACGGCGCGCGACTGGGTGCAGAAGGCGCTCGGCAAGCAGGCGGTCGGCAAGCATTTCGCCGCCGTCTCGACGGCGCTCGACCTTGTGGCCAAGTTCGGCATCGAGCAGGACCGCGTCTTCGGTTTCTGGGACTGGGTCGGCGGCCGCTATTCGGTCTGGGGCGCGATCGGCCTGCCCGTCATGATCGCCGTCGGTCCGAGGAATTTTCGCGCCTTCCTCGACGGCGCGCACGAGATGGACGAGCATTTCCGCACCGCGCCGCTCGCCGGGAACCTGCCGGCGCTTCTCGGCCTGGTCGGCTGGTGGCATCGCGTGATCTGCGGCTATCCGGCCCGCGCCGTCATCCCCTATGACCAGCGCCTGTCCCGGCTGCCGGCCTATCTGCAGCAGCTCGATATGGAATCGAATGGCAAGGGCGTCACCCTTGACGGCACGCCGGTGGCGACGCCGACCGGGCCGCTGGTCTGGGGCGAGCCGGGCACAAATGGCCAGCACGCCTTCTTCCAGCTCCTGCATCAGGGCACCGACTTCATCCCGGTCGAGTTCCTTGCGGCTGCCGTCGGCCATGAACCTGAACTCAGGCACCAGCATGACCTGCTGCTCTCAAACTGCCTGGCGCAGTCGGAAGCGCTGATGAAGGGCCGCACGCTGGACGAGGCGCGCGCGCAGATGCTGGCCAAGGGCATGAAGCCGGCCGACGTCGACAAAATAGCGCCGCACCGTGTCTTCTCGGGCAACCGCCCTTCGCTGACCATCCTCTATCGCAAGCTCGACCCGCGCACTTTCGGCCGGCTGATCGCGCTCTACGAGCACCGCGTCTTCGTCGAGGGCACGCTGTTCAACATCAATTCCTTCGACCAGTGGGGCGTCGAGCTCGGCAAGGAACTGGCGACCGGCCTGCTGCCTGTCGTGGAAGGCAAGGAAAGCGCCGCAAACCGGGACGCCTCGACCAGGGGCCTTGTGGAACGCATCCACCAATTGCGTGGTTCGGAGTGACTGATTTGGCAGACATCAAAGGCATATTGTTCGACAAGGACGGGACACTTGTCGACTTCAACGCCACCTGGCTCGGCGTTGCCGACTTCATGGCCATGGACGCTGCCGACGGCGATCGCTGGAAGGCCGACAGGCTGCTGGCGGCCGCCGGCTTCGATTTCGCCAACCGCCGCTTCAAGCCCGATTCGATCTTTGCCTCGGGCACCAACATGGATGTCGTCGAACTGTGGTTCCCGCGCCTGTCCGACGAAGACCAGATGCTGGCCGTCGCCCGCTTCAACGAGATCACCTCGGTGCAGGGCTCGGCGATGGCGGTGGCGCTGCCGGGCATCGTCGACACGCTGGCAACACTGCAGAAGCGATCCTACCGGCTTGGCGTCGCCACCAACGATTCCACCAGCGGCGCGGAAAAGACCTTGGTCACGCTGGGCGTCGCCCAACTGTTCGACGCCGCCTATGGCTATGACGCGGTGGCCAACCCCAAACCCGCGCCCGACACCATCCAGGCCTTTTGCGACCTTACCGGCCTGAAGCCGGCGGAGATCGCCATGGTCGGCGACAACCGCCACGATCTCGAAATGGCGCGCGCCGGCGGCTGCGGCCTGGCGGTGGGCGTGCTCTCCGGCACCGGCACGCGCGAATCGCTGGCCGGTATTGCCGACGTCGTCCTCGATTCCGTCGCCGACCTGCCGGATTTCCTGTCGGCACGGGTCAAGGAGACGGTTTGATCGCTCCCGCCGGCGCGGGTGCCGTCTCAGCCTCGAAACGAAAGACGCCGCTCGGCTTGGTCGCAACGTCCTTCGCGTCGCCGAAATCCGGCACCGGATATTCCGCAAGCAGCCGCAGCCGGGACAGCGGCAGGTCGTGGCGTCGGGGATCGCCGACCAGCACCTCGATGTCGGCTGCGAGGCAGCGGTCGAGGAACGGGATAACCCGCAGGGCAACCTCGCGGCTGTAGAACACGTCGCCGGCAAGCACGAGGTCGACCGGCGGCGGCGGACCCGTGGTGATGTCCTTGTCGACAATGGTGATGGCGACGCCGTTGGCTGCTGCGTTGAGGCCTATCGCGGCCACACCGTTGCGGTCGATCTCGGCAGCAGTCACCTCGCTTGCGCCGGCCTTCGCGGCGGCGATGCCGACGATGCCTGAACCAGCGCCAAGGTCGAGCACGCGGCGGCCCGCCACCATCTCCGGATGATCGAGGATGTGGCGTGCCAGCACGGCGCCGCCGGCCCAGGCATAGGCCCAGTAGGGCGGCTGCGGTTCGGGCGCGTCGTCGTCCGCGTCAGCATCGTCTTCAGGGTCGACGAGGCGCCTCAGCCCGCTGCCTGGGTGGGCTGTGTAAAGCCGGATTTCGGCAAGCGCGGGCACCGGCACAAGGCGCATGTTCGCCTTGATGAAGCCCGTCGGGTCGAGGCGCGGGCTGCCCGGCGCCTCGTCGCCGAAGGGATGATCCTTCACTAGGCGCGCAGCGCCCGCCGCAGGATCTTGCCGACCGGCGTCTTCGGCAATTCGGTCCTGAACTCGATGTATTTGGGCCGCTTGTAGCCGGTCAGGTTCTCGCGGCAGAAAGCGGTGATGGCTTCCACGGTCAGGGCAGGATCCTTCTTGACGATGAACAGCTTCGGCACTTCGCCCGAATGCTCGTCCGGCACGCCGATCGCCGCCACTTCGAGCACGCCCGGATGCATCGCCACGACCTCCTCGAGCTCGTTCGGATAGACGTTGAAGCCCGAGACCAGGATCATATCCTTCTTGCGGTCGACGATCTTGGTGTAGCCGCGCTCATCCATGAAGCCCATGTCGCCTGACTTGAAGTAGCCGTCCTTGGTCATCACCTTGGCGGTCTCGTCGGGCCGGTTCCAGTAGCCCGCCATCACCTGCGGTCCCCGGATACAGATTTCGCCGACCTCGCCCAGCGGCAGATTGTTGCCGTCGTCGTCGCGGATGGCGATTTCCGTCGAAGGCAGCGGCAGGCCGATCGTGCCGGTGAACTCGCCGGAGCTGAACTTGTTGGCCGTCGCCACCGGGGATGTTTCCGAGAGGCCGTAGCCTTCGGTGACAGGGCAGCCGGTCAACGCCTTCCAGCGTTCGGCGACGCCCTTCTGCACCGCCATGCCGCCGCCCAACGTCAGCACCAGCGGCTTGAAGTCGAGCTTGCGGAAGTCCTCGTTGTTGAGCAGCGCGTTGAACAGCGTGTTGAGGCCGGGAAAGATGTGGACCGGATACTTCGCCAGTTCCTTGACGAAGCCTGGAATATCGCGCGGGTTGGGAATGAGCACGTTGCGGGCGCCTTGCTGCATGCCCATCAGCGCGTTCACCGTCAGCGCGAAGATATGATAGAGCGGCAACGCGCAGATGAAGTTCGGGTGCGCGGGTTTCGGCTTGATCGTATAGGCGTCCTCCATCCACTGCGCGTTCTGCACGACATTGGAGAGCACATTGCTGTGCAGCAGCGTGGCGCCCTTCGACACACCCGTGGTGCCGCCTGTATATTGCAGGAAGGCGACATCGTCGGCTGCAACCTTGGCCGGCTTGAAGCCAAGGCCGGCGCCGGCCTTCATCGCCGCATTGAACTTGACATGCCCGGGCAGCGACCATGCCGGCACCATCTTCTTCACGCGGCGTACGACGAAGTTGACGATCGTGCCCTTGAGGCCGAGCATGTCGCCCATGGCCGCCACCACGACATGCTTGACCGCGGTCCTGGCGATGACCGCCTGCAAGGTGCTGGCGAAATTTTCCAGGATGACGATGGCTTGCGCGCCGGAATCCTTGAGCTGGTGCTCTAGCTCGCGCGGCGTGTAGAGCGGATTGATGTTCACCACGACATAGCCGGCGCGCAGGATGCCCATCATCGCCACCGGATATTGCAGGACGTTGGGCATCATCACGGCGACGCGCGCGCCCTTTTGCAGCCCCTTCGATTGCAGATAGGCACCGAAGGCCGCCGACAGTTGCTCGACATCGGCGTAGCTGATGGATTTGTCCATGCAGGTGAAGGCCGGCTGGGCGGAGAACTGCTTGCAGGCGGCGACCAGGAAATCGCCGATCGAACTGTAGGGCAACGCACCGATCTCGGCCGCAACATTTTTTGGATAGCTCTTGAGCCACGGCTTCTCGGGCAGGCCGGCGGCAAGTTCCGTGAGTGCCTTCGGCAGCCGCTTGGTGGCAGCCGTCGCCGGCTTCGATGTCGGCGCTGCCTTTGCCGGCGATGCGGCCTTCGTTGCCCCAGTCTTTGCGGGAGAGGTCTTTGCGGGAGAGGTCTTTACGGGAGAAGTCTTTGCCGGAGCAGCCTTCGCCGGAGTCTTCGTCGCAGAGGTCTTCGTCACGGAGGTCTTTGCCGGGGCGGCTTTCGTTGCCGGCTTCGCAACCGCCTTGGCGGTGGCCGCCTTTGCCGCCGGTGCCGTCTTGGCAGGCTTTGCGCGTGTCCCGGCGGTCGCGGTCTTGGCGCCAGCTTTGCCTTGCCCGTCGGCGGCGGCTGGTTTCGAGACTGCCTTTGCCGACGCTTTCACCGGCGCCTTTGATGCTTTTGCCACCCGTTCCTCCCTAGCAATTCCTGTTCGCCCGTTCTGGTCGCCCATGCCGCGCCCGCCTCCGAATTGACAGAGACGTCCTCCGTGCCGCCAGCATATCCATCTATGTATTGCCTCTATCGGCGGTGGTGCAAGTCTTGCCCCTGCGGCAAGGCGCCGAAAGATTTGCCGTCGAAAATCTTTCCCGCCGGCGACACTTGAAACCGGCATGTTTCCGCATCGATGACCGGGTGAAGGCAGGCGCGGCGTCCATGTCGCCAGATGCCGGATCAATAAAAAAATGCGGTCGTTAATAATCTCGTGAATGGAAAAAACTGCTAATTTTTTCTGCCGTTTAGCAAAATGGCGGATTTTTTTCCTGCTTCCCGCGGGGTAAGCAAACGGGGTGTTCCAAAGCCGGAAAAACGGTGCTTATATGCGCGCTTCGCGAGCCTGATAGAGGGGCTTGGAAGAACATCAGGGAGTGCTCAATGAAAAAGAAACTCGCTTTTGCGGCCGCGTTGCTGGCCGCAAGCGTCCTGGGCGGCATGGCCAATGCAAAGACGCTCGTCTATTGCTCGGAAGCATCGCCTGCCAATTTTGATCCGGGTACCACGACCGGCGGCAACGACTTCGATGCCTCGTCGCGTACCGTCTATTCGCGCCTGGTCGAGTTCAAGCATGGCGGCACCGAGGTCGAGCCCGGCCTTGCGGACAAGTGGGAAATCTCCGACGACGGCCTGGTCTACACCTTCCACCTGCATCCGGGCGTGAAGTTCCAGACCACCGACTATTTCAAGCCGACGCGTGACCTCAACGCCGACGACGTCATCTTCTCCTTCGACCGCCAGTTCAACAAGGAAAACCCCTGGAACGGCGACAAGTATTTGCCGAACCTGACCTGGGACTATTACACCGGCATGGACATGCCGAAATATGTCGCCAAGTGGGAGAAGGTCGACGACCTGACCGTCAAGCTGACGCTGACCGAGCCGAACGCGCCGATGCTGGCCAACCTCGGCATGGACTTTGCTTCGATCGTGTCGAAGGAATATGCCGACCAACTGGCGAAGGACGGCAAGATGGCCGACTTCTCGACCAAGCCGATCGGCACCGGCCCATTCCAGTTCGTCGACTACCAGCTGGATTCGGTCATCCGCTATGCGGCCAACCCCGACTACTTCAAGGGCAAGGAAAAGATCGACGATCTCGTCTTCGCCATTACGCCCGACGCCACCGCCCGCACCCAGAAAGTGCTTGCAGGCGAATGCGACATCGCGCCCTATCCGAACCCGGCCGACATCGCTTCCATCAAGGCCAACAAGGACGTGACCCTGATGGATCAGGCCGGCCTGAACATCGGCTATATGAGCTACAACACCACCATCCCGCCGCTCGACAAGCCTGAAGTGCGCCACGCGCTCAACCAGGCGATCGACCGGGAATCGCTGATCAAGTCGCTCTTCCAGGATGCCGGCGCCACGCCTGCCGAAAACCTGATCCCGCCGACCATGTGGTCGTGGAACAAGGATGTGAAGACCGACGCCTACAATCCGGATGCGGCCAAGAAGGTGCTCGAGGCTGCCGGGCTGAAGGAAATCCAGCTCTGGGCTTCCGATCGCGTTCGTCCCTACAATCCGAACTTCCAGCGCGCCGCCGAACTGATCCAGGCCGACTGGGCCAAGGTCGGCGTCAAGGCGGAGATCGTCAACTACGAGTGGACCAAGTACCGCTCGGAAGGCAAGAAGAAGGACCGTCCCGGTGCGTTCCAGATCGGCTGGACCGGCGACAATGGCGATCCGGACAACTTCTTCGCCACCCTGTTCGCCTGCTCGGCCATCGGCGTGTCGAACTACTCCAGCTGGTGCGACAAGGACTTCGAGGATCTGATCCAGAAAGCCAAGAAGACCAGCGATCAGGCCGAACGCACCAAGCTCTATGAGCAGGCGCAGGTGATCTTCGCCAAGGAGGCGCCCGCCTTCCTGCTGGTCCATAGCCAAGTCTATGCGGTCGTGCGCAACAATGTCAGCGGTTTCAAGATGGATCCGCTCGGCATTCACCGCTTCGACGGCGTTGACAAGGCCGAATAAGACTATAGAGCGGGGCGGCGCAATGAGGCGCCGCCCCCCTACATCATGCTGAAATATATACTCCACCGAATTGCACTTTTGATCCCGACGCTTGTCGGCATCACAATCTGTGCCTTCGCCTTCGTCAGGCTGCTGCCCGGCGATCCTATTCTTGCCATGGCCGGCGAACACGGCGTGGCGCCGGCGCGTTACGAAGAGCTCAAGGAGCAGTTCGGCTACAATCTGCCGATCTGGGAGCAATACACGCGCTATGTCGGTGCAGTCGCCAAAGGCGACTTCGGCGTTTCCATTTCGTCCAAGCGCCCGGTGCTTGAAGAATTCAAGACGCTCTTCCCGGCGACGCTGGAACTGTCGTTCTTCGCCATGATTTTCGCCATGGTGCTCGGCATCCCGGCCGGCATCTTCGCGGCCGTCAAGCGCGGCTCGTGGTTCGACCAGTCGCTGATGGGCACCGCGCTCGTCGGCTACTCCATGCCGATCTTCTGGTGGGGCCTGCTGCTGATCATCTTTTTCTCCGGTTATCTCGGCTGGACACCGGTTAACGGCCGCATCGACCTGCAGTACTTCTTCAAGCCGATCACCGGCTTCATGACCATCGACACCTTGCTCTACGGCAAATGGGACGCGTTTCGATCGGTATTGCGCCATCTGGTGCTGCCGACAATCGTGCTCGGCACCATTCCGCTGGCTGTGATAGCGCGCCAGACGCGCTCCGCCATGCTCGAGGTGCTGGGCGAGGACTATGTGCGGACGGCCCGAGCCAAAGGGCTTTCGTCGGCCCGCGTCATCGGCGTGCATGCTCTGCGCAACGCGCTCATTCCGGTGGTCACCACCATCGGCCTGCAGGTTAGTACGCTGCTCGCCGGCGCCATCCTTACCGAAACGATCTTCTCGTGGCCCGGCATCGGCAGATGGATGGTCGAATCCATCTCCAAGCGCGACTATGTCGTCGTGCAGTCCGGCCTGCTGTTGATTGCCCTTATCGTCATGGCCGTGAACCTGATCGTCGACGTGCTCTATGCCGTCATCAACCCACGCATAAGGGCGGCGTGATGAGCCAGTCGAGCGAAATCGCCCCGATGGCCGCCGGCAACCCGGATCGCCTCACCGGCCTCAAGACGTTCTGGTACTATTTCTCGGTGAACCGCGGCGCCGTCATCGGCCTGTTCGTCTTCATCCTCTTGGTGCTGGCGGCGCTGTTCGCGCCGCTGCTGGCGCCCTACGCGCCTGACGTTCAGGACAAGACCGCATTCCTGCGGCCACCGGCCTGGCAGGACGGCGGCTCCACGCAATATCTGCTCGGCACCGACCCGGTCGGGCGCGACATCCTCTCGCGCCTGCTCTATGGCGCGCGCTTCTCGCTGCTCATCGGCGCGGTCGTGGTCTCGCTGGCGCTCGCCGGCGGCATCACGCTCGGCCTGCTGGCCGGCTATTTCCGTGGCTGGGTCGACGTGGCGATCATGCGCGTCATGGACCTGATCCTGGCCTTCCCGTCGCTGTTGCTGGCGCTGGTGATGGTCACCATCCTCGGCCCCGGCCTGTTCAATGCGATGCTGGCCATCGCGCTCGTCCTGCAGCCGCATTTCGCGCGCCTTGTGCGCGCCGCGGTGATGGCCGAGAAGAGCCGGGAATATGTCGTCGCGGCGAAGGTCGCCGGCGCCGGGCATCTCAGGCTGATGCTTCGCACCATCCTGCCCAACTGCCTCGGGCCGTTGATCGTCCAAGGCACCCTGTCCTTCTCCAACGCCATCCTGGAAGCCGCCGCTCTTGGCTTCCTTGGCCTTGGCGCGCAGCCGCCGACGCCGGAATGGGGCACCATGCTTGCCACGGCGCGCGAATTCATCCTGCGCGCCTGGTGGGTGGTGACCTTCCCCGGCCTTGCCATCCTCATCACCGTGCTTGCCATCAATCTGATCGGTGACGGCCTGCGCGATGCGCTCGACCCGAAACTGAGGAGGTCGTGATGGCGCTGCTCGACATTCAAAATCTTGTCGTCGAGTTCCAGACCGCATCCGGTTCCTTCCGCGCCGTCGACGGCGTCTCGCTCCATGTCGACGAGCGCGAAGTGCTGGCGATCGTCGGCGAATCCGGTTCCGGCAAGTCGGTCTCGATGTTGGCGGTGATGGGCCTTTTGCCGTGGACGGCCAAGGTCACGGCCGATCGCATGAGCTTCAATGGCCGCGATCTCCTGAAGCTGAGCCCGGCCGAGCGGCGCAAGATCGTCGGCAAGGACATGTCGATGATCTTCCAGGAGCCGATGGCCAGCCTCAATCCCTGCTTCACCGTCGGCTTCCAGATCGAGGAGGTGCTGCGTTTCCATATGGGCATGGATGGTGCGCAGCGCCGGCAGCGGGCCATCGAACTCCTGAAGCAGGTCGGCATTGCCGAGCCGGCGGAAAGGCTGAACTCGTTCCCGCACCAGATGTCGGGCGGCCAGTGCCAGCGCGTCATGATCGCGATCGCCATCGCCTGCAATCCGAAGCTTCTGATCGCCGACGAGCCGACCACCGCGCTCGACGTCACCATCCAGAAGCAGATCCTCGATCTCCTCGTCTCGCTGCAGGCCAAATACGGCATGGGCCTGATCATGATCACGCACAATATGGGCGTGGTGGCCGAGACCGCCGACCGCGTCATCGTCCAGTACAAGGGCCGCAAGATGGAAGAGGCCGACGTGCTGTCGCTGTTTGAATCGCCAAAGAGCAATTACACGCGTGCGCTCCTGTCGGCGCTGCCGGATAACGCCGTCGGCGACCGGCTGCCGACCGTTTCAGACATGCTGTTCGAACCGGCCGCCGGAGTCGCCTGATGAGCATCAAGGTCGTTGAAGGCAAGGACATCAAGCGCGACTACCATGTCGGCGGCGGGCTGTTCCGCGGCGCGCGCACGGTGCATGCGGTGAAGGGCGTTTCCTTCAGCGTCGACAAGGGCAAGACGCTCGCCATCGTCGGTGAAAGCGGCTGCGGCAAGTCAACGCTTGCCCGCATCATCACGCTGATCGATCCGGCGACTTCGGGCGAACTGTTCATCGACGGCAACAAGGTCGACATCGCCAAGGACGGCCTGACCAAGGAGATGCGCCGCAAGGTGCAGATCGTGTTCCAGAATCCATACGGCTCGCTCAACCCGCGCCAGAAGATCGGCGATGTGCTGGGCGAACCGCTGCTCATCAACACCGGCAAGCCGGCCGAGGAGCGGCGCGACCTCGCCATGAAAATGCTGAAGAAGGTCGGCCTCGGACCCGAGCACTACAACCGCTACCCGCATATGTTCTCGGGCGGCCAGCGCCAGCGCATCGCCATTGCCCGCGCGCTGATGCTCAATCCGAGCCTGCTGGTGCTCGACGAGCCGGTCTCGGCGCTCGACCTGTCGGTGCAGGCGCAGGTGCTGAACCTGCTTGCCGACCTGCAGGACGAGTTCCAGCTGACCTATGTCTTCATCAGCCACGATCTGTCCGTGGTGCGCTACATCGCCGACGATGTGATGGTGATGTATTTCGGCGAGGCGGTCGAATACGGCTCGCGCGACGAGGTCTTCTCAGACCCCAAGCACAGCTACACCAAAACGCTGTTCGCCGCGACGCCGCGCGCCGACGTGGCGAGCATCAAGGCGAGGCTGGCGAAGAAGAAGGCGGCGGCTTAAAGCCGGGGCGCACCTGCCCCTTGTGGGGAGGCCGGACCGAAGGCCCGGGTGGGGGGAAGCGCCCAAGCTACGACAGCTTCGCGATAATCGCGCGCAACGCCTCGCAGAATTTATGCACTTCCTCAACCGTGTTGTAATGCACCAGCGAGGCGCGGATGGCGCCGCTGTCCATCGACAGATTGAGGCGCTTCATCAGCCGCGGCGCGTACATGTGGCCGTCGCGGATACCGATCTGCATCTCGGCCATTTCCTCGACGATCCGCTGTGGTGACAGTCTGCCGATGTTGAAGCAGAAGGTCGGCACGCGCTCGTTGATGCGGGCCTCGTCGGCGACGCCATAGATGGTCGCGCCGCAACCTTTCAGCACGGCAAGCATCTCGCGCGCCAGAAGCAGCTCATAGTCGCGGATGGCGCCCATGCCGGCGACGATGTTCTCGCGCCGCGAGCGGTTGTTGGAGGGTGCCAGATTGCGGCCGATCAGTTCCAGATACTGCACGGCCGCATCCATGCCCGAGACATTCTCGTAGATGAAGGTGCCAGCCTCGACCTTGTAGGGCGGCTCGTCGGGAATGAAATCCTCGCGGAACGTCGGCAGCCGCTTCAGTGTGTCGAAGCGGCCCCAAAGAAAACCCATATGCGGCGAGAAATTCTTGTAGCCGGAGCAGACGAGATAATCGCAGTCCCAGGCCTGCACGTCGATCAGCCCGTGCGGACCGTAATGCACGCAGTCGAGAAACACTTCCGCGCCGGCCGCATGCGCGATCTTGGCCACGGAGGCGACATCGACGATCGAGCCGATCGAATGCGCCGTCACCGTGCAGGCGACAAGGCGGGTGCGGTCGGAGACCAGGGGCTTGAGATCGTCGACATGCAGATTGCCGTCCTCGCGCATGCGCCACCACTTGAACTTGGCGCCGGCGGATTCCAGCGCCAGCCAGGTGGCGATGTTGGCGTCGTGGTCCATGTCGGTGATGACGATCTCGTCTCGCCCCCCATCTATCTCTTTGGCGAGCATCTGGCCGATGCCCAGGCTGACCAGGCGGATGAACGAGGTGGCGTTCATGCCGAAGCAGATTTCCGCCGGGCTATAGGCGTTGATCAGCAGCGCCACGCTTGTCCGGGCATCGGCGACCGACTGGTCGACGGTGACGCTGCGGCCATAGCGGCCGCCGCGCTGGACATTGTGTGAAACCAGATGGTTGGTCACCGCGTCGAGCACGCTCTGCGGGATCTGCGCGCCGGCGGCATTGTCCATGAAGATGAAATCGCCGGCCCGCTGCAAAGCGGGAAACATGGCGCGGATGCTGTCGACGGGGAACGCCACGGCGCTCGCATTGTCGGTCTGGTGCTTGTTCACGGATAGCTCCTGCGAAGAATTTAGCGGGTGGAGATTGGTTGGCGAGATCAGCGCGCCTTCTCGGTCTTGAAGCGGTCTTCAAGCAGGCTGACGAGGCGGACCATCGGCCAAAGGAAGATCAGATAGACAAGGGCCGCGCCGATCAGCGGCGAGGGGTTGGCGTAAAGCGACTGCGCATTGGTCGCTTCCTTCAACAATTCCGGCAGCGCCACGGTGGAGGCGAGCGAAGTGTCCTTGAACATCGAGACGCAATTGCTGGTCATCGGCGGGATGACGACGCGGATCGCCTGCGGCAGCACCACCTTGCGCAAGGTCAAAAGGAACGGCAGGCCAAGCGCCTGCGACGCCTCGAACTGGCCTTTCGGAATGCTTTCGATGCCGGAGCGGAACACTTCGGCCGAATAGGCCGACATGATGAAGGCGAAAGCCGTCACGGCGGACGCCCAGGACGACAGGCGGATGCCGAGGAAGGGCAGCGCGTAGTAGATCAGGATCAGCACCACCAGCACCGGCAGCGCGCGGAAAATGTCGGTGTAGCCGACCGCCAGCCAGCGCACCGGCTTCGGCGCATAGAGCCGCAGCAGGCTGATCACCAGGCCGATGGGAATGCCGATGCCGATGCTCAGAATGCCGAGCAGCAGCGTGTTCAGGAAACCGCGCAGCAGCGCCGGCAGGCTGGACATGATGACATCGGGATTGAAGAAAGTGTCGATCAGCGACATGGGGGCGTTCCCGCACCCCGGAGCAGGGGTGCTCAAGTTAAAACCAATCGACCGCGCCTATGGCGAGACGGTCCGCGCGGCAGCGGCGCCGAAGCGTGAAATGAATCGTGCCGGCCTGGAAAGCCGGCACGATTTTCAATGCATCGCCGCTCAGGCCTTCGGCAGCGGCATTTCCTTGACGGTCGAGGAATCGGCCGGCGCGTCGCTGCCGAACCACTTCTTGTGGATCGCGGCCAGCGTGCCGTCCTTCTTCATCGCCGTCAGCGCATCGTTCAGCTTGCCGAGCAGCGGATGGTCCTTGGTCATCATCAGGCCGTACTGTTCGCCGGTCTTGATGCGCTGCTTGACCTTCAGATCCTTCATCTTGGTGAAGGAGTATTCCATGCCGGGAATGTCGCTGACGGCGGCATCGACGCGGCCGGCGCTGAGGTCGAGCAAAAGGTTCTGCTGCGTGTCATAGCCCTTCACGTCGCTGAAGCCGTCGGCTTCCTGATGTGCCTTGACCCAGGTTTCGCCAGTCGAGCCGGAAAGCACGCCGACAATCTTGCCCTTGAGGTCGGCCTCGGCGTTGATGGCGCTGTCGGTCTTCGTCGCAATGCCCATGTCGGAATCATAATAGGGCTGCGTGAAGGACTGCGACTTCAGCCGCTCCGGGGTGATGGTGATCGACGAGATGGCGACATCGATGCGCTTCGACGTCGTGGCGGCGAATAGCGCCTGGAAGCCGAGATCGGCGATGTCGGTGGTCATGCCGATGCGCTTGGCAGCCTCGTTGACGATGTCGACTTCAAAGCCCTCGAAAGTGCCGCTCTCGTTCTTGTACTCGAAGGGCGGATTGGTCGGGTAGGCGCCGACGTTGAGCACATCGGCGGCGTAGGCCGTTGCAGGGCCGGCGGCGATGCCGATGGCGGCGGCGAGCAGGATGAGATTGCGACGTGACAGCTTCATGGTGTTCCCTCTGGGGTATTCCCTCTGGTTGTTGATCGGGCGGGGCTCGCCCCGCACGGTTTCTTGCCGTCCCGCCTCCCAGCGGGGCGTCAATTCATGGCAGCGACCTGCGCGCGTGGCCGGCGACGGTCTCTGTATGCGGATCATGGATTTGGCCGCGCACGCCATGGAAAGCAGAGCGCGCGCTGGATGATGACTGGGGCAGCATGAACGACAAGGACTGAACCCCCCGAAGCACCACGATGGACTGGCCGGCACCCCTGCGGCACGGCCGCCGTCATCGATCTTGAATGCTTATCCAAAGTGGGACGGTTTTCAAGGCGAAAGTTTTAAGCTTAAAAAGCTTGGCTTGCGTGTTGCTCCGGCGATACGCCTTTTTTGTCGGGCCGTGCCTGCCTCAAGCCAATTCGTCGCGTGCCGCGGCAGCGTTGGCCGCGGCCCCGGCGCCCAGAAACATCGTGTCGCTGGCCAGCACGAAGAAACGCGCGCCGATGGCCGCCCACCGGCCTACGGCCTGTGGGCTGGCGCAAAATATGCCTGATGTCTTGCCGTGCGCGATCGTGGCAGCAATGATCGTCCGGATCGCCGCATTGAGCTTGTCGGCGCCTTGCGGTCCGATCGCATCGATCGACACCGAAAGATGGCCGGGGCCGACGAAGATCACGTCGACGCCGTCGACGGCCGCGATCGCGTCGATATTGGCCAGCCCCTCCGCTGTCTCGACCTGGACCGCGACGACGGTCCCGTCATTGGCGCCGGCAAGATATTCGGGAATGCGATAGCCATAGCCGGCGGCCCGGCCGGGTCCGACGCCGCGCTCGCCCGGCGGCGGATAGCGCGAGGCTTTGACCGCCATCGCTGCCTGGTTGGCGGTCGAGACGCGCGGCACCAGCACGCCTTGCGCACCGCTGTCCAGCGCCGCCTGGATGGCTTCCGGCGCATGGCCGGGAACGCGCACCATTGCCGGCACGCGGTGAACGTCGGCCGCGCGCACCATGGTCTCGATCATGTCGCGCGAGATCTGCGCATGCTCCCAGTCGATGCAGAGGAAGTCGAGGCCGGCCAGCGCCATCACTTCGACAGCGACCGGATGGGGAATGGCGGCAAACGAACCGACGAGGTTTGCTCTGCCGACGCATTTCTGGCGGAATTCACTCATGCCGATCCCCTTTTTCGTCTGGCCCGAATTCATATCCGCAATCGCCGGCGAGGCGAAGCTATTTCAGGCTTGAAATATTTTGCCGCGGGCCTAGCGTATCGCCTCCCGCCCTAGAGTTCCCGAGATGATCAAAGCGCATCCCCTGCACGGCCCGAACAAACTGAAGCTCGGCGTCTTCTCGACCAACGCCGATGGCGGCCTCGCCATCACCGATGTGCCGGAACGCTGGACGGCAAGCTGGCAGGACAATCTGACAGCGGCGCAAATCGCCGACCGCGCCGGGCTGGAGTTCATGCTGCCCATCGCCCGCTGGCGCGGCTTTGGCGGCCGCAACAAGGTGCGCGAATGGTCGTTCGAAACCTTCACCTGGGCAGCGGCGCTCGCCGTGGCCACCGAACAGATCGGCCTGTTCATGACCGTGCACGTGCCGCTGGTGCATCCGCTCTACGCCGCCAAGGCGCTGGCGACGGTCGACCACATCAGCCAGGGCCGCGCCGGCCTCAACATCGTCTGCGGTTGGAACCCGAAGGAATTCGGCATGTTCGGTACGCCGCTGGTCGAGAAAGGCTACGACCAGGCAGCCGAGTGGATCGAGGTTCTAGAGAAGCTTTATGCGTCGGCCGAGCCGCTCGACTATGAAGGCACCTACTATCGCCTGAAGGAGGCTGTGAGCCGGCCGGCCAGCCTGCAGGCTCCGCGACCGGTGACGATGAACGCCGCTTTTGGCGGCCCGGGCCGCGATTTCGCCGCCGCCCGATGCGACTACCTGTTCACGACCTTTTCCGAGATGAGCGATGCCGGCAAGCATGTCGCCGACATCAGCGAGCGGGCCGACAAGGTCGGCCGCGATGTCGGCGTCTACACGGTGGCGCATGTCGTCTGCCGCCCGACGATGGAGGAGGCGCAGGCCTACTACACGCGCTACGCCGTCGATCTGGCCGATCATGAGGCGGTCGACGCCCATATGGCCGGCAAGAAGGAATTCTCGCAGTCGCACGACCCGCACGCCTATGACCGCTACCGCCAACGCTTCGCCGGCGGCGCCGGCACCTATCCACTGATCGGAACACCGGAAACGATCGCTGCCGACATGGCCGCCATTGCCGGGCACGGCTATCAGGGCATCGCACTCTCCTTCGTCAACTACACGCAGGAGCTGCCCTATTTCTGCGACCACGTGCTGCCGATTTTGCGGAAGGCGGGTCTGCGCGCATAAATTATTCCAGGAACAGCGAATTCATTATTCCGGACGAACGAGTTCGTCAGGAATGACGGCGGTGGCCTGGATCTCCACCTTGGCGCGATCCTCGACCAGGGCCATCACCTGCATGGCGGCCATTGCCGGGAAATGCCGGCCGATCACCTCGCGATAGGCCTCGCCGATTCCTCTGAGGTTGGCGAGGTACTCGGCCTTGTCGGTGAAATACCAGGTCATCGAGGTGATGTGCCGCGGCTCGGCGCCCGCCTCGGCCAGCACCGCCACGATGTTTTGCAGCGTCTGTTTTACCTGGCCAACAAAGTCGTCGGTTTCGAACTGGCATTGCCCGTTCCAGCCGACCTGTCCGCCGACGAAGATGAGCCGCCCGCGCGCCGCGACGCCATTGGCGTAGCCGACCGGTTTGGCCCAGCCTTCCGGCTGCAAAATCTCATGCATTCAAGCCTCCCGGTATTCTAAAAACCAAGTCTCAAAATCGAATACTCTTCAATTTCCCGTCGTCAGGCCGCGCCCATCACTTGCCGCGCGATGACCACTTTCTGCACATCGGAAGCACCCTCATAGATGCGCAGCGCGCGGATCTCGCGATACAGGCTTTCGACGATGTGGCCTTTGCGCACGCCGTCGCCGCCATGCAACTGCACCGCTCTGTCGATCACCTCCTGCGCCTTGTCGGTGGCGAACAGCTTGGCCATCGCCGCCTCGCGCGTTACCCGCGCCGCGCCCATGTCCTTGGTCCAGGCGGCGCGGTAGACCAGAAGCGCCGCCGCATCGACGTCGAGCGCCATGTCGGCGATGTGGCCCTGCACCATCTGCAACTCAGCCATCGGTGCCCCGAACAGCTTGCGCTCGGCCACTCTGCTGATGCTTTCATCGAGCGCCCGACGGGCAAAGCCGAGTGCCGCGGCGCCGACAGTCGAGCGGAACACGTCGAGCACCGACATGGCGATACGAAAACCGTCGCCGGGCTTGCCGATCAGTGCCGAGGCAGGCAGACGGACATGATCGAAGGACAGCCTCGCCAGCGGATGCGGCGCGATCACTTCGAGGCGTTCGGCGATGCCGAGGCCCTTGGCGTCACCCGGTACGACAAAGGCGGAAAGCCCCTTGGCGCCCGGCGCCTCGCCGGTGCGGGCAAAAACGATGTAGAGGTCGGCGATGCCACCATTGGAGATCCAGGTCTTTTCGCCCGTGAGAACATAGCTGTCGCCGTCGCGGGTCGCTGTCATCTCGGTGTTGGCGACATCCGAACCGGAGCGCGGCTCCGACAGGGCGAAGGCCGAGATCGCCTTGCCGGCCCGCGTCTTCGCCAGCCATTGCTGTTGGTCCGCCGTGCCGAACAGGCTGAGCGCGCCGGTACCAAGCCCCTGCATGGCGAAAGCGAAATCGGCGAGCCCGTCATGCCTGGCGAGAGTCTCGCGCGTGATGCACAAGGTACGCACATCGAGCGGTCCGGGATTGTCGGTGTCGACAGCCGTCGGTTTCAGCCAGCCGTCTCGGCCCAGTTTTTGCACCAGCTCGCGGCAGGCGGCGTCGACGTCGTGATGATCGACGGGGAGGTTCTTCGCGCACCACGCTTCCAGGCTTTCGGCCAGTTCGCGGTGGCGGTCTTCGAAGAACGGCCAGTTGAGGAAACTCTTGTCAGCCATCAATTCCCCTCGAACACCGGCTTTTCCTTGGCCACGAACGCCCTGTAGGCACGCTCGAAGTCGCGCGTCTGCATGCAGATCGCTTGCGCCTGGGCTTCCGCCTCGATCGCCTGGTCAAGGCCCATCGACCATTCCTGGTTTAGCTGCGTCTTGGTGATGCCGTGAGCGAAGGTCGGGCCGGAGACGATGCGCGCCGCCATGTCGAGCGCGTCGGCTTCCAGCGCCGCCGCATCGACCAACCTGTTGTAGAACCCCCAGCGCTCGCCCTCGGCGGCCGTCATGGTGCGGCCGGTATAAAGCAGTTCGGCGGCGCGGCCCTGGCCGATGATGCGGGGCAGGATCGCACAGGCGCCCATGTCGCAGCCGGCGAGGCCGACGCGGGTGAACAGGAAGGCGGCCTTGGCTTCCGGCGTGGCGATGCGGATGTCGGAGCTCATGGCGATGATGGCGCCGGCCCCGACCGCCACGCCGTCGACAGCGGCGATGATCGGCTTGCCGCAGTTGAGCATCGCCTTGACGAAATCGCCGGTCATGCGGGTGAAGGCCAGAAGCTGCTTCATGTCCATCTTGACCAGCGGACCGATAATGTCGTGGACATCGCCGCCGGAGCAGAAATTGCCGCCATTGGACAGGAACACCACGGCGTCGACATCGTCGGCGTAGACGAGGTCGCGGAACGTGTCGCGGAGTTCCGCATAGCTGTCGAAAGTCAGCGGGTTCTTGCGCTCCGGCCGGTCGAGCCGGATCCTGGCGATCCTGCCCTCGACCTCCCACAGGAAATGCTTCGGCTTGAGGTTGGCCATCGCGGTCATTCGCGTCCCTCCCAGTTGCTGCGGAACGAGGTCAGCATGCCGGTCAGCCGGCGGGCATCCTCCTCGCTGACCTTGCCCAGCAATTCGCCGATCCAGCCCTCATGCGCGGCAGCGATGGTGGCGAAGGATTTGGTGCCTTCCTCGGTCAGCCGCACCATGGACGTGCGGCGGTCGCCATTGCGGCGCGCGCGGGCAACCAGCCCTTCCGAAACCAGCCGGTCGACAATGCCGGTGACATTGCCGTTGGAGACCAGCAGGAAGCGCGACAAGTCGCTCATCAGCATGCCTTCCGGCACGCGGTACAGCGCTGCCATCACGTCGAAGCGCGGCAGCGTCGTATCGAATTCCTTCTTCAGGCGCTCGCGCAGTTCGGCCTCGATCGTACGCGAGGCGCGCAGCAGCCTGATCCACAGGCGCAGCCTGTCCTTGCCGGGTCCCGACGGTGCGGGCAGGGGGCCGGCTACCATGTCTCGCCTCCTGAGATCGAAATTGCCTGTCCGGTGATCGATGCCGCCGCATCGCCGCACAGCCACAGCACGGCGGCGGCGACTTCCTGCGGCTGGATGAAGCGGCCTTGCGGATTGGTCGAGGCAAGGCTGGCGCGTGCCTCGCCGGCCGAGCGGCCGGTTTTTTCGACAATGCGCTGGATGGACTCTTCCAGCATGTCGGTCTCGACGAAGCCCGGGCACACCGCGTTGACGGTGACGCCTGATTTCGCCGTCTCCGCCGCCAGCGCCCGCATCAGCCCGACGACGCCATGCTTGGCCGCCACATAAGGCGCGACATAGGCATAACCTTTCAAGCCGGCCGTGGAGGCGATGAACACGATCCGTCCCGCCTTGCGCGCGGCCATGCCGGCAAGCGCCGGTTTCACCGTCAGGAAGGCACCGGTCAAATTGACGTCGAGCGTCTTTTGCCAGTCGGCGAGCGTGGTCTTGTGCGCCGGCGTGCTGCCGGCCATGCCGGCATTGGCAATGACGATGTCGAAGGCTCCGCGCGCGGCTTGCGCTGTCTCGTAGAGCGAGGCCATGGACGCCTCATTGGTGACATCGGCGGCGACGCTGAAAATGCGGTCGTTTTCGCTGGCCACTTTGGCGAGTTCCGCCTCGCGCCGGCCGCAGATGGTCACGTCGATGCCGACACCAGCCAGCGCCAGCGCTATGGCCCGGCCGACACCGGAGCCGCCGCCGGTGACCAAGGCATGCTTGTCTGAAATCGCTGTCGCGGCCGTCATACTTTCAGCCCCGCGGCGGCATCGCGCTCGGCCAGCCGGTAGATCTGGTCGCGCCCGGGCAGATAGGGATCCGGCCATTTCACGCCGCGGTCGCCAAGCGTCACCGCCGCATGCAGCGTCCAATAGGGGTCGGCAAGGTGCGGCCGCGCCAGCGCCACCAGATCGGCACGGCCGGCCATCAGGATCGAATTGACATGGTCCGGCTCATAGATGTTGCCGACCGCCATCGTCGCCATGCCGACCTCGTTACGGATGCGGTCGGAAAACGGCGTCTGGAACATACGGCCATAGACCGGCTTCGCCAGCGCCGATGTCTGGCCTGCCGAGACGTCGCATATGTCGACGCCGGCTTCGTGCAGCAGCCGCGCGATCTCGACCGCGTCGGCGGGTGTGACGCCTTCGATGCCGACCCAGTCATTGGCCGAAATGCGCATCGAGATCGGCTTCCCCGCCGGCCACGCGGCGCGCACGGCGCGGAAGATTTCGAGGGGATAGCGCATGCGGTTTTCCAGCGAACCGCCATACTCATCCGTGCGCCGGTTTGTGACCGGCGTGATGAAGGACGACAGGAGATAGCCGTGCGCGGCGTGGATCTCGAGCATGTCGAAGCCGCAACGGTCAGCCATCTCGGCCGAGGCCACGAACTGGTCGCGCACCAGATCCATGTCGGCGCGGTCCATCGCCTTCGGCACCTGATTTTGCGGCGACCATGCGACGGCCGATGCCGCCATCACAGGCCAGTTGCCCGAGGCCAGCGGCACGTCGGTGCCTTCCCAGCCGAGCCGGGTCGAACCCTTGGCGCCGGAATGGCCGATCTGGGCGCAGATCTTGGCCTCGGTCTCGGCGTGGACGAAATCGACCAGCCGCTTCCACGCCACCTCGTGTTTGGGCGCATAGAAGCCTGGACAGCCGGGCGTGATGCGGCCTTCCGGACTGACGCAGGTCATCTCGATATAGACAAGGCCGGCGCCGCCCTTGGCGCGCTCCGCATAGTGGGTGAAATGCCAGTCGGTCGGACAGCCGTCGACGGCCTTGTACTGCGCCATCGGCGAGACGACGACGCGGTTGTTGAGCTTCATGTCGCGCAGCTTGAACGGCGCGAACATCGGCGCACGGCGCAGCCTGTTGCCGCCGGCGCCCGCCTGGCGCTGGAACCATTCTTCGGCGCCGCCCAGCCACTCGGCATCGCGCAGCCGCAAATTCTCGTGGCTGATGCGCTGCGAGCGCGTCAGCAGCGAATAGTTGAACTGCACCGGGTCGAGGCCGAGATAGCGCTCGACCTCCTCGAACCATTCCAGCGAATTGCGCGCCGCCGATTGCAGCTTCAGCACCTCGGTGCGGCGGGCATCCTCATATTTGCGGAAGGCGGCGTCGAGATCCGGCTCGGTCTCGACATACTCGGCCAGTGCCACCGCGCTCTCCAAAGCGAGCTTGGTGCCGGAGCCGATCGAAAAATGCGCCGATGCCGCCGCATCGCCCATCAGCGCCAGGTTCTTGTAGGACCAGCGCTCGCACAGCACGCGCGGGAAATTGATCCAGGCCGAACCTCTGATGTGGTTGGCATTGGTCATCAGCGCATGGCCGCCAAGATGCTTGGCGAAGATGCGCTCGCACACCGCGATCGATTCCTGCTGCGTCATCGCGCCGAAGCCGAAGGCAGCCCAGGTCTGTTCGCTGCATTCGACGATGAAGGTCGCGGTCTCGCTGTCGAACTGGTAGGCGTGCGCCCACACCCAGCCATGCTCCGTCTTCTCGAAGATGAAGGTGAAGGCGTCGTCGAATTTCTGATTGGTGCCGAGCCAGACGAACTTGCATTTGCGCGTGTCGATGTCGGGCTTGAAGATTTCGACGAAGGTGTTGCGCGCCCTGGAATTAAGCCCGTCGGCGGCGACGACAAGGTCATGCGTTTCCATATAGGGGCGGGGGTCGGCGATATCGGTCTCGAACATCAGCTTGACGCCGAGTTCGCGGGCGCGGCGCTGCAGCAGGATCAGCAGCCGCTTGCGGCCGATGCCGCAGAAACCATGGCCTGAAGAGACGGTGCGCACGCCGTCATGGATGACAGCGATGTCGTCCCAATAGGCAAAATGCTTCTTGATCCAGACGGCGCTGACCGGATCATTCTTGGCGAGGTTCTCCAGCGTTTCGGCCGACAGCACCACGCCCCAGCCGAACGTGTCGTCGGCGCGGTTGCGCTCGAACACCGTCACGTCGTGGCCGGCGTCCCTGAGCTTCATCGAAATGGCAAAGTAGAGGCCGGCTGGTCCGCCGCCGAGAACCGCAACCTTCATCCGTGCGATCTCCTCTTCGCTTGCTGCCTCGTGAGTATCGCGCCGGCGGCCAGATATTTCAAGCTTAAAGTTTTATGTCGAAATCATTGTGCGGGCGCGCCTGCGTGTTGTTCCGCAAGCGCGCGCCAAGGATTACTTTTCCGGGTTCTTCGGGCTCCACAGCACCGTCTCGGCACCCTTCTCATAGGCCATGCCGTCGGGATAGCTGATCGCTTCCAGCTGCAATCCCCAGGGCGCCTGGAAATAGAGAATGGTCTGGCCGCCGGCGGGGCCTTCCTTGACCGGCAGTGGTCCCATCCGCGTCTTGACGCCCTTGCCGTCGAGATAGGCCTTGGCGGCGGCGACGTCGTCGACATAGAAGGCGATGTGGAAGCCGCCAATGTCGCTGTTCTTCGGCGTCAGATCCTTCTGGTCGGGCGCGGTGTATTTGAACAGCTCGATGTTCGATCCATAGCCGCAGCGGACCATGGTGATCTGCTCGATCACGGCCTTCGGGTCGACACCCAGCACATCCTGCATGAAAGTGCCCTTGTCGTCGGCGAACGGGCCGAACGACATCGCCTTCTTGCAGCCGACCACCTCGGTGAAGAAATCGACCGCCTGCTTCATGTCGGGAACGGTGATGCCGGTATGATCATGGCCGCGCATGCCGGGGATCGAATCCGCCGAGGCCATGCCGGCGCTGCCAAGGATAGCGGCGGCGAGCGTTGCATTTCGAAGTATCGTCTTCATGTCAGTCCTCTCATTGGCGGGACCTGGATCTTTGCGGTCGCACGTCCGAAGCCCGCTTTTCGGCGTGCGTATGCATTCACGCTGGCGGCTTGGCCGCCGAAGGGATGTCCAGCCAGCCGGCGTCGATTTCGGGCAGCGGAATGGCTGCGATGAGGTCGCGCGTGTAGGCCTCTCGGGGATTGTCGAACAAGGCGTCGGTGGCGCTGGCTTCGACGATCACGCCTTCGCGCATGACGATGACTTGCCGGCACAGCCGCCGGATAACCGACAGATCGTGACTGATGAAAGCGACGGTCAGGCCCATCTCCGCCGCGAGCTTTTCCAGCAAAGTGAGGATCTGCGCCTGCGTCGACACGTCGAGGCCGGAGACGATCTCGTCGGCCAGCACGAATTTCGGCGATAGCGCGAGCGCGCGGGCAATGCCGACGCGCTGGCGCTGTCCGCCCGACAGTTCGTGGCGGTAACGGCTGGCGAAACTTTGCGGCAAACCGACCCGCTTCAACGCCTCTGCAACACGGTCCCTGAGATTGTCGCCAAGCCCGTTCTGCCTGAGCGGCGCGGCGATGATGCTGGCGATGGTGCGGCGCGGATTGAGCGACGACATCGGGTCCTGGAAGATCATCTGCAGGTCATGACGCAGCGGCCGCAGCTCCGCCTCCGGCAGATGGGTGATGTCGCGGCCCTCGAAGCTGATGCTGCCGGCGCTCGGCTCGAGCAGCCTGACCAGCGCGCGGCCGAGCGTCGACTTGCCGGATCCGGATTCGCCGACAATGCCGGTCACCGAGCCCCTCGGCAGATCGAAGTCGAGGCCTTTCAGGATCGCGGCCAGCGGCGCGCGGCCGATCAGCGGCTTGCGGGTCATGTCGGGCAGCGCGACCTTCAGCCCGCGCACGGAAAACAGCGGTTCAACCATGCGGCCGCCTCCATGCCTGGTCTGCTGCTGCGATTTCGGCGGCAAGCCCGGCCAGCACCGCCTCGTCCACCGGCTTCAGCGAAGCGAAGGGATCGGTGTAGCGCGGCGTCGCCGCCATCAGCGCCCGTGTGTAGGGGTGTTGTGGCGAGGCGAAGAGCGCCGCCGTGTCGGCTTCCTCCACCACCTTGCCGGCGTAGAGCACCGAGACCTCCTGGCTGATCTTGGCGACGACGCCGAGATCATGGGTGACGAACAGGATCGCCGTGCCGTGCTCGCGCTGCAACGCGGCGATCAGGCGCAGGATCTGCTTCTGCACGGTGACGTCGAGCGCCGTGGTCGGTTCGTCGGCGACGATCAGCCGGGGCTCGGCGGCAAAGGCGGCGGCGATCAGCACGCGCTGGCGCATCCCGCCGGAGAGCTCATGCGGATAGCATTTCAGCACGCGATCGGGATCGCGGATCTGCACCTCGTCAAGCAATTGCCGGACACGTTGATCCGCCTTCTCGCCGCTCCAGCCGAGAATGCGCACCAGCCGGTCGGTCATCTGCGGGCCGATGCGGCGCGACGGGTTGAGCGCGGTCAGCGGATCCTGCGGGATCAGCGCCGTACGCGCGCCGATCAGCGTACGCCGGGCCTTGGGCTGCAACTTGCCGAGGTCTTCGCCCTCGAGCTTCATATCGCCTTCGACGATGCGCACACTCGACGGCAGCACGCCGAGCACCGCCTTGCCTATCATCGTCTTGCCGGCGCCGCTCTCGCCGACCAGCGCGCGCACCTCGCCGGGCTGGACGGAGAGCGACACCGAGCGCAGCACGCGCTGGCCGTTCGGCAGCACGGCGCTCAGATTGGCGATGTCGAGACAGGCGCTCATCGCAGCACCGGGTCGAAACGCGCCTTCAGCGCTTCGCCGAACTGGCTGAACGACAGCACGGTGAGGATCAGCGTGATCAGCGGAAACACCAGCACCCACCAGGCCTGGTGGATCGACAGCCGGCCCTCAGCGATGATGCCGCCCCAGGTCGGGTCGTCGGTCGAGATCGACAGATTGACGAAGGACAGGATCGCCTCGACGATGACGGCTATGCCCATTTCCAGCGACAGCAGCGCCACGATCGACGGCACGACGTTGGGCAGCACTTCGCGCAGCATGATGCCGATGCGGCCATAGCCGGCGATGCGGGCGTTTTCGACATAGTCCATGCGCGACTGGCCCATCGCCTCGGCGCGGATCACCCGGCAGAAGCGCGTCCAGTCGATGATCGCGATCGCCAGGATGACGGAGCTGAGGCCGGTGCCGAGCACGGCCACCAGCAGGATGGCGAACAGTACTGGCGGAAACGCCATCCAGATGTCGACGATGCGCGAAATGATGCGATCGGCCCAGCCGCCGAAATAGCCGGCTATCAGCCCGAGCGTCGAACCGACGAGGCAGGCGGCGATCGCCGCGGCGAAGGCGACGATGAAGGCGATGCGGCCGCCGAAGATCAGCCGGGACAAGAGATCGCGGCCAAGACTGTCGGTGCCCAGCCAATAGCCGGGCTCGGCGCCATCGAGCCAGAAGGGCGGCAGCCGCTCCAGCATCAGATCCTGCGCCAGCGGGTCCTGCGGCGCGACCAGCGGCGCGAAGATCGCCGCCAGCAGGGCCAGCAGCAGCCAACCGCCGGCGAGCCACAGCCTGGGATTCAGTCCGCGTCTCGAGGCCCTATCCATGGCGCAGCCTCGGATTGAGCAGCGCATACATCATGTCGACGGTGAGGTTGATCAGCACGAACAGCAGCGCGAAGACCAGCACGATGCCCTGGATCAGCGGCAGGTCGCGGTTGATGACGGCATCGATCGCCATGTTGCCGAGGCCTTCATAGGAGAACAGCCGCTCGACGATGACGGTGCCGCCGATGAGGAAAGTGAACTGCACGCCGACCAGCGTCAGCGTCGGCAGTGCCGCGTTCTTCAACGCCTCGCGCAGGATGACCTGCGTCTCGGAAAACCCTTTCACCCGCGCCAGCACGACATAGTCGAGGTCGAGCACCTCCTTCAGCGACTGTTTCAACAGCTGCGAGATGATCGCCGCCAGCGGCAGCGCCAGTGCCACAGCCGGCATCAGCATGTGTTTCAACAGGTCCCAGGTCAGGTCGAAGCGCAGCCGAAGCAGGCTTTCGAAGAAATAGAACTGGGTGACGAAGGGCAGGTCGAGCTGCGGCGACACGCGGCCGGAAATGTCGAAGATCGGCACCAGCACGCCGAACAGAAGGATCAGCACCAGGCCCCACAGGAAATCGGGAATGGAGAGTGCTGCACCGCTGGCGATGTCGATGCCGGCTTCCACCGCTGTGCCGCGTTCGCGCGCGCCGAGAACGGCCGTCGTGCCGCCAAGCAGCACCGCCATGATCAGCGCGACGATGGCGAGTTCCAGCGTCGCCGGCAGCCGGTTGAAGACGAGGCCGAGCACGTCTTGCCGCAGCGAAATCGAGGTGCCGAAATCGCCCCTGACGACGCCGGACAGCCAGATGAAGAATTGCTGCACGATGGTCTTGTCGAGCCCGTAGAGCGCGCGCAGGCGGGCAATGTCGTCATCCGTCGCACCAGGCGGCAGCATCATGGCGATCGGATCGCCCGGCGCGACGCGGATCACGACGAAGACGACGACGGCCACGCCAAACAGCGTGATCAGCATCGTCAGAAGGCGGATCAGGAATCTTTGCAGGAGCATGCCGGCGTAACCACTCTGGGGAAACTCCCCCTCATCCGGCCCTTCGGGCCACCTTCTCCCCGAGGGAGAAGAGGCCGCGGACGGCCGGGCCCGTTTCTCTTCTCCCCACCGGGGAGAAGGTGGCCGCGAAGCGGCCGGATGAGGGGGGCCTGCCGGGCGAAGACCGGCAGGTGCAAGGCTGAAGATCAGGCCGGGGTCATCAAAGCCGGCAGCAGCGCGCCGGAAATGTGCTGTACGACATTGACCTTCTTCGAGTGCACGATCGGCTGGGCGTACTGGATCAGCGGCAGCACATAGGCCTCTTCGGCGATGTACTTGTCGACAGCTTTCCAGCCGGCGATGCGCTTGGCCTCGTCCTTCTCGCCCCAGAGCGGACCGATCTTGGCATCGAGATCGTCGGTCTTCCACGACGAATGCGGCGACGGTCCGAACATGGCGAAACCGGTCGAGGTGGTCGGGTCGCCGATGGAATTGCCCCAATTGTAGAACGCCGCCGGCGCCAGCTTGTGCGCGGCGCGCAGCTCATAGTGCTTGGCGATCTCGTAGACCTCGATCTCGGCCTCGATGCCGACCTTGCGCCACATGCCGACGATCGCCTGCACCATCTCGTAGTCCTTGGGCTTGAAGCCCTTGGTCGTCTGGATGGTGAACTTTGCCGGCTTCTTGGTCGAATAGCCGGAGGCGGCCAGCAATTCCTTGGCCTTCTCCGGATTGTGCTCGACCTTGATCGACGGATCGTAGGCCGCGTATTCCGGCGTCTCCAGCGTGTCGATCGGCTGGCCGTAGCCGCGCAGCAGCCGCTTGACCAGAAGCTCCTTGTCCACCGCCATCACGGCCGCCTGGCGGACATTCTTGTCGAGCATGGCATCCTTGTTGTTGAAGAAGATCATGCCGATGTCGGAGACGTTCTTGATCGAGCCGGCAAGCCCGTCCTTGGCGATCAGCCGGTCATATTCTTCGTAGGGGATTTCGAGCGTCACCTGCGAGGAGCCGGATTCGATTTCGGCCACACGGCTTGCCGCATCGGTGACGAACTTGATCGTCACATTCTCGAAAGCCGGCTTGCCGCCCCAATAGTTCGGATTGGCCTTCAGCCGCAGGAAGGCGTTGCGCTCGAATTTTTCCACCATATAGGGGCCGGTGCCGATCGGCGCCTTCTCGAAACCTTCCGCACCCACCTTCTCGTAATAGGCCTTCGGCAGGATGTAGCCGGTCAGGAACGACATCCACTTGAAATAGACCGGGTCGAACTGCACCACGTCGCCGGTGATCTTGTTGCCGTCGATCTTGAAGTTGTTGACGTTCTTCCAGACGAACTGGATCGGGTTACCGGTCTTTTCGTCGCCCGCGCGCTGCAGCGACCAGACGACGTCCTCGGGCGTGAAGGGCGAGCCGTCATGCCATTTCACGCCCTCGCGTACCGTCATCATCACCTTGGTACGGTCGTCGTTCCAGCCCCATTCGGTGAGCAGGCCCGGCGCGAAGGACAGGTCGGGCTTCTGCGGAATGATCTGGTCGAACACCGACTGGTAGAGACCCTGGATGGTCGGGTTCACTGCCGAGGGTCCGGTGGTCGGGTCCCAGGACGGCAGGTTGACATTGTAGGCGATGGTCAGTTCGCCGGCAGCGGCCTTGGCTATTTTAGGCAGGCCAATAGCGGTCACACCGAGTGCCGCGGCACTGTATCCCAGCAATTCGCGTCTGTTGATTTTCATGGTCGTTCCCCTTGTTGGTTATTGTCTTTGCGCGGCACTGTCCGTTCGTTGGTTCAGGCTTCGTTGGCAGCAGCGCCTTGCCTCTCGTCGCCTCGATAAAATCGTCGGAGCCTACCTCCCGCCAAGCTGTTGCGCGAGCATGAAACCAGAGGCCGCGCCGGTGCCGGCGCCCGGCCATGTCGCGGCTCCCGTCAGATGCAGATTGCCGACCGGCGTGTTCCAGCCGGCATAGCCGCGCGCCGGGCGGAACAGAAAGTTCTGCGCCAGATGGTGGCTGCCGCAGACCTGGTCGCCGCCGACAAGGTTCGGATTCTCGCGCTCGAGATCGATGGGCGAGAACACCGAGCGGCCAAGGATTTTGCTCCGCAGCCCGGGCGCATAGATTTCGATGATGTCGAGCACGCGCTCGGCATAGGCGTCCTTGACCTGATCCCAATGCGCGGGCGCGATCTTGGCCGACGCATCGCCAAGGATCTCGGCAGGCAGCATGCGCACCTGTACCCACAGCACATGCTTGCCCTGAGGCGCACGTGAAGGATCGATCGCGGTAGGCTGGCCGACGACCAGCACCGGTTCGTCGGGCAGCATGCCGGCCATCGCCTGCTGATAGGTGCGCGACATCGCGTCGAGCGAGGGCGACAGATGCACATAGGCAAACTGCCGCAACTCGGCCCCGGCGCGCCAGTCCGGCAGGTCGTCCAGCGCCAGGTGGATCATCATCGTGCCCGGCGCATACCGGAACTTTTTCATCGCCGTGTCGAAGCCGGCATTGCCGGAACCGCCGGGCAGCAGCGTGCCGGTCAGCGCCTTGGGCGCGACGCCGGCGATGACAGCCTTGGTCGCCGTATGCGTCTCACCTGAAGCGAGCCGGACACCGGTCGCCTTGCCGGCGGACATCGTGATCTCCGAAACTTCGGCGCCGGTGACGATCTGGCCGCCGGCAGATGTGACCATGCCGGCCAGCGCCCGGATGATGGTGTCGGCGCCGCCCTTGCCCAGCACCATGCCGAAACTCTGGTTCGCCATCGATTCCAGGTACGGAAAAACCGCACCCCCGGCGATGTCGGGGGCGAAGTCGAGATGCATGCCCCAGGTGGCAAGCGTTGCCCGCACATAAGGCGACTCGAAAGTCTCCTCCAGCCAGGCGCGGGGCGACGACAGCAGCAGCCGGCCGGTGTCGAGCGCACCGGCAACACCCTTCCTGCGCCACAGGTTCCACGCCGTGCCGGCAAGCGCCCGCGCACTCATCGGCGAACCCAGCAGCCGGAACAGATGCTCGGCCTCGGCCGGGAAGGCGGCGACCAGCCTGCGCCATGCCGCGGCATCGGCGGCGGAGAAATTGGCCATGCGCGTGGCGGTCTTTTCCAAGTCGTTGCTGACGCCGAACCAGCGTCCATCCGGGAAGGCGCTGGCGAAACAGTCCGCGACTGGCGAGAATTCCAGGCCCTGCGCTTTCAATTCATTTGCATATTTCCGGTGGAAGGCCGAGCCGGCAAACAGGCTCAGATTCATCGCGCCGAAATCATGACGGAAGCCGGGAAGGGTGAGTTCGCGGGTCTGGACGGCGCCGCCGATTGTTGCGCTGCGCTCGAAAATCCCGGTTTTCCAGCCTTTGAGCGCCAGATGCGCGGCGCATGCCAGACTGTTGTGGCCCGCCCCGACAAAGATGGCGTCGAACTCGCTCACGCCCCGTTCCCATTTCCTTTATGCTTAAAGATAATTGCAGATGCATATGTTTTCGTCTAGTAGGATATTAAGGGCCGAGACGAGCCTTGATCATCACTAGAAAGAGGGAACTTCAGACCATGGACACCCAAAAACTCCTCGGCGAAGTCGCTGGCCAGTTGCTGTCAGGCGCCATCAAGGTGGTTGACCTCTCCGCGCAGCTCGGGCCGGACACGCCGCTGATCAAGCTGCCGCCGGAGCTTGCCGTCGACACGCCGAAGGTCGAGATTCATCAGATCTCGAAATACGACAAGAATGGTCCGTGGTGGGCGTGGAACTGGCTGAAGCTCGGCGAGCATTCGGGCACGCATTTCGATGCGCCGCAGCACTGGATCACCGGCAAGGACTATCCGGACGGCGCCACCGACACCATTCCGGCGCAGAATTTCGTTGGCCCGGTCAATGTCATCGACTGCTCCAAGGAGGCCGCCGCCGATCACGATTTCCTGCTCACCGTCGACCACATCAAGGCGTGGGAAGCCAAGCATGGCGCCATCAACCCAGGCGAGTGGGTGGTGATGCGCACCGACTGGTACAAGCGCAATGGTTCGGAAGCCGAATTCCTCAACGCCAACGAAACCGGCCCGCACACGCCCGGCCCGACTGCCGAAGCCATCCAGTATCTGATAGCCAAGGACATCAAGGGGTGGGGCTCGGAGACGATCGGTACCGACGCCGGCAAGGCGGGCGGCATGGAGCCGCCATTCCCGGCGCACACGCTGATGCACAAGGCCAATCGCTACGGCCTTGCCAGCCTCTGCAACCTCGACCAGCTGCCGCCGAAAGGAGCCATCCTGATCGCGGCGCCGCTGAAGATCGAGCACGGCACCGGCAGCCCGATCCGCGCACTGGCGCTGGTGTCGGGAAAATAAAGCGAGGGTCTTCGGGAGAAGATCATGCGCACAGGCCCGACGGTCGAGAGCAACCGCCAATGAAAGCGCCCGATCACATCATCGTCGGCAGCGGCATCAATGCGCTGGTCTGCGCGGCGATGCTCGGCGGCAAAGGGGCGCGTGTGCTCGTGCTGGAGCGCAATGACCGTATCGGCGGCTGCATGCGCACCGAGGAGATCACCGCACCCGGCTTCATCCATGACGTGATGGCGACGACCTTCGTGCTGTTCATCACCTCGCCGGCCTTTGCCGCATTGGGCGGCGACCTCGCCCGGCACGGGCTGGAGTTCTGCCACACCGGCACGCCGACGGGCGTGTTGCGGCCGGACGGCAGCCATGCCGTGCTCAGCACCGACCGCGCCGCCAATGTCGCGGCGCTCAACGCGATCGCTGCCGGCGACGGCAGCCGGCATGCCGACGATGTCGGTGGCATCGAGCGCAATGCCGGCCTGCTTTTCGGCCTGCTCGGCGGCAGCCTGTGGTCTTATCCGACAGCCAAGCTGCTGGCCGGCGATGCCTGGCGGCGCGGCCCGCGCGGCCTTGCCGCCTTTCTCGGCGAGGCGCTGGCGCCGGCACGCGGCTGGCTGGAAAGCACCTACCAGTCCGAGACCATCCGCGCGCTCTGGGCGCCCTGGGTGCTGCATGCCGGTCTTGGGCCGGAAGATGCCTTCTCCGGCCAGATCGCCAAGGTGATCGCCTTCGCGCTGGAGGCCGCAGGCGCTCCGATCGTCAAGGGCGGGGCGAAGAACCTGCTGTCGGCCTTCGAGGCCCTGATCCGGGAACGTGGCGGCGAGATCCGCACCGGTGCCGATGTCGCCTCAATCGTCCAGACCGGTGGCCGCGCGACCGGCGTGCGGCTCGCCTCGGGCGAAACCATCGCGGCGAACAAGAGCGTCATCTGCTCGGTCACGCCGACGCAGCTTTATGGCCGCCTGCTCGGCGCGGATGCGCCCAAGAACGATGTCGAGGCGACGCGGCAATATCGCTACGGCAAGGGCAATTTCCAGATCCACTATGCACTGGACAAACCGCCGGCATGGCGTGGCGAAGGGCTGGACAAGGTGGCGCTGCTGCATCTGACGCCTGGGCTCGATGGCGTCTCGAAAGCCTGCAACGAGGCGGCGCGCGGCATGCTGCCGGAAGTGCCGACCATCTGCGTCGGCCAGCCGCACGCGCTCGACCCGTCGCGCTGTCCGCAAGGCAAGGCGATCCTCTGGCTGCAACTGCCCGAGGCGCCCCGCCACATCAAGGGCGATGCCGCCGGCAAGCTGCAGGCGCCGGCTGACGGACAATGGACTGAAGCGCTGCGCGAGGCCTATGCCGACCGCGCCGAAGCCATCCTCGCCAGCCATATCGACGGCTTCAAGGACAGCGTGATCGCACGCCGCGCCTATTCGCCGGCCGATCTCGAGGCGATGAACATCAACCTGGTCGGCGGCGATCCCTATGGCGGCTCGTCGACCATCGACCAGTCCTTCCTGTGGCGGCCGTTCAAGACCAGCCGCAACCACCAGACCGGCATCAAGAACCTCTACCATATCGGCGCCTCCACCCATCCGGGCGCGGGTCTCGGCGGCGGCTCCGGCTTTCTGCTGGCGGGGAGGCTGTGATGGAACAGAAGATCACGGAAAAGCGCCAGCGCATTTCGACCCTCGGGCAGATCGGCCTGCAGCAATTCGCGCCCTATCTGATGAACCGCATCATGGGCCGCTACAACGCCACCTTGCGCGATGATTTCCGCAAGCAGGGCCTGACCATTCCGCAGGTGCGCACGCTGGCCGTGCTGTCGGTCACCGACGGCGTCACCGTCAACGATCTCTCGGTCTACACGGTCATCGAGCAGTCGACCTTGAGCCGCACGCTCGACACGCTGGAGGGGCAGGGCTTCGTGCGTCGCGAGCAGGGCGTTACCGACAGCCGCATCCGCCATGTCTTCCTGACCGACGAGGGCCGCGCCGAGTTCACCCGCGCCTGGCCGGCCATGCATGACGCCTTCGAGGCGATGTTCGACGATATCGACGACGCCGAATATGCGGCACTCATCGCCACGCTTTTGAAGATGCTCAAGAACATTCGCAAGCACGACATCTAGATGTACGCGCTGCCAATTTCGGCGGCAACGGAAGGTTGGAAAAATGGCCGAACGGTCTTTTGCCAAGGAAGTCGAGAAACTCAGGCTTGGCGCCGGCGAGGAATTCGCCGGCGAGGGCATCCTCGCCATCACCAAGGCGCTGCTGCAATGCGGCGTCGGCTATGTCGGCGGCTATCAGGGCGCGCCGATCAGCCATCTGATGGACGTGCTGGCCGACGCGCAGGACATTCTGGGCGAGCTCGGCGTGCATTTCGAGGCGAGCGCGTCGGAAGCGACAGCCACCGCCATGCTGGCCGCCTCGGTGCACTATCCCATTCGTGGTGCCGCCACCTTCAAGTCGACTGTCGGCACCAATGTCGCCTCCGATGCGCTCGCCAACCTTGCCTCCGGCGGCGTTACCGGCGGCGCGCTGATCATCGTCGGCGAGGATTATGGCGAGGGTTCCTCGATCATGCAGGAGCGCAGCCATGCCTTCGCCATGAAGAGCCAGGTCTGGCTGCTCGACCCACGCCCCAATTTGCCGTCGATCGTCAAGGCGGTGGAGGACGGCTTCGAGCTCTCGGAAATCTCCAACACCCCGGTCATGCTGCAGGTGCGCATCCGCTGCTGCCATGTGCACGGCCACTTCATCGCCAAGGACAACAAGCGTCCGCCGATGACGGTCGCCGATGCGCTGGACGCGCCGCGCCGCGACACTGGCCGCATCGTGCTGCCGCCCGCCTCCTTCCTGCACGAGAAGGAGAAGGTGCAAAAACGCTGGCCGGCGGCGGTCGACTTCATCGCCAAGAACAAGATCAACGAATTCTTCGGTTCGGATCATGGCTCGGTCGGCATCGTCATGCAGGGCGGCATGTACAATTCCGTGATCCGCGCCTTGCAGCGTCTCGGCCTCGCCGACACCTATGGCGAGACCGACGTGCCGCTCTATGTGCTCAACGCCGTCTATCCCTTGATCGATGACGAGTTCCTGTCCTTCTGCGAGGGCAAGCAGTCGGTGCTGGTCGTCGAGGAAGGCCAGCCCAACTACATCGAACAGGCCTTTGCCGCCATGCTGCACAAGGCCGGGCGTGGCACCAGGCTGGTCGGCAAGGAATATCTGCCGATGGCCGGCGAATATACCGGCCAGGTCATGCTCGACGGCATCGGCACCTTCCTGCGCGCCGAAGCGCCGCATCTCTTGCCGGGCGAAGTGCGCGCCCCCAACAAGGTCGGCGACGGCGTCGATACGGCCGACCTGATCAATGTCGTGCCGGGCCGTCCGCCTGGGTTCTGCGTCGGCTGTCCGGAACGGCCGATCTTTGCAGCGACGAAGCTGGTCGAGCGGGAACTCGGCAAGCACCATATCGCCTCCGACATCGGCTGCCATTTGTTCTCGATCATGCCGCCCTTCGAACTCGGCGCGACAACCATGGGCTATGGTCTCGGCCCGGCCTCGGCCTCGGCGTTCAATTCGCCCGACGCCAAGCGCCGCTCGATCTCCTTCGTCGGCGATGGCGGCTTCTGGCACAACGGCCTGACCTCCTCGATCGGCAATGCGGTGTTCAACAAGAATGACGGCGTCATCGTCATCGTCGACAATTTCTACTCGGCCGCGACCGGTGGGCAGGACATCCTGTCGTCGCGCGCCGGCAACAAGACCAAGTCGACCAAGCATCCGATCACCGAGGCGGTGAAGGGCATGGGCGTCAAATGGCTGCGCCATGTCGACCGCACCTACGATGTCGGCAAGATGCAGGACACGCTGCGCGAAGCGCTAACGACGGAGGAGAAGGGGCCGAAGGTCATCGTCGCCTCGTCCGAATGCATGCTCAACCGCCAGCGCCGCGAAAAGCCGCTGGTCGACAAGGCGATCAAGGGCGGCGAGCGCGTGGTCAAACCGAAATTCGGTGTCGACGAGGACATCTGCACAGGCGACCATGCCTGCATGCGGCTGTCTGGCTGTCCGTCGCTGTCGGTGAAGTCGCTCGACGATCCGCTGCGCGACGATCCGGTGGCATCCATCGACCAGAGCTGCGTCGGCTGCGGCAATTGCGGCGAGGTCGCCGATGCGGCGGTGCTCTGCCCGTCCTTCTACCGCGCCGATGTCGTGCACAATCCGAGCCGCTGGGACCGTTTCCTGGAATCCACGCGCCGCGCCACCATCAGCCTGTTGCAACGCCGCCGCGAAAGCCGGCGCCTGACCTTCGCCGATGCTTGACGCCGTCCCCCCACTCCGCGCCAAGGCCGGCGCCCAGGATGACGAGCGTGTCATCAAGCTCGCCGTGCTGGCGGTCGGCGGTCAGGGCGGCGGCGTACTGGCCGACTGGATCACCGACGTTGCCGAGCGCAATGGCTATGTCGCGCAATCGACCTCGGTCGCCGGCGTCGCCCAGCGCACCGGCGCGACAATCTATTATGTCGAGATGGCCCGCGACACCGGCCGGCTTCCGGTCTTCGCGCTGTCGCCCTCGCAAGGCGATGTCGACATACTGATCGCCGCCGAATTGATGGAAGCCGGCCGCGCCATCATCCGTGGCTTCGTCACGCCGGAACGCACGACGCTGATTGCCTCCTCGCACCGCATCGCCGCGGTGTCGGAAAAGATCGAGCCGGGCGACGGCCGGGCCTCGTCCTCCAAGGTGCATGCGACGGCGGAAGCCGCGTCGAAGCGCGTCATCGCCTTCGACATGGAGAAGATCGCCGCTGACAACGGCTCGATGATCTCGGCCAGCCTGCTCGGCGCGCTGGCCGGATCGGATGCGCTGCCGTTCACGCGCGAAAGCTACGAGCAGGCGATCGGTGCCGGCGGCCGTGGCGTCAAGGCTAGCCTCGCCGCCTTTGGCGCTGCCTATGACCGCGCGCGCGGCACGGCCGCGCCGGCGCCAAAGCCGGCGGAGCCGGAGATTGTCGAATCCGCCCTGGGTGCGGGGCGCGTCACCGGCCCGCAGAACCTGCTGCAGGGCTGGCAGGCGCTCGCCGCCCGTATCGACCTGATGCCCGCGGCGGTGCGCGACATGGCGCTGCGGGGCCTGAAAAAGGTCGTCGACTATCAGGACATCGCCTATGGGCGCGAGTATCTCGACCGGCTGGACAAGGCCGTCGCGCTGGATGGCGCCGAGCACGCCCATGCGCTGTCCATCGCCGCCGCCAAGCATCTCGCCAACGCGCTCTGCTACGACGACATGATCCGCGTCGCCGACCTGAAGACACGCTCGACGCGTGACAGGCGCGTGCGCAAGGAGGTCGGCGTCAAGGATGGCTCGATCCTGCAGGTGACCGAATATTTCCATCCCCGCATCGAGGAGTTCTGCGGCACGATGCCGGCGGGGTTGGGCAGCTATATCGAGAGCCGGCCGAAGCTTGCCGCCTTCCTCGACCGCCGCATCAACCATGGCCGCCGCATCCGCACCGACAGCTTTGCCGGCTTCGCGGCTTTGTGGTTCATCGGCGGCCTGCGCCGCTGGCGCCGCCGTCTGCTGCGCCACAAGGTCGAGACCGCGCATCTCGATCGCTGGTACGCGCTGGCGCTCGCGCATGTGCCCCAGGACTACGCGCTCGCCGTCGAGATCCTCAACTGCCGCCGGTTGATCAAGGGCTACAGCGACACCCATGTCCGCGCGCAATCGAAATTCGACCGCGTGCTGTCGGCGCTTCCCATGCTCAAGGGCCGCGACGATGCCGCCGACTGGATCCGCCGCCTGCGCGAGGCGGCGCTGAAGGACGAAAAGGGCGACATGCTCGACGGCGCGCTGAAGACCGTGGCGACGCTCTGACCCAGTCCCACCACTGAGGTGCCCTAATCCTGACAGACTCCACAGACCGCCGGCTCTGTTTTTCAGCTGCGGTGAACGCCGTTCATTTTTCTCTTGAACAATGTTCAAAACGTGGTAGGGTGCGTTTGTGAACGATGTTCATTTCTGGCGAACCCAAAGCCACGATATGGACATCAAGCGCAGCAAGGAAGTTTAACCAGCTCAGGACTATCACTGAGATCGAAACAGCGCCTGCAACCTGCAGGGCCTTTCGGCACACAGCCGCAGGGTTCCGCCAAATGGAAATCGCCATGAACACGCATCTGATGTTGTCCCGGCGCTTTGCGCCTCTGTTCTGGACGCAGTTTCTGTCCGCTTTCAACGACAATTTCCTCAAGAACACACTGGTGTTCCTGATCCTCTTCACGCTGGCCGCCGACCAAGCGGCCTCGCTGGTCACGCTCGCCGGCGCCGTCTTCATGGCGCCCTTCCTGCTCTTGTCGGCGCTTGGCGGCGAGATCGCCGACCGTTTCGACAAGGCCCTGATCGCCCGGCGGCTGAAATTCGCCGAGATCGCCGCGGCGGCGGTCTCCGTCGCCGGCATCGCGCTGTCTTCGATCCCGGTGCTGATGACGGCGCTGCTGATGTTCGGCATCATCTCGGCGCTGTTCGGGCCGATCAAATACGGCATCCTGCCCGACCATCTCGAGCGCAAGGAACTGCCCAAGGCAAACGCCTGGATCGAGTCGGCCACGTTTGCCGCCATCCTCGGCGGCACGATCGCCGGCGGCGTCGTCTCGGCCGACGGCATTGGCGTCATGGTGTTCGGCCCGATCATGATGGCCCTCGCCGTCGGCTGCTGGTTCGTAAGCCGCTACATTCCGCCCACCGGTTCGGCGGCGCCCAACCTTGCCATCGACAAGAACATCTTCCGCTCGACCTGGCGCCAGGTCAGCGAATTGCGCACCGATATGCGCATCTGGCGCGCCGGCCTGATGACCTCGTGGTTCTGGCTGATCGGCGCCATCGTGCTCTCGATTCTGCCGACCTTGATCAAGGATTCGCTCGGCGGCGACGAGATCGCCGTCACCGTCTATCTCGCGGTGTTTGCCGTCGCGATCGCCATCGGTTCGGCGATTGCCGCATGGATGTCGCAGGGCCGCATCGTGCTTCTGCCCGCGCCGGTCGGAACGGCGCTGCTGGCGCTGTTCGGCCTGCATTTGGCCTGGGCCGTCTGGAGCATGCAGCCTTCGCCGAAGGCGCAATCACTTGCGCTGTTCTTCGCCGGGCCAAACACGATTCGTGTGGCGATCGACCTCGCCGCCATGGCCATCGCCAGCGCCTTCCTCGTGGTGCCGACCTTCGCCGCCGTGCAGGCCTGGTCGCCGGAAGCGCGCCGCGCCCGCGTCGTCGCCGCCGTCAGCATCGTCAATGCCGGCTTCATGACGGTCGGCGGTATTGTTGTCGCCGTGATCCAGACGAAAGTCTCCACCGGCGGCATCCTGTTCGGCCTCGCCTTGGCCAACGCTATCGCCGCCTGGCTGATGCTGAAATTCCTGCCGACCAACGCCTTCCGCGACTTCGTCTCCATCCTGTTCCGCGCCTTCCTGCGCCTGGAGGTCGAGGGCATGGAGAACCTCAAGGCGGCCGGCAAGGCGCCGATCCTGGCGCTCAACCATGTCAGCTTCCTCGACGGTCCGCTGGCACTGACGCTGACCGATGAGGAGCCGGTCTTCGCCATCGACTACACCATCGCCCAGGCCTGGTGGATGAAGCCGTTCATGAAGCTTGCCCGCGCTTTGCCGCTCAACCCGGCCAAGCCGATGTCGACCCGCACGCTGATCAAGATCGTGCACGGCGGCGATCCGCTGGTCATCTTCCCCGAAGGCCGCATCACCGTCACCGGCGGGCTGATGAAGGTCTATGACGGTGCCGCCATGGTGGCGGACAAGACCGGCTCGATGGTCGTGCCGATCCGCATCGACGGGCTGGAGAAAAGCCCGTTCTCGCGGCTGACGTCGCAGCATGTGCGCCGCCGCCTGTTCCCGAAGGTCAAGGTGACCATACTGGAACCGGTCAAGCTGCAAGTGCCGCCGGAACTGAAGGGCCGCCAGCGCCGCGCCGCGGCGGGTGCCGCCCTCTACCAGGTCATGTCGGATCTCGTCTTCCGCACCCAGGACATCGACAGGACGGTGCTGGAAAAGATCATCCTGACGGCGAATGAACGCGGCATGAAACGGCTCGCCGTGCAGGATCCGGTCACCGGCTCGCTGAGCTATGGCAAGCTGCTGACGGCGGCCGCCGTGCTCGGTGAGAAATTCCAGAACCTTTATGCCGACCAGCAGACGCTCGGCATCATGCTGCCCAACGCCAACGGCTCCTGCGCGACGCTGCTTGGCGTCATGTCGGCCGGCAAGGTGCCGGCGATGATCAACTTCACCGCGGGTGCCGCCAACATTCTGTCCGCCTGCAAGGCCGCAGAAGTGCGCACCGTGCTCACCTCGCGCGCCTTCGTCGAGCAGGCCAAGCTTGGTGCGGTGGTCGAGGAGATCGGCCGCTCGGTCGACATCGTCTGGCTCGACGATCTGCGCAAGACCATCGGCCTCAGGGACAAGCTGCTCGGCCTGTTGCGCAAGTCGACGCCGCGCGCACCCCGCAAGGCTGACGATCCGGCGGTGATCCTGTTCACCTCCGGCTCGGAAGGCACGCCGAAGGGCGTCGTGCTCACCCACCGCAACATCCTGGCCAATGCCGCGCAGGCGGCCTCGCGCATCGACTTCCACTCTGGCGACAAGGTGTTCAACGTATTGCCGATCTTCCATTCCTTCGGCATGACGGCCGGCACGGTGCTGCCGCTGATCTCGGGCGTGCCGGTGTATTTCTACCCGTCGCCGCTGCACTACCGCATCGTGCCGGAACTGATCTACGCGTCCAACGCGACGATCATCTTCGGCACCGATACGTTCCTCAGCGGCTATGCGCGCACTGCGCACCCCTACGACTTCCGTTCGATACGCTATTGTTTTGCCGGGGCCGAACCGGTCAAGGCAGCGACACGCATGACCTATATGGAAAAGTTCGGCGTGCGTATCCTCGAGGGCTACGGCGTGACCGAAGCGGCGCCGGTGATCGCCATCAACACGCCGATGTACAACAAGTCCGGCAGCGTCGGCAAAATCATGCCCGGCATGGAATACCGCCTGGATCCGGTACCCGGCGTCGATGAAGGCGGACGTCTCTACGTGCGCGGCCCGAATGTCATGTCGGGCTATCTGCGCGCCGAGAAGCCCGGTGTGCTGGAGCCGTTGGAGGACGGCTGGCATGACACCGGCGACGTCGTCTCGGTCGACGACGGCGGCTTCATCACCATTCGCGGCCGGGCCAAGCGTTTCGCCAAGATCGGCGGCGAGATGATCTCGCTCGCCGCCGTCGAGGCTCTGGCGGGTGAAATGTGGAAAGGCACATTGTCGGCGGTCGCTTCGGTGCCGGATGCGCGCAAGGGCGAGAAGCTCATTCTCATCACCGAGGCTCCCGGCGCCACACGCGCGGAGTTCCTGGCCTTCGCCAAGGCCAATGGCGCCATGGACCTGATGGTGCCCGCCGAAGTGCGCGTCGTCCCGAAAGTGCCGGTGCTCGGTTCCGGCAAGCTCGACTTCGCCGGCGTGACCAAACTGGTGCGGGACGCGACGGTCATCAAGGTCGAGGCCGCCTGATCATGGGCAGCGAGCCGATGCCTCGCCGAAAGTCGCGGCGTCGATTGGCGAGCGCTCCGCCCGCTAGGCTAACGAATATGTGATAGGGCCACCCATCCGGCATTCAGCCGGGTGGGTGGTATGTTGTCCTCGGGAATATCAACCATGGAGGACACAATCATGCTCAGATACATTCTGCCGATTGCTACCGCCGCAGGCACGCTACTGCTGTCGAGTGTCGGCTCGCAGGCTCTGCCCATGGCAAAGCCCAGCGCCGCTCCGTCGCCAATCGAAAGCGTCGGCTGGAGATGCGGCCCCGGCTGGCACCTGAACCGGTGGGGAAATTGCGTGCCCAACCATCGTCGTGTGATAGTGGTCAGGCCGGGTCATTGGCGCTACCACCACTACCACCGCTGGCACCACCGCTGGTGATCGCTGAGCGGATCGACGCGGAGCCTGCTCCTTTTCGCCAAAGATGGCGTCCCTTGTGACGCCATCAGGCTTTTTACGCGACGAGATCGCGCATCGGCTTCACCGCCGCGGACTCCGGAAACACCTTGTCGCCGAGCACGGTGGCAGACAGGCCGAACTGGTCGGCGAGCACGCCCTTCAGCACCGCCCTGACATCGCTGGTCGGGGCAAGGTCGCGCTGTTCGTAGAGCTGGGCCGGCTTCAATCCCGGCCAGTCTGCGATGACGCGGCCGCCCTTGATCGCGCCGCCGGCCAGCAGCACCACCGTGCCGGTGCCGTGATCGGTGCCGACCGTGCCGTTGATCCGTGCCGTGCGCCCGAACTCGGTGATGGCGACGACCGCCGTGTCCTTCCAGCGCTCGCCGAGACCCTTCTCGAACTCCTCGAAGGCGCCGTCGAGGCCGCCGAGCAGCGTGGCGAGCCGGCCGGTCGCGCCGCCTTCGTTGACATGCGTGTCCCAGCCGTCGAAGGCGAGCGCCGCAACGCGCGGCCCGTCATCCGCCGCGATCAGCCTGGCCGCACCTTGCGCGGCCTGCCGCATGCCGGCGGCGCTGTCGAGGCCGCCCTTCGGCTTCATAGCATTGGCGCCCATCTGGTCGTCGAGCGCCATCCGGTCGGCATCGAGGCCCTTTTGCAGGGCCACCGCCAGCACAGGGTCGCGATGCTGGTAAAGGTCGAGAACCCGCGTTGCGAGGTCGCTCGCCGGTGCCGGCAGTGATTGCGGCGCCCAGCCGAGCACGGGGGCGGCACCTCGGATCACCAGCGGCGTCGACGGTCCGACGGCCAAGCCGCCAAGCGTCGCCACGCGGTCGCCCGCCGGCAGGCTCTCCAGCGCCCGGTTGAGCCACCCCGTGGCGACATGGCCCGGGCCGGCGAAACCGCTTTCCAGCACGTCCTGGCCGTCGAAATGCGAGCGTTCGCGATAGCCTGTCGCGGCCGCATGCACCACCGCGGCTTGGCTTGCCTTGAACAGTCTGGCGAAGACCGGCATTGCCGGATTGACCGCGAAGAAACCATCGAGCGGCAGCGCCGGATGCGGACCGGTGAGCGACAAGGCGATGTCGCCATGCAGGCCGGCATAGTCGGGATCGCCGACCGGACCGACCGCCGACAGGCCATCGAGCGCGCCGCGCAGCACGATGACGATCAGGCGCGGATCGCGATTGTCGGCGGCGCGGGCGAAGCGCGGCAGATAGGCCCAGGCAAACAGCGCGCCGCCGGTCATCAGCACGGCGCGTCGGGAGGGGGTTTCACACAGCAGGCTCATGACTTGGTCTCCATGGGAGTTGTCGGCGCCGGACCCGCCGCTCGCGCTATCGTCGCTGGAATTCGGGCGCCATCAAAAGCAGCGCCAGGCCTTGCTGCTTGGACTCGGCGCGGGCGACCGCTTGGCGCGTCTCCGGCGAGGCCGAGGGACCGATGACGGCGTCGAGCATGTCGTTGGGATTGCCGATATCCTTGACCTGGCGGGCCGCCTGCCAGGCGATGTCGAGGCGGATCTTCATGCCTTCGGCAGAGGCCCAGCTGTCCGCCTGGTCGGAAAAGCCGTTCGGCCCCGGCGGCTGCCAGAGCGGCTCGCCCAGCGCGTTGAGCCAGTTGAGCGTCTGGCCGGGATCGTTCGCCGGACCCGGGCCGGCCGCCCGGCGGATGGCGGCGATGTAGTCGAAGGGCGAACGCATCTTGGCCAGCGGCGTCGACCAGGCCTCCGGCATGTCGATCAGGGCCGCCGCCAGTGCCCGGAGGTTGCCGTCGCTCTTGGCGAAGACCTTGGCCAGGCGCGCGACCGCCGCGGGCGGCGGGTCATCAGCAATGAAATGGCGGGCAAGTTCCGTGGCGATGTGCTGTGCCGTCGCCGGGTGGCTGGCGATGTCGTTGAGCGCCGCCTCTGCCTGGCCCATGCCGCCGGCCGGATAGGTCTTGCCCAGCAGCACCGCGTCGCCCGGCTCATGGGCGTTGGGGTTGAAGACGGAAGTGCCGGGTTCGCCCAGCCGTCCTTCGCGCCCGGCCATCGTCCAGCCGGTCAGGATGCGCGCGAAACTGGTGACGTCGGCCTGGGTATAGCCGCTGCCGACGCCCAGCGTATGCAGTTCCATGATCTCGCGGGCGAGGTTCTCGTTCAGGCCGCGCTGGCGGTTCCTGCCGGCGCGCGAGTCGGGGCCGACCGAGTGCTGGTTGTCGAGATAGAACAGCATCGCCGGATGCCGCTCCACCGCCATCAGTATGTCGGCGAAACGGCCGAGCACGAAGGGGCGGATGGCTTCCCGTTCGAAGGCGCCGGCGCTCGCCCGCACGATATTGTCCTTCGCCACGGAGACGCAGAAATGGTTCGACCAGAAATAGACGAGGCGTTCGACAAAGCCGGCCTCGGCCCGCAACGCCTTGTCGAAGCGCGCCTGGGCTTCGGCGCGAAACAGCGTGGCCTCGATTGGCGGCACGGGCTTTGCCGGGGCCATGGGCGGCGGCGTGGGTTGGGCAGGCGCAATTGGGGCCGGCGTGGCCTGGCCAGGCATGGGCTCGGCGCGCGCCATTGTCGGCTGTGCCGCCGCGGCCTTTTGCTCGCGGTCGAGCTTGCGTTGGAGGTTTGCCGCCATGCTGGCCTGGATGGCCGGCGTGCTGCCCGGCAGGCTCGCATAGGCCGGATCGTCGAGCGCGATCAGGGCGATGTCGGGCTGCCGCAGTTCCGCCTTCAGATAGCCTCGCGGATCGTGGGCCACCTTGTCGCGGTCGCCGGGCCTTGCCCCGAGCCCGAAGCGGTTGAAAGCGACAAGCACTGGGTCTGGCACTGGGTCTGGCGGGGAATTGGAGGCCGGGATAGCCAAGTCAGCTCTCCATTGCTTGGGCTTCCCGCGCGCGGCGCCGGAAGTCCGTTCGAGCCGTTTCGTCCCTGTTCAATGAGATCGTGGGGCCGACTCAAGTTGTCGGCCCCGAAAGACCCTTACCAGCGATGCCAGCGGTGCCAGTGACGGTGCGGATGCCACCCGTAGAAAGCCGGGCGGTGCCAGTAGTAACCGGGGTAGACGACCACGCGATTGGGCACGCAGCGCCCCCAGGGATTGGGATGCCAGCCAGGCCCGCAACCCCAGGCGACGTGCTCGACCACCGCCGGCGCGGCAAGCGGCGCCAGCGGCATCGCCGAGGATGCCGCAACCGTAGCAACCGTTCCGGTCATCGCGAGAGCGGCGGTGGCTGCGTATTTTGTCAGATAGTTCATGACCATGCTCCGAAGTTATCCGAGGTTGAAACCTGTCGGCGCCGGATGGCCCGGCAGGCCTTGCCCTTCATCTCGTTAAACGGGCGCCGTCGGCATTTTCCGTCGGTCGTCACGGCGATTTTTTTGGCGGTGTCGACGGCTGCGGCCCGGCGCGCCTCGAGAGGCCTTCCGCCAGCACGCTGCGATCCTCGGCGGAGCCTGCCGCCGCGAACTCGATGATGCGCTGCTCCAGCCGCGAGCGCACGGTGACGTCGGCATTGCGGGCCCGCTCCAGGGCGATCGCCAGGGCAGCCGTGTCGAGGACGGGCTGCCGCAGCAGATCCGCCGCGTCGCGCCTGGCCTGCTGGCCGTCGAGGATGATATCGCGCGACTCGCGGCGGACTTCGCGCAGTGCCTTGCGGAACAGCGTGCGCTGCTGGTCCGGAAGCCGGCCGCCGGCCGCCTCCAGCGAAGTGCCCTGCGCCGGCTTGCCGCTTTTTATCCAGACGGCCCCGCCGGCAAGCGCACCGGCCAGGAAGACGTTCAGCACCACCGAGGCGATGAGGAGATTGCGGCCGGTGCTCATAGGTCTTCCTCGATCGTGTCGGGCCCGGCATCGCCGAACGCCGTCGCATTGGCATCGAGCACATAATGGTCGGGCTGGACTTCGGGCGTGACGACGGTCACCAGGGCCAGCCCGGCGATGGCGCCGGCGAGCCCAATGCCGGCAAGCCCCAGCCCCAGCCACCAGAAGCGCTGATGCCGGCGCCGGACGACGTACCGGTCGGCGGTCCGCAGGATCGTGTCGTGCAGCGCCTTGCCGGGGTGCCGGATGCTGTAGCTGTCGAGCAGGGCGTCAAGCGCGCCGGCGTTTCGTGAAATGGCCTGGCCCGTCTCGCTTGAAGCAAAGGCAGCGGCGGCCTCGCGCTCCGCTTGCGGCCAGCGTCGAGGATCGCCGCCATAGGCCTCCGTAAGCGCCGCGAAACGCCTGGCATCCATTGCCGGCCCGTCCTCGATTTCTTCAGCCATCGGTCTTCCCCTTGCCCCTTGGTGCCGCGTGCCCACGCGGGTTGGAAACGATAAAAACCGGTCCCCCCCGGTCGCCCGCGAGGCGCGGTGAATGTCCGCCATTCATGGCCGCGCTTCTCTCAGTCATGGACGCCATCCCTGGCCAATATCATCTGCAAGGCCCGCCGGCCGCGCGAGAGCAGGCTCTCCAGCGCATCGACGCTGACCTCCAGGGTCGCGGCCGCCTCGATGTTGGACATCTCCTGATAGTAGACCAGGATGATCGCCTCGCGCTGGCGTGGCGCGATTGCCTGCAAGGCCTGCTCGACACGGTGCGGCTCTTCGCGAGCATCGGGAAGCGGGGCGGGGTCGGCCATGTCCGGCAAATCGTCGGTCACCACCTCGCGGCGCCGGCGCAGCCGGTCGTAGCAGAGGTTGAGCGTCACCCGGTGGATCCAGCTGTCGAAGCGTGCATTGCCGCGCCGCCAGCTTGAGGCGTGGCGCCAGATGCGCACGAAAGTCTCCTGCGCGACGTCCTCGGCCTCCGCCGCGTCGCCCAGCATGCGCACAGCAAGCGAAAGGATGCGCGGCAGTTTGCGCGCAACGAGCGTCTGCACGGCCGCCGGGTCGCCGGCCCCGACCCGGCGAACCAGCTCCTCGTCCGGATCGGCGCTCATGGGCTGGCGCACTCCCGATATCCATCACGCGTCATGGCCTCTTGGTCATTGCTCCGGCTTGGGAGCGGATTTGTGGCCTGGCATCTCGTCGGCCGTCAGAACGCCGTCGCCATTCTTGTCCAGCCTGGCAAAGCGCTTGGCGAAGAACGCATCGAGCTCGGCGCGGTCGATAAAGCCGTCATGATTGGAATCGATGCGCGCGAAGGATTTGGCGGCATCGCCCTTGATGTTGCGCTTGGCCTGGAAGGCCTCCCACTCGAGCAGGCTGATCTTGCCGTCGCCATCCGTGTCGGCGGCCATGATCGCCTTCTCCCGCCGCTTCTGGAACTTGGCCAGCGTGATGTCGGACCTGACCTTTGGCGTGCCGGGGGCGGCGGCCGGCGGCGTGGCGCCCGGAGGTGTGGCGGCCGGAGGCTGCGTCGCCGTCTGGGCGAGGGCCGCAACGGTCAGCAGGCTCAAGGCAGCGGCAAGGATCGAACGGCTTATCATGCTTAGGCGTCTCCGGTTGGCGCGTCGGCCACGGCCCTAGCCGTGGTCACGCTTCAACCGTTAAACGCCGTGACGCGAGAATTCCGTCGGTCGCCTGTGCCGATCATTCGATTCGGCGATGCCACCCCCGTGCAGGTGCTGAAAGCGGCGGCCATGACATCCCGTCCGGCGTCATCCACGCCGGCCGGCCACCGCCCTTGGCGAACGGGCAGGAGCTATGCCGATGGGTCGGCCGCCACCAGTTGGTCCGGTTTGAATCCCGCATGCTGCGGGATCCAGACATCGCCCTCGCGGTTGAACCAGTGGCACAGATACATGCCGGAAGCGGCGCCGTCGCTGACCGTCATCTTCGGCCCTCCCGACTTCAGCTTGACGACGTCTCCGGTCTTGAAAGTGTTGGGCATTTTGGACCTCCCATGCTGAGGCCCACGAGTTTCCCACCAAAGACGAGTCGCGACAATGGTGGATATGGAGGGCTTGGCGGGATCCCCTGCACAGGTGGTGCAGGCGCATATGAGAGGACGACGGGAGGGGAAAAAATGGTGCCGCTTAGGTGACTCGAACACCTGACCCCATCATTACGAATGATGTGCTCTACCAACTGAGCTAAAGCGGCCCGGGAGGCCGACGCCTCCAAGATGGGCTGGGTGATAGACTCAACCGGCCGCGAATTCAAGATGCCACTTGCCAAATCATGCACAGGCGCCCGCCGCGATCGAAACAAGGGTTCGCGCAGCCCGGCGTGCGAGAATCCCCGGCCTGAGCCGATTTTGTTTGCCGGAATACCGCCAAGATGGACTTTGGATGGCCCGTCGAGGCAGAATGCGGCCGCCCGCCCGTTGATTGATTGGTCGCCTACCGCTAACCATCAGGGAAGATTGGGGCAATTTGCAGAGGGATCCCGCGTGGACGCGATCGAAAAAGCGATCCGGAACGCCTTGGAAAAGGGCAATGCCGAGGACCGCGCGTTCCGCGAGAAGGTCTATCGGTCGGCCTTTGCCGCGCTCGACCGTGCGCTCCAGGCCAATCCCGGCGTGACCGTGGAGGTCGCCATCAAGCGCCGCAAGGCGATCCAGGCGACGATCACCGAAATCGAATCGGAGTTCCTGCCGGCGGTGCCGGATGTGGGCCTGGAGGTCGACGCACCGGCGGCCGAGCCCGCGGTCATCGCGGCGCCCGCCATCGAGATCGGCGACAAGGCGCCATCGCCCGCCGTCACCGTCGACGGCCCCGCGCAGCCCGCCTCCGATGCGCCGCGCTCGCGCGTGCTGCCGGTCGTCCCCGATATCATGCCGGACGCGACCCTTCCCGGCGTGCCGGCCATAGACATGTCCGCTCCCGCTGCTTCGGGTGTCGCCACGGAAGTGGCGCCCGATCGCGATGAACGGCGCATTCGCGGGCGCCGCCTGCCGCTGACCGCCATCTTCTTCACCGTGACCCTGCTTGCGGCGATCGGCATCGGCGGTTTCTTCGCCTTCCAGACCGGCGTGTTCAAGACGGCGGCGCAACTCGACACGGCGCCGCCCGAAGCGCCGCCAACCGTCGAGGACGACGATTTCACCCCGGCCGACGGCGCCAACGCGCCGGCCAAGCCTGGTGCGGCGGACCAGTCGCGCAACTGGATCAATGTGTTCTCGCCGGCAGACCCGACACATGTCGCCGCCCCGTCGGACGCCAAGGCCTCGGTGATGAAGGACGACACCGGGTCGTTCCTGCGCATCCAGTCCGGCCCCTCCGGTTCGGCGATCGCCTTCGATGTCGGGCAGGGCGTGCTGGAGAAGCTCGCCGGCAAGCACGCCGTGTTCGACATCATCGCGCGTGCCGAGGACGGCAAGGACACGCAGATCTCGGTCGACTGCAATTTCGGCGAACTCGGCGACTGCGGCCGCAAGCGCTACGCGGTCGGCCAGCAGCGCAACGAATATCTGTTCGACGTGCAGTTCCCCGCCAAGCATCCGGGCTCGGCCGGAACCATCGCCGTCAATTCCGATTTCGACAAGCAGGGCAAGGCGGTCGACATCTACGAGATCCGCGTCTCGATCGAGCAGTAGGATTTTAGCGATCGAGCAATGCCTGCAGCGTCTCGATGCGGTCGGCCTCGTTGGCCGGCTTGTCCCAGCGCAGCCGTGAAATGCGGGGAAAGCGCATGGCGACGCCGGATTTGTGCCGCGTCGAGCGGTTGAGCCCCTCGAAGGCGACTTCCAGCACCAGCCCATTGTCGCGGTCGGCCCGCACCGACCGCACCGGCCCGAAACGCTCGACCGTGTTGTCCCTGACATATTTGTCGATCTGCTTCAGTTCCTCGTCGGTGAAGCCGAAATAGGCCTTGCCGACCGGCACGAGTTCCTCCTCGCCCTCGCCGCCGGACCAGACGCCGAACGTGTAGTCGGAGTAAAAACTCGAGCGCTTGCCATGGCCGCGCTGGGCATACATCAGCACCGCGTCCACCGTGTGCGGATCGCGCTTCCATTTGAACCACGGGCCTTTCGGCCGTCCGGCGACATAGGGCGAATCCCAGCGCTTCAGCATCACGCCCTCGATGATCGGGTGCGGCGGCGCGCGACGCAGTTCTTCCAGCATCTGCCAGTCCGCGAAGGCGACGAAGGGCGACAGGTCGAAACGGCTGGGGTCGAGCGTTTTCACGAAAGCTTCGAGGCGGCCACGCCGCTCGCGGAACGGCAATGAGCGAAGGTCTTCGTCGCCGAGCTGAAGCAGGTCGTAGCAGCGCATGAAGGCCGGATATTGCTGCTGCATCTTCGGCGTCACCGTCTTGCGGTTCAGCCGCTGCTGCAGGTCCGAGAAGGTTCCCGTCGCCTCCCGCGGGTCGCCGACCAGCAACTCGCCGTCCAGCGTCGCCGAAAAATGCATGGCGTCGGCAAGGTCGGGGAAGGCGCCGGAGACATCGTCGCCGGTGCGCGAATAGAGCCGGCGGATGCCGCCTTCCGCCGCCGCCTGGACGCGGATGCCGTCCCATTTCCATTCGGCCGCGTAATCCGCCGGATCGAGTTTTTCGAGATCGCCGTCGCCAACCGGGTTCGACAGCATCACCGGGCGGAACAGCGCCAATGCCGTATTCCGGGGTTTTTCGGCCTTGCCTTCCAGCCAGGCGAACAGCGCCGTGTAGGGCGGCGACAGCCCGTGCCAGAGCTCCTCGATCTCGGCGACCTCGACCTTGCCGAAATCCGCCAGCGCCTGTTTGGCCAGCCGTGCCGAGACGCCGATGCGCAGGCCGCCGGTGACCAGCTTGATGATGGCGAAGCGCGCCGAGATGCCGGCGCTGTCCAGCAGGCTCGTCAGCACCTTCGGCCCGTCGGAGCGGCTTGCCGCCTGCAGTTTTGCCACGACCTCGCCGAGCGTCGGCTCGCGGTTGGGGATCTTGCCCGGCGTCTGCGGCCAGACCAGTGACACGGTCTCGGCGAGGTCGCCGACATAGTCGTAGGAATAGCCGAACAGCACCGGGTCCATGCGTTCGGTGACCAGCATGCGCAGCATCGCCGGCTTGACCGCGGCTATTGTAAGGTCACCGGTGATGGCGGCCAGCGCCAACCCGCGGTCCGGATCCTCGACGGTTCGGAAATAGTCGACCAGCAGCGTCAGCTTGCCGTTGCGCGACGGCGTCAGCACCAGGCGGTCGAGAAGTTCGGCGAAGCGGTTCATGAGAAAATCAAATCACCAGTTAACGCAACATCTCGCGGTCGAGGTCTCGATAAGATATGATACCGCGTGTCTTTAACCTGGGAGGTAAAAACATGGCAGCGCCTGCAAATCGCAAATGGAAAGCCTGGATCAATGTTATGCCGGGAGCATCGCCGGCGATTCATGTCACAGGCGAAGTCGAAACAAGAGCATGAAATCTGGTTCCGAAACTGAAAATGACGGTTCCACAAGGTATCAATCCGGCAATTCTGATGCTCGATCTGACGATCGTAAAAAAAGGCGACGTTGGCACCGACGATGTCGCCTACCGGAAGGTGGCATACCGGAAGCCTGCCAGGAAAGGACAGTATACCGAGGTGGATATCTTCTATGAGAAATCCATCATCACGCGGGTGAAGGTGACGGAAGCAAACTAGCCGGGTCAATCGCCTTCATCCTCATAGCCCACCAGATGCAGCGGCCGCGCGGCAATGCCTTCCAGTTCGCACCAGCGCACCAGGGCTTCCTCGCGACCGTGCGTCACCCAGATTTCCTCGGCGCCGGTCTCCTTGATGGTGGCGATGAGTTCGTCCCAGTCGGCATGGTCCGAGATGATCAGCGGCAGCTCGACGCCGCCTTGCTTGGCGCGCTGGCGGATGCGCATCCAGCCCGACGCGAAACATGAGATCGGATCGGGAAAGCGCCGCGCCCAGCGGTCGGCGAAGGCCGATGGCGGGCCGACGACGATGGCGCCGGTGAAGTCATCCTTGCCGCCCTCGACCGTTGCCGGTTCGAGGATACCTAGGTCGATGCCCTGGCTCTGATAGTACTCGCTGAGCCTGGCCAGCGCGCCATGGATGTAGAGCGGCCTGTCGTAGCCGGCATCGCGCAGCAGCCGCATCACTCGCTGCGCCTTGCCCAGCGCATAGGCGCCGACCAGATGCGAGCGTTCGGGAAACTGCGCCGCCGACTTCAGCAGGCGCGCGATCTCTTCCGTGTCGGGCGGGTGGCGGAATACCGGCAGGCCGAATGTCGCCTCGGTGATGAACACGTCGCAGCGGATCGGCTCGAACGGCGCGCAGGTCGCGTCCCTGCGCCTCTTGTAGTCGCCGGAGGCGACGATGCGCATGCCCTGATGCTCGACCGATATCTGCGCTGAGCCCAGCACATGGCCGGCCGGATGGAAGCTGACGCTGACGCCGCCAAGCGCGATCGTCTCGCCGAGCCGTGCGGCCTGGGTCGTTCCGGCAAAGTCCTCGCCATAGCGCAGGCCCATAATGTCGAGCGTCTGCCGCGTCGCCAGCACCGAGCGGTGGCCGGAACGCGCATGGTCTGAATGGCCGTGCGTGATCAGCGCCCGGTTCACGGGCCGCACAGGGTCGATGAAGAAATCGCCCGGCGGGCAGTAAAGGCCCTCGGGCCGGGGGTGAAGCAGGTCGCTGGCGCGCATGGTTCCCAAGATAGGATATAATTCCGCCGCGGGAAGCCTGTGGTCGCAGACTGCTGACTCTCCTGGGCAAAGGACGCTCAATTCGGTTCAGCTTCCGCATCCTTTGCTCTACAGAGGTGGCGGTCCGGCCTCCGCCGGCGGAACCATCATCATGAAGCCGCTCCAGACCTCATCAGGCGATTTGAACGCCGATCGCCGTGCCGACTATGCCGAGATGCTGTTTGCCTCCGGCGATTCCACGGCGGCGGCCGAGCTGCTGCTCGGCGCATTGGAGCTGGCGCCGGAATGGGCAATGGGCTGGTTCCGCCTCGGCGAAATTCAGGAGGCTTCCGGCAGGCTCGACCTGGCGGCGCAGGCCTGGGCGATGTCGGTGAAACTCGATCCGGCCGATCGCCAGGGCGCGGCCCTCAAATTGCAGCTGATCGGCAAGGGTGCGGTTGCCGCAGCCCCACCCAGCGCCTTTGTCGAAGCGCTGTTCGACCACTATGCCGAGACGTTCGAGGAGATGCTGGTCGGCAAGCTCGATTACCGGTTGCCCGAATTCCTCGAGCACATAATTCGCAAGGCAAAGCCGGGCCGCTTCCGCATGGCGCTCGATCTGGGCTGCGGCACCGGGCTGATGGGCGAGAGGTTGAGGCCGATTGTCGACCGCCTGGAAGGGGTCGATATCTCGGCCAGGATGCTGAAGAAGGCACGGTCGAAAGGCATCTACGACACGCTGACAAAAGCGGATCTGCAGCGATTTTCCCACCAAGGCGAAAAACCCGATCTGGTGACATCGGCCGATGTCCTGATCTACATCGGCGCGCTCGATGGTCTGATGGGCACCATTGTCGGACTGCTCGCCGAGGGTGGCCTGTTTGCCTTCTCCGTCGAGACCCTGGCGGGCGACGGTGATTTCGGGCTGCAGACCTCGCGGCGTTACGCCCATTCGGAATTCTATGTCAGGCGGACACTCGAGGCCAAAGGGCTTACGATCCTGGCGCTGGAGCCGACCACCATCCGGCAGGATCGCCGCGAGCCTGTCAAAGGGCTGGGCGTTGTGGCGTGGAAGCCTCACGCCATTTGAAGCGTGTGCAGGATCATCTTGCGGTAGTGCTGCCACGGCCTGCTGCGAAAAAGTCCGATTTGCGTGCGCCACTGATATTTGCGATCTGGTCGCATCAGGGCGGGACAGGAGGAGGAGCATATCGGATGCGCTGGAACATGATGATCTTGGCATCTTGCCTGGCAACGGCCGGCTGCGTCGGCAATTCGATGTCCGAGCGGCAGGACGCCAACGTAGAATCCTCCCTGCAATACGACACCGTGCCGTGTGATCAGTTGCTGGCGCAGCGCAATGGCTTGGCGCAGCAATACAGCCTTCCGGTGACCGCGAAGCCGACCTTCTCCAATCCCGCCATGGGTTTCGGTCCGTTCACGCCCGACCTGCGCTCCAAGGCCAAGCGCGACAGCGACAAGGCGGCGGGCGAGATCGACGCCATGAACCGGTCGATCGCGCGCCGCGACTGCGGCAAACCGGACAATCAGAAGAAGAAGTTCGCTTTGCCCAGTTGAGGACACGCTATAAGTCGGCAATTCGTCGTGGACGGCGTTCTGCATCCGCATAAGGGCACTGTCGGATGAAACTCTCGGACCTTGGCGACCGCATCTGCATCCTGGGGCCGTCCAACAGCGGCAAGTCGACGCTCGCCGACGCGATTGCCCGCAAGGGTGGCCTGGAGCCCGTTCACCTCGATCTGCTTCATCATCTGCCCAACACCGACTGGCAGCCGCGTCCAAAGGCCGAATTCATCGCCTTGCATGACGCCGCGATCGCCGGCGAGCGCTGGGTGATGGACGGAAATTACTCGATCTGCATGCCGCAACGTGTCCGGCGGGCGACGGGAGTGATCCTGCTGGACATCTCCACGCCGGCAAGCTTGCTGCGTTACTTCAGGCGAAGCTGGTTCGAGAAGAACAGACGCGGAGCCCTGGAGGGCGGGCGCGACAGCGTCAAATGGGACATGATCCACCATATTGCCGTGACCACGCCGAAGAACCGCCACAGATACCAGGCGATGTTCGAGGAGCTCGACCTGCCCAAGCTGCAGCTGTCCTCGGTGAGAGCAATCAAGCAGTGCTTCAGGCAGTGGGATCTGGCCAGATAGGATTCCTGGTCAGTATCCGGCCTTGCGATCCACCAGGTTCTCGAGCTTTTCGCCACGCTCGAAAGCGTCCATCTGGCGCAGCATCGACGGCACCAGGTGCATGGGATCCGAGGTCGCAGCCGCGTGCGGCGTCACGAACACTTTCGGATGGTTCCACAGCGGGCTGGTCTTCGGCAGCGGCTCGACCTCGAACACGTCGAGGCTCGCCTCCTTCAGCGTGCCGTCGTCCAGCGCCCGCACGATGTCGGCATCCTTCTGCAGGCGGCCGCGTCCGGCATTGATCAGCACCGAACCGCCGAGGCCGTTGCGCTTGCGCAATTCCTTGAGCACACCGTAATTGATGATGCCTTGCGTGTCCGGCGTCAGCGGCAGAAGCACGACAAGGATGTCGGTCGCCTTGAGGAAGGGGATCAACCCGGCTTCGCCGGAATAGGTCGCCACCCCTTGCATCGGCCGCTCGGAGCGCGACCAGCCATTGACCGCGAAGCCGAGCGACAGCAGCACCGAGGCCGCGGAGCGGCCGAGATTGCCGAGGCCCATAATGCCGACGGATATGTCGCCGGCCGGCCGCTGCTGCGGCTCGTGCCAGATCTTTTTTTGCTGCTGCTGCCGGTAGAGCAGACCCTGGCGATGATGATCGAGCACCCGCCAGACGACATATTCGGTCATGTATTGCGTGAGGTTGTCGGCGACGACCTTGACGATCGGCACGTCGGGCAGGCCGGGATCGGCGAAGATATGGTCGACACCGGCGCCGATCGAGAAGATGGCGCGCAGATTGGGCAGCGACGACAACAAATTGGGCTTCTGCTTCCACACCACCGCATAGGTGATCGACGGATCCTTGGCGCCGTCCGGCTCCAGCACCACCTCGCGCTCGGCCGACAGCAGCTCGCGCCAGCGCTGCGGATGAAAGCCGGTGACGGCAAGCAGGATGCGGCCTTTTTCCATCGCGGTTCGTCTAATCCCTCTTACGCAAATTACTCGCTGACGATGCCGACCGGCGCCGTCTCTATCTTGAAGGCGGCCGAGATCAGTGCCCGAGTATAGTCGGTTTGCGGATTTTCAAAAATCTGCTGGGAGGGGCCGGCTTCGACGATCTGGCCATTGCGCATGACGATGACGTCATTGGCAAGCGCCCGGATGACCTTGAGGTCATGGCTGATGAAGAGATAAGCGAGGTCGTGCTTGGCCTGCAGATTGCGCAAGAGGTCGACGACCTGCGCCTGCACGCTCATGTCGAGCGCCGATGTCGGCTCGTCGAGCATGACGAAGCGCGGGTTGAGCACCATGGCGCGGGCGATCGCCACACGCTGGCGCTGGCCGCCGGAAAACTCGTGCGGATAGCGGTTGCGGGTCGCCGGATCGAGGCCGACCTCCTTCAGCACGTCGGCAACCTTGTCGTCGCGTTCATCGGGCGACAGCTTCGGCTCGTGGATCTTTAGTCCTTCCTCGATGATCTCGGCGATCGACATGCGCGGGCTGAGCGAACCGAACGGATCCTGGAAGACGATCTGCAATTCGCGCCGGAGCGGCCGCATGGCGTTGAAGGTGAGCTGGTTGATGTCGCGGCCGTTGAACTGGATGGTTCCCGTCGACGAGATCATGCGCGCCAGCGCCAGGCCGAGCGTCGTCTTGCCGGAACCGGACTCGCCGACCACGCCCAGCGTCTGGCCGGCGCGCACGGTGACATCGATGCCGTCGACCGCCTTCACATGGTCGACCGTGCGGCGGAAGAAGCCCTGCTTGATCGGGAACCAGACCTTGATGTCCTTGCCGGTCATGACCGGCTTGGCGTCGGCGTTGGCGGCCGGCGGCTTGCCTTTCGGTTCGGCCGCCAGCAGATGCCGCGTATAGGGGTGCTGCGGGTTGGCGAAGATCTCCTTGGTCGGTCCGGTCTCGACGATCTTGCCCTTGGTCATCACGCAGACCCGGTCGGCGATCTTGCGCACGATGCCCAGATCATGGGTGATGAACAGCATCGACATGCCCTTGCGGCTCTTGAGGCCCGCCAGCAGTTCGAGGATCTGCGCCTGCACGGTGACGTCGAGGGCCGTCGTAGGCTCGTCGGCGATCAACAGTTCCGGTTCGTTGGCGAGCGCCATGGCGATCATGACGCGCTGGCGCTGGCCGCCGGACAGCTGGTGCGGATAGGCATCGAGCCGCTTCTGCGGGTCGCGGATGCCGACCTCGTTGAGCAGGGCCAGCGTGCGCGCCTTGGCCGCGCGGTCGGCCATGCCCTGATGCAGCTTCAGGATCTCGACGATCTGATGTTCGATCGTGTGCAGCGGATTGAGCGAGGTCATCGGCTCCTGGAAGATCATGGTGATCTTGTTGCCGCGCACCTGTCGCAACTGCTTCTCGCTCATCGCCAGCAGGTCGGCGCCCTCGAACAGGATTTTCCCGGAGGGATGGCTGGCGCTGGGGTAGGGCAGGAGTTTCAAAACTGACAGCGCGGAGACCGACTTGCCGGAGCCGGACTCGCCGACCAGCGCCACTGTCTCGCCCTTGGCGATATCGAAGGAGATGTGGTCGACGGCGACGGACTGGCCGCCGCCCTGGCTGAAGGCGACACTGAGGTCCTGGACGCTGAGCAAAGGCGCTTCGCTCATTTGAACGTCTTGCGCGGATCGAAGGCGTCGCGCGTCGCCTCGCCGACGAAGACCAGCAGCGACAACATCAGCGAGATGACGACGAAGCCGGAAATGCCGAGCCACGGCGCATTGAGGTTGCGCTGTGCCTGCTTCAGCAATTCACCGAGCGAGGCGGATCCTGGCGGCAGGCCGAAGCCCAGATAATCGAGCGAGGTCAGCGTCGAGATCGAACCCGAGAGCAGGAACGGCATGAAGGTCAATGTCGCCACCATGGCGTTGGGCAACAAATGCCGGAACATGATGGTGCGGTTGGGCACGCCGAGCGCGCGGGCTGCGTTGACATATTCGAAATTGCGGGCGCGCAGGAACTCGGCCCGCACCACGCCGACCAGCGCCACCCAGGAAAACAGCAGCATCAGCCCGAGCAGGATGAAGAAGCCCGGCGGCAGGATGGYGGCGACGATGAGCAGCAGATAGAGCACCGGGATCGCCGACCAGATTTCGATGAAGCGCTGGAACAGCAGGTCCGTCCAGCCGCCGAAATAGCCCTGCAAGGCGCCGGCGCCGACGCCGATCAGCGCCGAGCCGGCGGTCAGGATCAGCCCGAACAGCACCGAGATGCGGAAGCCGTAGATGACGCGCGCCAGCACATCGCGCGCCTGGTCGTCGGTGCCGAGCCAGTTCCAGTTGCCGACGATGCAGGCCGGGTCGGCGGCGCCTTGCGGATACTGGTTGCAGCGCTTCGCGGCGTCATACTGCCAGGACGGTTTGGCGGGCGCCGCCTCCGGAATGGCGTTGTTGACGGTCTGGTAGGAATAGCGGATCGGCGGCCAGATCATCCAGCCATTGGCGTTGATCTCGTCCTGGATCACCGGGTCGCGGTAATCGGTGACGGCATAGAAGCCGCCGAACTTTTCCTCGGGGTAGGCGACCAGCACCGGAAACAGGATCTCGCCCTTGTAGGAGGCGATGATCGGCTTGTCGTTGGCGATGAATTCGGCAAACAGCGACAGCACGAACAGGACGAGGAAAATCCACAACGACCAGTAGCCGCGCCGGTTGGCCTTGAAATTCTGCAGGCGGCGCTTGTTGAGCGGCGACAGGAACGGCCGCGGCATCCGCGCCGGCACCACGCTGGCAGTAACGCTTGCCTCCGACATCAGACGTCTCTCCGCTCGAAATCGATGCGCGGATCGACCCAGGTGTAGATGAGGTCGGACAGCAATCCGACGAACAGGCCGAGAAGCGAGAAGATGTAAAGGTTGGCGAAGACCACCGGATAGTCGCGCTCGACCACCGACCGGAAGCCGAGCAGGCCGAGGCCATCGAGCGAAAAGATGTTCTCGATCAGCAGCGAACCGGTGAAGAAGGCCGAGATGAAGGCGCCGGGAAAGCCGGCAATGACGATCAGCATGGCATTGCGGAAGACATGGCCGTAGAGCACCTGCCGCTCCGACAGGCCCTTGGCGCGCGCCGTCACCACATACTGCTTGCGGATCTCCTCCAGGAACGAGTTCTTGGTCAAAAGCGTCGTCGTGGCGAAGGCCGACAGCACCAGCGCCGTCAGCGGCAGGGTCATGTGCCAGAAATAGTCGGCGATCTTGCCCGGCCAGGACAACTGGTCCCAATTGTCCGAGACGATGCCGCGCAGCGGGAACCAGTCCCAGAAGGATCCGCCGGCGAACAGCACCATCAGCATGATGCCGAACAGGAAGCCCGGAATGGCATAGCCGACGATGACGACGCCGCTGGTCCAGACGTCGAAAGGCGTGCCGTCCTTCACCGCCTTGCGGATGCCGAGCGGGATGGAAATCAGATAGGACAACAGCGTGATCCAGAGCCCGATCGAAATCGACACCGGCATCTTTTCCAGGATCAGGTCGAGCACCGAGATATCGCGGAAGTAGCTGTTGCCGAAATCGAACCTGATATAGTTCCACAGCATCATGCCGAAGCGCTCGAGCGGCGGCTTGTCGAAACCGAACTGCTTCTCCAGCTTCTTGATGAATTCCGGATCGAGGCCCTGCGCGCCGCGGTATTTCGAGCTGACGTCGCCGGCGACGTCGAAATTGGAGGCGCCCGCATCGCCGCCGCCACCACCGAGGCGGTCGCTGCCGCCCTGATTGGTCAGCTTGGCGATCACCTGCTCGACCGGGCCGCCCGGCGCGAACTGGATGACGGCGAAGGAGATCGCCATGATGCCGAACAGGGTCGGGATCATCAAAAGGATGCGGCGCAGTATATAGGCGCCCATCAGGCTTCCTGCCTTCTGCGGACCGATATCTCAGCCTTTGCCAATTTTTGCCGCCTTGCCCTTATCGAACCACCACAGCGTCTCGACCGGAAAGCCGAAATCGGGCTTTTGCTCGACAAAGCCGAACATGTCCCAATAGGCAACGCGGTGATTCGCCAGATAGTATGTTGGAATCCAGTCTAGCCGCGCGCGCAAGACCCGGTCGAGCGCTCTGAGCGCGGTGACGAGGTCTGTTCGGCTGCGCGCCTTGCCGGCCGCGACGATCAGCGCGTCGATGGCCTTGCTTTGTGTGCCCGGATAATTGCGCTGCCCCGGCGTGTTCGCCATCCGCGAATCGTAGAGCATCTCCAGGCTGTCGGCCGTGGGTGTTGCGCCGATCGACCAGTGCAGGAGGTTGAGGTCGAAATCGAAATCACTCTGCCGCTGTTCATATTGCGCCGAATCGACCTGCCGGATCGAAGCATCGATCCCGATCGCCTTCATGTTTTCGGACCACGGGGTGAAAATGCGAACGATGCCATCGTCCTCCGCCAGCATTTCCACCCGCAGCCTTTCGCCCTTGTCGTTGACGACGAAACTGCCCGTGCGTTTCCAGCCGGCTTCGGCAAGCAGTTTCGAAGCCGCGCTCAGCAGCTTGCGGTCATGACCTGAACCGTCCGAGAGAGGCAGCGTTACCGCTTCGCCAAAGACCTGTGGCGGCACATCGGCGCGTAATGGCTCCAGCAGGGCCAATTCCCCTGGCGAGGGCAGGCCCTCGGCCTTGTAGTCCGACCGTTCGAAGTTCGATTGCGAGCGCTCGTAAGAGCCGTAAAACAGCGCGCGCTTCATCCATTCGAAATCGAAGCAGTTGGCGATCGCCTGTCGCACGCGCTCATCGCGGAATTGCGGACGGCGCTGGTTCAGCGCGACGCCCTGCATGTCGGGCGTCTTCTCGCCGGGAAATTCCCGTTTGACGACCTTGCCCTCGTTCAACGCCGGAAAATCATATCCGGTCGCCCATACGCGCGAGGTGAATTCCTCGCGAAAATGCGTATCGCCTTTCTTGAAGGCCTCGAATGCCGCCTGCCGGTCGAGATAGAAGTCGATGCGGATGCGGTCGAAATTGTACTGGCCGCGATTCACCGGGAGATCGCGGCCCCAATAGTCGGCGACGCGCTCATATTCGACGGCCTGTCCGGCGACCACGCGTCCAATCTTGTAGGGCCCCGAGCCAAGCGGCGGTGTCATGGTCGAGGCATCGAACTCATTGGCCGCATAAAAGGCCTTGGACACGACCGGCATGCCCACGACCGCCAGGATGTTTTGCGCCKACTGTTCGCCATTGAAGGTCAGGTCAAGGGTGACGGGATCGGCCGCGACCGCGTCGGTCATGTACCGCAATGCCTTGGAGAGGTTGGGGTGGCCCTTGTCCTTGTAGAGCTTCAACGCGAAGACAACGTCTTCGGCGGTCAGCGGCGAGCCGTCATGGAAGCGCGCCTGCGGCCGAAGCACGAAGCGGAAACCATTGCGGTCCGCCGACAAGGTGACGGACTCGGCCAGCAAGCCGTAGACCGCATCCGGTTCATCGAGCGCGCTTGTCATCAGGGAATCGAAACAGAGTTCGGCGCGCGGCGGCGCCTCCCCCTTCAACACCAGGAAATTCAGGGTGTTGAAGGTCAGGAAACTCTGGTTGAGGGTTGCGCTGGGCGGCGTGAAATTCATCTGGCCGCCCTTGGGCGCGTCCGGATTGACATAGTCGAAATGCGCAAAATCCGGTTTGTATTTGAGGTCGCCGAAGGCGGAGAGCCCATGCAATTTCACGCCGGTCGCAATGTCGGCGAAGGCTCTGCCCGGCAGCAGCGCGCTGGCAGCGGCAGCCGCGCCGAGGGCGAGAAAATCGCGACGGGGCAGCATCGCCATCAATTGCCGCCCCATCAATTGCCGCCCTTGTATTTGGCGGCCAGTGCCTTCTCCCTGTCGAGGTCAATCCACCAAGAATCGATATCGGCACCAACATAGGCAGGCTGCTTGTCGGGGAATTTGAACTTGTCCCAATAGGCCAACCAGACCGCCGACCGATAATACTGCGGCACGACGTAGAAGTTCCATAGAAGAACCCTGTCGAGCGCATGTGTGGCGGCAACGAGATCGTCGCGGTCGGTGGCGAAGATGATGCGGTCGACCAGTGCATCGACGATGGGATCCTTGATGCCCATCAGATTGCGCGAGCCGGGCGAGTCGGCGGCCTTCGAGCTCCAGAAGTCGCGCTGCTCGTTGCCAGGCGAATCCGACTGGCCGAACAGGCCCGTGACAACATCGAAATCGAAGTTGTTGACGCGGTTGATGTACTGCGTCTGGTCGATGATACGCAGGGAAGCGTCGACGCCGATCTTGCGCAGATTGGCGATATAGGGACTGGCGATCACCTGATCGGTATCATTCCAGCCGAGGATCTCGAATTTGAACTGGGCGCCCGTCTTGGCGTTGACCATCTTGCCGCCTCTAATCACCCAACCCGCCTTGGCGAAGAGATCGACCGCCTGTTTCAAGTACTTTCGCTCGGCTTGTGGCGAATCGTAGACCGGCAGCTTGAACTCCTGCGTGAAGAGTTCGGGTGGCAGCTTGTCGCGATATTTCTCGAGGATATCCAATTCCTTGCCTTGCGGCAGACCGCTCGACGCCAGTTCGGTACCCTGGAAATAGCTCGATGTGCGGGTGTTGAAGCCGAAGAACAAGGTGCGATTCATGCTCTCGAAATCGAAGGGTATGGTCAATGCCTCGCGAACCAGCCGGTCCTGGAACAGCGGCCTTCGCTGGTTGAGGACAAAGCCCTGCATTGGCTGTGGCGACTGAGTCTGGAAGTCCTTCTTGATGACGTCACCGGCCTGGACGGCCGGGAAATTATAGGCCGTCGCCCATTTGCGGGAGCTGTACTCGCGGTTGATGTCTTCCAATCCTCCCTTGGTGAAGGCCAGCCAGGCGGCATTGTCGTCGAGGATGTAGGTGTATCGGCGCGTGTCGAAATTCTCGCGGCCGATCTTCACCGGCAGCTTGGCCGCCCAATAGTCCGGCACGCGCTGCCAGACGATTTCCGAGCCCGCCTTAAAGCTGGCGATCTTGTAGGCCGCTGAACCCAGCGGAATTTCCAACGTCGGCTTGGTGACGTCGCGCTTCTTGCCGCTGGCATCGGTGCCTTCCCACCAGTGTTTCGGCAGCACGGCGAGGTCTCCGATGATCTTCGGCAGTTCCCGATTGCCCTTCTGGTTGAAGTGGAATTCGACCTCGCGGTCGGAGATCGCTACCGCGTCAGTGACATTCTCGAAATAGCGGCTGTATTGCGGGCTGTTCGCCTTCAACACCTGGAACGACCAGATCACGTCGTCGACGGTGATCGGCTGGCCATCATGCCATTTCGCGCGTGGATCGAGACGGTAGGTCGCCGAGGAATAGTCGGCGGGATATTTGTAGGCATCGGCGATCAGCGGGTGGCTGGTGCTGCCCTCGTCCGTCGCCTGCTCCATCAGCGTATCGTAGAGCAGGCCACCGCCGAAGCCGACGAGGCCCGCCGCTGGCGATCCCTGCACGATGTAGGGATTGAAGCTGTCGAAGGTGCCAAGCAGCACAGAATTCAGCGTCCCGCCCTTGGGCGCGTTCGGGTTGACGTAGTCGTAATGCTGGAAGTTATCGCCATATTTGGATTGGCCGATCAGCGATGAGGTGGTCCGCCACTCGTCGGCCAGGGTCGTCTGCAGTCCCGCCGCCAGAAGGGCCGCCGCCAGCAGCGACTTGAGAAGCGTTCGGCCAACCGTCATGCACTATCCTCTTCGCGATGCGTGCCAGATCATCCAGAAGGCGATCCTAGATGATTTGGCGCGCGTGGAAACCGCAATGCAGCGGCTTTGTCGCCGCATCCGGCATTTCCCAACAAAAAAGCCGGGCTGAACCCGGCTTTTCTATGAACGCTTTGATGACAATTCGGTTATTTGGCCGGCGCGGCTGGTGCTGCCGGAGCCGCGGGCGCGGCAGGCTTGGCCGGTGCGGCGCCATCAGCCGGCTTGGCGGGCGCGCTGGCGTCGGCTGCGGCGCCCGGTGCCGGCAGCGGCTTGGGATTGTCCGACAGCGTGCGCAGATAGGCGATGACGTTGGCGCGGTCCTCGTCCTTGGGCAGGCCGGCGAAGCCCATGGCCGTGCCCTTCACGAACTTCTTCGGCGAGGTGATGAAGTGGTTTATGTTGTCGTAGGTCCACTTCTCGGTGCCGCCCTTGGAGAATTCCTTCATGCCGGCCGAATAGGCGAAGCCTTCATGTTCGGCGACAGGACGATCGACGAGATCCCACAGGTCGGGGCCGACCTTGTTGGGGCCGCCCTTTTCGCCGGAATGGCAAGCCTGGCATTTCTTGAAGACGGCAGCACCCGCCTCGACATTGGCGGTCTGCAGCAGATCGGCGATCGGCTTGGATTCGGCGGCGGGCGCGGCCGCGCCGCCTTCGGCGGGCTCAGCAGCCTCGATGGCGAAACCGGGCTTTTCAGGAGCCGGCGAGGCAAACAGCGCGTCAGACACCAGGCCGACCGAGAAAACGACGAAAACGGTTCCGAGCAATCCGGCGAGCAGTTTGTTGACTTCGTTGGAATCCATACGCCCCTTGCTCCCTTTTCCGGCGGACCGAACCGTCCACTCCGTCCGTCGGTATCGAGACCTGCCCTCCAGAGCCGGTCAAATCGGGCGGAAACTAGGTCTTTTGCTCCGGCGTTGCAACACCTATAAGGGCGCTGCCAGTGAGACCTTTTGCCACTTTTACCCTCCTCTTTTCGAACGCCTTGCCACAGCGATGTCCACCTTGATCCTGATACCGGCCCGCATGGCCTCCACCCGCCTGCCGGGCAAGCCGCTGGCCGACATCGCCGGCGCGCCGATGATCGTCCATGTCGCCCGCCGCGCGGCCGAAGCCGGCCTCGGTCGCGTGGTGGTGGCGACCGATACGCAAAGCGTCGCCGAAGCGGTGCGCACGCATGGTTTCGAGGCCGTGATGACGCGCATCGACCACGAGTCGGGTTCAGATCGCATCCACGAGGCACTGGTTGCGCTTGATCCCGGGCGCAAGGTCGAAACGGTCGTCAATGTGCAGGGCGACCTGCCGACCATCGACCCCGGCATCATCGCCGCCGCGCTCAGGCCGTTCGAGGACGCCGCCGTGGATATCGCCACGCTCGGCGTCGAGATCGTGCGCGAAGAGGAAAAGACCAGTTCCAACGTCGTCAAGATCGTCGGCTCGCCGCTGTCGGCGACGCGGCTGAAGGCGCTCTATTTCACGCGCGCCACAGCGCCTTGGGGCGAGGGGCCGCTCTATCACCATGTCGGCCTCTACGCCTATCGCCGTGCCGCCCTCGAACGCTTCGTCGCGCTGAAACCGTCGCCGCTGGAGCGCCGCGAGCGGCTGGAGCAGCTGCGGGCGCTGGAAGCCGGCATGCGCATCGATGCCGAGATCGTCCGGGCGCTGCCGCTCGGCGTCGACACGCCGGAAGACCTCGAGCGCGCCCGGACAATCCTTTCGAACTGAGAAATCCCCCTTCGACACCCGTGAATCGAGACCTGGCCCATGCCTGAAAAGACCAACAGAATATCCTTCCAGGGCGAGCCGGGCGCCAATTCCGACACCGCCTGCCGCAACGTCTATCCCTCGATGGAGCCGTTGCCGTGCCCGACCTTCGAGGATGCCTTCAACGCGGTCGAGACCGGCAAGGCCGACCTCGCCATGATCCCGATCGAGAACACCATCGCCGGACGCGTCGCCGACATCCATCATCTCCTGCCGGAATCGCGGATGCACATCGTCGGCGAGTATTTCCTGCCGATCCATTTCCAGTTGATGGTGCTGCCCGGCGTCAAGCGCGACGAGATAAAGACCGTGCACAGCCACATCCACGCGCTTGGCCAGTGCCGCAAATACATTCGCAAGAACGGCTGGAAGGCGGTCGTCGCCGGCGATACGGCGGGTGCGGCCAAGATGATCTCCGAGGTCAAGGATCGCACCATGGCCGCGCTGTCGCCGGCGCTGGCGGCGACGCTCTACGGGCTCGACATCATCGAGGAAAATGTCGAGGACACCGATTCCAACGTCACCCGTTTCGTCGTCCTGACCAAAAGCAAGCAATGGGCCGAGCGCCCGTCAGCTGACACCAAGATGATGACCACCTTCATCTTCCGCGTCCGCAACGTGCCGGCTGCGCTCTACAAGGCGATGGGTGGCTTCGCCACCAACGGCATCAACATGACCAAGCTGGAGAGCTACCAGCTCGGCGCCTTCACGGCGACGCTGTTCTACGCCGACATCGAGGGTCATCCCGACGATCCGCTGGTCAAGCTGGCGCTGGACGAGCTTCGCTTCTTCTCCCGCGAAGTGCGGATCCTGGGCGTCTATCCGGCCAGCGAGTCGCGCGAGCAGTGGAAGGTGGCTGATTAAAGATTAAGATATCGGAAGAGATAGATAAAGATCCATTCTACTCGCACTTCCTCTTGATTTCGCTCAGAAAAAGGGCAACCTTCCCTCTTACAAATTCGGATCTGTCTTTTCTGGAATTGAAAACATGATAGTTGTATTCATTGCTGTCGATTAAATCGATTATCTTCTTGGCGGATGTTTTTGCGTCCTGTGAACTAAGGTATATATCAAGTATCTTGTTATTGTCCTCAAGGGCGTCGGAGGCATCAATTATGCAAATGCAGCGCGAAGAGGATTCATTGCTCATGCAGGCCTTGTATCGGGGGTCCTCTGTGTAGTCAGCGCGCACGTAGTTCGTCTGGAATAAACTAACACCAAAATACAAAAGCGACCACGTAATCGTCAGAGTCATATCGGGTATCACCTTCGCATCGAACTGGCACCAAAAGCATCTATATAGTGCCTGCAATTCTGCCCCATCGATCGTCGTCTCCGAAAACAGGGTATCTAAGACAACGGTACGGTGCCCCGTTAGCTAAACGAGCAGGGTCAGCGGCACATAGTCAATCTCAAGAAACTTCTCGACTTCCGGCACCCAGCGATCGCGCACGAAGGCGACATGGTCGGGATGGTCGTTGTATCTGGTGTAGGCGGCCTGGTCGGCAAACTCCATCGAGAAGCCGAACTGATAGTCGTTCTTGGGGCTGATCTGCCGCAGCTGTTCGAAATGCGTGACGCCCCTGATCCCTGTGAGGATCTTCTTGGCGTCGACGAGGAAGCGCTTTTCCTCCAGCGAGTGCGGCGGGTGCTTCAGCGTGAAGACGACGGTGTGACGGATCATTTGTCTCTCCTGCAATGACTTTGAGTATTGGCTATTCGCTGTCGACCCAGGCGCGGATGAGGTGATGCGCGATCGCCCCTTTCGGCGGCGTGATCAGATTGCCGGCATGCTCCCTGGCCAGCATCAGGCGCACCTCGTCGCGGCCGAACCAGCGGCAGTCCTCCAACTCGTTGAGATCGGCCTGGATGTCCTCATTGAGCGGTTCGCCGAAGCAGCCGATCATCAGCGAATAGGGGAACGGCCAGGGCTGGCTGGCATGGTAGACGACGCGGCCAAGCCGGATGCCGGCCTCCTCCAGCGTTTCGCGGCGCACAGCGGCCTCAATCGTCTCGCCCGGCTCGATGAAACCGGCAAGTGCGGAATACATGCCCGGCGCGAAGTGCCGGCCGCGCCCGAGCAGGCATTTCTCGCGCGTGGCCGTCAGCATGATCGCCACCGGGTCGGTGCGCGGGAAATGCTCGGTGCCGCAATTCGGGCAGTGGCGCTTGTAGCCGCCGGCCCGCATTTCGGACTGCGTGCCGCATTTGCTGCAGAAACGATGGCTGGCGTGCCAGGCGAGCAGGGCAGCCCCTTGCGCCATCGCGCCGGCGGCCGCTTCGTCGATCAGCCCTTGCATGTAGACCGAGCGGTAGTCGATCGCCTTGACGGTCTCGGGCAGTTGTTCGGCCTCGATTGCGACCGGCATCGCCAGCACCGGCCCCCGTTCGGAAAAGCCGAGCAGCACAGCGCCGGCAAAGGAAGGCTTGAACGGCTCGCTCCCGGCGGCCTCGAACCAGGGATCGAGATCGCCCGTTGTTCCAAGCTTCAGGTGGAGCCGGCCGCCATTCATCAAAAGCAGCCGCGTCCTCGGATCCGCCAGCGCCCTTTCGACCGAATCGTCGGCGCGGTTCTCGGATTGCCGATCGATCGTGTTGCCGGCAAAGCCGACGAATTGGCTCGGCTCGCGCAAAGGCGCGTCAAACAGGCGGAAGCTCATACGGACTCTGATGCTTTGGGATGGACATGTCTGGGAATGAACGTGTTTTGGAATAAACACCGGGGAAGGCTTATAGCGCCGCCCTTATCGTTTCGGCAAACCGGCGCAGATCGGAAGGTTGATACGGCTCGCGCAAGCCATACCCCCACACCGGACCGGGCCAGCCGGGGTCGCCTTCGGACCGTGCGACGATATGGATATGCAATTGGCGCACGATATTGCCGAGAGCGCCGGTGTTGATCTTGGTGCAGCCGCTCACTTTCTTCAGCGCCTGCGCCACCATATTGGTCTCGAAGGTCAGCATCGCCTGGTCGAGCGGCGTCATGTCGTGGATTTCTTCCGCGCCCGGCCGCTGCGGCACCAGAAGCAGCCATGGCCAGCGGCGATCGTTCATCACCCGCAATTCGCACAGCCCAAGCCACATCAACTGCTCGCTGTCCGCCTCCAGCCGGGCATCCAGCGTGAATCCGGCCTTCAGGCCCGGCAGCATCGGCGTTTCCCTTGCTTTTCTTGGTTTCCTCAAACCATGAACGCTAGAGCGGCTGCATCGGGGCTGCAAGCGAATCTCTCGTGTGATCGCGCCGATTTGCCTGCGCACTTGCATTTCGTCGCGCAATTGCCGATATGGACAGCGGGAGGTTGGTGGTGGACGATCCACTCGCCAACCGGGTCAGGTCCGGAAGGAAGCAGCCCTAACGAGCCCGGAACGGGTCATTGTTCCAGCCTCCCACCTCATCGGCCCTCCTCGCGACATTGACGACGCATTGCAGCGCGGGCGAGACTATGCGCAGGAATCGGCGCCTTTGGGCGCGGCCTTTTGGAGCTTAACGGGCGAATGAGCGAAGCCGGAAATTCGGGGCCGAAAAGCCCGGAGAATGGAAAGGCCGCCGCCTACCGCGTGCTGGCGCGCAAATACCGTCCGTCAAATTTTTCCGAGCTGGTCGGCCAGGAGCCGATGGTGCGCACCCTCACCAACGCCTTTGCCGCCGGCCGCATTGCCCAGGCCTGGATGCTGACCGGCGTGCGCGGTGTCGGCAAGACCACCACGGCGCGCATCCTGGCGCGGGCGCTGAACTACAAGACATCGACCGTCGACCAGCCCTCGGTCGATCTCGCCGTCCTCGGCGAGCATTGCCAGGCGATAATGGAAGGCCGCCATGTCGACGTCATCGAAATGGACGCCGCCTCGCACACCGGCATCGACGACATCAGGGACATTATCGAACGCGTGCGCTACGCACCGGTCTCGGCCCGCTACAAGGTCTACATCATCGACGAAGTGCACATGCTGTCGACGCAGGCCTTCAACGGTTTGCTGAAAACGCTGGAAGAGCCGCCGCCGCACGTCAAATTCATTTTCGCCACCACCGAAATCCGCAAGGTTCCGATCACCGTCCTGTCGCGCTGCCAGCGCTTTGATCTCAGGCGCATCGATGCAGGCGCGCTGGTCGCGCATCTGTCCTCGATCGCCGGCAAGGAAGGCATTTCGGTCGACGACGACGCACTGGCGATGATCGCCCGCGCGGCCGAAGGCTCGGCCCGCGATTCGCTCTCCATCCTCGACCAGGCGATCGCGCACGGCGCCGGCGCCGTCAGCGCCGAAGCCGTGCGGGCCATGCTGGGCCTGGCCGACCGCGCCCGCATCGTCGATCTGTTCGAACATGTGATGAAGGGCGACGTGGCGGCGGCACTCGCCGAATTCCGCACCCAATACGACACCGGTGCCGATCCGGCCGCGGTGCTCACCGATCTTGCCGAATTCAACCACCTCGTCACCCGGCTGCGTTTCGTGCCGACCGCCATGGACGATGCATCGCTGTCGCAGGACGAGCGCCAGCGCGGCGCCGATTTTGCCAGGGCGCTCTCGGTCCGCGTGCTGTCGCGGACCTGGCAGATGCTGCTCAAGGGCATTCCCGAGGTGCAGTCCTCCAACCGGCCGGTCAGTGCCGCCGAAATGGTGCTGATCCGGCTGGCGCATGCCGCCGACCTGCCGACGCTGGACGAAGCACTGCGATCGCTGGACGGGGCGGCAACAGTTCAAAATAGTGCGTCGCGACCGAATGGCGCGCCCGCTGGTTCCGGCAACGGCAATGGCGGCGGGACGAGCGCGGTGGCGCAGGCGCGCATGCCATCCGGGTCCGGTGGCGCGCAGACCATGCGGCTGGTCGAGGCCACGCCCGCGCCGGCCGCCTTCGTCGCGCCGCCCGCGCCGTTGTCCGAACCGCAGCATGTGCCGGTCAGGTCGCTGGCCGACATTGTCGCCCTGGCCGATGCGCAGCGCGACATCGCCTTCAAGGTGCTGGTCAAGCGCTGCATCCGCCCGGTGCGCTTCGAGCCGGGCCGCATCGACGTCAGCCTGACCGAGGATGCGCCGAAGCTGCTGCTCAACGATCTGACGACCAAACTGCGCGCCTGGACCGGCCGCAACTGGCTGGTGTCGCTATCGAAGGAAGAGGGCGGCCAGACGCTGGCCGAGATGGAATCGACCAAGCGCGAAAACGCCTTCCTCGATGCCAAGAGCGATCCGACCGTTGCCGCCATTCTGGCGCGCTTTCCCGGCGCCAAGATCATCGACGTGCGCATTCCCGACGCGCCGGAGGTGGACACGACCGAGGCCGAAGTGCCGGTCGAGCCGCCGGCGGATGATGACGAGACCTGATAAACCAAGACAAGGATCGGACCATGAAAGATCTTCTCGGCCTGATGGGCAAGGCGAAGGAAATGCAGGCCAAGTTCCAGGCCATGCAGGACGAGATCGCCACGCTGGAAGCATCCGGCCAGGCTGGCGGCGGCCTGGTCAACGTCACCTTGACCGGAAAGTTCGAGATGAAGTCGCTGAAGATCGACCCGTCTCTGTTCAAGGAGGACGAGGTCGAGATCCTCGAGGACCTGATTCTGGCCGCCCACAATGACGCCAAGGCCAAGGTCGAGCAGATCATGCAGGAAAAGACCAAGGCGCTGACCGCTGGCCTTCCGATTCCGCCGGGAATGAAACTGCCCTTCTGATGCATCTCGCCCAAAGCCATGCGGCGGTTTTGGGTGAGCGGCATGCATGAAAGTTGAACCCAGCGGCGATGCGCCCATGACCGAAGAGCCGTCCGAAAGACTGATCGAACAGCGTATCCGCAACAGGATCTACGAGATTCTGGAAATCCTCGCCGATTGCGATGCCGGCGTCGATATTGTCGGCATCAAGGGCTACTTCTACCTGTTCGAGGATTTCGTGCACCGCCCGTCGATCGAGGCCGGGACGTCGGCGCTTTCGAAGGACGAGCGCGCTGTCGTGCTCGAAATCGCCGAATTCCTCGAGGCGGCTTCCGAAACAAATCCTGATTTCACCAAGGCCGAATTCATCGACAGCGACTGGCCGGGAAAGATCGCGCCGGTGGCCAGGGAAGCACGGGCACTTTTCCTCAGGCGCGGCCTGTTTTCGGAGAAATTCGAGGAACTCGAGCCTGGTCAGCAGGCTGCGACCGCAGCCGGGCGATAGCGATTACCCGGGAAGCGGGACGCGTTTTTCCTCTCGGCAATTGCGGCGAAACCAAGAGAAGTCGGTCATCGCTTTTGTGAAATGACGGTTCGATCTATCTGGAAAGGCTCAAAATTGTGCCTTTTCGGCAACAGTAGGTGGTTAATAACGTTTTGGCCATCATTTTGCCCGAAAGTGTCTCATTCTTGCCGCAGCCTGGGGGCGGGCATCGAAGTGAGAGGGTAACCTGTTGATCGTTACGCGATGGAAGACGCCGCTGTTGCTCGGCGTCATCACGTCTCCCCTGTTTTTGGCTGCCTGCAGCCAGACCACTTCGCACGGCATGTCCGTTGCAGGCCTGACCGATGCCATCACGCCGAGCTTCCTGACGTCACGCGCCTCCAGCCACTCGCCGAAGGACAGGGAGTGCCTGGAACGGGCGATGTTCTTCGAATCCAACCGCTCGAGCCGCGACGGCATGATCGCGGTCGGCACCGTCGTTATGAACCGGCTGCGCTCCGGCAACCACGGCAGCACCATCTGCCAGGTGGTCGGCGAGCCGGGACAGTTCGCTCCGGGCGTCATGACCAGGCCGATGAACTCACGCGCAATGCCCGATGTCGAGGAAGCAGCCGATGCCGTGCTCAAGGGCGAGCGCAAGGCCAAGCTGAAGAACACGATGTATTTCCACACCGCTGGCCTGCGCTTCCCGTACAAGAACATGCACTACACCATGGTTGCCGGCGGCAATGCCTTCTACGAGAAGCGCGGCCGCAACTGGCAGCCGCTGCCCGATGAACCAATGGTTGCCTCCGTGGCGCCTGAAACGGTGAAGCCCGCCGCGCCGGTGACGATGGTTGCCTCGGCCGAACCGCCGCGCCCGGCCAAAACGTCCCGCACCGCTCCGGCGCAACAGGTGTTCATGACCGCGGCAGCGGAACCGGTCCGTCAGCCCAAGACCAAGGCCGCCGCGGTTCAAGAGACCCCAGTTCAACAGACCTACGTGACCGCGGCCGTGGCCCCCACGGCGAAGTCGGCGCGCGTGACCGCGAAGCCGACAATGGTCGCCATGCAGGAGCCGATGGAAGAACCGGATGCCGCCCGTTTCGGCGGAACCTTGAACACCCGCGTCATTTCCTCGGTCCAGGGTGCGCCGCAAGAGGCGGCGATGGGGTTCCAGTCGACGCCTGAGAATACCGACGCCATCGGTGCCATGATCGCCAGCCAGAGCAGGCCGCTCGAGGTCAACTGATTCGCATCGCCACGGCTTCGCGTGGCAGCATGGCGAACGCGGGATGTTCCAAAGCGCTCTGAAAAATCCTAGATCAGAGCGATGTCCAAGCGAATCGCCGGCCCCGAGATCGAACGCCTGATCCAGCTCCTGGCCAAGGTGCCGGGGCTTGGGCCCCGTTCGGCCAGGCGCGCCGCCCTTCATCTGATCAAGAAGAAGGAGCAACTGTTGTCGCCGCTCGCCGCCGCCATGGGCGAGGCGGCCGACAAGGTGCGTATCTGTTCCACTTGCGGCAATGTCGACACATCCGACCCCTGCATGATCTGCACCGATCCGCGCCGCGACGCCGCCACGTTGATCGTTGTCGAGGACGTCTCCGATCTCTGGGCGCTGGAACGGGCAGCCGCCATGAACGTGCGCTACCATGTGCTCGGCGGCACGCTGTCGCCGCTCGACGGTGTCGGCCCCGACCAATTGAACATCCGATCGCTGATCGACCGCGTCGCTGGCGGCGAGGTCAAGGAGGTCATCCTTGCCGTCAACGCAACGGTCGAGGGCCAGACCACAGCGCACTACCTCACCGACCAGCTGTCCGGCTTCGACATCAAGGTGACAAGGCTGGCGCATGGCGTGCCGGTCGGCGGCGAACTCGACTATCTCGACGAGGGTACGCTCGCCGCCGCGCTGCGCTCGCGGACGGCGTTTTGACAAAGTTGCGGGAAAGGATGCGGATCATGACTGTTGCGCATCCTTCCAGGCTGGTGCCAGGCACCGACACAGAACGCGGCCTTCGCCAGTTTTGTCGTATATTCCTGATGACTGCGCTTGCCTTCCTCGTCTTTTCCACGCCCGCCTCGGCAGCCAAGATCGACGACCAGTTCCGTGCCTGGCTGCAGAACGATCTCTGGCCCGAGGCCAAAACCAAAGGCATTTCCAAGCAGACTTTCGATGCCGCCTTTGATGGTATCAAGCCCAATCTGAAGCTGCCCGACCTTGTCATGCCCGGCGAGAAGCCCAAGACGCCGCAGAAGCAGCATCAGGCTGAGTTCGGCTCGCCCGGCGCCTATTTCGCCGAGAAGACGGTTCGTGCTGTGACGTCGGGCGGCCGCGCGCGCGAAGCCGCCAATGCCAGGACGCTTGCCGCGATCGAAAAGCGCTATGGCGTGCCCGGCGAGATCCTTCTGGCGATCTGGGGCCGCGAGACCGGCTTTGGCGCGGCGAAAATGCCCTACGACGCCTTCGAGGTGCTCGGCACCAAGGCGTTCATGTCGACCAAGAAGGATTTCTTCCGCACCGAGCTTTTGGCCGCGCTGGAAATCGTCCAACGCGGCCTCGCCCCCGTCGGCGCGATGAAATCGTCCTGGGCCGGTGCGCTTGGCCAGCCGCAATTCATGCCGACCTCGTTCCTCAAGCACGCCGTTGATTTCGACGGCGACGGACGCGTCGATATCTGGAACTCGACGCCCGACGTGCTCGCCTCGATCGCCAATTATCTCGTCCATTATGGCTGGGTGAGGGGACGCGGCTGGGGTTTCGAGGTGACCGTGCCCGAGAGCGTCTCCTGCTCCCTGGAAGGTCCCGATCAGGGCAAGAAGATATCCGAGTGGGCGGGCATGGGCATCAAGCGCGTCGGCGGCAAGCCGTTTCCGCCGAGCGAGTTGAAGGCGGAGGGTTTCCTGCTGATGCCGGCCGGCCGCAGCGGACCGGCTTTCATCGCCACCCCCAATTTCTATGTGCTGAAGGAATACAACACCAGCGACCTCTACGCGCTGTTCATCGGCCATGGCGCCGACCGCATTGCGCAAGGCGACCGGAATTTTTCCGGCAGCTGGGGTCCGGTCGGCGATCTCCATCGCTCCGACATCGCCGCCCTGCAACGCGCGCTGGAAGCCAAGGGCTATGATGTCGGCAGCGCCGACGGCCTGCCCGGCTTCAAGACCCGCCGCTCGATCGGCAAGTGGCAGACCAAGAATGGCCAGGCCGCGACCTGCTTTCCCGATGCCAGCCTGGTCGCCGCGCTGAAATAGCTGAAAAATTAGCAGATTTTTCTCGTTCGGCTGCCTCGATTGGCCAGGCTGTGCGTCGACGCGCCACCCGCCATTCTGCTCCAATCGGCCATCGCATAAATGCTCATTGCCCGCCGCGAGACCGCTGGATATGCTGTTGACCAATTGGACAAAAACCGCGACGGTAAGGGGTTAGAGGCCGTCCTCTGGTCCGACAAGAATTCTGCAATCCTGAGCCGGGAACTCAGGTCAATAAACCAACAAAACAGGGAACAATCACGATGATGATGGAAAAGTTTGCTCTTCGCTCGCGTGCCTTGCTTGCGGGCGCGGCGATGTCCGCGCTGCTCATTGGCGCAGCACCGGCCTTCGCGGTCACACCCGCCGACACGCTGGTCGAGGGTTTCGCCATCGACGACATCATCTCCATGGATCCGGGCGAAGCGTTCGAGCTGTCGACCGCCGAAGTCACCGGCAACACCTATGACCTGCTGGTCCGCCTCGACCTCAGCGACACCTCCAAGGTCAAGCCCGATCTCGCCGAAAGCTGGACCGTCTCCGACGATGGCCTGACCTACACTTTCAAGCTCAAGCCAGGCCTCAAATTCGCCTCGGGCAATCCGATCACAGCGGCTGACGTCGCCTATTCGTTCGAGCGCGCCGTCAAGCTGGACAAGAGCCCGGCCTTCATCATCGACCAGTTCGGCATCAGCGGCGACAATGTCACCGAAAAGGCCAGGGCAATCGACGACACCACATTCCAGTTCACCGTCGACAAGGCCTACGCGCCGAGCTTCGTGCTGAATTGCCTGTCGGCCACCGTTGCCTCGATCGTCGACGCCAAGCTGGTCAAGGAGCACGTCGCCGCGGTGACGCCGAGCGCCGACTACAAATGGGACAACGACTTCGGCAATGCCTGGTTGAAGACCGGCTATGCCGGCTCCGGCGCCTACAAGCTGCGCGAATGGCGCGCCAACGAGGCTGTCGTTCTCGAGCGCAACGACAATTATCACGGGGACAAGGCCAAACTCGCCCGCGTCATCTACCGCAACATGAAGGAAAGCTCGGCCCAGCGCCTGGCGCTCGAAGCCGGCGATATCGACGTCGCCCGCAACCTCGAGCCGAACGATCTCGACGCCATCGCCAAGAACGCCGACCTCACCTCGACCAGCGCGCCGAAGGGCACGGTCTACTACATCAGCCTCAACCAGAAGAACCCGAAACTCGCCAAGCCGGAAGTGCGCCAGGCGTTCAAATATCTGGTCGACTATGATGCTTTGAGCACCACCATCCTCAAGGGCATCGGCGAGATCCACCAGACCTTCCTGCCCAAGGGCGTGCTCGGCGAACTGGACGAGAACCCGTTCAAGCTCGACGTCGCCAAGGCCAAGGAATTGCTGGCCAAGGCCGGCCTGGCCGACGGCTTCAGCGTAACCATGGACGTACGCACCGGCCAGCCGACCACCGGCATGGCGGAATCGATCCAGCAGACTCTCGGCCAGGCCGGCATCAAGCTGGAGATCATTCCGGGCGACGGCAAGCAGACGCTGACCAAGTACCGCGCCCGCAACCACGACATCTATATCGGCCAGTGGGGCCAGGATTATTTCGATCCGAACTCCAACGCCCAGACCTTTGCGTCCAATCCCGATAATTCGGATGCGGGCAAGACCAAGACGCTGGCCTGGCGCAATGCTTGGGATATTCCGGACCTGACCAAGCAGACGGAAGCGGCCCTGCTGGAGAAGGATTCGGGCAAACGCGCCGACATGTACAAGGACCTCGAGAAGAAGATCCTCGACACCAGCCCGTTCGTCGTCATCCACCAGCAGCTGGAAGTCGCCGGCCTTCGCAAGAACCTCAAGGGCTTCGCGCTCGGCCCGAGCTTCGACACCAATTTCGTCGGGCCGGTCTCGAAAGAATAGCGCCCGCGGACGCGCCGCATGAACGCGGTTGAAAACGAGAGCGGGCGCGGTGGCGCCCGCGCCGTCGCTATTGCGTCGGCGATTGGCCGTTTCCTGGTTATCGCGGTGACGACCTATCTTGGTCTTCTCGCGGTCACCTTCTTCATCGGCCGCGTCATCCCGATCGATCCGGTGCTGGCGGTGCTCGGCGACCGGGCGCCGGCCAATGTCGTGGAGCGCACGCGCCGCGAGATGGGCCTCGACCTGCCGCTGATCGAGCAGTTCTACATCTATGTGAAAAATGCCCTGAGCGGTGATTTCGGCACCTCGGTGCTGACCACCAACCCGGTCATGACCGACATTCGCCGCGCGCTTCCGGCGACCACGGAACTGGCGACACTGGGGACGCTGATTGGCGCGCTGTTCGGCGTGCCGCTCGGCGTGCTGGCCGCGGTCAGACGCGGCAGCATCATCGACCAGATCGTGCGCGTCATCGGCCTGATCGGCTATTCCGTGCCGATCTTCTGGCTCGGCCTGCTTGGTCTCGTTCTGTTCTATGCCAAGCTGCAATGGGTGGCTTTTCCGGCCCGCCTCGACGTCGTCTACGAATACACCTTCACGCCGATCACTGGATTCTACCTTCTCGATTCGGCGATGCAGGGGCAGTGGGATGTCTTCTGGGATGCCTTCCGCCACATCATCCTGCCTGCCTCGCTGCTCGGCTATTTCTCGCTCGCCTATATCAGCCGCATGACGCGCTCGTTCATGCTCAACGAACTGGCACAGGAATACATCGTCGCCGCGCGCGCCAAGGGCCTGTCGGAAACCCGCATCATCTGGGGCCATGCGCTGCGCAATGCAGCGGTGCCGATGGTCACGGTGATCGCGCTTTCCTATGCCGGGCTGCTCGAAGGCTCGGTGCTGACCGAGACCGTCTTCTCCTGGCCGGGCATCGGCCTCTACATCACCAATTCGCTGCAGAATGCCGACATGAACGCCGTGCTCGGCGGCACCATCGTCATCGGCTCGGTTTTCATCGGCATCAACCTTCTGTCCGATCTTCTCTACCGCGTGCTCGATCCGAGGACGAAGACAGGATGAGCACAGACACCATCCAGAGCCGTCGAGACTGGCTGCTCAGCGAGCGGCCGGCCTCGCGCATGCAGGCAAGGCTTGGCCGTGCCTATGTCGCGTGGCGGCGCTTTTCCGCCAACCGGCTGGCTTTTGTCGGCCTGCTGATCATCATCGCCTTGCTGGTCATTGCCGCGCTCGCCGGCGTGCTGGCGCCCTATTCGCCGACATTCGGCGACCTGAAGAACGCGCGGCTACTGGCGCCGAGCGCCGAGCATTGGTTCGGCACCGACGACCTCGGCCGCGATATCCTGTCGCGCATCCTCTACGGCTCGCGCTGGACGCTCTATGTCGTCATCCTGGTCGCCATCATCGCCGCGCCCATCGGCTTGCTGGTCGGCACCGTTGCCGGTTACGCCGGCGGCTGGACCGATGCCATACTGATGCGCATCACGGATATCTTCCTCGCCTTCCCGAAGCTGGTTCTGGCGCTGGCCTTCGTCGCGGCGCTCGGCCCGGGGATCGAGAATGCCGTGCTTGCCATCGCCATCACCTCCTGGCCGCCCTATGCGCGAATAGCCCGCGCGGAAACGCTGACGGTGCGCAATTCCGATTACATCAAGGCGGTGCAACTGATGGGCGCTTCGCCCTTCCGCATCGTGCTGCGCCACATCATGCCGCTCTGCATCTCCTCGCTGATCGTGCGCGTGACGCTCGACATGGCCGGCATCATCCTCACCGCCGCAGGCCTCGGTTTCCTCGGCCTCGGCGCGCAGCCGCCGTTGCCCGAATGGGGCACGATGATCGCGTCCGGCCGCCGCTTCATCCTCGATCAATGGTGGGTGGCCGGCGCCCCAGGCTTCGCCATCCTCATCGTCAGCCTGGGCTTCAATCTGCTTGGCGATGGCCTGCGCGACGCGCTTGATCCCCGGAGCGGTGACCAATGAGCGGCACGCTGCTTGAAGTCGACGATCTTCGGGTCGATTTTCCGACCCGCACCGGCCTGGTCGAGGCCGTGCGCGGCGTTTCCTTTACGCTCGGCCGCGAACGCCTCGGCATTGTCGGCGAGTCCGGCTCGGGCAAGTCGCAGACCGGCCGCGCCATTATGGGCCTGACGCCGCCGCAGGCCAGGATATCGGCGAAGAAATTGGCTTTCGACGGCATCGACCTGCTCGGCATCTCGCCACGCCAGCGTCGGGCGCTGCGGGGTAACCGCATCGCCATGATCCTGCAGGATCCGAAATATTCGCTCGACCCGGTGATGAGCATCGGCCGCCAGATCGTCGAGACTTTGCGCACGCATGAAAAGGTCTCCAAGGCCGAGGCGCGCGAACGGGCGCTGGCCATGCTGGAGGCGGTGCAGATCCGCGATCCCAAACGCGTCTTCGACCTGCATCCGCACGAAGTGTCCGGCGGCATGGGCCAGCGCGCCATGATCGCCATGATGCTGATCGCCGGGCCGGAAATGATGATCGCCGACGAACCGACTTCGGCGCTCGACGTCACCGTGCAGCTCGACGTGCTCGGCATCCTCGATAAATTGGTCAGCGATCGTGGCATGGGGCTGATCTTCATTTCGCATGATCTGCGCCTGGTGTCGTCCTTCTGCGACCGCGTCATCGTCATGTATGCCGGCAAGGTGGTCGAGCAGCTCAAGGCCTCCGAACTCGGCCAGGCCCAGCATCCCTACACGCGCGGCCTGCTCAACTGCATGCCCAGGATCGGCTTCGAGCGCCACCCGCTGCCGGTGCTCGACCGCAAGCCGGAGTGGGCTGCATGACGGCTGCGATCACCATCGACGGGCTGGAAGTGATCTTCGACCGGTTTCGCGCGCTGAAAGGCGTCAGCCTCGAAGTCAGGTCAGGCGAGTCCTTCGGCCTGGTCGGTGAGAGCGGTTCCGGCAAATCGACGCTGCTGAGGGCCATCGCCGGCCTTGCGCCGGTCGCTTCGGGCAGCATCACCGTCAACGGCAAGACGCTTGGCGCCCGCCGCGACAAGGCCTTCTACCGCGAAGTGCAGATGGTCTTCCAGGATCCGTATGGCTCGCTGCATCCGCGCCAGACCGTCGACCGCCTGCTGCAGGAACCGCTTGCCATCCACGGCTTTGCCGATGGCGAAAAGCGCATCGAACGCGCGCTCGACGAGGTCGGCCTCGGCAACGGCTTTCGCTTCCGCTATGCGCACCAATTGTCGGGCGGCCAGCGCCAGCGCGTGGCGATCGCGCGTGCGCTCATCCTCGAGCCGTCGATCCTGCTGCTCGACGAGCCGACCTCGGCGCTCGATGCCTCGGTGCAGGCCGAAGTGCTCAACCTGTTGGAAGAGGTCCGCCGGCGGCGCAAGCTGACCTTCCTGATGGTCAGCCACGACCTCGCCATCATCACCCATATGTGCGAGCGGCTGATGGTGATGCAAAGCGGCCAGGCGGTGGAGAATCTCACGGCGGCGCAACTTGTCGCGCACCGCGTGACGGAGGACTATACGCGCAATCTGCTCAGGGCGAGCGAGGGGTTTGTGAGAACCGCCTGAGTTTGTTCTTCCTGTGCACAGACCAACCGTCTTCGGGGAATTCCATGGTGGAATGGAAGTTTGCAGATCCACCCAACGTCGCGGTGCTATCGGACAGGAGCATATTCAAATCTGACGACTGGATCGCATACGTCGTGCATGAAGCTGACGACGACGATGTCTGCAATGATGAAGGCGGCAGTTGGCAATTTCACAGCAGCGACACGCAAAATCGCGATGAACGCGAGATAATGCTCGTCAGCCTCCAAAATGTGCTTCAGAGGGATGAGAGCATCCTGGAATTGGCTGATTTGCCAAAAGGTTGGCATGCTTGGCGTACTTCCAAATCGTCGCCGTGGCAGCGCGCCAAATCGCTCCCTGTACCCTCCAACGATAACGAGTGATACGGCAGGGTCTTAAGTCGAACTTTGCGCCAGTTCGCCGTTCTCCGGAGCGGTTGATTTGTCCCCTTGCATCGGCTCCTTGATCCGGAACCACGTCACATAAAGCGCCGGCAGGAACAGCAGCGTGATCGCCGTACCGGCGATGATACCGCCCATCATGGCGTAGGCCATCGGTCCCCAGAACACTTCGCGCGCGATCGGGATGAGTGCCAGGCTCGCCGCGGCCGCGGTCAGCGCGATCGGCCGCATGCGATGTTCCGTGGCCTCGATGACGGCCGCCCAGCGGTCCTTGCCCTCGGCGACGAGGTCTTCGATCTGCACGATCAGGATGACCGAGTTGCGGATCAGGATGCCGATCAGCGCCAGCACGCCGAGGATGGCGACGAAGCCGAGCGGCGCCCTGCTCGGCACCAGGGCAGCCACCACGCCGATCAGCCCGAGCGGCGCCACCGCCACCACCAGGAACAGGCGCTGGAAGCTCTGCAACTGGATCATCAGGATGGTGGCCATGACGAAAAGCATCAGAGGCACCACGGCCGCTATCGGACCCTGGCTCTTGGCGCTTTCCTCGACCGAGCCGGCGGTCGCGACCGAATAGCCCGGCGGCAGCTTGGCGATGAAGGCATCGACCGATGGCTTCAACTCGTTGACCACGGTGGCCGGCAGCGTGTCGCCGACCAGCCCGGCGCGCACGGTGATCGTCGGGATGCGGTCGCGCCGCCACACCGTGGGCTGCTCGAGCTCGTAGCGGAAGTTGGCTACCGCCGCGAGCGGGATGGCCTCGCCGGTGCTGGTCGGCAGCTGCATGTTCTGCAGCGTCCCGATCGAGCCGCGTTCGGCGTCGCGTGAGCGCGCCACGACATTGATCAGATAGGTGGCGTCGCGCACCTGCGTGATGGTGGCGCCCCCGACCGTGCTGTTGAGCGCGCTGGCGATATCGGAAGAGGTGATCCCGAGCTGGCGCGCCTTGTCCTGCAGCACGTCGACCCGCAGCACGCGCTGCGGTTCGTTCCAATCGAAAGTGGGTGCCGCCAGCTTCGGATTGGCCGAGATCACGCCGGCGAATTGCTGTGCCAGCTCGCGCACGGTCTGGATATCGGGACCGCCGACACGGTACTGCACCGGACGGCCGACGGGCGGTCCGAGCTCGAGCAATTTGACGAAGGCGTCGGTGCCGACGAACTCCTCGCGCAACAGCTTCTCCAGCGCCGGCTTGACCCGGTTGCGCGCCTCGACGCTCTTGGTGACGATCACCGTCTGGCCGAAATAGGGGTTGGCCGGCTGCACGTCGTAGGCCAGCACGAAGCGCACCGCGCCCTGGCCGATATAGGACGAGAAATGGTCGATGTCGGGATTGCCGACCAGCGCCCGCTGCTCGAAGCGCTCCATCTGGTCGCGCGTCTCGGCGATCGAGGAATTCTGCGGCAGGTTCCAGTCGACGATCAGCTCGGGCCGGTCGGAGGGCGGGAAGAACTGCTGCTGGACGAGACCGAAGCCGGCGATCGAGGCGGCAAACAACAGCACCGTGGCGATGATCGTCAGCCAGTGGTGACGCACCGAGCCGACAAGCACGCGCCGGAAAAGCGAGGTGAAGCGTCCCGGCTGGTCGTGGTGTTTGGTCTTCATCGTCGCCGGCAGGATGGTGACGCCGAGCAGCGGCGCGAACAGCACCGCCACGATCCATGACACCAGAAGTGATACGGCGATGACGACGAACAGCGTGAAGGTGTATTCGCCGGCGGCACTTGAGTTGAGGCCGATCGGGATGAAGCCGGCAACCGTCACCAGCGTGCCGGTCAGCATCGGAAAGGCGGTCGAGGTGTAGACATAGGTCGCCGCCTTGCGCAGATTGTCGCCGACCTCCAGCCGCGCCACCATCATCTCGACGGCGATCATGGCGTCATCGACCAAAAGGCCGAGCGCGATGATCAGCGCGCCGAGCGAAATGCGCTGCAGCGAAATGCCGAGATAGGCCATGACCGTGAAGGTGATGGCCAGCACCAGCGGGATCGACAGCGCCACGACGAAGCCGGCGCGCATGCCGAGGCTGATGAACGACACCGCGAGCACGATGGCCACCGCCTCGAACAGGGCGCGGGTAAAGCCCGAAACCGCCTCCTCGACGATGACCGGCTGGTCGGCCACCAGATGCACGCCGACGCCGACCGGCAGGTCGGCCAGCACCTTGTTCATCTCCTCATGCAGCGCCTCGCCGAACTGCAGCAGATTGGCGTTCGGCTTCATGCCGATGGCGAGCCCGATCGCGTCCTGGCCGTTGAAGCGGAACAGCGCCGTCGGCGGATCGGCATAGCCGCGCGTGATCGTCGCCACGTCGCTCAGCCGGAAGAAGCGGTCGTTGACGCGCAGGTTGATGGCGCGAAGGCTGTCCTCGGAGGTGAACTGGCCGCCGACGCGCACGCTGATGCGTTCGGGGCCGGACTGGATGACACCGGACGGTGTGATAGCGTTCTGCGCCTGCAGGCTTGCCACGATCGCCTGCTGGTTGAGGCCAAGGGCGGCGATCTGGCGCGTCGAGAATTCGAGATAGATGGCTTCGTCCTGTGCGCCGACGAGATCGACCTTGCCGGCATTCGGCACGGTCAGGATCTTGGTGCGGACGTCCTCGACATAATCGCGCAATTGGCGCGGCGTCAGCCCGTCCGAGGTGAAGGCGTAGATGTTGCCGTAGACGTCGCCGAAACGGTCATTGAAGAACGGCCCCTGCACGCCTTGCGGAAACTGCGCCCTGATGTCGTTGACCATGTTGCGCACCTGAAGCCAGTTCGGCACGACATCGCGCGCTTTGGTGGTGTCTTTCAGGTTGACGAAGATGACGGTCTGGCCGGCCGTGGTGACGGATTTGGTATAGTCGAGGCTGTCGAGTTCCTCGAGCTTCTTCTCGATGCGGTCGGTTACTTGCTGCACCGTCTCCTTGACCGACGCGCCCGGCCAGTTGGCCTGGATGATCATCGTCTTGATGGTGAAGTTGGGGTCTTCCTCACGGCCGAGATTGAGGTAGGAGAAGATGCCGGCCACCACGAAGACCAGCATGAAATACCAGACCATGGAGCGGTGGCTGAGCGCCCAGTCGGAGAGATTGAAGCCCTTCATCAGACGCCATCCTCCGGCACTTTGACCTTCTGGCCTTCGCTCAGGCTGTGGACGCCAGCGGTGACGACGCGCATGCCGGCGTCAAGCCCTTCGGCCACCGTGAAAGTGTCGGCATTCTTCGACGCGACCTTGATGTCGCGCGTGCTTACGCTCGATGTCTGCGGATCGACGATCCAGACCTTGTCGGAGCCGTTCTTTTCCAGCAGCGCCGACATGGGCAGTTCGATCGTTGGCGCCACCTTGGTCATGCGGGTCGCCGTCACCGTCGAGCCGAGCCGGAAGGCCTGCGGCGGATCGATGAGCGTCAGCTTGACGCGCCGGGTGCGGGTCGAGCCTTCGGCCTGCGGCGCGATCTCGCGCAGCTTGGCCTGGGTCTCGATCGTCGGCAGCGATTGCAGGATGACCTGGAACGGCGTGCCGGTGGTGAGATCGCCGGTCAGCTGATCGGGAATATCGACCACCGCTTCGCGCAGATCCGAGCGCGCCACGGTGACGACGGTCTGGCCGGCCGAGACGGTCTGTCCGACCTCTGCGCCGACAGCGGTGACGACGCCGTCGAAATCCGAGAACAGCCTGGCATAGCCAAGCTGCTCCTGCGATTTGGCCAGCGCAGCCTTGGCCCGCTCGACATTGGCCTCCGCGGCCTTGCGTGCCTGCTGCGCGGCATCGAAGACGGCCTGCGAGGCGTTGGCCGAGGCGAGCAACTGGCGCTGGCGCTCCTCGCTGGCGGCGGCGTTGGCGAACTGTGCCTCGGCATTGGAGAGCTCGGCCTTGGCCGCCTGGACGGCCAGCTCCAGCGCTGTCGGGTCGAGTGCCGCGATCGTCGTGCCCTTGGTGACGATGTCGCCCACCTTGACGTCGCGCGAGACGACACGGCCAAGCAGGCGGAAGGCAAGGTCGGCGCTGACCTGCGGCTCGACCGAGCCGGCAAAGCCGAAGGTTTGCGTGGTGCGCGGCTCGACCACGACCGACAGCACCGGCCGGGTGACCTCCGGCGGCTTTTGCTCCGACTTGGAGCAGGCGGCGAGCGCGCCAAGGGCGAACAGGCCAAGCATGACGTGCGGCAGCCGGTTCATTGGCCCGCTCCCGATATTTCGACCGTCTGGCCAGGACTGAGCAACTGCCCGCCCGCGGTCACGACGCTTTGGCCCTCATTCAGTCCGCCGGCGATGACGACCGTGCCCGAATCGAAGGCCAGCACCTCGACCGGCGCCGTTGTCACCGCCTTGGTCGAGGGATCGACGATCCAGACCGCCGGCTTGCCGGCGCTGGATGTCAGCGCTTGCCAGGGCAGCAGGATCGCCTTCGCCGGCTTGGCGCTGACCGAGCCGATGACGGCTGCCCCCAGCGGCATGCCGGCTGGCGTGTCGGCAATGCCGACCTTGACCCGGATTGAGCCGGAGGCCTGGTCGACCGCCGGCGAGATTTCGCGCACCTTGCCTGTTGCCCTCACCTGCGGGTCGGACAACAACGTGATCGTCACCGCCGGCGAGGCCGGCGTCTTGGCGACCAGCGTCTCCTGCACGTTGAACACCGCATCACGGTCACCGTCCTCGGCGACCGTGAAGACGGTCTGTGCCGCCTGCACCACCTGACCGGCTTCGACCTGGCGGGCGGTAATGACGCCGGGCGCGCCCGCCTTGAGCTCGGTGAAGGACAGGTTTTGCTGGGCGTTGGCGAATGCGCTCTGCGCGGCATCGACGCTGCCTTGCGCCACCTTCAGCGCCTGGTCTGCGGCGTCATAGTCGCGCCTGGTGGTGAAGCCCTGGGCAAGCAGCGTCTTCTGCCGCTCGAAGGCGGCGGCGGACTGGGTCAGCTGCGCTTTTGCTGCGTCAAGATCGGCTTGTGCGGAGCGCAGATCGGATTGCTGCTCCTGCGGATCGATACGGGCAAGCACCGCGCCTTGGTCGACATGCTGGCCGACATCGACAAGCCGCTCGGCAATGCGGCCGCCAACCCGGAACGACAGATTGTTCAGCGTGCGCGCCGCGATCACCCCGGTCAGCGAGGTTCTCGGCGCATAGTCGGCCATCGCCACCGTTTCGGTGCGCACCATGATCGGCAGTTTCTTGTCCGCCGCTTCCTGCTTCTGGCAGCCGGCCAGCAGCGATGCGGCTGCGCAGAGGCACATTGCCGAGGCGATTGGAAATGACAAAAGGCGGGAGGTTCTGACGGATGGCGGCGAGACGGACGATGTCGCGTTCCTGCTCATGGGCTCCCCAGCCGCGGGTCGCTCGCTGATCGCGACGCCTCGCGGATGTCAGGAGGATAATCGATCCCCGGAAAAAGGAAACCGGCCTCGTACGCGTATCGCCCGACTGGTTAAGGGCGGGATCTTCCCGCCGCAGGCCCAATCGCCCGCCAGTGGTGCCGACTTGAGGAAAACGTGAAATAAGGTCAGAAGACATCTGATCAACGAGGACGGGCGCCGGCCCGATGAGGGATATCATGAAGAATTCAGCCATTTCCGAACGCAAGAACCAGTCGATCTCGCGCGGCGTCGGCATGACCACGCAGATTTACGCCGACCGGGCTGAGAATTCGGAAATCTGGGACGTCGAGGGCCGCCGCTACATCGACTTCTCCTCGGGCATCGCCGTCGTCAACACCGGCCACCGCCATCCCAAGGTGATCGAAGCGGTCAAGGCACAGCTCGACCGTTTCACCCACACCTGCCACCAGGTCGTGCCCTATGAGAGCTATGTGCGGCTGGCAGAGCGGCTGAACGCCATGCTGCCCGGCAAGTTCGAGAAGAAGACGATCTTCGTCACCACCGGCGCCGAGGCGGTCGAGAACGCCATCAAGATCGCCCGCAACGCCACCGGACGCCCGGCGGTCATCGCCTTCGCCGGCGGCTTCCATGGCCGCACCTTCATGGGCATGGCGCTGACCGGCAAGGTCGTGCCCTACAAGGTCGGCTTCGGCGCCATGCCGGGCGACGTCTACCACGCGCCGTTCCCGGTGCCGCTGCACGGTGTATCGGTTGCCGATTCGCTGGCCGCGCTCGACCGGCTGTTCAAGGCCGATGTCGATCCGGCCCGCGTCGCCGCCATCATCGTCGAGCCTGTGCAGGGCGAGGGCGGCTTCTACGAGGCGCCGCGCGAATTCCTGAGTGCGCTGCGTAAGCTGTGCGACCAGCACGGCATGCTTTTGATCGCCGACGAGGTGCAGACCGGCTTTGCCCGCACCGGCAAGATGTTCGCCATGGATCACCATGAAGTCGCCGCCGACATCACCACCATGGCCAAGAGCCTGGCTGGCGGCTTCCCGTTGTCGGCCGTCACCGGCCGCGCCGAGATCATGGATGCGCCCGGCCCCGGTGGCCTCGGCGGCACCTATGGCGGGAGCCCGATCGGCGTTGCCGCCGCGCACGCGGTTCTCGACGTGATCGAGGACGAAAAGCTGTGCGACCGCGCCAACACGCTGGGCGCGCGGTTGAAGCAGCGCCTGCAGTCGATCCGCGACGACGTGCCCGAGATCGTCGACATCAGGGGCCTTGGCTTCATGAACGCGGTCGAGTTCAACGACGTCAAGAAGGGCCTGCCCTCGGCCGAGATCGCCAACGCCATCCGGCTGAAGGCGCTCGACAAGGGTCTGATCCTGCTGACCTGCGGCGTCTACGGCAACGTCATCCGCTTCCTGGCGCCGATCACCATCCAGGACGAGGTCATGAACGAGGCGCTCGACATCCTGGAAAGCTCGATCCGCGAAGTCTGCGCTGCCTGAACCTCTTTACCTCCCCCTCGTGGGGAGGTCGGACCGCAGGTCCGGGTGGGGGCTTGGCGCCGACCCCCACCCCGCTGCTTCGCAGCGACCTCCCCACAAGGGGGAGGGTAAGTACCGTCAGGGGCTCTGTAGCCAAGCGGGAATGTCCTGCTTGGCATGCAGCACCCGCCACACATCGATATGGTCTGGCTGCTCCAGATAGAAGACCAGATATGGATAGCGCTTGAGTTGCACGCTGCGCAGACCAGGCAATCCGATTTCGTAGGCAAATCGAAGAGAGCCAGATCCTGGATGGCTCGCGATCAGCTTGTAGGCGTTTTGAAGCGCTTCGACGTAGCCCAATGCCACATGCGAACCAACTTCGCGCGCATAGTAGTCAACAGCGTCCCCGACGTCCCGCAGAGCAATGCTTCGAGGAAGAATTGCCTTTGTGGCCACTTAAATTATTGGCCCTGCGCTCGTTCTCGCAGCGCGGCGAAATAGTCATCATCAACGGGAGCACCCGGCGCCGATGATGCACCCTCAAGCAGGAGACCGCGCAGATGTTGACGGTCCTGATCGTGGCGGATCAACTCGCGCACATACTCGCTACTCGTGCCGTAGCCGCGATCCGTCACTTGCTGATCGACAAAATGCTTCAAGCTGTCGGGCAGTGAGATATTCATGGTGCTCATTCGGCCATTTTATGGCCTATGGCAAAAATTGGCAATCCTACGCTCTGGCCTTGGCCGGTTCCATGTCTTGAAACGCTGCCAGTGCCGCCTTCAGCCCATCCGGTCCAGCCGCCACCGTTTCCGGCGTCGGTGAGAAACCGGCGCCCAGCATCTTGCGGCCAAGCATGTGGTCGCCGGGGCGGTTGACGGATTCGATGCCGAGCAGCCGGTCGCCGGCATAGTGATAGATGGAGAACTTGTTCTCGGGCAGGTCGCCCAGCACGACGTGGCTGTCGCCGCCGGCGGTCAGTCCGACCATCTGCAATTTCATGTCGCCAATGTCGGACCAGAACCACGGCACCGCCGAATAGCCGTCCGCATGGCCAGTTATGGTGCGCGCTGCAAGGCGGGCCTGATCAGTGGCGTTCTGCACCGATTCCAGCCGCAAATCGCCGCCGGTGAACCAGTGCCGGTAGGAGGCGGCGTCGCCGATGGCCAGGATTTCTGGCACGGAACTGCGCATCTGGTGATCGACACGGATGCCGTTGGCGACAGCAAGGCCGGCTTCCTGCGCCAGTTCGACATTGGGCACGGCGCCGATGCCGACGATGACCATACGCGCCCGCAACCTTTCACCTGACGAAGTGATCGCGGCAGTGACATGGCCGTTTTTGCCTTCGAGCCTTGCAATCGAGGTGCCGGTGAGGATGCGCACGCCGGTCGCTTCCAAGCGCTGGCGGACATGGCTTGCCACCACCGGTGCTACGGCGCGGCCGAGCAGCCGGTCGACCGCTTCCACCACCGTCACCGTGCGGCCGGCCGCCCGCAGCGTCGCGGCGATCTCCAGCCCGATGAAGCCGCCGCCGAGGATGACGACATCTTCGCTCTGAGCGCTCAGCTCGCGGATCAGCCGCGCATCGGCCAGCGAACGCAGCGACAGAACGCCGGACAGATCCGAGCCAGGCAGCGGCAGGACACGCGGACGCGATCCGGTCGCCAGGATCAGGTGGTCGAAGGCAAGCGTGGCGCCGCCTGATATCTCCAGGCTGCGGCCTCCGGCATCGATACGCTCGATCCGCACGCCCGGCCGGTAGTCGATGGCGCTGCCGGTATAGAAGGCCTCGCCCCGAAGCGGTTGCGGTTTGGCCTCGGCATCCTTGATGAAGGTCTTCGACAGCGGCGGCTTGTGGTAGGGCAGTTCGTTCTCGTCACCGACGAGGATCACCGGTCCGTCATAACCGTCCTCGCGCAGACTGGCGGCCGCTTGCACGCCCGCATGACCCGCACCGACAATGACCACGCCGTTCTTCATTGCGTCCCAAATCCTGATTCGACCCTAGGATCTCTCGGCAAGCGGCAATTGTCTGGCGCCGCCACAAGAGAGCGTTTGCGGGTCGCACCCGGAACGGTGGCTGTCAATCGTACAGTTCGGCGGCGAAGTCGATACAGCCAGGGCATAAAGTTGACTGTTGTAGTTTAGAATAATTCTAAACTATTGTTTCAATTGGCTTTTCCCGTAGATTTTCGTTGACTTCCGCCGACGTCGAAGCTTTATGGAAGCCTGCGCAATGGCGCATCCCTTTGATGTCTGGGCCTTGAACCCGTTCGATTGGAGGCATTTTGGTGTCTTTCTTCCCCGGACCGCGCAATGACGCGGCAAGTCTTGGCGCTTTTGGCAACGACATGGCCCAACGCCGGTCGCCGCGCGCGCCGGTTATGGAATTTCCGAAAAACTGGAGACCGATAATGACAGCACGATATGGCGGCAGGCTGGCGGCGATTGGTGCCACGGCGCTGCTGACGGCGGCGGTGTTTGTGCTGCCTGCCAAGGCGGAAACCGACGGGAAAGCGGTCATCAAGACCTATTCCGATATCGCGCTTGCCAAATACGAGGACTCGCTGACCACGGCGCAGGCGCTCGACAAGGCGGTCGACGTCCTGCTCGCCAAGCCTTCGGCGGAAGCGCTCAAGGCCGCCCGCGAAGCCTGGAAGGCCGCGCGCGTCCCCTACCAGCAGACCGAGGTCTACCGCTTCGGCAACAAGATCGTCGACGACTGGGAAGGCGAGGTGAATTCCTGGCCGCTGGATGAAGGCCTGATCGACTATGTCGCCAAGAGCTACGGTACGGAATCGGACACGAATTCGCTCTATACGGCCAATGTGATCGCCAACAAGGAAATCGAGATCAACGGCAAGAAGGTCGATGCCTCGAAGCTTTCGCCGGAATTCCTCTCCGGCACGCTGCAGCAAGCCGGCGGCGTCGAGGCCAATGTCGCAACCGGCTATCACGCTATAGAATTCCTGCTCTGGGGCCAGGACCTGCACGGCACCGGCCCGGGCGCCGGCGAGCGACCCTACACCGACTACGATCTCAAGAATTGTACCGGCGGCAATTGCGATCGCCGTGCCGAGTACCTGAAATCAGCAACGACCCTTCTGGTTTCGGATCTGCAGAAGATGGTCAAGGACTGGAAGGAAGACGGCGCGGCGCGCAAGAACCTGGTCGAGGGCGAGCCGAACACGGCGATCTCGGTCATCTTCACCGGCATGGGCTCGCTGTCCTACGGCGAACTGGCCGGCGAACGCATGAAGCTCGGCCTGTTGCTGCACGACCCGGAAGAGGAGCATGACTGCTTCTCCGACAACACCTACAATTCGCATCTCTATGACGCGATCGGCATCCGGGCCGCCTACATTGCCAATTACACGCGCCTCGACGGCACCGTCGTTTCCGGACCTTCGGTGCATGACATGGTCAAGGCCGCCGATCCGGCGATCGACAAGGAACTGTCCGACAAGCTCGATGTCACCGTCGCCAGGATGGAAGCAATCAAGGCGCGGGCGGAAGCCGGCGAGGCCTACGACCAGCAGATCGCCGAGGGCAACACGGCAGGAAACGCCACCGTGCAGGCGGCGATCGACGCCCTGATCGACCAGACCAAGTCGATCGAACGCGCCGTCGGCTCGCTGAAACTCAATGCCATCGCCTTCGAGGGCTCCGACAGCCTCGACGCACCTGACAAGGTGTTCAAGTAAGCGCCGAAACCTGGAGCCTGGTCCGAAGCTGATAATCGGCTCCGGAATGGGCTCCGGGACCTAAACAAGCCACACGGCGCGGGAGGCGCCGTCAGCCATCCGGGCACTGTAAATGCTGATCTGCCATTGCAACATCATCACCGAGAGGGAGATCGAGCAGACGATCGTCGGGCTGCTGGACCAGGACCCCTGGCAACTTATCGTTCCGGCCAAGGTCTACCACTCGATGCAGAAGCGTGGCCGCTGTTGCGGCTGCTTCCCAAATGTGGTCGAAACGATCATTCGGGTCACCGAAAATTACCACGCCCGCTCGGAGGCGAGCGGCGTGGATGTCGTTTCACATCTGGATCGCGTCAGAGGCCTGCGCGTCCAATACGGGAGCAGAACCCATGAAAGGCGAAATTCAGATCATCGAGCGGCTTAACGAGGCTCTTTTCCTGGAGCTTGGAGCCGTCAATCAGTATTGGGTGCATTTCCGTCTGCTGGAGGATTGGGGGTACACGAAGCTGGCCAAGAAGGAGCGGGCAGAATCGATCGAGGAGATGCACCACGCCGACAAGCTCATCGCCCGCATCATCTTCCTTGAAGGCCATCCGAACCTGCAGTCCGTGGCGCCGCTGCGCATCGGGCAGAACGTCAAGGAGGTGCTCGAATCCGACCTTGCCGGCGAATATGACGCGCGCACGGCCTACAAGCGTTCCCGCGAGATCTGCCACGAGATTGGTGATTACGTGACGATGAAACTGTTTGAGGACCTGCTGGCTGACGAGGAAGGTCACATCGACTTCCTCGAGACGCAGCTCGACCTTCTCGCCTCGATCGGCGAGGAGAAGTACGGCCAGCTCAACGCCGACGCGGCCAACGAGGCGGAGTAAAGGCATGCGGGAATGCGGCGCCAGCTAGAATTCCTGCGCCGCTTGCGGCGGGCCGACGGCTCGCCGCTTCTCCCGAGAAGACCAGCCGGATCGGCTCGTCGGCGCTACGCCATTCTCGTGCTGGCGCTCACATCGTCCGCCATTGCCGGCGAGATTCAGCCAGCTGGCCTCGCCACCACGCGCATCGACCTCGATGCCAAGGATCAGGCGCGCGTCACCGCCGTCACCAGGCCGACCACGGATTTCTCCAAGCCCGAGCCGTTCGAACTGATGCAAGGCGGCGCCGGCACGTCACGGAAGGACGTCAGCCGTGAGTCCTTCTCGCAATCCTCGGCCAACATCACCGTCGAGGAAGAGGGCACTTTCAAGCTCGGCAACGCCTTGTTCCGCAAGAACTGGGTGTCGTCGCCATCCTCGACGCAGGCGTCGGACGGGCTTGGTCCGCTGTTCAACGAACGCGCCTGCCAGAACTGCCATCTGAAGGACGGCCGCGGTCGCCCGCCGCAAGGCGTCACCGGCTCCACTTCGATGTTCCTGCGGCTGGCGCGCGACGCCAGCAGCGCCGAGGAAAAGTCGGCTCTCGCCGACCACCAGATGCTCAATTTTCCCGACCCGGTTTACGGCACGCAGTTGCAGGAACTGGCCGTGCCCGGCTTGCGAGGCGAGGGCCGGATGCATGTCGACTATCAGGAACGGCAGGCGACGCTGGCGGACGGCACGATGGTTTCCCTGCGCAAGCCCAGCTACTCCGTCGCCGATCTCGCCTATGGGCCGCTCGATCCGCGCACCACGCTGTCGCCGCGCCTGACGCCGCCGATGATCGGCCTAGGCCTGATCGAGCAGATCGCGCCGGCTGATATTCTGGCCCATGCCGATCCGGACGATTTGGACGGTGATGGCATTTCCGGCAAGGCGAACATCGTGCGTGAGGGGCTGACTGGCGAATTGACGCTTGGCCGTTTCGGCTGGAAGGCGCAGACCGCGACGATCCGTCAGCAGGCGGCGGATGCCTTCGCCGGCGATATCGGCATCTCGACGCCGGAAGAACCAAAACACTGGGGCGACTGCAGCGCTGCAGAAGCAGAATGCCTCGCAATGCCGAATGGCGTGCAGGCGCGCCTCGGTCCGGTCGAAGCGCCACCGCCGGTGATGGATTTCGTCACCTTCTATTCGCAGAACCTGGCCGTGCCGGCGCGCCGTGACCTCGCCGTGCCTGAGGTGCTCGCCGGCAAGCAGCTCTTCTACGAGATCGGCTGCGTTGCCTGCCACACGCCGAAATTCGTCACCCGCCGCGATGCGCCTGACAAGGCGCAGGCCTTCCAGCTGATCTGGCCGTATTCCGACTTCCTGCTGCACGACATGGGTCCCGATCTGGCCGATGGGCAGGCGGTGGGCGATGCGACGGGCAGCGAGTGGCGCACCCCGCCGCTGTGGGGCATCGGCCTCACCGAGACCGTCAACGGCAATTCCTTCTTTCTGCACGACGGCCGCGCGCGCAGCTTGACCGAGGCGATCCTGTGGCATGGTGGCGAGGCGCAAAAGGCGCGCGACCGCTTTGCCGCCGCCAATGCGGCCGAGCGCGATGCGCTGGTCAAATTCCTGGAGTCACTGTGATGCTGAAGCGCCCTGCACTGGTTCTCGTTCTGCCGCTGGCTCTGCTCGGCGTTTTCCCGGCCTCGGCGGCGGTGAAAGCTTCCGACATCATCCAGCGGGCGATCGACGGTTTTGTCCGCCCGGCCTATGCCGACCTGGATCAGCATGCCGAAACCCTGACGAAGGCGATGCACACGCTTTGCGAGGCGCCATCGCAAGGGGAGCTCGACGCGGCGCGGGCCGAGTTTTCGGCCACGGTCTATGCCTGGTCGTCGACCGAAATCATCGGTTTCGGGCCGATCAAGGAGAACGATCGGCTGGAGCGCATCCTCTATTGGCCGGATCGCAAGAGCATCGGCCTCAAACAGGTGCAGGCGGCGCTGGCGGACAAGGACCCGACCGCCACCGATCCTGCACAGCTCGCCGGCAAGAGCGTCGCCATGCAGGGGCTCGGCGCGCTGGAATTCGTGCTTTTCGGCGACGGCGCCGATGCGCTGGCGGGCAAGGACGATCCCTATCGCTGCGCCTATGGCGCGGCGGTTGCCGGCAACATCGAAACCATGGCGGGTGAGGTCAGCGCCGCCTGGAACAAGCCGGACGGCTTTGCCGCGCTCTGGGCCAATCCAGGGCCGCAGAACCCGCTCTACCGCGACGGCAACGAAGCGGTGACCGAACTGGTCGGCGTCTTCATCAACGAGCTGGAAATGGTGAGGGATGTCCGCCTGAAGGGCTTTTTGGGCGGCAAGCCGGAGGCGGACAAGCCGAAACAGGCGATCTATTGGCGGTCGCAAAACACCGCCAATGCGCTGGCCGGGAATCTCGCGGGCATCGATGCGCTGTTCCAGGCCTCCAAACTCGGCGATGCCCTGCCGCCCGATACGCGCTGGATGGCGGAATCGATCCATATCCAGCTGGTCAACGGCGTCGCCACCGCGAAATCGATCCAGGGCCCCATCGACAAGACGCTCGCCGACCCGGCGCAGCGCGAAAAGCTCGAGCATTTCGCGCTGATCAGTTCCAGCCTGTCGACCCTCATCGGCACCAGGCTGACCGACGAATTCGGGCTGACCGCCGGCTTTTCGTCGCTGGATGGGGACTGAGCATGATCCCGAAAAGTGGAAGCCGGTTTTCGGAAACGATCATGCTCAAGAAGAGTAGAGAGAGTATGCGTACGCCGCTGATCGATCGCCGGGATTTCCTGAGAGCCGCGGGCATCGGCTTCGTCGCCGCAATGACGCCGTCTGCGTGGGCGGCGACGCTCGCCGCCGACGCCATCTTCGCCACAGCTTTCGTCAAGCGTGACGGCGGTTTTGGCGCTGCCGTCCTGTCGGAGGCCGGCAAGGTGCTGCATGCGATCGACCTGCCCGATCGCGGCCATGACGTCACCTTCGATCCCATATCGAAACGCTCGGTGGTCTTCGCCCGCCAGCCCGGTACCTTCGCCGTGGTGTTCGACCACACCGGGCGCGATGCCCCGCAGACCATCGCCAGCATCACCGGCCGGCATTTCTTCGGTCATGGCGTGTTCTCGCCCGACGGCGCGCTGCTCTATGCCACGGAGAATGATTTCGACAACGCGGCCGGCGTCGTCGGCGTCTACGATGCGCGGGCGAAATTCAGCCGCATCGGCGAATTCCCGACCTATGGCATGGGGCCGCACGAGCTTCTGCTCATGGGCGGCGACGGCCGGACGATCGCGGTCGCCAATGGCGGCATCGAGACCCATCCTGACTATGGCCGCGCCGAGCTCAACATCGCCACCATGAAGCCGTCCTATGTGCTGATCGACCGCGTCACTGGCGACCTCATCGAAAAGCATGAATTGCCGGCTTCCCTGCACCAGCTGTCGATCCGCCATATGGACACCGACCCATCCGGCACCGTCTGGTTCGGCTGCCAGTATCGGGGGCCGGGCACCGATCGTCCGCTGCTGGTCGGCCGCGCCTCGCGCGGCAAGGAGTTGCAGCTTCTCGACATGCCACAGGACGTATTGTCCGGCTTCCGCAACTATATCGGCTCGGTCGCCGCCAATGCAACAGCCGGCACCGTCGCCGTCTCGTCGCCGGAAGGCAATTCGCTTGTCGTGATCGACGCCGCCAGCGGCCGGGTCGTCTCGACCAGCGCGCTGGTCGAGGTCTGCGGCCTGGCGCCGGATGGATCAGGCTTCATGGCCACCACCGGCGCCGGTGAGATCATCGAGGGCAGCGGCGCGACACGGGTGGAACCGGACTATGTCTGGGACAACCACATGCTGCGCATCGAACAGGTCTGACAGCGCGCGCTGGCGGAACCGAAGCCGCTTAACAAATTATGCTTGCGGTGGCGCGCCTTGGCGGGCACAGGGAGGTGTTTCTCGGAACCGGTTGCTTCATGAAAGTGCTTGCCATCGACTGTGCCGCCAGCCTCTGCGCCGCCTGCGTCTACGACGTGGCGGCCGGGCGGGAGCTTGGCCGCGCGGTGCTCGATCTCGGCAAGGGCCATGCCGAGCACCTGATGGCCGTCATCGCCGAGGCGCTGAAGGCGGGCGAAACCGACTATGCCGGTCTTGGCGCCATTGCCGTTTCCGTCGGCCCCGGTTCCTTCACCGGTCTGCGCGTCGGTGTCTCGACCGCACGCGGCCTGGCGCTGGCGTTGAAAATTCCGGCGATCGGCGTGACGACGCTCGAAGCGCTGGCCGCCGAGGCCGCGGTGGCATTTCCCGGCCGTGCCGTGCTGGCGGCGCTCGATGCCGGCCGCGACGAAATCCATGCAGCGCTCTACGATAAAGCGTTAGTTTTGACTTACGGTCCGGCGGTGGCGACGCTGCCGGAAGCCAGTGCCTTGGCGAGCGAAGCCTCTGCGGTGCCTGCCGGCACTGCGGCGGCACAGATCGCCGCGTTGGTGGGCCGACTTTCCGATATCGGGCCTCAGGCGCCGACCGCTGATATTCTCACCTACGCCCGTCTGGCTGCCGCCAAAGGCGAGGGCGAAAGGCCGAAACCACTTTACCTGCGCGGCGCGGATGCAAAGCCGCAGGCCGGATTTATTCTTTCGAGGCAACCGAATTAATGCGCATACCTTTTCTCCAGCCGCGTCGTCGGGACTATGCTCTCGAGCCGCTCAGGATCACCGACAGCCCCGCGGTCTCGGTGCTGCATCGCGAGGATTTCGTCCGTCCGTGGACTGATGGCGAATTCGCAGCCCTGCTCGAGCAGGACACCGTCTTCGGCTACGCCGCGCGCGAGACCGGGCAGGGCGCCAAGCCGCCCGTCGGCTTCGTTCTGGCCCGTCTGGCCGCCGGCGAGGGCGAGATCCTGACAGTCGCGGTGGCGCGATCGCACCGGCGCCAGGGACTGGGCTGGCAGTTGATGGATGCGGTGCTGCGCGAACTGCATGCGCAGCGCGCCGAAGCGCTGTTCCTCGAGGTCGACGAGACCAATGTCGCCGCGATCGCCCTCTACCGCCGGCTGGGCTTCCGCGAAGTCGGCAAGCGGCCGGACTACTACAGGTCGCCCGATCGTGGGCCGACCGGCGCGCTTGTCATGCGCCGCGATCTTCGCTAGCGAGAGATCGGGTAGGACCAGGACGAAATGATCGGAAAAATCAGGATTTTCCTGGCCCTGGGCCTTGTCGTCGCCGGTTCGCTGGTTCTTGTGCCGTTGCAGATCCTGTCGATGAAGACTGGCTGGTGGCCGGAAACCGTCATTCTCAAGATCTGGCACAGGCTGATCCTCAGGGCGCTCGGCATGCGCGTCCATGTCAATGGGGCGCTGTCCGACAAAAGGCCTCTGCTGGTTGCCGCAAACCACATCTCCTGGACCGACATCATGGTGCTGGGCTCTTTTGCCGATGTGAAATTCATCGCCAGGGCTGATATGGAAGGCTGGCCGCTGATCGGCATGCTGTCGAAACTGCAGCGCACCGTTTTCATCGAGCGCGAACGCAAGCGTTCGTCCGGCGACCAGGCAAGCGAGATCGCCAGCCGCATGGCCAAGGGCGATGCCATGGTGCTGTTCGCCGAGGGGTCGACCGGTGACGGCAATGCCGTCCTGCCCTTCAAGAGTACGCTGTTCGGCGCCGCCTCGATGGCGATTTCGGAGGGCGCGGCCGAGCAGGTGTTCATCCAGCCGGTGGCGATTGCCTATACGCGCCTGCATGGCGTGCCGCTCGGCCGCCGCCATCGGCCGATTTCGGCCTGGATCGGCGACGAGGATCTGATGCCGCATCTCAAGGTGCTGATGGCGGAAGGCGCGCTCGACGTCGAGGTGCATTTCGGCGAGCCGATCGCCTTTGCCAAGGGCACGAACCGCAAGGAAACGGCCAGGCTGATGGAAGGCCAGGTGCGCGAGATGATGCAGGCGGCACTCGCCGATCCGCGCCCGAGCCGCTAGCCCAAGCCCAACGCCTGCGGTTGTGTGCCGAGAATCGTCTGTTTTTTGTCACGGAAAGGCGCTAGAAGCCGCCGGATGGACTTGAACACGATCGAAAACGACAACATTGGCGCCCCGGCCGGAGAGCCGGCGGCGCGCGCCACGGCAGCGAAGAAGGTCTTCATCAAGACCTATGGCTGCCAGATGAACGTCTATGATTCACAGCGCATGGGCGATGCGCTGGCCGCCGACGGCTACACCGCGACCGATGCCATCGACGAGGCCGACCTGGTCCTGCTCAACACCTGCCATATCAGGGAGAAGGCGGCCGAAAAGGTCTATTCCGAGCTCGGCCGCATCCGCGACATGAAGGCGGAACGCGCGAGTGCCGGCCGCGAAATGCTGATCGGCGTCGCCGGCTGCGTGGCGCAGGCCGAAGGCGCCGAGATCATCAGGCGCTCGCCGGCCGTCGACCTGGTCATCGGCCCGCAGACCTATCACCGTCTGCCCGACGTGCTGGCGCGGGTGCGCGGCGGCGAGAAGATCGTCGAGACCGACTACGCCATCGAGGACAAGTTCGAGCATCTGCCGCAGCCAAAGCGCGCCGAGATGATCAAGCGCGGCGTCACCGCCTTCCTCACCGTGCAGGAAGGCTGCGACAAGTTCTGCACCTTCTGCGTCGTGCCCTATACCAGGGGCTCGGAAGTGTCGCGCCCGGTGGCGCAGATCGTCGCGGAGGCTGAGCGCCTGGCCGATGCCGGCGTGCGCGAGGTGACGCTGCTTGGCCAGAACGTCAATGCCTGGCACGGCCAGGGCGACAATGGCGAGGAATGGGGCCTTGGCCGCCTGCTGTTCCGGCTGGCCGAAATTCCCGGCCTGGCGCGCCTGCGCTACACCACCAGCCATCCGCGCGACATGGACGACGAACTGATCGCAGCCCACCGCGACCTGCCGTCGCTGATGCCCTATCTGCATCTGCCGGTGCAATCGGGGTCCGACCGCATTCTCAAGGCGATGAACCGCAGGCATACGGCCAGGGATTATCTGGCGCTGCTCGACCGGATCCGCACTGCCCGGCCCGATATCGCGCTGTCCGGCGACTTCATCGTCGGCTTCCCCGGCGAGACGGAGGCCGATTTCGAGGCGACCATGGAACTGGTGCGCCAGGTGAACTACGCCTCGGCCTTTTCGTTCAAATACTCGCCGCGCCCCGGCACGCCGGGCGCCGAAATGGCCGATCATGTGCCCGAAACGGTCAAGGACGAGCGCTTGCAGCGCCTGCAGGCACTGCTCTTGAAGCAGCAGCAGGATTTCGGTTCGAGCCTGGTCGGCAGCACCATCGACACGCTGATCGAGAAGCCTGGCCGACAGGCCGGCCAGAAGGTCGGCCGCTCACCTTGGCTGCAGCCGGTTATTGTTGATGAAAAGGCCGGCGAAATCGGTGACATTATCCAGGTGCGAATCACGAAGACGGGCTACAATAGCCTGTTCGCCGAATTGGCCTGATGGTCTCGGCAGATGAGGAGAGACGGTTGAGCGCAGCAGAGCTGAAGAACCTGCCCCCGGTACCGGCATCTGGGGCTTCTGACATGGCGCACATCGTTCTGACTTTCGACAACAACAAGCTTGCCAGCGCCCTTTACGGTCAGTTCGACGAGAACCTCGCCCGGCTCGAGCAGAAGCTCGGCGTCGACATCCGCTCGCGCGGCAACCAGTTGACCATCAAGGGGTCGGCTTCAGCCGCCGAACAGGCGCGCCGCGCCTTGGACAATCTCTACGGGATTCTGCAGAAGGGCGTCGATATCGGCCAGTCCGACGTCGATGGCGCCGTGCGCATGGCGGTCGCAGCCGACGATCAGCTGACGCTGCCGACGCTGGAGCGCAAGGGTAAGGTCTCCGCCGCCCAGATCGCCACCCGCAAGAAGACCATTTATGCCCGTTCGCTGAACCAGGACGCCTATATGCGGGCGCTGGAGCGGTCCGAACTGGTGTTCGGCATCGGTCCGGCCGGCACCGGCAAGACCTATCTGGCGGTGGCGCATGCTGCGATGCTGCTCGAGCGCGGCATGGTCGAGCGCATCATCCTGTCTCGACCGGCTGTCGAGGCCGGTGAGCGGCTGGGCTTCCTGCCGGGCGACATGAAGGAAAAGGTCGATCCCTATCTGCGGCCGCTCTATGACGCGCTCTACGACATGATGCCGGCCGACAAGGTCGAGCGTGCCATTGCCGCGGAAGTCATTGAAATCGCGCCGCTCGCCTTCATGCGCGGCCGCACGCTGGCGCATGCCGCTGTCATCCTCGACGAGGCGCAGAACACCACGCCGATGCAGATGAAGATGTTCCTGACGCGTCTCGGCGAGAACTCGCGCATGATCGTCACCGGCGATCCGACGCAGATCGACCTTCCGCCGAGCACCAAATCGGGCCTGGTCGAAGCACTGCGTGTCCTTGACGGCGTGGCCGGCGCGGTCACCGTACGCTTCAACGATGTCGACGTCGTTCGCCATCCGCTGGTGGCGGAAATCGTCAGGGCTTATGACCGCGACGCCAAGCTGGCGCGCGGCCTCGGCGCCGAGAATTGATTTTGACGACGCGGCTTCATGCCTGAGGACAATTTATCCGGCGACGGGGGTCTCCCCGTCGACATCGATATATCGGTCGAAGCGGGTGACTGGCCCGATGAGGCCAGCCTGACGCGGCTGGTCGATCGCGCGGTTAGCGCTGCTTTCGCCGAGACCGGCGTGACGGGCCATTCCGAGCTCAGCGTCGTTTTTTCCGACGACGCCCATATCCGGATCCTCAACGCCGAATGGCGCGGCAAGGACAAACCCACCAACGTCTTGTCTTTCCCGGCTTTTCCGTTTGTGGAAGGTGGGCCACTGCCGCCGATGCTGGGCGATATCGTGCTCGCCGCCGAGACGGTTTCACGCGAAGCGGCTCTGGAAGACAAGCCCGTGCAGAACCATATCACCCATCTCGTCATCCACGGCCTGCTGCATTTGCTGGGCCATGATCACGAGACCGACGCCGAGGCCGAGGAGATGGAAGCCATCGAGCGCGCAGCGCTCGCAAGGCTTGCCATTCCCGATCCCTACGCGTAACTACATCTGACAATTGACCGGACGACGATGAACGACAAACCAGAGACTGCCGCCCGCCCCGACGCCGGCAGTGCGCCCAAGGCTTCCGACACGTCGGAAGAGGGATCAAGTCCGAGTACCGTAACCGGCAGCGCTGCCAGCGAGCCTTCGCCTGCCGGACCTTCCCTGTTCGACCGTGTTTTGGGCCTGTTTCGGCAACGCAACGGCACCAGCCTGCGCGAGGAAATCGCCGGCGCGCTGGCCGAAACGGCGAGTGATGCCGAATCCTTCTCGCCTGGCGAGCGCGCCATGCTCAACAACATCCTGCGGCTGCGCGAGGTGCGCGTCGAGGACGTCATGGTGCCGCGCGCCGACATCGAGGCGGTCGAGATCACCACGACGCTCGGCGACCTCCTGGGCACGTTCGAACAGTCCGGCCATTCCCGCATGCCGGTCTATTCCGAGACGCTCGATGATCCGCGCGGCATGGTCCATATCCGCGACGTGCTCGCTCACATCACCAAGCTCGCGCGCGTCAAGAAGGGCCGCACGACCAGGAAGACGCCGGTCGCGACGCAGCTTGATCTTGCCCAGGTCGACCTAGCGCGCACCATCGGCGAGCTCAATCTGATCCGCCAGGTCCTGTTCGTGCCGCCCTCGATGCTTGCTTCCGACCTGATGGGCCGCATGCAGACGACGCGCACGCAGATGGCGCTGGTCATCGATGAATATGGCGGCACCGACGGACTTGTCTCGCTCGAGGACATCGTCGAAATGGTCGTCGGCGACATCGAGGACGAGCATGACGATGACGAGCCGATGATTACCCAGGCTGGTGACGGCGTCTTCATCGTCGACGGCAAGGCCGAGATCGACGAGGTCGCCAAGATGATCGGCGAGGATTTCGCCGCCGGCGAACATGGCGAATATGTCGACACGATCGGCGGCATGATCTTCAACACGCTCGGCCGCGTGCCGGCGCGGGGCGAGGTGGTGCAGGCCATTCCAGGCTTCGAGTTCCATGTGCTCGATGCCGACCCACGCCGCGTCAAGCGCGTGCGCATCGTGCAAAGCCAGAAAGGCGAACGCCGCCGGCGCGCCACGGCGCGCACCGAACAGGCCTGAGTTTCCGCTGCCGATGACGGTGGACGACCCATTCAAGCACTCAAGTCTGGGGTCCGGTGTCTTCTACAGGGATCCTCGCGCCGCGCTGGCGTGGCTCGAAGCGGCTTTCGGCTTCGAACGCAGCATGGTGGTCAGCGATGCCGACGGAAAGCTTGTCCACGCCGAGATGCGGTACGGCGACTGCACCATCATCGTCGATTCCGAATGGAGCGATTACGTCGCGAGCCCGGCTTCGGTCTCGGGCAAGAACACGCAGTCTGTCTATGTCAGGCTCAAGGACGGCCTGGATGCGCATTGCGAACGGGCGCGGGCGGCCGGCGCCGACATAATCCAGGAGCCGACGGACCAGTTCTACGGCGAACGCCAGTACCGGGCCCGTGATCCCGAGGGCCATGTCTGGACCTTCAGCCAGCCCATCCGTTCCGTTTCCCGCGAAGTGGCCGAGCGGTTGAGTGGCCTGCGCATCGAGGGCTGGCACCGATAGAGGGTGATCGGGTCATTGCAGCTGATCGGTCGGCGTTTGGAGCGCGGGCCGCGGCCTGATAAATCTTGCGTCCTGATTCGCGCGACTCGGAAGTATGCATGGAGCGCCTGGCCGGCCGGATAATTCTGCTTTGGGGTTGGCGGCGTGCGCTCGTGGCCTTTCTGGCTGGAGCACTGGCGGTGCTTGGCCAGGCGCCCTACGATTTCTTCGCCGCCTGCTTCATTTCGTTTCCGTTGCTGGTGTGGCTGCTCGATGGCGCGACCGGCGAAGCCTCGGGTAGCCTGTTTCGGCGATTGCGGCCGGCCTTCGCCGTCGGCTGGTGGTTCGGCTTCGGCTATTTCCTCGCCGGTCTCTGGTGGATCGGCTCGGCGCTGCTCGTCGAGGCCGACGAGTTTGCCTGGGCGCTTCCCTTCGCCGTGGTCGGCATTCCGTTCGCGCTCGCCTTTTTCTACGGCTTCGCCACGATGGTCGCCCGGCTCCTGTGGAGCAGCGATATCGGCCGCATCGCCGCCCTTGCCTTCGGTTTCGGACTGACCGAGTGGCTGCGCGGCTTCCTGTTCACCGGTTTTCCCTGGAATGCCGTCGGCTACGCGGCAATGCCGGTGCCTCTTCTCATGCAGAGCGTCTCGGTGACCGGCATGATCGGCATGAATGCGCTTGCCGTGTTTCTTTTCGCGTTGCCGGCGCTGCTGGCGGCGCGCCGGCATCTTCGCCTGGGCGCCGCACTGTTCGTCCTGCTTGCCTCAGCCCATGTCGGTTTCGGCTATGTCAGGCTCGCCGCTCCTGAAAAGCCGGCGGAGCGCAGCCTGGATGTCCGCATCGTCCAGCCTTCCGTCGACCTCAGTGAAAAATGGGACGCCTCCGTGCGCGACCGCATCTTCGCCACCTTGCTTGGCCTGTCCGCCAAGGCGCCGGACCCCGGTCACGGCAAGCCGCAACTCATTGTCTGGCCGGAAACCTCGGTGCCGTTCCTCTTCACCGAACGCCCGGATGCCTTGACGGCGCTGGGCGACATGCTGGTCGACGGCCAGATGCTGATCGCCGGCGTCGTTCGCGAGGAAGGCGGCTCGGCGGCCGGCACCGACAGCCGCTATTACAATTCCGTGGTGGCCATCAACGACAAGGGCGAAATCGCCGATGCCGTCGACAAGGTCCATCTGGTGCCGTTCGGCGAATACCTGCCTTTCGCCGACCTGCTCAACCGTTTCGGCATCGGGCAGCTTGTCGCCGGACCGGTGACGTTCGCCGCCGGCAACGAGCGCCATCCCATCACGCTGCCGGGCGGCATCCGTGCCCTGCCTTTCATCTGTTACGAGGTGATCTTTCCCGATCTCGTGGCAGTTGACGCTACGTCAGCACAGCTTATTGTGAACGTTACCAATGATGCCTGGTTCGGGGACACACCGGGACCGTATCAGCATTTCAGGCAGGCCCAGATTCGCGCGGTGGAGAACGGATTGCCCTTGCTGCGTGCTGCCAACAACGGCATCTCGGCCGTCGTCGATCCACACGGACGCATCGTCGATGCGTTGGCGATCGACGCGCGCGGAGCCATTGATGTGAAGGTGCCGATTGCCGGACAGGCGGTCGTTTCCTCGGCCCAGCGGCGCATTAACGGAATGCTGATCATGTTGCTGTTTGCGCTGGTGGGGGCGCTGTTGAACGTAAGGCAAAGGCTACGGGTGAATTGACAGTCGACACATTAGAAACTCATACTGTATCGCCTGAAAATTTCTCGAAGTCGGTGGATCGTCTGTTGGGGCAGTCGCCTCCGGCTTTTTTTGGGCAGGAAAAAAATCACAAAGCCGAAAAAATTCGGCGAGGAAAAAATGACAGAAGAAAACAAGAAGAAACCCAATCCCATCGACATCCACGTTGGAAGCCGCGTCAGACTTCGCCGCAACATGCTCGGAATGAGCCAGGAGAAGCTGGGCGAAAATCTCGGCATCACATTTCAACAGATCCAGAAATATGAAAAGGGCACCAACCGCGTCGGCGCCAGCCGGCTGCAGGCGATAGCTTCCATACTCGGCGTGCCTGTCGCCTTCTTCTTCGAGGACGCGCCGGGCCAGGAAGCGGTGGCCGGCCGTGGCTTTTCCGAGGACGCGTCGATGGCTTTCGCCGTCGAATTCTGCGGCAGTCCCGAAGGCCTTCAGCTCAACCGGGCCTTCGTCAAGATCGCCGACGTCAAGGTGCGCCGCAGGATCATCGACCTGGTGAAGTCGCTCGCCGCCGACGATCTCGACTGACCCTCGATGCGCCTCGAACCGGCGGCATTCGCCGCCGGTGGCACAAGATATCGACATCGACAGTCGTGCCAGGATGGCGGCAACGCTTGACGAGCGGCGCTTTGCCCCGCTAACACGTGGCGCGCCAAAATCGGCAGCCTGCCGATCGTTTTTCAAGAGGGGACACCCGTGACGCGGCAGAATTACTTCTTTACCTCGGAATCCGTTGCCGAGGGCCATCCCGACAAAGTCTGCGACCGGATCTCCGACGAGATTGTCGACCTGGTCTACCGTGAAGCCAAGAAGACCGGCATGGACCCGTGGAAAGTCCGTGTCGCCTGCGAGACGCTCGCGACCACCAACCGCGTCGTCATCGCCGGCGAAGTGCGCGTCCCCGAGACGCTGCTGAAGAAGGACAAGGCCGGCAACATCCTCAAGGATGCCGCAGGCCACCCGGTCGTGAACCCGGCGAAGTTCAAATCCGTCGCCCGCAAGGCGATTCGCGAGATCGGCTACGAGCAGGCGGGCTTCCACTGGAAGACGGCCAAGATCGAGGTTCTCCTGCACGGCCAGTCGCCCGACATCGGCCAGGGCGTCGACAACGCCGCCGACCGCCAGGGCGAGGAAGGGGCCGGCGACCAGGGCATCATGTTCGGCTATGCCTGCCGCGAGACGCCGGACCTGATGCCGGCGCCGATCTACTACAGCCACAAGATCCTCGAACTGCTGGCCGCCGCCCGTCATGAAAACAACGGCGAGGCCGGCAAGCTCGGCCCGGACGCCAAGAGCCAGGTCACCGTCCGCTACATCGACGGCAAGGCCGCCGAGGCGACGCAGATCGTGCTGTCGACCCAGCATCTCGACGCGACCTGGGACTCCAAGAAGGTCCGCAAGGTCGTGGAACCCTACATCCGCGAGGCACTTGGCGATCTCAAGATCGCCGACGATTGCATGTGGTACATCAACCCGACCGGCAAGTTCGTCATCGGCGGCCCGGACGGGGACGCCGGCCTCACCGGCCGCAAGATCATCGTTGACACCTATGGCGGCGCGGCACCGCATGGCGGCGGCGCCTTCTCCGGCAAGGACACCACCAAGGTCGACCGTTCGGCGGCCTATGCGGCGCGGTACCTGGCCAAGAATGTCGTGGCCGCCAAGCTTGCCGACCGCTGCACCATCCAGCTTTCCTACGCCATCGGCGTCGCCCAGCCCCTGTCGGTCTATGTCGACCTGCACGGCACCGGCAAGGTCGACGAGGCAAAGCTCGAGGACGCGCTGCGCAGCGTGATGGATCTGTCGCCGTCAGGCATCCGCCGTCATCTCGACCTCAACAAGCCGATCTACGCCAAGACGTCGTCTTACGGCCATTTCGGCCGCAAGGCCGGCCGTGACGGGTCTTTCTCCTGGGAAAAGACCGATCTCGCCAAGGCGCTCAAGGATGCTGTCGCGGCCTGAGGCCACGACAGATCCCGCGCCGCCCGATGAGCCAGCAAGACAGGCCAAGCCGTGCGACCGAAGCCTTTTTCGGTCGTCGGCGTGGCAAGCCCGTTCGCCCGGCGCAGGCGGCGGCCCTGGAAAGCGGGCTTGACGCCTATAGGCTCGACCTGACGGCTGACGCGCCGTCGGATCTGCGCACTCTGTTCGAGACTGAAGTTTCGACCGTTCGGCTTGAGATCGGTTTCGGCGGCGGCGAACATCTTCTGCAGCGCGCCATCGAGGCGCCGACGACCGGCTTCATCGGCGTCGAGCCCTTCGTCAACGGCATGGCCAAGATGATGATGGCGGTGCGGGCAAGGCCGCTGGCCAATTTGCGGGTTCATGACGACGACGCCACGCGGCTGCTCGACTGGCTGCCGCCGGCCTCGCTCGACGGCATCGATCTTCTCTATCCCGATCCCTGGCCGAAGAAGAAGCACTGGAAGCGGCGTTTCGTCAGTCCGGTCAATCTCGAACGTTTCGCGCGCGTCCTGAAGCCGGGCTCAAAATTCCGCTTCGCGTCCGATATCGACACCTATGTAAACTGGACCTTGCTGCATTGCCGGGCGCATGGCGCCTTCGCATGGCAGGCAGCGGAAGCTGCCGACTGGCACCGCCCCTATGAGGGCTGGCCGGGCACGCGCTACGAAGCCAAGGCCATTCGCGAGGGCCGGCGGCCTGCCTATCTGACCTTTGTCAGGAAATAGGCGGCCTCGAGGATCCTCGCCAGATTTTCAGAAACGGCCGATCCTGTTGAAGATGGCCGGATCCATGCCGAGCTTGCGCAAATCGTCGGCGCGCGGCTTGCGGCCGGCTTCCACGGCGCGCGACGCGGCGACCGCGCTGCCGAATGCGGTGAAGAGATCGCCCAAGGCGGAAAATAGTCTGCGGTTGCCCATGATCTTGTCCTTTCGCGCGCCACCGCGCGCCGCTTCTGTTCGTGTCGTGGCTAACAGATAAGAGCGCCCCGCCGGCTCTCACAGGGGGATTGGCGCATGGTGGCCATGCGCCTGGAGCAATGCTGACGCTGTCAGGCCTTTTGCCGAACCGGCACGGCGGGCTTGAAAGACCGGCCATGTTGGTTTATATCAGCCTCAAATTCTTGGTCGGTATGACGAAGAGTGGGTCCACCCGGTCCCGCTCTTTTTTATTACCTGCCGATAGGTTCGAAACGACAGGTACTTGATGACTGCAACGGCAAGCGAAGGTGACGACCGCATCATCCGCGAAAGCGGCATCGATGCGCGCATTGCGCTGATCGTCCAACCGGTGCTGCGCGGCATCGGCTTTCGCCTCGTGCGGGTGCATCTGTCCGGCCAGAACGGGCTGACGCTGCAGATCATGGCCGAGCGCGAGGACGGCACCATGACCGTCGAGGACTGCGAAGAGGTCAGCCGCGCGGTGTCGCCGGCGCTCGACGTCGATGATCCGATCGAAAAGGCCTATCATCTCGAAGTGTCTTCGCCCGGCATCGACCGGCCGTTGGTGCGCAAATCGGATTTCGTGACCTGGACCGGTCATCTGGTGAAGATGGAAACATCGGTCATCGTCGCCGATCGCAAGCGCTTCAAGGGCAAGATCGCCGAGGCCGGCGAGAACGACGTGCTGATCGAGCGCGACAAGGCGGCCTATGGCGAGGAGCCGACAGTGCGCGTGCCTTACGACGCCATTGCCGAAACCCGGCTGATCCTGACCGACGACCTCATCCGCGATGCGTTGTCGAAGGACAACAGGGCGCGCAAGGAAGCCAAGAAACGTCGCGGCGAACCGGACGATGACGTGCCCGAGGGTGCGGAAGCGGACGCCACGGAAGAACACGAACAGGAAAGTTGATTGAGCTGCCGGGCGCAAAGGTCCGGCAAACAGGCTCGGGAGAAAAAACATGGTTGTAAGCGCCAACAGACTTGAACTGCTGCAGATTGCCGACGCGGTCGCGCGTGAAAAGTCGATCGACAAGTCGATCGTCATCGCCGCCATGGCCGATGCGATCCAGAAGGCGGCGCGTTCGCGATACGGCCAGGAGACCAACATCCGCGCCGACATCAACCCGAACACCGGCGAGATGAAGCTGCAGCGGCTGATGGAAGTGGTCGAAAAGGTCGACGACTACGCGACCCAGATCGCCATTTCCTCGGCCCGCGAGCGCAATCCGGATGCCCAGCTCGGCGACTTCATCGCCGAACAGCTGCCGCCAATGGATTTCGGCCGCATCGCCGCCCAGTCGGCCAAGCAGGTCATCGTGCAGAAAGTGCGCGAGGCCGAGCGTGACCGCCAGTATGACGAATACAAGGACCGCATCGGCGAGATCGTCAACGGCACCGTCAAGCGTGTCGAATATGGCAATGTCATCGTCGATCTCGGCCGTGGCGAGGCGATCATCCGCCGCGATGAGCTGATTCCGCGCGAAAACTACAAGTATGGCGACCGCGTCCGCGCCTATGTCTACGACGTGCGTCGCGAGCAGCGCGGCCCGCAGATCTTCTTGTCGCGCACCCATCCGCAGTTCATGGCGAAGCTGTTCACCATGGAAGTGCCGGAAATCTATGACGGCATCATCGAGATCAAGTCGGTCGCCCGCGATCCGGGCTCGCGCGCCAAGATCGCCGTCATCTCGCGCGATTCCTCGATCGATCCGGTCGGCGCCTGCGTCGGTATGCGCGGCAGCCGCGTCCAGGCCGTCGTCGGCGAATTGCAGGGCGAGAAGATCGACATCATTCCGTGGTCGCCCTCGGCCGCCTCCTTCATCGTCAATGCGCTGCAGCCGGCGGAAGTCGCCAAGGTCGTGCTCGACGAGGACGCCGAGCGCATCGAAGTGGTGGTTCCCGACGATCAGCTGTCGCTGGCCATCGGCCGCCGCGGCCAGAACGTGCGTCTCGCCTCGCAGCTCACCGGCTGGGATATCGACATCCTGACCGAGGCCGAGGAATCCGAGCGCCGCCAGAAGGAATTCGTCGAGCGTTCGGCGCTGTTCATGGAAGCCCTCGATGTCGACGAGATGGTCGGCCAGGTGCTGGCCTCCGAAGGCTTCACCAGCGTCGAGGAAGTCGCCTATGTCGACGCTGGCGAGATCGCCTCGATCGATGGTTTCGACGAAGACACCGCTTCCGAAATCCAGACCCGTGCCCGCGAATACCTCGAGAAGATCGAGGCCGAGCATGACGAGAAGCGCAAGGCGCTGGGCGTCAAGGACGAGTTGCGCGAAATCCCCGGCATCACCACCGCCATGATGGTGACGCTCGGCGAGGACGGCGTGAAGACGGTCGAGGATTTCGCCGGCTATGCCGCCGACGACCTGACCGGCTGGAAGGAACGCAAGGACGGCGAGACCAAGGTCTATCCGGGCGTGCTGGCCAATCACGGTGTTTCGCGCGCCGATGCCGAACAGATGGTGCTCAATGCCCGTCTCAAGGCCGGCTGGATTTCCGAAGACGAGCTTGCGGCCGAAGAAGCATCGGCTGACGAAGCCGTTGGTGCGTGAGGTGAAACCGCATCGCACACAACCCGCCCTTGGACGAGATGAACGATCGCACCTGCATCGTTACCCGCAAGCAGGCCGAACCGGATGATCTGATCCGGTTCGTCGTCGGCCCGGATTCGGCCGTCGTTCCCGATCTCAAGAGAAATCTGCCCGGCCGCGGTTGCTGGGTGAGTGCCGACCGCCTACATATCGACAAGGCGGCGGCCAAGAACCTTTTTGCCCGCGCCTTCAAGGCACAGGTGATCGTGCCGCCCGATCTCGGCGGCATGGTTGATGGGCTGCTTTCCAGATCCGCTCTGGGCATGCTGGGTCTCGCCCGCAAGGCAGGCGCGATTTCTCTTGGTGCCACCAAGGTTGAGAGTGCCGTGCGCGGCGGGCTGGCGCTTTTCGTGCTCCACGCGACCGAAGCGTCGGACGATGGCGTGCGAAAGATCAGCCAGGCGCGGCGGGCGACCGTCCATATTGGCGGTCCTTCCATCCTTGCCTACAAACTTTTCTCCGAGGCCGAGTTGAGCTTGGCATTGGGGGGTACAAATGTGATACATGCTGCCGTCCTCGCGGGAGACGCGGGTAAGGCGGTCCAGAAGCGCATGGTTGCGCTCGACCGATATCGGGGCGGTACCCCGGACGATCTGGCAATGCTTGCGGCCGTTGCTGACGAAGATGAGCCCGCAGAGGATATGGAATGAGCGATACGAAATCGGGCGACGACAAGACGTTGAGTGTTACACCGAAGAAGACCTTGACGCTGAAGCGCCCCGGCATGGAACAGGGCACCGTGCGCCAGAATTTCTCGCATGGCCGTACCAAGTCGGTCGTGGTCGAGACCAAGAAGCGCAAATTCTCCCTGCCCGGCGACAAGCCGGAGCCGGTTGCCGCTGCCCCTGTGCCTGTCTTCACGCCGAAGCCGCCGGTTGCCGCGGCCCCTGTCGTGCAGGAAGCGCCGAAGGCGCCGCCTCCGCCGCCCGCTCCCGTCGAGCGCAGCGGCATGGTGCTGAACGAACTGTCGCGCAGCGAAATGGAAGCCCGCCGCAGGGCGCTCGAGGGCTCGAAGGTCCGCGAGGTCGAAGACCGTCAGCGCGCCGCCGAAGAGGCCAAGCGCCGGGCCGAGGACGAAGAGCGCCGCAAGCGCGAGCGCGAGGAATCCGCGCGCCGCCAGGCCGAGGAAGAGGCGCGGTTGCAGACCGAGGCCGAATCGCGCCGCCGCGCCGAGGAAGAGGCACGCCGCCGCGCGCCGCTGGCCGCGGAACTGGCAACCGCGGACGAAGAGGAAGAAGTCAAGCCGAAGCGGGCTGGCGCAGGCGCGCCGGTGCGCCGCCTGGTCACGCCCGAAGTGGCGCGTCCGGCCAAGCCGACCAAGGGCGAGGAAGATCGCCGCCGTGGCAAGCTGACGCTGAATTCCGCGCTTTCCGACGAGGATGCGCGGGCCCGTTCGCTGTCGTCGATGCGTCGCCGCCAGGAGAAGTTCAAGCGCGCGATGCATAATGAGCCGCGCGAGAAAGTCATGCGCGAAGTGATCCTGCCCGAGACCATCACCATCCAGGAACTGGCGCAACGCATGTCCGAACGTGCGGTCGATGTGGTCAAGTTCTTCATGAAGCAGGGCCAGATCCTCAAGCCGGGCGACGTCATCGACGCCGACACGGCCGAGCTGGTCGCCACCGAATTCGGCCACACGGTCCGCCGCGTTGCCGAGTCCGACATCGAGGAGGGCCTGTTCAACATCGCCGACAATGCCGAGGACCTGGTGCCGCGTCCGCCGGTCGTGACCATCATGGGCCACGTCGACCACGGCAAGACCTCGCTGCTCGACGCCATCCGCAATGCCAATGTAGTCTCCGGCGAGGYCGGCGGCATCACCCAGCATATCGGGGCCTATCAGGTCGAGAAGAATGGTCAGAAGATCACCTTCATCGACACGCCCGGCCACGCCGCCTTCACGGCGATGCGTGCTCGCGGCGCCCAAGCCACCGACATCGCCATCCTGGTGGTGGCGGCCGATGACAGCGTGATGCCGCAGACGATCGAATCGATCAGCCATGCCAAGGCGGCCGGCGTTCCGATCATCGTGGCGATCAACAAGATCGACAAGCACGACGCCGATCCGCAGAAGGTGCGCTCCGAACTGCTGCGCCATGAGGTCTTCGTCGAATCGATGGGCGGTGAAGTGCTTGATGTCGAAGTGTCGGCGACCAAGGGCACCAATCTCGACAAGCTGCTCGAGGCGATCCTGCTGCAGGCCGAAATCCTCGACCTGAAGGCCAATCCGGATCGTACCGCCGAAGGCGTCGTCATCGAAGCGCAGCTCGACAAGGGCCGTGGCCCGGTTGCCACCGTGCTGGTGCAGACCGGCACGCTGATGCCTGGCGACATCCTTGTTGCCGGCAACGAATGGGGCCGCGTGCGCGCTCTGGTCAACGATCGCGGCGAGCAGATCAAGGAAGCGCCGCCGGCGATGCCGGTCGAGGTGCTCGGCCTTCAGGGAACCCCGCAGGCGGGTGACCGCTTCGCCGTGGTTAACAACGAGGCCCGCGCCCGCGAAATCACCGAGTATCGCCAGCGTCTGGCGCGCGAAAAGGCAGTGGCCAAGCATGCCGGCCAGCGCGGTTCGCTCGAACAGATGATGTCGCAGTTGCAGACGAGCGGGCTGAAGGAATTCCCGCTGGTCATCAAGGGCGACGTGCAGGGTTCGATCGAGGCGATCAACGCCGCGTTGGACAAGCTCGGCACAGACGAGGTGCGTGCGCGCATCGTTCATGCCGGCGCCGGCGCCATCACCGAAAGCGACGTCTCGCTGGCGGAAACCTCTGGTGCGGCGATCATCGGCTTCAACGTCCGTGCCAACGTGCAGGCACGGGCCGCGGCCGCGGCCGCGGGCATCGAAATCCGCTACTACTCGATCATCTACAACCTCGTTGATGATGTGAAGGCGGCTCTGTCGGGCCTGCTGTCGCCGGAGCGTCGCGAGACCTTCATCGGCAATGCCGAGATCCTCGAAATCTTCGACATCACCAAGGTCGGCAAGATCGCCGGCTGCCGTGTCACCGAAGGCAAGGTCGAGCGCGGCGCGGGCGTGCGCCTGATCCGCGACAACGTCGTCATCCACGAAGGCACTCTGAAGACGCTGAAGCGCTTCAAGGACGAGGTTTCGGAAGTCCCCGGCGGCCAGGAGTGCGGCATGGCCTTCCAGAACTACGAGGACATGCGCGTCGGCGACATCATCGAGTGCTTCCGCGTCGAGATGGTGACCCGGACGCTCTGAGTTCGCGTGACTTGTCGGTACCGGGCGGTGGTCGAAAGACCGCCGCCTAAAGCCTTTGAGAATGACCCGTTTGAGACATGCGGCGCGGTCCTATCCCGCGCCTCACGCTTTCAGGATTGAGAAGAATGCCCCGTCCAACCACATCCAGCCCGTCCCAGCGTATGCTGCGCGTTGCCGAACAGGTGCGCCATGCGCTCTCCGAAACCTTGCAGCGCGGCGAGATCATCGATCCGCTGATCGAAAACACCGTGGTTTCGGTCTCGGAAGTGCGCATGTCGCCCGACCTGAGGGTTGCCACCGCTTTCGTCTCGCCGCTCGGCGCAAAGGATACGGATGCGGTTGTCGAGGCGCTGAACAAGCATGCGAAATTCGTCCGGGGCCGTGTCTCCGGCGCCTTGCGGCAGATGAAATTCATGCCGGAGTTCCGCTTCAAGCTCGACACGTCCTTCGACAATTTCGCCAGGATCAACGATCTCCTGAAGTCGCCCGAAGTGGCGCGCGATCTCGATGCGGACGACGACAAGACCAAGGATGACGGGGCCAAAGACGACAGGGCCAAAGACGACAAGGACAGCGAATAATGGGGCGCCGCGGCAAGAAGAAGGGCCGGCCGGTTTCCGGCTGGGTGGTGCTGGACAAGCCGGTCGGCATGGGCTCGACCGAGGCCGTCTCCAAGATCAAATGGCTGTTCCAGGCGGAAAAGGCCGGCCATGCCGGCACGCTCGATCCGCTGGCTTCCGGCATGCTGCCGATCGCGCTCGGTGAAGCCACCAAGACCGTGCCCTATGTGCAGGACGGCGCCAAGATCTACCGCTTCACCGTCGCTTGGGGGCAGGAGCGCTCGACCGACGACCTTGAAGGGCCGGTGACCAAGAGTTCCGACCTGCGTCCGGCGGAAGCCGAGGTGAAGGCGCTGCTGCCGAAATACACCGGCGTGATCATGCAGACGCCGCCGCAATTCTCGGCCATCAAGATCGCGGGCGAACGCGCCTACGACCTTGCCCGCGAAGGCGAGACGGTCGACATTCCCGCGCGGGAGATCGAGATCGGCCGTTTGGATGTCATCGAGCACCACGCCGATCACACCGTTTTCGAGGTTGAATGCGGCAAGGGTACCTATGTGCGCTCGCTGGCCCGCGATATGGGCCGCGACCTCGGCTGCTTCGGCCATATCAGCGATTTGCGCCGGGTCGAGGTCGAGCCGTTCACGTCTGAAGATTTCGTCACCATCGCCGAGCTCGAGGCGGCCCGCTTCGGCGCGCCGGGCGAAGACAAGCCTGAGCCCGCCGACGATGCCGATGCGATTGACGTGCCGATAGACTTCGGCGCGATCGACGCGCTTTTGGTCGACACGTCAGCGGCTCTCGACTGCCTGCCGCAGATCGCCATCAGCGACGATGCGGCGACCAAGATCCGCCTCGGCAACCCCGTCATCATTCGCGGCCGCGATGCGCCTGTCGAGGCTGAGGAAGCCTGCGCGACGGCTCGCGGCAAGCTGGTGGCCATCGGCGCGATCGAACAAGGCATGTTCAAGCCCAAGCGGGTCTTTGCCGGTTGACGGCTCTCGGCTAACTTCACGTCGACTCTACGCTCGAGGGGCATATGGCTATGGCCGAGGCGGTGAAAAAGCGGGCGCCGGTGAAGACGAGGCGGCCGCCGGTCGGCGCTTCGCCGGGCACGCTGATTGCCGACCCGGCGGCGCGACGCTCCGAATTGCGGCTGACCTTGATCTCGCCGCAGAAGTTCAGGACCATCGACAATGCCAGCATCGACGACGTCAGTGCCAATTGCGACAAATGGCCGGTCATCTGGCTCGACTGTACCGGCCTCGCCAACATCCAGCTGATCGAAGAGATCGGCCGCATTTTCAACCTGCATCCGCTGGCCTTGGAGGATGTCGTCAACACCGGCCAGCGGCCGAAGGTGGATTTCTTCGAAGACCATGCCTTCGTCGTCGTCAGGATGATCGACGATGTCACCGCCCACCGCTACGAACAGATAGCCGTCTTCTTCGGCAAGAACTTTGTCGTCACTTTTCAGGAGCGGGAGGGCGATCCGTTCGACCCGGTGCGCAAGCGCATCGAAAGCTCGATGCCCAACCGCTTGCGTGCACGCGGTGCTGACTATCTTGCCTATGCGCTGATCGACGCCATAGTCGACAGCTATTTCCCGCCCATCGAAGCGGCCGGAGAAATGGTCGACAGCATCGAGGACGAGATGCTGCACACGCCGCACAAACACCAGATGCGGCAGCTGCATGAGTTGCGGCGTGACGCCAACGTGTTGAAGGGCGTGCTTTGGCCCATGCGCGATGCACTGGCGACGATGATCCGTAACGACGTGCCCTTTGTGAAAGCCGAGACCAAGGTCTTCCTCAACGACACGCTTGATCATTCGCTGCGATTGATCGAACTGGTCGAAAATCAGCGCGACATGCTGACCGGGCTGATCGAGATGCATCTGTCGCTGAGCCAGGCACGCACCAACGACGTCATCAGCTATCTCACCATCGTCTCGGTAATCTTCATGCCGCTCACCTTCCTGGTCGGCGTCTGGGGCATGAATTTCAATCCCGATACCTCGCCATGGAACATGCCGGAACTGCGGGCCTACTATGGTTATCCGGCGGCACTCGTCTTCATGCTGCTTGTCGCGGTCGGCTTGATTGCCTTCTTCAAGTGGAAGAAATGGCTCTAAAGGCGACAAAACTTGCCGTCTTGGCGTGAAAAGCCGGCTTGGTGAATTGGGCTGGTGTTTTGCCGGGAATTGCACTATATGCGCCGCAGCATTGCGCCACGACGCTTTGCTTGCACCGGCCCCTGCTGGACGACATCCCGGCTGAGGGCGACCCGTTTCCTCAAACAGATAAGGAAAAACACGATGTCGATTACTGCCGAGCGCAAAAAGGAATTGATGGGTGAATTCGCGACCGCCAAGGGCGATACCGGGTCTCCGGAAGTCCAGGTGGCCATCCTTTCCGAGCGCATCAAGAACCTGACCGACCATTTCAAGGACCACAAGAAGGATAACCATTCCCGCCGTGGTCTGCTCGCTCTCGTGTCCCAGCGCCGCAGCCTGCTTGATTACCTCAAGCGCAAGGACGACGCGCGCTATCAGACACTGATCGAGAAGCTCGGTCTGCGCCGTTGACGAATTGACCGGCGGGCTCTCTCAAGGAGTCCGCCGGTCGCGCATTCGAGCCGAGGACCAATCCGATCTCGAATGCAGGACTGGAGCGCCGCGCACCCCATCGGGATGCCGGACGGACGCTCCGCAAAGTTGAATTGCGCATGACGCGTTCCGCAAGCCGTGGGTTTCGGGGTCATGCGCGGGCCGATCGATCGATTGGCCATATCCGGCTTAGAGCGCGCAGAGGGCCACTCTAAGCCACCCATGGACGGTCATGGGGCAGGATTGCAGGACGCTCGTTTGGCCACCGTGCCGACAAACCCGAGCCTCCCGTTGTCTTGCCCGTGGCTGCCCGAGAAAGGAAGCCAGAGGAAAGGGCACCCGCGCACGCTGAAACGGCGCGGCCCTTCCTCATACAAAGGACAAGACATGTTCAATCAACACAAAGTGGAAATCGAATGGGGCGGCCGCCCGCTTATCCTCGAAACCGGCAAGATCGCCCGTCAGGCTGACGGCGCCGTGCTCGCCACCTACGGCGAGACCAAGGTTCTGGCCACCGTCGTTTCGATGAAGGAGCCCAAGCCCGGCCTCGATTTCTTTCCGCTGACCGTCAACTACCAGGAAAAGACCTATGCCGCCGGCAAGATTCCGGGCGGCTATTTCAAGCGCGAGGGACGTCCGAGCGAGAAGGAAACGCTGGTTTCGCGTCTCATCGACCGCCCGATCCGCCCGCTCTTCGCCGACGGCTACAAGAACGACACCCAGATCGTCGTCACCGTCGTTCAGCATGACCTGGAGAACGATCCGGACATCCTGTCGATCGTTGCCACCTCGGCCGCTCTGACCCTGTCGGGCGTTCCCTTCATGGGCCCGGTCGGCGGCGCGCGCGTCGGCTACATCAACGGCGAATACGTTCTCAACCCGCACATCGACGAAATGCAGGAGTCCAAGCTCGACCTCGTCGTCGCCGGCACCGCCGACGCCGTGCTGATGGTCGAGTCGGAAGCCAAGGAACTCGGCGAAGAGCTGATGCTCGGCGCTGTCATGTTCGGTCACAAGGGCTTCCAGCCGGTCATCGACGCCATCATCAAGCTGGCCGAAGTTGCCGCCAAGGAACCGCGCGACTTCACCGCGCCGGACTATTCCGCGCTTGAAGCAGAGATGCTGAAGATCGTCGGCGACGAGCTCAGCAATGCCTACAAGATCACCGACAAGCAGAAGCGCTATGCCGCCGTCGACGCCGTCAAGGCGAAGGTCAAGGCAGCCTTTGCTCCGGCCGAAGGCGAAGAGCCCAAGTACACCTCCGAGCAGATCGGTTCGGTGTTCAAGGAACTCCAGGCCAAGGTCGTACGCTGGAACATCCTCGACACCGGCTCGCGCATCGACGGCCGCGACCTCAAGACGGTCCGCAAGATCGTCTCGGAAGTCGGCGTCCTGCCGCGCACCCATGGTTCGGCGCTGTTCACCCGCGGCGAGACCCAGGCGCTGGTCGTTGCCACGTTGGGCACCGGCGAAGACGAGCAGTACGTCGATTCGCTGACCGGCATGTACAAGGAGAAGTTCCTCCTTCACTACAACTTCCCTCCCTACTCCGTCGGTGAGACCGGCCGCATGGGTTCGCCGGGCCGCCGCGAAATCGGCCACGGCAAGCTCGCCTGGCGCGCCATCCGTCCGATGCTGCCTTCCGCTGACCAGTTCCCCTACACGCTGCGCGTCGTCTCGGAGATCACCGAGTCCAACGGCTCGTCCTCGATGGCCACCGTCTGCGGCACCTCGCTGGCGCTGATGGATGCCGGCGTGCCGCTGGCCAAGCCCGTTGCCGGTATCGCCATGGGCCTGATCAAGGAAGGCGAGCGCTTCGCCGTGCTCTCCGACATCCTTGGTGACGAGGATCACCTCGGCGACATGGACTTCAAGGTTGCCGGCACCGCCAACGGCATCACCTCGCTGCAGATGGACATCAAGATCGAGGGCATCACCGAGGAGATCATGAAGATCGCGCTGGACCAGGCCAAGGACGGCCGCCAGCATATCCTCGGCGAAATGGCGCATGCCCTGACCGGCGCCCGCCCCGAACTCGGCGAGTTCGCGCCGCGCATCGAGGTCATGCACATCCCGACGGACAAGATCCGCGACGTCATCGGTTCGGGCGGCAAGGTCATCCGCGAGATCGTCGAGAAGACCGGCGCCAAGATCAACATCGAGGACGACGGCACGGTGAAGATCGCTTCCTCGAACGCCAAGGAGATCGAGGCGGCGAAGAAGTGGATTCATACCATCGTCGCCGAGCCGGAAGTCGGCGAAATCTACGAAGGCACGGTCGTCAAGACCGCCGACTTCGGCGCTTTCGTCAACTTCTTCGGTCCCCGCGACGGTCTGGTCCACATCTCGCAGCTCGCCAATGAGCGCGTCGCCAAGACCTCCGACGTCGTCAAGGAAGGCGACAAGGTCTGGGTCAAGCTGATGGGCTTCGACGAGCGCGGCAAGGTCCGCCTGTCGATGAAGATCGTCGACCAGGCCACCGGCAAGGAGATCGTGCGCGACAAGAAGGCCGAAGGCGAAGAAGACGCCGCCTGAGCGATCTGACAGAAAAATCGAAACGGGCGCGGCTTATGTCGCGCCCGTTTTCGTTTGGAGCAGTTCCAGGAAAGTATGAAGCGCTTTCCCCCGGGAATTGCGTAGGACTCTGGGAGCACTTCTATGCCCGCTGAAGCGCTGAAGACGCTTTTCCATCCGTTCGAGGCCGAGGCTCTTGCCTTGCCGCGAAAGGGCGAGCGCATCCTCTTCCTCGGCGCCGAGCCCGGCCTGCGCTTGCCGTCCGGTTTCGAGGCCACGCTGCATCTCGTACAAGGCTTCCGGCCGCATTTCCGCGGGTTGCAGGCGGCGGGCTTTACCGTCACGCCGCGAACCGAGGGCGACGGCTTTGATGCCGCCCTGGTGCTCGCCGGCCGTCATCGCGGCCAGAACGAACTGCGTATCGCCGAGGCGCTCGAGCGCGTGGCGCCGGGCGGACTTGTCGTCGTCGCCGGCGGCAAGGACGACGGCATTGCCAGCCTGCGCAAGCGCGTCGACGAACTCGTGCCGCTCGACGGCCATATGCCGAAATATCACGGCATCGCCTTCTGGCTGCACCGCCCTGCGGACATGCGGGCCGCCGCCACGCTTCGCGCCGCCAATCCCGCTATGCTGATCGAGGAGCGGTTCCGCACCGCACCCGGCATGTTCTCCTTCGACCGCATCGACGCGGGTTCGAAACTGTTGGTCGACAACCTGCCCGGCGACCTGCGCGGCAATGCGGCCGATTTCTGCGCCGGTTGGGGTTATGTGGCCGCTGAGATGGCTGCCCGCTCGCCAGGCTTGTCGGCGCTTGATCTTTACGAAGCCGATTTCGATGCGCTGGAGGCGGCCAAGGGCAACCTCGCCAACACAGTGGCGCAAGGCTTCTTCTGGACGGATCTGCTCGCCGAGCCTGTCGAGCGCCGTTACGACGTCATCGCCATGAACCCGCCCTTTCATCGCAGCCGTGCGGCCGAGCCGGAGATCGGCGCCGGTATGATCCGCGCGGCGGCCAAGGCGTTGAAGCCAGGCGGCAGGCTGTTCATGGTCRCCAATCGCCAGCTTCCCTACGAGCCCGTGCTGTCGGCCGCTTTTGCCAGCCACGCGGAGCTTGCCCGCGACGGCATGTTCAAGGTGTTTGTCGCGCGTCGTTGAAACGGGGCGGTATCGCCTTCAGTGCAGGTTGGCGACGCGCCGGACCTCGTCGGTCGCGTGCTCGTCGCCAAGCCTGAACTTGAGCGGCGCGGGCCGACCGAACAGGTAGCCCTGCACCACTTCGCAGCCGGCGGCCCGCAGGAGCGTCGCCTGGCTCTCGGTCTCGACACCTTCGGCGATGATGCTGACGCCGAGCGCGCGAGAAAGCCCGACAATGGTTGAGACGACGGCGCCGGAGCTGGAATCGGTATCGATGCGGCTGACGAAGGAACGGTCGATCTTCAGCTTGCCGAACGAGAAATCGATCAGGTAGCTCAGATTGGAATAGCCGGTGCCGAAATCGTCGACGGCGACCGAGATGCCCATTTCGGCAAGCTCTTTCAGGATGGCGGCCGCACGGTCGCGGTCCTGCATCATCGCCGTCTCGGTGACTTCCAGCTCCAGCCGCGACGGCTTGATGCCGGTGGCCCGCATGGTGTCGCGCACAACGCCGACGAAGTCCTTGGTCATGAATTGAACCGGCGAGATGTTGACGGCGACGAAACAGTCGTCGGGCAAATGCCGGGCGTCGCTGCAGGCCTTGCGCAGAACCCATTCGCCGATCGGGTTGATCATGCCGGTTTCCTCGGCGATCTGGATGAACTCCATGGGCGGGATCATGCCGCGTTCGGGATGATTCCAGCGGATCAGCGCTTCATAGCCGATGATACGGCCGGTCGGCAGGTCGAGCTGCGGCTGGTAGTGGAGGTCGAAGTCTCCCCGCTCGAAAGCGGTGTGCAGTTCGGATTCGACCCATTGCCGATAATCGGCGACACGCCCCATTTCGCTGTCGAAGACCGACCAGTTGCCGACCCCGCCGGCGCGCGCATTCTGCAGCGCCAGGTTGGAGCGGCGCAGGAGAAGCACCGGATCGACGCCGTCCTTGGGCATGGCCACGATACCCACCGACAGGCTCACCGATTGCTGATGGGTGCTCAGTTCATAGGGCTCCATCATTTCGTCGATGAGCCTTTCGACCATGCTCTCCATCGTTCCCTGGATCTGATGATCCGCAAGCAGCACCGCGAACTCGCCGGCGCCGATACGCCCGATCAGGGCGCGTGGGGGCACGCAGGCCTGTAGCCGCCTGGTGAAGGCGCGGATCAACTCGTCGCCTTGCGTATAGCCGATGGCGTCGTTGATCTGCTTGAACCGGTCGATGTCGATGTCGATCAGGAACACCGGCTCCCCGGTCCGGCTTGTCGCGCATGCCGCCTCGGCGACCTTGCCGACCATCGCCGGGCGCGCCAGCAGGCCGGTCAGCTTGTCGAAATGGGTTTCGTTGAAGACGAAATCGGCCGATTCATCGACGCCGGCGAAGAACGACATGGCCGCCACCGACGCCGCCAGCGCGCAAAGCGCTGCCATGATCGCGACCATCATGTCCATTGATATGCCGGCAAAGCCGTCGCCGAGACCGTGCTTCAGGCCCCAGATGCCAAGCACGAAACTGCCAATGCCCGAACTTGCTATCGTGAGCAGTCGGAACACCGGTGTTCGCTTCGGGTTGCTGACGGCAGCCATTCAAAGGTCCCCAGATTACGGGACTCTATAGCGGAAATCTTCTTAAAATGAGTTTCCGCGAATGTATCCAATTTTACTGGAGAAGATTATTTTCTTTACTGGAAAAATGGCCATTTTCCGAAACGGTTGCCCAAAGCGGGTCGCCTTGATCCGTTTCCGGACGGGTTAACCATCCGTCTGCTTCAACTCGTCGAGCGTCGGCATCGAGACGATGTGATAGCCGGAATCGACATAGTGGATTTCGCCGGTGACGCCCGAGGAGAGGTCGGACAGCAAATAAAGCGCCGAACCGCCGACCTCGTCGATGGTCACCGTGCGGCGCAGCGGCGAGTTGCGCTGCTGGTAGGAGAACATGTGACGGGCGTCCGAAATGCCGGCGCCGGCGAGCGTGCGCACCGGGCCAGCCGAGATGCCGTTCACCCGGATGCCGCGCGGACCGTAGTCGTTGGCAAGGTAGCGCACGCTGGCCTCGAGGCCGGCCTTGGCGACGCCCATGACATTGTAGTTCGGCATGACGCGGACCGAACCGGCATAGGTCAGCGTGATCATCGAGCCGCCATCCGTCATCAGTGCCGCGGCGTTGCGGGCCACCTCGGTGAAGGAGTAGCAGGATATCACCATTGTGCGGACGAAATTGTCGCGGCTGGTGTCGGCGTAGAGGCCCTTCAGCTCATTCTTGTCGGAAAAGCCGATGGCGTGGACGACGAAGTCCAGCCCGCCCCATTCCTTGCCGAGCGTCTCGAACGTGGCGGCGACCGAGGCGCTGTCCTCGACATCGCAGGGAACGACCAGCGAGGCGCCGAGCCTGTCGGCCAGCGGCTTGACCCGGCGGCCGAAGGCCTCGCCCTGGTAGGTGAAGGCGAGCTCCGCCCCATGTTCGGACAATTTCTGGGCAATGCCCCAAGCTATCGAATGATCGTTGGCAACGCCCATGACAAGCCCGCGCTTGCCCTTCATCAATCCGTCCATGGCAGGCAATCCTCTTAGAAAACCGCTGGCCTTAAGCGGAATAGCGCTGGAAAACGAGCGTTGCGTTGGTGCCACCGAAACCGAAGGAATTTGACAGGACGGTGTCGATCTTGGCGTTGTCGATGCGCTTGCGCACGATCGGCATGCCTTCGAATTCGGGGTCGAGGGTCTCGATATGGGCGCTCTCGCCGATGAAGCCGCCTTGCATCATCAGGATCGAATAGATGGACTCCTGAACGCCGGCCGCGCCCAGCGAATGGCCGGTCAGCGACTTCGTCGAGGTGATGAACGGCATCTTCTCGCCGAACACCTCGCGGATGGCGCCCATTTCCTTGGAATCCCCAACCGGCGTCGAAGTGCCATGGGTGTTGATGTAGTCGACCGGCGTTGAAACCGTCGCCAGCGCCTGGCGCATGCAGCGGACCGCGCCTTCGCCGGAAGGGGCCACCATGTCGTAGCCGTCAGAAGTCGCGCCGTAGCCGACGATCTCGGCGTAGATCTTGGCGCCGCGCGCCTTGGCGTGTTCAAGTTCCTCCAGGATGAGCACGCCCGCGCCACCGGCAATGACGAAGCCGTCGCGATTGGCGTCATAGGCGCGCGATGCGGCGGAAGCCCGGTCGTTGAACTTCGACGACATGGCGCCCATGGCGTCGAACAGGTCCGACATCGTCCAGTCGAGATCCTCGTGGCCGCCGGCAAACATGACATCCTGCTTGCCCCACTGGATGAGCTCATAGGCGTTGCCGATGCAATGCGCCGAGGTCGAGCAGGCCGATGAGATCGAATAGTTGACGCCGTGGATCTTGAACCATGTGGCCAGCGTTGCCGACGCGGTCGACGACATCGCCTTTGGCACGGCGAAGGGGCCGATGCGCTTGGGGCTGCCGTTCTTCAGCGTGGTTTCGGCCGCCTCGACGATGGTGCGGGTGGAGGGGCCGCCCGAGCCCATGACGATGCCGGTGCGATCATTGGTGATGTCGCTTTCGCCAAGGCCCGCATCGGCGATCGCCTGGTCCATGGCGACGTGGTTCCAGGCCGCGCCCTGGCTCAGGAAGCGCATCGCGCGGCGATCGATCATGGCGGAGGGGTCGAGCGTCGGCGCGCCCCAGACCTGGCAGCGGAAGCCGTGCTCGGCGAAGGAATCGGAAAAGCTGATGCCGGATCTGGCGTCATGCAGCGAGGTCTGTACCTCGTTGGCATTGTTGCCGATCGACGACACGATGCCGAGGCCTGTGACTACGACACGTCTCATTCGCAACTCCTTCCAGGGATGCTGGCCAGTGGGTCGGCCACGGGTGCGGTCAAGCGACCGCCGACTGCTTGGACAGACCGACCTTCAGGTCCGTCGCCGCATATATGGGCTCGCCATCCGCCTTCATCCAGCCGTCGGCGATGCCCAGCACCAACCGGCCGCGCATGACGCGCTTGAAATCCACGCCATACTCGACCTTCTTGACCGATGGCGTGACCATGCCCTTGAACTTGACCTCGCCGGTCGACAGCGCCATTCCCTTGCCGGGTTCGCCGAGCCAGCCGAGGTAGAAGCCGGTCAACTGCCACAAGGCGTCCAGACCGAGGCATCCTGGCATGATCGGATTGCCGATGAAATGGCAGGCAAAGAACCAAAGATCCGGCTTGATGTCGAACTCCGCACGGATAAAGCCCTTGTCGAAGGCACCGCCGGTCTCGCTGATCTCGGTGATACGGTCGAACATCAGCATCGGCGGGTAGGGCAGTTGGGCATTGCCCTCTCCGAACAACTCGCCGCGGGCGCAGGCCAGCAATTCTTCGTAGTCGTAGCTGGATTTACCCGCCATCAATCTCGTCCCCATATCGTCCGGGCGGTAGCGCGCCCTTGTCGTTGGTGTCCTAACACAATCTGTTTCAGGCCGGAAACCGGCGTTTGCGCTTAACCCGCAAGTCCGCCCGGGTCAATGCGCGCTATTGATCGCATTCGGCCGACAGAATATATGTCAACAGGGATCCGGTTTCGGCAGACATTCATTTTTTTGCCATTCTGGGCGTGTCTTGAAGCGGGACTGTTGGCTTGGAAGACCAGATGGACCGGGGCTGCCGGAAGGAAAATGTCGCTGTGGACAAGCGGGTGCGTGAAGCCGGCCTGAGGCCGACACGGCAGCGTATTGCGCTGGCCGACCTGCTTTTTGCCAAGGGCGATCGCCATCTCTCGGCCGAGGAACTGCACGAGGAAGCGCTGGCCGCCGGCGTGCCGGTGTCGCTGGCCACGGTCTACAACGCGCTCCACCAGTTCACCCAGGCAGGGCTGCTGCGCATCCTCGCCGTCGAAGGCGCCAAGACCTATTTCGACACCAACACCTCCGACCACCATCATTTCTACGTCGAAGGCGAAAACCGGATTTTCGACATCGCCAACGGTCCGGTGACGGTCACCAACCTGCCGGATCCGCCCGAGGGCATGGAAATCGCCAATGTCGACATCGTCGTGAGGCTGCGCCCCAAGCGGCAGGAATGACCGGCGAGAGCCCGGAATGGTCGGCAATGCCAGAATAATACATCAGGGATGAAGCCCCTCGACCTGATAGTCCGGCTCGAATGGGCTGTCGTAGCGGCCGCCGCGATCGTCTTCTACGCCTGGTCAGGCGGTTCCTGGTGGCTTTTCGGATTGCTCATCCTGGCGCCGGACCTGTCGATGTTCGGCTACCTCGGCGGGCCGCGCATCGGCGCCATCGCTTACAACGCCTTGCATATCCTCATCGTACCGGTGCTGCTGCTGCTCGTCGGGTATTTGTCAGGTCATGCGGTCGCGATCGCGGTCGCACTGATCTGGATCGCCCACATCGCCATAGACCGCGCACTGGGCTATGGGCTGAAGCTGTCAACCGGTTTTCAGGACACCCACCTTGGCCGTATCGGGCACAAGCGGGACGACCTCAGTCCTTGACCCGCTCGCCGGGATAGGCGCCCCAGACCGCGGCCTGGGCGAGCCAGCCGGTGTGGCCGTCAAGCGTCATTTCGCACCATTGGCCGTCACAGGACTTGATCGTGCCCATGACGCCCGGCTCGACGATCGCCACCACGTTGGCATCCTTGTTGGGGCTTTTCATAAGGTTGATCTGGGCGCCCTTGCCGCGCTGCCACGGCGCGATGATGGCGGTGCGCCGGCCTGAGAGCATCGACTGGTTGATCCAGCCTTCCGAACCGTCCGCATCGCGGACGCGGCGCCAGGTATCGAATTCCTGGATGACCTCCATCGGCAGGCCGGCCTTCACATACATCCAATTGACGGAGTAGTTGGCGCCCGGACCGACGCGCGAGTTGACGCGCGCCGGCTTCAGGCTGACGAATCGCGGCAGCGGCAGGCCGCTTGGGCCGAGCGTGACGACACCCTGGGCGGGTGCGGCCGCGCCCTGCGCCGCGGCGAGCGGGGAATAGAGGAGAGCGCCGAGAAATGCTGCGCTGAGGGCCAGGCGAAGCGACGCGAAACCAGACACTTTCGTTCCTTTCGGCGCCGGCCCGGTGGCCTCGGCGCCCCTTTTTCTTTGTCTTCGGCGGCACCGCTTGTTACATGGGTAAAATCGGCTACCGCGACCGGCTTTCAGTTTCGCCGGTCTTGGTTAAAGAGGTCTCAACGAGGGAAACAATGGCAGGCAAAAAGAAGCCTCTCGTGGTCATCACGCGAAAGCTGCCCGACCCGGTCGAGACCCGCATGCGCGAGTTGTTCGACGCCAGGCTGAATGTCGAGGACCGGCCGATGACGCAGCCGGAACTGGTCGCCGCGGTCAAGGAAGCCGACGTGCTGGTGCCGACGGTGACCGATCACATCGACGCGGCGCTGATCGCCCAGGCCGGCGAAAATCTCAAGCTGATCGCCAATTTCGGCAACGGCGTCGACAAGATCGACGTGGAGGCGGCGGCCAAGAAGGGCATCACCGTCACCAACACGCCCAATGTGCTGACCGAAGACACCGCCGACATGACCATGGCGCTGATGCTGGCGGTGCCACGCCGGCTGGCGGAAGGCGCCAACGTGCTCACCGGCGACAAGAAATGGGCCGGCTGGTCGCCGACCTGGATGCTTGGCCGCCGCATCTGGGGCAAACGGCTCGGCATTGTCGGCATGGGCCGCATCGGCACGGCCGTCGCCAGGCGAGCCAAGGCCTTCGGCCTTTCCATCCACTATCACAACCGCCATCGCGTTCTGCCGGCGGTCGAGGACGGGCTGGAGGCGACCTATTGGGAGAGCCTCGACCAGATGCTGGCCCGCATGGACATCATCTCCGTCAATTGTCCGTCGACGCCCGCGACCTTCCATCTTCTGTCGGCGCGGCGGTTGGCGCTGCTGCAGCCGACGGCCTATGTCGTCAACACCGCGCGTGGCGACATCATCGACGAGGAAGCGCTGGTCAAGCTGATCCAGGACGGCAAGATCGCCGGCGCCGGCCTCGACGTCTACGAGCACGAGCCGGCGCTCAATGCCAAGCTGCTCAAGCTCGCCGCCAGGCATAAGGTCGTGCTTTTGCCGCATATGGGCTCGGCGACGCTCGAGGGCCGCATCGATATGGGCGAGAAGGTCATCATCAACATCAGGGCCTTCGTCGACGGTCACCGCCCGCCGGACCGCGTGCTGCCGCTCAGAACCTGACCGCATCGCGGCGGCGCTTCCCGTTCATTCTTCAAATGCAAGCCAAGGCTTACGAAAGAGCCTTGCGCATGGTGATCGATGTCGGCCTGGCGTAGCCTTCATGCGCCGTCCGCCCGGTCTCCTGAAAGCCGAGACGGGCAAAGGCGGCGTGATTGGCGGTGAGCTCGATCCGTGTCTGCAGTTCCAGCGCCGCCTTGCCGCGGTCGAGCGCGAGAATTTCGACCGCCCGCATCAGCCTTCGGCCGATGCCTTGCCCTTGGCAGTCCGGGGCGACGGCGAGCTTGCCGACGTAGAGATCGTCAGCCCTCTCCTGGGCAAAGACGCAGCCGACGATCCTGTCGCCGTCGAGAGCCACGAAACCGGTCTCGCGCCGGGCCTTGTCGTGCAATGTGTCTGGCGTGAGCAGGTGAGCCGAGGACGGCGGGTCGATGACGCCGTCCATGAAGGCGAAGGCATGCATGATCAGGGCGAGCACCTCATCCCAGCGGCCGAAATCGGCAGGAATGCGGTCGATCGAGAGGGGCATGGTCCGCTCCAAGATCAGCGCCTGGCGTAGCGGATCGTCTCGAAGCGCGCGGCGAGCGCGTCATAGAGCAGCAGCCGGCCGACCAGCGGCTCGCCGATGCCGGTGATCAGCTTGATCGCCTCCATCGCCTGCAGCGTGCCGACGACACCGGTCAGCGCGCCAAGTACCCCAGCCTCGGCACAGGACGGCACCAGGCCCGGCGGTGGCGCTTCGGGAAAGAGATCGCGATAGCTAGGGTTCGGCTTGCCATCCTTGCCGACCTCGAAAGGCTTCAGCACCGTCACCGAGCCGTCGAAGCGGCCGACGGCGGCATGCACAAGGGGTTTACGCGCGCTCGCGCAGGCGTCAGCCACCGTATAACGGGTTTCGAAATTGTCGGAACCGTCGACCACCATGTCATAGCGGGCGACGAGGGCAGGGGCGTTGTCCGCGCTCAGCCGGAAGGTGTGCGTCTCGACCGCGGTGTTGGGATTGATGCGGGCGATTGCCGCCCTGGCGCTTTCGGTTTTCAGCGTGCCGACCGTATCGGTGGCGTGGATGACCTGGCGCTGCAAATTGGAAAGCGACACGGTGTCGTCGTCGACAATGCCGAGCGTGCCGACGCCGGCCGCCGCAAGATATTCGAGCACCGGCGCACCCAACCCGCCGGCGCCGATCACCAGGACGCGCGCCTGCTTGAGCTTCTGCTGGCCCGCGCCGCCAACCTCCGGCAGCACGATGTGGCGGGCATAGCGTTCGATCTCGTCGGCGGTGAGCGCAGTGGTCATGTCGCGACCATACAGCGGCCGAAAAACCTTGTCAGGCGTCTTCGGTTGGCCCAACCGTGCCGTGGTCGACGGTCAGGAATTGCGCACGCCCCTTCAGGCTGGAGAACAGCGCGGCATCGGTTCCCGTCATGAAGGCCTGGCAGTTCAACTCCTCGAGGATCGAAAACAGTGCCGCCCGCCGGCCGCCGTCTAGGTGTGCTGCGATTTCGTCAAGCAGCAGGATCGGCGTCAGGCCGGACATCTCGCCGGTCAGCCGCGCGTGCGAGAGCACGATGCCCACCAGCAAGGCCTTCTGCTCGCCGGTCGAGCAGAGCTCGGCCGGCATCGCCTTGGGCCGGTGCCGCACCAGGAGATCGGAACGATGCGGACCTTCGAGCGTTCGTCCGGCGGCGCGATCGCGATCACGGCCAGAGGCAAGCGCGCGGCGGAACCGCTCTTCGACATCGACTGCCGGTGCATTGGAAACCTCGGCTTCCAGATCGCCCGAAAGGCTGATGTCGGCCTGCGGGAACGGTCCCGTGTCGGGCAACCTGTCGATCATGGCGGCGAGCAGACGCACAAGTTCGGCGCGCGCCGCCGCAATGGCGACGCCGGTTTCGGCCATCTGCGTCTCGATCGCCTCGAACCAGCGATCATCGCGAGTCCCATCCGTAAGCAGGCGATTACGGCCACGCATCGCCTTCTCATAATCGAGGGCACGTTGGCCGTGGCCGGGATCGATCGCCAGCACCAGCCGGTCGAGAAAGCGCCGACGATCCGCGGCCGGCCCGGTGAACAGCGCGTCCATGGCCGGCGTCAGCCACACCACGCGCAGCCATTCCAGCATGTCTTCAGCCGATCGGGCAGTCGCGCCGTTGATGCGAACCCGCCGGCCGCCTTCGCCCTCGCCAACCGAAATGCCGGTGCCGATCTCGACCTGGCCGTCGGGTCCGTCAAGCCGGGCATGCAGGGCAAAGCCGCCATCGCCGCCTTCGCGCGCGACATCGGCGTAAGGGGCACGGCGCAGGCCACGCCCGGGCGTCAGAAAGGAAATGGCTTCGAGGAGGTTGGTCTTGCCGGCGCCATTGTCGCCGGAAAACACCACGGCGCCCGGCGCAAGATCGATCGCCAGCGCCGCATAGTTGCGGAAATTAGTAAGTGTTAGCTTACTTATATGCGTCTGTGCCGGCAACCGCTATCCGCCTGTAGAAGTGCCGCAACCATCGCTTCGTAGCCGGCCGGTCCTGTCACGGGCCTGATCGATACCCGCGCGGGCTATACTCGCATCGGCATCAGCACGTAAAGCGCGGTCTCGTCGGCCATGTCGTGGATCAGCGTCGGCGAACCGGCATCGGCCAGCATGAATTTGGCTTCCGTGCCGGTCAGTTGCGCGGCGACGTCGAGCAGATACTTGGCATTGAAGCCGATCTCGATCGGGTCAGACGAATAGTCGGCCGCCAGTTCCTCGGTGGCGCTGCCGGAATCCGGATTGTTGACCGCAAGCGTCACCTGGCCTTCGCTGATCGAAAGCTTCACAGCGCGGCCGCGTTCGGAGGAAATGGTCGAGACGCGATCGACCGCCGCGGCAAAGCTCTGGCGGTCGAGGATCAGCTTCTTGTCGTTGCCGGTGGGAATGACCCGCTGGTAATCGGGGAAGGTGCCGTCGATCAGCTTCGAGGTCAGGACCACGCTGCCGATGGTGAAGCGGATCTTGGTATCGGACAGTTCGGTGGTCACGGCGACATCCGGATCGTCGACCAGCTTCTGCAGTTCGCTCACCGTCTTGCGCGGAATGATGATGCCCGGCATGCCCTCGGAGCCCGCTGGCGCGTCGATTTCGGCGCGCGCCAGGCGGTGGCCGTCGGTCGCCACCGAGCGCAGCTTCAGCTTGCCGCCGACTTCATGCGTGTGCAGGTAGATACCGTTGAGATAATAGCGCGTCTCCTCGGTGGAAATGGCGAACTGCGTCTTCTCGATCAGGCCCTTGAGGGCAACCGAGTCGAGCCGGAAAATATGCGAGAAGGATCCGGCTGAAAGCTCGGGGAAGTCGGATTGCGGCAGACACTGCAGCCGGAAGCTCGAGCGGCCCGACGTCACCGTCATGGCGTTGCCGTCCTCATCGGTCTTCAGCATCACCTCGGCGCCGTCCGAGAGCTTGCGCACGATGTCGTAGAGCAGATGCGCTGGAACCGTCGTTGCCCCGCCACGCTCCACCTTGGCGGGCGTCGCTTCCGTCACCTCCAGGTCGAGGTCGGTCGCCTTCATTTCGAGGCTGGCGCCCTCGGCGCTCAGCAGCACATTGGACAGGATCGGTATCGTGTTGCGCCGTTCGACCACTCGGTGGACGTGGTTGAGCGACTTCAGGAGATTTGACCGTTCCAGGATAACACGCATGACGAAACAGGCTCGCTTGAAAGGATGAGCGGGTCTCCGGCTGGCGGCGCCCCGCGAAAGGTCTGAACAGGCTCAGAATCTGCGTAAACTGACAGGAAAAAGCCAGCAAACGCAAGCCCGCGCCACCGGTTCGGGCCGGCTGCGCAGGCTTTCTGGGGATAAAGGCTGCGAAGACCGCCGGCCAGGGTGCCGAATCCGGAATCCGGACCGTCACGAGGCTTGGTTTTGACGCAATTTCCAAGGGAAAGCGCTACGCGCTCTCCCCTGAAAACCGTTTCACGCTTTTCGCGGAATTCCATGCCGCGAGCCCATTTCGAGCTCACGGCCGGGTAGGCAAGCCATTGAATTCCAGTGCGGTTCCGGCTTGCCTGTACCTGACCGGTCAGGCCTGGTCGTTGATCAGCCGTCGCAGCAGCTCAAGTTCCTGTGCCAGCGTGTTGTCGTTGCCGGAGAGATCCTCGATCTTGCGCACGGCGTGCAGCACCGTGGTGTGGTCACGACCGCCGAAACGCCGTCCGATTTCGGGCAGGGAACGCGGCGTCATCACCTTCGACAGATACATGGCGACCTGCCGTGGCTTGACGATGGTGCGCGTGCGCCGATTGGACAGCAATTCCGTCTTCGACACGTTGTAGTGGCGCGCCACGATGCGCTGGATATCCTCGATGCGGACCCGCTTCGGCTCACCCGTGCGATAGATGTGGCCGAGGATCTCGTCGATGCGGTCGATGGTGATCTGCGGCTCGAACGACTGCCGGAACAGCAGCTGGTTGAACGCGCCCTCCAGTTCGCGTCCGCTGCCGGTCACGGTGCGGGCGACGTGATTGAGGATCTCGTCGGAGATGTCGAGCGATGCATCGTCGATCCTGGCCGTGGCCAGGCGCAGTTTGAGCATGCCGAGACGCATGGCGAAATCAGGCGCCGACATTTCAAGCGCGACGCCGCCATTGAGGCGCGAGCGGACGCGCGGCTCGAGCGATTCCAGCTCGGACGGCGGCCGATCGGCGGCGACGACGACCTGCTTGGCGCTGTCGAGCAGCATGTTGATCAAATGGCAGAATTCATGCTGGATCGACTTGCCCTGCAGGAACTGCATGTCGTCGATGATCAACAGGTCGATATCGCGCAGCTGTTCCTTGAGCGTCAGCGCGTTGTTGTCGCGGATCGCCGTGGCGAAGCGCCACATGAAATATTCCGCGGTGAGATAGACGACGCGGGATTTGGGGTTCTGCTTCAGCGATTCCGCCGCGATGGCCTGCAGCAGGTGGGTCTTGCCGAGCCCGACGGTCGCGTGCAGGAAAAGCGGATTGAAGCGCACGGCGCTTGACTGCGATTCCGCCACGGCCTTGGCGGCGGCGAAGGCCACCCGGTTCGACGGCCCCTCGATGAAGGAGCCGAACGTGTAGCGCGGGTCAAGCGGTGAACCCAGCACATTGTGGCGGAACTCGCTCTCGACCGCCGCACCCGGGCGCGGCACTGGGGGGCGTTCCACCCTGCCGGGGCTCACGGTGCCGGCGGCCAGCGCCGTCTGCGTCTGTCGTGTCATCTTGCGCGCCGGCGCCAACTCCGGCTCGGCATGGCTGCGCCCCTGACGGGTGGCCGTGCGCACCACGATCTCGATCTTGAGGAGATCGGCATCCTCCTGCTTCCACAGTTCGGAGATGAGATCGAGATAATGGCCATTGATCCACGAGCGCAGGAACGCGGTGGGCACCGAGATGCGGACAATGCCCTTGGACGCTTCCGCGACCTTCATGCGGCCGAACCAGCTCGAATAGACTTCAGCCCCCAGACGCGCCTTCAACTGGGTCTTGACCCGGTCGAACTTCTGTTCCGCGTCGCTGGAGACCGCCATCTCGTTCGCTCCGATCAAAGTTCCAGGAAATGGGAGGTCGCCCGTAAGCTCCCTTTCGATGCCGCTCTGCATGATCGAGTTCCTTGTCTTTCTGTACCTGTTTTTCCGCCGGGGATGCGCCTCCTGCATCCTTGTTTCCAGCGACTGTGTCTTCGCCACGATGCCCGTTGCCGCCGCCGGCAATGAACGTCGCCCACTATTCGGAGGGAACCGGTGCCGGCCCATGGAAGCCAGTCCGCGTTGGGTATGTCAGGGCAATACAACATCGTCCGGCGAAAAACGCCGGCGCGCTGTCAACCTGCCATGTGTCGTTACGCCAGTCCCCTACCGTATCGAAAAAGAGCAAACCAAAGCCGTCCGCGAACTTGATCCGCGTCGCAAATCCCGCCAATTTAAGCTGGCTGCGTCAGGCTGGGTTAGGGCCAGAGACCCGTCCCTTTCGATAGATCGACATTACCGAAATCGCTGTGGATAGGGCAAGGCCACGTCTAACGGATTTTTAAGGAATCTGGTTACCTCGCGCCCCTTCGGACGTCATGCCGTTACGGCATATTTTGACAAAGCCATTGTGATTCAAACCCTTTTCCGGCGAATATGAAAAAGCCGGGCCGGCGCGAAATATTCTGAAATAATTCGCTTGACAGGCAGTTGTCCTCCCGTCCTCTCGGGGGTCTGTGGACAGGCTGTGGATGACCATGGCTAAGTGGCTGAAAAATATCGCTTATTTGTGATAGTTGAGAATTTCTGAGGCGGCATTTTTTGAGCATATCAACCGTCAGCGGGCATGCATGTGCCGGCAAAGCATTTCGAAGCTTGGAATCCGCCTTGGGCGCCGTTTCCGAGCATTCTTTTTAAGTACTTGCCGGCAAACGAAAAAAACCCGGCACGATCGGCCGGGTTTTAGAGAAGCTAGTCTGTAAAGGCGATGTCAGGCCGACAGCACCTTGAGCCGTGCGGCCAGACGCGACACCTTGCGGGACGCTGTGTTCTTGTGGATGACGCCCTTGGTCGCGGCGCGCATCAATTCCGGCTCGGCGGCCTTGAAGGCGGCCTGCGCGGCAGCCTTGTCACCGGAGGCGAGCGCCTCCTCGACCTGGCGGACGTAGGTGCGCACGCGCGAGCGGCGGTTCTTGTTGATCGCCGCGCGGCGGGCGATCTTGCGCGTTGCCTTTTTGGCCGAGGATGTGTTGGCCATGATGCCTCTCTTCTGATCTGGTCGGCGCATGCGGCGTGCCGCAGGGCGCAAAAAACAAACGGGCAGCCACAGGGCCGCCTCGGTTGGTGCGGCTTATAGTTCAGCTTTTCCGGCGCGTCAACGCTGCCTGGCGTTCTTTTTGGCCGACGCCACAGGGTTTCGGTCGCGTGCCGGCAACGCCCTACCGATTGGCGAAATTCGGCTTCCGCTTTTCGGCGAAGGCGGCCATGCCTTCCTTCTGGTCTTCGAGCGCGAAAAGCGAGTGGAACAGACGACGTTCGAACCGCAATCCCTCGGCCAGCGTCGTCTCGTAGGAACGGTTGACGGCTTCCTTCGCCATCATCACCGATGGCAGCGAGAAATCGGCGATCTTGGCCGCTGCCTTGACCGCCTCTTCGACAAGCTCGGCGGCAGGCACGACCCGCGACACCAGGCCCGAGCGCTCGGCTTCCGCTGCATCCATCATCCGTCCGGTCAGGCACATGTCCATCGCCTTCGACTTGCCGACGAACCGGGTCAGGCGTTGCGACCCGCCCATGCCGGGAATGACGCCGAGTGTGATTTCGGGCTGGCCGAATTTGGCGGTGTCGGCGGCAATGATGAAGTCGCACATCATCGCCAGCTCGCATCCGCCGCCCAGCGCATAGCCAGCCACCGCCGCAATGATCGGCTTTCGAGTGCGTGTGAACTCTTCCCAACCTGCGAAGAAGTCTTGGCTATAGGCGTCCACATAGGAGATCGCCTGCATCTCCTTGATGTCGGCACCAGCGGCGAAGGCCTTGTCGGAACCGGTAAGAACCATGGCGCCGATGCCGGGATCAGCGCCGAAACCGTTCACGGCTGCGACGAGTTCAGCAAGGATCTGGGAATTCAGCGCATTGAGCGCCTTTGGCCGGTTCAGCGTGACCAGCCCGACCTTGCCGCGCGTCTCGGTGATGATCGTTTCATAAGCCATGGCTGCTTCTCCTCGCTCGACCCCGGTCCATCTTTTTGTTTTGACGCAATTCCCAAGGGAAAGCGTTATGCGCTTTTCCCGGGAAAACCGTTCCCACTTTTCCTGGAATTGCTCTAACTCAGCTCTGACAGGTCCGGCAATAGAAGGTGGAGCGTCCGCTCTGCACGACGCGCTCGATATGGCCGCCGCAGCCGGGCTTCGGGCAGGGCTCGCCCTCGCGGTCGTAGACGGCGAAGGAATGCTGGAAATAGCCCAGCGATCCGTCGGTGTGCACGTAGTCACGCAGCGACGACCCGCCGGCGGCGATGGCATCCGATATGACCGAGCGGATCGCCTCGGCCAGGCGTTCGCTTTGTTGTCTGGCCTTCTTGCCGGGCTTGGCGATGGTGCCCGCCTCGCGCAGGGGCGACAGGCCGGCGCGCCAAAGCGCCTCCGACACATAAATATTGCCAAGCCCCGCGATCAGCTTCTGGTCAAGCAGCGCTGCCTTCAGCGGCGATCCGCGGCCTTTCAGCAACGAGGCGAGCAGCACGCCGTCCAGCGTGTTGCCCGTGGGCTCGACGCCCAGTCCGGCCAGCATCGGATGCGTTTCCGGCGATCCTTCCGCAAACAGCATGAAACCGAAGCGGCGCGGGTCGTTGAAGATCACGCGGGACCGGGCGCCGTTAGCGGCGACGACATCGAACACGACATGGTCGTGCGCCGTGCTTTTCGAGCGCTCGTGGTGGAACACGCCGGGTGTCCCGCCGTCGTCGTCGGTCTCGATGCGAAACGAGCCCGACATGCCGAGATGGCAGATCAGCGCCGGGCCGTCCTGCACATGCATGGTCAGATATTTGGCCCGGCGGCCAAGCGCCGTTATGGTCCTGCCGGTCAGCCTTTCCGAAAAGCGTTCGGGAAAGGGAAACCGGAGGTCTGGACGTCGCGCCTCGACCTTGGCCAGACGGGCACCTTCCAGGACCGGCTGCAGGCCACGCCGGACCGTTTCGACTTCGGGCAATTCAGGCATGGCCGCCAATCATCGCATGGAAAGAAGTACCGTGGCGGCCGGGCGCCAGCCCGAGGTGTTCGGCGACGGTTTCGCCGATATCGGCGAATGTCGTTCTCAGTCCGATATCGCCACCTGCCAGACCCGGTCCCATGCCGATCACCGGGATGCGCTCACGCGTGTGATCGGTCCCTCGCCAGGTCGGATCGTTGCCGTGGTCGGCCGTCAGCATGAGAAGGTCGCCCTGTCGCAGCTTCGCGAATGCTTCCGGCAGCCGCCGGTCGAAGGCCTCCAGCGCGGCGGCATAGCCGGCGACATCGCGGCGATGGCCGAATTCAGTGTCGAAATCGACGAAATTGGCGAAAACGAGATCGCCTTCGCCGGCATCGTCCATCGCACCGAGCGCCTTGTCGAACATGGCCATGTTGCCGGCGGCCTTGCGCACTTCCGAAATCCCGCGATGGGCGAAGATGTCGCCGATCTTGCCGACAGCGATGACGCGGCTTCCCCGCGCCGTCAGCCGGTCGAGCAAGGTTGGCTCCGGCGGCGGCACCGCATAGTCATGGCGATTGTAGGTCCGCTGGAAGGTGGCGGCGGTCTCGCCGACGAACGGCCGCGCGATCACGCGCCCGATTCTGAGCGGATCGACCAGCCGGCGCACCACCTGGCAGAATTCATATAGCCGCTCGAGCCCGAAATGGACTTCGTGGGCGGCGATCTGCAGGACCGAGTCGACGGAGGTGTAACAGATCGGCTTGCCGGTGCGGATGTGTTCCTCGCCGAACCGTTCGATGATCTCGGTGCCCGGCGCATGGCAGTTGCCGAGAATGCCTGGCACCTCGCCCTCGCGGATCATCGCCGCGGTCAGATCAGCCGGAAAGGCGGGAACCGTATCGGGAAAGTAACCCCAGTCGAAAAGCACCGGCAGCCCCGCGATCTCCCAGTGGCCGGACGGGGTGTCCTTGCCGCTCGAAACTTCCTGCGCCGCGCCATGGAAGGCATTGGCGGCCAGATCCGTCCCGAAATGGGCAAAACCCAATCCTGTCGCCGTCTCGGCCGCCTTGCCAAGCCCGAGCGATGCCATGTGCGGGACGAACAGCGGCCCTTGTCGAAGCCGTTCGCGGTCCGCGCGCCCTTCGGCGCAAGCTTCGGCTATATGCGCGAGTGTGTTGGCGCCGGCGTCGCCATAGCGTTCGGCGTCGACCGCGCCACCGATGCCGAAAGAGTCCAGGACGAAGAGAAAAGCACGCGCCATCGGGTCATTGTTGCCAGTTTGGACGCCCAGACATAGGGTTCCATGGCGGCATTGGCAATTCGGAAACCAAACGGCAACGGCTTGGCGCGATAGTCCAGTGCATGTCGCCCAAAAGTGCGCAGCGGTTTTGGGGCAACGACACGCACAAGCCAAGAGTGCATGTCGCCCAAAAGTGCGCAGCGGTTTTGGGGCAACGAGATGCACGAGCTGAGAGCCCCATGTCGTCTAGAATTGCGTAGCGGCTTTGGGACAACGACAGGCACAATCAGAGATACAAAGCGTCACGAAGCACCGGGCTTGGGCATGGATCGAAGGAAACGCAGGACGGTCTTGTCATGAACGCCACGCTGAAGGCCTGTGCTGCCCTTGTGGTCATGCACGGCGCGCTCTTCTGTGATCCGGCGCGGGCCGACTGGCGCGATGATATCGGCACATTCCGCATCGGCATCGTCGCCGAGCCTGGCGCCGGCAACACCGTTCCGGGGCTGGCGCTGTTGACGCAGTCCTTTACCAATGCGCTTGGCATGAAGGTGGAGTTCGTCGTTGCGCGCGATTACGCTGCACTGATCGAGGCGCAGGCCAACGCCCGGATCGAGTACGCCATCTATTCGGCCACGGCCTATGCGACGGCGCTGCAGCGTTGTGGATGCATCGAGCCGCTTGTCGCTCCCGTCGATTCCGATGGTGCGGCCGGCATCCGCTCCGTGCTGTTGACCCGGGACGGCAAGTTGTCCGGCCTGGCGGCGATGGAGACGCACCGGATCGCCATGCCGCCGCCGGACAGCGTCGGAGGCTCGCTCTTGCCTCTGGCGGAACTGGCCGCCGAACACGTCAAGATCGCCGAAGATGCGCCGTTTCTGATCCATGCCGGCTCGGCATCCGCGGCGGAAACCATGCTCGTCGACGGTCAGGCCGACGCCTCGTTCGGCTGGGTGAGGGCCGCGGCCGACGGCCAGTCGCTGCTATCCGGCGGCACGCAGGCCAGGCTTGAAGCGGCCGGCCTTTCGCCGTCTGCCGTCCAAGTGGTCTGGATGTCGAGCTTGCTGAGATACGGTCCCCATGCCGTGCGCAGCGATCTCGACCCGGAAGCCAAACGCCGGCTGAGCGTGTTCCTCACCAATCTCAAATCGACGACGCCGGACGTCTACGATCTGCTGGAATCGAAACACTCCGGCGGCTTTCTGACCGTGGGCCTAAAGGACTATGCGACGGCGGTGGCTATCGTGCGCCTGCTGTCCGCCGATGGTGGCCAGAGGTAGAAGTCTTCAGCAATCGCTGCAGGGGATGGTCAGGCTTCTGCGCGGGCGCAGATAGTAGGTCTCACCCATCGGGATCGTGGCGGTGAGGGATTTGGTCAGTCCAAGCTTTTGTTGGGTGTCCGTCGTCCAGCCGATAATCGGCGCGTAGGCCAGATTGCTCTCGACACGGATAAGGAAGGTGCCGGCGACCCTCAGCGTTGCCGGAACCGTGGTGGTTGCGGGCAGGGTGGTGGCGATGCTGTAGACGCCATTGACCACCTTGCGCGACCAAACCACGTTCACCCTGGGCGGCGTATCGGTGGTGACCTGTATTGCCGTGATGGTGATGTTCGGCGTCGAGCGATTGTAGGGCTGAATGGTCGAGGTGCCGATTTTCATGATGGCGTCGAGATCCGCCTTGACGATGGTCGGCTGCTGGGTGACGAGATCGGCAACCATGCTGCCGATGCGGCTGACCTTCTTGCTGGTCTCGATGGCCTGCGAAGCCTCCATGGTCATGAAGTACATGACCAGCAGGATCGGAACGATAAGCGCGAACTCGACCGCCGCGACCCCCTTGCGATTGGACCAGAATCCGATCGTCCTGCTCCAGGACTCCGCAATTTTCAGATGTGCCCCCGCACGCATCATGGCATTTGCCTTTTTTCTTGCTGGTCGTTGCGAACTCAATTGTCGAACGGCTCGTTCTGCCAGGTCACCGATGCAAAATGCAGCGTCCTGCCGCCATTCAGATTGGCCATCGACTTGGCCATCAGATCGGTCATGACAGGCCATGCGTAGAAGACCCGCAGCATATTCTTCGATTCCGCCAGGCCAGGCGTGTTTGCGAAATCCTGTGAGTTCGTGCCTTGCATCAGCACGACTTTGCCGCCCTGGATCTTGAAGGTCGCGGTGGCCGCGTCCGCGAAAGTCGGATACTCGCGAAGATCCACGAGCAGTTGTTGCGGGCAATCCGTGGAGGAGACGATGATCTGCAGCCTGCCGCAGATCAGGGTCGTCAATTTGCCCCCCGCGACATCGGCCGGCCGCAACTGGCCGGTGCGCAACTGGCGAGCGACGTCGTCGGTGATGTTGGCCATCACCTCCTGCCCGGCAAACGAGATGCAGCTTTCAAGGATGGCGAATACGAGGAGGGCGAACGGCAATGCAAGTATCGCGAATTCGATGGCCGTGCTGCCACGGCGATTGCGAACGAAGCGCGTCAGAAACCCGGTGCGCTCCGCCTTGTGCTGACCTGTCGACCTGACTTCGTTGCCCATGCCCTGTTCCTGCCACCCCTGGACGGTTCCGACAGGGTGTATTAGCGCAAACCAATTGAGGCCCGGTTTGAATGATCGTTAAAGTCGGCGCCGGCGCCTTAACCGGCCGGTAACCTGGACGGCCGCCGGGGGCGCAGCCTATTTGCTTGCGCTCATCTCGGCCTCGGAGGATTTTTCAGCCTCGCTCTTGTAGGAGCTTTCGCAATAGGGCGTGCAGGACATGGTCTGCACCTCGGCACGCCGGTAAATGCGAACCGTCGAGGCAGCCTGCCGCACGACGGTAACCTGCGCGTCGACGATCGGGCTGCCCTCCTGGTCGAGGACGACGAGATTGGTGACACCGAAACCCTTGCCGGTGAGCACGATCGTCGAGGCGTCCTGGACGGAGGCATCGGCGATTGCCGGGTTGCCGACGACGATCGTATCTGCCGGGCGCGACAATTTAACGATCTTGGCCTGATTCATCGTGACTTCGATATCGGCGGCGGCCATGGCCGGCGTGATCACGCTCGTGGCGGCAAGAAGCACGGCAATCAGGATTGAAGATCTCTGCACGGCCATCGATGCGCTCCCGCAAGCAAACTGTTCAACGGAACATGAACGAGATTGGTGAACCAACGGTTAAGTCGGCTTGCCTGCGCCGGATGTAGCAGTCGGCGTGGCCGCCCGCATGGCCGGATCCGGGCCGGTCGCAGGCTTTCCTGAGGCCCTTGCCTTTTGCCGCATCGGCTTGCGAAACAGTACATTAGCCAGCGCTTAGCGTCGAGTTAACCACGCATTCCGTTCGAGCCGGGAAAGGAATCGGTAAGGCTGTTTATTAAGCCGATCGAAAGAGCTTCTCCCTAGATTGGCAGCATCCGATCAACCATCACAGAAGTTGACGGAAGTGCTGTAACACGTGGAGTAGGAGCTCTCGAATGTCTAACCTTTTTGCACGTTTCGTGAAGGACGAATCCGGCGCGACCGCTATCGAATATGGTCTGATCGCCGCCCTCATCGCGCTCGCCATCATCACCGGCGCCGGCGCTCTCGGCAATGCAATCAACGCCAAGTTCTCCACCATCGGAAACACCCTGAACTCAAGCGGCAGCTAATCGGCTTACTGCTGAACGTTCAGATTGTCTTTCGGACAGGGGCCGCCTCACGGGCGGCCCCTGTTTATTGTTGCCTGTCGATGTCGCGGCTGACAGAGCCGTATGTCCTTTTCAGGCCTCATCAATCGTTAATCGATCCATCCTAGATTGAGCCAGTAAACAATAGGCACGGCGCCGATGCTTGAAGCCCTGATCTTCGTCGTCTTTCCGTTTTGCATGCTGTTTGCAGCGATCTCCGACATGCTGTCGATGACAATCGCCAACCGCGTGTCGGTGCTGCTTGTCTTCGTCTTCGCGCTGGTCGCGCCGCTGACGGGTATGGAATGGGCAGCCTATGGTTGGCATTTCGCCGCCGGCGCCCTGGTCCTTGCCGTGACGTTCGGCCTGTTCGCAATGGGTGGTATGGGTGGCGGCGACGCCAAGCTGCTGGCGGCAACGGCCGTGTGGATGGGGTTGAACATCCACCTCGTCGAATACCTTGTCGTCTCCACACTCATCGGCGGCCTGCTGACGATCGCCATTCTGCTTTACCGGAAGTCGCCGCTGGCGGTTATCACCGGCCGCAATCCGTTCCTGCGCCATTTCGCGGAAGAGTCGGTCGGAATTCCCTACGGGATCGCGCTCGGCCTTGGCGGGCTGTTGACCTATCCGGATTCGCCTTTGATGGTGTGGGCACTGGCCAGGCTTGCCGGCTGAACACGATCTGATTTCCGTTTCCCTGACCGCATTGCCCGACCGGTTTGAAAGAGCCTCGGCAAGGTCTCTTTAGCCTGTGCGGCGCGATCCGTCTAATTTATGTAAACCTTAAATTAATCACGATCGTAAGCATTACATTAACCTTGTTTTGACGATTGCCGCTGCAAAGTCCGGCCTGGCTACGTGGTTTGCCAAGGGCGAGGTTCGGACAGATGCCAGCATCCCGACTTATTATTCTGAGCGTGGCGGTGGCCGCGGCGGGTGGCGCTGGCTATGTGGCGAAAAACATGGTCGCCGCGCCACCGCCCCAGATCGTGGTCGATTCCGGCCCCCAGGCTCCCGCCGTGCCCCTGCAGGACGTGCTTGTGCTCTCGGGCGATGTCGCGATGGGCAACGCACTTCAAAACAACATTTCCTGGCAATCCTGGCCGGCCGACGGCGTCAACCCGAATTTCATCACCAAGGCCAACGCTCCCGACGCCCTGGAGAAATTGAAGGCGTCGATCGCTCGTGTGCCGATGTATGCGGGTGAGCCCGTGCGGCGTTCCAAGCTGATCGGCGAGGGGCAGAGCTTCATGTCGTCCATCCTGCCTTCCGGGATGCGGGCTGTCGCCACGACCATATCGGCTGACACTTCGGCCGGCGGCTTCATCCTTCCAAACGATTTCGTCGACGTCATCATGACCCGCAGGGCGGATGCCAACAGCGGCAGCACCGGTTTCAACACCGAGACCATCCTCAAGAACATCCGCGTCCTGGCGATCGACCAGACGATCCAGGAAGACGAGGAGGGCAAGAAGACCAGGGTAGGCCAGACCGCCACGCTGGAGCTGACGCCCAAGCAGGCGGAGATCATCACCGTCGCACAGCAGATGGCGGATCGCCTGACGCTGGCGTTGCGCGCGGTCGCGGATACCCAGGAAAAGAATCTAGGCGAGGCCGACTATCTCGTTTCCGGCAATGGTCGCAAGGGAACGGTGAGACTGATCAAGTCGGGCGAAGTTTCCGAAGTAGGGGCAAGGAAATGAGGCTAAGCGGTAAACTGCCGGCAATCGTGGCCGCGGCATTCGGCCTGCTGCTCGTCGGAACGAATGTGCAGGGCGTTGTCGAGGCGAAGAGCACGCAGGTGACGGCCACGACAGCCAACCAGCGCGTCAAGCTTGGCCTCAACAAATCGGTGGTCATAGATCTGCCGAGCGATGCCTATGACATTCTCGTCGCCAACCCGAGCGTCGCCGATGCGGTAACCCGCACCGCAAGGCGCATCTATCTGTTCGGCAAGTCGGTCGGCGAGACCAACATTTTCGTCTTCGGTCCGAACGGCGAACAGATCGCCAGTCTGGATCTGGCCGTCGAACGCGATGTCGCCGGCCTGGAGGACTATATCAGGCGCTTCCTGCCGACCTCCGCCGTCAAGGTGGAACTGCTGAACGACAACGTCGTCTTGACCGGAACGGTCGATACGCCGCTGGACGCAAAGCGGGCGGTCGACTTGGCGACGATCTTCGTCTCCGGCGGTGAAGCAACGACCGGGCAGTATTCGCAGACCGCGGCTGGCGGCTCGGCTCAAGGCGGCGTCGACATCAACAACCCCGACCAGGAACGCCGCGTCTCGAAGATCGTCAATCTTCTGCAGATCATCGGCGACGACCAGGTCACGCTCAAGGTGACGGTCGCCGAAGTCAGCCGCTCGGTGATGAAGCAGCTCGCCGTCAACATGGTCGGCACCGGCGGCAGCAATGGCATCAGCTACGGCGCGCTCAGCGACCCTTTCACCGGCCTCGGCAAGCCGTTGTCGAATGCCGGCTTCAATATCAGCGCGTCGGGGCTGCAGGCCTATATCAACGCAATGGAGCAGTCGGGAGTCATGAAGACCTTGGCCGAGCCGACCTTGACCGCCGTGTCTGGGGAGAAGGCGACCTTCAAGGTCGGCGGCGAATACAATATGGTGACCTCGGTCAGCGCCAACGTGTCCACCGGCAATCAGACCGGCCTGAAGAACTATTCCGTTGACAAGATCGAGTACGGCATCGGCCTGGAATTCCAGCCGGTGGTTTTGTCGCCCGGTCGCATAAGCCTGAAAGTCAGAACCTCGGTTTCCGAACCGACAACCGAGGGATCCACCTCGGCATCCACGTCAAACACCAGTATCGGCATGAATGCCCTGTCACTGCGCAAGCGTCTTGCGGACACGACAGTCGAACTGCCCTCGGGCGGCTCCATGATGATCGCCGGCCTGGTTCGCGACGATGTCAGGCAAGCCGTCAATGGGTTACCCGGGTTGACGAAGATCCCGGTGCTCGGCGCGCTCTTCCGCAGCAGGGATTTCGTGCGCAACGAGACCGAACTCGTCATCATCATCACGCCCTATCTGGTGAAGCCGGTGGCGCGCAACGATCTCGCCAAGCCGGACGACAATTTCAACGCTGCCAGCGACGGCGCCGCCATGTTCCTTGGCAAGGTCAATCGCGTCTACGGCACCATGCAGACCGACAAGCCCAACGGCCGGTACCACGGCGTTGTCGGCTACATCTACAAGTGAATGGGGAAGCGGACATGTCTCAGTCAGCGTTGAAGACCAGGACCATCGCCACGACGATGCGCGCCAGCCACTTGCGGGCTGGCCTGCGGATGCTGCCGGTTCTGGCGGTCGCGATGACCGCGCTGCTGGCCGGCTGTGCCCAGCGCGACAGCGTCACAGTCGGCGCCATTCCGGACGACTATCGCACCAACCATCCGATCGTCATTGCCGAGAAGAACCAGAAGATCGACCTGCCCGTCGGCGCCGGCGACCGCGGCATGACCGGTTCGCAGCGCGACACGCTGCTCGGTTTCCTCGACGGCTATGACAAGAGTGCCGCGCCGACATTGACGATCCAGATTCCGAGCGGGTCGGCCAACGAGGTCGCCGCGGCGGCGGCCGGCCGTGACTTCGCCAGGCTCGCGGTCGCCAGCGGCATCAAGCGCAACCGGATCGTCGTGGTCTCCTATCAGGCTGGATCTGGCGAGGCCTCGGCCCCGATCCGCGTCTCCTATATCGCAGTAAGAGCCCAGACCGACAAATGCGGACGCTGGCCCGCGGATCTGGTCGAGACGTCGGAAAACAAGCACTATGCCGACTTCGGCTGCTCCTATCAGAACAATCTCGCCGCCCAGATGGCGAACCCGGCCGACCTGCTCGGACCGCGTAAACAGACCACCATCGACGCGGAAAATCGCGGCGCGGTGATCGATGTCTATCGCAGCAGGGGCATTTCGACTGAATTCCTCGGCAGTTCGGAAGTGACGTACTGAGCCGAGCCCTCGAGGAAAGAGAAGCCACGGAAAAGAGCATGACCATGAGCAATCTTGCCTATGACGCCACCGTGGACGGCGGTGATACATCACCGCAGGACATCGCCGCGATGCAGGCGTTGCGGCCGGTTCCGCGCATCTCGATCCAGGCATTCTGCGAGACCGAGGGCGTTGCCAATCCGGTCGAGCGCGCCGGCGAGGACCGCCGTATGACCAAGGCGCATCTCAAGGTCCATATGGGCGGCGTTCCCACGGCAATCGAGTTCTATCAGTCGGCGCCGACGCCGAACCTGATCCTATTGGAGTCGCGCAGCGAACCCAAGCAATTGCTGGAGCAACTCGCCCAGCTCTCCGAATACTGCGATCCGTCCTCGAAAGTGGTGGTGATCGGCCATTACAACGATGTCGGTCTCTATCGCGAGCTCATCCGCTCGGGCATCTCCGAATATGTCATCGCGCCAGTGTCGATGGCCGACATCGTCAGTGTCGTGTCGTCGATTTTCGTCGATCCGGAGGCTGAACCGATTGGCCGTTCGATCGCCTTTGTCGGCGCCAAGGGCGGCGTCGGCTCTTCCACCATCGCCCACAATGTCGCCTGGGCAATGTCTTCCTTGTTCAAATCCGAGGTCGTCGTCGCCGACCTCGATCTCGCCTTCGGCACGGCCAACATCAATTTCGACCAGGATCCGGCACAGGGCATCGCCGAGGCGGTGTTCTCGCCCGAGCGCGTCGACGAGGTCTATCTCGACCGGCTGCTGACGCAGTGCGCCGAGCATCTGTCGTTGCTCGCGGCGCCCTCGACGCTGGAACGCGTCTACGACTTCGACCCCGATGCCTTTGCGCAGCTCGTCGATACTGCGCAGCGCAGCGTGCCGCTTCTGGTGCTGGACGTCCCCCATGTCTGGACCGGCTGGGCCAAGAACACGCTGGTCAAGGCCGACGAGATCGTCATCACCGCGACGCCGGAACTGGCCAATCTGCGCAACACCAAGAACATGGTCGACATGCTCAAGCGGCTTCGTCCCAACGACCCGCCGCCGAAGCTGATCATCAACCAGGCCGGCGTTCCCAAGCGGCCGGAAATTTCGCCGTCCGATTTCGCCGAGCCGCTCGGCCTGACGCCGATGTCGGTCATCGGCTTCGATCCATTGCTGTTCGGCAATGCCGCCAACAACGGGCGTATGCTCGGCGAGATGGATGCCAAGAACCCGGTTGTCGCGATCATCAACGAGATTGCCCATGTGCTGACCGGGCGAAGCGAAATCCGCTCGAAGAAGAAGGCTGGCCTGGGCAGCCTCCTCGGCAAGCTCTCGCGCAACAAGAAGTGACGCTTTTGGAACCGGTAGTCGATCATGTTCGGTAAAAGAGGCAACGACGACGGCAACCGGTTTACGCCGGAATTCCGCCAGCCAGCACCGGCGCCGGCCGCGCCGCCGCCGGCGGGTTCGGCGGATACGGCGGTTCTGGCCCGGCCCGCGGCACCGCTGCAGCCAAGCGCACCTGTGGCGCCGCCGGCTCGCCGCACCGTCGAGGCGCCGCCCATCGCGCCGGAGGCCAAGCGGCCCCAGCGCGAAAAAAGCGAAACTTACTACGACACCAAGAGCCAGGTTTTCTCGGCGCTCATCGACACGATCGACCTGTCGCAGCTCGCCAAGCTCGACCCGGAGACCGCGCGCGAGGAAATCCGCGACATAGTCAACGACATCATCGCGATCAAGAATTTCGCGATGTCGATCGCGGAGCAGGAGGAACTGCTCGAGGACATCTGCAACGACGTGCTTGGTTATGGGCCGCTCGAGCCGTTGCTCGCCCGCGACGACATCGCCGACATCATGGTCAATGGTTCCAAGAACGTCTACATCGAAGTCAACGGCAAGGTCGAGCAGACCGGCATTCGCTTTCGTGACAATCAGCAGCTTCTCAACATCTGCCAGCGCATTGTCAGTCAGGTCGGTCGCCGCGTCGATGAATCCAGCCCGATCTGCGATGCCCGCCTGCCCGACGGCTCCCGCGTCAACGTCATCGCGCCGCCGCTCGCCATCGACGGCACCGCACTCACCATCCGCAAATTCAAGAAGGACAAGCTGACGCTCGACCAGCTGGTCAGGTTCGGCGCCATCTCGCCGCAGGGCGCCGAAGTCCTCAAGATCATCGGTCGCGTTCGCTGCAACATCGTCATCTCGGGCGGCACCGGCTCGGGCAAGACGACATTGCTCAACTGCCTGACCAACTACATCGACCGCGACGAGCGCGTCATCACCTGCGAGGACTCGGCCGAACTGCAACTGCAGCAGCCGCATGTCGTGCGCCTGGAAACCCGTCCGCCCAACCTTGAAGGCGAAGGCGAGGTGACGATGCGCGACCTGGTCAAGAACTGCCTGCGCATGCGGCCCGAGCGCATCATCGTCGGCGAAGTGCGCGGACCCGAAGTGTTCGACCTTCTGCAAGCGATGAACACCGGCCATGACGGCTCGATGGGAACGATCCACTCGAACAGCCCGCGCGAATGCCTGAACCGTATCGAATCCATGATCGCCATGGGCGGCTATTCGCTGCCGCAGAAAACCGTGCGTGAAATCGTCGTCGGTTCCATCGACGTGATCATCCAGGCGGCGCGTCTGCGCGACGGATCGCGTCGCATCACCCACATCACCGAGGTGATCGGGATGGAAGGCGACGTCATCATCACGCAGGACATCGTCCTCTACAACATCAAGGGCGAGGACGCCAACGGCAGGCTGCTGGGCGAGCATGTCTCGACCGGCATCGGCCGCCCGCATTTCTGGGACCGGGCTCGCTACTACGGCGAGGAGCAGCGCCTCGCCGTTGCGCTAGAGGCAATGGAGAAACGCGCTGACTGACGCGGCGTTGAGGGTTCTGGTCGATGTTTGGAATTGACGGCACCGTATTGGCGTTTGTCGTACTCGCCGGCTTCAGCGCCGGCGCGGTCGCCTATGCATTCCTGTTCAACCAGATCAGCAATGAGAGACAGGCTGGCAAGCGGCTGGAAACGATCAAGGCCGCCGAGACGGACCGGTCCATCGTCAAGGCCACCCGCGACCGCGCGACGGATGCGGCCAAACGCCGGAAATCCGTGCAGGATTCGCTGAAGGAACTCGATGAGAAGCAGAAGACCAAGGACAGCGCGGTCAAGAAGCCGCCGCTGAAGGCGCAACTTCGGCAGGCCGGGATGAAGGTCTCGATCGAGCGTTTCTACATCTATTCCGCCATATGCGGTCTCGCCCTGACGGTGGTCGCATTCGTGGCCGGCGCGCCGATGCTTGTCTTGCCAGGCGTGCTGTTGGCCGGCGCGCTCGGCCTGCCGCGCTGGTTCGTATCGTTTCGCCGCACGCGCCGGGTCAAGGCGTTCCTCAACGAATTTCCAAACGCGCTCGACATCATCGTGCGCGCGGTCAAGTCCGGCCTGCCGCTGAACGACGCCGTGCGCCTGATCGCCAACGAATCTCCCGAGCCGGTGAAGATGGAATTTCGCCGCATCGTCGATTCGCAGCAGATGGGCCTGTCGATCCCCGATGCCGCCTTGCGTATGCCCGAAACCATGCCATGCACCGAGGCGAGTTTCTTCGGCATCGTCATCCAGATCCAGTCGCAGGCAGGCGGCAATCTTTCCGAGGCCCTGGGCAACCTTTCACGCGTGCTTCGTGATCGCAAGAAGATGAAGGCCAAGGTGCAGGCGCTGTCCATGGAGGCGAAGGCGTCCGCCGCCATCATCGGCGCACTGCCCTTCATCGTTGCCTTTCTCGTCTATCTTTCCAGCCCCGACTATCTGATGCCGCTGTTCACCACCAGCGTCGGCAATCTGATACTGGGTTGTGCCGCTGTCTGGATGTCGATCGGCATCCTGGTCATGCGCAAGATGATGAACTTCGAAGTCTAGGGCCGCGGCATGACCGAACAAGTCATCAAATCTCTGACAGACCCCAGCCTGCTGATAGCGCTGCTGGTCGGCATCGCCGTGTTCGCGACGGTCTTTACATTGCTGCCGGCATTCGGCGGAAACCAGCTCAAGTCGCGCATGAAGTCGGTCGCGCTGGAGCGCGACGAGCTTCGCGCCAAGCAGCGCGCACGGCTTGCGACCGAGGCTGATCGCCGCCGCAAGGGCCTGCGCGAGCAACAGTCGGTCGGCATGCGCAACATCGTCGATAGACTCGACCTGCGGCGCGCATTGGCCGACGAGAGCACCTTGCAGAAGCTCAAGGTCGCCGGCTTTCGCGGACAGAACCCGCTGACGCGGTTTCTCTTCTTCCGCCTCGTGCTGCCTTTTGTCGGCTTCGCGCTGGGTCTGGTCTACATATTCGTGCTCGGAGGATTGCCCGACAAACCCCTGGTCATCCGGATGTTCGTCTGCATCCTTGTCGCCTATGGCGGCTTCTACGCACCGGTTCTCTATGTCAACAATCGCGCCACCAAGCGCAAGCAGTCGATCCAGATGGCGTGGCCGGATGCGCTGGACCTGATGCTGATCTGCGTTGAGTCGGGCATGTCGGTGGAAGCCGCGTTGCGCAAGGTCGCCGACGAGATCGGCGCGCAGTCTGTGGCTCTGGCGGAGGAATTCATCCTGACCAACGCCGAGCTCTCCTATCTGCAGGAACGCAAGCAGGCCTATGAGAATCTTGCGAACCGTACCGGTCTGGAATCGGTCAAATCAGTGTCGCAGGCGCTCGTCCAGGCCGAACGCTACGGCACACCGGTGGCGCATGCGTTGCGCGTGCTTGCCGCCGAAAGCCGCGACATGCGCATGAACGCCGCCGAGAAGAAGGCGGCCGCCTTGCCACCCAAGCTCACCGTGCCGATGATCCTGTTCTTCCTGCCGGTGCTTTTCGCCATCATCCTGGGTCCTGCCGGCATCCAGGTCAGCCAGCGCGGCATATTCGGCGATCATTCGGGATCGTCATCGGCCAAGTAGCGCGAGGCACGCCAACCTGAACGAAAAGCCGCGCTGAATTCAGCGCGGCTTTTCGTTCAATCGGGGCCTTTGTAGCTCGCCGCCTCAGTTGGTTGCCGTCTTCGACTTGTCCTGATCCTTGAGCTGTCTCCAGGCATTCTGCTGCGCCAGCATTTGCCTGAGATAGGCGACATTGGCCTGCGCCTGCTCGGGCGAGAGCTCCTGCGAGGCGATCTTTTCGGCTTCGTCGAAGCGGCCCTGCAGGCCGACGACCAATGCCAGGTTCTGGCGTACACGGCTGTCGGCGTTGGGCTGCTGGGCGGCCGAACGCATGTAGGTTTCCGCAGTGCGCAGATCCCCTTCCAGCACATAGGACATGCCGAGATTGGAGAGAACCGAGGGCTCGTTCGGCTTCAGTTCGAGGGCCTTGCGGTAAAGCTGGCGTGCATCGTCCTTCTGGCCGAGCTGGTCAAGGATGGCCGCTTCCGCCGACACCAGCCTCCAGTCCGGATATTCCGGTGTCTGTGCGCGGCGCACGGCGTCGAGCGCTGCGTCGAACTGGCCATTGGCGGCCAGCGCCTTGCCATAGGCGGCGAGCACGTCGCGATCCTTGGGATAGGCGATCGCCAGCTTGCGCATCACGGCAAGCGACTGGTCGGCATCGCCGTCCATCTGCAGCGCGGCGGCGAAGTTGGTTGCAATTCGCTTGTCGTTGGGATTCTTGGCGTAGGACTGGCCAAGCGCCGCCGTGGCATTGTGCACTTCTCCCGCCGACATGGTCTCCAGCGGCTTGCCGCCGCTGCGGCCGATCGACCCGGTGGTCATCCTGCTGGTTCCGCACCCGGCGACCCCCGCCGCGAGCGCCAGCATGAGGGCTGTGGTGACGAGCCGTTTTCCCCTGGCATTCACTGTGCGGTTGGTCGGCATCGGCACCTAGCCTCCATTCATGCGCGCGGCCATTGCGTGGCCATCTTCCCTCCCGCAGAAATATTCTGTTAACCCTAACGGAGAGTTAAGAAACGCCGACTCGGGGCTCGGGTCGGCAGGAGAACATCGAATGCCTGTCGAACTCGTGGAGACGAAATTGCAAGGTGCGCTGCCGGTGCATCTGGTGGCCCGAGACGGTCTGGAGGCCGCGGGCCTTGCGCCATCTGTTGTCAGCTGGGCCAGGGTAAACGGCTTTTCCGGCGAGGCAGGCAGGACGCTCGCCCTGCCCGGCGAAAACGGTGCGCTTGCCGGCGCGCTGTTCGGCGTCGGCGATGGCGAAGGCGCGCTGGCGCTCGGCGCGCTGTCGAAAACCCTGCCGGAAGGCGACTGGCATTTCGCCTCGGCGCCGGCCGAGCCGGAACTCGCGGCAATCGCGCTGGCGCTCGGCGGTTATGTCTTTGCCCGTTACGGCAAGAAGCCGGGCAAGGCGCTGCGTTTCCACGTGCCGGCCGGTGTCGACGCGGCGCGCGTTCGCCGCATCGCCGATGGCGTCTTCCTGGCCCGTGACCTGGTCAACACGCCGACCAGCGACATGGGGCCGGATGATCTGGAGAAGGCGGTGCGCACCCTGGCCGCGACTCACAAGGCCGAAGTCTCCGTCATCAAGGGCGACGAGTTGCTGACGGGGAACTTCCCGATGATCCACGCCGTCGGCCGCGCCTCGTCGGGCGCGCCGCGCCTGATCGACATGGTCTGGGGGCAAGAGGGCGCGCCGAAGGTGACGCTGGTCGGCAAGGGCGTCTGCTTTGACACTGGCGGTCTCGACATCAAGCCGTCGTCCGGCATGCTGTTGATGAAGAAGGACATGGGCGGTGCGGCCAATGTGCTTGGCCTGGCCTCGATGATCATGGCCGCCGGGCTGAACGTGCGGCTGCGCGTGCTGATCCCCGCGGTCGAGAATTCGATCGCCGGCAATGCTTTTCGGCCCGGTGACGTGCTGGCGAGCCGCAAGGGCATCACGGTCGAGATCGGCAACACGGATGCTGAAGGCAGGCTGGTGCTCGGCGACGCGCTGGCGCTGGCCGATGACGAGGAACCGCAGCTGCTGGTCGACATGGCGACGCTGACCGGGGCCGCCCGTGTCGCGCTTGGCCCCGATCTGCCGCCTTTCTACACCGGCGACGAGGCGCTGGCCTCGGATCTGGCGGCGGCCTCGCTGGCGGTCGAGGATCCGCTGTGGCGCATGCCGCTTTGGCGGCCTTACGACGCGAAATTGTCGTCGAAGATCGCTGACATCAACAATGTCACCACGGACGGTTTTGCCGGTTCGATCACGGCGGCGCTGTTCCTCAAGCGTTTTGTTGAGAAGACGGCTAACTGGGCGCATTTCGACATCTTTGCCTGGAACCCAGTCGATCGTGCGCATGGTCCCGCGGGTGGCGAGGCGCAAGGCATTCGCGCGCTTGAGCGGATCATCTCGACACGCTTTGGCTGACGGCAGGCACAGCCGGCAAATCGCTAAAACTGAAACGGAACCGAAACAATTTGCCGTCATGCTGGCGCGATGTCGATTGCGATGCGCCCGAGCCAGGCCTTGCGACTGTGGCAGCAGGTGATGCTGTCGCAGGTGCGCGACGACGCGCCTGACCTGACCATGCGCCAGACGGCGATCCTGTTCACCATCTATCTCGATCCGCCGCCGCACACGGTGCGCGGGCTGGCCGCCCGCCTCAACGTCACCAAGCCGGTGATCACCCGCGCGCTCGACACGATGGGCGCGCTGAAGCTGGTGTCGCGYCATCGCGACGAACTCGACAAGCGCAACGTGCTGATCAAGCGCACGGTCGAGGGCGCGCTCTTTGTCGAGCGCTTCGGCGATGGTATCATCGCCAGGGCCCACGAACTGCCCATCTGACCGCTTTGCCCATACAACAGGGTTGCCGATTTTGACTGCTCACGATGCCCGCCTCCACGCCTTCCGTTCCGACCTTGCCGACGCGAGGCTGAAAGGCGAGGTTACTGCCGACCGTTTTGTCACTGGCCGGCCGGCGCGGATTTCGGCAGCGGTGGCCGACATCCGCAAGGCGCCACGTGCGGATGCGGGCATCAACACACAAGCCGTGTTCGGCGATGACGTGCTGGTTTTCGAGGATGCCGAGGGCTGGGCCTGGATCCAGGCCGAGCGCGACGGCTATGTCGGCTATGTCGGCGCAACGCAGTTGAGCGGGCGGATCCACGCGCCCACCCATATCGTCTCGGTGCCCCGCACTTTTCTCTATCCCGGTCCCGACCTGCGCTTTCCGATCGCGGGACAACTGTCGATGGGGTCGACGGTGACAGTGACGGGCGCTGCCGAGACACGCGGCACGCACTATGCCGTCCTACCCTCCGGCGAGGCGATCATCGCCGGCCACCTCAGGCCAATCGGAGAAACTGCCGCAGACTATGTCGCGGTTGCCGAGACGTTTCTCGGCACACCTTATCTCTGGGGCGGCGTGTCCGGCTTCGGCATCGACTGTTCCGGCCTGGTGCAACTGGCGATGCGCATGGCGGGCAAGAACGTGCTGCGCGATTCCGACATGCAGGCGGCCAGCATCGGCGAACCGCTCGAACCTGGCCCTGATTTCTCGGGATTGCGGCGCGGCGATCTGGTGTTCTGGAAAGGCCATGTCGCTGTCATGACCGACGCCGAGACCATGATCCACGCCAATGGCCACACCATGCTGGTCTCGCGCGAAGGGCTGAAAGAGGCGATCGCCCGCATCGGCTATCTCTATGGCGGCCCGACGGGGTTTCGCAGGCCGTAAGCCTGTTCCTTCTCCCCGTAAACGGGGCGGGGAACGCTGCGATCCCCTTTTGTTCCGATTCTCCTTGGCGATTGCCTGTGACCGCGCTACCTCTGGCGCGTGACAGTTGAGCCGCGCCTTGCCGAGCAGAATGCCACCATGGCCCTGCCCGAACCATTCATCAGATGGTTCGGCGAGAAAGGCTGGTCGCCGCGCGCCCATCAGATCGAATTGCTGGCGAAGGCTCAAAGCGGCCAATCGGTGCTGCTGATCGCCCCGACCGGGGCCGGCAAGACTCTGGCCGGTTTCCTGCCATCGCTGACCGAACTGGCGGTGAGGCCGAGGCGCAAGCCCGGCCAGGCGCATCGCGGCATCCATACGCTCTACATCTCGCCGCTCAAGGCGCTGGCCGTCGACATCGAGCGCAATCTCGGCAAGCCGGTCGAAGAGATCGGGTTGCCGATCAGCATCGAGACACGCACCGGCGACACGCCTTCCCATAAGCGCCAGCGACAGAAGCTGGCGCCGCCCGACATCCTGCTCACCACGCCGGAGCAGCTCGCCCTGCTGATCGCGGCCGGCGATGCCAGACGCTTCTTCGAGGATCTGCGCTATGTCGTGCTTGATGAGCTGCATTCGCTGGTGACCTCGAAACGCGGCCATCTCTTGGCGCTCGGTCTGGCGCGGCTGCGCAGTTTTGTCCCCGACCTGCAGACAATCGGCCTGTCGGCGACGGTGGCCGAACCGGACGAGTTGCGGCGCTGGCTGGTCAGCCAGAACCCACCCGGCGACATGTCCGAATTGATCGTCGTCACCGGCGGCGCGAAGCCTGATATTTCCATCCTCGATTCCGAGGAGCGCGTCCCCTGGGCAGGACATTCGGCGCGCTACGCCACGCCGGAGATCTATCGCGAGATCAAGCGCCACAAGACGACCCTGCTGTTCGTCAACACCCGCAGCCAGGCGGAGCTGTTGTTCCAGGAATTGTGGCGGGTCAACGAGGACACCTTGCCGATCGCCTTGCATCATGGCTCGCTGGATGTCGGTCAGCGTCGCCGAGTGGAAAAGGCGATGGGTGAGAATGCTCTGCGTGCCATCGTCGCCACCTCAACGCTCGACCTCGGCATTGACTGGGGCGATGTCGACCTGGTGGTCCATGTAGGCGCACCGAAAGGCGCCAGCCGGCTGGCGCAGCGCATCGGCCGCGCCAATCACCGCATGGACGAGCCGTCCAAGGCGATCCTTATCCCGGCCAATCGCTTCGAAGTGCTGGAGTGCCGGGCAGCGCTCGACGCCAACTATCTCGGTGCGCAGGACACGCCGCCGCTGGTCAATGGCGGTCTCGATGTGCTGGCGCAACATGTGCTCGGCTGTGCCTGCGGCGCACCGTTCCGCGCCGATGATCTATTCGAGGAAGTGCGAACGGCGGCACCCTATGCCAGCCTCGATCGGCCGACCTTCGACCGCGTCATCGATTTCGTCGCCACCGGCGGTTATGCGCTGAAGAATTACGAGCGCTACGCCCGCATCCGCTTGAACAAGGACGGACTGTGGCGCGTCTCCAATCCGCGCATTGCCCAGCAATACAGGCTGAATGTCGGCACCATCATCGAAGTGCCGGCGCTCAACGTGCGTTACGTCAAAGCTGGCAGCAAGGGCGCCGCTTCGCGTGGCGGCGCCGTTCTCGGCAAGATCGAGGAGGCCTTCCTCGAAACGCTCACCCATGGCGACACCTTCATGTTCGCCGGCAAGGTGCTGCGCTTCGAAGGCATTCGCGAGAATGAATGCTTCGTGTCGAATGCGCCCGGCAGCGACGCCAAGGTGCCCTACTATGGCGGCGGCAAGTTCCCGCTTTCGACCTACCTTGCCGAGCAGGTTCGCATGATGCTGGACGATCCGCAGCGCTGGAAGAAGCTGCCGGAGCAGGTGGCTGACTGGCTGCGATACCAGGCCGAGAAATCGGTATTGCCGAAGCGCGATGATCTGCTGATCGAGACCTTTCCACGCGGCAACCGCTATTATCTGGTCGCCTATCCCTTCGAAGGCAGGCTGGCGCACCAGACGCTGGGCATGCTGCTCACCCGCCGTCTCGACAGAGCGGGCGCCAGGCCGCTCGGCTTTGTCGCCACCGACTATGCCTTGGCCATATGGTCGCTGGGCGATATGGGCGCGATGTTCAAAGCCCGGAAGCCGTCGCTCGGCGCGCTGTTCGACGAGGACATGCTGGGCGACGACCTCGAAGCCTGGCTGGCCGACAGCTGGCTTCTCAAGCGGACCTTCCGCAATTGCGCGCTGATTTCGGGACTGATCGAGAAACGCCATCCGGGCCAGGAGAAAAGCGGCCGCCAGGTCACCGTGTCGACCGACCTGATCTACGACGTGCTGCGCAGCCATGAGCCTGACCATATCCTGCTGCAGGCGACGCGTGCCGATGCGGCGGCCGGTCTGCTCGATGTCAGCAGACTTGCCGACATGCTCTCGCGCGTCCGGGGTCGAATCATGCATAAGAATCTCGAGCAGATTTCGCCGTTAGCCGTGCCGATCATGCTGGAGATCGGCAAGATGCCGGTGAATGGCGAAGCCGATGAAACACTGCTGATGGATGCGGCGACACTCGTCGAGGAGGCCATGGGGCCGGGAATGGTAGAGGAATGAATTTCTCGCTGACACGAGCATCGCTGGTTGCCGAGGCCGACATGATCGGCATCGCTGGCGAGCGCGCGGTCTGCGATCCGCGCGGCGTGCTCTTTTTCCCGGAACTCAGGCTTTTGGCGGTCTCCGACCTGCATCTGGAAAAAGGCTCGTCGCTGGCAAGGCGCGGCACGCTGATCCCGCCTTATGACACCGGCGCGACCTTGCTCAGGCTGCAGGCGGTCATATCGGACTACCAGCCGTCGATCGTCATCAGCCTGGGCGACTCCTTTCACGATGGCGGCGGCGCCGAGCGCATGCATGCGAGTTTTCGCGAGCGGCTGGAAGCGCTGATGGCGGGCCGCGACTGGTTCTGGGTCGCCGGCAATCATGATCCGGAAGCGCCGGCGGATCTGCCCGGCGAAACGGTGCGGGAACTCGCCATCGGCTCACTGCTGTTCCGGCATGAGCCATCGAAAGTGCGCGTCGAGGGCGAGATCGCGGGCCATCTTCATCCCTGCGCGCGCATCGTCCAGCGTGGCCGTTCGGTGCGGCGGCGCTGCTTTGCCGGCGATGGAGGCCGCATGATCATGCCGGCCTTCGGCGCCTATACCGGTTCGCTCAACGTGCTCGACCGCGCCTATACCGGGCTGTTCCGGCTGGAGTCGCTGATGGCCTATATGCTTGGCGCCGACCGCATCTTCGCCATCTCCCGCTCGATGCTGCGGCCGGGCTGAGGATAGTCGCCGGGTCTTGGGTGGGAACTCAAGTCTTCTTAAGCGCAGCTTGGATGCGATCAAGAGCTTCTTCCGCGCCACGGTATCCCTGGGCTGCCGAGCGTTTCAGCCATTGGACCGCAACGTCTGCATTCTGCTCAACTCCAACGCCTTTGAGATACATCAATCCCACGTTGAATTGGGCCTTGCCATTGTTCAGTTGCGCAGCCTTTTCGTACCAATGAAAGGCCAGCTTGGGGTTTTTATCCACAATTTCGCCGGTCAGATAAGCGGCGCCGAGATTAATTTGCGCGTCGACGTTACCCTGCTCCGCTGCTCTGGTTAACCAAAGAGTCGCGTCCGCCCCACTTTGGGGCACTCCCTTCCCGACGGAATACACATATCCAAGATATTGCTGAGCTTCTGACAAACCTTGCATCGCCGCCCTGCGCCATAGCTCCGCCGCTTTGGTATCATCCAGTTGAACGCCCTTACCCCAGGAATATAAAAGTCCAAGTTTCAACTCAGCTACTGCCATGTTCTGATCCGCCGCCTTGTCCCACCACTCGGCAGCCTTGGAATAATCCAATGGAACACCAAGTCCGCTAGAATACAGAAATCCGACATTAAATTGCGCGGCAGCATCGCCCTTTTGCGCAAGAGCCATCCATTCTTTGTACGCTTCCGTATAATTCTTCGCCTGAAAGGCAGCTTCGGCATCGAGCGCGCCCGCCATCAAAACCTGAGGCTGGCAGATAAATATACAGGCAACGAAAAATGCTCGTGCGAGACAAGTCGGAAGGTACTTAGCAGTGAGGTTCATCGCCTTGATCGACCAGTGAGAGCAGAAACATGCTAGGGCACTAAGTTCGCCCCGCACCGTAATATTGGATCGTACGGCCGTCCAGAAACTTGGCTGAAGGTAATTTCAGGTGCTTATCGTCAGTAATATAGCGTGACCGTGTGCTTCGCCTCGGAGAAGAACAGCCAGCGCTCTACCAGAATGCCGCCGAATTGCACGATCGCCGCCAGCACGGATGCTCCTATCGCCAAAGGCCATGGCGCCACGAAGACCAGGATGAGCAGGGCGATTGGCGCCGCGAAAGCGAGCGCCTGCGTGATCCGCCGCAGCTTCGCGCTGTGCTTGCGGGCGATGCGAAAACCCATTTCCTTGAGCAGGTAATTTTCCTCGGTATGCGGCCATTCCAGCGAGCGCACCGTGCCGCCGGCGAGCCCGGTGGCGGTGTTCGCGTTGGTGGGGATTTCAAGCCTATCGTTGTGGCGCCAGGTCGCCAGCTTCCAGGCCCAGCCGAGCAAGGTCAGCAATATCGCTGCCACAAGCAGGATCGTCGAGCCGCGCGCGAAACCCTGCAGCAGCGCGTTCAGAAGCACGCCGCCGCTCATCGCCGAGAAGATGAGATAGCCGGGCAAAGTATAGCGGCTGTGCCACTGGGCAATCGGCTTCAGCGAGGCATAGATCATCCCTGTTGTGCAGACGGTGACGATCGCACCAATGGCGGCCAGCAGTCCGGCAATGGCCACCCAGCTATCCGTGCGGCCAAAGAACACCCAGCCGATGCCGAAGAGTCCCGTCGGGATGAAGGTGACGACCGACGACACGCCTTCGCGCGACAGCCACGAACTGCGCCATTGCGAGAACGCCCGCCAGGCGCGCTCCGGCCTGCCGAGATGGCCGGTCGAGGACAACAGTCCCGCCGCGATCAGGCCGAGCGCCAGGCCCAGGCCGACGAGGCCCAGCCAAAAGTCGGCGGGGATGATCTGCAACCCGCCGAGCGCGCCAAGCAGCGCCAGCAGGCCGTAGCCGGCCCCGGTGGCGGTGGTGAAGAAGACGACGGAAAAGGCTGGATGCATGGTCAGTTCGAAAGCATGCGGTCGACCCAGCCGAGGAATCCGCCTTCGGCCCGCACCGGCTCCAGCGCCTTCGCGGGCACCGATGCGGCGCGCTGCGTATGGGCGCGCGGCGGCAGGTACTTGTTGGTCGGCTGATAGCCGAGTTCCGGCATCAGGTCGACACCGCCGCGCTCCGCCACCAGCTGCGAGACGGCGGACAGCGGATCGCCGAGATCGCCGAAATGCCGGGCACTGGTCGGGCAGGCGGCGACGCAGGCCGGCACGCGGTCTTCCTCGGCCAGATTGTCGTTGTAGATGCGGTCGACGCAGAGCGTGCATTTCTTCATCACGCCGACATCGGTGTCGAATTCGCGCGCGCCATAGGGGCAGGCCCAGCTGCACAATTTGCAGCCGATGCATTTGTCCTCGTCTATCAGCACGATGCCGTCCGAGGCTCGCTTGTAGGAGGCGCCGGTCGGGCAGACGGTGACGCAGGCCGGTGTTTCGCAATGCAGGCAGGAGCGCGGAAAGTTGACCGTGCGCCCGCCCAGCTCGGTGGTGTGCTCATAGCTGTGCACGCGGTTGAACCAGACGCCGTCGACATGGCCGCCATAGGGGTCGATGTCGGTCAGCGGCGCCATGTGGCCGCCGGTGTTCCATTCCTTGCAGGCGGTAACACAGGCCTGGCAGCCGACGCAGGTGTCGAGGTCGATGACAAGACCGAGTTTCTTGCCGCTTTGGCTTGGCAGGCAGGTCATTCCGCGGCCTCTCTTGCCCGACGGAATTCGGCGCCGAAGCTCAGCTTGTCGGGCGAGGGCCCGAAATGCGGCGGCTGGTGGAAACGCTCGAATTGCGGCTCGGTGAAGCCGGCTTCCTCCGCCTCGCATTTGACGATGCGTACGCGCAGGTCGAACCATGCCGCCTGGCCGGTGACCGGATCGGAGTTTGAATAGCGTTTGCCCTGCGCGTCGGCCGAGGTCTGGTCGCCGATGATGTGGTTGAGCAGGAAGCCGCGATTGCTCTCGGCGGCATCGTCCTTCAGCCCCCAACTGCCGCGCCTCTTGCCGATCGCGTTCCAGGTCCAGACCGTGCTTTCGTTCACCCCGTCGACCAGCTTGATCTGCCCCTTCACCCGGCCATTGATGCTTTCGATCCACACCCAGTCGTCGTCGGCGAGACCGAGGCCGGCGGCGGTGCGGTGATGCACGAACAGCCGGTTCTGGCTGGTGATCTGCCGCAGCCACGCATTCTGCGAACCCCAGGAATGATACATGTGCATCGGCCGCTGCGTCAGCGCGTGCAGTGGATATCTTTCGAGGTCGACCGCCGCTTCCTCGAAGGGCATGTACCAGAACGGCAGCGGGTCCATATAAGTCTCGATGCGCTGACGCTCGGCCTCCGGCGGCAGCACGCGTCCATGGCCACGCGCGGCAAGCCGAAAGCGTTGCAACGGCTCGGAATAGAGCTGGAAGATGATCGGCTCCGCCTTCGGGATGAAACCCATCTGCACCGCGAAATCGAGATAGGAGCGGTTGGCCATCTTGTAGTAGCGCTGGTCGTCGGCGAAGTCGTGATGCCAGAAGCCGCCATTGTCGATGTAGCGCTGCAACTGGTCCGGATTGGCCTCGCCCTTGCCGATCGACGTCCCATCCTTGCCGCGCCAGCCGGCCAGCGGGCCGATGCCCGGTGTGCGCTCGTGATTGACGATGTAGTCAGCATAGTCGGCATATCTGGCCGATCCGTCCTCGTTGACGAAGCAGGGCAGGCCAAGCCGCGCCCCCAGTTCGATCAGCACCGACTGGAATGGCCTGACGTCGCGGTCCGGCTCGACGACGGGATGGCGGATGGCATCACCCGGCCCGTCGGCATGGCTGATCGGCCGGTCGAGCAGGCTGATGCAGTCATGCCGCTCGAGATAGGTGGTGTCGGGCAGCACGAGGTCGGCGAACGGCACCGTCTCGGAATAGTAGGCGTCGGAATAGATGATGAAGGGGATCTTGTAGTCGCCCGCCTCATCATGGTCGGTCAGCATGGCCACGGTCTCGACGGTGTTCATCGAGGAATTCCAGGCCATGTTCGACATGTACATCATCAGCGTGTCGATCTTGTAGGGATCGCCGGCCCAGGCATTGCGGATGACGGTGTGCATCAGGCCGTGCGCGGCCAACGGCGCGTCCCATGAATAGGCCTTGTCGATGCGGGTCGGCGTGCCGTCTTCATCGACCAGCAGGTCGTCAGGCCCGCAGACGAAGCCGAGCGGCATGCCGTCCAGCGGCGTCATCGGTTTGACCGTCTTGCCGGCGGGCTTCGGCCCCGGCGGCGCCGATCGGGGGTAGGGCGGCTTGAAGCGGAAGCCCCCGGGAACATCCACAGTGCCCAGAAGCACCTGCAGCAGGTGGATGGCGCGACAGGTGTGAAAACCGTTTGAATGGGCTGATATACCGCGCATGGCATGCATTGAGATCGGCCGGCCCCTGATCGTCTCGTGCCGGCGTCCGGCCCAGTCTGTCCATGCGATCGGCAGTTCGATCGTCTGTTCGAAGGCGACATGGGCCAGTTCGGCGGCGATCCGGCGGATCGTATCGGCTGGAATGCCGCAGCGCTCCGCCACCGCATCCGGCGCATAGCTGCCATCGAGGTAGCGGTCGGCGATTAATTGGAACACCGGTGTGCAGCGGCTGCCTCCGACTTCGAAGCTGCCGGTCAGCGCCGGCTTTGCCTCCGGGTCGGTTGCCTTGATTGCGGTTTTCGCCACTCTGTCCCAGGCCAGCGGATTGCCGTCGGCATCCCTGACGAACAGCCCGTCGTCGGAGGCGCCCGGCTCCTGCACGACGAGGACATGGGCGTTGGTGTAGCGCAGCAGATAGTCGAGATCGACGCGGCCGGCTTTCAGCAGTTCATGGATGAGCGCGAACACGAACAGGCCGTCAGTGCCTGGCCGGATGCCGATCCAGTCGTCGGCAATCGCATTGTAGCCGGTGCGGCACGGATTGATCGACACCACCTTGGCCCCGCGCGCCTTGAGCTTGCCCAGCCCGATCTTGATCGGATTGGAATCATGGTCCTCGGCGACGCCGAACAGCATGAAATATCGTGTGTTGTCCCAGTCGGGCTCGCCGAACTCCCAGAACGAGCCGCCGATCGAATAGAGCCCGCCGGCCGCCATGTTGACCGAACAGAAGCCGCCATGGGCGGCGAAGTTCGGCGTGCCGAACTGGCTCGCCCACCAACCGGTCAGTGATTGCGACTGGTCGCGTCCGGTAAAGAAGGCAAGCTTCTTCGGATCGGTGAGGCGGATCGCGGAGAGCCGCTCCTTCGCGATCGAAAAAGCTTCTTCCCACTCGATCTCGCGGAACTCGCCTGAGCCGCGCGGCCCGCTGCGCAGCAGCGGCTTCTTAAGCCTTGCCGGGCTGTAGTGCTGCATGATGCCGGAACTGCCCTTGCCGCAGATCACGCCGCGATTGACCGGATGGTCCTTGTTGCCGTTGATGTAGCGGACCTTGCCGTCCTTGATGTGCACGTCGATGCCGCAGCGGCAGGCGCACATATAGCAGGTGGTCTTGGCGATGCTGTCCGAAACGCTTGGCGAGGTGTCGACGCCGTCGCCTTCGTCGGGTGCGCGCGTGTCGGCAAGCGGGCGTTGCGATGGTGCCGAATTCGCGCCGCGCGGCGGTGGATGCGTCATGATCCGGATGTGCCCGCGCGGCCGGCCGCTTTGGCTCGCGTCTTCGGCCCGGGGCCGCGCATGTAATGCTCTTCCGGGTGGTAGCGATCGCCGGCCAGCCGTCTGCGGATGCCGCGGGTCCAATGCGCGAGAAGGGACTTGAACCGCCCGATCATTTTAGTCTCTGCCATCCGCTGGCGAATTTTTTCTAACTTCGCGCGAAAATGTAGAATGAAGCTATCGATCCGTCTAATCAGTTGTTCTTGTAAATTCGATCGATATTGGTTCTTAATGGGCCTATGACCCTGGATCAGTTGCGCATTTTCGTCGCCGTCGCCGAGCGCGGCCACATGACCAAGGCGGCGGAGCTTCTGGGCATTTCACAGTCGGCCGCGTCGGCCGCCATCCGTGCGCTTGAAGAGCAGCACGGCGTCCATCTGTTCAACCGCGTCGGTCGCAACATCGAGCTTGCCCAGACCGGCCACCGGTTCCTGCCGGAGGCAAAGGCCGTTCTGGAGCGGGCCGCTGCCGCGCGCAATGTGCTGGAACATGTCTCGCAGACGGTCGCCGGCAGCCTCTCCATCGCCGCCAGCCTGACCATCGCCAGCTACTGGCTGCCGCGCCGGCTGGCGTCCTTCCACGAAGCCTACCCCGCGGTGCGGCTGAGCGTCAGCATCGGCAACACAAGGCAGGTCGAGGCCAGCGTACTGGATGGAACCGCCGATCTCGGCCTGGTCGAGGGGCGCACCGAGTCCGACATATTGCGTCGCGCCAAGGTCGACACCGACCGGCTGATGCTGGTGGTTGCCGCGTCACATCCCGAGATCGTCGAAACCGCACCGGGCCGTCCCGACATCAAGGGCCTGCGGTGGATCATCCGCGAGGGCGGTTCGGGCACGCGCGAGGTGCTGGAGGATCTGGCGCGGCGCGAGGGGATTTCGCTTGCCGATTTGCAGGTGTTCCTGGTGCTGCCCAGCAACGAGGCGGTTCGCCAGGCGGTCGAGGCGGGCGCCGGCGCCACCATCATTTCGGAACTCGTCGTCGGACGCGCCGTCGCCGAAGGCAGCCTGCGCTCCGTGCCGATCGAATTGCCCAAGCGCGACTTCGCCATGATCACGCATCGCGATCGCCAGGCAAGCCTGGCCCAGATGGCGCTCAAGGCGCATCTCGGCGCGTCAGCAGACCACGGGTGAGGTTCGCTGAGATCCAGGTCAGGCCGTGCCGAAAATGGTTGGTTCCGAGAACCGGAACGGAGCGTACGTTCGGGTACGCGAGTACCGGAAGCACAGGAAACGGCCATTTGCAGGCCGGCATCACCTGAATATCAACGGACCGGTCAGCCGAACTTGCGCTGGGCGTCCAGCGCCAGGCCAAGCCCGACCGAGCCGAACATGTCGCCGTCGATGACGGAAGCCTGCGGCACCAGCGACAGGATTTCCCGTCTTGCCAGCGGGATCGCGGTCGAGCCGCCGGTCAGGAACACCGCCGTGATGTCGGACGGCTTGACCACGGCGTCGCGGATGGTGTCAGCCACCGTTGAGGTGACCCGCTCGATGTCCCTGGCGATGGTGGCGTCCAGCCCGTCGCGCGTGATCGCGGCGGCGAACGCCACGTCCGATAGGCTCACCGCGACTTCGGCCGATGATTGGTCGGTAAGCTCGATCTTGGCTTTTTCGACCAATGCCGCCAGCGCATGCCCGTAACGATGCTCGACGATGTGGATGAAGCGGTCGACCAGGTCGGCGCGCGCGGCCTCGTAGCGGATCTGGCGCAGATGCGTCATCGCCTTGGCGGTGTAGACCAGGTTGATGCGCTGCCATGTCGCGAGATCGATGAAGTAGCTGGCCGGCAGATTGCGCTTGCCGTCCTTGGTCGGGGTCAAATAGCCGAGCTGCGGCATGACATGGGCGATGCTGAGCAGCCGGTCGAAATCCGTACCGCCGATGTGAACACCCCGGCTGGCCAGGATATCGTCCTTTCGGTCGAGGGATCGGGCGCGCTCCGGTGAGACGCGCACGACCGAAAAGTCGGACGTGCCGCCGCCCATGTCGATGATAAGCGCCAGTTCCTCGCGCGTCACCCTCTGCTCATAATCGAGCGCCGCGGCAATCGGCTCGAACTGGAAGGCAATGTGCTTGAAGCCCTGGGCGTGCGCCGCCTTTTCCAGGTCGTTCTGCGCGTTCGCGTCGGCTTGCGGGTCGTCATCGACGAACTGCACCGGACGGCCGAGCACCACGGTCTCGACCAGATCGCCGCCGTCCTCTTCGAGCTTCTTCCTGAGATGCCCGAGGAACAGGCCGATGATTTCCATGAAGCCGATCGAGCGCGCCTTTATGCGCGTCTTCTCATGCGCCAGCGAGCTGCCCAGCACGCTCTTCAGCGAGCGCATCAGCCGGCCCTCGACGCTGTCGGTGTAGTTGGCGATGGCCTGGCGGCCAAAACAGATGCGGCCGTCCTCGAAATTGAAGAACACTGCGCTGGGCAGCGTGACCTGGCCGCCTTCAAGCGCGACGAGGTGGGGCTGCCCATTGCGGACCACGCCGACCGTGGAGTTCGAAGTGCCGAAATCGATACCGGCGAATGCTGGTCGCAAAGCAGCCTCCTGTCATTGGCGGCAGACAACGGATCGGCGCTCGCGGGAGAAGCGTGCGCTGTGGTTCCGGGCGACCGGACCGCTCTGCCGAATTGAATTGTGCGTGCTTGCCCGTTGGGCGGGGAGGTGCGGTCTATAGCATGGCGCGGGAAAGGGAAACCCCCTTTGGACGTCTCAGTCCTTGCGGAAGATCAGCCTGCCGAGCCAGCCCGTCAGCATGGCCAGCGATATGGCGAAGACGCCATAGAGGAAGGAGTAGTCGTGGGCGACGCGGAAGATCGACTGTTCGAAGCCGGACTTGCGGATTTCGAGTTGGGCCGAGCTCTCCTTGATGAACAGGCCGCTCTTGAACAGGAACGCGCGGGCCTTGTGGGTGCCAACCGGCACGTTCGGCGCCAGCCTGACAGTGGCGCGGAACAGGTTCTGCGACAGGAACTGCACGCCGCCGACATTCTCGCTGTAGAGGCCAGCCGCGCCCTTGCGCTCACGCAATGCAGCGGTGAATTCCTCGATCGTCGCCGGGCTGTCGCCGGCGTCGGCGGGCTGCATGTAGAGGTTGGAGGCGCCGAGCGACAGTTGCTTGTAGCTGTTGGGTTCGGTGATGTCCTGCAGCGGCCGCGTCGTCGCCACCGAATAGGACACGGGCACGTTCTCGAAGGTTTCGGAATCCAGATTGACCCACACGCCGAGCACCCGGTCCTTGCGCCGCACCACGACCGGCTTGGGTGGCCCTTCGAGCACGACGATGACGTCGTAGCGGCCCTGGCGGGCAACCAGCGGGTCGGGATTTTCCAGCGAACCGAAGATGGTCAGGTCGGCGCCGGAAAAACCGGCGGTGATCGAGACGTTGTCGGTGGAGAGACCGATCTGGATGCCTTCCGTCAGTGGCGTCTGTGCCTTCGCCGGCGCGGTGGCCGCAAGCAGTGACAGGAGGATGGCGGCTGCGAATGCTTTCGGGCCCGCCATCAGTTGAGGCCCACGCTGGACAGCGAATAGAGATTGGGCGGGGTGACGAAGAGATCGATGGCGAGCCGGATCGCCACGGCCAGCACCAGCAAGGCCAGCAGCGCCCTGAGCTGCTCGCCGCGCAGCCTCTGGCCGGCCTTGGCGCCATATTGCGCGCCGGCCACCCCACCTGCCATCAGCAGGAAGGCCAGCACGACATCGACGGTCTGGTTGGTGGTGGCGTGAACCAGCGTGGTGTAGGCGGAGGTGAAGATGATCTGGAACAGCGAGGTGCCGATAACGACATTGGTCGGCACCTTCAGCAGATAGATCAGCGCCGGCACCATGATGAAGCCGCCGCCGACGCCCATGATCGACGACAGGAAGCCGATGCCGGCGCCAAGGCCCAGCACCGGGATGACGCTGACGAACAGTTTCGACGCCCTGAAGCGCATCTTCAGCGGCAGCCGGTGGATCCAGTTGTGCTGGCCGGATTTCTTCAGCACCGGGGCGGCGCCGCTGCGTGTGGCGCGCAGCGCATTGATGCTTTCGACCAGCATCAGCCCGCCGACCGTGCCGAGCAGCACGACATAAAGCAGCGAGATGAACAGGTCGAGCTGACCGAGCCGGCGCAGGAAGGCAAAGACGTAGATGCCGGCGGTGGAGCCGATGATGCCGCCGGCCAGGAGCACGCCGCCGAGCTTGAAGTCGAGTGTGCCCCGCTTCATGTGCGACAGCACGCCGGAGACGGAAGAGGCGATGACCTGGTTGGCGCCGGTGGCGACCGCGATCGCCGGGGGGATGTTGTAGAAGATCAGAAGCGGGGTGATGAGGAAGCCGCCGCCAACGCCGAACATGCCCGACAGGAAGCCCACCGCCGCGCCCATGGCCAGCAGCACGAAGACGTTGACGGAAATTTCCGCAATCGGGAGATAGATGCCCACCCGTCAGTCTCGATCAGTTTGCCTGTCGGCGAATACAGCCATTCTCGGCAGTCTCGCACCGAAAAGCCAATTTTTCCTTGCGCCGACGCGGCGGCGGGGTCAAACCCCGTCGCCGCGCCGAAACAAAAAATATCTCAATCAGTTAACAGGCAAATGTGTGGCAACAGCGTCGTGGAAACGACGCTTCTTCTTGTTATTTGCGCGCCAGCAGCGCTCTGACCAGTTTTTCATCGACGGCGCCGGTCGCCGGCAGCTTGTTGTCGGTCTGGAAAGCGATGATCGCGTTCTTGGTCTTGTCGCCCATGACGCCGTCGGCGCCGCCGGCGTCATAGCCATTCTTGTTGAGGATGAGCTGGATGTTCTTGACCGCCTTCTTCATGTCGATGCCGGCGGTCGTCTGCGGCGTGCCTTCCTGCCAGGATTCGGGAATGTCGGCCGAATTGCTCGCCGCGTTGAGCGGCTTGGCCTTCCACAGTTCGGTCGCCGCGCGCGCCCGCTCGAGCTGCTCGGGCCGTAGCGCATTAGCGATCTCGTCGCGCTTGGCGGCGGCGTCCTTGTCGCCAGTCTTGGCGACGAGCGCGAACCATTTGTAGGACTCCTCCAGGTTCTGCTTCATGCCGACGCCCTTGGCGGCGAGGATGCCGAGATTGAACTGGCTGTCCTTGACGCCGAGGTCGGCGGCCTCCTGGAACCAGCGCGCGGCCGATTCATTGTCGGTCACGCCATCGGCGGCCATGGCGAACAGCACGGCCAGATTGTGCATGGCGCTGGCATTGCCCTGTTCGGCGGCGAGTTGGTACCAGGTCTTCGACTTCTTGATGTCGCGGCCGACGCCGATGCCCTTCTCATAGAAATTGCCGATGCGGTATTCGGCCGGCGCGAAACCGAGTTCCGCCGATTTCTCGTACCATTTGGCGGCTGCCGCCATGTCTTCCTTGACGCCGCGCGATTCGGCGTAGCGCGAGCCGATCTCGAACAGCGCCTTGGCGTCGCCACCAGCGGCGGCATCGCGCAGCGCGGCCGGGCCGGCATCGGCCGGAATGTCGAACTTGGCCGCGGCTGCCGTCGCGGTGGCACCTGCCGGTGCTACTGCGCCGGTGGTGTCCTTGGCGATACCGTCGTTGGCCGCCGTTGGAGCAGCCGCTGCCGGCTGGGTATCGGTGGTCGTCGCTTGCGCACCGCCGGCGACAGCGGCCGGCTCTGAAGCCGTCGCATCCATCGGAGTCGTGGCAATGGGCGCAGCCGGCGCCGGAGCGGCCGAAGCCATTGCGTCTGAAGCGGCAGAGGTCGGGCCGGAAGCGGCAGTGGAAGCAGCAGGCTCCGCGACCGGCGCCGTATTCGCCATTGCGTCCGTGTCCGACGGCATCGCCAGGGCGGTCTGCGCCACCATGTCGTCCTTCACCGGGGGAGCGGATTGCTCGGCCTGCCTGACAGCACGGGCCGGCGCGCTGTCTGTCGCCGCCGGCTGGGCTTCCATCTTCGGCTGACTCGCCGTGTCGACGGATGCCGTCTGCACCGGCTGTGCGGCGACGATCGGTGCGGCGTCGTTGCTGGCCACCTGGGCGGGATCCGAGAGGAACGCCTTGCCGAGTTGCAGGCCGGCAAGCGCCAGCATGATCGCTGCCGCCGCCATCAGGATCGGCTTGCGCCGCGCCTTGAGCAGGTCGCCGATCCGGAGCGCCTTTACCGGCCCTTTCACCGTCGACTGGCGCTTCAAGGCGTCGGCCTCGGCGGCGGCGGCCTGCGCCGCGCGCCGCGCGGCTGCGATGAAATCCGATTTCGCGGCATCGCCTTCGCCGGGCTTTGCCGGCTGACCGCGTTCGTCGCGCACGCGCTTCATGATGGCATTGAGGTCGGGCGCGCCGGAGCCGGGCTCCAGCGGGCGGTTGGCCACCTTCGGATCGAGCGGCTCGTCGAGATCGACCGTCGGAATGTCGCTGCTCGGCGCCGAGCCGGCCAGCGGCGGAACATCAGTGGCTTTCTTGCCCTTGAAGGCGCGGGCCAGCCCGCCGAACATCGATTTGCGGCCTGCCGGCTGATCCTTCTCGGCGATGGTGTCGGACCCGAGGGCGGCCATCGCTGCGGCAGCGGCGGCTTCCGCCGGCGAGCGCGTGCCCAGGTCGCTGCGTACGCCCTGTTCGTTGCGCATTATGGCGGCGGCGCGGCCGTCGAGATCGGCCATGTCGCCGGTCAGCGGCATCGGCTCGTCAATATCCAGGGACGGCGCCGCGACAGCCATCTTGGCGGTCCGCGCGCGGCGCTTGCCGAAGGCCTCGTCCTGATGCGTGTCCAGAAGCTCGCTCACCGCTTCGGACGGGTCGCTGGTCTCCAGCGAACCCAGCCTGTCGACGATCTTGAGCAGCGTGTCGTGGATGGCTTCGAAGGTTCTCGAATTGCGCTCGTCGGAACGCCGCGTCAGCGTCTCCAGAGTCTTGAGGTCCTGCGCGAGACCGGAAACAGCCGACGCGTTGGCGTCCGACCCGGCCAGCGAACGCACCGCGTTCTCGGCCGCGTCGCGTGCCGCGCCGAGGATGGAATCGCGGGTGCCGGCCAGCGCCTTCTCGATCTCGTCGAGGCGCGGGCTGATATCCTCGAATTCCGGCAGCGGCGTGCTGGGCTTGGAAAGATGGGCGGACAGGCCGGCGACCTGCGCCTCCAGGCTGCGGATCAGCGCCGGATCAATGCCGGCCACCTGGGCCGCCGATGCGTCGAGCCGGCTGGAAATGTCCTCGAGCCGGCTTTCCAGTCCGCGGATTGCCGCTTCGCCTGCAGGATCGGCGGCGCGTGTCTCCATGCGCGTGGCAAGTGCGGTGAAGCGGGCGTCGATGGCTTCCATGATGCCGGCGCTGTCGATCTGCGGCACGAGGCGCTGGTCGAGCCGGTCGGCAACCTCGTCGAGACGGCGCTCGAGATCGCGAAACAGCATGTTGCCCTGTTCAATGGCGTCGCCCTGGCGGCGTTCCATCATGCTGGACAGCACGTCGAAGCGCTGCTCGAGCCCGTGGAAGATGTAGTCGGCGTCGGGCATGGCCGGCGCCTGGTCGATCTTGTCGGCGATAAGGGTGATCTGCTTGGCCAGCCGTTCCATCGCCTGTTCGGGCAAATTGGCGCGGCCAGCGAGTTCATCAACCCGGCTCGACAGCGTGCTCAGGCGATCCATGACCGCGTTGCCGGGGCGATCCTGCGCCACTTCCTCGATCTGCCGGGCGAGCGAGTCGATGCGCTTCTCGATACGGTCGAAGGCTTCGTGGTCGACGGTATTGGCCTGTGCCGCCACGGTCGAGGCGACGATGGCGCGCGAAATCTCGTCCAGCCGCTCGTCGATCATGGCAAGCGTGTCGCCACCGCGATTGTCCTGCTGGCCCGCGAAATGCTCGACGGCGCCGGCCAGCGTGCGGACCTTTTCCTCCAGCGAGCGCAGCGACAGCGATTCCGGCAGATTGTTGACGGCGTTGCTGATCTGCTCCAGCCGATCGGTCAGGCCCGCAAGGGCGGGATCGTCGGAACGTTTGCGGTGATCGGCGTCGACACGATCCTCGAAAGCCGACCAGCGGCGGTCGAAATCGTCCCAGCGGCGGTCGACCTTCTGCACGCTTTCCTCGCGCGCCAGCGTGTCAAGCGCGGCCTTCACCTGCTCGAGCTCCAGCCGCAGCATGTTGACGCTTCTGTCGTCGCTCTTTTCCGACAGCGACTTGATGGCGCCGGAAAGCCGTTCGAATTCGACACCGAGTTCGGCGCTGCCCTTGCCTGCCGCGCCGGGCCTGGCGTTGGCCTGGAAGGCGCGGTCGATATCCTTGCGCAGCGCATCGAATTCGCGCTGCAGGCCCGATGTCATCTGGTGGCGCAGTTCCTCGCGCATGCCGCGCAATTCGCCGGCGATCTTGCCGACCATGGCGACGCTGTCTTCCTGGCCGCGCACGCGGTCGATGTCACGGGCGATGGCCTGGTAGTTCTGGTCGAAGCTGGGCGCCGGCGCCGGGTTCTGCGGGCGTGCCGCCGGCCTCGGATCCTCATACCAGCGCTGCTGGCCGGCTGGCTGGGCGGCGGGATAACGCGGGTCGACGGCGGGATAGCGCGGCTCGGTGGCTGGATAGCGCGGGTCGGTGGCTGGATAGCGCGGGTCGGCACCGTATTGGCGCGGAGCCGGACGTGCCGTCACCTCCTCACGGGACTGCCCCAGCCGCTGTTCCAGCGTCTCCAGCGAGCGGTTCAACTGCTCGAGCGTGGTCTGCGGCCTGCGCTGCCTGCCGGCGTTGAGTGTATCGAGATAGGACCGCTTGCTGTTCATCGGTGCGTCCGTCTTTCAGATTGGCCGGCTTGCGACCAGCTCCCCAAGTCCCTGCCGGAACGAAGGCGACCGCGCTTTCACGGTGGAAGGCAAGCCTCCCGGGTTTTCACCCGCGCTCCGAAAAACCGTGAAAAATTCGATACAGGATAAACACGGGTAGCCGACGCGCCCACATTTCCCCCAACGTGGTAAACAACGCGTTAACCAAGCTTAAGAAGTTGGAAGGAAGTTCGCTGTCGCCGCCACGGTGCGGCATAAAGCACCTTCACAGAACGCCCCTTGCGTCATGAGGCGGCTATCGGTATAGAATTGACGTAAACGTAAAAGGCGCATTTGAGTGTGCTGTTTGCGATTTTGTTTGTCGAAACCACGGCCGGAAGCACGCCCCCGCTTCCAGTCAGGCGACGCATGGTCCAGGACCGCGACGCCACCAGACGGGGAAAGCCAGTGACCATGAAGCTTATCTCGGCCGGCGAGACCGCGGCCAATACCAATAATGTATCTGTCGAAGCCGGTGAGGACCTCGCCCGCATCGGCGAAATGGCCAAGAAATACGGTGTGACGCTGCGCACGCTGCGTTTCTACGAAGACAAGGGCCTGCTCAACCCGCAGCGCGACGGTTCCACCCGTCTCTACACGCGCCGTGACAAGGCCCGGCTGAAGCTGATCCTGCTCGGCCGCAAGGTCGGGTTCTCGCTGCGCGACGTCAAGCAGATGATGGATCTCTACGATCCGACCGGCTCCAACACCAAGCAGCTGCGGCTGGCGCTGGACAAGTCGGAGAAGCAGCTTGCCCGCCTGCAGAAGCAGCGAGCCCTGATCGACGATGCCATCAACGAGCTCTCGGGCTCGATGTCGGCGGTGCGCCAGATGCTGACCGAACGCACGGCGCAGGCGAGCGTCGCGAGCTAGGCAAGTCTGCCGAATTTCTGACGATCAAAAGCCGCGTGGCTCTGCCGTGCGGCTTTTTTGTTGCCTGCACCTGCCTGATGGTCCCTCGGTGCTGGTCCGCATGACGTTGCGCCGCTAGCGTCACCAAGCAGGAGTTGGGCCGGAAATCTTGTCGCAGCGAAAAAATTGACGTTTACGCAAACGTCAATTTTTGCTATCCCGGCTTCAACACGGGTCCGTACGCTGCCCTGACATGAATTCGGGGGCTTTCGAGACCAGGTTCGCAGGGTGGAGAAAAAGCATGCCGACATACAGGGCTCCGGTCCAGGATACGCTGTTCGTACTCAACGAGGTGCTGGGCTATCAGCGCTACTCGAACCTTCCCGGATTTGCCGACGCCACGCCCGATGTGCTGGAGGCGATCCTGGCCGAAGGCGCCAAGCTCGCCGAAAACGTCATGCATCCGCTCAACCGTGTCGGCGACATGGAAGGCTGCGTGCGTCACGACGACGGCTCGGTGACGACGCCCAAAGGCTTCAAGGAGGCTTTCGACCAATATCGCGAAGGCGGCTGGATGGGGCTGGCCGCACCGGTTGAGTTCGGCGGCCAGGGCCTGCCCTATGCCGTGCACACCGCCGTCGCCGAATACATGGTCTCGGCCAACATGTCGCTGATGATGTATCCTGGCCTGACCCAGGGCGCGATCGCTGCGATCATCACCCACGGCACCGACGAACAGAAGGCAAAATGGCTGCCGAAGATGGTCGAGGGTTCCTGGACCGGCACCATGAACCTGACCGAGCCGCATTGCGGCACCGATCTCGGCCTGCTGCGCACCAAGGCAGTGCCGAACGGCAACGGCACCTACAAGATCTCAGGCCAGAAGATCTTCATCTCGGCCGGCGAGCACGACATGTCGGACAACATCGTCCATCTCGTGCTGGCCCGCATCGAGGGCGCGCCGGAAGGCGTCAAGGGCATCTCGCTGTTCATCGTGCCGAAGCTCAAGCTCGACGCATCGGGCAATCCGGGCGAGCGCAACACGCTCTCCTGCGGTTCGATCGAGGAGAAGATGGGCATCCACGGCAATTCGACCTGCGTCATGAATTATGACGAGGCCGAAGGCATGCTGCTCGGCGAGGAGAATGGCGGCCTCAAGGCGATGTTCACGATGATGAACGAGGCGCGTCTCGGCGTCGGCCTGCAAGGCCTGTCGCTGTCGGAGATCGCCTACCAGAACGCCGTCGCCTACGCCAAGGACCGCTTGCAGGGCCGTTCGCTCTCGGGCGCCAAGGCGCCAGACAAGAAGGCCGACCCGATCATCGTCCATCCCGATATCCGCCGCTCGCTGATGACCATGAAGGCCTTCAACGAGGCCGGCCGCGCGCTGGCGCTGTGGACGGCGATCAAGTCCGACATCGCCCATCGCTCCGCCGACGACAAGGATCGCCAGGCCGCCGACGACTACACCGGGCTGATGACGCCCGTGGTCAAGGGCGTGCTCACCGACAAGGGTTTTGATCACGCCGTCATGGCCCAGCAGGTGTTCGGCGGTCACGGCTACATCGAAGAGCACGGCATGAGCCAGTTCGTGCGCGATGCCCGCATCGCCATGATCTATGAAGGCGCCAACGGCATCCAGGCGCTCGACCTCGTCGGCCGCAAGCTCGGCCTGAATGGCGGCCGCGCCATCCAGGCCTTCTTCAAGGAAGTCGGCGAATTCTGCGAGGAGAACCGCGCCGACGAGAAGATGGCGTCCTTCACCAAGGGGTTGAAGAAGGGCCTGAATGACTTGCAGGCGGCGACCATGTGGCTGGTGCAGAACGGCATGGCCAAACCAGACAACGCCGGTGCGGCCTCGACCGACTACATGCATCTCTTCGGCCTTGTCGCGCTGGGCTACATGTGGGCGCAGATGGCCAAGGCGGCGCAGGGCAAGACCGGCGCCAACGGCTCGCAGTCTTTCTACGACAACAAGGTGGTGACGGCGCGCTTCTTCATGGAGCGGATCATGCCGGAGACCTCGGCCCACCTCGCCCGCATTTCGAGTGGCGCGGACACGCTGATGGCCCTGCCCGCCGAAGCGTTCTAAAGATGGTTGCCCTCCCCATCGAGGGGAGGGTCGGTTGAGGCCAGCGTGACGTGCGTTGGCCTCAACTCCGACGATGCGCTCTGGGAGGAGTATCATATCCACATGACCAACCCCGCCGAAATCCTTGGCCTCCCCAAACCCGCCTGGGCGGCGGACGAGGTCGGCATGCTCTACGACATGGCGACCCGCTTCATGTCGGAGGAGATCGCACCGCGCTACGACGAGTTCGAGAAGAACGAGATGGTCGATCGCGAGAGCTGGCTGAAGGCGGGTGCTGCCGGTCTGCTCTGCGCCTCGATGCCGGAGGAATATGGCGGTTCCGGCGGCACCTTCGCGCATGAGAGCGCCATCATCGAGGCGATCGGCCATGTCGGTGTCGACGGTTTCGGCATCGGCCTGCACAATTCGATCGTCGCGCCTTACGTCCTTCACTACGGTTCTGAAGAGCAGAAGAAGAAGTGGCTGCCCAAGCTCGCCACCGGCGAACTGATCGGCGCCATCGCCATGACCGAGCCGGGTGCCGGCTCCGACCTGCAAGGCGTCAAGACGCGGGCGCAGAAGGACGGCAACCAGTACAAGATCAATGGCTCCAAGACCTTCATCACCAACGGCCAGCTCGCCAACTTCATCATCGTCGTTACCAAGACCGATCCGGAAAAGGGCGCCAAGGGCACCTCGCTGATCGTCGTCGAGACCGACGAGGTCGAGGGTTTTGAGCGCGGCCGCAACCTCGACAAGATCGGGCTCAAGGCCAACGACACGTCCGAACTGTTCTTCAACGACGTGCGCGTGCCGACCTCCAATTTGCTCGGCCACGAGGAAGGCCAGGGCTTCATCCAGCTGATGCAGCAATTGCCGCAGGAGCGGCTGCAGATCGGCACCGGCGCCATCGCCATGATCGAGCGGGCGCTGGCGTTGACCATCGATTACGTCAAGGAACGCAAGGCCTTCGGCAAGGCGATCATCGACTTCCAGAACACCCAGTTCAAGCTGGCCGAACTCAAGACCGAGGCGACCATCGGCCGTGTCTTCTACAATGATTGCGTCACCCGCCACATCAATGGCGGGCTCGATCCGGTGACGGCCTCGATGGCGAAATACTGGCTCTCCGACCTGCAGGGCAAAGTCGTCGACGAATGCCTTCAATTGCATGGCGGCTATGGCTACATGAATGAATATCCGATCGCCCGCATGTTCCGCGACGCCCGCGTCCAGCGAATCTACGGCGGCACCAACGAGATCATGAAATTGCTGATCGGACGCTCGCTCTGAGAGCGGCGACCGGCAAACCCAAGGAGCACGAAAATGGCTGAGGCTTATGTCTATGACGCCGTGCGCACGCCGCGCGGCAAGGGCAAGAAGGACGGATCGCTGCACGAGGTGCCGGCGGTGCGGCTCGCCGCCAAGACGCTGGAAGCGCTGCGCGACCGCAACGGGCTGGACACCGGCACCGTCGACGACATCATCTTCGGCTGCGTCGATCCCGTCGGCGAGGCGGGTTCGGTCATTCCGCGCGCCGCCGCTTTCGAGGCAGGCTACGACACCAAGGCGCCCGGCATGCAGATCTCGCGCTTCTGCGCCTCGGGTCTCGACGCCATCAATTTCGGCGCCGCCAAGATCGCACAGGGCGCCGACGAGATCGTCATCGCCGGTGGCGTCGAATCCATGTCGCGCGTCGGCATGGGCATGTCCGGCGGCGCTTGGTTCATGGACCCTTCGGTCGGCCTGCCCGGCTGGTTCGTGCCGCAAGGCATCTCGGCCGACCTGATCGCCACCAAATACGGCTTCAGCAGGGACGACGTCGACGCCTATGCGGTCGAGAGCCAGAAGCGCGCCGCCAAATCCTGGGCCGACGGCCGCTTCAAGAATTCGGTCATTCCGATCAAGGATCAGAACGGCCTGACCATCCTCGATCATGACGAGCACATGCGGCCTTCGACCGACATGCAGTCGCTGGCTTCGCTCAACCCGTCCTTCGTCATGCCCGGCGAAATGGGCGGCTTCGACGCGGTCGCGGTGCAGAAGCACCCCGAGGTGGAAGAGGTCAACCACGTCCATCACGCCGGCAATTCGTCGGGCATCGTCGACGGCGCGGCGGCCGTGCTGCTCGGCTCGAAGAAGGCCGGCAAGGCGATGGGGCTTAAGCCTCGCGCCCGCATCCGCACCTTCGCCAATATCGGCTCCGAGCCGGTGCTGATGCTGACCGGCCCGGTCGACGTTACCGAGAAGCTGCTGAAGCGCGCCAAGATGAAGCTGTCGGACATCGACCTGTTCGAGCTCAACGAGGCCTTTGCCTCGGTGGTGCTGCGCTACATGCAGGCTTTCGAGATCCCGCACGACAAGATCAACGTCAATGGCGGCGCCATCGCCATGGGCCATCCGCTCGGCGCTACCGGCGCGATGATCTTCGGCACGGTGCTGGACGAACTCGAGCGCCGCGACCTCAACACCGCTCTGGTGACGCTGTGCATCGGCGCCGGCATGGGCACCGCAACGATCATCGAACGCGTCTGACGGGGAGAGAACAATGAACTACACCAATTTCACCCTCGACACCGACGCCGACGGCATTGCGCTCGTCACCTGGAACATGCCGGATCGCTCGATGAACGTGTTCACCGAGGAGGTGATGGGCGAACTCGACAAGATCATCGACCAGGTGGTGGCCGACGCCGGCATCAAGGGTGCGGTGATCACCTCGGGCAAGGACAGCTTCTCCGGCGGCGCTGATCTCACCATGCTGCAGAAGATGCTTGCCGTGTTCGCCAAGGAAAAGACCAAGGATCCGGAGAAGGCGGCAAAACTGCTGTTCGACAATGCCGGCCGCATGGGCGGCCTGTGGCGCAAGCTCGAAACGTCAGGCAAGCCCTGGGTATCGGCGATCAACGGCACCTGCATGGGCGGCGCCTTCGAATTGTCGCTGGCCTGCCACGGTCGCGTCGCCGCGGATTCAGACAAGGTCAAAATGGCCTTGCCGGAAGTCAAGGTCGGCATCTTCCCCGGCGCTGGCGGCACCCAGCGCGTGCCGCGGCTGACCGATCAGCAGCAGGCGCTGCAGATGCTGACCTCCGGCCAGAATCTGTCGCCGCAGAAGGCGAAGGCCATGGGCCTGATCCACGAGATCGCCGAGCCGGCCAAATTGGTCGAGACGGCAAAGGCCATGATCAGGAACGGCCTGAAAGCCGTCCAGCCCTGGGACGAGAAGGGCTTCAAGCTGCCCGGCGGCCCGGTCTACTCGGCCGCGGGCGCCAATCTCTGGCCGCCGGCCATCGCCATCCTGCGTCGCGAGACCTATGGCAATTATCCAGCGGCCGCCGCCATCCTGAAATGCGTCTATGAAGGCCTGCTCGTGCCGTTCGACACCGCGCTCAGGATCGAACAGCGCTATTTCACCGAGATCATGCGGACCAAGGAAGCGGCGGCGATGATCCGCTCGCTGTTCGTGTCGCTGCAGGAACTGAACAAGGGTGCCCGCCGCCCGGCCGGCGTGCCGGAAACCAAATTCAAGAAGATCGGCATTCTCGGCGCCGGCTTCATGGGCGCCGGCATTGCCTATGTGACGGCAAAGGCCGGTATTCCCGTGGTGCTGCTCGACCGCGACATGGAGTCGGCCGAAAAGGGCAAGGCGCATTCGGACAGCCTGGTCTCGGATCAGGTCAAGAAGGGCCGCGCCAAGCCGGAGGAGAAGGACAAGCTCCTGTCGCTGATCACGCCGACAGCCGACTATGCCGACCTTGCCGGCTGCGACCTCGTGGTCGAGGCGGTGTTCGAGGATTCGGCCGTCAAGAAGGCAGCCACCGAACAGGCGGAGGCCGTGCTGAAGTCGTCCGCGATCTTCGCGTCGAACACCTCGACCATTCCGATCACCTCGCTGGCGAAGAATTCGGCCCGGCCGAAGAATTTCGTCGGCATCCACTTCTTCTCGCCGGTCGACAAGATGATGCTGGTCGAGATCATCCTCGGCAAGAAGACCGGCGACAAGGCGCTGGCCACCGCGATCGATTTCGTCCGCGCCATCAAGAAGACGCCGATCGTCGTCAACGACACGCGCGGCTTCTACGTCAACCGCTGCGTGCTGCGCTACATGTCGGAAGCTTACAAGATGCTGATCGAGGGCGTACCCGCTCCGATGATCGAGAATGCGGCGAAGGCCGCCGGCATGCCGGTTGGCCCGCTGGCGCTGACCGACGAGACGGCGATCGACCTTGCCCAGAAGATCATGAAGCAGACCATCAGGGATCTCGGCGACAAGGCCGTCGACCCCAGGCAGATGGCGCTGATCAACACCATGGTCGACGACCATGGCCGCTTCGGCCGCAAGAACGGCAAGGGTTTCTACGATTATCCGGCCAAGCCCGCGAAGAAGAAGCTGTGGTCGGGTCTGAAGGACCTCTACCCGCAGCTTGCGCCCGAGAAGGTCGATTATGAGGAACTGCAGCAGCGCCTGCTGGTCACCATCGCGCTGGAAGCGGCGCGCGTGATGGAGGAAGGCATCGTCACCGATCCACGTGAGGCCGATGTCGGCTCGATCCTGGCCTTCGGCTTCGCGCCTTATACGGGCGGCGCGCTGTCCTATATCGACGGCATCGGCGCCAAGGAATTCGTCAAGATCGCCAAGGGGCTGCAGAAGAAATACGGCGCCGAATTCAAGGCGCCCAAGCTGCTCATCGACATGGCCGAAAAGGGCGAAACCTTCTACCAGCGCTTCGACCCCTACGCCAAGGGCGACGTGAAGCAGGCCGCCTGACGAAAGGCCATGTACGTCTGGGCGCGCATGGCGCGCATGCTGGCCACGGCGCGCAGCCGTGGCCCCTATTTGATGGGCGGTGAAAGCCGGCTGGCCTTTCGCTGCCTGCCGACCGACATCGATTTCAACGTCCATCTCAACAATGCGCGCTACATGATGCTGGCCGATCTCGGCCGCATCGACCTGTTCGTCCGCGCCGGGCTGATCTCGCTGGCGCGCAAAAATGGCTGGGCGCCGATGATGGGCGGGTTGCAGGCGGTCTATGCGCGCGAGATCAGGCTATGGCGCCGCTTCGAAGTGGTCTCCTCGATCGAGACCTGGGAAGGCAGCCAGGTCATCGGCAAGCATCGTTTCGTCCTCGACAATGGCGAGACGGCCGCCTTGATCCTGACGACGGCCGGCGTCTACGATCGCAAGGCGCGCCGCTTCCTCGATATCGACGAGGTCGTCGCCGCGCTTGGTCGCTCGGTGAATCCGCGTCCGCCGACCGAGGCCGAGCGGATTTTCATGACGTCGCATCAGGGGCTGCGCGGCCTGACCAAAGGGGCCGGCTGAGCAGCGGAGATCATCATTCCCGCAGCCTTCACGAAGGGTGTGCCGTCAGAGTACGTCCGGTGGACAAACCGGGATGCAGAGACTAGAAGGGAAAGGCATTTTTTCCTGTCTCGAAGGAGAGCACGACATGCTCTCGCACGACCGCGTCTGGGCCGCCATCGATGCTCTTGCCGAGCGTTATTCGCTTTCGGCGTCAGGTCTGGCAAGGCGCGCGGGCCTCGATTCGACTGCCTTCAACAAGTCCAAGCGCCTATCCTCGGACGGCCGGCCGCGCTGGCCCTCGACCGAATCACTGGCCAAGATCATCGAGGCGACGGGTGCCTCGCTCGACGAATTCACCGGGCTGATCGAAGGCCGCATCGGTACGGCACCCGCTTACCGGAGATCCGTGCCGCTTCTCGGCTTTGCCCAGGCCGGCGCCGGCGGCTTCTTTGACGATGCCGGCTTTCCCGCCGGGCAGGGCTGGGATCTGGTCGAACTGCCGGCGCAATCGACCGAGAGCTCCTATGCGCTGCAGGTGCAAGGCGATTCCATGCTGCCGCTCTACCGCAATGGCGATGTGCTCATCGTCGAGCCGGGCGCTATCACCCGCAAGGGCGATCGCGTCGTCGTCAAGACCACATCGGGCGAGGTGATGGCCAAGGTGCTCGAGCGCCAGACCGTCAAGTCGATCGCGCTGGTCTCGCTCAATCCCGATCACCCTGACCGCGACATTCCCATGCGCGAGGTCGAATGGGTGGCGCGGATCGTCTGGGCAAGCCAGTAGGTCGGGCTGGTGCGGTTTCCCTATCTCATTCTGGCGGTTGTGATGGTCCCGGTGATGGCAGCCCTGGTCATTGCCGGCGGCCGCACGCTGAAAGGAAGCGAAAGCACCGTCACCGTGGACCAGATCGATCCCGGCGTGGACACGATCTCTCAAGCCGGCGCCGATGCCGGGCCTGGCGAACCGGCCACGTCAGCCATTCCCGCGCCCGCAGCTCCGCCGCCGCCAAAGCCGGTGGTGCATTCGCGCGCGATCGATCCGGATGTCGTCGCTCCGCCGGAACTGCCCGCGGGCGAACTTGAGCGGGTCGAGCCGCGCGAGCCGCTGAGCAAGCTGGCGCTGGCCATGCCACCCAAGCCGAAGATGCCCGATGACTGGAATGGCACGAAGCTGTTCCAGCCGGTCGCGACAGCCGCTGGGCTGATCGAGGCGAAAGGTTATTCGGTCGCGATTTCCGGCATCGACGTGGTTCCTCAAGACGAAACCTGCACCACCGACGGCAAATCCTGGCCGTGCGGCATCCGCGCCCGCACGGCGTTCCGTGCCTTCCTGCGCGGCCGCGCGGTGGTCTGCACCGTGCCGCCCGAAGGCGGACGTGACCGCATCGCGGCGGAATGCCGGATCGGCAAGCAGGACGTCGGCCGATGGCTGGTCGACAATGGCTGGGCGCGTGCCGCCAAGGGCGGCCCCTATGTCGAGGCAGGCGAAAAGGCGCAAAGCGCCAAGAAGGGCATTTTCGGATCGGCGCCGAGCCTGGCCGGCATCTCGGCGGTGCCGGACGCGCAGGCCCCGGCGCCTCAGGCGCCGGGCTCGATCCTGGAAGAGGTCGACGGCGCCCTCAAGCCAGCTGACCAGCCAACGCCTGCTGAATGAGCGCGCGGGTCTCGGCCACGCCGTAGAGCGCGGCGAACGAGCCGAAGCGCGGGCCGCGTTCCTGGCCGATGAGTACCTGGTAGATCATCTGGAAGAAGGCGCCCGAAACGCCCGGGCCGCCCTCCGGGCTCTGCTTGGAGTGATCCTGGTAGCGTTCGATCTTGCGCGCGACGTTGAGCGAAGCGTTCTGGATCGCTTCGCCGCCGGCGTCAGCCGGAAGCGTGCCAAGTGCTGCGTCCAGGGCCTTGAGCGCCTCGCGCTCGACCTCGTCGGCCGGGCGGAAGGTTTTCGTCGGCCGCACGAAATCGTCGAAATAGCGGATCGCATGGCCGACCAGCTGGTCGAGCTCCGGGTGCGTCTTCGGCGTAACATCCTTGGTATGGCGCGAGATGAAGCCCCACAGCACGTCCTTGTTCTGAGCATTGGAGGCGCTGACCAGGTTGAGCAGCAGCGAGAACGGCACCGGCATGTCGATATCAGGCGGATTGCCGTCATGCATGTGCCAGACCGGATTGCCCAGCCGCTCCTTCCAGTTCTGCCTGGGGTAGGCGGCGAGGAAGGTGTAATACTCGTCCACCGCCCTCGGGATGACGTCGAAATAGAGCTTCTTGGCCTGCCGCGGCCGCTGGTACATGTAGAGCCCGAGGCTCTCGGTCGGGGCATAGGTCAGCCATTCGTCGATAGTCAGGCCGTTGCCCTTCGACTTCGAGATCTTCTGGCCGTTTTCGTCGAGGAACAGCTCGTAGACGAAATGCTCGGGCGCGCGCCCGCCCAGTATGTTGCAGATGCGGTCATAGACCACCGCATTGGTCTGGTGGTCCTTGCCGAACATTTCGAAATCGACGCCGAGCGCTGCCCAGCGCATGCCGAAGTCCGGCTTCCACTGCAGCTTCACCCGGCCGCCAGTGATCGAAAGCGTGGTCTCGGTGCCCTCGTCGTCGAAGGTGATGGTGCCGGCCTTGGCGTCGACATGCTTCATCGGCACGTAAAGCACCCGGCCGCTCTTCGGGGAAATCGGCAGGAACGGGCTGTAGGTCGCCTGCCGCTCGGCCCCAAGCGTCGGCAGCATCACCGCCATGATCTTGTCGTAGCGTTCGGCGGCCCGCAGCAGCATCGCGTCGAAACGGCCCGATTTGTAATACTGCGTCGCGCTGGCGAATTCGTAGTCGAAGCCGAACGTGTCGAGGAAGCGGCAGAGCATCGCATTGTTGTGGTCGGCGAAGCTCGCATAGTCGCCGCCGAACGGATTGGGAACCGAAGACAGCGGCTTGTGCAGATGCTGTTCAAGTGCTGCGCGATCCGGCACGTTGTCGGGTATCTTGCGCATGCCGTCCATGTCGTCGGAGAAGCACAAGAGCTTGGTCGCGACCTTGTCCTGCGTGAGCACGCGGAACGCATGGCGCACCATCGAGGTGCGCGCCACCTCGCCGAACGTGCCGATATGCGGCAGGCCGGATGGACCGTAGCCGGTCTCGAACAGGATCGTTTCGGGAAAGTCGCTGCCCTTGTAACGTTCGATGATCTTTTTGGCTTCCTCGAACGGCCACGCCTTGCTCTCGGCCGCGGCCGCCAGCAGTTCGGGGTTGAGATCGATTATGTTTGATCCCGCCATGTCCTGTTTTCCAAATTGTTCGCCGGCCGGATTGCTTGCTGGCACGGCCGCAGGTGTCGATTTTCAATCGGTCCTCTAGGCGCGCATGGCCGGAGCGTCAACGCGTGCAGCGCTTTTTCCTTGCGGCCTTCTACCGCCGTTCCTACCTTCGAAACCCGTTCAAGGAGTAAAGAATGCCGTTGCCGACCCCGCATGAAGCCCTGATCTACCTGATGGTCATCACCTCTGCCTCCGACCGCGACATGACCGACGTCGAACTGGCCAGGATCGGCGACGTTGTCCGCTCATGGCCGGTGTTCGAGGATTTCAAGCAGGATCGGCTGGTTCCAGTCGCCCAGGCCTGTCAAAAGCAGTTGCACGAGAAGGATGGCCTGGAGGGTGTGCTGGCCCAGGTGGCGGAAGCCCTGCCGGAGCGCCTGCGCGACACCGCCTATGCCGCGGCCTTCGAAGTTGCCGCCGTCGATCTCGAAATGCGGCTGGAGGAAGTGCGGGTGCTGCAGTTGATCCGCCGCCAGCTCGATCTCGACACGCTGACCGTCGCCGCCATCGGCCGCGCGGCCAAGGCGCGGCTGCGTACGCTGACCTGAGAAAATCTGCTTGGCCGGGGTTGTTGAGATTCAGGTCAGGCCGGCATCACCTGAATATCACCAGCCCCTAGAAAAAGCTGACCGGGACCGGATCAAAAAAAACTGACCGGGAAATAGCGCAGGTAGAATTCGGCGAAGGTTCCTTTCATCGAAATCTCCTGCAGCGCGTAATCGATCGCCGCGGCCAGCGTCGGGTTGTCCGCCCTTGTGGCGATGGCCATGCCGGTGCCCAGATATTCGGGCGCCAGATAGGGACCGCCGGCAAAACGGCAGCAGCCGGCCGCATCCGAGCCGCCCAGCCAGAAGGCGAAACGCATGCCGTCACCGAAGGCGGCGTCGATCTTGCCCGCCTTGAGATCGCCGTAGAGGGCTTCCGGTCCGTCGAAGGAGACGATCTGGACCGTGTTGAAATAGTCGCGCAGCATGCGCTCATGCGCCGAGCCGGCGATTACGCCGACGCGTTTGCTGCGCAGCTTGTCGAAGACCGGTTCGGCAAGCGCCTTGTTCTTCGGCGTGATGAAACGCGCCGGAAACTGCAGATACGAGCGCGAGAAGGCGTATGTCTGGCGCGATTGCGGCGTCGCGGCGATGCCGGCGATGATGGCTTCGCCTTCGCCTTTCTCGAGTGCCCCTTCGAGTTCGCCCCAAGGCAAGGCCTGGATCTGGCATTTGTCGGCAATGCCGAGTTCGGCACAGATGGCGCGCGCCAGGTCGATGTGGAAACCGGAAAGCTTTCCCGCGCCGTCGAGGAAGTTGAAGGGTGGAAAATCCGTGGTCGTCAGGAATCGCAGCCGTGGCAATGCCGAAAGGTCGGGCTTCGGCAACCGTTCCTTGGCGTCCCACAACACCGGAACCTGCGGTTCGGCCGCGCGCGCCCCGGGAGCCCATGGCAGCGCCGCGATCAACAGCGACGCCAGGACCGGGAACCTCCATTGGAACGCCACGATAGACTCCGCCGCACTCTTGTTCGCACCGGTTTTGGTACGAAAATGGTACAGGCACAATGGTTTTTGATTTCAACGCGCCAATTTCAGGTTATGCTTTAGCACGTTTGCAAACAGCGGTGGCCGCCTTGGTTGGGGACCGGGGTCGAGAACCACAACCGAGAATGTGCGCGTTGCAATCCGTGGTCGGTGGCCAAATGYAGACAACGCATGGACCATTGATCTCAATGCAAGAGGCAACATGGGGTTGATGTTGCGATGGGTCAATTCGATCGTACGCTGGAATACATAGACCAACTGCAGCACGCCGGAACGGCGGCGGCGGTCTGCGAGAAACTTTTGGGCATAACCTCGGATTTCGGCCTGACCGCACTGATGGCGGGAACCGTTCCGCAGCCAGGCACGCCGACCGGGCAGCAAAAGCAGCATGTGCTGCTTTGCGATTGGCCTGTCGAATGGCTGGAGCGCTACGTGGCGCGCAACTATGTCGACCACGATCCGGTGGTCAGCCACATGAAGCAGCTGCAGGCGCCGTTCCAGTGGCGCGAAGCCGCCCAGGGCATTAGCTTCGACAAGAGCAGCGACGAGGTGATGGGCGATGCCGGCGCCTTCAAGCTGCGCGACGGGCTGGCCTTCCCGCTGATCACGCTCGATGGCCAGATCGTCATGGTGTCGCTGGGTGGCGAGGCCGTGCAGCTGTCGGCGGCCGAGTTCGGCCTTGTGTCGCTGGTCTCGACCTATGCCGTGGGCCGCGCCATGCAAATCCACACCATGGCGACCAAGACCATTGACCATATCGAACTGACCCCGCGCGAGCGCGAATGCCTGCAATGGGCCGCCGTCGGCAAGTCGGAATGGGAGATTTCGCAAATTCTCGGCATCTCCGAACACACGTCGGAGAAACATCTTCTTAACGCCAAAAGCAAACTCGGTGCCGTCAACCGGGTCCAGGCGGTCGCCGAAGCGATAAGGCGCGGCTACATTAGCTAGGTCGGCCGTGCCGACCTAGAATTTCTTGCCTACGTGATCACGCAATTTTCTCGTTGAAGCACGGCCGTATCTTCCTCTTAAACCCAGGAGACGACGGCATGCTTTTTTGTCTTACTACTCAAGAATTGATGGAACGCCCCGACCTTTGGGAGGCCGTCCATCGTCTGCGCTACCAGATATTTGTCGAAGAGATGGGGTGGGAGGACCTGCGGCGCCCGGACGGATTCGAGGTCGATCAGTTCGACCATGACGAGGCGGTGCATCAGATCGTCATCAGAGGCAACGAAGTCGCCGGTTATCAACGGATGTTGCCGACCACGCGGCCCCATCTGCTGACCGAGGTCTTGTCCGACCTTTCCGAAGGAACGCCGCCATCGGGCCCCAACATCTGGGAATTGACCCGGTATGCGGTGGCTGCCGGTTTTCGCGATGGCCGTCGCGGCGTCTCGACCGTCGGCACCGAATTGATCGCCGGCTTCGTCGAGTGGGGGCTGAAGCGCGGCGTCGACAAGGTGATCATCGAGTTCGAGCCGATGTGGGTGTTGCGCGCCTTGCAGCTGCATTTCCTGGCGACGCCGCTGGGTTATCAGCGCACCTACGGCAATCAGCAGGTCGTGGCGACCCTGCTCTCCTTCAACGAGCATACGCTGGACGTGGTGCGTTCGCGCCGCAATCACCATGCTCCTGTCCTGGCCCGGGGATATCCCGACATGTTCGGCCAGAGGAGGGCGTCATGACGTTGGACACCGCCATGAACCCGCACCCGCAACCGGAACTGCGCAACCACACGCTGATCGTCACCGTGTCGTCGAATGACGGCCGGCCGGTGCTCGACAGAAGGGCCTATGAGAGCCTTGCCAGGACATTCCATGAAGCCGCCGACAATGACGAGGTGCGTGTCGTCGTGTTGCGTGGCCTGGCAGGCTGCTTCTGCCTTGGCGGCGACTTTTCCGAATTCCTCGACGCCACCAAGCATCAGAAGCTGATCGCCGCCGTCACCGACATGTTCCGCACGCTGGCGACGTTCCCCAAGCCAATCCTCGCCTGCGTCGACGGCGATGCCGTCGGCGTCGGTTGCACCATCCTGTTCCACTGCGACATGGTGATCGCCTCGAATGAAAGCACGTTCCGGGTGCCGTTCGTCGATTTCGGCCTTGTGCCGGACGCGGCGACCAGCATCCTGGCGCCACAGAAGCTCGGCTATGCCGGCGCCTTCCGCTTCTTTTGTCTCGGCGACACGCTCCACGCCGAGGACGCGAGGGCACTCGGCCTCGTCGCCGAGATCGTGCATGACGGCGTGGAAGAAGCGACACTCGGCCGCGCCAGGCAACTCGCCAAGAAGCCGGTCGCCGCCTTGCTGCAGACCCGCGGCCTGCTCAAGGGCAACACCGGCGCGCTGTGCGACCGCATCGACCAGGAGATATCGCTGTTTCAGCAGGCGTTGCAGGACGACACCACGCTACGTCGCCTGCAGCGGATCGCCCGGCTGGCAGCCTGAACGATCCGGAAGAATCTGCGCCGCGCTGCCCATTGGCCCCGCGGCGCAGTAAGCGTCAGTCTTGCTTGCCGAGGAATGACGGCCCTTCGCCGATGATCTTCTTGTCTTCCTTGCCGACGATATCGAGATCGCGCCCCTCGTAGGGCAGCGACAGCAGGATCCGCCGCATCACCGCCAGCCGGGCGCGGCGCTTGTCATTGGCCCGCACGATGATCCATGGCGCGAACTCCTTGTGGGTGCGCTCGAACATGCTGTCGCGCGCCTTGGTGTAGTCGTCCCATTTGGTGATACCGGCGATATCGATGGGCGAGAACTTCCAGCTCTTCAGCGGGCTGTAGCGGCGATCGTGAAAGCGCTCGAGTTGCGTTTCCCGGCCGATGTTCAGCCAGAATTTGAAGAAGTGGATGTCGTCGTTGACGATCATCCGTTCGAAATGCGGCGTCTCATCGAGAAACTTCTCATGCTGCTCCGGCGTGCAGAAGCCCATCACCGGCTCGACGCCGGCGCGGTTGTACCAGGAACGGTCGAAGGTGACGAATTCGCCTGCCGTGGGGAAATGGTCGACATAACGCTGGTAGTACCATTGTCCCAGTTCGGTCGGGGTTGGCTTGGTCAGCGCCACGTTGCGCGCCGTGCGCGGGTTGAGATACTGGCGCACCACGAAGATCGTGCCGCCCTTGCCGGCGGCGTCGCGGCCCTCGAACAGCGCCATCACCCGCTTGCCGGTCGCCTGCAGCCATGCCTGCGCCTTGACCAGTTCGATCTGCAATTTCTCGAGCGTCTCGTCATACTCGTCGCTCTTCATCTTCTTGTCGTATGGGTAGCCGCCCGCGGTCAGCTTGTTGGCCTCCACCCAGTCCGGAAGCTCGGGATTCTCGATGTCGAACTCCCGCTCCTTGCCGTCGATCTTGATCTTCAACGGACCTGACGTCGGTGTTGCGGGAGTTTCCTTGGCTTTTTTCATCGCGACGAACCCTTTTCAGCTTACGGACTCATGCTATTGGGAGCCTCCATGCCGGTCTAGCAGGAAGTTGCCATACGGCCGGACAGCGCCCGAGAGGGCTATAGGACGCGCGGATGGCTGAGCAAAGCGCAGAGCAGGCAAGTGTGGCGCAAGCCATGGCCATCCGGCTATGGCACAGCCGCTGGCTGCTTGCGGCCGGTGTCGTCGCGGTTCTGACAGCTTTTGCCTTTGCCAATATTTCCGCCTACGTGCTGGTGCCGGCGCTGCTCCTGTTGCTCTTCGCCGCGATGCTGCCGGCCGCGGGCCTGCGCCAGTACGGCGAGAATACCGCGGCGATCGAGGCGATCGGCCTGCAGCGCCTGTCGGGCGAATATCTGGCGGCGGCCGTCGCCGACCCGCTGATCATTTTCGACCGCTCCGCTACCATCGTCCATGCCAACGCCGCCGCCTTTGCGGCTTTCGGCGGCATCGCACCGGGCCTGTCGCTGCCGCTGAAATTCCGGGCGCCGGAAATGCAGTCCCTGCTCGACAGCGTGCTGTCGGGCACGATCGCCTCCGATGTCGTCGACTATACCGAGAAGCTGCCGGTCGAACGGGCCTACCGGGTCAGCGCGTCCTCGGTCGGGCACGGCACCGACCTCTATGTGCTGGTGTTCAAGGATCAGAGCGAAACGCGCAGGATCGACCGCATGCGCGCCGATTTCATCGCCAATGCCAGCCACGAATTGCGCACTCCGCTCGCCTCGATCGCCGGTTTCATCGAAACGCTGCGCGGACCGGCCCGCAACGATCCGGCGGCGCGCGACCAATTCCTGCAGATCATGCAGAACCAGACCGGCCGCATGGCGCGCCTGATCGATGACCTCCTGTCGTTGTCCCGGCTGGAGATGAAGCCCTATCTGAAGCCGGGAACCGAGGTCGACCTGCGCCAGACCGTCGACAGCGTCATCGATTCACTGGCCCCGCTTGCCCGTGAAAACAGCGTCGTCATCGAGCGCGACTTCGCCAAGGGACCTCTCAATGTGCCGGGCGATCGCGACGAGCTGTTCCAGGTGTTCGAGAACTTGCTGGAAAACGCCTGCAAATACGGCCAGTCCGGCGGCCGCGTCGTGGTGTCGATCACACATGCCGATGACGGTTCCGAACCCGGCATCGACGTCACCATCCGGGATTTCGGCCCCGGCATTCCCGAGGAGCACATTCCGCGCATCACCGAGCGCTTCTACCGCATCGACGTCGAAACCAGCCGGACCCAGAAAGGCACCGGCCTTGGCCTGTCGATCGTCAAGCACATCCTGACGCGCCACAATGCCAGGCTGACGATCAAATCCGAGGTCGGCAAGGGCGCTGCCTTCGCGGTTCATTTGCCGACGCACTGATACTGCCCTAGTTTTCCCTGGAACCGTTTCTTTTTTCTGTCATCCGGCTAGCGTATCAGCGGGGATTCGAGGAAACGACTCAAGATCAAGAACCGTGGGAAGGCATTTCATCCATGCAGTCCGTGCACATAATGAGCGCCTATGACGAGGAGCTGAAATACCTGTCGAAGCGTATCGCGGCGATGGGCGGCCATGCCGAGCGCATGGTCGAGCAGGCGGTCGCCGCTCTCGTCAATGCCGATCCGGGGCTGGCCCAGAAGGTCATCAACGACGACGCCGTGCTGGATGACGGCCAGCGCGAGATCGACGACAAGGCGATCATCATCATCGCCAAGCGCCAGCCGATGGCGACGGACCTGCGCGAGATCGTCGGCGCCATCCGCATTTCGGCCGACCTCGAACGGGTCGGCGACCTCGGCAAGAACGTCGCCAAGCGGGTGGTCGCCGTCACCGACGGCCGCCAGCCGACCAGCCTGTTCCGCGGCCTGGAGGCCCTGGCCAATTTGGCGCTGACCCAGCTCAAGGAAGTGCTCGACGTCTACGCCTCGCGCTCGGTCGACAAGATCGGCTTCGTGCGCGACCGTGACGACCAGATCGATGCGATGTACACGTCGCTGTTTCGCGAATTGCTGACCTACATGATGGAAGATCCGCGCAACATCACGCCCTGCACGCATCTGCTGTTCTGCGCCAAGAACATCGAACGCATCGGCGATCATGCCACCAACATCGCCGAGACCATCTACTACATCGTCACCGGCGACCAGATGCCGGCCGAGCGGCCGAAAGGCGACAAGACGGACAAGATCAGCCTTTCGGCGCCGCTTCCGGCGAAATGAACGTTCGTCCACTCGAACGCTAGATCATATTGCGCTAAACTATCCCGGCGTTAAGCTTCTCAGGCCTTGATAAGGTCCTGCGTCCAGGAGGCTGCGATGGAATATGTCCGAGAGTTCAAGCCCGCGGCGCCGACATCAGGCATCATCGCCTCCAGCGTGTACACGGCCGGGCGGCGTATCGCCGACATTCCGATCGAGGAAGCCGGCGAATGGGCCAAGAAATCGGGACACGTCGTCTGGATCGGGCTGCTCGAACCCGATCGCGAGCTCCTGTTGCGCGTCCAGGCGCAGTTCCATCTGCATGAGCTGGCGATCGAGGATGCCGAGCATCCACACCAGCGGCCGAAGATCGAGCAATATGGCGATGCGCTGTTCATCGTCGCCCGCACCGCGCAATTGATCGAAGGACGGGTGACTTTCGGCGAGACGCATCTGTTCGTCGGTTCGGGCTATATCGTCAGCGTCAGGCACGGCCCGTCGACGTCCTACGCCGCTGTGCGCCAGCACTGGGAAAGCTGCCCGCATTCGCTGGCCAAGGGCGAGGATTTCGTCCTTTATGCCATTCTCGATTTCATCGTCGACAACTACATGCCCGTGCTCGAGCAGATCGAGGACGAGGTCGAGGCGATCGAGGACAGGGTTCTTCTGAAGCCGATGACCGGTCCAGACATCGAGCGGCTCTACATGCTGCGCCGCGATCTGCTGCGCCTGCGCAACGCGGCACTTCCGCTGGTGGAAGTCTGCCGCCGGTTGACCAGCGCCGACCTGCCGCAGATCCATTCAGCCATGCATCCGCTGTTCCGCGACGTGACCGACCACATCCGCACCGTCCAGGAAAAGATCGACAGTCTGCGCGAGGTGCTGGCCTTTGCCTTCGAGGCCAGCCTTCTGGTCGGTCAGAGCCAGGAAACGGCGATCTCGAAGAAACTCGCCTCCTGGGCCGCCATCCTGGCCGTGCCGACCGCATTCGCCGGCATCTACGGCATGAACTTCACCGACATGCCGGAACTGAAGATGGAATATGGCTACCCGATTGTGCTCGCCACCATCGCGGGGATCTGCGCGTTTCTCTACTGGCGGTTCCGCAAGAATGGGTGGCTGTGAGGGTAGGCAGTAGGCAGTAGGGCAGTAGGGCAGTAGGGCAGTAGGGCAGTAGGGCAGTAGGGCAGTAGGTTGAGATAAGGCGCTCATCAGCGCGGCTCAAAACATATTGCCCTACTGCCTTACTGCCCTATTCCCTTCAGCGATTGCGTCTCCGCTCCGCCGCCGGCTGGAAGGCCACACGCGCGTGATACTTGCAATAAGGCCCCGTTTCGGCAGCCTCGTTGCCGCAGAAGTTGAAGTCTTCCGACAGCGGATCGCCGTTCGGCCATTTGCAGGTCCGCTCGGTCAGTTCGACGAGCTGCAGGTGCCGTGAGATCGGTACCACGACGTTCTCGACCGGGCGGATATAGTGCCGCACCACCGGCTCGGCGTCGAATTGCGTCTGAAGGGCGGTCGCGCCGATCGATGTCGTGACGTGGCGGGCCGTGCTTGCGGCGCGCGCCACCGACTTCTGGACGGTCGAGCCCTGTGTGGCCTTCTTCTGGCGTGCCGGCGTTGCCGTTGCACGGCCGCGGCCCGACAGCTTCAGCCGATGCACCTTGCCGATGACGGCATTTCGGCTCACCCCTCCAAGCTGGGCAGCAATCTGGCTTGCGCTCAGACCCTCCGACCACAGTTTCCTGAGAAGTTCGACCCGCTCGTCAGTCCAGTTCATGAGACCGCGCTCCTGCTAACCGTGCGCAATCGGAATCCCTTCCCGACCCAGCAACCTTGCTGGGGCAGACACCACATATATCTGGTGATTAGGTCCGCCGCACGAAATCTAGTTATTTCTCGACTACAATTACCTTATGCGCTGACTCGGTGACAAGAGTCCCAAGTGCAACACGAATCGGTTTTTTCGGTTTTCCCCAACTTGCCCGGTCGCTCATGAGCCGGCGTCGAGTTAGGGGGCTTGTCGCGTGCCACTACGCGACGTTTTCGTTGACTTCATGGCCGAAAAACACGATAAGCCGCACAAGGCCGCCGCTTTGGCGGCTTTTTTGATTTTCCGGTACCGGAGACGCATATAATGAGCGGTTCGGCGCTTTACGAGACCTTTGCTCGCGCTCCCCTGGCTTTCGACCATGGGGAAGGAACCTGGCTGGTCACCGACAAAGGCGAGCGATATCTCGATTTTGCCGGCGGCATCGCGGTCAATTCGCTCGGCCACAGCCATCCGCACCTGGTCGCGGCTCTCACCGAGCAGGCGGGAAAACTCTGGCACGTCTCCAATCTCTACGAGATTCCGGGACAGAGCCGGCTGGGCGAGCGCCTGGCCGACGCCACCTTTGCCGACAAGGTGTTCTTCACCAATTCCGGCGCCGAGGCGCTGGAATGCGCGATCAAGACGGCGCGGCGCTACCACTTCGTCAAAGGGCATCCCGAGCGCTTCCGCGTCATCACCTTCGAAGGCGCCTTCCATGGCCGCACGCTGGCGACCATCGCGGCCGGCGGCCAGTACAAATACCTCGAAGGCTTCGGCCCGAAGGTCGAAGGCTTCGACCAGGTCGGCTTCGACGACATCGATGCCGCCGAGAAGGCGATCACGCCGGAGACCGCCGCGATCCTGATCGAACCGGTGCAGGGCGAGGGCGGCATCCGCCCGGTTCCGACGCAGTCGCTGAAGCGGCTGCGGCAGCTTTGCGACCAGCACGGCCTGCTGTTGATCTATGACGAGGTCCAGTGCGGCATCGGCCGCACCGGCAAGCTGTTCGCGCATGAATGGTCAGGCGTGACGCCCGACATCATGGCGATCGCCAAGGGTATTGGCGGCGGCTTCCCGATGGGCGCCTGCCTGGCCACCGACGAGGCCGTGGTCGGTATGACGTCGGGCGTGCACGGCACCACCTTCGGCGGCAATCCGCTGGCCATGGCTGTCGGCAACGCCGTGCTCGATGTGGTGCTGGAGGACGGCTTCCTCGAGGATGTCCAGCGCAAGGCATTGCTGATGAAGCAGGGCCTGGCGGCGATCGCCGACGAATTCCCCGATGTCATTGAAGACATCAGGGGAACCGGGCTGATGCTTGGGCTCAAATGCGCCATGCCCAACACCAAGGTGAACATGGCGCTGCGCGACCAGCATTTGCTGGCGGTTCCGGCTGGTGACAACGTCATTCGCCTGCTACCGCCGCTCACGGTCACCGACGCCGAGATCCACGAAGCGCTCAACCGCATCCGCGCCGGTGCCAAAGGCCTGGCGGATGCCATCGCCGTGGCCGCCGCGAAGTAATTCCGGAAAATTGCCGATGTCAGTTCGCCATTTCACCGATCTGTCCACCGTTTCCGAGGGCGACCTGCGCTTCATGCTGGACGACGCGGTGGTGCGAAAGGCGCGCCTCAAGGCCGGCGAGCGCACCAGGCCGCTCGAAGGCAAGGTTCTGGCGATGATCTTCGACAAGCCGTCGACGCGCACGCGCGTCTCCTTCGACGTCGGCATGCGCCAGCTTGGCGGCGAGACCATCATGCTGACCGGCACCGAAATGCAGCTCGGCCGCTCCGAAACCATTGCCGACACCGCCAAGGTGCTGTCGCGCTATGTCGATGCGATCATGATCCGCACCACTTCGCATGAGCGGCTGCTGGAGCTGACCGAGAATGCCACGGTTCCGGTGATCAACGGGCTGACCGACGACACCCATCCCTGCCAGCTGATGGCCGACATCATGACCTTCGAGGAGCATCGCGGTCCGGTGGCCGGCAAGACCATCGCCTGGACCGGCGACGGCAACAATGTGCTGCATTCGCTGCTCGAAGCCTCGGCGCGGTTCCGCTTCAACCTCAACGTCGCCGTGCCCGAAGGCAGCGAGCCGGCGCAGAAGCACATCGACTGGTCCAAGGCGCATGGCGGCAAGCTGCTCTTCACCCGCTCGCCCGAGGAAGCCGTCGACCAGGCCGACTGCGTCGTCACCGACTGCTGGGTGTCGATGGGCCAGGAGCATCGCGCCCGCGGCCACAACGTCTTCTCGCCCTATCAGGTCAATGCCAAGCTGATGGCGCATGCCAAACCGGACGCGCTGTTCATGCATTGCCTGCCGGCGCATCGCGGCGAGGAAGTGACCGACGAGGTTATCGACGGACCCCATTCGGTGGTCTTCGACGAGGCCGAGAACCGGCTCCACGCCCAGAAGGCGGTGCTTGCCTGGTGTCTTGGGGCTTGAGGTGGCTTGGGCTTTGAAAGGTCTGGGCGCTTGATCTGCGGGGGCGCGATGCCTATCTGCGCCGCATCACGCAAATCAAGCGCGTTTGGACGCATGCACCCCAGGGGGCGGCATGGCCGCGCCCTGGAGCTTTGTCATGTTGGAAACGCATCAAGTGACTGAACATCACCCCAAACTCGGCGAGTTCGGCTATGCCGGCGACGACCATGTCGTGCCGTTCGAGGTCGGCCCGCTCGACGTGCGCGGCCGGACCGTCCAGCTCGGGCCGATGCTCGACGCCATCCTCAGCCGCCACGACTATCCCGAGCCGGTCGCCCGCCTGCTGGCGGAAGCCTGTGTGCTGACGGTGCTGCTCGGCACCTCGCTCAAATTCGAGGGCAAGTTCATCCTGCAGACCCGCACCGACGGGCCGGTCGACATGCTGGTGGCGGATTTTTCGACGCCGTCGGCGCTGCGCGCCTATGCGCGCTTCGATGCCGATCGGCTCGAGGCCTTGATCGCTGCAGGCGAAACGTCCCAGCAGACGCTGCTCGGCAGCGGCGTGCTGGCGCTGACCATCGACCAGGGCGCCCATACACAGCGCTATCAAGGCATCGTCCAGCTCGATGGCGAAACGCTGGAAGATGCGGCGCGCACCTATTTCCGCCAGTCGGAGCAGATCCCGACGGATATCAGGCTGTCCGTGGCCAAGCTGTTGACGCCAGGCCCTGGCGGCGCGCGCGAACAATGGCGCGCCGGCGGCATCCTGGCGCAGTTCCTGCCGCAGTCGCCCGAGCGCATGCGCATTCCGGACCTGCCGGGCGGCGACGGCGATCCGCGCGAGGAGATCCATGATCCGGCGGACAATTCCTGGCAGGAATTGCTGGCGCTGCTCGGCACGATCGAGCCGACCGAACTGATCGACCCGACGATCGGCGCCGAACGGCTGCTCTATCGCCTGTTCCACGAGCATGGCGTGCGCGTCTTCGGCGGCGTTCCCGTCGCCGACCAGTGCTCATGCTCGCGCGACAAGATCCGCGGTATCCTCGAGGGCTTCTCCGCGCAGGAGATCAAGGACTCGACCGAGGACGGCGGCATCCATGTCGCCTGCGAATTCTGCTCGAAGCAGTACGACTTCGACCCGGCGGAATTCGCGGCGCAGTGAAGCTCCTTGCCTTCTCCCCGTTTACGGGGAGAAGGTGCCCGAAGGGCGGATGAGGGGCGGCGCTGACTTTGGCGAATAGCCGTGCGCAGACCCCGTCCTCGACAATCTCATCAGCCCGGCCCTCATTGTCCTGCCGGGCGTTCGTCATTCGAAAAGCCAAGCAGTTGGCTTTTCGTCCGCTGCGCGGACCATTCCTCAACTCCCCGTATAGTGACGGAGAGAAAGACGCTAATTTACCGTCCGCCTGGTTCCCGGCAGATCCAGCGAGAACGCCGGGATGGCGATGTCGAAGGTCTCGCCGCGCTTGTTGCGCATCGTGTAGTGACCCACCATGATGCCTGACGGCGTCGAGAGCGGGCAGCCGGACGTGTACTGATAGCTGTCGCCGGGATTGAGTTCGGGCTGGTCGCCGACGACGCCCGGGCCGCGCACTTCCTCGACCCGGCCGGCGCCGTCTGTGATGTGCCAATAGCGCGACAGAAGCTGCACGAATTCGTCCGACTGGTTGTCGATCGTCATCTGATAGCCCCAGACATAGCGGTTCTCCGAAGGATCCGAGCGATCCTCGAGGTAGAACGGCCTGACCTGCACTTCGATGTTGCGCGTAACGGCGCGGTACATAGGCGGCTCCAAAACAGTCCCATACCTTTCGGCGCTCCCGGCGAGCAGGTCAACGTGCGCGTCTTGTCGCGCCTGGCCTTGAAACGCAGGTGCCGGCAAAGAATGTCATTTAAGTGACACATGACAATGGTGGTGTGCACGAACCGGGCGACTCGCCGCTCTGTCGAACTGTTGAAAACGGCCACATGCAGGCTGTCTCTTCTGGAGTGACCGGATCTCGATGGAACTCACTCTCATAGCCGCCTCGCTTTCGACTGCTCTTATCCTTTCAAACGCCGCGAGCATTCTGCTCGCCGCGTCACAGCTGAAACGGCGCACCGCGATCGCGCGGCCAGCCGGCAAATCGCCGCCCGTGTCGGTCGTCATACCCTGGCGCGGCGTCGAGCCGTTCACGCAGGAGACGCTGGAGCGCGCCTTTTCGCTCGACTGGCCACGCTATGAGTTGATCTTCTGCGTTGCCCATGGAGACGACCCGGTGGTCAGGTTGATCCGCGCCGCCATTGACCGCTTCCCAAAAGTGCCGGCCCGGCTGTTGATCGGCGAAGACCGGTTCAGTGCCAATCCCAAGCTCAACAATTGCGTCAAGGGCTGGGAAGCCGCGCGGCACAACTGGGTCGTCCTGGCCGATTCCAACGTGCTGATGCCGAGAGACTATATCCAGCATTTGATGGCGGCTTGGCGGACGGATACCGGCCTTGTCTGCTCGACGCCGATCGGTTCGCGGCCGGAGGGCTTCTGGGCCGAGGTCGAATGCGCCTTCCTCAACACGCTGCAGGCCCGCTGGCAGTATGCCGGCGAGGCGCTCGGCCTTGGCTTTGCCCAGGGCAAGAGCATGCTATTGAACAAGCCGGTGCTGGATGCCAATGGCGGCATCCGCGCGCTGGCCGCCGAAGCCGCCGAGGACGCCGCCGCGACCAAGCTGGTGAGCGCGATTGGCCTGCGCGTCAATCTTGTCGCGGCACCCTTCGAGCAGCCGCTTGGCAGGCGCACGCTTGGCACGGTCTGGTCGCGCCAGGCCCGCTGGGCGCGTCTGCGCCGCGTCACCTTCCCGCTGTTCTTCACGCCGGAAATCCTGACCGGCGCGGTGGTGCCGCTGGCATTTGCGCTGCTTGCGGCAGCCAGCGCCGGCGTCAGCCTGCCGCTGACGGCCATCGCCGTGCTGGCGGCCTTCTACCTTCCGGAATGCGCCCTGGCCTGGTCCAAGGGCTGGCACCTGTCGCCGCGCACGGTCGCGGCGATGATCGCGCGGGACTTGATGTTGCCAGCCATGTGGGCACGCGGCTGGCTCGGCGGCGCGGTCGACTGGCGCGGCAATGCAATGACCATCGGCACCAAGGCTACGGAGCTGGAAGAGGCTTCGTCGCGCGCCTGAAAGCCAAAGACATCTACTATTTTGCCGCTTTCAGCGCCTGCGCGATGTCTTCCAGCAGGTCGTCGGCGTCCTCCAGGCCGACCGACAGCCTGAGCGTGCCCGGTCCGATGCCGAGTTCGGCGCGCGCCTCTTCGCTCAAATTCTTGTGCGTCGTCGTCGCCGGATGGGTGATCAGGCTCTTGGCGTCGCCGAGATTGTTGGAGATCAGCACGATGTCGAGCGCGTTCTGCAAGGCGAAGGCCGCCTGTTTGCCGCCCTTGACGTCGAGGCAGATCAGCGTCGAGCCGCCCGACATCTGCTTCCTGACGATCTCGGCCTGCGGGTGGTCGGCGCGGCCGGGATAGATGACGCGGGCGATCTGCGGCTGCTCGGCCAGGAAATCGGCGATCTTGCCGGCGCTTTCCGTCTGCTGGCGCACGCGCAGTGGCAGCGTCTCCAGGCCCTTCAGCAGCGTCCAGGCGTTGAAGGGCGACAGGCTGGGGCCGGTGTGGCGGAAATAGTCGTGCAAATTCTCGTCGATCCACTTCTTGTCCGACAGGATCACGCCGCCGAGACAGCGGCCCTGGCCGTCGATGTGCTTGGTCGCCGAATAGACGACGATATGGGCGCCGAGCTGCAACGGCTTCTGCTGCAAGGGCGTGGCGAAGACATTGTCGACGACGAGCCGCGCGCCGATCGAGTTGGCGAGCGACGCGACGGCGGCGATGTCGACCACTTCCAGCGTCGGATTGGTCGGGCTCTCCAGGAAGAACAGCTTGGTGTTGGGCCTGACCGCCTTTTCCCAGTTGGCGATGTCGGTGCCGTCGACCAGCGTCGCCTCGATGCCGTAGCGCGGCGCCAGCGTCTCGACCACCCAGCGGCAGGAGCCGAACAGGGCGCGCGCCGCCACGATGTGGTCACCGGCCTTGACGCTGCACAGAAGCGCCGCCGTCACCGCCGCCATGCCCGACGCCGTGGCGCGTGCGTCCTCGGCGCCTTCCAGCGCGCACATGCGCTTTTCGAACATGTCGACGGTCGGATTGGCGTAGCGCGAATAGATGAAACCGGGTTCCTCGCCCTTGAAACGGGCTTCCGCCGCCTGCGCCGTTTCGTAGACATAGCCCTGGGTCAGGTACATCGCCTCCGAGGTCTCGCCGAAGCCGGAACGCAGGGTTCCGCTATGAACGAGGGCTGTCTGAGGCTTCCAGTTGCGCTTGTTGCTGCTCATCGCTTTTGTTTCCAGACACAAAAAAACCGGTCACGAAAGTCGCAACCGGTCCATACGGCCTCACGGCCAACGGTCCTTTAGCGACTTGTTTAACGTGGCTGCAAGCCGACCGGCCAAATCACCACGGGATAACGATCCTTTAGACCCGTACCACGCTTGCGTCAATTGCCGGCTTCATTAAGAGGTTTGTACCAAGCAGGTTTCGCAAAGGTGTCCCACGGTTTTGCGACAAGACCTGCGCCAAGAAATGGTCGCCCAGGAGCGAAGCTTTGCGGCAGACAGGCATTCTTCCCGATCAGGACATCGCGGCGCTGTTCCAGTCCGGTGCGCTGAAGTCGCGACGTGCTCTTGATCCCGACCAGATCCAGCCGGCCAGCCTTGATCTCAGGCTCGGCGACAAGGCCTGGCGGGTGCGCGCGTCCTTCCTGCCGGGTCCCAACCATAACGTTTCGGAAAAGCTCGACAGGCTGAAGCTGCACGAGATCAATCTGGCCGAAGGCGCGGTGCTGGAGACTGGCTGCGTCTACATCGTGCCGCTGCTCGAAAGCCTTGCCTTGCCGGCAGAGATTTCCGCTTCGGCCAACCCGAAGAGCTCGACCGGGCGGCTCGACATCTTCACCCGTGTCATGACCGACCGCGGCCACGAGTTCGACAAGATCGCCGCCGGCTACAACGGTCCGCTCTATCTCGAGGTCAGCCCGCGCACTTTCCCGATCGTCGTGCGCACCGGCTCGCGCCTGTCGCAGATCCGCTTCCGCACCGGCAACGCGCTGCTCTCGGAAGCTGAACTGCATGAATTGCACCGCGCGCAGACGCTGGTTGCCACCGACCCGCCGAATATTTCAGGCGGCGGCATCGCGTTGTCGATCGATCTCAAGGGCGATGGTGACGGGCTGGTCGGCTATCGCGGCAAGCACCACACCGGTCTTGTCGATGTCGACAAGCGCGCCGCGCAGGATGTCGTCGATTTCTGGGAACCGATCCACAAGAGCGGCGCCGGCGAGCTGGTGCTTGACCCCGACGAATTCTACATCCTCGTCAGCCAGGAAGCGGTGCACGTGCCACCACTCTACGCCGCCGAGATGACGCCTTTCGATCCGCTGGTCGGTGAATTCCGCGTCCACTATGCCGGCTTCTTCGATCCGGGTTTCGGCCATTCGGCGGCTGGTGGCACCGGCAGCCGGGCGGTGCTTGAGGTGCGCAGCCACGAAGTGCCGTTCATCCTCGACCATGGCCAGATCGTCGGCCGGCTGGTGTACGAGCACATGCTGAAACGGCCGCAGTCGCTCTACGGCACGGATCTCGGCTCCAACTACCAGGCACAGGGCCTGAAGCTCTCCAAGCACTTCCGCGCCGCACGCTGAGCGCCGATTGCCGCCGGGCAAGATACTTGCCTGCGCCGGAAGAGGCGATCACCGACCTGACCAACGGCCGGCTTGATGCCGTGATTTCGGACAAGTTCGTGCTGGTGGACTGGCTGAAGAAGTCGAGCGACGGCTGCTGCAAGCTGGTCGGCGACGTCAAGGGCACCGAAACGCAAGCCGGCATTGCCGTGCGCCTCGACGACACCGCCCCTGCGCGACTAGCTAAACGCAGCCATCGATGCGCTCGTCGCCGACGGCACCTACTAGAAGATCCAGGCCAAGTATTTCGACTTCGATATTTATTGAGAAGCTGCCAATATCTCCCCCCTCGTGGGGAGATGCCCGGCAGGGCAGAGGGAGGCGCGAAGGATCGCGACCTCTCCTAAGAGCGTCAGGAATAGCGGAAGGCACAGTTGCTTCCATTGCTACGCTGGCGGGACAACGCCCCCCTCTGGCCTGCCGGCCATCTCCCCAAGAAGCGGGGAGATCACGCTCTCAAAGCGCCTTCACCGCCACCTTCACCGGCTTTTCGATCTCGAGCGGGTTGCGCAGCGGCAGTCCGAAATCGCCGGCCTCGATTTCGAACACATCGCCGGCCTCGGTCTTGACGCCGTCGGCGAAGGACAGCGTCGCGGTGCCGAACATATGCACATGCACGTCACCGGGCTGGCGGAACGCCGAATATTTGAAGTGATGGTGTTCGAGATTGGCGATGGTGTGCGACATGTTCGCTTCGCCCGACAGGAACGGCTTTTCCCACAGCGTCTTGCCGTCGCGCACGATGCGCGAGGTGCCGCGGATGTCGGAAGGCAGGTCGCCGATCAGGATCTCGGGCCCGAACGAGGCGTTGCGCAGCTTGGAATGGGCGAGGAAGAGATAGTTCACCCGCTCGGTCACATGGTCCGAAAACTCGTTCGACAGCGTGAAGCCGACGCGGAAGGCGGCGCCGTCGTCGCCGATGACATAGATGCCGGCGATTTCGGGTTCCTCGCCGGCGTCCTTGGCGAAGGCCGGTGACATGAGCGCGGCACCCGGCGCCACGGCCATCGTGCCGTTGCCCTTGTAGAACCATTCCGGCTGCACGCCGACCTGGCCCTTGGCGGGCTTGCCGCCCTCCAGACCCATGCGGAACATCTTCATGGAATCGGTGAGCTGCTCCTCGCCATCGGCGCTGAGCTTCTTGTGCATGGAATCGCGCGTTGCGGCCGAGCCGAGATGCGTCAGGCCGGTGCCGGTGAGATGCAGGTGCGCCGGATCGGGGTGATTGATCGGCGACAACAGCCGCCCCTTCTTGTAGGCGGCATCGAGATCGACCGTCTCGCCGAGCCCCTTGCGCTCGATCAGGGTGGCGAGGCCGACGCCGGTGCGGGCCGCCTCCATCGCCAGCGAATAGACGCTGCGGGCGCCGTTGATGATCCGGGTCTTGCCGCCATTGCGGGCAACGACGCGGATGGTCTCGGCGTCATCGAGAATCTGCGAGATCAGCATGATCAATCCTCTCTCATGTGCCTTGGCATGGCTGCCGCCGCGGCAAACCTTCCCAAGCGCGGCTGGGACGTCGCCCATGCCACGGGTGAAATTCTCCGTTCGGATTGCGCTCGCGGGGCTTGGTTCCTTGAGGGAACTTCTTCGTGCCTGCTGGTTGCCGGCAGCGCCGCGATGTGACCCGTATGCCTTCCTCGTTGCCTCGCCGGAGCGGTTCGGCCCGCTCCCGGTATTTTGTTTCAGGCCTTGTTCTTGTTGTAGACGTCGAAGATCACGGCGCCGAGCAGCACGAGGCCTTTGACCACCTGCTGCCAGTCGACGTTGACGCCCATGATCGACATGCCGTTGTTCATCACGCCCATGATGAAGCCGCCGACCACGGCGCCGATGACCTGGCCGACGCCGCCCATTGCCGAGGCGCCGCCGATGAAGACGGCGGCGATGACGTCGAGCTCCGAGCCCAGACCCGCCGCCGGCACGGCCTGGCCGAGACGCGCCGCGATGATCAGGCCGCCCAGCGCCGACAGCACACCCATATTGATGAACACCAGCAGCGTCAGCCGCTCGGTGTTGATGCCCGACAGCTGCGCCGCCTTGGGATTGCCGCCCATGGCATAGATGCGACGGCCGATCGTCATGCGCTTGGTGACGAAGACGAACAGCGAGATCAGCACGCCCATGACGAGCAGCACCACCGGCAGGCCCCGGTAGCTGGCGAATTCATAGACAAGGAACAGCGCCAGCGCGCTGGCGACCAGCGTCTTGACGACGAACAGGGGGAACGGCTCGGCCTCATAGCCATGGCGTTCGCGCTTGCGTCGCGTCCTCACCCCGAAATAGGCATAGGCAACCACCGCGATGAGGCCGAGCACGATCGTCGTCATGTGCAGCGTCAGGCCGCTGCCGATGATGGTCTTGCCGGCGGCATTCACCGTCGGCGGGATCAGCGTCAGCGGGCCGATCAAGTCCGGGATGAAGCCGGAGCTCAGTGCCTTGAAGTCGTCGGGAAGTGGGCCCACCGAGGACCCGCCGCCCAGCAGCGCCTGGCAGATGCCGCGGAAGATCAGCATGCCCGCAAGCGTCACGATGAAGCTCGGTATCCGGTGATAGGCGATCCAATAGCCTTGCGCCGCGCCGATCAGGCCGCCCACGATGAGGCAGACGATCGAAACCACCAGCGGATTGCTGAGCGGTCCGAGTTGCCAGATGACCATCATGTTGGCCGCCAGCGCGCCGATGAAACCGGCGACCGACCCGACGCTGAGGTCGATATAGCCGGAAACGATGACCAGCAGCATGCCGAGCGCCATCACGATGATGAACGAATTCTGCTGCACAAGATTGCTGAGGTTGACCGGCTTGAACAGCGTTCCAGACGTGGTGAACTGGAAGAACAGCATGATGACGATCAGCGCGATGATCAGGCCGTATTCGCGCAGGTTCGTCGTCAGCGCCGAGACGGCAATGCGTGGACGCTGTTCTTCGGCGACATTGCCCTGCGGGGCGGGGGCGCTTTCGGTGCTCATGCTGCTTTTCCTTCTCCCCGAACGATGGCACGCATTATTTTTTCCTGGCTTGCGTCCGCCGCGGGCATTTCGCCGACGATGCGGCCTTCGTTCATGACGTAGATGCGGTCGGTGATGCCGAGCAATTCCGGCATTTCCGACGAGATGACCACGATTGCCTTACCCTCCGAGGCCAGACGCGCGATGATCGTGTAGATTTCGTACTTCGCGCCGACATCGATGCCGCGCGTCGGCTCGTCGAGGATCAGAACCTCCGGGTCGGCGAACAGCCATTTCGACAACACCACCTTCTGCTGGTTGCCGCCGGAAAGATTGCCCGTCATCTGATAGACGCTCGAAGCACGGATATTGGTCTTCTTGCGATAATCATTGGCAACGGCGAGTTCCCGCAAATCGTCGATCACGCTGTGACGCGACACGCCACCGAGATTGGCAAGCGTTATGTTGTGCTTGATATGGTCGATCAGGTTGAGACCGTAAGTCTTGCGGTCCTCGGTCACGTAGGCGATGCCATGTTCTACCGCCTTGCTCACGGACGAGACATCGATCGGCTTGCCCTTGAGCTGAACCTCGCCGGTGATGCGACGGCCATAGGAGCGGCCGAACAGGCTCATGGCGAATTCGGTGCGGCCGGCGCCCATCAGCCCGGCAATGCCGACCACCTCGCCCTTGCGCACGTTGATGTCTATGCCTTTGATCACCTGCCGCTCGGCATGGATCGGGTGATAGACCGACCAGTTCTTCACTTCGAATACGACATCGCCAATGTTGGGCTCGCGCGGCGGATAGCGGTCGTCTAGCGAGCGGCCGACCATCGAGGTGATGATCCGGTCCTCCGAAATGTCCTGCCTGGCCAGCGTGTCGATGGTGCGCCCGTCACGGATGACCGTGACCTTGTCGGCGACCCGGTTCACCTCGTTGAGCTTGTGCGAGATCAGGATCGAGGTCATGCCCTGGCGCTTGAATTCGAGCAGAAGGTCGAGCAGAGCCTGGCTGTCCTTCTCGCTGAGCGACGCGGTCGGCTCGTCGAGGATCAGCAGCTTGACTTCCTTGCTCAGCGCCTTGGCGATCTCGACCAGCTGCTGCTTGCCGACGCCGATATTGGTGATCAGCGTCTTGGGGTCCTCCTTGAGGCCCACCTTCTTCAACAGCGCGCTGGTGCGCGCCTCGTTGGCGTCCCAGTCGATCACACCGAATTTGGCGTGTTCGTTGCCGAGGAAGATGTTTTCGGCAATCGACAGCATCGGCACCAGGGCAAGCTCCTGATGGATGATGACGATGCCCTTGTGTTCGCTGTCATGGATGCCTTTGAACTGGCATTCCTGGCCTTGAAAAATGATCTGGCCGTCGTAGGTGCCTGCGGGATAGACGCCCGACAGCACTTTCATCAGCGTCGACTTGCCGGCGCCGTTCTCGCCGACCACGGCGTGGATCTCGCCTTCCTGGACGCTGAGATTGACGTTCGACAACGCCTTCACGCCGGGGAACGTCTTGGTGATGTCGCGCATCTCCAAAATCGTCGATGTCATCAGGGCAAGCTCCTAGACTTTCTTGTTTTTACGCAATTCCCAGGGGCGCTACGCTTTGGAAAACCGCTACGCAATTTTCCTGGAATTGCTCTAGGCCGGCAGAAACAATACCGGGGTCGCTTGTGAACGAAAAGGGGCCCTGCGTCACGCAGGACCCCCAACTTTATAACAGAGATTACTTCAGGTCTTCGGCCTTGATGTAGCCGGAGTCGACGACCAGCTTCTGGTAGTTCGACTTGTCGACTTCATGCGGCGTCAGCAGGATCGAGGGAACGACCTTGACGTCGTTGTTGTAGGTCTTTTCGTCGAGGCCATCCGGCTTGCCGCCCGACAGCACCTTGTCGACCAGGCCGACTGTGGCCTTGGCCAGGTCGCGCGTGTCCTTGAACACGGTCGAGTACTGTTCGCCCGTGATGATCAGCTTGACCGAGGCGGTCTCGGCGTCCTGACCGGTCACGATCGGCCAGGGCTGAGCGGCCGTGCCGTAGCCCACGGCGCGCAGCGAGGCGGTGATGCCGCGCGACAGGCCGTCATAGGGCGACAGAACGCCATCGACGCGGCTGCCGTCCGAGTAGTTGGCCGACAGCAGATTGTCCATGCGCGCCTGGGCGGTGGCGGCGAGCCAGCGCAGCGTGCCGACCTTGTCCATGCCCATCTGGCCGGACTTGATCTTGATCGAGCCGTCGTCGATCAGCGGCTGCAGGACGGAAATCGCGCCGTTGTAGAAGAAGAAGGCGTTGTTGTCGTCGGGCGAGCCGCCGAACAGTTCGACGTTCCACGGCTTGGTGTTCGGGAAGCGTTCCTTGAGGCCCTTGACCAGCGAATTCGCCTGGATCACGCCGACGCCGAAATTGTCGAAGGTGGTGTAGTAGTCGACATTCTTGGTCTTCTTGATCAGGCGGTCATAGGCGACGACGACGACGCCCGCGTCAGCGGCCTTCTGCAGCGCATCCGAGAGCGTGGTGCCGTCGATCGAGGCGATGATCAGCGCCTTCGGGCCTTTGGTGATTTCGTTTTCCAGCTGGCTGAGCTGGTTGGGGATGTCGTCCTGCGCATACTGCAGGTCGACGGTGTAGCCGAGAGCCTCGAGCTGGGACTTGACGGCGTCGCCGTCATTGATCCAGCGCTGCGAAGTCTTGGTCGGCATCAGCACGCCGACGAGACCCTTGTCGGCCGCGTGCGCCGAATAGGTCATGGCAGCGATGCCAAGCGCCGCGACTGCGGCCAGTGTCTTGATGATTTTCACGTAACTCTCCCTGGTTGATGGACGCAGACCCCGGGGGTCGCGGGCCGCGCAATCGTGCAGAAGCGCCAAGGCACTGCTGCCGTCATATCGATCTCCGGTATCCTCCCATGGCCCCGAGCCGCTGATTTCAATCGATACGATTTTATCGTCGGCGACCGTTGCGTCTCGGAACGGGCTGACGTTGCCGCCCTTTTGCCATAACTGTCAAATGCGATCTTTGATGGTTGCTATACCGCAGGTGGTATATGTTATGACGCGTGGCGGGTGGCTGGCAGACGCCAGCGGGGCCGCGAGCAGAGGCAAGGAAAAACCATGGCGGCGTTACGGAATCCGGCTGCGGGTTCAAATGGTTACAACGAGACTCCAGGCGATGGCGAAACCCTGCTGCGCAGCGGTCTCAGCCTGCGCCATATGCGCATGATCGTCGCGCTCGACGATCATGGCCGGGTGAGCGCGGCGGCGCAGGTCATGAACATTTCGCAGCCGGCGGCATCGCGCATGATCGCCGAGATGGAGGCGGTGCTCGAGGTCAAGCTGTGCGAGAGGCTGCCGCGCGGCATCACGCTGACGCCCTACGGCAAGGCGCTGGCCAGGCGTGCGCGTTCGATCCTGCTGGAGATGCGCGAGGTCGATCGCGAGATTTCCGAGCTCAAGGCAGGCAAGGGCGGTTCGGTGTTTCTCGGTGCCGTTACGGCGCCGGCGATCGAACTGGCGGTGCCGGCGATTCGCGAAATCCGCCGCATCTATCCACGCATCGAGATCACCATGCAGGTCGAGACCTCCAATGTGCTGGCGCGCGAGCTGATCGCCACGCGCCACGATTTCATCATTGCGCGCATCCCCGACGATCTCAATCCGCGGCTGTTCGAATCGCGTGTCATCGGTGTCGAGAAAGCCTGCCTGATCGTGCGTCGGGGCCACCCGCTGACCATGGGCAGCGTGGTGCGGCTGGAAGACACCGCCGCCTATGACTGGGTTTTCCAGTCGGGCGGCTCGCCCTTGCGTCAGGCAATGGAGAGCAATTTCCTCAACCGCAACATCGCGCTGCCGGACCGGATCCTCAACACCAGTTCGCTGCTCCTCACGCTGGTCATGGTCGCGCAGTCCGATGCCATCGCGCCGGTCTCGGTGCAGGTGGCGAAATTCATCCAGAATCCCGACGGACTCGCCGGCGCCATCGACGTCGTCCAGACCGAATTCGACATCGAAGTCAGGCCCTACAGCCTGATCACGGTCAGGAATCGCGCGCTGTCGCCCGCCGCCAAGATGCTGCACGACTTCATCCTGCGCGAAGTGGGGTGATGGAACAAGAAGTGCAGTCGCGCGTTCAGCCAAATCGGCATGCTCGCTGGAGCCCGTTTTGGGCGAGGGAACGAGGTGCCGGTGTCAACAACTCGGGAGGTTTTGATGGAACGTCGGTTGTTTCTCACTGGAATGCTAGGCGTTGCGGGGGCCGCGGCGTTTGCGAGCCTAGCCGGACCCGGCCGCGCGGTTGCCGGCGTTCCCCAGGGCAATGGAATTCTCGATGAGCTGGACAAGCAGGATGCGGCTGTCTTGGAAGGCGATGACGGCGTCGAAGTCGAGCAGGTCTCCCACCGTCGTTGGCATCATCGCTACGACGGAGATCGCTATTATGGAGGCAGACGGCGCCGTCGCGGCTGGAGACGGGTTTGCCGTCGCTACTGGCGCCATGGCCGCCGCCATGTGCGTTGCTGGCGAGAGCGCGTGTGGCTCGGGGTCTGGCTGTGACGAACCGTTGACGAAAGGCCGGCCACCGCGGCGTGGATGCGCTCGCGGATGGCGGCCGAACGGCTTACATAGCGCTTGACGATCAACGACCTCGTCTCAAGCCATCATCCAGGCGATCTCTCGCTCGCGTAGGCCGGCGAGACAGAACTCGGTCGCCGCGGGGCGCGCAGGTCATGGAAATGCAGGTCGCCGTCCGGCCAAGTCGCCGGGAGTTGAACGCGTATTTGCCGGCATGTTGACCCTGACGCACAATGGCATTTCGCTGATTGTCGCAGGCGTTTATGGGAAGCTTAAGGGTTCCGCCGCTCACATTCCGGCCAGCGCCAGCCCTAACTGGTCAGCGCCATCCGAGTTCGACGTTGCTTATCGGCCTTGCCGCAATCCGCTCTTTCAACGCGCCAATCCTCATCGCCAATTCTGGCGAAAAGCGCTCGTGTGTCTCAGCGACGATCAGGTCTATTTTTGTTTCAACCCCAGCATCAAGAATAGCCTCCAACACCTCGGCCTCTGTTCCTTCGATGTCGAGTTTAAGGATGGAAACCTTCTGCGGCAGTGCATTGATGTAGGCCACAAGGTCAACAACTTCGACGCTCGTTGTGGCTTCATCGTGCACGTTGCGCCGATCAAGCGATGACCATTCTGTTTGATAGATGGCACCTGTTCTGACGGCTGCGGTTTGAAAGAAAGGTGCGTGGCCGGCTCTCGCGCCGACCGCCTTGTTTTCGATGGTCACCTTGTCGTTGCCGGAGAACCTTCTTTGAAGAATCGCCAGCGCTGTCGGGTCCGGCTCAAATGCGATCACTCGCATGCCCTGGCCTACAAAATATGCCGTTACATCGCCGACATTGGCACCGGCATCGATAATGAGGGAATTGGCCGGGAGGCGCCGCATCAGAGATATGAGCTTGAAGCACGCCCGATTAAACGAATGGCGGCTACGGCGCTTGTATTTCCTGTAGGCATGCCACCTCAACCACATTTCAAAAAAGCTGCTTGGAAATGCAAACATAGTCGTAAGCTACCGGTTTTATCTGGGGTAAACTGCAGGGCCGCCTAGGCGCACAGCGTCAACTTTCTCTGTCGACAGGAAATTCCTGTTACGCAAGTACCAGAAAATGCGCGTCGCCTCTGAATGGATCCTGTCGGCCATTCGCTTGTTTACATGGGGTCTGGGCGTAAGCTGGATCAAGCTCAAAGGTTTCTCCGTCCCAACGAAAACTGCTTGGGCACAGAGAGCCGGCATCAATTGGTAGATCGTGTTGCGCGCGGCAGTCATCTGACTTGGGCTGAAAAGGGCGACATCGACTGGCGCCTTAAAGCGTCCCGTGTTTCTGAACAGGCTGTGGGCGGCTCTTTTGGAAATCACGTAGCCGCACGAACCTAAGTGTTGCCCGAGAAGCCGCCTTGCCGAGTACCCGTTTCTGACGGGAACATGCCGGCTCCCAAGCCTCACTCGGCTGAAAAATGTTTCCAGCTTGATGATATCAGCGCCTGGCGGGATCCAGGTATCATCGGCCAGAACGCCGCCAGCGTCGTGGCTAAAAACAACGTCGTCCTCGAAGATCGCGCCATATTGGTCGGGACCATCCGCGATGGCTTTCCAGCAGCGGCGGTGACTGAGAAAGCAACAGATTTCCGTTTCGGTCAGCGGCGGGGAGGTAAACGGAACCCCGTTCATGGCGTCGACACCAGCGACGCGCTCGAAATCAATCCCAATACGAGAAAATTCCGCTGTAGCCGCGGCCAGCCGATCAACAGATCGGTCAAGATTAATGACCAAACATTTCATTGTCGCCCCCGCGACCTAAAAATAAATTATCGATAGCCTATACTGTAGCTATTCCAGACGGCCCACCAATTGGGCAGCAATAGCAGCATAGATATGAGAGCACCAGTCAAGCCCCTTACAATTTCACCCTGCCTTCCTCCAACATGTGCAAAAGCTGTGAGGAAGGCACTGGCTGGCCCCAAATCAGCCCCACGATAAAGAACAGACGGGGACCGATCGTGTAAAACTCGGTGTAAAACGGCTCAATTTGATAGGTCGTAAAATCAGGGTCAAAACCCTTGGACACAAGCTGGAGCGGGTAGCGGGAATCGAACCCGCGCGTTCAGCTTGGGAAGCTGACAGGCTACCATTACATCATACCCGCGCGTGCCCTCGTTACCATGAGGTTCGGCCTTCGGGCAATCGCAAAGCGATGCCTCGAACAAACGCTTTCACGCTTCCCTCGGCGCTGGCCGCGATTCCTATTTTGCCTTGGCGACCTTGTTGCTGGCGGCGAAGCTTGGCCAGTATTTCGAGATGGCGAGTGTCGCGCCGGCGGACGAGAAATGACCGTAGTCGAAGTAGAGGAACTGCCTGGTTCCCGCGTCGGCATAGGAACAGCCGGCCGCGTCGCACAGATAGGCCAGCGGGTCGATGAAAGTTGCCCCTTTGACGAAGGGCAGTACCTGCTTGTTGATGTCCGGATCCATCGCCATCGGCCAGGATGTGTTCGCGACGTGCTCGCGTCTTGCGAAGAAAGCGATTTTCTGGACGTCGGCGATGAACTCCGGAGACTGGCCGATGACATAGACCTTGACGCCCATGTCGCGCAGCCGGTCGACCGTCTTCTGCAGCCCGTCGAAGCCCCTTGCCTGGTAGTCGGTCCATCGGCCGCTCAGGATCACCGCCTGGATGTTGGCATCGCGGATGATCGACAGCGCCCGCTCGTTGAAGCGCGTGCAGGCCGGCCGGGCATAGGAGAAGTAGCTCAAATTGGGCGGGCAGCCGGCATAGGTGTACTGGATGACGTTGGCCTGGATTTTTTCAGCATTGGCTTCCAGCCCCGACACATAGTGCGCGGCGAAGGAATCGCCCCACAGCAGCACATTGGTGGGAAAGCCATGCGTTCGGGTGCAGTCGGCCAGGTTCCAGTTGTCGATCCGGCTCGCGCCCTCGTTGAAACAGACGCCGTTGCGCCAGTCACCCACCAGCACCCGTTCCGTCGAGAAGTCCGGGAACCGTTGCGGAAAGCCCTTGCCCAGCGCGCCGGCCAGGCCGCCGACGCACAGCAGGGCGATCGCCGTCGCCGAGAAGGCGAAAATGGGCAGAGGGGCCGTGAAGGCCCGCTTCTGGCGGAAGGGCTGCTCGACATATTTCCACGAGAACGTCGCCAGCGCGACGCTGGCCACGATCATCGCCATGATCGTCGGCACGCCGATGGCTTTGAGCGAGAGATAGTGGACGAACGAATTGATCGGCCAGTGAACGAGGTAGAGCGAATAGGAGATAAGGCCGATCCAGACCAGCGGGGTGAGCCGCAGCACCTGCGTGGCGACAGGGGCCGGCCTGTCCGCATGCGGCTGGCCCGCATAGATGAGCAGCGCCGTTCCGATGCAGGGAAACAGGGCATTGTAGCCCGGAAACGGATCGCTCTCCGAAATCGTCAGGAAGCCGTAGGCGATCAGGCCAAAACCGGCCAGGCCGACCAGTTCCGTCAGCGGACGGCTGGCCAGCGCCGGCGGCCTTCGCAGCATCAGCATGGCGCCCAGCGCCAGTTCCCAGACGCGCGTCGGCAAGAGGTAGAAGCCGGCGGTCGGCGCCAGCGTGGTTGCCATGACCGCCAGGGCAAAGCTGCCGATGGCAATCGGCAGCAATATCGTCAGCCAGCGCTTCGAGGCGTATCGGTAGATCAGATACACCAGGATCGGCGCGAAGATGTAATACTGCTCCTCGACCGACAGCGACCATGTGTGCAGCAGCGGCCGCAGCTCAGCGTCGATGGAGAAATAGTTGGTCGTTTTCCAGAAATAGATGTTCGACCAGAAGGTCGAGGCCGCGATCACGCTGAGACTGTACTCGTGGAGATCCGAGGGCAGCAGGATGAACCAGGCGGCGATGCTGGCAAGCACGATGACGAAGGTCAGCGCCGGCAGGATGCGCCTTGCGCGGCGCCAGTAAAAGCGGCCGATCGAGAACTGGCCGCGCTCGAGATCGTCGAGCAGGCTGCCGCTGATCAGATAGCCCGATATGACGAAGAAGATGTCGACACCGGTGAAGCCGCCGGGAATGGCCGATACGCCGAAATGGAAGAGCACGACCGGCAGCACTGCAATGGCCCGCAGGCCATCAATATCGCGCCTGTAGTTCATTCGGCCGGTCCGTACGCCGTGGCCCGCGGCAGCCCTGCGGCGGAACCTGACATGCTCCTCATGCGGCTACGTCCCCGTCGTTCGAAAATCGTGACTCGTGGGTTTCCACGGACTGTGCTCTGCAGCATAAGTTTGCTGCACTGCAATATCCGTGTCAAGCCGGATGCCAAGCCTTAGAGCGCTGACGAAACCGGTTTGGGGGCTGTAAATCAGGCGCCGGGAGGCAGGTAGATCACGGCGTCGTCGTCCGCATAGGCCCGTTTCCAGCCCAACTCGGCGAAGAAGGGGATGCGGGTGTCGTCGGCCGTAAGCAGTGCCCAGCCGATGGCGTATTTCTTCAGCTGAGCCTCGAGCTGGGGTTTTCCGTCGCTGTGTCCCGTCGCGTCGTCGGCTTTCGTGAAGCCGCCCAGGAACAGCTGGTCCGTCCTGCCGTCGACATAGGTCTTGATGCCGTGGAAAATCAGCGTGCCGCCGAAATTATAGGAATTCAGCACATTGCCGGAAAGCTGGTGATCCCTGGCGTATGCCAGCGCACCGCTGGCCGCTGTCTTCGGGCTTGGCGCAACCTGGTAGGCACTGCCGAGGATGAAGACCGCGCCGACCAGCAGGACAGCCATCGCGCCGCAGATCGCGTAAAACCGGCTGGCGAGGAGTTTTTCCAGTCCGTCACGCTTATCCGCCAGCCAGGTCGTGGTCGAGAGCGAGGGGTATTGCCGGGCGATCTCGACCGCGATCACCAGGGGGATCAGCAGGAAGGGCAGGTAGACGAACCGCAGATGGGCAAGATAGACATGCAAGGTAAAGACGATGAACACGGCCTTGGCCCAGCCGATCCGCAGCCGCGATATCAAAAGTCCGAAAAGCGCCAGCAGCATCGCCGCTTCCTGGAAGATCTGCTCCTGGGCATTGAACGCCCGCCACTCCAGGATGAGTGGCACCGCCTCGTTGCCATAGGCCACGGTGAACGTCGCCAGTATGGCTTTCACCCCATAGGGATGCATCAGGCTGACCAGGGGGCAGAGCAGGCCGAAAGCGACCCATTTTGCCAGCAAAGCGGGTTTCGACAGACCCGAGCGCGCCAGCAGGTCGAGCCCGGCAAAGGCAGCGATGACGAAGCTCAGGGTGAACGTGGCATGCAGGTTGGCCCACAAGACCACAAGCACGAGCAGCCACAGCGGCGGGGCTCTCTCTTCCCGCGCGGCGCGAAACAGCATTGCCGTCCAGACGACGATGATCGGCAAGGTGAAGACGTGTGGGCGTGCCGTATAGATCGGGGCGATCAGGAAAGCCGCGGCGAAGGCCAGCGCTATCGCCAGTATCGGCTTCAGCCATGCGCTGAGGAACCATCCCGTCAGGAAGACGGTGAGGCCGACCGTGGCGATGATCAGTGTGACGACGCCATTCCAGCCGCCCGCGCGATAGGCGAGGCCCAGAAGCACCTGTCCCAGCCATTCCTTGGCGATCCAGGGTTGGCCGCCGAATGTATAGGAATAGGGGTCGACGACGGGAAACGTCCGGTTTTCCAGAAAGTCCAGTCCGACCTTCACTTGCCACCAGCTGTCGGGATCCTGAAGCATCGCGCTGGCAAAAGTGGCGAGCAGATAGGCCACCAGGCAGGCGCAGAGAAGGCAGAGCATCAGCCTGATGCGTAGCGCGTCCCCGAGCGACGGCGTCGCCGTCGCTAGTGCAGCGGCCTGGTTCATGTCGCGGCTCCGAGCGACGGCGTCGCCGTCGCGATTGCTGTGGCCTGGTTCATGTCGCGGTTCCTGGCCATTTCGCGGCGTCGGAGGCATCCGTGCGGCCAACGAAGACGAACCGGGCCGAGCCAAGATAGAAAATGACCGAGTAGAGGCAATTTCCCGCCAGATGGACAAACGGGTTTTCGATGAATCCGGCGGATATGGCGGCGATCACGACGCTGAGGTTGGCGCCGTAGGCGACGACAAAGGTGATCGCGTAGCGAGCGACAGCACCGGGGCGAAAACCACCGGCTCGTCCGAACGTCCACTGGCGATTGAGGAAGAAGCCGAGGGTAAGGCCCGCGGCATAGCCCGCCGCATTGGAGACGATATCGCCGAGGCCCAGCGCCAGCCCGGCCAGGATCAGCGTATAGCCGAGCGCCGTGTTGAGAAGCCCGACGGCGCCAAAGCGCAGCATCCGCGAGAGATCAGAGGGAAGAGCCGACCGCATCCTGCCCATGCCGTTCCCGTTGCATCCGCTCGACCTTCGCCTCAGCCACGCGCGGCTCTTTTCGCCATCTCCTGCAGGCGATGGACGGGCAGGTCGCCGTCCTTGGCCGGCTGGTCGCGCGAAACGATTTCGTTGACGAAATACAGCGGCCGCCGCTTGGTCTCCATGTACATGCGGCCCAGATACTCGCCGAAGATGCCGAGCACCAGAAGCTGGACACTGCCCAGGATCAGCATGATCGCGGCAAGGCTCGTCCAGCCGGGCACCACGTTGCCCCTGGACCATTCAAGCAGCGTATAGCCGAGCACGACCAGGCCGAGCAGACCGAACATCATCCCCAGCATCGAGGCAAACCGCAATGGCACGATCGAAAAGCTGGTCATCGCGTCGATGGCCAGAAGAACCATCTTCCTCAGCGGATAGTGGGTGGTGCCGGCAAAGCGCCGCTGCCTTTCATAAGGGAAGGCGACTTGCCTCAGCCCAATCCAGCTCACCATGCCGCGGATGAACCTGTAGCGTTCGGGCATCGCGTTCAGATGGTCGAGCGCCCGGCGGCTCATCAGCCGGAAGTCTCCGGAGTCCGGCGCGATCTCGACATCGACCATTCGCCCGAGCAGGCGGTAGAACATCGAGGCGGAAGCCAGCTTGAACCAGCTTTCGCCGTCGCGCTTTATCCTCTGGCCATAGACGACATCGAAGCCTTCATCCATCTTCGCCATCATCGCGCCCAGCAGTTCGGGCGGATCCTGGAGATCGGCGTCGAGAATGAGAATGCGCTCGCCGCGGCAGAACTCCAGCCCCGCGCTCAAGGCGATCTGGTGGCCATAGTTGCGGGCAAGGTCGATGGCGACCACATGGTCGTCCTTTTCGGCCAGTTCGAAAATGGCCTCGCGGGTGCCGTCGGTCGCCCCGTCGATGACAAGCACGATCTCGTAGGAAGGGCTATGCTCGAGGCATACGGCGCTGACGCGTCGATGAAGCTCGGCCACGCCGTCGCGCTCGTTGTAGCATGGCACGACGACCGACAGCTTGACCGCGCGGTGCGCGCCGATTTTTCCCGTTCCCACCAAAGCCTGGCTCCCGCTCTTGCAATGGCAATAGCGGCAATTGGTTAGAAAACAGATAAATCGGATGGGGACTGCCGGGCCGACCGCAATGGGCTCAGCACCGTCACGAACGCACCGGCAATTCCATGCGGATGCGGGCGCCGCGCCATGAGCCCGTCAGGATGCGGATCGTCCCGTCATGCAGCAGCGCGATCTGCCGGGCGAGGTTCAGTCCCAGCCCCGCCCCGCGCGACTGCGGCTGCAAGCGGTAGAAGGGCTCGAAGACGTTCTCGCGCTCTTCCGCGGGAATGCCCGGGCCTTCGTCGCGCACCTCGATGCCGCCGATCCCGTCGATGGCGATCGTGATCGTGCCGCTGCCGCCGCCATGCTCGATTGCGTTGCGCACGAGGTTGGCGAGTGCTCGCTCGATCTGCAGCACATTGACCTCGACATGTGCCTTGCCAGGCGATGGCTCGAAGGCAAGGTCATAGCCGGCCTCGATGGCGAGCGGGGCGAAGTCGGCGGCGACCCGGCTGACCAGGTCGGCAAGATCGACGATCTGGCGCTGGTCCGACGGCCGGTCGAGCAACTGATGGTCGAGCAGTTGCTGGGCAAGATGCGACAGGCGTTCGATGTCACGCAGCAGCCGCGCGCTTTGCGGCTCCTGTTTCAGGAGTTCGGCGCGTGTGCGCAGAATGGCGATCGGCGTGCGCAGTTCATGCGCCGCGTCGGTGAGGAAGCGGTTGTGGCGGTCGTAGCCCTGGGCGAGGCGGCCAAGCGCCTCGTTGAAGGCATGCACCAGCGGCGCGATTTCCTGCGGCACGTTCTTGACCGGCAGCTGCATGGCGCGGGTGCCGATATCGATGCGCGTCGCCTGGCGGACCGTTTCGACAAGGCCGGCAAAGGAGCGGCGCACCACGGCCGGCGTCGTCACCAGGGTCGTGGCTCCCATGACCAGGACGATCGGCAAGAGCAGGATGATGATGATGACCGCGAGAGCCGGCAGCGCCTTTTCCCAGTTTCTGCTGCCGTCGGGATGCCTGGCGACGTCGACAGTGGCCGAAATGCTGAGCTCGAGCCCGTCAGTTTCTCGCGACGACCTCGTTCCGGCGATGATCTGTACGGTGCCGGCCCTGGTCGCGGCCTTTTCGAGATAGGCCTCGGGCCTCAGATCATCTTCGGAAAATCCGATGGTGGCGTGATCGGCTTCGCCCAGCAGCTCGCCAAAATTCCTGGCGTAGACGTCAGGTACATTGCCGAAGCGCACGCTCTGGCCGCTGTCGTCGCGAACGATGTACCAGACATTGGGGAAGCCCTCGCGAAAGCTGGCAAGCTCCTCGGTCTCCTGGACGATCAGTTTGCCGTTGCCGTCACGGCTGACCGCTCCCTTGATGGCGGCAACGGCTGCCTCGTTGTCGATCAAAAGGCGCGGATTGGCGATCCACAATGCTGCCGCGCAAAGCACGATGAAGATAAGCAGCGTCGCCGCCTGCAGCAGGATCAGCCGTCGGACCAGGATCCATTGCAGCGAGCGCGTCCGCGGCTTTTTCACGAGGCCGCCCGCAAGAGATAGCCAAGGTTGCGGATCGCCCGGATCTCGATGCCGGCGGCGACATCGTCGAGCTTGCGGCGCAGCCGCGAAATGTGTGCATCGAGCGCATTCGACCCGATCTCGTCGTCGAGCGCGTAGACAGCCTCCTCCAGCGCGCTGCGCATGACGGTCCGCCCCGGCCGGCGGATGAGCGTTTCGAGCACCAGCCTTTCACGCCGCGGCAGATCAAGGGTTCGATCCTCGACCAGCGCCTCGCGGTGGCGGAAATCATAGGTCAGGCGGCCGACCATCGTGTGGTTGGCGCGCGAGGTGAACGCGCGCCGGTGCAAGGCATGAAGCCGTGCGACGAGTTCCACCGTGGCGAAGGGCTTGACCATGTAATCGTCGGCGCCGGCATCGAGCCCGGCGACCCGGTCGTCCAACCCGCTCATCGCCGTCAGGGCGATGACAGGCACATCCAGATGCAAGGCACGCAGGCGCGGTATGAGGCTGAGACCGTCGCCATCCGGCAGCCTGCGGTCGAGCACCACCGCGTCGTGATAGCCCAGGCGGGCCATCGCCTCGGCATCGGCCAATGTCGCGGCATGGTCGACGATGATGTCCACACGCTCGAGAGCGGCCTTCAGCACGGAGGCCATTTCCGGTTCGTCCTCGATCAACAGGACGCGCATGCGTATTCTCCTTTATCCGCGGCCTGTCTGGGCCTAGGGCCGCGGCAGTTCATTCGCATTCGAGCTTTGGCTGGCGGAAATTGGTGATGAACCAGCGGCCGCCGGAAGCGCGGGCGTAGAATGTGTAGAAGCATTCCTGACGCTCGATATAGCCGGGCGTCTCGGTCTCTTCATAGACGGTTCCGTGTTTTGTCTCGCGAACCTCGCCGCTCGAAGTCCCGGAAACAGCCGACGTCGACACCTTGCGCCACTGATAGGCGCGCTGGCCCTGGCCAAGATCGACGATCGCCGTTGGCGGGCCATAATCGAGGACGACCGATTCGACCGGCTGCCCGACATAGTTTTTCATGATGTCGGAGGCACAGCCCGCGAGCGCGATTGCGATGAAGAAGACCTTCGAGGCCCGTATCAGGAGGCTGGCGCCAGGCGTGGACATATCGGAACAGATTCCCAGAGTGAAAATTCACGCGCGGACCTAGATCGCGAAGATTGCATCGACATTGCAGCGAGGCACGGGAACGGCGCCATTGCGGAAAAAGCCGGCCGGCCTGGCCGGCGCATATCGGGACACCGGATCGCGCGATGCACGGCGGCATCGCGCGATCCGGTTCGCCTGATCTAGAACCGGTAGTTGATGCCGGCCTTCAGTTCATGGCTGCCGATCGTCGTCTTCGACGTGCCGAGAGCCGATGTCGTCTCGACCCCGGGGGTGCGGACATAGTCGTACTCGACCTTGGCGGACAGCCCGCCGGCGAAGCCCTGCTCGATGCCCGCGCCCAGCAGGTAGCCGACCTTCCATCCATCGGCGCTGCTGACGTTGTCGCTCTTGTCGAATTTGGTCAGGGCAACGCCGCCGGTGCCAAACAGCAGCGTCTGGTCGAAGCTCAATCCTGCCTTGGCCTTGGCGGCGCCGCGCCATTTCTCCTTGATCTTGCCGCCCTGGACGTCGTGTTCGGCGCCGCCCAGATAGGAGCCTTCGATCTCGGCGCCGAGAACGGCGGGACCCATCTGCCGATTGTAGCCGGCCTGGACACCGCCGCTGAAGCCATTCCGGCCCGCAAACGGGTTTGGCATTCCGGTGAATGCCGTGCCGCCGTGGACGCCGACATAGGCGCCGCTCCACTGGAAGGCGGGCGGGTCATTGTAGGTGGGTGAAAGGTCGGCGGCCATCGCCGGCCCGAGAAGGCAAAAGGCGAGGCTCGCCGCCGTCAGGACGATCTTTACTCGAGAGGACACAGCATTACTCCAGCACAAACGCGCATCCAGCAATCGACACGCAGGTTAACTCCCGGGGAGCTTGGCCTTGGGGTGGCCGGGCTCCGGTTTGGTGTCTTCCAGGGATGGCTGCACGGTCCTGAAGCTGGCGTTCGCCAGCTGGTGGTAGGGGGTCGGAGCGCCGCGCAACCAATCACCTGAAAGACGCCGACTGTCTCGCAGGTGAAAATTGCACGCACATTGCGCAAAATTGGAAAATGACGGTTTTGTGCTTTATTTTCAACAAATTGAAATGATTCTGTTTACCTATATTTAAGAATTTCAGGCCGTCTGAAGCTCGGGTCTCTAACGCCTGTTGCGGGTTTTCCCGGGTACAAACCGCGCCGGCTTGATGGATGGCCGCCAAGCACGTATCTCTGGGCGTGCCCTTGAGTCCGGGCATCTCAATGGGGAGACGACCTTGTCCACACTGACGCGCTTTCTCGGCGACTCCCCGCTCAGGGTGATCCTGAAGCTGCTGGTGGTGTCGTTCCTCGTCGGCCTTGTCATGAATGCCTTCGGCTGGTCGCCGATGGATGTCTTCTACGGCATCCAGAAGTTCTTCATCGACCTGTGGAACCTGGGCTTCCACGCCGTTGACCGTTTCCTCGGCTACATCCTGCTTGGTGCCGCGATCGTCGTGCCGGCTTTCATCCTGCTCAGGATCGCCAACTATCGGAAGTAGCGCTGTCAAAGGCGGCGTTCATCCTCAAAAAGCCGACAGCCCGCGAAGTGCGCCGTATGCGGCCGGGGCCGAGACCCCTCATGCCCCGCAACGGGCTATGCCGGCATATCGCAATCACCGTAGGCACCTTCTGGATCGTTGGCTGAAACGCGATCACATCGGTTCAGATCATAACCATTTGCCTCGGTGAGGAAAATCAGAAGATTCCAAGAGGATATCCATAAATTCTGATAATATGACTGAATAGATTTCATAACTATTTGGCGTACTATTGTGTTTTCAAGCAGATGAGAGCATCATCAGGGGTCAGGCGGAGTAAGGTCTGCAGAGATAGGCCTTAATCGGAAATTTCAGAAAATTGGAAGCAATTGTTTCCCATCGGACCCGCAGGGTGCGCAGAATGAATTTGATGAGTGGCGATCGGCGATAGGACAGGTCTTGCTTTTCGCCACGTTTTTTCAATTCGGGTGGAGGGAAGAAACCATGGCAATAGATCTTACGAAGCCGCTCTCATGGAAGAGCGCCAGCCACGACGAGCAGCGGATGCTTGCTGCGCTGCAGGGTAATATCCTGAAAGGTCACGGTCGGTCCGCTACCGTGAACATCTTTTTCAAGATAGCAGCCCCCAAGAAGCGCGAGATGCGAGCTGCACTGCGTGAGATCGCCAACTATCACGCCACCAGCGCCTACCAGCAGCTGCTCGAAGCCGATAATTTTCACGCAACCGGCAAGTCGGGCAAGCCGTTTGTCTCGGTTTTCCTTTCCGCCACCGGCTATTCCGCGCTTGGAGTGGCCTCCGGCGCCGTACCATCCGATCCCAGTTTCAGAACAGGCATGAAGGCGGCCGTATTGGGCGATCCGCCTGTTGCCTCCTGGGAGGCGCCGTTCCGAGGCAAGATCGATGGAATGGTTCTTGTGGGCAGCGAAAATGATACGGCCCTGCGGCTGAAACGCGATGCGATCGCGACGCTCTTGACGGGCGCGGGAGCCACGATCGTCAAGGAGCAGCACGGCAAAGCCATTTTCAACAAGGCCAATGATGGCATCGAGCATTTCGGTTATGTGGATGGTCGTAGCCAGCCTTTGATGCTTGTGGAAGACAGCGCCAAGGAAGCGCGCGACGCAGGAATCGCCGAATGGGATCCTGAGGCCCCTCTCGACGTTGCCCTTGTCCCGGACCCAGGTTCCGCCGACGGAATAAGTTTTGGAAGTTACTTTATCTTCCGCAAGCTGGATCAAAACGTCCGCCTGTTCAAACGCAAAGAGCAGGAATTGGCAACCGCACTGGGCTTCACCGGTGAAGATCGTGAATTGGCCGGAGCAATGGTGGTGGGGCGGTTCGAGGACGGCACCCCTGTGACGCTCTCGGACGAAGCAAAGGCGGTCAATCCGCCCAACGACTTCACCTATAACAATGACCAAGGTGCCCGGTGTCCGTTCCAGGCTCATATCCGCAAGGTCAATCCGCGCGGCACCGGCGGCTTTGAAACGCCGGAAAACGAACGCAAGCATCTGATGCCGCGCCGCGGTATCCCATATGAGGACGTTCCCCGGCAGGTTCACCCTTCGGATATTCCTGACAGCAAGTCGCTCGCGGAATTTGATACGAAGGTAGGTCCGCTACTGCCAACCGGCGAGGTGGGGCTTCTCTTCATGGCCTATAATCGCGAACTGGCCACGCAGTTCGAATTCACGCAGCAGACTTGGGCCAACAATCCTACCTTTCCCGCGGGCGGGCAACCGTCGAAGCTCGACCCCATCATTGGCCAGGGCCCTGTCGCTGGGCAACATTGGCAAAAAGAGTGGGACAACCTGGCTGCTGGAGACGCAACGCTGTCATTTCAGGGTTTCGTCAAGATGCAGGGAGGCGAGTACTTTTTTGCTCCCAGCCTGACATTCCTCAGAAGCTTGTAAACTACGTCTTCGGCTCGCGAGCTTCAGGTCGACGACATGGTGCATCAAGCCACGCTGGACGCGACCTCGAACAGGATGGCGTGCCGCGCGGCAAGGGCCGGCACATCGGTGGAATAGCCGCCGCCGATGACGCCGCAGACGGGAATGCCGAGCGCGCGAAAATGGCCGATGACCATCTCGTCGCGGGCGCGCAGGCCGTCATTGGAAAGCGCCAGCCTGCCAAGCCGATCCTCGGCATGGACGTCGACGCCGGCATTGTAGAAAACGATGTCCCAGCGCGCCCGCGCCGACAGCTCCGGCAGGATGGTGGCCAGCCTCTCCAGATAGGCGGCATCGCCTGTGCCGTCGGGAAGCGCGATGTCGAGATCGGAGGCGATCTTGCGCACGGGATAGTTGCGCTCGCCATGCATGGAGAAGGTGAACACAGCTGGTTCGTCGCCAAGAATGTCGGCGGTGCCGTCGCCCTGATGCACGTCGAGATCGACGACCAGGATGTTTTGTGCGGCGCCCTCGTCGAGCAGCACCAGCGAGGCGACGGCGACATCGTTGAAGGTACAGAAGCCGGCGCCTTGCGCGCGCCGAGCATGATGGCTGCCGCCGGCGGTGTTGCAGGCAATGCCGTGGCGCAAGGCGAGCCGCGCCGCCAGCATCGTGCCGCCGGTGGCAAGCTGTGCGCGCAGCGAAACGCGCGGGCCGACCGGAAAGCCGATCTCGCGTTCGATTTTTTCCGGCACCGAACAGCTGATGACCTGGTCGACATAGCCGGCCGCATGGGCAAGCCTGAGCCATGATGCCGGTGCCGGGTCCGCGGTGTTGAGCGCCCCGGGCCCGGCCAGGCCGCGTGCCCGCAAGGCCTCCATCAGCAACGGGTACTTGCTCATCGGGAAGCGATGGTTGGTGGCGAAGCCGGCGTCGTAGTCGGGATGGTGGACGATCTGCAGGGGCATGGACGGAATTCCGGCGGCTTCGCGCCAGACCGGGATTTCGGTTGGCCATCGTGGGAAGAATGATTGCGCGGTGGCCGGAAAATGGGGCACATCGGCTCTTCGATCAAGCCGCAAATCCGCAAGGCAGCAATCCCTTGGACAAGGGCGCAATTCCAGTCGACGCCAGATCTTTTGTCGTCACCAACCGTTCCGTGCTCGCCATAGCGGTGCCGATGACGCTCGCCTATCTGACGACGCCGATGCTTGGGCTGGTCGACACGGCTGTTGTCGGGCAGTTCGGCGACGCGGCTTTGCTCGGCGGCCTTGCGGCGGGCGCGCTTGTTTTCGACGTCGTCTTCACCAGCTTCAATTTCCTGCGCTCGGGCACCACCGGCCTCGTCGCCCAGGCTTTCGGGCGTGGCGACGCGCTCGAGGAACAGGCCGTGTTCTGGCGCGCCGTGCTGATCGCGGTCGTCGCCGGCATCGTGCTGGCGGCGCTTTCGCCGCTGATCGCCATCGGCGGCCAGTGGTTCATGGGCGCCGAACAGCGCGTCAGCGAGGCGATGGGCGTCTACATCAGGATCAGGCTGCTTGCCGCCCCGTTCTCGCTGATCAACTATGCCATTCTCGGCTATGTGCTGGGGCGTGGCGAGGGCGGGCTCGGCCTTGTGCTGCAGCTGGTGCTCAACGGCATCAACATCGGGCTCTGTTTCCTGCTTGGCCTCAGGCTTGGCTGGGGTGTCGCCGGCGTCGCCTGGGCAACCGTCACGGGCGAATTCCTGGCCATGCTGCTTGGTCTCGCCATCGTGGTCCGCCGCTTCCGCGCGGCCCCGCCCTTGCCGCGCCATCGGCTGCTCGACATGGCCGCCTTCCTGCGCATGCTGTCGCTCAACCGCGACATCATGATCCGCTCCTTCTCGCTGCTTGCCGCCTTCGCACTATTTACCCGCCAGGGCGCGCAGTTCGGCACGGTGACGCTGGCCGCCAATGCGGTGCTGATGAATTTCTTCCTCGTTGCCGGCTATTTCCTCGACGGTTTTGCCACCGCCGCCGAACAGCTCGCGGGCCGCGCCGTCGGCGCGCGGGCCGAGCAGCCCTTCCGGCAGGCGGTGCGGCTGACCCTGTTCTGGGGGTTCGGGCTGGCCGGCGCCGCGACGCTGGTGCTGCTGTCGGCCGGCGCCAATCTGGTCGCCATCGTCACGACCTCGCAGGAGGTCCGCTCGGTGGCCGACACCTACTTGCCCTGGGCGGCGTTCACGGCGCTCAGCGGCGTGCTGGCGTTCCAGATGGATGGCGTCTTCATCGGCGCGACCTGGTCGCGTGACATGCGCAACATGATGCTGCTGTCGTTCCTGGTCTTTGCCGTCGCGCTGCTGACGCTGGCCCCTGCCTTCGGCAATCACGGCCTGTGGGCGGCGCTGCACGTCTTCCTGCTGGCGCGCGGCTTCAGCCTGCTGACGATTCTGCAATTTCGGGTGCGCACGGCGTTCAGCTGAGCGGCTTGGACGCCCACCGATCAAGGTGCCTGTCGCGCAACTCGCGGATGGATTTCAGCCGCTCCGTCTCGCAAAAGCGCGCCATGCCGGCGACGATCCGGCCCGGCAGTGCGGGTCCGGCATAGATCATGCCGGTGTAGAGCTGCACCAGATCCGCACCCGCACGGATCTTCTCCAGCGCGGCCTCCGCGGAATCGACTCCGCCCACGCCGACAATGACGATGTCCGGACCAAGCAGCTTGCGCATCTTCGCCAGCACGATGGTCGAGCGTTCGAACAGCGGTTTTCCCGAAAGCCCGCCGGTTTCGCGCGCCGCATTGCCGCTGCGCAGCGGCGGCCGCGAAATGGTGGTGTTGGAGACGATGACGCCGTCGATCCGTTTTTCAACGACCTCGGCGGCGATGTCCTCCAGCTCGGCCTCGACCAGATCCGGCGCGATCTTGAGGAAGACCGGCGGTTGGGCCGCGGCCGACGCACGCGCAGCCATGACTCGCGACAAAAGTTCGCCGAGCTGCTCGCGCGCTTGCATGTTGCGCAGGCCGGGTGTGTTGGGCGAGGAGATGTTCACGGTCAAATAGCTGGCGTAGCGCGCGAAAAGCGCGACGCCGCGCTCATAGTCGCCGATGCGGTCGGTGCTGTCCTTGTTGGCGCCGATATTGACGCCGACAATGCCAGGGCGCCCCTTGCGGCCGGCAAGGCGTTTTTCGGCCGCCGCATGGCCCTCATTGTTGAAGCCCAGCCGGTTGATCACCGCCTCATCCGCCGTCAGCCGGAAGATGCGCGGCTTCGGGTTGCCGGCCTGCGGCAGCGGCGTCATCGTGCCGACCTCGGCAAAGCCGAAACCGAGGCCAAGCAGTGCATCGGGCACCTCGGCGTTTTTGTCGTAGCCGGCCGCCATGCCGAGCGGGTTGGGGAAATCGAGGCCGCAAAGGCTGATCTTCAGCCTGGTGTCGCGCACCGTCCGCGCGCCGGCCGGCAGGCCGCATCGCAGCGCTGCGATCGACAGGCCATGTGCGGTTTCCGGATCGAAGGCAAACAGCAGTTTTTGGCCGAACCGGTCGAGCACGCTCATTCATCCTCCAGCGGCGGGAATTGATGCACGCCATCGGCGCCAAGCGGCAGCGGCTTGACCCACAGCACGGCGTTCAACTCCAGCACGCCATAGAGATGCGGAAACAGCGCTCCGCCGCGCGAAACCTCGTATTTCAGGGCGTCGCCCAGGCTGGCGTCGTCGATGGCGGCCAGCAGAAGGTCTGTCTGGCCGGAAAAATGCTTTGCCGCGGTTTCCCGGACCTGCGCTGCCGTGGAGAAGTGGATGAAGCCGTCGGCGACGTCGATCGGCGCGCCGGTGAAGCGGCCATTGGCTTCGGCCTCGCGCCAAAGTGCTTGCGGGGTTATCTTGTAGATAAACTGAGACATGGTTGCGCTATAGTCCGAACCAGTCGTGCGGGGAAGGCCACGCCAAGGGTCTTCCCCATTTCCGGCGCAAACATGCGATATTTCAGGCTTTGGCCATGGAGGACAACATGCGTCTGCAACACATCTTGATCCCCGCCGCGCTCGTTTCATTGGTAGCGGCCTCCGCCTATTCGGAAGAAACCGACCGCTACCGGTTGGAAAAATCCGCCAACGGCTATGTCCGCATGGATACCCAGACCGGCGCGATGTCGATCTGCGAGGAACGTTCGGGCCAGCTCGTCTGCAAGGTGGCGGCCGACGAACGCGCTGCTTTCCAGGACGAAATCGACCGCCTGCAGACCTCGGTGAAAGCAATGGACGAGCGCGTCACCAAGCTCGAGAATTCGCTCTCCGCCCGGCTGGAATCGAAACTGCCGAGCGAGGAGGATTTCAACAAGACGATGAGTTACATGGAGCGCTTCCTGAAGGGCTTCATGGGCATCGTCAAGGAAATGGACAAGGATAACGGCAACGGCGCGCAGCTCAATTCGCAGAAGACCTGAGGGCCATAGGCAAGGGAAAACACGGCGCCCTGGTTTTGCCGCTTGAAAACAGCGCGCGGCCCCTCATAATCGTCCGACTGGTCCCGAAAAGCTTAAAAATCATCGACGGGATTCGGGGAGGAACATTTGCCGTCAGGCTATTCTTTCGTTATCGCCGACGATCACCCGCTGTTTCGCGGTGCGCTGCGCGAAGCGCTTGCCGGCATCGGCAATGTCGCGGCCATCCACGAGGCCGGCGATTTCGAAAGCGCCAAGGCATTGGTTGTGGCTAATGAGGATGTCGATCTGGTGCTGCTCGATTTGTCGATGCCGGGCGCCAGCGGCCTCTCCGGCCTGATTTCGCTGCGCGGCATCCATCCGGCGGTGCCGCTTATCGTGGTCTCGGCGCATGACGATCCGGCGACCATCAGGCGCGCACTCGATCTTGGCGCATCCGGCTTCATCTCCAAATCGGCCAGCATGGAGGAGATCCGCAACGCCGTGCAATCGGTGCTGGCCGGCGACATCGCCGCGCCTGTCGGCGTCGATCTCGGCGTCGAGCGCGATCCCGAAATATCGGACCTGATCAAGCGGCTGCAGGCGCTGACGCCGCAGCAGACCCGCGTGCTCGGCATGCTGGCCGAAGGCTTGCTCAACAAGCAGATCGCCTATGAGCTAGGCGTCTCCGAGGCGACCATCAAGGCGCATGTCTCGGCCATCCTGCAGAAGCTCGGCGTCGACAGCCGCACCCAGGCGGTGATCCTCCTGTCCAAGATCGGCAGCGACCCGTTGCAGACCAACAACTGAGTGCCGGCGTCGCCCGTTCAATCGGGACACTGAACCTCTGTCTGGACCCTTCGGGCGTTGAAGCTTACAAAGCTGATGGCGGCCATGATCCAGACGCCGATGCCGCCATAGAGCATCACCAAGCCAAAGCCGTTGCGCAGCGCATCGTGGACGACTGCATCGGCAAGACCGGGGTTGGGATTTCCGGCCGCGATCCCGTCGGCGAAGAGACGCAGCTGGCTGGCGTCGAGGTCGGGCAGTGCTGTGCCCAGATACGCCAGCACGCCGCTCGCCAGGATGAAGCCCATCACCGCTATGTTCACCGCCAGCGAAACCATGCGGGCGCTCATGTCGATGCCCGAGGCCATGCCCGCCCTGTCGCTCGAAACGGAGCCGGTCGTCGTGTTGGTGACGGGCGTGTTGGTGATGCCAAGACCGGCTCCGGCGATCAGGCAGCCGGGCAGCATCGTCAGCCAATCCGGCCGCCCGGCGGCGCTGCCGAGCTTCATCACGATGAAGCCGACGCCGATGATGGCGAGCCCGGCCGGAATGATGATGCCGGGCTGGTAGCGCAGCGAAAGCCGCTCCGCCAGGGGCGGCATGACGAGCGTCGGCAGCGTGTAGGCAAGCAAGGCAAGACCGGTGGAGACGCTGTCATAGCCCAGTCCGGCATGGAACCAGATCGGCAGGTAGATCATGAACGGCCAGTAGGAGAGGTTCATGGCGGCCGAGCCGACGATCGCGCCGGAGAACGGCCGGATGCGGAAGACCGAGAAATCGAACATCGGCCGTTTGCTGACCCGCTCGGCGATGAGGAAGGCGATGAAGCTCGCGGCCGAGATGCCGAGGATCGTCAGCGCGGCCGGACTGGCGAAACCAAGGTCCGGCCCCTGCGTGATGTAGAAGACCAGGCAGAAGACCGACGGCGCCAGTGTCACGATGCCCGCCAGGTCGAGCTTGCCCGCCTGCGGGTCCTTCGATTCATGGACACCGGTCAAAGCCAGCACGAAGGCCACGGCCGCTGCCGGCACATGGATGAGGAACACCCATTCCCAGCTCGAGGCCGCGACGATGCCACCGCCGATGATAGGCCCGAAGCCGAGGCCGACACCGAAGATGACGCCCCACCAGCCCCAGGCGACGGCGCGCTCACGCCCTTCCCTGAATGCGTGCGACAGCACGGCGAGCTGGCAGATCAGCATCGCGCCGCCGCTCAAGCCCTGCAGGAACCGGGCGATGATCAGGGTCGACACATCGTCCGCCAGGCCGCAGATCAGCGACGTCAGGCCGAAGGCAGCGATGGAGACCAGGAAGACGCGCTTGCGTCCGTAGCGGTCCGCGATGGTGCCGACCGCCATCAGCACGGTGGTGACCGCGATCGTGTAGGCGTTCATCACCCATTGCAGTTGCCTGAAATCGGCGTGCAGCTCTTGCTCCAGTGTCGGCAGGATGGTGGGCACGCTTGAAATCTCCAGCCCGAACATCAGGCATGCCAGGCATGCGGCCAACAGAACGACGATGCCTCGACGGGTCAGGGCAGTGGGCATGATCAAACCTTTCGACTTCTTGGGCAGGACGAGTCGGTATGACGGCCGCCCCGCTCAACCCAGACTAGGTCAGGCTTGATCATTTTAGAATTGCATGGTTGGCTATTTCAGAGACAACAATATGAGATAACTGACATGACGCTGGACGTAGATGCGGTGAAAGCTTTCGTCGCCGTCGCCGAGTTGCGCAGTTTTACACGCGCGGCCGAGGCGCTTGGCAGCACGCAAGGCGCAATCAGTGTCAAGCTGAAGCGGCTGGAGGATCGGGTGGGGCAGAAGCTGATCGAGCGGACGCCGCGACTGGTGCGCCTGTCAGCGCGTGGTGCGGTGTTCCTCGAACCGGCGCGCGACTTCCTCGCCGCGCACGACCGGGCCGTCGCCAGCCTCGCCGCCGTTCACCGCCACTTTCGGCTGGGCATTGCCACCCATGTCGGCGGGGCCGAAGTGCCGACCTTGCTGGCGCGCCTCAATGCGCATGATCCGGCCTTGACCATCGAGGTGCGGCTCGATGATACGCGCGAGTTGATCGCGGCGTTCGATCGTGGCGACCTCGATGCCGCGATCGTCCGTCGCGAGGACGACCGCCGCGACGGCGAGGTCCTGGCACCCGAACATTTCGGCTGGTACGCCACGCCGGATTTCGTCTACCGCGCCGGCGAGCCGCTGCGGCTGGCCGCCTCCGCGCCTTCCTGCAGCATCCGCGACGTCATCACCGGCACGCTCGATGCGGTAGGAATACCGTGGACGCAGGTTTTCCTCGGCTGCGGCTCCTTCGCCGTTGCCGAGGCCGTTTCCGCCGGCCTCGCCGCCGGGGCCTTCTCGTCTCGCCTGGTTCCGCCCGGCACCATCGAGGTCAGCCGTAAATTCGGCCTGCCGCCGCTGCCGGCGTCGGAGATCATGCTCTTGTCCACGCTCTCGGACGCTCAATCGCGCGATGCATTGCGCACCCTTGCCATGGCGTTTCGCGAGCATCGTCCGTCGCCCGCGGCCAACGGCGCGAAGCCCCGGTTCCGCAATTCGCAGATGGTCGACAGCCCCGTCTGAGGCAGTCGACCCGCGTCTGCGCGACGGCGCCGAACGAAAGATCTCAGCGATAGTTTTCGACGGCTGAGCCCTGTTGCGGCGTGGCATCATCCTCGGTCGGCCGCGAAGGATTGCGCGCCCGGCCGATGGCCGCGCCAAGGCCAAGCGATGCGATCGCCACCAGCGGGATGCCGGCGATCCAGGGCAGGCGCGGTGCCAGCGCGTAGAGCGCCGTCCCGATCGAAGGCCCAAGCGAGTCCTTGAGGTCGACCGCCACGGACGAAGCCGCCATGTAGGAGGCGCGCCGTGCGGGCGGTGCCAGCGCATTGACGGCGGTCGGCACCAGTGGCCCGACCAGCATCTGCGCGATGGAGCACAGGCTGACGGCTCCGATCAACGCCAGCATCGCCGGCGAGGCGGCCAGCAGCGCGAAGGCGAGTATCGTCGCGAGGCCGGCACCGACCGTCAGCCACAGCGCTGACCGTGCCTCGACCATGCGGCTGACCAGCATCTGCAGGCCGACCGTCAGCGCGGCGGCGTAGGCGAACAGTGCGCCGACGCCGGATGGCGCCAGCGTCCCGGCATCCTGCGCGTAGAGCGGGATCACCGCCTCGATCCAGTTGCCGGCGACCTCGAACAGCACGACCCAAAGCAGCAGCTTGGCCAGCCGGCCGTCGCGGAACGCCGGAAGCAGCGCGGACAGACCTTCCTCCTCGTCTTCATCGCCTTCTTCGTCGTGGCGATCGTCGCCGGCAGCGCGGCCGATGCCGATCGTCTCGTTGAGGGCGAAGAGCATCACGATGCCGCCCAGCGCAAGCATCGTGCCGCCAGCGAGGAAAACGCTGCGCAGCGACACGAGCGCAAGCAGGGCGCCGCAGGCCGGTCCCAAGATCTGCCCGGCGCTTGAACTCACGCGCGCCAGGCCGAACCAGCGTGGATGTGCGGATGGCGCGGTCACATCGGCGATCGCGGTCAGGATCGTTGGATGAAGCACGGATTCGCACATGCCGGTCAGAAGCAGCACGATCGCGGTAACGGCGACGCCATGCACGAAGAACAGCGCCAGGAAGCCTGCGCCGACGCCGAGCGACGAGGCAATCAGCACCGGTCGCCGGCCGATCCGGTCGGCAATACCGCCGATCAGCGGTGCCGCCAGCAGTTCGCCGCCGGCATAGCAGCCGAACAGCAGGCCGATCGCGCCGACGGGAATGCCAGCCTCGCTGCTTGCCCAGAGCGGAAAGAAAGGCATCAGCGCGCCATCGGCGAAACCAGCACAGAAGAAAAGCAGAAGCCCCAACAGGGCTGGGCGCGGGGGAGCGCGAAAGAAGGAAGGAAGCGTATCGATCATGACGTCACCTGCGCGTGGTGGCCTCGACTGTCATTGTCGAAGGCCCGGGGTTTGCGCGTTGGTTGACGTAAACGCCTACGGTCGCGTGGAGCGACAGGAAGATTTGAGCCGCATGGTTGAAACCCATGCGGCGATGGAAGCGTTCAACTGAGCCGCACGGACAGTTCGACGTCCTCGCCAAACGGCGTGGACATGTAGCCCGATGCCGGCGAGCGCACCCGCTCCAGGTATTCGGGCGAGAGATCGGCATTGTCGGCGATGACCAGCGCGCCTGGCCGCAAGCGGCTCTCGACCAGGCTGAGGATCTCCGGGTAGATCGCCTTGGCGCCGTCGAGCAGCAAAAGGTCGATCGTCTCGGGCAGGTCGCCGCTTAGCGTTTCAAGCGCGTCTCCCTCGCGGATCTCCACCAGGTCCATGAGGCCGCCCTCGGTCAAATTGGCCTTGGCCCGCATCACCTTGGACGGTTCGAATTCGGTGGTGATCAGGCGGCCGCCGCCATTGTCCCTGAGCGCTGCCGCAAGATAGAGCGTCGAGATGCCGAACGAGGTGCCGAACTCGATGATGATGCGCGCGCCGCTGCTGCGCGCCAGCATGTAGAGCAGCGTGCCGGTCTCCGGCGAGATCGCCAGCCAGAGGTCCTTCAGCCGCCCGTAGAAATCGACATATTCGGTCTTGCTGTTGAGCAGGCGCGCCCGCTCCTCGTGCGAGAGTGCGGCCGCTGCGGGACTGGTCGCGGCATTGGCTTCTTCGAAGAGGCGAGCGAGCAGGGGTGCCAGCGGGGCGTCGGTCAGCGTCGTCATGAAAACTCTCCGGTCGAAAATGACTGCGTGCTTGTGTCATGCTGAAAATACGAATAATCCTTCAGGTTTCCAATTCGCATTGCCGAGCCAAGACATGACGGGACGCCTAAGCCACTCGATTTCCTCACGAAAACAGCCAAAGCAGGCTCGCGCCGCGGACCTTGTCGAGGCGATTTTGCAGGCGGCTGTTCAGGTTTTGGCGAGCGAAGGCGCACAGCGTTTCACCACCACCCGGGTGGCGGAAAAGGCCGGCGTCAGCGTTGGGTCGCTCTATCAATATTTCCCCAACAAGGCCGCACTTCTGTTCAGGCTGCAGAGCGATGAATGGCGCCAGACAGGTGGCCTGCTGCGCACCATACTCGAAGACGACCAGCGACCTCCGCTTGAACGGCTGCGTGCCCTTGTCCATGCCTTCATCCGCTCGGAGTGCGACGAGGCCGCGGTGCGCGTGGCGCTCAATGACGCCGCACCTCTCTATCGTGACGCACCGGAGGCGCACGAAGCCAGAGCCTCGGGGGAACGAACCGTCCAGACCTTTCTGCGGGAGGCATTGCCCGAGGCCCCGGAGGCCGTCCGCGCCCTGGCCGGCGATCTGATCAAAACGACACTCAGCGCGGTGGGGAAGGATTTTTCGGAAAGCCCGCGAACACCAGCCGAGATCGAGACCTATGCCGATGCGATGGCCGACATGTTCTGCGCCTACTTGGGAAGCCTGGGCCACAGGGCTGACGTCGCCGGCTTCGTCCGGCCGGCCCGTTGACGTCACTCGGCGGCAGATGCCAGCAGCCTGACCCTGGCCATCATCGAGCGCAGCACCGCGGGTTTCAGCGGCTTGTTGATCACCGCAATCTCGAGCCCTCCTGCCGCCGCCCGCACTTCGTTGGAGCGGTCGGCGGTGACCAGCACCGCCGGCAGGTCGTCGCCATGGATGGCACGCAGCCGTGCGATGATGTCGAGACCGGTTTCGCCGTCGAGATGGTAGTCGGCAAGCACGATGTCCGGGCGGTGGGGTGCGGCCTTCTCCAGGTCCCGCGAGCCGGATACCGTGTCGACGTTGCATCCCCAGCCTTCGAGCAGGAGCCGCATGCCTTCGAGGATGCGAGCGTCATTGTCGATGCAGAGCACATGCAGCCCGGCCAGCGAAGCCGTGGTACGGGCGGGAGCCTTGGTTTCGACCTCGCGGCGCGGCTCCTGCACCGCCGCGACGGGCAGGATGACGGAAAAGCGCGTGCCCTTGCCCGGATTTGAGAAAATTCGGATTTCGAGCCTGAGCACCCGGGCGATGCGGTCGACGATGGAGAGGCCGAGGCCAAGGCCCTCTGCTTCGCGCGCGCCTTCATCCAGCCGCGTGAACTCATGAAAGACCGTGTTCAGCTTCTCGCCGGCAATGCCGATGCCGGTATCGATCACCTGGATTTCCGCCAGTTCACCGCGACGCCTGACGCCAACCAGGATGCGGCCGCTGCGGGTATATTTGATCGCGTTGGAGACGAGGTTCTGAATCAGGCGGCGCAGCAGATTGCGGTCGGTCACCACCGTCAGCGACGATGGCATGATCGTCAGGCCGAGCCTTTTCTCCGCGGCCATGGGCCGGAAATCATTGCCGATCTGGCGCAGCAATCCGTCGAGGCTGAAGGCAGTGTCGTCCGGCTTCATCGCGCCGGCATCGAGGCGCGAGATGTCGAGCACGGCGCCCAAAATGGTCTCGACCGATTCCAGCGAGGATTCGATGTTGACCGCCGCCTTGCCGGCCGGACCCTTGCCGGCCTTCTCGATCAGCGACGAGCAATAGAGCCGGGCGGCGTTCAGCGGCTGCAGGATGTCGTGGCCGGCGGCCGCAAGGAAGCGCGTCTTGCCGAGATTGGCCTCCTCGGCAAGCATTTGCGCCTGCGCCAGTTCTTCGTTGACCCGGGTCAGCTCGATGGTGCGGGTTTTCACGCGCTGCTCCAGCGATTCATTGGCGCGCTTCAGCGCCAGATCCTGCTCGACGCGTCCGGAAATGTCGGCATAGGTGGCGACGATGCCGCCATCCGGCATCTCGTTGGAGCGCAATTCCAGGATGCGGCCGCTGGTCTTCAGCTCCATCTGCCAGGGGCTGACGAAACTGGTCAGCCGGTTGAGCATCGTCACCCGCTGGTCGGCGGGAATGTCGCCGCGCTCGGCGAGATGGCGCAGGATCTGGTCGAGCGAGACGCCGACCTGGCCCATCTCGTCGGGCAGGTCGAACAGCGTCCGGTACTGTCGGTTCCAGCAGATCAGCCGGAAATCGCGGTCGAAGACGGTGATGCCTTGCTCCATCTGGTCGAGCGCGATCTGCAGCAGGTCGCGGTTGTGCTGCAGCGCCTCGGTGGCGTCGTCGAGCAGACGGAAGGCATCGCGGGATTCGCGGTCGTGGCGCCGGAACAGCAGCGACAGGATCAGCCGCGCCGAGGAGGAGCCGACGGCGCTGGCCAGAAGCTGCTCGGAGAAGCGGATGACGTCCATGCTCGCCTGCTCCTTGCCGTGCAGCGAGGCGCCGTTGGTCTTCTCGAACGACTGGAAGGAGCGCTCGGTGCGCTCGACGCCGAGATAGCGCGAGATCGTGTCCTTGAGGTCGTTGACGGTGATGGCGGTACGGAAGCGGCGCAGGCTCGGCATCGGGCCGGCGTCGCGCGGCACGAAGATCGACGCCTGGATGCGCTCCAGCGGCACCGACGCGCGCGACAGCGAGCCAAGGACGAAGAACAGCGTGTTGATCGACAGGCTCCACAACACGCCGTGGTTCAGCGGTTCGGCCACCGTGCCGAACAGCGCTTGCGGCCGCAGCGCCTCGAAGCCAAACAGGCCGTGCACGACGATGTCGGTGTCGGGCGCGACAAGCGAGGGCAGGAGCAGCGTGTAACCCCAGACGAGGATGCCGGCGACCATGCCGAGTGCGGCACCCCTGCCATTGGCGCCGCGCCAGATCAGCCCGCCGATCAACGCCGGCGCGAACTGCGCGATGGCCGCGAAGGACATCAGGCCGATCGACGACAGCCGCGCTGAGTTGGTGCTCTCGCGATAGTAGAGAAAGGCGATGAACAACATGATGAAGATCGCACCGCGCCGCACATTGAGGATGAGCGTCGACCAGTCCTCGTTCTCGGAGGTCGAGGTCTTGAGCAGGCGGCGCACGAACAGCGGAATGACGAGGTCGTTGGAGATCATGATCGACAGCGCCACGCTTTCGACGATGACCATGGCCGTTGCCGCCGATAGCCCGCCGATGAAGGCGGCCATGGCGAGTACGTCGTGGCCGCTGAACAGGGGCAGCGACAGCACGTAGAGGTCGCTGCTGGTGCCGGTGCCGACCAGCGACAGGCCGGCGAAGGCGATCGGCAGCACGAACAGGTTGATCGCCACCAGGTAGAGCGGAAACACCCAGGTCGCGGTGCGCAGCTCAGCCTCGCCGCGATTCTCGACGATGGTGACGTAGAACTGCCGCGGCAGCATGATGATGGCAAAGCCGCTCAACCCCGTCAGCACCAGCCAGGTGGCGAGCGAGGTGTTGTAGCCCATCGCCTCGCGCACCTGTGCATTCTGCGCCAGCTTGGCGAACATGTCGCCCGGGCCGCCGAAGATCAGGAAGGTGACCATCAGGCCGATCGCCAGGAAGGCGGCGAGCTTGACCACGGTTTCGACCGCCACCGCCAGCACCAGCCCATCCTGGTGCTCGGTGGCGTCGGCATGGCGGGTGCCGAACAGCACCGCAAATAGGGCCAGCAGCATGGCGACGACCAGCGAAATGTCGCTGACGAACGGATCGAAGGAGGGTGGCGATCCCGTATAGTGCTCGACCATCAGGCTGACCGAACCGGAAATCGCCTTCAGCTGCAGCGCGATATAGGGCACCGCCCCGATGGTGGCGATCAGCGTGGCGATCGCCGCGACGGTAAAGCTTTTGCCGTAGCGCGCGCCGAGGAAGTCGGCGATCGAGGTGATCTTCTCGGTCTTGGCCAGCCGCACGATGCGGTTGAGCAGCGGAAAACCGAACACGAACACCAAAACCGGGCCGGTATAGATGCCGAGGAACTCCAGGCCGCGCTCTGAGGAGAGCCCGACCGAGCCGAAGAAGGTCCACGAGGTGCAGTAGATCGCCAGGCTGAGCGCATAGATGAACGGCCGTGCCCGGCCGGGCCCTGAGATGGCCGAGCGGCGGTCGCCCAGGCTGGCGATGGCGAACAGCAGCGTCACATAGGCGATCGCGATGATGACGATGAACAAGCCTTGCACGCCCGGAATTTCCTCCTTTGCCGTTTTTTGTTCGGCTTATGCGAACGCAATCACAGCTTGAGCCCTATGTCCATTGCGGCTTTGGCAGCATGAGCGGGCGCAAGATTCAGGAGGAAGTTCGTATTGCCGTGACGGAAGGAGAAAGCAGTTGCTTTCTCCTTTTTGCCCATGTTGCAACTTCAGGTTTTTGTTATGTTGTCGCCGGGTCGATGCCGCAAGGACGGAACGGCAGCGCGGCCGGTCATGACAAGGAGGGTCGAATGCTGAAAGAATTCCAGGAATTCATTTCCAAGGGCAATGTGATGGACTTGGCCGTCGGCGTCATCATCGGCGCGGCTTTCGGCAAGATCGTCGATTCCCTTGTCAACGACATCATCATGCCGATCATCGGCGCGATTTTGGGCGGCCTGGACTTCAACAACTACTTCTTTGGGCTGTCCTCTGCCGTCAACGCGACATCGCTTGCTGACGCCAAAAAGCAGGGCGCCGTTTTTGCGTATGGCAGCTTCATCACTGTCGTGCTGAACTTCATTATCCTTGCCTTCATCATCTTTCTGATGGTCAAGGCGGTGAACAATCTACGCCGGCGGCTCGAGCGCGAAAAGCCGGCTGCCCCGGCCGCACCGCCGCCCGCCGATGTCGCGCTGCTCACCGAAATCCGCGATCTGCTTGCGAAACGATAGTTCAGCCAACCATTGCTGGACCAAAACCCCGGTCGTTCGCGGCTGGGGTTTTCTGTTTTCGTATCTGGTAAAGAGCGGCAACTCCAAGGGAAAACGGATCTGTCCATGAGCCTGATCGATAGCTTTCGCGCCGAAGCCCGCGCCGCGCCGGAAAGCGGCATTGTCGCCGTCGTCAACTACGGCCGCCTGCGTGAGGGCCTGATCCCGCTGTGGGCCGGCGAGGGGGATCTGCCGACTCCCGCCTTCATCACCGATGCCGCGTCGAAGGCGCTGGCCGGCGGCGAGACGTTCTACACCTGGCAAAGGGGCATCCCTGATCTCAGGCAGGCGCTGGCGCGCTATTACGCCAGGCATTTTGGCAAGACGTTCCCGGAGGAGCAGTTCATCGTCACCGGATCCGGCATGCATGCCATCCAGATGTCGCTTACCGCTCTCGCCGGCGCCGGCGACGAGGTGATCTATCTGTCGCCGGCCTGGCCGAATTTCGACGCCGCCGCCGCCCTGTCAGGCGCCGTTCCGGTACCGGTCACGCTCGATCATTCCGGAAATGGCTGGTCCTGCGACGTCGAGAAGATCGCCGCGGCGATCACGTCGCGCACCAGGGCGCTGTTCATCAACACGCCGTCGAACCCGACCGGCTGGACCGCCGATCACGAGACCTTGCAGGCGATCCTTGACCTGGCGCGAGCCAGGAACATCTGGATCATTGCCGACGAGATCTATTCGCTGTTCCACTATGGCCATGGCCGTGCGCCATCCTTCCTCGACATCGCGACGGAGGAAGACCGCATCCTGTTCGTCAACTCCTTTTCCAAGAACTGGGCGATGACCGGCTGGCGCGTCGGCTGGATCAAGACGCATCCGAGCCTCCAGCAGGTGTTCGAGAACCTGATCCAGTATTCGAATTCCGGCGTTGCCCAGTTCATGCAGCGCGGTGCTGTTGCCGCGCTCGATGAGGGCGATGGTTTCGTCGCCGAGCAGGTGGAGCGGGCGAGGAAAGCGCGCGACCTGGTCTGTGGCATTCTCGGCGCCACCGGCCGTGCGCGGTTTACCGTGCCGCAGGGCGCTTTCTACTTGTTCTTCACCGTCGACGGCATCACCGATTCCCGGACCGCGGCCTTCGACATCGTCGACAAGGCCAATGTCGGCCTGGCGCCGGGCACCGCCTTCGGCCCCGGCGGCGAAGCCTTCCTGCGGCTATGCTTCCACCGCCGCCTCGACCAGCTCGAGGAGGCCGCGCACCGGCTGGCGAAATGGATGAAGACTGTGTAGCCGAGCCGCCGCCGAAACCCGAATTGAAAATCGCTCCGACGAGTCAGCTGGCGTGGGTTTCGAGAACCGGCGCGCAGCGGACATTCAGGTCCGTGAGCACGCGCATGACGCCGAAGATCGGGTTCGATCTTCGAAAAGGGTCATGCGCCAAATGGAAATTGCTGCAGCGTCCTTTGCTCGTCCGATGGACGCGCGGCGCTGTAGAAGCGCAGAAACCCGCGTCAGATGGCCGCCGGAGTAGAGTTTCAAACGGGCTTCAGCCGCCCGACTTGGGCACCAGCAGGGGAACGATCCGATCGCTCTTGGCCACGGCGGGCCGTCCTGTGGAGCCGTAGGGGATGCCGAGCGCATCCCAGGTCTCGACCAGCGCGTCCTGCAGTCCCGCGATCAGCGTGTCGGAATGGAATGGCGTCGGCGTGATGCGCAGGCGCTCGGTGCCGCGCGGCACGGTCGGGTAGTTGATCGGCTGGATGT